>NZ_JYKA01000024.1 GCF_001676875.1 Chromobacterium subtsugae | reverse complement strand
ACGCTAAGAAGCACGCCGCCAAGAAAGAAGCTTCCGCCGCGCAAAAAGCCCAAGCCGCCAAGGCCGACGCTTCCGCCCCGGTAGCCAAGAAGGCTCACAAGCACCACGCCAAGAAGCATCACGTGGCCAAGAAGGCTGCCGCTTCGGCCGCCAAGTAATCAAACCAGACTCCGGTCTGGCTCGCATAAAAACTAGGGAGGCTTCGGCCTCCCTTTGTTTTGGCTGCCTGGCATCGCGACAGGCGGTTTGATTTTTCCGTCCCGACAAAGAAACAGCCCCGCGGCGCAAGCCTGCGGGGCTGTTGTCGTTCCGCCGAGGCGGAGCGCTTATTTCTCGACGAAGGCGCGTTCGATCGCGTAGTCGGCCGGCTCGCCCATGCGCGGCGATTCCTTGAAGCCCATGCCGTTCAGGATTTCGCACAGGTCGTGCAGCATGCTCGGGCTGCCGCAGATCAGCACGCGGTCGTGTTCCGGATTCAATTGCGGCAGGCCGATGTCGGCGCACAGCTTGCCGCTGGTGATCAGGTCGGTCAGGCGGCCTTCATTGCGGAACGGCTCGCGGGTGACCGTCGGGTAGTAGATCAGCTTTTCCTTCACCATGTCGCCGAAGAATTCGTTTTCCGGCAACTCCTGGGTGATGTAGTCGTGGTAGCCCAGCTCGCTGACCCAACGCACGCCGTGGGTGAGGATCACCTTGTCGTAGCGTTCGTAGACTTCCGGATCCTTGATGATGGACATGAACGGCGCGAGGCCGGTGCCGGTGGACAGCAGGTACAGGTTTTTGCCCGGCAGCAGGTTGTCCTGCACCAGGGTGCCGGTGGGCTTCTTGCTGATCATCACGGTGTCGCCCACCTTCAGGTGCTGCAGGCGGGAGGTCAGCGGACCATCTTGCACCTTGATGCTGTAGAACTCCATGTGCTCTTCGTAGTTGGAGCTGACGATGGAGTAGGCGCGCATCAGCGGCTTGCCGTTGACTTCCAGGCCTATCATCACGAACTGGCCGTTGATGAAGCGCAGGCCGGCGTCGCGGGTGCAGGTGAAGCTGAACAGGGTGTCGTTCCAGTGATGGACCGACAGGACTTTTTCAGCGGACAAATTGGGAGAGGACATATCTCGTGCGGCTCGCTATCCAAAAGATCGAAAAATATTGCGTTGCAAGGATTTTAACCCGTTTCGCCGGCCCCCTGCTTGTTCCTGCGGCTTCGGGTATCGCATGGCGGCGCGGACGCTGTCCGCGGCTGCCGTTTGTGCTTGGGACGACGCCGGCCCGGATGGGCGGACGCTATCGTGAGTGGAGCTGGGCCAGGATTTCAGGCCAAGCGTGATGGTCGCATGTTAACCGACAGCGGCCAATCTCTGGAAGATTGTTTGACGATTTTTTTAGCACCGGCAGTTATTTGTCTGAGCAATATCAAGCTTGTATCTCCATAAGGAAGAGGGCGTCCCGGTGGTGGGACGCCCTCTTTGGACTTACTGAGACGAAACATCGCAGTCGCGCCTGGGAACCATCATGAAACGGCGCGGAGCGGATTCACTGCATCGCATGCCGCTGCAAAGGCATGCTCGTTGAAGCCTGGAACAGATTGCCGGTGCTTTACGATTCACGATACTGCCGGCACATCATCCTGCCCTCGATGGGCGTGTAAGCGGAAACGGCGTTTCCGTGGTCTTCAATCATCAACTTCCCGCGTGCTCGTCATGAATCTGCAAGTGATGTCTGGCTGACCGGCGGCCTTTGGATAATCCGCGCATCCGTCCTGGATGCTGTTTTGGGCATTGCTGGCACCGATGGTGTCGACCGCGCGCCGGTTCAGTCTGGGGCGGTCGCAATGCCGGGTTGAGCGCAAGGTGGCCGGGTATTGTCGCCTGACACATCCGTCTCCCTTCCGGTTGCTTCAACTTTTCCAATATAGCGCTTACAGCTGCTGAAGCAAGGATTTTTTAATCCGCCGCGGCCTGCGGCGCGGGCGCCGCTTCCGGCGGGTTGGGCTTGAGATGGGATTCGAATTGCCGGCTGGCGGCTTGCCAAGAATAGCGCTCCGCCACCTGGCGCACATGGCCGCGGTCGATTTCCAGCGCTTGCAGGCAGGCGGCGCGCAGGTCCCAATCCAGCGCGCCGGCGCCGGAGTCGCCCACCACGTCCAGCGGGCCGGCCACCGGAAACGCCGCCACCGGTGTGCCGCAGGCCATCGCCTCCAGCAGCACCAGGCCGAAGGTGTCGGTGAGGCTGGGGAACACGAACACGTCGGCGGCGCGGTAGAAGCGCGCCAGCTCGTGTTGCGGAAACACGCCGGCGAAATGCACTTCCGGGTATTGCTGTTTCAGCCGCGGCAAGAGCGGGCCGTCGCCGACCACCCATTTGCAACCGGGCAGGTCCAGCTTGAGGAAGGCCTCGATGTTTTTCTCCACCGCCACCCGGCCGATGTAGACGAAGCGCGGCGGTTCGGTGTCGTCCAGCCGCTGGCGCTCGCCGGGGGTGAACAGCGCGGTGTCGACGCCGCGGCTCCACAGCCTGACATTGCGGAAGCCGCGCTGCTCCAGGTCGTCGGCGATGGAGCGGGTGGGCACCATCACCGCCTGCGAGGCGTTGTGGAAGCGGCGCATCCAGGCATAGCTGATGGCGAGCGGCAGCCGGCAGCGCGCCTGGATGTATTCCGGGAAGCGGGTGTGGTAGGCGGTGGTGAAGGCCAGGCCATGGCGTAGGCAGTAGCGGCGGGCGGCCAGGCCCAGCGGCCCCTCGGTGGCGATGTGGACGGCGTCCGGCGCGAAGCCGGCCAGGCGCTGCGCCACCTGGCGGTAAGGCAGCAGCGACAGCCGGATGTCCGGATAGGTGGGGCAGGGCACGGTGCGGAATTCCAGCGGCGTGATCATGTTGACCTGGTGGCCGAAGCCGTCCAGCTCGCGCACGGTTTCGGTCAGCGAGCGGACCACGCCGTTGACCTGGGGCTTCCAGGCGTCGGTGACGATCATGATGCGCATGTGGATTCCTCCGAAGGGATGGGCTCTGGCGATTCCTCGATGGACGAGCCTATGGTCAGCGCCGTCCAGTGCAGCACTTCCAGCCGGCCGTCGAGATGCTCGACCAGCGCCGACAGGCTTTCCACCCAGTCGCCGCTGTTGCCGTAGAGAATGCCGTCTATCATCCGCACTTCCGGCTTGTGGATGTGGCCGCACACCACGCCGTCAAAGCCGCGCCGCCGCGCCTCGCCGGCCAGGATGGCTTCGAACTGGCTGATGAAGTTGACCGCGTTTTTCACTTTGTGTTTCAGGTATTGCGACAAAGACCAGTAGGGTAGGCCCAGGTGGGTGCGCACCCAGTTGAAGCCGCGGTTCAGCTGCAGGATCAGCGTGTACAGATTGTCGCCGACATAGGCCAGCCACTTGGCGTACTGGATCACGCCGTCGAATTCGTCGCCGTGCAGCACCAGCAGGCGCTTGCCGTCGGCGGTGAGGTGCTCGGCCTCGTGGCGGATGGAGATGCCGCCGAAATCCAGCCCGCAGTACTGGCGCGCCGCCTCGTCGTGGTTGCCGGGGATGTAGATCACCTGGCAGCCCTTGCGCGCCTTGCGCAGCAATTTCTGCACCACGTCGTTGTGGCTCTGCTTCCAGTACCAGGATTTCCTCAGCTGCCAGCCGTCGACGATGTCGCCGACCAGGTACAGGTAGTCGGATTCATGTTCGCGCAGGAAGTCGAGCAGATGGTCGGCGCGGCAGCCGGCGGTGCCGAGGTGCACGTCGGAAATCCAGATGCTGCGCAGGCGGCGCGAAACGGCGGAGGCGGAGTCTGGCTGCATGGCGGTGTCCGTGGGCCGGGGCGATGGCCCATGCTGCTGGGGCAAGGTGACAGGCGGATGAGACTTTGTTGACAGCGCGATGAATTGATTGGCGTGGGAAAGGCGGAAACCGCGAGCGGGCGGCGGGGGGCATGCGCGCCGGGGGAGGGGGCCGCCAGCGGGCGCGGCGGCGTTGCCGCGCCGCCACAGGAGGGCCGCCGGAGAGAAGCCAGCGGCGCGGAACGATCAGCCCGCCATCGCCTGGCGGCGGTTGCTGTAGGCTTCGCGCTGGATGTCGCGCACTTCGCTGGTGATCATCGCCACTTGCGGCAATTGGGCGCAGGCCGCGCGGGCGACGGCGTCGGCCAGCTGTTTTTTCTGCTGCTCGCTGCGGCCGGCCAGGATGTGGGTGGTCACGTGCACAAAGGCGTCGGGCTGGCCGCCCACCAGGTAGTGCGCCGAGGGCAGCACCCGCACCTTGATGTCGGGCGTTTCGAACAGGCCGCTGGCGACGGCGGCCTGATGCACGGCTTGCATCAGCGGCATTATCTGCGGCGCCTGCGCCAGTTCGGCCGGGCATTCGATCACGCAATGGGGCATTTTCTTCTTTCTCTAGTTCTCGTGGGGGGGTAGCGGCTTGCCGGCCCCGAAGCGCATGCGCCAGAACAGCGCGTTGCAGACGCCGCCGGCCATCGCTCCCAGGTACATCGTCATCCAGTCGTTGTACAGCAGCGGTTCGGCCACGCGGGCGTACAGCAGCGTGATCAGGCTGCCGCTGAAGGCGCCGGGCGCGAAGGCCGCCAGCGCCAGCAGCCAGGCCGGCCACAGGCTTTGCCAGCGGGCGATGGGGGCGGCCAGGATGATGCGCAGCAGGCACAGCATCAGGCCGAAGATCAAGGCCGGCACCGCGCCCATCAGGTAGGCCATCATCGGCACCACGCCGCTGGCCAAGAGCGCCACCAGCGGGCCCAGCAGGATGAACAGGGTCAGGCCGCAGGCCAGGATTTTCAGGTAGGGAGTCTTCATCCGCGCTCAGGGGAAGGCAAAAGATGACCAGCGTAGCAGACTGGCCGGCCGGCGACGAGTGCCGGCGTCATCGCCGCGCGGCGGCGAACGGGTCGGACAGCCGCGGATCCCGGGTCAGGGTTTCGTCGCTCAGCGTTTTCAGGAAGGCGACGATGTCGGCCTGCTCGGCGGGCGTCAGCCTAATGCGGCCGATGGCCGGGTCTTTCCACGGATTGCGGCGGCCGTCGCCCAGCTTGCCGTTGTCGCGGCCGCCGTCGGCGTGGATGCGCACCGCGTCCTCCAGCGTCGCCACGCTGCCGTCGTGCATATAGGGCGCGGTGAGCGCGACGTTGCGCAGGCTGGGGCTGCGGAAGCGGCCCATGTCGGCCGGCTTGCCGCTCAACTCCAGCGCGCCGCGGTTGGGAAACGGGTAGCTACCTTTGCCGTCGGCGTTGTAGAGGCCGATGTTGTGGAAGGGCAGGCCGTCGCCATGGCCGGCCATCTGGTCGTCGAAGTCCGGACTGCCGTGGCAGCGCAGGCACTGGCTCTTGTCGGCGCGGAACAGGTTCAGCCCGCGCAGCTCGGCGGCGGACAGTTCGGCCTTGCCGGCCTGGTAGCGGTCGTAGCGCGAGTCGAAAGATACGATGCCGCGCTCGAACGTGGCGATGGCCTTGACGATATTGGCCAGGCTCAGGGGTTTTTCCTCACCGGGAAACACACGGGCGAATTCGCTCGCATATCGCGGGTCCGAGCCCAGCCGGGCCAGCACCGTTGGCAGGTTGCCGTCGTTGATGCCCATCTCAACCGGCTCGGTGCGGAACAGCGGGCCGTCCATCTGCCGCTCCAGCGTGGTCAGCGAATAGTTGGCCCAGGTGTAGCTTTTGCGCCAGGCGGCGTTGGCCAGCGGCTGGGCGTTGCGCAGGGTGCGCTCGCCGGTGGCACCCAGCGACAGCGCGACGCCGTCGCTGAAGGCCTTGGCCTGCGGATGGCAGCTGGCGCAGCTGATGCTGCCGTTGCCGGACAGCCGCTTGTCGTAGAACAGGCGGCGGCCCAGCTCGAACTTAGCCTGGCTCATCGGGTTGTCGGCCGGCACCGGGGGCGGAGACACGCTGGGCGGCAGCCGCCAATGCCAGTCCCCGACCGGGGCCGGCGGCGGCGCTTCGCGGCCGCAGGCCGCCAGCAGCGCGGCCAGGAGCAGCGCGGCGAACGGTCTCATGAGGCGGCCTTTTCCAGGCGGAACACGCGCGGGTTGCGGCCGTCGCCCAGCGGCTGGCCGCCGTCGCCGGCGCCGGGTCGGCTTTCGTTCAGCCGCAGGCCCAGGCGATCGAAGATGGGCTGGCATTCGGCGTCGGTGGCGTTGGATTTGCAGCCGAAGTCGGCGCTGTCGTCGCGGCTGATGTCGTTGCCGGCGAACAGCGATTGCACGTCCAGCACCACGCGGTCGGCTTGCGGATCGAAGCGGTCGAACCTCACCTTGAAGCGGTTGGGTTTGCCGCAGCGGTAGCCGCCGACGATGGCGCTGTCGGCCTGGCAGTCGGTGGAGCCAAGGTGGAAGGCCCAGCGGTCGGCGCTGGAGCCGTCGGCGCGCTTGACGCCGCCGCTCGGGGCCAGGTCGATGCGCATGAAGCGGTGGCCGGACTGCCATTCCCACATCAGCCAGTACACGCCGAGGATCGGGTGCGGCGGGCTGTGCGCCGGCTGGTGGTTCAGCGCCACCTCCTCGCCCTTGGCGTTCTTGGCGGAGATCGGCACGCCCACCTTGAAGCTGAGGCCGGTGTAGGTATCGGCCGGCACGCTGCCCGTCACCTCGCTGTTGCTGCCCGGCAGCGGCTTGCCCACCGGCGTGTCGCCGTCGTCGCGCGCCGGGTCCTTGCAGCTGCCGCCGGCGAAGTCCAGCAGGGCCAGGTTCAGATACTGCCATTTATTGCCCTGGTCCAGCTGCAGCGGCACTTCCTGGCCGCGGCTGTTGACCAGGGCCACGTCGTGGACGTAGACCATGCCCTCGGCCAGCGTGGCGTTGGCCTGGCCGACGCCCATGCCGCTAAGCTGGCTGTTGCAGCTCACCGGCTGGCTGCCGGATTTCAGCGCGAAGCGGACGGTGGTGTTGCCGCCGCCGTAGCCGGGGGGCGGGGTCTGATTCTGGTTCTGGGGCGGGCTGTCGCTGCTGCTGACGCCGCCGCCCAGGCAGGCGGACAGGCCCAGGCACAGCCCGGGCACGAGGATCCAGCGCTTGTTCATCACGGTTCTCCATTTATTGTTATGCAAGCCGTAGGGCGGATGCCCCATGGGGCGATCCGCCATCGGTCGCAGGCAGTCGCTTTACGCCGTGCCCCGCATGCGTTTAGGCGAGCGCCGGTCTGCTTGGCGGTTGGCGGCGAGCGGCGGAACGCCCGGCTTTGCCGGGCTTCCGCCCTACGCCAGGCATTACCAGTGCGCCTGCAGCTTCAGCCACAGCGTGCGGCCCGGTTCGTTGACGCGGGTGGTGCGGGCATAGCCGGCCACGTCGGCGCCGCCGCTGCTGATGTGCTCGGCGTAGGCGCGGTTGAACAGGTTGTCGACACCGGCGGTGAGCTTCAGCGCCTTATTGACGCGCCAGCCGCCGTTCAGCGACAGCGTGGCGAAGCCCGGCGTCGGGCCGATGTCTTGGCTGGCGATATTGCCCTGGCCGATGGCGTAGCGGTCTTGCCCGGCGGCCACGCGCCAGACGGCGGCGGCGGCCCAGGTCTGGTTGTCCCAGGCCAGGCTGACGCTGGCGCTCAGGGGCGGCGTCTGCGCCAGCGGTTTGCCATCGGTGGTGTTGGCGCCCCAGCTGTAAGCGGCGCTGCCGGACAGTTGCCATTGCGGCGCGAATTGCCAGGACGCGTCGGCCTCGACGCCGTAGCGGTAGGCCTGGATGTTGCGGGTGGTCTGGGCGGCGCTGTCGTCGACCAGCAGGAAGTCGTCGATGCGGCTCAGGTAGCCGGAAAGCGAGCCCTGGATTCGTTCGCTCTTGTACAGCGCGCCGATGTCGAGCTGGGTATTGCGCTCCGGCTGCAGCACCGGCCGGCTGGCGGCGACATAGCTGCGCTCCCAGTAGTCCGGCGCGCGCTCGGCGACGCCGACGCCGGCGTAGGGCGTCCAGCTGCCCAGTCGGTATTCGTAGCGGGCGAAGCCGCTGAACAGCCGGTAATCCTGCAGTTGCTCGCCGCGGCCGGCGGCGGCGTCGTAGTAGGCGCGCGCGCGGTCGTGGCGCCAGCCGGCCACCAGCTTGCCGCCGCCCAGGGGGGTGTCGCCTTCCAGGTAGAAACCGGCGCGTTCAATGTGTTGATCCGGCACGCGCGGCAGACTGGCGTAGTCGAGCCCGCCCACGCGGCTGGTGTGGCGGTCGTTCTGCCAGTCCACGCCGGCGGTCAGCTCGATGCCGGCGAACGCCAGGTCGGCCTCCAGCTTGGCGGCGTCGGTCTTGCGGTCCGGGTTGCTGGCGCGCGGCGGCTTGCCGGCGGCCAGCGGCCGCAGCGTGTAGTTGTCCATCACGTGGTCGGCGTAGCTGCGGTTGGCGGTCAGCCGCACCGCATCCAGCCACGGCGCCAGATTGCGCTGCTCGGCCTTGAAGCCCCAGGCGCGGCGG
The DNA here is from genome assembly GCF_001676875.1 of Chromobacterium subtsugae. GTDB lineage: Bacteria > Pseudomonadota > Gammaproteobacteria > Burkholderiales > Chromobacteriaceae > Chromobacterium > Chromobacterium subtsugae. Next base: position 68,844 of record NZ_JYKA01000024.1, on the reverse strand, counting down.
TCGAATTGGCTGCCGTCCATCATGCGGTCGGCGTAGGCGGCGCGGCCGTTGCTGAAGTCGCCGGAGATTTCCAGCGTGGTGTCGCGCGTCGGCGTGAAGCCGGCGATCACGCTCTGGCTGTCGCGGCGGTAGGCCGAATGCACTTTCCGGCCGTCGCCGTCGCGGTAGTCGCCGGCCTGGTTGTGCGAGTCGATCAGCCGCAGATAGCCGAGCTTGCCGCCCGCGGTCAGGTCGGCGTAGGCGTCCTGGCGGCCGGCGCTGCCGGCGAGCAGGCTGCCGCCGAAGCGCAGGCCCGGCTCGTCGAACGGCTTGGTCTTGCGTTCGAAGCTGACCGCGCCGCTGATCAGCGCGCCGCCGTATTTGACCGACTGCGGCCCCTTGATCACCACCAGCTTGTCGTAGGCGTCGGGAAACAGGTAGGCGGTGGGCGGGTCCATCCGGCCCGGGCAGCCGCCGTAGACGAAGCCGCCGTTGGCCAGGATGTTGAGGCGCGAGCCGCCCAGGCCGCGCAGCAGCGGATCGCCGGAGCTGCCGCCCTTGCGCACCACGTCGAAGCCGGGAATGGTTTTCAGCAGGTCGGCGCCGTCGCCGGCCGGCACCGGCTGACGGGGCGCGCGCGGATCGGTCTCCACCCGCAGCGGCTGGTCGGTCTGGACGGCGGTGACGACGATGCGGTCGCCTTGGAAGGTGGGCAGGTCGGCGGCAAAGGCATGGCATACCGCCAGCGCCAGCGGCAAGGGCAGCAGGGAGGTTTTCAGCGTCATCGGGAAAGTGTGAATTTGTTTTAAGTTCGCGGCGATGCTAGTGCAAACCATCCTGGCCAGGAATGCGGCATATTGTCGCAGCGGCTCCGCCGGGGCTTGGTGGTAAAGTGGCGGCATGATGCGGAATCCGATATTCAGGCCGGGACAGGCCGACGACGCCGGGCAGGCCGGTTTGCGCGTGCGCCGGCTGCGCTGGCTGATGCTGCTGCTGGGCTTGGCGGTGCTGGCCGGCTGCGCGCTGCAGCAGGTGGAGCTGCCCTGGCTGCTGGCGGGCCAGGCGCTGGCCACGCTGGCCGCGGTCAACCTGCTGCTGCCGCGGCTGCCGGCCTGGGGGCTGGCGGCCGAGCACGCGCTGCGGCTGGGGCTGCTGGCCGACGTGCTGGTGCTGACCGAGCTGCTGGCCTTCAGCGGCGGCGCCGCCAACCCGCTGGCCTCGCTCTACTTGCCGCCGGTGCTGCTGGCGGCGCTGCTGTCGCCCGGCTGGTTCGCCTGGCTGCTGGCCTGGCTCAGCGTGGCCGCCTACGGCCTGCTGTTCGAGTGGCATCTGGATTGGCCGCTGAACGGCGGCAACGCCGCCTATGCCTTCAATTTGCACCTGTCCGGGATGTGGCTGACTTTCGCATTGTCGGCGCTGCTGATCTGCGGCTTCGTCTCCCGGCTGGCGCGCCAGCTGCGCAAGCGCGACAGCGCGCTGGCCGAGGCGCGGGAAACCCAGCTGCGCGACGAGCAGCTGCTGGCGGTGGGCATGCAGGCGGCCGGCGCCGCCCATTCGCTGTCCACCCCGCTCAACACCCTGACCTTGCTGGTGGACGAGCTGATCAGCGAGCGGGCGCAGGACGAGGCGCTGAGCCAGGACCTGCGCCTGATGCGCGCGCAGCTGACCAGCTGCAGCGCCACGCTGGCGCGCCTCAAGCATGGCTCCGAGCCGCAGTCGGGGCCGCGGCCGCTGTTCGCGGCGCTGGCGGAGCGGCTGGAAGGCTGGCGCAGCCTGCGGCCGGACGTCAGGCTGGAATGGCAGGCGCCGCAGGGCGAGGACCCGGAGGTGTGGTTGGACCCGGCGTTCTGGCCGGCCTTGTTCAACTTGATCAACAACGCGGCGGAAGCGGGCGGCGGCGAGGTGGCGGTGGCGGCGCGGCTGCGCGGCGGCCGTTTGTCGCTGGACATCGTCAACCGCCAGGGCTGCCTGAGCGAGGCGCAGCTGGCGCGCGCCGGGCTGACGCCGCTGGATTCCGCCAAGCCGGCCGGCCTGGGCCTGGGCATGATGCTCAGCCACGCCACGCTGGCCAGGCTGGGCGGCACGCTGAGCCTGGACAACCGCGCCGAGGGCGGCGTCCATGCCCGCATCGAGCTGCCGCTGAAGGAGCGGGCATGAGCGACTTCCTGCTGATAGACGACGACGAGGCCTTCTGCATGGTGCTGGCGCGCTCGCTGGCGCGGCGCGGCCACGCGGTGCAGTGCGCCCGCGACGCCGACGAGGCGCTGCGGCTGGCGGCGCAGGGGCCGGCGCGCATCCTGCTGGACCTGAACCTGGCCGGCGACAGCGGCCTCAGGCTGCTGCCGGCGCTGCGCGCGGCCAGCCCCGGCAGCGCCATCGTGGTGCTGACCGGCTACGCCAGCATCGCCACCGCGGTGGAGGCCACCAAGCTGGGCGCGGTGCAATACCTGGCCAAACCGGCCGGCGCGGCGGAGATCCTGGCGGCGTTCGAGCAGCAGGCGGCCAATCCGGAACTGTCGGTGGCGCCGCAGCCGATGTCGCTGCGCCGGGTCACCTGGGAGCACTTGCAGCGGGTGCTGGCGGAAAACGACGGCAACATCTCCGCCACCGCGCGCGCGCTCAATATGCACCGCCGCACGCTGCAGCGGATGCTGGCCAAAAAGCCGGTGAAAAGCTGAGTCAATTGCCATGACGAATATATAAATCGGGCAATGGCCGGCCATCAGAAAATATGATTGGAGCCGGCGCTCCAATGCGGCGTAACTTGCGGATTCCATACCGACAACAGGGGGAGGCAAGATGCTGCATGGACAGATGATGGACCAGCCGTTGTTGATTTCCGACCTGCTCGCGCACGCCGAGCGCTTCCATGCCGATACCGAGATCGTATCGCGCACGGTGGAAGGCCCCATTCACCGCTACACCTACCGCGACGCCGCCCGCCGCGCCCGCCAGCTGGCCAACGCGCTGCAGGCGCTGGGCGTGCGGGGCGGCGACCGGGTCGGCACGCTGGCCTGGAACGGCTACCGCCATTTCGAGATCTACTACGCGGTGTCCGGCAGCGGCGCCGTCTGCCATACCGTCAACCCGCGGCTGTTCGCCGAGCAGATCGCCTGGATCATCAACCATGCCGAAGACAAGGCGCTGCTGTTCGACCTGAGCTTCCTGCCGCTGGTGGAGCAGCTGGCCGGCCAATTGCGCAGCGTCGAGCATTTCGTGCTGCTGGCCGACCACGCCCACCTGCCGGCGGATAGCGCGATTCCCAATCTGCAAAGCTACGAAGACCTGGTGAACAGCCACAGCGACGTCTACAGCTGGCCGCGTTTCGACGAAAACACTGCTTCCAGCCTGTGCTACACCTCGGGCACCACCGGCAACCCCAAGGGCGTGCTGTATTCGCACCGCTCCACCGTGTTGCACGCCTTCGGCAGCTCGCTGCCGGACAGCTTCGACATCTCGGCGCGCGCGGTGGTGATGCCGGTGGTGCCGATGTTCCACGCCAATGCCTGGGGCCTGCCCTACAGCTGCGCGATGAACGGCAGCAAGCTGGTGCTGCCGGGGCCGAAGCTGGACGGCGCCAGCCTGCAGCAACTGATCGCGACGGAGGGGGTGACCACCACCATAGGCGTGCCGACGGTGTGGATGCAGCTGTTGCAGCATTGCCAGCGCGAAAAGCTGCCGCTCTCGCCGCTCAAGCGCGTGATCGCCGGCGGCTCGGCGGTGCCGGAGAGCATGGTGGAGCAACTGGCGGAGCACGGCGTGGAAATGCGCCAGCTGTGGGGAATGACCGAACTGTCGCCCTGCGGCACCACCTGCACGCCCAAGCTCAAGCACGCCGCTCTGGCCCCGGCCGAGGCGCGCAGCCTGCTGACCAAGCAGGGCCGGCCGATCTACGGCGTGGACATCCGCATCGTCGACGACGCCGGCCTGCCGCTGCCGCACGACGGCGTCTCCTTCGGCAATCTGCAGGTGCGCGGCCCCTGGGTGCTGTCGCAGTATTACAAACGCGAACTGGACGCCAACCACAGCGCCGACGGCTGGTTCCACACCGGCGACGTGGTGACGATAGACGCCGATGGTTTCATGCGCATCACCGATCGCACCAAGGACGTGATCAAGTCCGGCGGCGAGTGGATCAGCTCCATCGATCTGGAAAACATCCTGGTCGGCCATCCGGCGGTGGCCGAGGCGGCGGCGATCGCGGTGCCGCATCCGAAGTGGGACGAGCGCCCGCTGATGGTGGTGACGCTGAAGCCGGGCGCCCGGGCCAGCCGCGACGAGCTGCTGGCCTTCTTCGACGGCAAGATCGCCAAGTGGTGGACGCCCAACGACGTGGCCTTCGTCGACGAGCTGCCGCACACCGCCACCGGCAAGCTGCTGAAGATGAAATTGCGCGAGCAATTCCGCGACCACGCCTGGCCGGAAAAATGAAGAATGGATTATTTGCTCTATTTTTGTGGATTTTTGTAGAGCAATTGCGCTAGAATGGCGGCTGCACTGAGAACCGCAAGGTTTTGAGGTGTTAGCCCCTCGAAATATCGCGCTGGCCACAGCCAGTCCGATGTTTCTTCCTCGTGTTGACCCCTGCCGCTTAGCCGCAGGGGTGTTTTTTTATGCCGCTGCGCATGTGGTATTCACATCGACTGATCTTCCGCTTGCACCTATCATAATTAAAACCGCATGAGCTTTATCAAGCGCCGTTGGCCCGGCCTGGTTTAGCGTATCGACAAGGTTTTCCAATAAATCATTATGAATCCGTCCGGGGATGGCGATGCCCGCCTGGGCCGCGCCGGCAGAACCAAAGGGAACGACATGAAATCACTGCGCAGCCGTCTGATAGCGCTCAACGCCTTGCTGATGGCGTTGTTCGGCCTGGTCCTGGTGACCATAGTTTTCACGCAGATGCGATCAGAAATCCTGGAGGGGCTGGATAACGAATTCGCCGCCAGCCTGAAGGGGCAGAGCTCGGTGGTGACCACCTGGCTGGGAGAGAAGAAACAGCAGATCGTCGCCCAGACCGCGGTGGCCGGCGAGGCCGACGCGCTGCGCTTCCTCAAGGTGGGCACCAAGGCCGGCGGCTTCAACGTCAACTACGCCGGCTACGCCGACGGCCGCACGCTGTTCTCCGACGACTGGGTGGCCCCGGCCGACTACAAGGTGGCCGACCGCGACTGGTACAAGCAGGCCCAGGCCGCCGGCCAGCCCATCGTCACCGACCCCTATGTCGACGAGGCCACCAAGAAGCTGACCGTCACCATCGCCGCGCCGTTCAATCACAACGGCGCCTTCGCCGGCGTGGTCGGCGGCGACGTGATGGTGGACGCGCTGGTGAAGTCGGTGCTGTCGCTGAAGGTGCGCGGCAACGGCTATGCCTTCATCGTCGACAAGAAGGGCACCGTCATCGCCCACCCGCAGGCCGACCTGACGCTGAAGCCGATCACCAGCGTAGTGCCGGCGCTGAGCGCCGACAAGCTGGCGCAGCTGGTGCAGAACGACAAGGCCTCCGATGTCGACATCGGAGGCAAGAGCATGCTGATTTCCGCCCAGGCGATCCCCGGCACCAGCTGGGTGCTGGCGCTGGTGGCCGACCGCGACGAGATCCTGGCGCCGCTGCACACCCTGCTGTACACGATAGGCGGGCTGACGCTGCTGGTGTTCGCGCTGATGATCCCGTTCGCCAGCCTGGTGATAGGCAAGATGCTGGCCGGCCTCACGCGGCTGAAGGCGGCGATGGAGGACATCGCCCGCGGCCAGGGCGACCTGACCCTCAGGCTGAAGGACGACGGCCAGGACGAAATCGCCGCCACCGCGCGCGCGTTCAATACCTTCGTCGCCCAGCTGGGCCACCTGTTCCGCGGCCTGAAGGGCGACGCCGCCGGCGTGGTCGGCGGCGTGCAGGACGCCAGCCAGCTGGTGGCCGACGTCGCGCAAAGCTCGCGCCACATTTCCGACGTGTCCTCGTCCAACGCCGCCACGCTGGAGCAGATCACCGTTTCCATCTCCCACATCGCCGACAGCGCGCGCCAGGCCGATGAGCTGGCCAGCGCCACCGGCCACAACCTGGCCTCCAGCGCCGACAATATGCAGCGCCTGTCGTCCGGCATGGAAAACACCGTGCAGTCGGTGCGCGGCCTGGAAGAGATGCTGTCTTCGCTGGACAAGCGCTCGCAGGAAATCTCCGGCATCACCAACGTGATCCGCGATATCGCCGACCAGACCAATCTGCTGGCCTTGAACGCGGCGATCGAGGCGGCGCGCGCCGGAGAACAGGGCCGCGGCTTCGCGGTAGTGGCCGACGAAGTGCGCAAGCTGGCCGAGCGCACCGCCCAGGCGACGCTGGAAATCTCCAATATGGTGGGCGCGATCCGCGAGGAAACCGGCCGCGCCGTGGGCGACGTCAACTCCACGGTGCAGGCGGTGGACGAAGGCGTCGGCCTGACCCGCGAGGCGGTGGACAATATCGCCGCCATCCGCGCGTCCATGCTGGAGGTGGTGGCCAAGATGAGCGAAATCTCCAATTCCACCCAGGAGCAGCACAAGGCCACCACGCTGATCGCGCAAAGCTCGGAAGCGATCAACGGCCACGTGCTGGAAAACGACGATGTGCTGCAGAACGTCAGCAGCACCTTGCAGGGCCTGGCCGGCAACGCCGGCAAGATGGACGCCGAGTTCAATAAGTTCCGCCTGTAGCGCGGCTGCCGCGTCCGCCAGCGCCGCCTTGCCAGGCGGCGTTTTTGCGTCGATTATCCGAACAAGTTCTTTGCGGGAAAAACCGATGCCGCCCCTGTCCGCCGATACCCTGCGCGCCGCCCGCCTGTTGGCCGAAGGCGAGCTCGCCGCCGCCTTGCAGGCCGCGCAGCAAGGCCTGCAGGCCGAACCCGCCAACGCGCCGCTGTGGAATTTGCTGGGCGTCTGCGCCGTCCGGCTGGATCAGCCGCAACTGGCCGAGCAATGCTGGCGCCAGGCGCTGCAGCATGACGCGGCCACGCCGGACGCGCATTACAACCTGGGCTGCCTGCAGGCGGAGCGCGGCCACGCGGCCGAAGCCGACGCGCACTACCGCGCGGAGCTGGCCCGCGACGCCGGCCATGCCTCCAGCCTGGGCAATCTGGGCACGCTGCTGCTGGAGCAGGGGCGGGCGGCGGAAGCAGAAGCCTGTTTCCGCCAGGCGCTGGCGCTGCGGCCGCAGTCGGCGCTGGCGCACTACAACCTGGGCCGGCTGCTGCGCCAGCTGGAGCGCCGCGAGGAGGCCGCCGACTATCTGCGGCGCGGCCTGGCGCTGGAGCCGGACGACGCCGAGGCGCAGCAGCTGCTGGGCCAGCTGCTGGTGGAGCTGGGCCGCGCCGACGAGGCCGAGGCGCTGCTGCGCGCCGCGCTGCGGCGACAGCCGAACCATGTGGCGGCGCTGAACAATCTTGGCCTGCTGCTGATGGAGCGGCGGCGCTGGGCCGAGGCGGAGGACTGCCTGCGCCGGGCGCATGCGCTGCAGCCGGACGCGGTGCTGGGCAATCTGGCGGCGCTGCTGTCGGCCACCAGCCGGCCGGCCGAGGCCGAAGCCCTGCTGCGCGCCGCGTTGCTGGCAGCGCCCGGTAATGTCGACTGGCTATGCCTGTTGGGAGTGGCGCAGCTGGAGCAAGGGCGCGGCGCGGAGGCGGAGCGCGCCTGGCGCAGCGGCCTCGCGCTGTCGCCGCGGCACCGCCGGCTGCGGCAAAACCTGGGCTACTTGCAATTGGCGCGCGGCGAGTATCAGGCCGGCTGGCGAAACCACGAGGCCAGGCTGCAGTCCGGCCACTATCCGCAGCCGGGTTCGCCGCGTTGGCAGGGCGAGGCGCTGGCGGGCAGGCATCTGCTGCTGGTGTTCGAGCAAGGCTACGGCGACGCCATCCAGTTTTTCCGCTACCTGCCGCTGCTGCGCCAGCTCGGGCCGGCCCGCCTGACGCTGATGTGCCGCGAGGCGCTGCTGCCGCTGTTCGCCGCCCAGGGCCTGGCCGACGCTTGCCTGCCTATCCGCCGGGTGAACCCCGACTTTCCGCCGCACGACTGCCATGTGTTTTCGATGAGCCTGCCCGGCCTGCTGCAGGCCGAGCCGCTGTCGCTGCCCAGCTATCTGCGGGCCGATCCCGCGCTGGCCGAGGACTGGGGCCGGCGCCTGCCGCGCGGCGGGCGCAGGATAGGCTTGCTGTGGCGCGGCCATGCCGCCCATCCGTTCGACCATTGCCGTTCGCTGCCGGGGCCTGAGCGATTGGAGGCGCTGTGCCGGCGCGACGCCGTCTGGATCAGCGTGCAGCCGGACCCTACCCCGGAAGAGAAGGAATGGGCCGGCCGGCACGGCGCGCTGGAGCTGGGGTCGGGGTTGAGCGATTTCGCCGCCAGCGCCGCGCTGCTGACGCAGCTGGACCTGCTGATCGCGGTGGACACCGCGATGGCCCATCTGGCTGGCGCGCTGGGGGTGCCGTGCCGGCTGCTGCTGTCCTGCGAGCACACCGACTGGCGCTGGGGCGAGCAGGGAGACGCCACGCCGTGGTACCCGTCGCTGCGGCTGGTTCGCCAGCGCCGCGGCGAGGACTGGGCGGCGGCCATCGCCCGGCTGGACGTCGGCTAGGCCGCCGCCGCGCTCATAGCCATTTGCCCGGATTCATCAAGCCGTCCGGGTCCAGCGCCCGCTTGATGCCGCGCATCAATTCCAGCGCCAGCGGGTCTTTGTAGCGGACCAGCCAGTCCTTCTTCAATTGGCCGACGCCGTGTTCGGCCGCCAGCGTGCCGTCCAGCCGGTAGACGTGGTCGTAGACGATGGCGTTGACCGCCGGCTCGTCGTCGAACAGCTCGGCATTGCCGGGGCGGGTGTAGCTGACGTTGTAATGCAGATTGCCGTCGCCGGCGTGGCCGAAGGCGACGATGCGCACGCCGGGGAAGGCCCGCTCCAGATCCGCCGCGCAGTCGCGCACCAGCCGCGGCAGCGCCGAGGTCGGCACCGCGATGTCGTGCTTGATGCTGGGACCGTCCTTGCGCTGGCTTTCAGATATCTCCTCGCGCAGCGTCCACAGCTTGCGCCGTTCGGTTTCGTTTTGCGCCACTACGCCGTCCAGCATGTGCTGCGCCGACAGCCATGCCACCAGCGCGTCGTTCAGCTCGGCCGGATCGCCGCCGTCGGACAGCTCGATCAGCGCCAGCCACGGCGCGGAAAACGGCATCAGACTGGGATGGTGGCGTTGCAGCACCTGCTGGCAATTGGCGTCCATCACTTCGAAGGCGGTGAGGCGGTCGCCGAAGCGGTGGCGCAGCCGGTTCAGCCAGGCTATCGCCGTCTCGATGTCTTCTACGCCGACCATCGCGGTCGCATGGGCGCTGGGCAGCGGAAACAGCTTCAGCGTGGCGGCGGTGATCAGGCCCAGCTGGCCTTCGGCGCCGATGAACAGCTGCTTCAGGTCGAGGCCGGTGGTGTCCTTGCGCAGGCCTTGCAACTGGTCCAGCACGCGGCCGTCCGGCAGCACCACTTCCAGCCCCAGCGCCAGCTCGCGCATGGTGCCGTAGCGCAGCACCGCCACGCCGCCGGCGTTGGTGGACAGGTTGCCGCCGATCTGGCAGCTGCCCTGCGAGGCCAGCGCCAGCGGAAACAGCCGGCCGGCGGCTTCGGCCGCCTGCTGGGCTTCTTGCAGCGTGACGCCGGCGTCCACGGTCAGCGTGTTGTTGTCGCCGTCCAGGGCGCGGATGGCGCGCAGCCGGCGCATGCCCACGATCAGCTGGCGGCCGCTGCCGTCCGGCGTGGCCGCGCCGCAGGTGGAGGTGTTGCCGCCTTGCGGCACGATGGCGACTTTGCGCGCGCGGCACAGCTTGACCAGCTCGGCGACTTCGGCGGTGGAGCCCGGCAGCGCCACCGCCAGCGGCGCGCCCTGGTAGCGGCGGCGCCAGTCCAGCGTGAACGGCGCGGTGTCGGCGGCGGCGGTCAGGATGTATTGCGGGCCGATGATGGCGGCCAGTTGCTGCAGGAAGTCGTTCATGCGGATTCCAGAAAGCTTTCGTCGACGGCGGCGTACAGCGCGGCCGGCGCGCCGCTGACGGCCGCCCAGTAGCGGTCGCCGTACGACCAGTGCCACCACTCGGACGGATAATTGACGAAGCCGGCGTCGCGCATCGCCAGGATCAGTATGCGCCGGTTGGCGCGGGCTTGCGCGCAGAGGCCCGGGCTGTCGGTGTAGCAGGCGCCGCGGGATTCCTCGGCGTCGGCGTTGAACGGGCAGCCCATGTCCAGCTCCGCGCCGGCCGCGTCGATCAAGGTCACATCCAGCGCGGCGCCGGTCGGGTGGGGCGCCACCGCCGGCGGCGCGACGTAAAGGCTGGCCTCGCGCAGCAAGGCCGCCTCGTCCAGTTCCGGCTGCAGACCACGCAAGCGGACCAGATGCTCGTCGTAGGAGCGGCGCTGGCGCGCTAGCGGCCGGTAGGCTTCCTTGACGTACAGGCGCAGGCCGTCCGGCAAGCGTCCGGCGGCGTCGCGCAGCCGTTCCGCCACCGCCTGCCTGGCTTTCAGGAAATGGGGGCTGCGGCTGGAGATCTGGCTGCGGCTCCGGTCCACCGCCCAGTCCGGATAAGCGGCCAGGTCGACGAAGGGCTCGGCATGGCCGGCCACGGGAATGTCCAGCAAGGACGGATCGGCTAGCGTCAGCATTTTGTCCATCGGTTTCAGAACGGTCCGTCGCTGTCGCGCAGCTTGTCCGGCAGACCGTCGTGGCCGCCGTCCGGCCGCGCTGGCGCGGCGGCCCAGTGCAGCTTGCCGATGGCGGCGTTGCGCGCCGGGTGGCGCGGATAGTGGACCTGGTTGTCGGCGCGGGTGGCGTCGCCGACCACCAGTAGGCGGACGGCTTGCTCGGTGTTGTTGATCACGGTGTGGGCCTGGCCGTCTCCTGCCTTGAAGCCGACCGAATCGCCCGGCTGCAGCCGGTGCAGCGCGCCGTCCAGCCATAGGTCGGGCTCGCCTTCCAGCACGTGGATGAATTCGTCCTCGGTGCTTTCGGCATGGGGCCAGCTGGTGCGCTGGCCGGGTTCCAGCCGCTCGTGGTGGATGCCCAGCCGGGCAAAGCCGAAATGGCGGCCCAGCGGCGCGCCGCGGGCCAGGTCCTCCTGGCTGTCCGGATAACGGCTGGGTTCGGTTTTTTCCAATTCTCGCCAATGGCGGATACAAGAGGGTCGGCTCATCTGGGGGCTCTCTATTTCTCTGTGTTTGTCCAATCGCCGCGGCGCAGGTCTATCGCCTGCTGGCGCCGCGCGCCTTATTCCGGAATGTCCGGAGACATCAGCTCGTCCGGATGCTGCCAGCCCGGCTGGGCGGCGATGCGGGCCAGCCAGGCCTGGACATGGGGCCAGTCGGCGATGGCCAGGCCGGTGTCGGCCAGCCACCACAGGTAGCCGCAGAGCGACACGTCGGCGATGCTGATCTGGTCGCCGGCCAGGTAGCGGCGCTCGGCCAGCTCGGTTTCCAGCACCGCCAGATCGGCGCGCAGCCGCGTTTCCAGCCAGGCTTCCACCGCCGGTTCGTAGTGGGCGATCAGGCGCGAGTAGCGCAGATTGGGCAGCGACAGGCCCAGCCGGTTGGTTTCCCAGTTCAGCCATTCTCGCACGCGCTGGCGCTCGCCCAGGGCGCCGCCCAGCGCGCCGTAGCTGTCGGCCAGCCATTGCAGTATCGCGTTGGACTGGCACAGCGGCACGCCGTCGGCCACCAGCACCGGCACTTCGCCGAAGCGGCTGGCGGCGCGGAAATCTTCCAGGCGTTCGGCGCGCGGCTGCGAGATGTCGACATGGACATAGTCGTGCGAGATGTCGGCCAGCATCAGCGCCAGCCGCACCTTGTAGCTGTGGCCGGAGTAGCGGTTGCCGTACAGGATCAGATTGCTCATGGAGTGCGCTTTCAGGTGTTGGTGGAAGCCGCGCCGTTGCGGGAGCCCAGCCATGCCGCGGCGAAGGCCAGCGGCACGGAGAACAGCGCGGGATTGGCGTAGGGGAACAGCGGTTTGGCGTGGCCCAGCGCCGCCACCCACACCGCCGGGCCGCAGACGATCAGCGCCAGCGACGAAGCGATGCCCGCCGCGCCGCCCCAAACCACGCCGCGCGCGGTGAGGTCTTGCCAGCGCAAGGCCAGCAGCAGCAGCGGGAAATTGGCGGAGGCGGCGATGGCGAAGGCCAGGCCCATCATCACCGCGATGTTCAATTGCTGGAACAGCGTGGACAGAACGATGCCGAACAGGCCGAGCGCCAGCGTGGCCAGTCGCGAAACGCGCAGCTCCCGGCGCGGCTCGGCCTGGCCGCGCTTCAGCCATACCGCGTACAGATCGTGGCTGACGGCGCTGGCGCCGGCCAGCGCCAGGCCGGACACCACAGCCAGGATGGTGGCGAAGGCGACTGCGGCCACCAGCGCGCTGGCGGTTTCTCCGCCCAGCAGGCGCGCCAGGTGCAGCGCGGCCATATTGCCGCCGCCCAGCAGTTTGCCGTCGGCGCCGTGGAAGCGCGCGTCGGGTCCCACCAGCATCATCGCGCCGTAGCCGATGACGATGTTGAGAGCGAAGAAGGCGGCCACCAGCCAGGTGGCGATGCCGACCGAGCGGCGCGCGGCGCGCGCGTCGGCCACGGTGAAGAAGCGCATCAGCACATGCGGCAGGCCGAGCAGGCCCAGGCTCAGCCCCAGGCCCAGCGACAGCATCTCCACCGGGTCGGCCAGCGCCTGGCTGGGCAGAAAGGCGGCCGCGCCGCGCAGTTTCTCCGCGGCGTCGAACAGCGCCGCCGGGCTGCCGCCGAAGCGCGCCAGCACGCCGCCGGCCAGCAGCAGCGCGCAGATGAACAGCAGGCTGGCCTTGCTGATCTGCACCCAGGTGGTGGCCAGCATGCCGCCCAGCGCCACGTAGACCATCATCAGCGCGCCCACCAGGCCGACGGCAGCGAGGTAGGGCAGGCCGAACAGCAGCTCGATCAGCTTGCCGGCGCCGACCAGCTGCACCACCAGGTAGCACAGCGTCACGGTCAGCGAGCCGGCGATGCTGACCAGGCGCACGCCGGCGTGGTCGAAGCGCTGGCTGAGCACGCCGGCCACGGTATAGCGGCCGCGCCGGCGCAGCGGCTCGGCCAGCAGCAGCAACAGCAGCGGCCAGCCCGCCAGCGTGCCCACCGCGTAGGCCAGCGAGTCGTAGCCCTGGCCCAGATACATGCCGGCGGCGCCGAGGAAGGCCGCTGCGGACAGGTAGTCGCCGGCCAGCGCCAGGCCGTTCTGCCAGGCCGGCAGGTGGCCGCCGGCGGTATAGAAATCATTAAGGGACGCGGTGCGGCGCCGCGCGGCGGCGGTGATGGCCAGCGTCAGCAGGATCAGGGCGGTGAACAGCAGCTGGGCGTGGCTCATGATGCGTCCTCATCGCGCGAGCCGCCGTGCAGCGCGGCGATCAGGCAGAACAGCAACAGCAGCGCCAGCGCCAGCAGAATGGAAACCGGCAGGCCGGCCAGCCGGCAGGCCAGCCAGCCGGGGCGCGCGGCCAGGATCAGGTAGTAGCCGAGACAGGCGGCGATGGTGAGGAGGACCAGCAGTCGCTGGCAGGGTGCGGGCTTCATGCGGCGGGCAATCGGGCAAAGAGTCGAGTGTAGCGCATGTCAGGCGGATGCGGCCGCTTGCCATTGCATCAGCCAGCGCGCCTCGCCGGGGCCGAAATAGTCCGGCTCGTGGCCGACGGCGGCGAAGCCCAGCCGCTGGTACAGCGCCGCGGCCGGATTGGCCGGGTCCACCGTCAGGCGGATGCTGCGCGCGCGCGGCCGCATGGCCGCCAGCGCCGCCTGCATCAAGGCCTTGCCGGTTCCGTTGCCGCGGCAGGCGGGCAGCAGCGCCAGCGACAGCAGCCACAGCTGGTCCGGCTCCTGGGACGGCGCGCCCAGCGCGTAGCCGATGGGCGCGCCGCGTTCGTCTTCGGCCAGCCAGAACCAGTCCGGCCACAGGTCCAGCGCCTGGCGGAAGAAAAAGTCCGGGTAGACGTGGCTGCCGAACACGGCTTGTTCGATGGCGAAGATGGCGTCGAGATCGGCGCGGCGGGCCTGGCGGAGTCGCATGGAGTGCTTTCGTGTTTTTGTTGGAATGCGCAGCCTAATGGAAGGCGTCCAGCCGGTAAAGTCCGGCTGAGGCGGCGCAAGGGTTTTGATATCATTGATCTTTTACTATCGAAGGGAACGCGTCCGCATTGGTTGGCGCGAAACAGCATGATGAATGTGTCTGGTTTTGGGGGAAAGTGCCGGGTTGGCAGAAAGTGGCCGGCGTACGCCGCGCTGGCGCTGGGCATGGCGGGCCATGCCGCCGCGGCGCTGGCGGCGGACGAACCGGCGACGCCGCTGTCCGCGGAGCTGAAGGATAGGTACGAGCAAATGCAGGATGATGTGCCCAATCGCGTTCCCATGCTTAGCCTGACGCCGGCCGCATCGGGCCGCGCCGGGCAAATGGAGGCGTTGGTGCGCCAGTGCATGAACGAGCAGTTGCAGAAACGCAATGATTACAGCCTGGAGCTGCAGCGCGCCGGGGCCGCGGTCTTGCTGGATATGAAAAGAATCCGCGAGGACAACGCCGTCGAAGAAAGCAGGACGATAGTGGAGAACCTGCGCGCGGCCGCGCAGCGCCATCGTTATGACATGGACGCGGTTCCCGGATGCCTGGAGGACAACCTCGGCAAGCTGAAACTGAGCAAGGCCGCGAAGAAAGACTTCATGCGCGGGGTGAGCGCCGGCATGGCCAAAAGCCGTTATCAGGCGGAAAGAATCTGGACGCTGGAGTTCGCCTTGATCGACCAGATGGCGGCGGCCACGCAATATCTGACCGCGAACAAGAACTATTGGTCGATCGACGACAGCGGCCGGATGGCGTACGCCTCTCCCCAGGTGAAGGCGCAGGCGGAGTCGATGTTGGCGGTGCTGGGCAAGCTGCGCGATCAGCAACGCGAACTGGGGCGGCAAGGCGTGGCCAACGGACTGGCCAATATGAGAAAAGCCGGCATGTGAGGCGGCATGCCCGCCGGGCGCGAAGCCGCGCCGCGCGGATAGAGACCACCGGGAGGAGCCTGATCCCATTAATCAAATCTAAATATTGAGAAAGCACACTGCGCGCTGGCCAGAATTGCCATGGTCATCAAACCTGAACATTTCCGGAGGGTTGTCATGAGCGAGTTGTCACGTCGCGAGTTTCTCAAGTTGTCGGCCGCCGGCGTCGCCGCCGGCGCCATTCCGCCCGGGCTGGCCGCGGCGATGGCGATCCGCCCCGCCGGGCGCAGCCTGTCCGCGGTCAAGCACGTGGTGGTGTTCATGCAGGAAAACCGCTCGTTCGACCACTATTTCGGCATGCTGCGCGGGGTGCGCGGCTTCGGCGACCGCAGCGCGCTGCAGCTGCGAAACGGCAGCAGCGTGTTCCGCCAGCCGCATCTGCTGTCCAGCGAGTTTCCCTTCCACCTGGACAGCAGCCGCACCAACGCGCAATACCTGACCGACCTCGACCACTCCTGGACCGGCACCCACGCCGCCTGGAACCAGGGCAAATACGATGGCTGGGTGGCGGCCAAGACCGGCCTGACCATGGGCTACTTCAACCGCGCCGACATTCCCTACCACTACGCGCTGGCCGACGCCTTCACCATCTGCGACGGCTATTTCTGTTCGCAGCAGGGGCCGACCAATCCCAACCGCCTGTACCTGTGGAGCGGCACGGTGGACGCCGCCGGCAAGAACGGCGGCCCGGTCACCGACAACAGCGAGAAGGGCTACAGCTGGACCACCTATCCGGAGCGGCTGCAGGCGGCCGGCGTCAGCTGGAAGGTGTACCAGGTGGTCGGCGACAATTTCGACGACAACGCGCTGGCCTGGTTCACCCAGTACCGCAACGCCAAGCCCGGCAATCCGCTGCACGACCGCGGCATGAGCTCGGTGCCCAAGGTCAGCGGCAATTCGGTGAAGGACCTAGTGGCGGCCATCCGCAGCGACGCGGTGAACGGCACGCTGCCGCAGGTGTCGTGGATCGTCGCGCCGCAGGATTATTCCGAACACCCCAGCGCGCCTCCGGCCGCCGGCGCCTACTTGGTGGACCAGGTGCTGCAGGCGCTGACCGCCAATCCGGATGTCTGGGCCTCCACGGTGATGCTGCTCAATTACGACGAGAACGACGGCCTGTTCGACCACGTGCCGCCGCCGGTGCCGCCGTCCGGCACCGCGGGCGAATTCGTGTCCGGCGCGCCGATCGGCCTGGGGCCGCGGGTGCCGCTGCTGGTGCTGTCGCCGTGGAGCCGCGGCGGCTACGTCTGCTCGCAGGTGTTCGACCACACCTCGGTGCTGCGCTTTCTGGAAACCTGGAGCGGGGTGCAGGAACCCAATATCTCGGCCTGGCGCCGCCAGGTGTGCGGCGATCTGACCGCGGCGCTGGATTTCGGCAGCAGCAATACCAGCCTGCCGGCTTTCCCCGACACCGCGGCGCTGTTGACCCAGGCGCAGCAAAGCAAGGGCTGGCCGGCGCCGACCGCGCCGGTGCCGGGGCAGATGCCGCAGCCGGAGGCGGGCCGCCGTCCGGCGCGCGCCTTGCCCTACCAGTGCAATGCCTACGCCAGCACCGATGTGGCCGGCGGCATGGTGTGGATACACATGCAGAACAGCGGCAGCCAGGGTGCCCATTACGCCATCTACGCCAACCAGTACCGGCTGGACGGCCCGTGGCAATATGACGTGGCCGCCGGCGGCAACATCCAGGACTACTTCCATGTGCAGACTTACGGCGGCGGCTGGTACGACCTGACCCTGTACGGCCCCAACGGCTTCCTGCGCCGCTTCGCCGGCAATATCCACAGCGCGGCCGGCGTGCTGGAGGCGGTGAGCGGCGTGTCGGTGGTGCAGGGCGTGCCGCAGCTGACCCTGCAGCTGAACAATGGCGGCAAGGTCGCGGCGACTTTCCAGGTGAGCGCCAACGGCTATGGCGGCGGGGCGCCGCAGCAGGTCAGCGTCAACGGCGGCGGCAGCCAGCTGCTGAGCTGGAACCTATCCGGCGTGTACGGCTGGTACGACTTCACCGTCACCTGCAGCAACGACACCAGTTTCATTCGCCGCCTGGTCGGCCATGTGGAAAACGGCGCCGCCAGCGTCAGCGGTTGAGCGCGGCGGCCGGGCAATAAAAAAACCCCTGTCATGTCGACAGGGGTTTTTCCGTTGGACGGACGATTACTCGACGCGAACCTGTACGGCTTGCAGGCCTTTCTGGCCTTTTTCAACCACGAAGGAAACGGTCTGGCCTTCCTTCAGGCTTTTGAAACCATCGCTTTCGATAGCTTTGAAATGCACGAACAGGTCGTCACCGCCACCTTGAGGGGTGATGAAGCCGAAGCCTTTTTCATCGTTGAACCACTTTACGGTGCCGGATTGGCGATTAGACATGGGATATCTCCAGGAAACGGGTGTTTTCAGTGCGGTATGGCTCAGGTCGGCAAAGGCCGGCCGATCATGCACCTTAGCCCATCATAAGCGAATTCTCGCGTTTGTGGCTGATTAGTCGCTCAGCGCGGCATCGGCAATGCCGGCCTCGTGGCGGGAAGCCCCTGCTTTGATTGGGGAATTTTGCGGAAAGGGTATGCCGCGGACGTACAGTCGCTGTACGAAATGCCAGGCCGTCTAGCCTGGCGCGCGTGGCTTGGCGGCGTGATGGATGCCGGTTTGCGCCAATGAAAATGCCGCCCGCCGGCGGCGGACGGCATCTGGCGGCGGCGCTTACCACATCACCTTGACCCGGTTCTCACCCAGCCAGTCGGACAGCGCCAGCAGCAGCCCGTCGTCCAGCCGCACCCCCCATTCCGGCGGCAGCATCAGGTCGCCTTTGGCCTCGCCGTTATTGTAATGCAGCCGCACCGGGCAGCCGGCGTCCTGGCTCTTGAACGGGTGCAGCTCGGACTTGAGGCGGGCGACGTCCACCTGCCCGGACAGCTGCAGCGCCAGGCTGCGGGCGTAGCGGCTGCGCGCTTCGCCCAGGCTGTACAGCTTGTCGACGATGATGCGCAGGCGGCCGGCGCCGGCGAAGCTGTCCTCGCTGACCTTGCCTTCCACCACCAGCACCACGTCTTCCTTCAGCTTGTCGCGGTTGGTCTCGAAGCTTTCGGCGAACAGGCTGACCTCCAGCTTGGTGCTGCCGTCGTCCAGCTCGACGAAGGCCATTTTGCCGCGGTTGCCCACCTTGACGCGGATGCCGGTGACGAAGCCGGCCAGCAGCTGCGGCGACTTGTTGGGTATCAGCCGCGACAGCGGCGTCTTGATGAAGGCGCGCACTTCTTTTTCGTAGGCGGAGAACGGGTGGCCGGACAGGTAGAAGCCGATGGCCAGCTTTTCCTCGGCCAGCTTCACCGCGTCGCTCCACGGCCGGGTGGCCACCATTTCCACCGCCGGCGCGACGTCGTCGCCGAACATGTCGAACAGGCCGCCCTGGTTGGCGTTGGCGTGCTCCTGCTCCGCCGCCTCCATCGCCAGGCCGACGTTGGCGAACAACAGCGCGCGGTTGGGTTCGATGGAGTCGAAGGCGCCGGCGCGGATCAGCGCCTCGATCACCCGCTTGTTGACCAGCTTCTTGTCGGTGCGCTTGCAGAAGTCGAACAGGTTGGCGAACGGGCCGCCGGCCTCGCGCATCGCGACGATGTGGTCCACCGCCGATTCGCCGCTGCCCTTCACCGCGCCCAGCGCGTAGCGGATTTCCTTGCGGCTGACCGGCACGAAGCGGTAGTGGCTGTGGTTGACGTCCGGCGGCAGGAACACCAGGCCGTTCTTGTGGTCGGTGGCGTCGTCGTAGAAAATCTTCAGCTGGTCGGTGTTGTCCAGTTCGGTTGACATGGTCGCCGCCATGTAGGCGGCGCAGTGGTGCGCCTTCAGCCAGGCGGTGTGGTAGGCCACCAGCGCGTAGGCGGCGGCGTGCGACTTGTTGAAGCCGTAGCCGGCGAATTTCTCCATGTAGTCGAAGATTTCGTTGGCCTTGGCTTCCGGGATGTCCTGCTTGCCGGCGCCTTCGACGAACATGGCGCGCTGCGCCACCATCTCCTCGACCTTCTTCTTGCCCATCGCGCGGCGCAGCAAGTCGGCGCCGCCCAGGCTGTAGCCGCCGATCACCTGCGCCGACTGCATCACCTGTTCCTGGTACACCATGATGCCGTAGGTGGGCGCCAGCACCGGTTCCAAGAGCGGGTGCAGGTATTCGAACTTGGCGCCGTGCATCCGCTGGATGAAGTCGGGGATCAGGTCCATCGGGCCGGGGCGGTACAAGGCCACGAAGGCGATAATTTCCTCGAACTTGCTCGGTTTGGCCTCCACCAGCATCTTTTTCATGCCGCTGGACTCGAACTGGAACACGCCGGTGGTGTTGGCGCTGGCGAACACCTTGTAGGCGTCGCGGTCGTCCAGCGGCAGGTGGGCGACATCGACGTCCTCGCCGCTGACCTGTTTGATGTACTTCTGCGCCAGCTCGATGATGGTGAGGTTGCGCAGGCCCAGGAAGTCGAACTTCACCAGGCCGATCTGCTCGACGTCGTCCTTGTCGAACTGGGAAACCGGAGAGGCGCCTTCGCCGCTGGCGATGTAGAGCGGGCAGAAGTCGGTCAGCCTGCCCGGCGCGATCAGCACGCCGCCGGCGTGCATGCCGATGCCGCGCGTCAGGTCTTCCAGCTTCATCGCCAGTTCGATCAGCTCGCCGGCGCCTTCGTTTTCGATGATCTCGCCGATTTGCGCTTCCATCTCCATCGCCTTGGTCAGCGACAGCGGCTTGTTGGCCTCCAGCGGAATCAGCTTGGACAGGCGGTCGCACAGGCCGAAGGGCAGGTCCAGCACCCGGCCGACGTCGCGGATCACCGATTTGGACGACATGGTGCCGAAGGTGGCGATCTGGCTGACCGCCTCCTCGCCGTATTTCTGCCGGGTATATTCGATCACCCGCCAGCGGTTTTCCTGGCAGAAGTCGACGTCGAAGTCGGGCATCGACACCCGCTCCGGATTGAGGAAGCGCTCGAACAGCAGCGCGTATTTCAGCGGATCCAGGTCGGTGATCGACAGGCTGTAGGCCACCAAGGAGCCGGCGCCGGAACCCCGGCCCGGGCCTACCGGGCAGCCGTTGGCCTTGCCCCACTGGATGAAGTCCGCCACGATCAGGAAGTAGCCGGGGAAGCCCATCTGGATGATGGTGTCGCACTCGAATTTCAGCCGCTCGTCGTACTCGGGGCGCCTTTCCCGGCGTACTGCCTCGTCCGGGTACAGCTGCGCCAGCCGCGCCTCCAGCCCGCGCTTGGCCTCGTGCACCAGGAAGTCGTCCAGCGACATGCCGTCCGGCGTCGGGAACAGCGGCAGGTAGTTCTTGCCCAGCACCACGCTGATATTGCAGCGCTTGGCGATTTCCACGGTGTTGGCCAGCGCTTCCGGAATGTCGGCGAAACGCGCCAGCATTTCATCGGCGCTGAGAAAGTATTGGCACTCGCTGAAGGCGCGCGGCCGGCGCTTGTCGCCCAGCGTGTAGCCTTCGGCGATGCAGACCCGCGCTTCGTGCGCCTTGAAATCGTCCGGATCCATGAACTGGATCGGGTGGGTGGCCACCACCGGCAGGCCCATTTCGCCGGCCAGCCACAGCGTGGCCTGCACCACGTTTTCCACCTGGGCGCTGTCCACGCGCTGCACTTCCAGATAGAACGAGCCCGGGAACAGTTTTTCCCAGTAGGCGGCGCGGCGTTGCGCTTCTTCGCGCTGCGCCATCGCCAGCGCCATGCCGACATCGCCGAGATGGGCGCCGGACAGGCACAAGAGGTTGCTGTTGTCGCCGGACTCCAGCCAGGCGCGCTTGATCTCGGCGCGGCCACGGTACTGGTTGTGGCTGAAGGCCTCGGTCAGCAGTTCGCACAGCCGGCGGTAGCCCTCGCGGTTCTTGGCGGTGAGCAGCAGCCGGTACGGCTTGTCGCGGTCTTCCTCGTTTTCCAGCCAGATGTCGGCCGAGACGATGGGCTTGATGCCCTTGTTGCGGCAGCTCTTGTAGAACTTGACCATGCCGAACAGGTTCATCAGGTCGGACATGCCCAAGGCGGGCATGCCGTCCTTGACGGCGCGCTTCACCGCGTCGTCGAGGCGGACGACGCCGTCGGTGATGGAAAACTCCGAATGGAGGCGAAGATGGACAAAGCGGGGTGCGTTCATCCCGGCATTTTACCGGCTGGCGCTGTGGCAAACCAGTTGAATCGCCGACGCCGTGCGGCTGGTGTTCGGCACGCCATGCACATTAGAATGATGGCATCATGGTATTAATGACGGTGCGAGAACCAGATGGAGTTCAATGTGCAGCAATTGGAGCGGACGAATCTGTATCAACTGCTGGTGGGGTGCGTGCTGCCCCGTCCTATCGCCTGGGTCAGCACCCAGGACCTGAAGGGCGTTTGCAACCTGGCGCCGTTTTCATTTTTCAATGTGATGAGCATCAACCCGCCGTTGCTGGGGATCAGCATACTCAAGCAGGCTTCGGAGCGCGACAAGGATACGCTGGCCAATATCCGCCTGACCGGCGAGCTGGTGGTCAACATCGTCAGCCAGGCGCTGGCCGAGGCGATGAATGTCAGCTGCGGCGGCTATCCGGCCGATGTCGACGAGTTCGAGCTGGCCAGCGTGGCCAAGGTGGACAGCGTCACGGTGAAGCCGCCGGGCGTGGCCGAGGCGCCGGTGCGGCTGGAGTGCACGCTGCACCAGTGCCTGACCTTCGGCCACGGCACCGGCGCCGGCAATCTGGTGCTGGCGGAAGTGCGCCACATCCATGTGGCGGACAGGGTATGGAATGAGGGCGCGATAGACGATGTCGCGCTGCAGGCGGTGGGCAAGCTGGGTGGCGATCGCTACAGCCTGGGTCAGCCGGCCTTCAGCCTGACCCGGCCCTGAGCGGTTTTACAGCACCGCCTGGGTCTGCGCGGACAGCGCGTCCAGCAGCGCGTAGCGGCGCTGGTATTCGGCGCGTTTCTTGCTGGCGATATCCGCCATGGCCTTGCGCGCCAGCGTCAGCGGGATGCGGAAGAAGCGCCCGCCTTCCATCGGCTCCGCGTCCAGCGTTTCCCAGAAGCTGTCGTAGTCGGCGAAGAAGTTGCGGCGGTAGCGCCAGGAACTGTAGATATGCTCGGCCTTGCCGACAGCCAGGATTTCGTCGGCGCCGATCTTGCGCGCCAGCGCCGTCAGCGCTTCCATCGCCAGCCGCTTGGGAAACAGGCCATGGGCGAGCTTGGTGGCGAGCTGCACGCTTTCGGCGCCGTGCGGCTTGGTCGGGCCTTGCAGCCCGCCCACCATCACCACCAAGTCTTCGCCGCGTCGGGTCAGGGTGAAGGTGAGGGTGGCCAGCGCCACGCGCTCGGCATTGCACACCTGCAGCGACATTTCGCCTTCCTTGTCGAAAGTGTGCTGCTGCGTCAGCAGCACGTGCAGCGCGCCGTCGTTCTTGCCGGTCAGGGCGGCCAGCGCTACCGGCTGATTGGACAGCAGCAGGCCGCGCGCCGGCTCGCAGAAGCGCTGCTCCAACAACTGGTAATGCGCTTGCAGCGCCTGCAGCTTGCCGCGCGCGTTCAGCGAGCGGTACAGATAGGGGCGGTGCAGCTTGCAGGCCAGGCGCGGGTTGCGCCGCAGATAGGTCAGCAGGGCCTGCGAGCGGAAGGTTTCCAGCCAGCGCAGGGTCCAGGGCAGCGTCAGCATGCCGCGGAGGACGAACTTGAAGCGGTTCTTGCCCTCGTCAAAGCCATCTCTTTGGGAGAATTCCCCGCTAGCCAGCGACCAGAACAGATCCACCGAATTGATTACAGTCATGTGGAACCTCATCCTTAAGGTCGTAAGGATAAGTTAAATCCGCATATAAATTTGTTAATTGTTGTGTAGTCTAGTGTGACTGTATGTGACGCCTGACCATTTTGTCATGATAGTCTGTGCGGTTTTATCCCGTGGCTGCGGGAACGCGCCGGCCGCGCCTGCCCGGCGAGGCGGGTTCAGCCTGCCGGGGGCTCTTTCGGCCGCATCGAGTGCAGCGCGCTTTTCTGCATTTCCAGCGTCTTGATCTGCATCGACAGCACGCCCAGATTCATCGTCATCCAGCCTTCCACCACCTTGAGTTCGGCCAGCTTGCGGTCGATCTCCTCTTCCGACATCGGCGGCAGGAAAGCCTGCATGCCGGGCGGGGTGGCTTGCTGCCAAAATTGGCGGAACAGGGCGAACGGATCGTTGTCTTGGCTCATGGCGGTTTCCTGGCAAAAAAAAACGGGCAAGCGACGCTTGCCCGTTCAGTATAAGCCTGGATGGCTCAGCCGACGATCAGCACTGGGCGTCCACCGACGCCAGCGCCACCATGTTGACGATGCGGCGCACCGAGGCGATAGGCGTGAGGATGTGCACCGGCTTGGCCATGCCCATCAGGATCGGGCCGATGGTCACGCCGTCGGACGCCGACACGCGCAGCAGGTTGTAGCTGATGTTGGCGGCTTCCACGTTCGGCATGATCAACAGGTTGGCCGAGCCCTTCAGCGTGGAGTCCGGCAGCGCCTGCTGGCGGATGCTTTCCACCAGCGCGGCGTCGCCCTGCATCTCGCCGTCGATTTCCAGTTCCGGCTGCGCTTCGCGGATCAGGTCGAAGGCGGCGCGCATCTTCTGCGCCGACGGCGTGTTCAGCGCGCCGAAGCTGGAGTTGGACAGCAGCGCGGCCTTCGGCTGGATGCCGAAGCGCTTGATCGACTCGGACGCCATCTTGGTGATGGAGGCCAGCTGTTCCGCGCTCGGCTCGGCGTTGACGTAGGTGTCGGTGATGAAGATGTTGCCGGTCGGCAGGATCAGCGCGTTCATCGCGCCGGCCACCTTGTCTTCGTTGGCGTAGCCGAGCACGTTCTCCAGAATGTCGAAGTGCTGGCGGTACGGGCCGTAGGTGCCGCAGATCAGCGCGTCGGCGTCGCCGCGGCGCACCATCATCGCGCCGATCAGCGTGGTGTTGCCGATCACGCGGCGGCGCGCCTGCTCCTGCGACACGCCCTTGCGCTTCGTCAGCTGGTAGTAGTCTTTCCAGTACTCGGTGAAGCGCGGGTCGGATTCGTTGTTGACCAGCTCGAAGTCGACGCCCGGGCGCATCTTCAGGCCCAGTTTCTCGATGCGCTTCTCGATCACGCTGGGGCGGCCCACCAGGATCGGCTTGGCCAGGCCTTGGGTGACGATCTCCTGGGTGGCGTGCAGCACGCGCTCGTCTTCGCCCTCGGTCAGGACCACGCGCTTCGGGTCTTTCTTGGCCTGGGAGAACACCGGCTTCATGAACAGGTTGGTCTTGTAGACGAACTGCGCCAGCTGGTCGGCGTAGGCGTCGAAGTCCTGGATCGGGCGGGTGGCGACGCCGGACTCCATCGCGGCCTTGGCCACGGCCGGGGCGATCTTGACGATCAGGCGCGGGTCGAACGGCTTCGGAATCACGTATTCCGGGCCGAAGGACAGCTCCTGGTCGCCGTAGGCGGTGGCGACCACGTCGTTCTGTTCGGCCATCGCCAGGTCGGCGATCGCGCGCACGGTGGCCAGCTTCATCTCTTCATTGATGGTGGTGGCGCCCACGTCCAGCGCGCCGCGGAAGATGAAGGGGAAGCACAACACGTTGTTGACCTGGTTCGGGAAGTCCGAACGGCCGGTGCCGATGATGGCGTCCGGACGCACTTCCTTCACCAGCGGCGGCAGGATTTCCGGTTCCGGATTGGCCATCGCCAGGATCAACGGGTCGCGGGCCATGGACTTGACCATGTCTTGCGACACCAGGCGCGGGCCGGACAGGCCCATGAAGATGTCGGAGCCGACCATCGCGTCGGCCAGCTTGCGCCAGCCGTTGTCCTTGATGGCGTAGCGCAGCTTGGACTCGTCCAGCTTCTCGTCGCGGCCGACGAAGACCACGCCCTTGGAGTCGCAGATGGTGATGTTTTCGCGCTTCACGCCCAGGGCCACCAGCAGGTCCAGGCAGGCGATGGCGGCGGCGCCGGCGCCGGAGGCCACCACGCGCACTTCGCCGATTTCCTTCTTCACCAGGCGCAGGCCGTTCAGGACGGCGGCGGCGGCGACGATGGCGGTGCCGTGCTGGTCGTCGTGGAACACCGGAATGCCCATGCGCTCGCGGCACTTCTTCTCGATGTAGAAGCACTCCGGCGCCTTGATGTCTTCCAGGTTGATGCCGCCGAAGGTCGGCTCCAGCGAGCAGATGATGTCCACCAGCTTGTCAGGGTCCAGCTCGTTGACTTCGATGTCGAACACATCGATGCCGGCGAATTTCTTGAACAGCACGCCCTTGCCTTCCATCACCGGCTTGCTGGCCAGCGCGCCGATGTTGCCCAGGCCCAGCACCGCGGTGCCGTTGGAGATCACCGCCACCAGGTTGCCGCGGGCGGTGTACTTGTAGGCGTTGAGCGGGTCTTCGACGATGGCGTCGCAGGGAGCGGCCACGCCGGGGGAGTAGGCCAGCGCCAGATCGCGCTGGGTGGTCAGCGGCTTGGTCGGCGCGACCTGGATCTTACCCGGGGTTGGGAACTGGTGAAATTCCAGCGCGCTTTGGCGCAGTTGCTCGTCCATTCGCAGGCTCCTGATTGAGAGATGTTCTTTTGTTGGATGTAAGGGAGATTTAGCCTCGCATTATAAGACTTAAGCCAGATGCGGGCTATGCCGTGTCAGACAAAAAACGCGATGGGCGAGCCCATCGCGTCGGCATGTTTTCTATGCTGGGATTTCAATTCATCATGCCCAGCGCCCGCGGCAGCCACAGCGAGATTTCCGGGATGAATGTGACCGCCAGCAGGAAGCCCAGCATGGTCAGCAGCCACGGCCACACCGCCACCGTCAATTCGGTGATCCCCATCTTGGTGATCCCCGACGCCACGTAAAGGTTCAATCCCACCGGCGGGTGGCACATGCCCACTTCCATGTTCACCGCGATCAGGATGCCGAAGTGCACCGGGTTGACCCCCAGCTTCACCGCCACCGGGTACAGGATGGGCGCCATGATCAGCACGATGGCCGACGGGTCCATGAAGTTGCCCGCCGCCAGCAGCAGGATGTTGGTCAGCAGCAGGAAGGCGACGACGCCGAAGCCCTGGCTGGCCATCCACGCCGCCATGCTTTGCGGAATCTGCTCGGAAGCCATCAGAAAGGAGAACAGCACCGCGTTGGTGATGATGTAGAGCAGCATCGAACTCATCGACGCGGCGTTGACCAGCACCTTGGGCACGTCCTTCAGCCCCATGTCCTTGTAGACGAACACCGCGATCACGAAGGCGTACACCGCCGCCATCGCCGCCGCTTCGGTGGGGGTGAAGATGCCGGTGTAGATGCCGCCTATCACCAGCACCATCAGCAGCAGGCCCCACACGCAGTCGCGGAAGGCTTCCCAGCGCTCCTTCCAGCTGGCGCGCGGCAGGCGCGGGTAGTCGAACTTCTTCGCCCGATACCAGGTGGTGAGGCCCAAGAGCGCCGACAGGCACAGGCCGGGCAGCACGCCGGCCATGAACAGCTGGCCGACCGAGGCGGTGGACACGCTCATGCCGTTGGGGCCGGTGACGTCCATGCCGGCGGTGGCGATGCTGAACATCACCAGGTTGATCGACGGCGGGAACAGGATGCCCAGCGCGCCGGAGGTGGTGATGACGCCGGCGCCGAAGCGGGCCGGGTAGCCCTGTTTCAGCATCGCCGGCAGGATGATCGAGCCGACCGCCACCACGGTGGCTACCGAAGAGCCGGTGATGGCGGCGAACAGCGCGCAAGACACCACGCCGGCGAGGCCGAGGCCGCCGTACCAGTGGCCGACCAGGGTGGTGGCGAAGCGTATCATCCGCCGCGCCACGCCCCCGTGCATCAGGAAATTGCCGGCCAGGATGAAGAACGGGATCGCCATGATCTCGAACTTCTCGATGCCGGTGAACAGCTTCAGCGCGACGGAGGTGATCGGCACCTCGGTCATCGTGAACAAAAAGGTGAGTACGGTCAGGCCCAGCGAGATGGAGATCGGCATGCCGGTCAGCATCAGCGCCATCAACAGGCCGAAGATGATCAGCGCGCTCATGGCCGGCCTCCTTGCTTGTCATGCGGGTGAAGATTGTCCAGCGCCGGGTCGCCTTCGATGCCGTCGACGTGGCCGTGGTCGTGTTTGGGCAGCGCGCCGGTCTTGACGAAGTTCCAGGCCACTTGCAGGAAGCGGAAGCACATCAGGCTGGAGCCGGCGGGAATGGCCAGATAGACCAGCCACATCGGCGCTTCCAGGTCGGGCGAGGTCTGGTCGGTGTGGCCGATCTCCCAGACGAAATTGCCGCCCATCACGGCCACGGTGCCGGTGAACAGCGCGCCGGCCAACAGGCCGAACACGATGAAGCGGCCGCGGGTCTTGTCCGGCAGGCGGTTGATCAGCACGTCGACGCCGACGTGGATGCCGGTGCGCACGCCGTAGGCGGCGCCGAACTTGGCCATCCAGACGAACAGGTAGACGGTGAGTTCCTGCGCCCACGACAGGTTGATGTGGGCGAGGTAGGGTTGCAGGGTGGGAATGCCCGAGCCGTAGCGGTGCAGCACCGCTACGAACGTGATCAGGGTGGCGGCCCCCATCAGACAGGCGATCATCCACTCCTCGAGGTGGTCGAGGAACTTGAGCATGACGATGTTTCCTAAGTGCGGGAAAACGGCCGGACGGCAAGCCGTCCGGCCATGGCGCTGGGCGCGCGGGCTTGCTTACTTGTTGGGGTTGAAGCCGGTTTCTTTATAGATCTGCTTGAGCAGGTCCGGGCCGATGCGGGCCGCCATCTTCTGGTGCACCGGCGCCAGCGCCTTCTTGAACGCTTCGCGCTCTTGCGGGGTGGGGACGTAAACCTTGGTCTTGCCGGACGCCTTGATCGCGGCGACGGCTTTTTCGTTTTCCTGTTTGGCGATCTGATTGGCGTAGACGGTAGCGTCCTGCACCGCACTGTCCAGCTGGCCGCGCACGTCGGCCGGCAGGCCGTCCCAGAACTTCTTGTTGACGATCAGCGCGTAGCCGAGGAAGCCGTGCTGGG
This sequence comes from Chromobacterium subtsugae, assembly GCF_001676875.1. GTDB lineage: Bacteria > Pseudomonadota > Gammaproteobacteria > Burkholderiales > Chromobacteriaceae > Chromobacterium > Chromobacterium subtsugae. Next base: position 40,810 of record NZ_JYKA01000024.1, on the reverse strand, counting down.
TCAGCGTCAGGTTCTTCTGCACCTCGTAGGCCTTGCTGGTGTAGAGGTTGGAGGCTTCCAGCTCGGTGCCGTCCACCACGCCGGTCTGCAGCGCCTGGTATACCTCGGAGAAAGCCATCACCTGCGGCAGCGCGCCCAGCGTGCGCATTTCTTCCTCAAGAACCTTGGACGACTGGATGCGGATCTTCATGCCTTTCAGGTCGGCCGGGGATTTGATCGGCTTGTTGGCGGAGAAATTCTTGAAGCCGTTGTCCCAGTAGGCTAGGCCCTTGATGCCTTTGCTCTCCAACTTGCCCAAGAGCTGCTTGCCGATCGGGCCGTGCATCACCTTGTTGACTTCGTCGTAGCTGTCGAACAGGTAGGGCAGGTCGAACACTTCGAATTCCTTCACGCCCAGCGGGCCGAACTTGGCCAGGCTGGGAGCCAGCATCTGCACCGCGCCCAGCTGCAGCGCTTCCAGCTCTTCCTTGTCCTTGTACAACTGGCTGTTGGGGTAGACCTGCACCTTCACGCGGCCGTGGGTGCGTTGCTCGGCCAGTTTCTTGAAGTATTCGGCGGCCTTGCCCTTGGGGGTGTCCGGCGATACCACGTGGCTGAATTTGATGACGATTTCGCCGGCGGCCTGGGCGAAACCGGACAGGGTGAGGCTGGCGCAGATGGCCAGCGCGGTGTATTTGCGTTTCATGAGAGCGTCTCCAAATAGCTTTGTAGCTTTAGTTATGTATGCGAACCCCGGTTTTGCCGGTGTTATTTTGCATAAAGTAGAAGCTCTAGCCCCGCTCTGCCATTAGGGAATTCCAGCATGCCGTTTTTCACGGCGCGGGCCGGCGGGCTTGTTATCATCCGGCATCTTAACCTTGCAATGTGACGCCCATGTCCGCACCCGACTCCCGCATCCGCCGCGCGCCGCGCCTGCTGTGGCTGAGCGTCAGCCTGGCGCTGATCGCGCTGCTGCTGGCGCTGTGCAGCCTCAGCTACCTGGTGTACCGCGACTGGCGCGACGAGCAGCAGGACAATCTGATCCAGGAGGTGCTGTGGCTGGAGCAATCGCTGCGCATGCATCTGGAAGGCCACCAGGAATGGGCTGACGGCCTGGCGCGGGACATCGCCGCCGGCAAGGTGGACAGCCAGCGCTTCGCCCATCTGGCCGCGTTCTACATGCGGGAAAATCCCGAACTGCTGACGATAGAGCGGGTGGGCGCGAGCAACCAGGTGCAATGGGACCAGCACGGCATCCGCCGCGACCGCCGCAGCCTGGGGCCGGCCGAGTTCGACGGCCTGTGGCGTGCGTCGCGGCTGCTGCGCTCCAGCTACGGCGCACCTTACCAGGGCGCCGACGGCAAATACCGGTTCGACCTGGCGGTGCCGGTGGTGCGCGACGGCCAGCTGCTGGGCGGGCTGCGTTTCTCCTATCAGTTGGACGGGCTGCTTTACCACCAGGTGCCGTGGTGGATCGCCTCCAAGAACTACATCAGTATTCTCGATCTGGGCGGCAAGACGCTGGCGCAGAAATTCGACGCCGCCGAGCGGCCGGGCAATATCTCGCACCAGACCAGCTTCGACCCGCCCGGCTACGGCCTCTACCTGCGCGCGGTGGCCTACCGCAGCGGCTTGGGCCTGACCCTGCCGGTGCTCACCTGCGTGATCGTGCTGCTGTTGCTGACGCTGTGGTACGCGGTGTGGCGCATCCGCCGCCACATGCGCGAGCGCGCCACGGCGGAGCAGAAGCTGGCGCAGGAAGTGTCGCTCAGGCAGGCGATAGAGGATTCGATGAAGAGCGGCCTGGTGGCGATAGGGCTGGAAGGCGAGATCGTCCGCGTCAACCGCGCCTTCTGCGACATGCTGGGCTTCGCGCCGGAAGAGCTGGTGGGCAGCTACCCGCCGCACCCGTTCTGGCCGGCCGATCAGCACGGCGTGCTGGCCGACGCGATGGACGCGGTGCGCGACAACCGCCAACCGGAGCAGGGCTTCGAGCTGGCGCTGATGCGCAAGCGCGGCGACACGCTGGTGGTGCGGCTGTTCGCCACGCCGCTGGTGCGGGAGGACGGCAGCCAGCACGGCTGGATCGCCTCGATGTTCGACATCACCGAACGCCAGCGCCAGCGCAAGGAAATGGACGCTGCCCACCGCCGCTTCCTCACCGTGCTGAACGGCCTGGCCGCCGGCGTCTGCGTGGTGGCGGAAAGCAGCGGCCAGCTGCTGTACGCCAACCCCGGCTTCGCCGAACTATGGCTGGTGGGCGACGCCGACGCGCCGTGCTGCGTGCTGCTGCCCGGCCTGAGGGCCGGCCCGGAAAACGAGGAGTACGGCCAGGAATTCATCGTCGCCGGCGAATGCTGCCTGCTGATCCGCCGTCGCCGCATCGAATGGGTGAACGGCGAAGCGGCCTGGCTGGCGATACTCAGCGACGTGTCCGAAGACCGCCGCCGCGAGGCGCGCGAACAGGCGCAGCAAGACCGTTTCCAGAACACCGCCCGGCTGATCGCGATGGGCGAAATGGCCTCGACGCTGGCGCACGAGCTGAACCAGCCGCTCACCGCCATCCACACTTACGCCGCCGGCGTCAGCCGCCGCCTGCCGGAACAGCTGGAGCTGCCGGCCGGCGTGCGCGACGCCATCCATGCCATCGCCGAACAATCGCGGCGGGCGGCGCAAATCGTCAGCAGCATTCGCGCCTTCGTCAAAAAGCACGAGCCGCAACTGGAGCGGGTGGACCCGGCGCGGGCGGTGGCGCGGGCGCTGAGCCTGGCCGAACCGCTGGCGGCCAAGCACGGCGTCAGCCTGCAGCTGGAGCCGGACCGCCGCGCCTGCCTGCTGGACATGGACCCGGTGCTGATCGAGCAGGTGTTGCTCAACCTGATGAAAAACGCGGTGGAAGCGCTGGTGGAAGCCGACACCCCGCAGCCGTCGGTGCAGCTGCATACCTGCGTGGGCGAAGGCAAATGGCGGGTGGAGGTGGTGGACAACGGCCCCGGTCTCGCCGCCGGCATGCAGGACAACCTGTTCACGCCGTTCTACTCCACCAAGCCGGAAGGGATGGGCATAGGCCTCAACATCTGCCGTTCCATCGTGGAATTCCACCGCGGCGAATTCGGCGCGGTCAGCAGCCCGGCCGGCGGCTGCGTGTTCTGGTTCACGCTGCCGCTGGCGGGCAGGGTGGTTGAATGAAAATGCCATTGTGCTATCATGGCGCAATGGGCCGATAGCTCAGCTGGGAGAGCGCTGCGTTCGCAATGCAGAGGTCGGGAGTTCGATCCTCCTTCGGTCCACCAGAAGTCTTATCTCAGGTATGGCAGTTTGTGACGGGAAGCATAAGTTGGCCGAAACGGCCAGCTTATACTTCCCGTTTCGCGTTTCTAGCCACTCCGCCGTCCAAAATTCATTCCGCTTTTCTCCATCCCTATTCCTTGGAAGTATTGCGCAGCAAGGCTTTCCGCGTTTGAAACGCCGTTCCAGCTCCTGGCCAGCTTATGGTTCCTTGTTGAATTGATTCATGTTCAATGGGGCTGTTGCTGATTGATCTGAGCACGGCCCTTCGTAGTTGTTGCACAGTTCACGTGTAAGGGGGCAACTAGCCAGTTGCCTAGAGCCACGCCGTAGAAGCGGGACTGCCTCCGCGACTTGATCGGTTCGAGAGGGGGGACTCCAATAGAAGACTCGACTTGCCGACAACAGGGGGCAATCTTGCTGTGAGGTGGACTGTCCACGAGGAGCGGGACAGACCAAAACCACTTAGAGCCGCTAACAAAACCCCTTGATGCCAGATAGGCACGACCACATCTAGCGAGGATGAAACGGAAAGTCGTCAGTCAGAAGCTCCGGAAGTCTTTGCAGCCGCTACTTTCTCCACCACCGCGCTCCCGCCGGGGTGGGCGTCCGAGGCTGGATGATTTTGCTGTCGTCAGCGGCATCTTGTTTGTTCTCACCACCGGCATTCCTTGGGAGGATCTCCCGTAGGAACTCGGTTTTGGCAGTGGAATGACTTAATTGGAGAAGGCTGCGGGATTGGCAAGCGCTAGGCGTTTGGGATCGTCTACATCTAGCCCTGCTGATACAACTGCGCCAACACGATCAAATTGATTGGAGCCGGGCCAGCATTGATGGGGCTAGCGTTGCCAACCACCGGGGGGCAAGAGACCGGCCCCAACCCCACCGATCGAGGTAAATGCGGCAGCAAACGGCACATCATCGCAGATCGCCGAGGTTTGCCACTGGCGCTGAGCATTACCGGCGCCAACCGGCATGATTCCATGGTCTTCGAAACTTTGCTTGATGCGATGCCTGAGGTTCCTGGTTTGCCGGGACGGCCCAGACAAAAGCCCTGCAAGTTGCAAGCTGATAAAGGCTACGACTACCGCCGTCGCCGTGAACACCTGAGCCGACGCGGAATTTTGGTGCGAATTGCTCGTCGCGGGGTGGGAAGCAGCGAGAGATTGGGCCGCTACCGTTGGGTGGTGGAACGCCTCCATTCTTGGCTAGCTGGCTCAAGCTGGCTTTCTCATTGATCTGCATGCGATTTATCGACAGGTTTTGTTGGCGGGTCTAAGCGAAAAAAAGCCCGCGCTTGAGCGCGGGCCAATGACGAAAGGGGCTAGGTCAGCGGATCAGTAATCCAGCTCCGCCGGAGCCTTGGCCTTGCTGTCCTGTGCCGCTTCGGCCACGGTGGCGTCGGTGGTCAGGATCAGGCTGGCGATGGACGCGGCGTTTTGCAGCGCGGTGCGGGTCACCTTGGTCGGGTCGATCACGCCCATTTCCACCAGGTCGCCGAACTGGCCGCTGGCGGCGTTGTAGCCGTGGCTGCCCTTGCCTTCCAGCACCTTGTTGACGATGACGGACGGCTCGTCGCCGGCGTTGGCGGCGATGGCGCGCAGCGGCGCTTCCAGCGCGCGCAGCACGATCTGGATGCCGGCGTCCTGGTCGGCGTTGTCGCCTTTCAGCTCGCCGATGTGGGCGCGGGCGCGCAGCAGGGCCACGCCGCCGCCGGCGACGATGCCTTCCTCCACCGCGGCGCGGGTGGCGTGCAGCGCGTCGTCGACGCGGTCTTTCTTCTCTTTCATTTCCACTTCGGTGGCCGCGCCGATGCGGATCACCGCCACGCCGCCGGACAGCTTGGCCACCCGTTCCTGCAGCTTCTCGCGGTCATAGTCGCTGGTGGCGGCATCGATCTGCGCCCGGATGGTTTGCACGCGGGCGTCGATCTTCGCCTTGTCGCCGGCGCCGTCGATGACGGTGGTGTTTTCCTTGCCGATTTCCACGCGCTTGGCGCTGCCCAGCTCGGCCAGGCCGGCTTTTTCCAGCGTCAGGCCGGTTTCCTCGGAAATGACAGTGCCGCCAGTCAGGATGGCGATGTCTTCCAGCATGGCCTTGCGGCGGTCGCCGAAGCCTGGGGCTTTGACCGCGGCCACCTTGAGGATGCCGCGCATGCTGTTCACCACCAGGGTGGCCAGCGCTTCGCCTTCCACGTCTTCGGCGACGATCAGCAGCGGCTTGCCGGCCTTGGCCACTTGCTCCAGCACCGGCAAGAGGTCGCGGATATTGCTGATCTTCTTGTCGTAGAGCAGCACCAGCGGGTCTTCCAGCACAGCGGTCTGTTTTTCCGGATCGGTGATGAAGTAGGGCGACAGGTAGCCGCGGTCGAACTGCATGCCCTCAACCACGGCCAGCTCGTTGTCCAGCGACTTGCCGTCCTCGACGGTGATCACGCCTTCCTTGCCCACTTTGTCCATGGCGTCGGCGATGATCTTGCCGATGGCTTCGTCGGAGTTGGCCGACAGCGCGGCCACCTGGGCGGTTTCCTTGCTGTTGGTCACCGGCTTGGACAGGGTTTGCAGCTCCTTCACCACGGCATGGACGGCTTTGTCGATGCCGCGCTTCAGGTCCATCGGATTCATGCCGGAGGCGACGTACTTCATGCCTTCCTGCACGATGGCCTGGGCCAGCACGGTGGCGGTGGTGGTGCCGTCGCCCGCCACGTCGGCGGTCTTGGACGCCACTTCCTTCACCATCTGTGCGCCCATGTTTTCGAACGGGTCTTTGAGCTCGATTTCCTTGGCGACGGACACGCCGTCCTTGGTGATGTGCGGCGCGCCGAAACTGCGCGCCAGCAGCACGTTGCGGCCTTTCGGCCCCAGGGTGACTTTCACCGCATTGGCCAGCACGTTGACGCCGTTGACGATGCGTTCACGGGCGTTGTCGTGGAAGCGGACTTCTTTCGCAGCCATGGTTTAACTCCTGTGATGAATGGGGAAAATCAAGCAGCCTTGCGGCCGGATTCGGATGCGCCTTCGATCACGCCGAAGACATCCTCTTCGCGCAGCACCAGGTATTCCTGGTCGTCCAGCTTGACGGTCTGGCCGCCATATTTGCCGAACAAGACCAAGTCGCCTACCTGCACTTGCATCGGCAGCAAGGTGCCGTCAGGCAAGCGTTTGCCGGGACCGGCCGCGAGGACTTCGCCTTGTTCGGGTTTTTCCGCGGCGCTATCGGGAATGACGATGCCGGAAGCAGTCTGGCGGACCTTTTCGACCCGCTTGACGATAATCCGGTCGTGCAGAGGACGGATTTGCATATCAATCTCCTGTGCGATTCAGATCATGGGAAACGGTAGGTAAGACCGGCTTGCCGCAGGCGCGAAGATGCCCGCGCTTGCCGGTCAAATTCAGCCTGATGGGCTGACGAATGACGAAATAAGGGCGGGCCAAAAACTTTTCAAGAGGTTTTTTTCAGAAAAAATGCGGCTAAAAAATGACGCGCTCGATGCGGCCGAAACGGTATTCGGTTCGGGCCGCCTTGCCGCCGCGGCAGACGCGCGGCGCCAGCGGGCAAGGGGGCTGGCGTAAGCCATCTTCGCCCAGCGTGTCGTCCTCGGCCAATTCGCGCCACAGCCCGCCATGCACCGGCCGGAACTGCCAGCAAACATAGCCGCGGCGCGCCGCCAGCCGCATCAGCTCCGGGCCGTCGGGCGCCTCGGCTACGACGCTTTCCTGGCCGTCGATGGCAGGCAAGTCGCCAAAAGCCTGGCGGCAGGCAAGCTCCTCGCCGGCGGCGGCGCCCATGGTGTTGCAGCCGCGCCGCTCATCGCGCAGCAGGCTCCAGGCGCCCAGCTGCCAGGCCGCGTCCAGAATCTCCTCCTCCACCCGCGACAGCGCGCTCCATCTGCGCGTCAGCTGCAAGGCCGACGCCGGCACTTGCCGCAGCGAGGCTTGGCCAGCCGGCGCGCGGTCGGCGGCGGCTTTGCCGAAGCCATGCCAATGCAGCATCAGCAGCAGCGGGGTATCGGGGCAGGGGACGGCGCTGAGGCTGACCGCGAACAGCGGCAGGCGCATATGGCGGATCTGGGCGGACAAGGTATCGAACAATTCCATGGCGACACTCCATGACGATGGATGCGAAGACATGCTTAAACGATAAAAACATTGCCGGCGCGAGGCAAGGGCATGCCTCGCCGCCATGGCCAGGCTTTCATTTCCACCCCTGCAGCCATTGGTCCGCGTCGCGCAGCGCCTGCCACGCCATGGTTTGCCGGCGCCGGGTGTAGACCGCCTCCAGCGTCACCGTCTCCACCGCGGCATCCGGCGCCGGCCGGCCCAGCGCCACCACCAGAAAGTGCTTTTCCTTGTCGCGCGGCGCGGCGGCGGTCCACTTGCTGAGCAGCAATTTTTCCGGATTGAGCCGTCTAGTTGCCGCCACGGTCCTGCCTCACCCAGATCAGCTTGTCGGCCGGCACGCCTAGCTTGGCTGCCACCGCCAGCAGCGCCGGCTTGGCGGCGGGGGCGGCTTGTTTATCGCGCGACAGCAGCCACAGATAATCCTTGTCCGGCCCCACCACCACCGCCCAGCGGTAGCCGGGGTCCAGCGCCGCCACATGGTAGCCGCCGTAGAACGGTCCGAAGAACGACACTTTCAGTGAGGCGACATCGGCGGGCCCGTTGAACCAGGCTTTGCCCACCGCTTCGCGCCAGCTGGCGGTCGCCTCGTCAAAACCGCGGTTGACCACGCGGATGCTGCCGTCGGCGTTGCGGCTGTAGTCGGCGCTCACCGCCTGCAGGCCGCGTTCGAAGCGGTGATCGAGGCGGGCGATTTCATACCAGCGGCCCTGGTAGCGTTCCAGTTGGAAGCCCCGCGCCGGGGCGATGCCGGGCGGGGGCGCGGTGTCACAGCCGGTCAGCGGCAGCAGGATCAGGGCGATGAGCGCGAGCGGTTTTTTCAGCATGGTTGTCTCATAGTGAGTCGAGATTGGTTTGCAGCCAGCCGGCGCGCGCGGTTATGGCGGCGCGCTCGGTTTCCGGCAGCTTGTCCAGCTGGCGGTAGACCAGGGCCAGCCGCGGATTGCCGGCCAACTCCGCGCGGTGGCGCTGGAAAAAGTCCCAGTACAAGGCATTGAACGGGCAGGCGTCGGCGCCGACGCGCTGCTTGGGCCGGTAGCGGCAGCCGGCGCAGTAATCGCCCATGCGGCCGATATAGGCGGCGCTGCCGGCGTAAGGCTTGCTGCCCAGCAGCCCGCCGTCGGCGAACTGGCTCATGCCCAGCGTGTTGGGCAGCTCCACCCATTCGAAGGCGTCGATGTAGACGCCCAGATACCATTGGTGCAGCGCTTGCGGCGACAGGCCGGCGATCAGGCCGAAATTGCCTATCACCATCAGCCGCTGGATGTGGTGGGCGTAGGCGTCTTCCAGCGATTGGCCGATGGCGTGGGCGAGGCAGCGCATGCCGGTGTCGCCGTCCCAGAACCAGCGCGGCAGCGGCAGCTGGTGCGCCAGCGCGTTGCTGTCGCGGTAGCCGGGCATTTTGGCCCAATAGACGCCGCGCACGTATTCGCGCCAGCCCAGTATCTGCCGCGTGAAGCCTTCCACCGCGGCCAGCGGCGCGCGGCCCTCCTGCCAGGCGGACACGGCGGCGTCCACTACCTCGCGCGGGTTCAGCATTTTCACATTCAGGGCGAAGGACAGCAGCGAATGGAACAGCCGCCGCGCGCGCGGGCTCATCGCGTCCTGATAGGCGCCGAAGTGCGGCAGCCCATGTTCGACGAAGGCGCGCAGCTGCGCCAGCGCCTCGGCGCGGTTGAGCGGCCAGCGCAGCGCGTCAGCCTGCGGCTGGCCGAAGCTGGCCACCCCGGCGCCGACAATGGTTTGCCACAGCCGGCTGTGGTCATGCTCGGGACGCGCATCGCCTGGTTCGGGCGGATCGCCGGGCCAGCGCTGGCGGTTGTCGGCGTCGAAATTCCAGCGTCCGCCGGCGGGCTCGGCGTTTTCGTCCATCAAAATGCCGTGCTGGCGCCGCAGGTGGCGATATAGGGTCTCCTGCCGCCATTGCCGCCCGCCGAACAACGCCGCCACCTCGCCGCGCGCGGTGTAGAAGTGCTCGCTGTCCGCCATGCGGCAGGGCATGGGCAGGCCGGCCGCCCACTCCGCCAGCTGGCGGTCCAGCCGCCACTCGTCCGGGGCCTGGTACTCCACCGCCGCCGCGCGGTAATGGGCGATCAGCGCGTCCAGATTGCCGGTCAGCGACTGGCGGTTGCTGGCGTCGTTGATCGCGACGTAGCGCACGCGGTGGCCTTGCGCTTTCAATTGGGCGGCGAAGTCGCGCATCGCCGCGAAGATGGCCAGGATTTTTTGCGCGTGGTGGCGCACGTAGTCGGTTTCCTGGCGGATTTCCATCATCACGTGCACCACATTGGCGTCGGGCTCGGCGAACCAGCTGTGGCAGGGATTGAGCTGATCGCCCAGGAGCAGCCGCAAGGTGGTCATGCGGCTTTGCCTTTCTGGCGGCGGCAGCGCTCCGAGCAATACTGCACGGCATCCCAGCTGGCGCGCCATTTCTTGCGCCAGCTCATGGCCCGGCCGCAGCCGGCGCAGGGCTTGGACGGCAGCGCCGCCTTGTTGCCCTTGAAGGTCCGCGCCGCCATCACACCACCTTGAGTTTCTTGCGCAGCCAGGCCACCGGCAGGCCCAGCACCGGTATTTTCTCGAACAGTTCTTCCGCCGCGTCCCAGTAGTCGCGGTGCAGCGCGATCTTGCCGCCGGCGTCGAACTGCAGATGGCTGCCGCCGTGGATATTGACCTTGCGTCCAGCGTAGACAAAGTCGAAATCCCAGGTGATGAAAGCCTGGTCGCCGTCGCGCAGCGCGTGGATGACGGTGAAGCGCGGTTGCTCCAGCGTCTTGAACATGTGGCGGAACACCGCCTGGATGTCGGTGATGCCGCGCGCGTCGTTGAACGGGTCCTTGAAGCGGGCGTCTTCAGCGTAGAAGTGGCCGATATCGGGCAAGGTGTCCGGCGTCAACGTCTGGTACCAGTCAAGCAAAGCCTGCCAGTCGGCTTGGGAGGGGATGCGTTTCATGGTCGAGCCAGCCTCGCGAGCAAGGGCAGCCGCAGCCGGTAAGGCAGCAGCCGCAACAGTTTGAGCCATGCGGTGAAGCGCAGCGGGAAGTGGATTTCAAACGCGCCGCGCGAAAGACCGCGCATGATGCTTTGCGCCGCTTGGCGCGGGGTGAGCAGCGCCGGCATGGAAAAATCGTTCTTGGCGGTGAGCGGGGTGGCGACGAAGCCGGGATTGATCAGATAAACCGCCACCCCGCGCGGCTTGAGCTCGGTATAGAGGATTTCCGCCAGATTGATCAGCGCCGCCTTGCCGGGGCCGTACACCGCCGCGCCCGGCAAGCCGGCGTAGCCGGCCACGCTGGCAATCAGCGCCACGCCGCCGCGCCCTTCCCGCGCCAGCGCCGGCAGTACCACTTCCAGCCCGTGGTAGACCCCCAGCAGATTGGTGTCGAGCAGGCGGCGGGTTTCGTCTGCATGCAGGTCCAGACAGGTCTGCGGACGGTAATCGGCCGCGCAGAACACTACCAGGTCGGGCCGCGCGCCGTTTCGCTCCAGCCGCTCCCAGACGCGCGACCAGGCCGCCGGATCGGTCACATCCAGCGTTTCCACGCGCGCGCCGGCGCGGCCGGCGGCCAGCGCCTGCATCGGCTCGGCGCGGCGCGCCGACAGGATGACCTCGGCGCCGGCGTCCAGCAGTTCGGTAGCCAGCGCGGCGCCGATGCCGCTGGACGCGCCGATCACCCAGACGCGGCGCGCATGCCAGTCGGCGATGGCGGGATTGAGGCGCAGGCTCACGGCCGCGGCTCCGGCTTGCGGAAAAACAGCGTGACTTCGCCCAGGCGGAAACCGAACTTGCTCATCTCGGCGCGGTTGAGCAGGCTGCGCTCGTCCTGCAGGAACATCCAGTCGTCGAACTGCACCTGGTATTCCTTGCCGTCCACCGGCAGCTTCAGCGTGTAGCGCCAGCGCAGCGCGTTGCCGGCAGTCTCGCCCGCGGCCTCGCCCACCACATCGTCGGCCAGGCCGCGCCAGCGTCCTGCGCCCAGCGGCTTGAGCCGCCACACGCGCTGCTGGCGGCTGCCGTCGCTGTAGCGGAAGCGCTCGGTCAACACCAACTCGTCTCCCTGGCGCTCGCCGTCCATGTCCACGGTAAAACGCTTCAGCAGTCGGCCCTGTCTATCCTGGAACATGCCCCAGGCCTCGGTTTTGCCGAGGAAAAACCGGCCGGGGTCCAGCGCGGGACGGTTGGCGGCGTAATCGGCCGCCGACGGTCCGGCGCAACCCGTCAGCAAGGCCAGCAAGGAGGCGAGAGCGGCGCGCGGCATCACGCATGCCTTTGCAGCAGAAATTGCGAAACGCCGATGCGGCCTTCGTCGAAACCGGCTTCGCAGTAGCACAGATACAGCCGCCACAGCCGGATGAAGGCCTCATCGAAGCCCTGGCTGCGGATGGCGGCGAGATTGGCCTCGAAAGCATCGCGCCAGCGGCGCAGGGTTTCCGCGTAGTCGGGGCCGAAATCCAGCCGGCCGCGGCAGGCCAGGCCGCCTTGCCGCGCCGCGCGCAAGAAGCGTTCGCGGCTGGGCAGCATGCCGCCGGGAAAGATGAAGGTCTGGATGAAATCGGCGTTGGCGCGGTATGTTTCGAAGCGCGACTCTTCTATGGTGATGCTCTGAGCCAGCGCCTGGCCGCCCGGCTTCAGGCAGCGGCGCAGGGTGTCGAAATAGCCGCGCCAGTAGCGCTCGCCCACCGCCTCGAACATTTCGATCGACACGATGGCGTCGTACTGGCCGGAGAGGTCGCGGTAGTCGCGGTGCTCCAGTATGGCCAGCGGCTCGTTGGCCAGGCGGCGGCGCGCGAAGTCCAGCTGCGCGTCGGAGATGGTGATGCCGTGCACGGCCACGCCCAAGCGGGCGGCATGCTCGGCGAAGCCGCCCCAGCCGCAGCCGATTTCCAACACCCGCATGCCGGGGCGCAGTTGCAATTGATCGCAGATGCGCTGGTACTTGCGCGCCTGGGCATCGGCCAGGGACAAGCGGTAGTCGCCGTCGAACCAGGCGCTGGAGTAGGTCCAGCCGGGGTCCAGCCACAGCTGGTAAAAATCGTTGCCGATATCGTAATGGGCATGGATGTTGCGCCGGCTGCCGCGGCGGCTGTTGACGCGCAAGAGGTGGCGCAGCCTGTGCCACGCGCGCGCGGCCCAGCGGCCCAATTCGCCCAGCTGCATCGCGTCTTCGTTGCGCAGCGCCAGCCGCAACAGCGCGGTCAGGTCGGGGCTGTCCAGCCAGCCGTCGCGGTATGCCTCGGCAAAGCCTATGTCGTTGCCGGACAGCATGCGGCGGCAGGCGCGCCAGTCGGCTAGCGTCAGCTCGGCGTCGGCCTGCGGCTTGAGCGCGCCGTACCACAGCTCTTCGCCATCTGGCGTGACGATTTTGAGGCTGCCGTGTCGCAGTTTCGACAACAAGGCCAGCAGCGCCCGCCCGGCGGCGGGAATGTCAGGGCGGGACAGGGCGATGGGTTGGCTTGCGCTCATGGTTTCAACTCCTGGCCGCGGCTGAGCGCGGCGGCGGGGGGATGAGGTTTGCGGAAAAAGGGCACGCGTTTGAGCCACAGCCGCAGCGCCTGCCAGTGGATGCGGGCGATGACGCCCAGAGTCAGCAGCGGCTGGCGCAGCAGGGCGCGCGCGGCGGTTCCCGGCGTCAGCGGCGACAGGCGGCCGGAGATGGCGGTGTGCAGCAGCGGCCCGGCGTCGTTGTGGTAGTCGATGCGGACCAGCGCATGGTCTCCGCTTTGATGGAAGCGGAAGCGGTAATGGCCTTCGATGCGGCAAAACGGCGAGACATGCAGCAGTTTGCGGCATGAGAGCTGGCTGGCGGCGGAGATGGGGCCGCCGCCGGTCTGGCTCAACAGATAGCCATGCCTTTCGCCAAAGGTATTGTTCACCTCGGCCAGCACCGCGATCAGTTGACCGGAGGCGTTGTGGCAATGCCAGAAGCTGACCGGGTTGAACACATAGCCGAACACGCGCGGAAAGGTTTGCAGCCAGACCTCGCCGTTGGCGGGCAGGCCGGCTTCCTCCAGCCGCGCGCGTATCCACGGCAAGAGCGGCGAGCCGTCGCGCGGGCCGTAGTCGCGCGTGCGCAGCGACAGCGGCCGCCAGCGGTCCACGCCAAACCAGAAGCCGCGCAGGCTTTCGAGCTTGGCCAGATTCAGCCGCAAGCAGAAAACCGGATAGACGAAGCGATTGGGCGCCGGCCGCAAGCGGCGGTGCATCACCTGCCCGGTCAACAGATAGGCGCCGCTCATTTCTCCAACCTCGCCCAGGCCGGAGCCAGCCCAAAATCCCGCGCCACGCGCAGCGCGGAGTTCAGCCCATCCTCGTGGAAGCCGTAGCCGGTCCAGGCTCCGGCGAACCAGCAGCCGTGGCGGCCCTGAAGGCCGGACAAAGCCTTTTGCGCGGCGATGGCGGCGGCGTCAAACAGCGGATGCTGGTAATGGTAGCGGCCCAGCACCTTGGCCGGATCGGGGGCGCGCGGCGGGTTCAACGTGACTGCCACCGGCGTGGCGACAGGCAGGGGCTGCAGTTGGTTGAGCAGATAGCTGACGCCCACCGCGCGGCTGTCGTCATCGTCGTCCGACAGGAAATTCCAGGCTGACCAGGCCGCTTCGCGGCGGGGCAGCAAAGAGGCATCGGTATGCAGCACCGCCTCATTGGCTTGATAGCGGACGGCGGACAGCATCTTGCGCTCCAAATCATCGGCATCCGCCAGCATGGCCAGGGTTTGCGGCGCATGGGTAGCGAAGACGACGCTGTCGAAAGTCTCTTCGCTGCTGGCGGCAAGCAAGCGCACGCGGCCATCTACCCGGCTGACGCGCAGCACCGGCGTCGACAGCCGGACATCGGCCAGGCTGGCGGCGATTTTCTCGACATACTGCCGGGCGCCGCCCGGCACCGTGCGCCATTGCGGCCGGTCGCGCAGCTGCAGCAGGCCATGGTTCAGGCAGAAGCGCAGGAAAGTCTCGGCCGGGAAGGACAGGATGTCGCGGCAGGGGCTGGACCAGATCGCCGCCGCCATCGGCAGCAGGTAGTGGTGGCGAAAGCGCGCGCCGTATCCGTCCGCGTCCAGCAAGCGCCCCAGGCTTTGCGGGGCCTCGATCGCGCGGCGCAGATTGCGCTCCGCCTCGCGGTTGAAGCGCAGGATGTCGGACAGCATGCCCCAGAAGCCGGGCGACAGCAGATTGCGGCGCTGGACGAACACGCTGTCCAGATCGCGCCCCGCCCACTCCAGCCGGCCCTGGCCCAGCGAGACGCTGAACGACATGTCGCTGGGATGGCTGGGGATGCCTAGCTCCTGAAACAAGGCGATGAGGTTGGGATAGGTGCGATCGTTGAATACCAGGAAGCCGGTATCGACGGCGAAGTCGCGGCCGTCGACCGTGACATCGACGGTGTGGGTATGGCCGCCCAGATAATCGGCGGCTTCGAACAGCGTCACCGCGTGCCGTCGGGAAAGAAAGTAAGCCGTGGCAAGGCCGGCGATGCCGCCGCCTATCACGGCGATGCGTTGTGGCGATGAGGCGTTCACCATGTCGTCCTGTCGCGAGGTAGGAAATCCGCCGGTTGGCAGTGCGCCGGCGCTGCTTTATATTCAGGATAAAACCAATTTGAAAAAAATGCTACTGATCAGTAAAAGGTGTTACCGATGGGTATACTAGGCAGGCTCAGCTTCAAGGATCAGGCTTTCAAGCTGCGCGAGCAGGCGGTGCTCGACGCCACCACGCGGATGCTGGCGAGCAAGGGTTTCGACCTGATGACCATGGACGATGTGGCCGGCGAGGCGGGGATTTCCAAGCCCAGCCTGTACAAGCATTTCAAATCCAAGGATGAGCTGGCGACCGAGGTGATGATCCGCTTGCTGGACGACGCCCAGGATTTTCTGGCGCGGCAGGCGCCGGAGTTGAGCCCGCTTGCCCGCCTGCGCGATCTGCTGGCTTGGGCGCTGGGCATGCGCCTCGCCGGCGGGCTGCCGTTCCTGCCCTCGACCAGTCCGCAGGTGCGCGCCATGCTGACGCGCAGCCTGCGTTACGTCAGCCGGGCGATCAAGCTGCACAAAATGCTGCAGGGCATCGTCGAGCAGGCCAAGCGGCAGGGAGAGCTAAGGGCGGATATGCCGACTGACGTGATCCTGTACAGCTACTACTCCCGGACCTGCGATCCGGCGGTGGAGTACTTGCGCGTCTATGGGAAATACCAGGACGAAGACATCGTCAGGCATATGCTGCGAGTCTGTTTCGACGGCATGGCGGACGATCATCGCCGCGATGACGGAGAGTCGTGAGGCCGCGGATCAGAGGGGGCCTGCGGTGTCTGATCGGCCGCCGACATGAGTAGCAGATGGTTCCCTATTGAAGAGTGCGGTACTTGTCAGGGGGACTGGGTGATACGCGGGGCTGCTGTTCGGCCAATGCGGGCTGTCATCCCATGTGTCCTGAACGTCTGCTCAGATTCACATGCCGGCCATTTCGCTGTCGCCGGCATCGAACGTCAGCTTTCTTCCCCTTTGGGGCGCGCAGGGGCGTGTTACCATCTGCGCCGTGCCGTTTTTATTGCTTTGCGGCATGCGGCGGCGCGCCGCTGCCGCTGCACCATTGTCATGATGCGGCCAACGTTGGCCACTTTTCTGTCGTCTTCCCGCCTTGTCGCCGGTCGCGGCGTAACCTTTTTTCTGCCGCCGCACGGCGCCTCCCATGATCATTCTGAAAAACGTGGCCTTGCGCCGCGGCACCAAAGTCCTGCTCGACAACGCGTCGGTGACGCTCAATCCCGGTGAGAAAGTCGGCCTGGTCGGCCGCAACGGCGCCGGCAAATCCTCGCTGTTCGCGGTGCTGAACGGCTCGCTGCACGAAGACGGCGGCGATGTGTCGATCCCATCGCAGTGGCGCATGTCGCAGGTGGCGCAGGACATGCCGGAAACGGCGCAGATGGCGACCGAGTTTGTGGTCGAAGGCGATACCACCCTGCTCGCCGCGCAGCAGGAGGTGGCCGAGGCCGAGGCCGGCGAAGACTACATGCGCATGGCGCACGCCTATACCGCGCTCAACGATGCCGGCGCCCACGACGCGCCGGCACGGGCGCAGGCGCTGATTCTCGGGTTGGGTTTCAGCGTCGCCGAGCTGCAGCAGCCGGTGAACAGCTTTTCCGGCGGCTGGCGCATGCGGCTGCAACTGGCGCGCGCGCTGATGTGTCCGTCCGACCTGCTGCTGCTGGACGAGCCGACCAACCACCTGGATCTGGACGCGCTGGTATGGCTGGAAGCGTGGTTGAAGCAGTACGCCGGCACCATGGTGGTGATCAGCCATGACCGCGAATTCCTCGATGCCGTCACCAACGTGACGCTACACGTCGACAATGCCAAGCTGGTGCGCTACGGCGGCAATTACAGCAAGTTCGAGGACATGCGCGCCGAACAGCTGGTCCTGCAGCAGGCGGCGCAGGCCAAGCAGCAGGAAAAGATGGCGCACCTGCAGAAGTTCATCGATCGCTTCAAGGCCAAGGCCAGCAAGGCCAAGCAGGCGCAGAGCCGTGTCAAGGCGCTGGAGCGGATGGAGAAGATCGCGCCGGTGCTGGCCGATGCCGAGTTCCAGTTCGAATTCAAAGAGCCGCAGAGCCTGCCGAACTCGATGCTGTCGATGACCGGCGCGGCGTTCGGCTATCCGGCGCCGGAGGGCGCGCCGGAAGGCACGCCGCCGACGGTGATCGTGCGCAACGTGAACCGCACCGTGCTGGCCGGGCAGCGCATCGGCATTCTCGGCGCCAACGGCCAGGGCAAGTCGACGCTGGTGAAAACCGTGGCCGAGGCGCTGCAGGCGGTCGGCGGCGAGATCATTCGCGGCAAGGGGCTCAATATCGGCTACTTCTCGCAGCAGGAGCTGGACGTGCTGCGGCCGGAGGACGATCCGCTGCAGCACATGTTCCGTCTGGCGCGCGACACCCCGGCGGCGATGCGGCCGCCGGCCAACGATTGCCGCGAGCAGGGGCTGCGCAATTTCCTGGGCACTTTCAACTTCAGCGGCGACATGGTGAAGCAGCCGGTCGGCAGCATGAGCGGCGGCGAGAAGGCGCGGCTGGTGCTGTGCATGATCGTGTGGCAGCGGCCCAACCTGCTGCTGCTGGATGAACCGACCAACCATCTGGACCTCGCCACCCGCGAGGCGCTGAGCGTGGCGCTGAACGAGTTCGAAGGCTCGGTGATGCTGGTCAGCCACGACCGGGCGTTGCTGCGCGCGGTGTGCGATGAATTCTGGATGGTGTCGCGCGGCGGGGTCAGCGATTTTTCGGGCGATCTGGACGATTACCAGGTCTACCTGCTGGAAGAGGCCAAGCGCCGGCGAGAAGAGGCGGCCGGCAAGCGTTGAGCCGGCCCGTCCGCGCGTGGCCACCTTGCGGCCAAGCATAGGGAGGTGCCGGGGCAGCCCAATGATAGCTTCCAACCCACTGCTACTGGCTGAACAGCAGTCCTGGTCTGCCCTGGCTGGCGCTCATTGAGCCAGCGGCGGCGTGCGCGGCGGGATCATGCGCTTGTTGCCGGTGGCTTCAAAGGCGCCGGCGAAGCGCAGCAGCGCGTTGTCATCATAGGCGCGCCCGGCGAAAGTCAGCCCCACAGGCATGCCGATATCCGCCATCACCCCCATCGGCACGGTAACCGTGGGGACGCCAAGATGGCGGATGGCGAGGTTGCCATTGGCTACCCAGATGCCATTGCTCCAGGCGATGTCGGCGGAGCGCGGATTGACGTCCGCATCAGCCGGGCCGACGTCGGCCACGGTGGGGAACAGCACCGCGTCCAGCTTCAGCGCATCCATCCAGTCTTCCAGATCCAGCTTGCGGGTCTTTTCCAGACCGCGCAGACCATCCGGCACGCTTGCAATCTGGTCATAGGGCTTGAGGCCCCGCTTGGCCATGTTGACGTATTCGTCCATGCCTGCGGCCAGATCCCCTTCCCGGTTGGGCAAGGTGCCAGGATCGTGCGGGAAGATCTTCGGACCATCCACGTCGGCCAGTTTGTTGAGCTTGGGGTCGCCGTTGGCGCGCAGGAACTCGTCGAAAGCCCAGCCGGACAGCTCCCACAGCTCGTCATTGAGGAACTCAGGCGAGACGATGCCGCGGTTGAATACGGTGGGCGCGCCGGGACGATCGCCTTCGCAGTTGGAAACCAGCGGAAAATCCACTTCGATGACTTCCGCTCCGGCGGCTTCCAGCGCCTGGCGCGCGGCTTCCCAGAGGTCGATCACCGACGCGCGGGTATGGATGCGCTGGCCGGTCGGGCCGCCGATGCCGGGCTTCTCGCTGGTGCCGGCGAGCTCGTCCTTGTTGATGTACATGCGCGGTATGCCAAAGCGCTTGCCTTTAAGCATGTCGGGCTGGGCCAGCAGGCCGGAATAGGAATCCGGCCGGACCTCGGAGGCTTTGGGAATCTTTACCCAGGGCTGCAGGCGCCATAGGTCGCCGCGGCTGATCGGGTCGTCCGCGACGATGACGTCGAGCACTTCGAGCAAGTCCGCCATGGTGCGGGCGTAGGGCACGACCACGTCCATGGTCGGCGTCAGCGGCCAGTTGCCGCGCACCGAGATGACCCCGCGAGACGGCGTATAGGCGCACAGGCCATTGTTCGAGGCCGGGCCGCGGCCGCTCGACCAGGTTTCCTCCGCCATGCCGAAGGCGGCGAAGCTGGCGGCCGTAGCGGTGCCGGCGCCATTGGAAGAGCCGGAGGCGAACGGCGCCGTCAGGTAGTCGGCGTTGTAGGGGCTTTCGGCGCGGCCGTAGCAGCCGCGCTGCATGCCGCCGTTGGCCATGGGCGGCATATTGGTCTTGCCCAGGCAGATGGCGCCGGCTGCGCGCAGGCGCGCGATGGTGAAGGCATCGTGTTGGGCCACCAGATCCTTGAACGCCGGGCTGCCGGAAGCGGCGGTCAGCCCCTTCACCAGATAGCTGTCCTTGGCGGTGTAGGGGATGCCGTCCAGCGGGCTCAGCGTTTCGCCACGGGCGCGACGGGCATCGGATGCCTCGGCTTCCTGGATCGCATCCGGATTGCGCACCACCACCGCATTGAGCCTGGTCTCCGTCGCGGGGCCATCGTAGGCCGCTATCCGCGCCAGATAGGCCTTGACCAGTTCCACCGCTGTTGTACGCCCGGATTCGAGCGCCGCGCGCAGTTCGGCAATGGATAGTTCGGTAACCTCGATCATGCTACTACCTCCACTCAAAAGACGGATTTCACGCCCATCGCGGCGACCGTTTCCGGTTTGCGCAGGCGGGTGGGCGCGCTCAGGCGCCGCACGGCAGCCGGCGCGCGCATGGGTTGTTCTGCAATATGGCGGCTAATCTACAAGAGATAGCATCATGCGGGAAAATGATTCATTTTAATGCACTCATTCATACGGCGAATACCGGGGCCGCATCATCGGATTCGATGAGCTTGCGCATCAAATCGCGCAGCCAGTGCAGCGCCGGATGACTATCCTGTACTGGGTGCCAGATGCAGTTGAGGTGATAGCCTGGCAACTCTTCCGGCAACGCCACCATCTTCAACGGCCAGTAGCCCGCCATCATCGCCGCGACTTTCTTGGGCAGGATAAACAAATGATCGGTGTTGCTGACGATGGCGGCTGCGGCCATATAGCTTTGGCTGTGCACCGAAATCTTGCGCTGCAAGCCGCGCGCGGCAAGAAAATCATCCATTGGCGACCCCCGATTGCCTAGCGGCGCGTGGAAGACATGCGGCAAGGCGATCAGATCCGACAGTGTCAGCCTATCGCTCTGGAGCGGGTGGCCATGGCGCAAGATGCCGATCAGCGGCTCGTTCAGCCAGGTTTCCCGGCACAGATAGCTGGGGATGGACATGTATTCGTCAAAACCCAGCAGGAAGTCGATTTCACCGTCGGCAAGCGCCAGTTCCGGAATGTCTTCCCGCAGGATGGTGATGTCGATATGAACATTGGGCGCGACCTCCGCCAGTTTTTTCACCAGTGGCGGAATCAGCACGCACTCTACATAATCGGTGGTGCACAGGGTGAAGCGGCGCGCCGATGTGGCCGGGTCGAAGGCCTCCGGCTGGCTGAAATGGCTTTGCAGCAGGCTGAGCGCCTGATGGACGCCCTGTTGCAGGTAGAGCGCTTTTTGCGTCGGCAGCATGCCATGCGGCGAGCGCACCAGCAGCGGGTCGTCGAAGAAGGTCCGCAAGCGGTTGAGCGAGTGGCTCATCGCCGGCTGGCTGACAAACAGTTTCTCTGCCGCCCGCGTGACGCTGCGCAGGCTGATCAGGGCATCCAGCGCCAGCAGCAGGTTCAGATCCAGTTGATGCAGCTTCACACCATTCACCGTATTTATGAAAGTATTCGTATTGTTCATTTGCTGAATAGTTTGGCGCTACATAGACTGCGTCTGTCAATCACTTCGTCGTTCATCGCAGAGGAAATCTGCCGTTCCAGCAGGCGGTTCCGCCCGGCGAATGTGCATTGGTCGAGCCGCCGCATCGCGCAGATCGGGAGACGCGCCGAGTCTGTCATCCGCAAATGCACGATTCATTGAATACTTCTGATGGCATTTATCAAGCCGATGGTGATCAACATGAACAATAAAACGCACAATAGTCTTCCGGCCGCCGATGGTTTCCACATGCCGGCCGAGTGGGCCGAGCATCAGGCGGTATGGATGATCTGGCCGCAGCGCCCGGATAACTGGCGCCATGCCGGACGCGAGGCGCAACAGGTCTTTGCCGCCATCGCCAAAGCCATTTCCGCGGCCACGCCTGTGTTCATGGCCGTGCCGGAACCGTTCATGTCGCAGGCGCGCGCAGTGATGCCGGCCGAAGTCACGCTGGTGGAAATGAATAGCGATGACTGCTGGATGCGCGACAGCGGACCGACCATGGTGATCGATCAGGCGGGCCATCTGCGCGGCGTGGACTGGAAGTTCAATGCCTGGGGCGGCTTCAACGGCGGGCTGTACCATCCTTGGGATCAGGATAGTGAAGTGGCCAGCCAGGTGTTGGTCCATCATGGCTTTGATCGCTACGCGGCTCCGCTGGTGCTGGAGGGCGGCTCGATTCATGTCGATGGCGAAGGCACGCTGCTCACCACCGCGGAATGCCTGCTCAATCCCAATCGCAATCCGGATTTGTCCCAAGCCCAGATCGAGGCTTTGCTTTCCGAGTATCTGGACGTGACGCACTTCATCTGGCTGCCGGAAGGCGTGTTCATGGATGAAACCGACGGCCACATCGACAATATGTGCTGCTTTGCCCGTCCTGGCGAGGTTGTGCTGCACTGGGTCGACGATGAGCAGGATCCGCAGTATCCGCGTTCGCAGGCCGCCTACGAAGTGCTGTCCCAAGCGCGCGACGCCAAGGGCCGCCAGCTCAAGATCCACAAGATGCTGGCCCCGGGCCCCTTGTTCTACGAGCAGGATGAAACGGCTGGCGTGGTGGCTAGCGGGCAGGCGGTGCCGCGTGAGGTTGGCGAGCGCATGGCCGCTTCTTATGTCAACTTCCTGATCAGCAACGGACAGATCATTTTCCCGCTGCTGGATGAGCGCACCGATGCCGCGGCGGCCAGCCGCTTGCAGGAGATCTTCCCGGAGTACCGAATTGTCGGCGTTCCTGCGCGCGAGGTACTGCTTGGCGGCGGCAATATCCACTGCATCACCCAGCAGATTCCAGCTGGCAAGGCTGGCTAAAGCGCTCTCGTAAACGGCGGGTGAATTCCCGCCGTTTCTGTTTGCCATGAACCAAGCTTGCGCGGAATTTCGTGCGCGGCCAGCTTATGGTGCCGGTCACAGGAAGCGCTGTCGACATGTTGATCCGGCCGCGCAGAAGCTGGCGGCGCGGCCTGCGCATGCTTGCCGCTTGGCATTTCTTGCCGCTCCTCGTCCCAAAGACATCCCCCGTTTCTCTCCCATCACCTTCTAGAAGCACGGCCCAGCAAGGCTTTTCTTGTTAGATACGCCGTCCTGGCCCGAGCCCGGTCTCATGCGGCTAAACCACGGACTTTGGCCAGCCGCGGGAACAGCTCCAGCGCGTTGCGGTGGTTGATGGCGGCATGTTCCGCCGCGGACAGTTCAGCGCATGCGTCCAGCTTGGCGGTGAATGATGCCCCAACCTCCGCCGGCGCGTAGGGGTAGTCGCTGCCGTACAGGATGCGGCCGACGCCGGCGAAGGCGGTCAGGCTGGGCAGGGCCGCGGGGCCGGAAGAGAGCGCGGTGTCGAAATGGAAGCGCTGGAACAGGCGCAGCAATTCCGCTGTCGCCGGAACATCATCGCGCACGCCCTGAGCCAGTTCGGCGAAGCGATGGGACGCGTACGGCAGAAAGCCGCCGGCATGGGACAGGATGACGTTCACGTCCGGATGGCGGGCCAGCGTGCCGTTCAGCACCATCTGCACTGCGGTGCGGGTGGTATCGAAGGGATAGTCCACCAGCGGGCCGGGCATGCCGGCGATGGCGTCGATGGCCGGTTTGCCAGGATGGATGAACACGGTGGCGCGGCGCCGGTTCAGTTCGGCCCACACCGGCTCGAATGCCGGATCGCCCAGGTATTGGCCGCCGTAGTTGCTGAGCAGCACCACGCCGTCCGCTTGCAGCGTGTCGAACGCGTATTCAATCTCCCGCAGCGAGCCTTCGATGTCCGGCAGCGGCACGGTGGCGAAGTTGCCGAAGCGGTCCGGGTGGCGCGCCACCAGGCCGGCGGTGTATTCATTGACGCGGCGGGCCATGTCCAGCTTGGCTTGGCCGGACCAGCCCTGCACGCCAGGAGCGGTCAGCGACAGCATGCCGGTGGCGATGCCCTGGCTGTCCATGAAGGCGATGGCGCTTTGGGGGCTCCATTCCGGGCTTTTCCAGCCGGACGGGTCGCCGCCGTGGGCGGGCAGGGCGTCAGCCCAGAATGGGGGGACGACATGCTGATGGACATCGATGCGTTGAGTCGCGGTCATGGTGTGGCTCCTGATTCATGGCGCCGCGGCGCGGCGTCTGATGCTCAGAGTAGGCGCGTTTGAAAAATCACTCCAATAGATTAAATTTCAATATTGATCATTTTCAGTGATGAGTTTGAGCGCATGGAACTACGCCATTTACGCTATTTCCTGGCGGTTGCCGACGAGGGCCATTTCGGCCGGGCCGCCGAAAAGCTGCATATCGTCCAGCCGGCCTTGAGCGCCCAGATCCGGGCGCTGGAGGACGAGCTGGGCGTCACCCTGTTTGACCGCAGCACGCGCAAGGTGGAGCTGTCCGACGCCGGGAGAATTTTGCTGATCGAGGCGAGGCGCACGGTGGAGCAGGCCGAGCGCGCCAAGAACGTGATGCGCCGCGCCGCGCGCGGCGAAACCGGCGTGGTGAGGATAGGTTTTGTCGGCAATGCCGTGGCGGCGGGGCGTTTGCCAGATGATTTGCTGGCATTCCATGCGGCCTGGCCGGATGTGGCGGTGGACTTGCATGAAATGGCGCCGGCGGCGCAGTTGGAAGCGCTTCTGGCGGGGAGGCTGGACGTCGGCTATTGCCCGCAGCTGGGCCATCCGCTGCCTGCCGGGCTGCAGGCCAGGCCAGCAGGCAGCTGGCATTGGGAGGTGGCGATGGGCGGCCAGCATCCCTTGGCCGCGCGCCGGACATTGCGCGTGGACGATTTGCGGGAGCAGTCGTTCATCGTTTACGCCGCAGACGGCGACGACGAGGGCCAGTTGCCGATGTTGCGCCAGCTGTTGGGCGCAGAACCCCGCATCGCTTACAAGGTGGGCAGCACCATGTCGGTGCTGGCCTTGGCGGCGGCGGGCCTGGGTCTGGCCCTGGTGCCCGCGCCGGTGCGCAAAATGGCGGCGCCGAATCTCGTTTATCGCCGGTTGGCGGAGCGCTCGCCGCTGGTGTCGGAATTGTCGGCGATCAGCCGCGCGGGCGAGGAATGGGGCGCTGCGCGGCGCTATCTGGACATGTTGAAGGGCTGAGCACT
Organism: Chromobacterium subtsugae; assembly: GCF_001676875.1. Lineage (GTDB taxonomy): Bacteria > Pseudomonadota > Gammaproteobacteria > Burkholderiales > Chromobacteriaceae > Chromobacterium > Chromobacterium subtsugae. The sequence goes on along the minus strand of NZ_JYKA01000024.1, from coordinate 16,500 downwards.
CGCGTTTGGGCGCGGAGCGGCAGGAGAGAGGCGGATTTTGTTTGGGATAGATCAATTTCCGCTCGCTATTGGCGCGGCAAGCCGCTGGGCGGTCCCTATAACGGAAGCATTGCAGATTAAGCATCCGGGAGCGCCAAATGCGATCGACGAATCTGTTCAAGCGGCTCTGGGCGCTCATGGCTTGCGCCGCCTGGCTGTGGTCCGCGGCGGCGTCGGCCTTGCCGAGTTATGCGCGGCAGACCGGCGAGGCCTGCATCGCCTGCCACGTCAGCTTTCCGGAACTGACGCCGTATGGCAGGCTGTTTAAGCTGTCCGGCTACACTTTGGGCGCCGCCAAGTTGTTTCCGCTGGCGGCCATGGCCCAGGCCTCGATTTCCCATGTCGGCAACACCCAGGGCAATGACGGCGCCTATCCCAGGCAGAACGACGGGGTGATAGAAGGCGGCAGCCTGTTTGTGGCGGGCAAGATCGGCGATCATGTCGGCATGTTCTCGCAATGGACTTTCAACGCGTTGAACCAGAATCCCGGCGCGCAGGACTTTTCCGGCCACACGGTGGCGGACAACAACGATTGGCGGCTAAGCGACCACATCGCCAACAGCGATCTGGACCTGATCTACGGGCTGTCGCTCAACAACAATCCCACGGTGCAGGATGCCTGGAATACGATGCCGGCCTTCGGCTATCCCTATCAAAGCAGCCACTTGACCGGAGCCTGGGGCATTGCGCCGCCGGCCACGCTGATCGAGGGCGGGCTGGCGCAACAGACGGCCGGCCTCAGCGCTTACGCATTCCTGAATAAAGCCTGGTACTTCGAGCTGGGCGGATACCGCGTGGCCAAGGGCGGCGCCTCGCTGTTCAAAAGCGGGGTCGCCTTGAGCAACCGGCTGGATGGCACCAATCCATACGGGCGTTTCGCCTACAGCCATGATTGGAGGGAACACTCGATCGAGGCTGGCGTTTTCGGTCTGGACGCGCGAGTCCATACCGACCCTTCCGATCCCGGCTCGCCGACCAACCACTACCGCGATACCGGCCTGGACGCGCAGTATCAGTATTTGTCCGAGCCGCATGTGTTCACCGCGCAAGCCGCTTACATCCACGAGCGGACCGTTTGGGACGCGTCGCAAGTGGGAAGCGCGGTGCAAAATCCCGGCAGCCAGCTGAACGCTTTCCGCATCAAGGGCAGTTACTGGTATCAGCGCAGGTATGGCCTGACCTTGGCGTATTTTTCTGAAACCGGTTCGGCCGACAATATCGTCTATCCCATTACCGGCAGCCCCAATACCAATGGCTGCATCGCCGAGCTCAACTACATGATTCAGCCCAATTGGCGGGTGGGCCTGCAGTACACCGGCTTTCTGAAGTATCAGGGCGCCAGCGCCAATTACGACGGCAATGGACGCAACGCCCGCAACAACAACGTCACCTACCTCTACACCTGGATAGCCTTCTGACAGGGGAGTGCGATGAAAACGCTATGGATGATAGGCTGGTGCGGCGCGTTGCTGTCGGCAGGCGTGGCCCTGGCGGACAAAGATCCGGAGTCGCTGGCGCGCGGCTGGTGCGCCAATTGCCACGGCGCGGACGGCAATAGCGTTTCGCCGCTGTTTCCCCGCCTGGCGGGGCAGCAGGCCATGTATTTGCAGCAGCAGCTGCAGCTGTTCCGCGAGCAAAGCCGCAGCGACCAGGCGGCGCACGACTATATGTGGGGCGTGGCCGGCGGCTTGAAAGGCGCGGAAATCGCCGGCGTGGCCGGCTATTTCGCCGCGCAGACGCCCAAGCCCAATCCGGCGCCGCCGGCGGCGGCCGCTGAACTGGCGGCGGGGAAGGAGATTTTCCTGCGCGGCAAGGGCGACAGCGTGCCGGCCTGCTTCGCCTGCCATGGCGCGCGGGGCGAAGGCAGCGAACAGGCGCCCCGGCTGGCGGGCCAGCACGCGGCTTATCTGATCAAGCAACTGCGGGTCTTCTCCACGCGCCAGCGGCCCGCGGCGGCGGCGATGCAGGCCATCGTCCATGACCTCAGCGAAGACGATCTGCACAATCTGGCCATCTACTTGCAAAGCCTGTAGCCCGCGCGCCTGGCTTACTTGCCCGCATGCAGCAAACAACCGAGCGGCGGTGGAGCTGCCGGGGGCGAATGTCCGGGCGCGATCGGACGGCCCTCCTGTCGCCGTGCCCGCCATCGTCACGCGGCTGCGCTTTGGCGCTGGATCCAGCGGCGATAGCGGCCGGTGCGGATCTTGGCGTCCCATTGCTGCTGCAACAGCGCCAGGACTGGCGCAACGTCCGGCCGGGCGCGCTTGCCCTGGCTGAGGCGGCGCAGCTGGTATTTCACCATCGCCATATAGCCGACCGAGGCCAGCACCTTGTTTTTCCAGGGAATGGCGCGCAGTCTCGGCGCGGCCGTCGCGTCGCTGCGCCAGGCATTGGGCAGATTGGGGTTTATCGCCAGCGCGGTGGCCATGCCGGCCACGGCGACGCCGCTGCCCAGCACTTGCTCCACCACCGGGTAGCGGCGGATGCCGCCGGTCACCATGACGGGCATCCGCGCGACGGCGGCGATGTCCTGGGCGAATTCCAGGAAATAGGCTTCGCGCGCCAGCGTGCGGCCGTCGCGCGTCTGGCCGTGCATGGCCGGCGCTTCGTAGCTGCCGCCGGACAGCTCGATCAGGTCCACGCCCAATGGGTTCAGCATGGCCGTCACCTGTTTGGCGTCGTCGGCGCTGAAGCCGCCGCGCTGGAAGTCGGCCGAATTGAGCTTCACCGACACGGCGAAGCCGGGACGCACCGCCGCGCGCACTTCGCGCACGATGTCGGTCAGCAGGCGGGCGCGGTTTTCCAGGCTGCCGCCCCAGCGGTCGGCGCGCTGGTTGGTGATCGGCGACAAAAACTGGCTGATCAGGTAGCCGTGCGCGGCGTGGATCTGTACGCCGTTGAAGCCGAACCGCTCCGCCAGCCGCGCCGTGTTGACGAAGCGGGCTTTCACGTCGGCGATGTCGGCCTCGCTCATCGCGCGCGGCGCGGCGAACTGCTTGGAAAAATTGCCCAGCTCCATCGCCACCGCCGACGGCGCCAGGGTGGGCTGGCCCAGCGCGGCCGGCATCTGGCGCCCCGGGTGGTTGATCTGCATCCAGATCTGCGCGCCGCGGGCGCGGGCGGCGGCGGACCATTGCTCAAAGCGGACGCCGAATCGCTCCGACTCCAGCACCACGCCGCCGGGGCCGGTCATCGCGCGCCGGTCCACCATCACGTTGCCGGTGAGGATCAGCCCGGTGCCGCCTTCCGCCCAGGCGCGGTACAGGCGGATCAATGCTTCGGACGGCGCGTGGTCGCGGTCGGCCATGTTCTCCTCCATGGCGGCCTTGGCCAGGCGGTTGGGCAACAAGCTGCCATTCGGCAGTGTCAGCGAAGCGAAGGGGTTCATCGTGCTCTCCAGGGGGGCGATGGCTGCACGATAGGATTAAAGCGCGCTTTAAGGTCAAGCCTGGCGGCGCAAAAAATTCCGTCCCCGGCGGCGCGCGGGCTATTGGGCTCATCGCTCAGCGCGCGGGACGCTGGGCGTGGGATCCGCAAGGTCCAGGTTGACATTCAAGCTGGCTTTAAGCTTAGCATGGCATCAGCCATCCTCCCTTGGCGGAGGCGTGGCGCAATGTCCTGTCATCCGGAGGCGCCGCCCATGTCCACTGTCCAGCAAGCCGTCCCGGCGGCCGTCGCCGTCTCGCAATCCTTAGCCTGGGCAGGGCGGGGGCGCGCATGAAAATCGGCGAACTGGCCAAACGCAGCGGCATGGCGGCGTCGGCGATCCGCTTCTATGAGTCCAAGGGTTTGCTGAAGATGGCCAGCCGGCAGGTGAATGGCTACCGCGACTACCCGCCGGAAGCGCTGGCGGTGCTGTCGATCATCCGCGACGCGCAGCAGGCCGGCTTCACGCTGGACGAAATCAGGCAGCTGCTGCCTGGCGATTTCCAGTCCTGGCGGCATGAGGAACTGCTGTCCGCGCTGCGCCGCAAGGTGGCGGATATCGAAGCGCTGCAGGCGCGGCTGGCCCAGAGCAAGGCGCATCTGCAGGCGTTGATCCAGATGATCGCCGCCAAGCCGGACGACATGGATTGCAAGGAGAACGCCGCCCGGGTGCTGGCAAACCTTGGCGTGGCGGGAGATTCCTAAGCGGGCTCGGCATCGAGCCATCCGCGGTTGATCGCTGACGGCATCTCCATCTTTCCTGATATGCCATTTGAATTTTCATGCGTAGAATCGAGTGGTCCAAGCATGTCGCCGGCATTCTGCGACGGCGCGGATTCCTCTCTAATCCGACGCGCCGGCTGCGGCGCGCGATCGCAGGAGAATCATCGTGTCAAAACCGCTCATCGCCGGCTGCACGGCCTTGTCCATCTTGTCTTGCCTGCCGGCGTCGGCGCGCGCCGATGCCGGCTATCAGGCGCTGGTGCAGCGCACTTCGTTCGGCATTCCGCACATCACCGCCAGCAATGAAGGCAACCTCGGTTACGGCGCCGGCTACGCTTATGCGCAGGACAATTTCTGCCAACTGGCGGAAGAGATGGCGACCGCCCGCGGCCAGCGTTCCCGCTACTTCGGCACGGCGGGCAGTTACGCCAGTCCGGATGGCGGACAGATACCCAATGCCGCCAGCGATTTCTACTACGCCTTCCTGAACAGCGACGCGAATATCCGCGCCAGTTTCGCGCGCCAGCCGGAGGCGGTGCGGAGTCTGCTCGATGGCTATGTGGCCGGGGTGAACCGCTATCTGCGCGAAACCGGCGTCGGCGGCTTGCCGGCGGCCTGCCGCAACCAGCCGTGGGCGCGGCCGCTGGAGCGGCTGGACATGATCCGCATGATGCGGCGCTACGCGGTGACTTCGTCCGGCGCGCAATACATCGGCGCCTTGCAGGCGGCGGTTCCGCCGACTGCCGGCGCGGCGCGCAAGCAGCGGCTGCCGGTCGGCCAGGAACCGCTGCGCGGTTTGTATGGCAAGCGCCGGCCGGTGGGTTCCAACGCCATCGCGCTGGGGCGCGAAGCCACCCATTCCGGCGCGGGCATGCTGTACGCCAATCCGCATTTCCCCTGGAACGGCGCTTACCGCTTTTACGAGCAGCATCTGACCATTCCGGGCAAGGTGGATGCGATGGGCGTTTCGCTGGGCGGGCTGCCGGTGGTGAACATCGGCTTCAACCGCGCCGTCGCCTGGACCCATACCGTCAACACCTCGCTGCACTCCACGCTGTTCGCCTTGCGCCTGGCGCCGGGCGATCCGACGCGCTACATCGTCGATGGCGTGGCCAAGCCGTTGCGGCCGGTCACGGTCAGCATTGTCGGCCGCGACGCCAATGGCGCGCCGGAGCGCTTGCAACACACCTTCTATCTGAGCGAGTGGGGGCCGGTGGTGGCGTTTCCGGGGCAACTGGATTGGGACGCCGCAAGCGCCTACGCGCTGGCCGACGCCAATCAGGACAACGACAGGATGCTGGATGCCTGGTGGCGGATGAACCGGGCCGGCTCGCTGGCGGAGCTGCGTTCCGCGGTGGAATCGACGCTGGGCCTGCCCTGGGTGCATACCCTGGCGGCGGACCGCGCCGGCAATGTTTACTTCGGCGACGTCACCGTGGTGCCCAATGTCGGCGCGGCAAAACAGCAGGCTTGCATGCCGGCGGCGACGCGGCCCTTGCTGGCCCAGGGCGTGATGGTGCTGGATGGCGCGCGCGCCGCCTGCCGCTGGGACAATGCGGCAGGCACGCCGCAGCCGGGCATCTTCGCAGCCAGGGATTTGCCGACGCTGGCGCGGCGCGACTTCGTGCAGAACAGCAACGACAGCGCCTGGCTGACCAATCCGGCGCGGCCGCTGACCGGCTACCCGGACATCGTCAGCGCGGCCGGCGGCGTGCAGGGCGCGCGCACCCGCTACGGCTTGCAGCAAATACTGGGCCGGCTTGGCGAGCAGCGCTTCACTCTGGACGCGCTGCAGGAAATGGGCTTGTCCAACCGCTCCTACTACGCGTCGCTGTTGCTGGACGATCTCAAGCGCTTATGCCGGACGTCGGGAAGCGGCCAGGTGCCGGCGGATGCCTGCCGGATCTTGGCCCGCTGGGATGGCAAGGCCGAACTGGATAGCGTGGGATGGCCGCTGTTCCAGGCCTGGCGCGGACGCTTGAACGGCAGCGGCGTGGCCTACTGGGGGCAGCCTTTCGATCCGGCGCGCCCGCTGCAGACGCCGCGCGGGTTGCGCATCGGCGATGCGGCGGTGGCCAGCGCCGCGCGCGCGGCCTTGTTCGACGCGGTCAAGGATTTGCAGGCCGCCGGCATCGCCTATTCCAGGCCATGGGGCGAGATCCAGCGCGCGGCGCGCGGCGGCAAACGCATTCCGATCCACGGCGGCGGCGGCGAAGATGTCTACAACGTCATCGAAAGCGGGCCGGGCGGCAATGGCGAACTCAATCCGGAATCCGGCACCTCGTTCCTGATGGCGGTGTCGTTCGAGTCCGGCCTGCCGCAGGCAGAAGCTTTCCTCACCTATTCGCAGTCCAGCGATCCGGACTCGCCGCACAGCGGCGACCAGACCGAGCGCTTCAGCCGCAAGCAGTGGATCCGCCTGCCATACACGCAAACTGACATCCGCCGCGACCCGGCTTATGCCTGGCGCTGGCTGAGGGAATAGCCGGCGCGGCCGGAAAAGCCGCCGGGCGCCAGCCCGGCGGCTGCGCTTACTTCATCTGCCAGCCGGTCACCTTGAGCACCGCCGCGTCGGCGTTCTTCAGGTCGGTCTCGCCCATGCCCAGCAGGGTGCTCCACTGCTTGACGCGGTTCTTGCCGTTGGGCGGCTGGTTGTAGTCGTTGCTGTCCACGATCTTGCTGCGCTCGGCGTAGAAGCGGGTCAGGAACGTTTTCTCGTCGGCGCTGTTGCCGGAGCGGGACAGCACGCCGGCCAGCGTGCCGGAATCGCCGCTGGCACCCTGGTTCAGCGCGGTGTCGACGAAGGAGCCTATCGTCAGCGCGCTGTTGAAGCCGCGCTGGCGCGCCTGCTGGACGCTGAACTGGATGTAGACGGCGTAGAAGGTGCGCCACATCGCTTCGCGCCAGGCGGCGTTGTTCTGCAGCGCGCCTATCTTGTTGCAGAAGGTTTTCTTGTCGTCGCTGATCTTGAGAATGGCGCCCTGCATCGCGCCGTGGGCGCCGGCGCGGTTCAAGCCGCCGATTATCGACGGGTTGGCCGCGCCGCTGGCGGCGTCGAATGCCTTGAACAGCGCAGGGGCGTCCGGGCCGCCGTCGTTGGGGCCGCCGGTGGTGGCGCCGAAAATGCCGATGGTGAAGCCGCGCTTGTCGCCGATGTCCTCGCAGTAGCCGTAGAACTTGGTCCAATCCAGCGAGTCCTGCTCCGGCTTGTTGATCAGCTTCATGATGTTGTCCCACTGCTCGCCGTCCAGCCCGGTGTTGGCCTTGAGAAACTGCAGCGTGGCCGGCGAGAAGTTGGCGTCATGGTCGGCCGCCTTGGCGGCGGTCTTGGCCGCCGGCCGGCAACTGGCGCCGGCTATCCAGGGCTGGCCGGCTCCCGCGCTGTCCGCCGACGGAGCATTGCCCTGGGTCCAGTAGGCGGCGGTGTAGTTGACGCCGCCGCGGCTGGCCAGGCTGCCGGCGGGATAGGGCGCGGCGGCATCCCAGGCCGCGCCGCAGGCCTGGAGATGGGCGGCTTGCCGGGCCGGCGCGCCGGCATGGGAGCCCTGGGCCGCGGCCTGATTCGCCAGAGCCAGCGCGGCCAGCAGGGGCAGGCAGGTTTTCAGGATGGTGGACAGCTGTCTTGCGCTTGCGTTTTTCAAAGCGTTCTCCGAAATGGTTGCGAAGTAGCGCGGCGGTCGCCGCTGCGGACAGGCGGTCAAACAAACGCTTTTATATGCCATTTGATTTTTTACGGCAACTCGTACATACGACTTTTGCGAATAAGTAACTACTTGATATGAAAAATACTTTATGAATTTTGACTAGGCTGGCCAGGATGTTTTGCCAGGCAAGCATGACGCCGGGGCGGGCAAGCGCGCTGGCTATATTGGATGATGGATGCGTAATGCGCGCGGAAAGCTGGTGTGGCGGAGGGGAGGCAAGCATGGCTGGCGGGAGGGCTGTGGCGGAAAGGATGCGGGCGCCGGCTTTGCATCCGGCGATGTCGCCCCGGCAAGCTGGCCGGGTGGTGACGGCGGCATGCCTGCGCCATTTCCAGGCCAATCTGGCGGGCGCCAAGGCCGGCGTCGACCATGAGTGCCTGCACCAGGCCAGGGTGGCGCTGCGCCGGTTGCGCTGCGCGCGCAAGATATTCTCCGCCCGCGACGCGGATGGGGATGCGGCGGCCGCCGATCTGAAATGGCTGGCCGGCCAGCTCGGGCAGGCGCGCGATCTGGACGTGCTGCTAGTGGAGGCGCTGCCGGCGGCAGAGGCCGCGGCGGGCGGCGGCGCAGGCTTAGGCAAGCTGCGGCAGGCCTTGGCGCAGCGCTCGGAGCGCTGCCGGCGCGAGGCGCAAGCAGCGCTGGAGTCGGCTTGCTGTGAGAGGCTGTTGTCGTCTTGCCGCCATCCGCAGCTTGAGGACGCGGACGCCAAGCTGCGGCGCTTCGCCCGGCGGATTCTGCGGCGGCGGCGGCGCGGGCTGCGCCGCTTGGCGGAGCGCTGGCGGACGCTGGATCCGGAACAGTTGCATCAGTTGCGCAAGCAAGCCAAGGCGCTGCGCTATGCGGCGGAATTCTTCGCGCCATTGTTCGACGCCGGCGCGGCGGCGCGCTATCTGTTCCGCCTGCAGCGGGTGCAGGACCTGTTGGGCGCGATTCACGACGCGGCGGCGGGCCGGGCGCTGCTGGCGCAGTGCGGCCCGGCGGAAGATGGCGAGCTGGCGCGGGCGGCGGGCTTTGTCGATGGCTGGCTGGCCCAGGCGGCGGCGCAGGCCGGGCAGCGGCTGGGCCGGGCGCTGGCGCGCCTGGAGCGAGCCAAGCGCTTTTGGTGAGGCGGCCGCTGGCTTAGCCGCGGGCGCTGCTGGCGCCGCCATCCGCGAACAGCGCCGCGCCGCTGGTGAAGCCGGACAGGTCCGATGCCAGGTACAGCGCGGCGCCGGCGATTTCGGCCGGGCTGGCCAGCCGTTTGAGCGCGTGCAGGTTTTCCACCCAGGCGCGCTGCTCCGCGGTCGGCGTCGCCGCCTGCCCCATCTCGGTATCGGTGCCGCCCGGCAGCAGGGCGTTCACCCGCAGCCCTTGCGCGCCATACTCCGCCGCCAGCGATCTGGTGAGGCCAACCAGCGCGGATTTGGCGGCGGCGTAGGCCGCCATGCCCGGCAGGCCCACCGCGTGGCCGACGAAGGACGAGGTGAAGATCAGCGAGGCCTTGCCTTGTTTCAGCATGGCGGGAATCTGGTATTTGGCGCAGAGGAAGGCGCTGGTGAGGTTGGCGTCCAGCGTGCGGCGCCAGTCGTCCAGCGCCAGATCGGGCAGGCTGCCGGGCGCGCCCAGCGCGCCGGCGTTGTTGAAGGCGATGTCCAGGGCGCCGAAACGGCCCAGCGCCAGTTCCACCATCGCTTGGGCGGCGCGCTCGTCGCTGGCGTCCGCGGCCAGCGCGGCGGCCTGGCCGCCGGCGGCGGCGATTTCGTCCACCAGGCTATCCAGCAAGTGGCCCCGGCGCGCCACGACGACGACCTTGGCGCCCTCGCGGGCGAACAGCAGGGCGGCCTCGCGGCCGATGCCGGAGCTGGCTCCGGTGATGATGGCAGTTTTACGGTCTAGCAAGCCCATTTGGCGGCCTCATGTCTGATGAAAGGAATGAGGCCCCAGTTTCCGCGATGCCGCGCCGGCGGGCATTCCGATTCTTGCCGACTTCAATCCGGCCGGGCGGAGGATCGCGCCGCGCGCCAGGCTGGCAGATCGGCCAGCCGGATTTGCGCCGGCAACGCGCCGTGCTTGGCCTGGGCCACCCGCTGCGCGCGGTAGATGCCGGCGTGGCCGGAGCACAGATAGCTGACCACGCAGGCTAGCGCGGCGTAGACGCCGGCTTCGGGGCCGAACAGCTCCATCGCCATCACGGTGGAGGCCAGCGGCGTGTTGGCCGCGCCGGCGAACACCGCGGCGAGGCCCATGCCGGCCAGCAGGGGGAAGGGCAGCTGCAGCAGCGGCGCCAGCGCGTTGCCCAGCGTCGCGCCGATATAGAACAGCGGCGTCACCTCGCCGCCCTTGAAGCCGGCGCCCAGGGTCAGCGCGGTGAAGGCCAGCTTGCCGGCGAAGTCGTAGCTGGGCAGCGGCTGCTGGAAAGCGGCGGCGAGAGTGGGCAGGCCCAGGCCGAGATACGCGTCGGCCGGGAGCAGGCTGGCGGCGGCGGCCACCATGGCGCCGCCGGCCAATGGCCGCAGCGGCGCGTAGCGGATGAAGCGTTTGAACGCTCCGCCGACGGCGTGGGTCGCGCTGGAGAACAGCCTGGCGACCAGGCCGAAGGCGACGCCCGCCAGCACCGCGGCCAGCATGTTCCAGGCGTTCAGGGGCGGGACAAAGGGAATGGCGTAATGGCTGTGCTGGATGCCCAGCGCCAAGCCCAGCCTGTCGGCGGCCACCGCGGCCAGCAGGCAGGGCAGGATGGCGTCGTAGCGCAGCTGTCCGATGGCCAGCACTTCCAGTCCGAAGACGGCGCCGGCCAGTGGCGTGCCGAACACCGAGGCGAAACCGGCGCTGATGCCGGCGCTCAGCAGGATGCCGCGGTCCGCCGGCCGCAGCGGCAGCCAGCGGTTGAGCTGGTCGGCCAGCGCGCCGCCCATCTGCACCGCGGTGCCTTCCCGTCCGGCCGAGCCGCCGCACAAATGGGTGGCGATGGTTCCCGCCAGCACCAGCGGCGCCATCCGCAACGGGATGATGCGGCGGGGATCGTGGATTTCATCCAGCAGCAGATTATTGCCGGCCTCCACTTCCCGGCCGAAGCGCAGGTAAAGCCAGCCGACGGCGAAGCCGGCGACGGGCAGCAGCCAGATGGCCGCCGGATGGGCCAGGCGCCAGCGGCTGGCCCAGTCCAGCGCCAGCAGGAAGAAAGCGGATGCGCAGCCGGCGAGCGCGGCCACTATGCCGGACAGCAACAGCCATTTGCCGAGGTGGGGCAGCGGGGCGAGCCGGCGGATGAGTTGGGTGTAAGGCATGGAAGTCCATCGTCTGATCGCATTGAACAAACCTGGACAGGAGAAAACCGGGGCGCGCCCACAGCTTCCCTGGCCAGGGAACGCTGTAGGCATCATCAGCCCTTGTGGGCGGTTGGCGGAGGAATGCCATCTCCATCTGAAGCGTAGATTCTAGGGCGCGGCGCGCGCGGCGGCAAGTCCGGGCGCGGATTGTCATCGTGCTCCTGCAACGATGGCCTTGCTGTCACCTGTCTGAAAGGCCATTGCTGTCCTTACGGTCGCTACCTATACCTGCCGCATGCTTTGGAAATTCCCCCTTGCGCGACATGGCGATTGCCTCGGCATGCATCCGATGCAAGTGGTGCAGCCCTTCCTCTTTAAGGCAGTTCCATGCGTACAAGGAGCCGATATGAGTTATCTGCAGTTTCCCCGGCTGGCGTTCGCCGGCAGTTTCCAGGCCGATGTCTCCACCGTCAACAACGACCCCCGCCACTACGACATCGACAATTTCGAGCCCGCGTTCCAGGATTTCCAGACCAAGCAGTCGTACAACGGCTGGTGGCATCCCACCGGCACCGCCATCATGCGTTTCGCCGACTGCCAGGTCACCAGCCTGCGCGGGCCGGACGGCGTGCTGATCACTGAATCCGGGCTCGACCCGCTGCTGTCCTGTACGGTGGGCAACGCCATCGGCAAGCCTTCAGGCAAGATGGTGGATCTGGATCCGGACTGGCAGCTGGCGTCCAATCTCTATGGCCTGGCGGTATCGCTGCTCAGGCCGGACGGCACGCCCATCATGACCGCCGACTACGAAAGCAACCCGTTTCGCGACCTGTGGTTCACCCGCGGCAGCGGTGGCGGTGACAGCGGCGCTTCGGCGATGTTTCAGTCGGTGCTGACGAATGTCGAGTGGCATCTGGACGATTTCGACAGTCCCCTGCTGGATCAGTTGATCCGGGTCAGCGAGCAGGGGCGGCTATCTGTCCGCCTGAGCACCTATGGCTACAATATGGACGCGTCCAACCCGCGCTTCGGCTACGGCACGGTGCTGGGCGCCATCGGTCCTGTCCATGCGGGACAGCCGCGCTCCTTCATCCTGGGGCGCCGTTTCATGCCCACTACCCAGCAGGGCGCCGATCTGGTCAGCAGCAACGGCATCGGCTGTTTTTCCTCTTATATAGACAGCGCCAGCGGCAGCTTGCAGGTGGACCTGAGCAACGCCTTGCCGCTGGGGCCGGATAACCAGGTCAAGTACCTGGGCGTTTTGCAGTACGCGATCCTGAAAAACGCGTTGACCGCGCAGGACGCCGAAATCGGGCCGGGCGATTACATTTACCTGGGAACGGTGGACACTTCGCAGGCGCTGCAGAATGTGCAGGCTGGCATCCAGTCGCTGCCGCTGAGCGGCGATGCCTTGCGCCAGACCGAGGGCCAGCCGCTGGCCATCATCCAGATCAACGACAGCAACGGCAACGCGCAGGTCTGCGTGCGCGAGGCGCTGCTGGGTAATGAGGTGAGGGTCGAGGACTTCGCCACTCGGCTGGACCCCAACGATCCGGCGAAAAACCGCCTCGTCACCACCCTGTACGCGGCTACCTACGGCCAGCCGGCGGCGGGGGCGAGAATGGAGTTCTGGGCGGCGGGCCCGGCGCTGGATTACGACAACACGCCCACCAGCCCGGATGCCGCCACCACGCCGCGGGCGCTGCTGCCCGTCAACAATGTGCCCGGCGGCGCGATCCGCATCGAGCCGCGCGAAGTGGTGACCGGCGCCGATGGCACCGCGCAGTTCACGGTGCACGGCCCCGAGTTCATGGCGACGCCGCGCGAATACATGGACGGCCAGTTGTTCACCATCAATTACAACTTCGCCGGCGACAATCCGGCGGTGCAGCAACCTTACGACAATCTGGCGCTCATGGTGTTCAGCACCTATCCGCAGCCTGGGCAGCAGGTGAACCTGGAACACCCGCGCTGGGACGATGTGCAACCCATCCTGCAGCAGTATGCCAATCTCTATCCGGTGATGAGCCAGGGCTTGTTCGACTTTTCCAAGCAGGGCGTGGCCGATGCCTGCGCCGCCATCATGCGCTTCGTGTTCGACAAGCCGATCGAGGATCCGGACCAGATGCCGGTCACCCGCGACCTGTCGTCCAGCAAGCGGCGGATGCTGATCAATTACTTTCAGGATGTGATGGACCGCACCGGCAACACCATGGACCGGCAACTGATGTTCGGCAAACGTTGTCCGTTGCGGCCCAGCGCGATGCCCGGCGAGGCGGACATCGCCGCCGCGCGCGCCGCGCCCACCGCCAGCAAGAGCCGCAAGGCCGGCCGCTGAGCCGGTCATCCCATCGCCCGACAAGAGAAAGAAGAGTCCATGCTGAAAATTCGTCCAGAATTGATGGCCAAGCTGCGCGCGGCCGCTTCCGTTGAGGATGTGCGGGAAATGCTGGCCGGCGCGGTGCGGCTGGAACTGGCCACCATCCCGCCTTACCTGACCGCGCAGTTCTCGGTGATGCCGGGCCAGAACCAGGCGTCGCGCGCGCTGGTGCAGTCGGTGGTGGTGGAGGAAATGCTGCACATGACGCTGGCGGCAAATGCGCTGATCGCGATCGGCGGCAACCCGGACATCGTGGCGGACGGCCGCAGCCTGCAGTATCCGGGGCCGCTGCCGATGTGCGTCGACGAGGGGCTGACGGTAACGCTGAAGTCATTGACCCGGCTGCAGGCGTTCGAGGTCTTCATGGCGGTGGAGCGGCCGGATACCGAGGCCATCCTGCCGGGCGAGACGGCGCCGGAACTGGCCGACAACTCCGGCTACGAGTCTATCGGCGACTTCTATATGGCCATTCTGCACAAGCTGGAAGAACTGGTGGCAGCCGGGGTGCCCTGTTTCGCCCGCCCGAGGCTGGAGCAACAAGTGGATATCAGCAAGTGGTTCCCTCCCGAGGTGCCAGGCCATCCGGAAGGCAAGGTTTACGATATCGGCTCCGCCCGGGCGGCGATCATGACCATCGTCCGCCAGGGCGAAGGCCTGCAGATCCAGGACGACAAGATCAACCCAAAGGAAGACCCGAGAGGCGGCTACGCCCATTACTTCAAGTTTGGCGAGATCTATTACGGCAAGCGCCTGGTGCGCGACCCGGCCAGCGTGTCCGGCTGGTCGTACAGCGGAGAACCGGTGCCGCTGGATGAAACCGGCGTTTATCCGCTGCTGCCCAACGCCGCCTTGTCCGACTACGCCAAGGGCAGCGGCGCGGCGGTCAGCGGCACGCAGTTCTACCAAGCGTATCAAAACCTGCTGGTGGCGCTGAACCGCACCTTCAACGGCGAGCCGAATCAGCTGGATGCCGCGCTGGGCATCATGTACGAGTTGAAGCTGGTGGCGCAGAAAGTGATGCAGAACCTGGCCAACCCTGACGTGCCCGGCGTGCTGGCGGCTCCGCCGTTCATGCGTACCCATCATCCTGACGAAGAGTGAAGCCGTAGATAAAGAACGGCCGCCACGCCTTAATCAGGGCACGGCGGCCGTTTCGCTTGGCTTGCGGCGGACTCAGTCCTGGCGCGGGGGCGGCTCCAGCACCGTGTCGCGGGCTTGCGGCAGCAGGTCAGGATAGTCGCGGCTGTAGTGCAGGCCGCGGCTTTCCTTGCGCAGCAGCGCGGAGCGGACGATCAGCTCCGAGGTCTGCACCAGGTTGCGCAGCTCGATCAGGTCGTTGCTGACGTGGAAGTTGCTGTAATACTCGTCGATCTCGCCCTTCAGCAGATCGATGCGGTGCAGCGCCCGTTCCAGCCGCTTGTTGGTGCGGACGATGCCGACGTAGTCCCACATCGCGCGCCGCAGCTCGTCCCAGTTGTGCGAGATCACCACTTCCTCGTCCGGGTCGGTGACGCGGCTGTCGTCCCAGGCCGGAATCGCCGGCAGTTTGATGGCGTCCTGCGCCTGGATGTCGGCCGCCGCGGCCTTGCCTATCACCAGGCACTCCAGCAGCGAGTTGCTGGCCAGGCGGTTGGCGCCATGCAGGCCGGTATGCGCCACTTCGCCCACCGCGTACAGTCCGGCCACGTCGGTGCGGCCGGCCAGGTCGGTGACGATGCCGCCGCAGGTGAAATGCACCGCCGGCACCACCGGTATCGGCTGCTGGGTGATGTCTATGCCCAACTCCAGGCAGTGGGCGTAGATATTGGGGAAGTGTTCCTTGATGAATTGCGCCGGCTTATAAGAGATGTCCAGATAAACGCAGTCCAGGCCGTGCTTCTTCATTTCAAAGTCTATCGCGCGCGCCACCACATCGCGAGGCGCCAGCTCGCCGCGCGGATCGTGCTGCGGCATGAAGCGGGTGCCATCCGGCAGTTTCAGAATGCCGCCTTCGCCGCGGACGGCTTCGGTGATCAGGAAGGATTTGGAATGCGGATGGTACAGGCAGGTCGGATGGAACTGCATGAACTCCATATTGCCGACGCGGCAGCCGGCGCGCCAACCCATCGCGATGCCGTCGCCGGTGGCGGTATCCGGATTGGTGGTATAGAGGTAAACCTTGCCGGCGCCGCCGGACGCCAGGATGGTGTGCTGGGCGGCGATGGTGACGACCTCGTCGCTGTTCTTGTCCAAGGCGTAGACGCCGTAAGCGCGCTTGCCGTCCTGGCCCAGCTTCTGCGACGTGATCAGGTCTATCGCTATATAGTGTTCCAGCTCGGTGATGTTCGGATGCGCCTTGATCTTCTGGCCCAGCGTGCTGGTCACCGCGGCGCCGGTGGCATCGGCGGCATGGATGATGCGGCGATGGCTGTGGCCCCCTTCGCGCGTCAGGTGATAACCGGTCTGATGCTCGTCGTCGCGGGTGAAGGGCACGCCCAGCTCGATCAGCCAGTCTATCGCCTCCTTGGAGTGCTCGACGATGAAGCGGGTGGTGTCTTCATTGCACAGGCCGGCGCCGGCGATCAGCGTATCGCGGATGTGGTCTTCCACCGAGTCGTCGGTATCCAGCACGGCGGCGATGCCGCCTTGGGCATAAGTGGAGCTGCCTTCCAGCAGGTCGCGTTTGGTGATCAGGCCCACCTTGCGTTTTTCCGCCAGATGCAGCGCCAGCGTCATGCCGGCCAGGCCGCTGCCGATAATCAGCACATCGAATTTGAGCATATATAGAGTGTCCACGGCAGGCACGTTGCGTGCCAAACGCATGGAAGCGTAGCAGAATCGCCTGTTGGCGCGTAGCCGACGCCGCATTTCCGGTGGCCAGCCAGGTCCGACTGTGGCGGTTTTCTTGCCGCAATGGCTGCGGGCCTGAAATTCTTTCTCACGGCTTTTCTTGCAAATCAATACCTTGCGCGGGCCGGTCGAAGAAAGTTCATTTTTTGTG
>NZ_JYKA01000023.1 GCF_001676875.1 Chromobacterium subtsugae | reverse complement strand
CTGTTCGACGGCCTGCTGGAGGAAATCGCGCGCGCGCGCGGCCATCTGCAGCACCGCCGTTTCGAGCAGAAGGGCGAGAGCATCAACAAGTGCATCAATATCCTCAACGGCCTGTCCAGCGCGCTGGACTTCGACAACGGCGGCGAGGTGGTGACCAGCCTGGCGCGCTTGTACGACTACTGCGCGCACAAGCTGTACCAGGCCAGCGTGGAGATGGACGTGGCGGCGCTGGATGAGGCCGAGGCGCTGCTGGTCAAGCTCAAGGGCGGCTGGATAGGCGTGCGGGACCAAGATGCCGCCGTTTGACGCCGCCGCCTGGAGCCAGGCGATCAGCCAGGCCGGGCGCGAGCAAGACTGGCGGAAGCTGGCGCAGCTCGACCAGGCGCTGCGCCGGCTGCTGTCGGAGGGCGAGCCAGCGTTGGACGCCGGCCAGCGCCGCTTGCTGACCGACGCCTACCGCGCTGCGCTGGATTGCAGCCAGGCCGAAATCGACGCGCTGCGGCACAAGCTCGCCGCGATGGGCCAACAGCGCGAAGGCCAGATGGCCTACGCGCAATTCAGTGAATGGGAACAAGCATGAGCAGAGTGGCCCCGCCGCAAGCCGGCAATGCCTTGCCGGCGATGGCCGACGATGTCGTAGGCCAGGCGCTGGATATCGACAGTCTGTCGCTGCCGGCCGGCCAGCCGGCGCAGGATTTCGCCAGCGCGCTGCTGGCGCTGCGGCAAGCGCCGCCGGCGGACGCTGCGCAGCCGCAACTGGCGCCAAGCCAAGGCGCGCAGCCTGCCGCGCCGGCGCTTGCCGCCGCCGTGGCCGACGAGGCCAAGCCGAGCGACGGCAAGCAGGACCAAGACGAGGGCGGAGTGGCTCAGGTCGATGTTGCCGCGCTCAGCCCGGCGATGCAGCCGCCGCTGGTCTGGCCGCAATTGCAGCCGGCGCCGCTCCCGGCGGTGGCGGCGGACGCGCAGCCGCAGCCATCGGAGCCCGCGCCGCGCGCCATCGCGGCGGCGGCGCCGAGCTTGCTTGACGCCAAGGCGCTGGCCGCGTTGACGGCCGACGCCGCCGCGCCGCGGGCCGACGCGCAGCAAACGGCGCTGCTGGCGGCGTTGCCGTTGCCGGCCCCGCACGCGGCGGACAATGCCAAGCCGGCGGACACGTTCAGCCTGCAACTGCCGGCGTCGCAGCCGGACAGCTGGAGCGGCAAGCTGCAGGCGGCGCTGGGCGAGCGCCTGCAGGTGCTGTCCAGCCAGAACCAGGACCGCGCCACCCTGCGCCTGGACCCGCCGGCGCTGGGCACGCTGGAGATCGCCATCCGCCATCAGGCCGGCGCGCTGACGGTGGAGCTGACGGCTTCGCACAGCGAGGTGGTCAAGCAGCTGCAAACCATAGGCGACAGCCTGCGCCAGGACCTGGGCAACCGCCAGTACACCCAGGTGGCGGTGGAGGTGAAGGAGGGCGCGCCTTCCGGCTACGGCCAGGGCGGCAGACAGAACCGCGAGCAGCAGCCGCAGCAGAATCCGGGCCGCGCCTTGCGCGAGCAGGGCTGGCAGACGGCGGAAGCCTTTGAGCTGGATCAGGGCTGAAAGCCGGACAAGGAAGGAAGTGAATGAATAGCAAGACTCTGATCGTCGCGGCGCTGGTCGCCGCGCTGGCGGCGAGCGCCGGCGTCGGCGGCTGGTGGTACTACCAGCAATCCGCCCATGCGGCGCCGGCCAAGCCCAAGCCGATGGACTACCGTTTCGTCAGCCTGGACAAGATCGTGGTGATGCTGCGCAGCGAAGCCGGCGGCGACCCGCGCTACATGGCGGTGGACCTGGTGTTCCGCAGCAGCCCGGAGAGCGAGCCCAAGGTCAAGGAGCAGCTGCCGCTGCTCAAGAGCGTGGCGGTGCGCGCCTTGTCGCAATTGTCGCGCGAGCGCGCCAACGCGCTGGGCATAGACGACTACCAGCGCCTGCTGGACAAGGCCTACCGCGCAAGCGCCGCGCGAGAGCAAAACGAATTGCCGTTCAGCGAAGTGATGGTCAGCAAGCTGATCATCGAATAAGCCCGATGTACGCCGAAAGCTACGCACCCGCTCCCCATGCCGCCGACGAAAGCCGGCAGCTGGCCTTGTACGCGCCGTTGGTGAAGCGGGCGGCGCGCCAGCTGGCCAGCCAGGCCGGCGGGGTGTTCGACCGCGAGGACATGGAGCAGATCGGCCTGATGGCGCTGCTCGATTGCCTGCGCCGCTACGGCGGCGAGCCGGACGAGCGCTTCGCCGGCTTCGCCATGCTGCGCATCCGCGGCGCCATCCTGGATGAGTTGCGGCGGCTGGACTGGCGGCCGCGTTCGGTCAGGCAGGAGGCGCACCGGGTGCGCGACGGCCTGCGCGAGCTGCGGCGCAAGCTCAGGCGCGAGCCGTCCGAGGCCGAGGCGATGACGCTGCTGAGCCTGGACGCCGACGCTTACCGCGAAGCGCTGCTGGCGGAAAACGCCGAGGCGATGGCCAGCTTCGACGAATTGGTGGCATCCGGCATGGAATTGGCGGCGGAGGATTCGCCGGAGGCGCGGCTGGAGCGGCAGAGCGAGCTGGCGCGCGCGCTGACCGCGCTGAACGAGCGCGAGCAGCAGGTGATCCAGCTGTATTACGAATTTGAACTGAGTCTCAAGGAGATCGCCGCAGTGCTGGAGCTGACCGAGGCCCGCATCTGCCAGATCAACAAGAGCGCCCTGAAAAAGATGCAGGCCTGCCTGATGGCGGCCTGAAGCAAGGAAACATCCCATGCAGCAACTGTTTGGCATCCTGATCGTGCTGGTTTGTGTATTCGGCGGCTTCATGCTGCATGGCGGCGTGCTGTCGGTGATCTGGCAGCCGGTGGAGTTGCTGATCATTTGCGGCGCGGCGCTGGGCGCCATCGTGCTGGGCAATCCGCCGCATGTGCTCAAGGAGATGGGCGGCCAGCTCAAGCGGGTGGCGACGCGCAAGAAGCAGGGCGCCGAATTCCAGCGCCAGCAGCTGCTGCTGATGTACGAATTGCTGATCACCGCCAGCCGCGGCCTGAAGGCGCTGGACCAGCACGTGGAGGCGCCGCGCCAGAGCCCGTTGTTCAACCGCTACCCGCTGGTGCTGGAAAGCCCCAAGCTGCTGGCCTTCATCGTCGACAACTTCCGCCTGATGGCGATGGGCAAGATCAACGCCCACGAGCTGGAAGGCGTGCTGGACCAGGAGCTGGACGCGATCCACGAGCAGCTGAACCAGCCGTCCAAGTCGCTGCATAAGATCGCCGAGGCGATGCCGGGCTTCGGCATCCTGGCGGCGGTGCTGGGCATCGTGATGGCGATGAACACCGTCGCCCAGGGCGCCAGCGCCGGCGAAATCGCCAACAGCGTGGCGGCCGCCATGGTGGGCACCTTCATCGGCATTTTCTTCTGCTACGGCGTGCTGGACCCGATTTCCAACGTGATGAGCCAGCTGGTGAAGGAAGAGCTGTCCAATTTCGAATCGGTGAAAGTGGTGCTGACCACCCACGCCTCCGGCAAGCCGCCGCTGCTGGCCATCGACGCCGGCCGCCGCCTGGTGCAGCTCAACACCAAGCCCAGCTTCTCGCAGCTGGAGTCGTGGATCACCATGCTGGAAGGTCAGGGCTGATCCATGGCCGGCTTGAAGAAAAAGGACGAGCACGAAGGCGCGGTCATCAAGCGCGTGTCGCGCCGCCATGAGGAAGAAGGCCACGGCGGCGCGTGGAAAGTGGCGTTCGCCGACTTCGTGCTGGCGCTGATGTGCCTGTTCCTGGTGCTGTGGGTGCTGGCCGCGCGCGATCAGGAAAACCTGCGGCAGCTGTTGACCACCTCCGGCGGCAGCCCGCTGATGCAGGGCGACGGCAAGCAGATCGACCACATGGGCAATCCGCCTGGCAGCCTGATCCCGCGCGACCCCATCCCCGGCCCGACCGGCAGCCAGGCTGCCAGCAAGTCGGCGCTGCGCGACAGCGACAAGCGTTCGGCGCAAGATCAGCCGGAAATGCCGCGCCGCAGCTACGACAGCGAGGCCGACCTGCGCAAGCTGGCCGCGCAGTTGTCGACAATGAGCCAGCAGGCCGGCCTGTCCAGCAATCTGCAAACCATCATCACGCCTTACGGCCTGCGCGTGACCCTGCACGATACCGATCAGCAGGGCATGTTCGAGCGCGGCAGCGCCATCGTCGAACCCCGCTTCCGCGGCCTGCTGCAGCAAATGGGCGCCATGCTGGGCGAGATCGACAACCAGATCCTGCTGGTCGGCCACACCGACGCGGCGCAGTACCACAGCGCCGGCGGCTTCGCCGCCTTGTCCAATTGGTCGCTGTCCAGCAACCGGGCGATGGCGGCGCGGATGCACATGCTGCAGGGCGGCCTGGCCCCGGCTTCGGTGCTGCAGGTGGTGGGCATGGCCGAGCGCGCGCCGCTCGACCGCGAGCATCCGCTGGCGGCGGCGAACCGCCGCATCGAGCTGCTGATCCTGACTTCGGGCCAGGCTCAGGCGGTGGTGGCGATGTTCGGCTCGGCCGCCGACGGCAAGACCGGGCTGCCCGGTGTTGCGTCCGCGCTACCAAATGAGAAAGACTTGCAAAAACTTAGAGAAAATACCATCGGTATCAGGTGAGTATTTGTTAATATTGTGCAATCACAAAAGACTTTGCGTTGCAAGGTCTTTTTTTGTGCGATTTTCACATAAATTTTAATCAAATTATTTACAATTTCCCCTGTGTTGATAACAATACGCGGTGTATGAGCCAGATCTCATATCGCGAACAATAAATAATGACTTGGGCATGGCTTTGCCGTTCAAGGCTTGGGCTGCCGGATAGTCGGGGACGTGTTACCGAGATGAATCAAGAACAAGTTACGCAGATGTTGCGGCAAACGCCGTTGTTTGGTCATTTGGCAGACGATACGCTGGATCGGGCGCTGGAATGTTGCGAAACCGTCCGTCTGGCTAGGGGCGAGGCCCTGTACGAGGAGGGCGACGCTTCGGATGCGGTCTACCTGCTGCTGGGGGGCTGCATGCAGGTGTATGTGGCAGATGCCGTGGGCAAGAAATACGTGCTGCAGATGGCGATGCCGGGCGGGATGCTGGGCATGGAGTCGTTTGTGGACGGCGGCGGCCGCGGCAGCAGCGCGGTGGCCGATGAGGAAAGCGTGTTGCTGATGTTCTCGCGCGAGGCCCTCAGCGGCCTGTTCGACAGCGAGGATGGCCTCCCCGGCTGCGACAAGGTGCGCAGCAGCATCATGTGCTACCTGGTTTCGCTGGTGCGCCACATGACTACGCTGGCGCGCAATCTGGCCTTGCTGGATGTCTATGGCAGGGTGCGCATCCTGATCAACCAGATGCTGATCGAGCAGGACGGCGTGCTGATCCTGCGCAAGCAGTTGACCCAG
Organism: Chromobacterium subtsugae; assembly: GCF_001676875.1. Classification (GTDB taxonomy): domain Bacteria; phylum Pseudomonadota; class Gammaproteobacteria; order Burkholderiales; family Chromobacteriaceae; genus Chromobacterium; species Chromobacterium subtsugae. The sequence goes on along the minus strand of NZ_JYKA01000023.1, from coordinate 72,840 downwards.
CAGGAAATCGCCGACCAGATCGGCTCCTCGCGCGAGATGGTGGCGCGTATCCTGAAGGAGCTGATCTACGGCCACTATATCCGGATGGAGAACCGCCGCATCGTGGTGCTGAAGATGCTGCCGGAAAACTTCTGATGCGCCAACGGCCGCCCGGGCTAACCGCCAGGCGGCCGTTTCGCTTGCGGATTTAAGTTTGGCGGCCCGGCGTCGCCCTGTATGGGTATCACACCCAATTCCACAGTAGCAGGCAGACTGATGCAGATATCTTCCCTTTCCTCCTGGCGCGCCGACAAGGCCGCGCCTGCCAAGACCGACGCCGCCGCGACGGCCGATGCGCCGGCCCGTCCGGCTCCCGCCGCGGCCGAGGCGCCGCTGGCGGCGGCCTTGCAGGCGATGCCGGAAGTCGATCTGGCCAAGGTCGACGCGGTGCGCGCCGCATTGGCGCGCGGCGAAGTGCGCTTCGATCCGCAGCGGCTCGCCGGCCTGATCGAGCAGTATCACGGCGGTCGTTGATGGATAGGCAGCAGGACTTGCGCCGGCTGTTCGCCACGGTGGCGGACGACCTGGCGGCTTATCCCTTGCTGCAGGCGTGTCTGGAGCGGCAGTTCGCCGCCGCGCTGGCGCATGACGCGCAGGCCTTGTCGGTTTGCGCCGACGAGATCGGCGCGTTGTGCCGACGCCTGGAGCTAAGCCGCCGCGAACGCCTGGGCGCGGCGGAGCGCTTGCTGCCGGCGGGGGCTGAGTTGACGATGGCCGCGGTCTTGCGGGCGTTGCCGGAGCGGCAGCGCGAGCAGGGCGAGCGGCATTGGCTGCGGCTGCGCGGCATGGTGGCCGATTGCCGCGAATTGAATTTGCGCAACGGCCAGTTGCTGCAGCAGCGCAGGCTATTGCTGCAGCGCGTGCTGGAGGGGGAGTCGGATGTTTACGCAGCGCAGTGAGGCTGGCTTGGGCGCGGCGTTCGCTCAGGCTGCTGACGGCGTCGCCTTGCCGCTGGCGTTGCCGGCGCCGGGCGCGGGTTTCGCCGAGCAGCTGGCCGGCGTGCGCGGCGAAGTGGAGCGTTTCATCGCCGACGGCGACGCGGCCGCGCCGACTGCGCTGTCTCCCGAGGCTTGGCGCGTGCAGCAGCAGATGAAGGCTGGCCAGGCGATGCCGGCGGTGCCGCCGGATCGGCAGGCTTTTGTCGCCGAATTGGCGCCGTATGCGCGCGAAGCGGCCGACAGGCTGGGCGTGGCGCCGGATATCCTGGTGGCTCACGCGGCGCTGGAGTCGGGCTGGGGGCGCAAGCCGTTGCGCCGCGCCGACGGCGGCGACAGCCATAATCTGTTCGGCATCAAGGCCGATTCGCGCTGGCGCGGCGAGGTGGCGGCGTCGTTGACTACCGAATACCTGGACGGCAAGAGGCAATCGCGGGTAGAGCCTTTTCGTGCCTATCCCGACTATCGGGCGGCCTTCGCCGACTACGCCGACCTGCTGGCGACCAATCCGCGCTATCGCGCCGCCTTGGGGGTGGGCTCGGACGCGCGGGCCTTCGCCGGCGCGCTGGCGCGCGGCGGCTATGCCACCGATCCGGACTACGCCGGCAAGCTGGCGGGACTGGTTGGGCGTCTGCGTGGAGAGAGTTTGTAGATTTTGGCGGAAGAGGGTGGGGAGGTGGGCGCGGAGGCGTCCTTTTTTCTTTATTTGCGGAATTTTGGAAAATAAAACGGAAAAAGCCGAAATCTTGCGATTTCGGCTTTTTTACTGGTGGAGATAAGCGGGATCGAACCGCTGACCTCTTGCATGCCATGCAAGCGCTCTCCCAGCTGAGCTATACCCCCGGTAAACTGTTTTTGCTGCCCGCTTTCCGCCTGGAATGCGGAATGCGTTTGAAACCTGGTGGAGATAAGCGGGATCGAACCGCTGACCTCTTGCATGCCATGCAAGCGCTCTCCCAGCTGAGCTATACCCCCAGTTGAAGCTGGCGTCCCCACGGGGATTCGAACCCCGGTTGCCGCCGTGAAAGGGCAGTGTCCTAGGCCTCTAGACGATAGGGACTAAATTGTGGTGGAGATAAGCGGGATCGAACCGCTGACCTCTTGCATGCCATGCAAGCGCTCTCCCAGCTGAGCTATACCCCCACATATTCTGTCGATTCCGCTTTCGCGGCGGCCGTTTGGTCTCGACAGGAAGCGCACTATACATTGCCGGTTTTTTCCGTGCAAGCGTTTTGCGGAAATATTTCAAAAAATCGGACAAATTACCCGATTTGACTAGCCGTGGCGCTGTTTGGCGGGCGAGGCGCAGGCGTTATGGGTATTTATATTTCCAAAAGAAATAAATAAGAAAAATATTATTACTTTGAGGTCTATGTTGCGACTGTTAAGGTGCCGACATGCCCGCCGCTGCGGCGGCGATCCTGGATATCGCGGAGAACCTGAAGATGAAAAAACTGAATGCAGTACTGGCGCTGGCGCTGACCCTGGGCGCGGCCGCCGCGCAGGCGGACGATCTGGCGGCCATCCGCAAGGCGGGCGTGCTGAAGATCGGCACCGAGGGCACATACGCGCCGTTCACCTATCATAACCCGGCCGGCGAATTGACCGGCTTCGACGTGGAGCTGGGCCAAGCCATTGCCAAGCGGCTGGGCGTGAAGGCGCAATTCGTCGAGGGCAAGTGGGACGGCCTGATCGCTGGTCTGGACGTGAAGCGCTACGACGTGGTGATCAACGAAGTGGCCATCACCGACGCCCGCAAGCAGAAATACGATTTCTCCGAGCCCTATATCGTGTCGAAGGCGGTGTTGATCGTCCGCGACGACAACCGCGACATCAAGCGCTTCGAAGACCTGAAAGGCCGCAAATCGGCCAATACCCTGACCAGCAACTTCGGCAAGCTGGCGCAGCGCTACGGCGCCGAAATCGTGCCGACCCAGGGCTTCAACGAGTCGGTGGCTTTGCTGGAGTCCGGCCGAGTGGAAACCACCATCAACGACAGCTTGTCCTTCCTCGACTTCAAGAAGAAGCAGCCGGCCTCCCGTCTGAAAGTGGCGGCCACCGAAGCCAATGGCGACGCTTCCGGCGTGCTCCTGCGCAAAGGCAGCCCGGAGCTGAAGGCGGCGATCGACAAGGCGCTGGCTGGCATCAAGGCGGACGGCAGCTATCAGAAGCTGTCCCACAAGTACTTCGGCGCCGACGTGTCGCATTGAGTTGAGGAGCAGCAATGCCCCCGTGGTTGCAGTTGATGGCGGACTCCTTGCCGTCGCTACTTTACGCCGGCTTCGTATTCACCGTGCCGCTTACCCTGCTGTCGTTCGCCGGCGGCCTGGCGCTTGGCCTGCTGGTGGCGTTGATCCGGCTGTTCGGGCCGCGCCCGCTGGTGCTCTTGGTGCGCGCTTATTCCTGGCTGGTGCGCGGCACGCCGCTGTTGGTGCAGCTGTTCGTGATCTTCTACGGCCTGCCGCGCGTCGGCATCGTGTTCGATCCGTTTCCGGCGGCCTTGCTCGGCTTCGTGCTGAGCGTGGGAGCGTACACTTCGGAAGTGATACGCGCGGCGATCGCCTCGGTGCCCAAGGCGCAGTGGGAGGCGGCGTATTCGCTGGGCATGAGCTGGTCGCAAGCGATGCGCCGCACCATCCTGCCGCAGGCGGGCAGGGTGGCGGTGCCGCCCTTGGCCAATTCCTTCATCTCGCTGGTGAAAGACACCTCGCTGGCGGCGGTGCTGACGGTGCCGGAAATGTTCCAGGCGGCGCAGCGCATAGCGGCCACCACCTATGAGCCGCTGCTGTTGTATCTGGAGACCGCGCTGATCTACCTGTTGTTGAGCACGGTATTGACCTGGCTGCAGGAGCGGCTGGAAAAACGTTTTGACCGGCACGTGGCGCCGGTGGGAGCCGCGTCATGATCAAGCTGAGCCGCATCGTCAAATCTTTCGGCGAGCAGACCGTGCTGCATGATGTCAGCCTGGAGCTGGCCGAGGGCGGCGTCACCGCGTTGATCGGCCCGTCCGGCAGCGGCAAGAGCACGCTGCTGCGCTGTGCCAACCTGTTGGAGACGCCGGATGGCGGCGAGCTGCAGCTCGCCGGCGAAACCTTGCGTTTCGAGCCGGGCAGAAAGCTGTCGCGCGACGCCGTGCTGCGCGTGCGCCGCGTCACCGGCATGGTGTTCCAGAGTTTCCAGCTGTTTCCGCACCAGACGGTGCTGCAGAACGTGATGGAGGGACTGTTGACCGTGCAGCGCTGGCCGCGCGATAAGGCCGAGCGGCGCGCGCGCGAGTTGCTGGACAAAGTGGGCATGGCGCACAAGGCGGATGCCTGGCCGTCCACCCTGTCCGGCGGCCAGCAGCAGCGGGTGGCGATCGCCCGCGCGCTGGCGCCGTCGCCGCAGCTCTTGCTGTGCGACGAGCCGACGTCGGCGCTGGATCCGGAACTGGCGGCCGAGGTGGTGGCGGTGCTGCGCCAGCTGGCCGCAGACGGCGTCACCATGCTGATGGCCACCCATGATCTGCGGCTGGCGTCCAGCGTCGCTCGCGATGTGGTGTTTTTGGAGGGCGGGCGCGTCGTAGAGGCTGGCCCCGCCGCGCAGATTTTCCGCCAGCCGCGCGAGGCGCGCACGGCGGAATACGTGTCCACGCTGACCGCCGGCGCCAGGGATCTGGTGCAGATCTGAAGCGTCTCAGGCCGCGCTGACGCGGCCGCGGCCGGCGCGCTTGGCCTGGTAGAGCTGGCGGTCGGCGGCTTCGATCAGCGTCTGCGGCGCGGTGTCCGGCTCCGGCTGGGCGACGGCGACGCCTATGCTGGCGGTCACGGCGCCGCCCAGCTCCGAATCCTGGTGCGGAATGCCCAGCTCGCGTATCGATTGCAGGATGGTTTCCGCCAGGTGCGCGGCGCCTTCGCGGTCGGTGTCCGGCAGGATGCAGGCGAATTCCTCGCCGCCGTAGCGCGCGGCCAGATCGTGCGGCCGCTGCAGCGCGCGGCGCATTGCCTGCGCCACCTGGCGCAGGCAGTCGTCCCCGGCCTGGTGGCCGTAGCGGTCGTTGAAGCGCTTGAAGTAGTCCACATCCAGCAGAAGCAGCGCGACTGGTTGGCGCTGCCTGGCGCACAGCAGCCAGCTGGTCTGCAGCTCCTCGTCGAACTTGCGGCGGTTGGCCACGCCGGTCAGGCCGTCCATCAGCGCGATCGAATTGAGCAGGTCCGTCTGGAATTTCAGCGCCAGGTGGGTGCGGACCCGGGCGCGCAAGATGGTGCGGTTGACCGGCTTGACGATGTAGTCGACGCCGCCTAGCTCGAAGCCGCGCGCTTCGTCGGCCTCCTCGCGCTGGGCCGAGATGAAGATCACCGGCACCGCGCGGGTGCGCGGATCCTCCTTTAGCCGGCGGCAGACCTCGAAGCCGTCTATGCCCGGCATCACCAGATCCAGCAGGATCAGGTCCGGCATCAGCGCCTGGCATTGCGCGATCGCCTGTTCGCCGTCCAGCGCCATGAAAATCTCGCACTCGTCCTTGAATAATTCGCGTATCAGCAAGATGTTGGCGGTTTGGTCGTCCACCACCAGGATCCGAGGCCGCGGCGCGCCGGGCAACTGGTTCAGGGATTGGTCCATGTCATGGCTCGCTTTCGATCAGGGTTTTGAGCAGATGCAGGGCAGGCGCGAATTGCAATCGTCCAACCTGCGCCACCAGGCTTTCCACTTGCGGCCGCATGCGCTCTCCCGCCAGCGGCAGCAGCGCGGTGGCCAGGTCGATGGCGGCCAGGTTGCCGCGCTCCAGCAGTGGCTGGATCGCCTGCAGCCGCTCGCGCCATTCCTGAACCGACAGCGCCGGCGCGGCGGCCGGCGCGGCAGCCGCGACCGGTTCGGGCAGGCGGCGGGCCAGCTGGCGCACGCTGTCTTTTGCCAGCTGCTGCAGCGCCATGGCGGCTTCGCGCCAAGCATCGGCATCCAGCGGGCGCGGCGCCGACGGTTTCGCGCATTGCTCCAATTCGCCGGCACGGCGGGCCAGCGCGGCGGCGCCGACCGTGGCGGCGATGCCTTTGAGCGAGTGCAGCGTCGCCGCCCGCTGCGCGGCGTCGCCGCTTTCCAGCTGCAGTTGCAGCAAATTGGCCAGCAGTTCCGCTTCCTCGATGAAGCGGCGCAGGGCGTTGCGCATGGTGTCGGCCTGCTGGCCGAAACGCCGCAGCACGACTTCCTCCGGTTCGATGTCGAAGGCGGGCGCGGCGCCGACGACCGCCGCTTCGGTCCGCGGCGCGCGTCCGCACAGCGCCAGCAGCCGCGGCGCCAGCTGATTGATGTCTATCGGCTTGCCGATATGGTCGTCCATGCCGGCGGCCAGGCATTCGGCTCGGTCGGCGGGGCTGGCGTTGGCGGTCATCGCCAGGATCGGCGATTCGCAGCCGCTGGCGCGGATGCGCCGCGTCGCTTCCAGGCCGTCTATGTCCGGCATCTGCATGTCCATGATGATCACATCGTAATCGGCGTCGGCCGCGGTGGCTTTTTCCACGCCGCTCAGCCCGCCTTCCGCCAGCTCTACGCGCGCGCCTTCAAGGGCGAGCAGCTCCGACGCCACCTGCCGGTTCAGCGCGTTGTCCTCCACCAGCAGCAGCCGCATGCCGGGCAGGCGCGGCTCGGCGGCGATCTGGCAGGGCGGCCCGGCGCGGCCGCTCAGGCAGGCTTGCACCGACTCGATCAGTTGCCGCGGCGTCATCGGCTTGGTCAGCAGTTCGGCGAACGGCGCGTCGGCGATGTGCGACAGGGTCTCGCGGCCGTTGGCGGTGACCATCATCAGCACCGGCGGCTTGCCGGCGCCGGCGGCGCGCAGGCGGGCCGCGGTTTCCACGCCGTCGCTGCCGGCCAGGCGCCAGTCCAGCAGCACCGCGTCGTAGCGGCGGCCCGCCTCCAGCGCGCGCGCGGCCTCGGCGCCGCTGGCGATGTAGTCGCTATGCCAGCCGGCGGCCTGCAGCGTGTGGCCCAGCACTTCTCCCACCAGCGGGTTGTCGTCGACGATCAGCACTCGCAGTGCTTTCCCGCCGGGGGCCACCAGCGGCGCGGGATCGGCGATTTTCAGCGTGATTTCCAGCCAGAAGCGGCTGCCGCGGCCGGGTTCGCTCTGCGCTTCCAATTGGCCGCCCATCAGCCGCGCCAGCCGCTGGCTGATCGCCAGCCCCAGTCCGGTGCCGCCGAAGCGGCGGGCGGTGGACGCTTCGGCTTGGGTGAAGCCGTCGAACACGCGCTTGAGCTGTTCCGCGGCGATGCCGATGCCGGTGTCGCTGACGCCGAAGTGCAGCGTCGTCGCGTCGCCTTGTCTGAGGATCTGCCCGACGCTGATGATCACCTGTCCGCGTTCGGTGAACTTCATCGCGTTGCCGGCCGGGTTGATCAGGATCTGCTGCAGCCGCAGCCGGTCGCCTATCACCGCGGCCGGCAGTTCCGGGTCGATTTCGAACACCGGCTCCACGTCCTTGTCGCCGTGGCTGCCGGACAAGATGATGCCCAGGTCGCGCAGCAGGTCGTCCAGCGCGAAGGGGTGGGGGTCCAGCTGCAGCTTGCCGGCCTCGATCTTGGAGAAGTCCAGGATATCGTTGAGCAGCCCCAGCAGTGAATTGGCTGCGGCGCGGGTCTTGGCCACGTAGTCCTGCTGGCGGATGTCCAGCGGCGTTCGCTGCAGCAGCTGCAGCAGGCCCAGCACCGCGTTCAGCGGCGTGCGGATTTCGTGGCTCATATTGGCGAGGAAGCGGCTTTTCGCCTGATTGGCCTGTTCCGCCTGCTGTTTGGCTTGCCGCAGCTGCATTTCCGAGCGCCGCCGCTCGGCGATGTCGGTGGCGATCCCGACATAGCCGCTGATGGCGCCGTCGCCGTCGCGCATCGCGGTGACCGCCAGCGAGACGGCGACGTGGCCGCCGTCTTTGCGCACATAGGTCCATTCGCGGATTTCCGCGCCGGCCGATTCCGGCACATGGACGAATACCCGGAAGCCGGCAATGTCTTCGCCGTACTGTTGGCTAAGTTCGCGCCCGCGGGCCGCGACTTCGTCGGCCAGGTGGAAGCGGGCCGGCGTGCAGCGACCCACCATTTCATCCTGGACATAGCCCAGCATCCGCTCCGCGCCGGCGTTGAACACCGTGATCAGGCCGTCGCGGTCGGTGGCGATGATGGAAACTTCCGATGCGGCGCTCAGCACATTGGACAGTAGCAGGCTCAGCCGGCTGACTTCGGCGTCGATCAGGCGCCGGCGCGTGGCGTCGATGCGCAGCGCGATCACGCGTTCGATCGCGCCGTCGCCGTCGCGCTGGAGGACGATCACGGTATCGGCCCAGCGCAGCGAGCCGTCGCGCGCGCGGTTGCAGATTTCGCCGTGCCAGGCTTCGCCGCGGTCCAGCGTCTGGCGGATGCCCTGCCAGAACGGCTCGTCGTGCAGGCCTTCGGCCAGCATGCGGTGGTTGCGGCCCAGCAGCTCTTCGCGGCGATAGCCGCTGATCTCGCAAAAGCGGTCGTTGACTTCCAGGAAGCGTCCCTCGGGGTCGGTGACCGCGTATTGCAGCTGCTCGTTGATGATGCCGAGCAAGGCTTGGTTCTCGCGCAGCGCCGCCGCCAGTTGCAGCCGGCCTTCAACCAGTTCGGTGACATCGTGCACCACCGAGTAGAAGCCGCGCACTTCGCCGTCCATCACGTCGGGCAGATAATGGACCAGAGTGTGGCGGGGGTTGCCGTCCAGATCGGGGAGGGTGCGTTCGAAGCGCAGCGATTCGCCGCGCAGCGCCGCTTCCACGTGCGGCCGGCTGATGGAGAACGACGCCTCGCCCAGCAGGTCGGGCAGCCGGGTGCCGGGCAGGCTGTCGGGCTCTAGGCCGAACCAGTTGTGATAGGCATGGTTGGCCACCCGGTTCACCAGATTCTTGTCCCAGTAGCCTATCATCGAGGGCACCGAGTCCAGCACCGTGCGCAGGTCGCGGCGAGCGCCTTCCAGTTGCAAGGTGCGTTCCGCCACTTGTTCTTCCAGCCTGGTATTCAGCGCCAGCAGCTCCGCTTCCATCGCTTTTTGCCGGGTGATGTCGCGCACCGTCTTGGCCGCGCCAATCACCGCGCCGTTGTCGCCGTAGATCGGCGCCACCGACACCGCCACGTCGATCAGGCTGCCATCCTTGCGGCGGCGCACCGTCTGGAAATGGGCGATGCGCTCGCCGCGGGCGATGCGGGACAGGATGTCGTGCTCTTCGCGCTCCTTGTCCTCCGGAACGATCAATTGCCATAGCGAGCGGCCGAGGGCTTCGCCGGCGTGGTAGCCGAACATCTCCTGCGCGCCCTTGTTCCAGCTGATCACGATGCCGTCCAGCGTCTTGCCGATGATGGCGTCGATCGAGCTTTCGACAATGGTGGCGAGGTCATTCTCGCGTCCAGCAGCCGCTTGCGCGACAGCATTTCGCTGCGCCAGGCATAGGCCAGCGCGGCGCAGAACAGGCTGAACAGCAAGCTGCCCAGGTTGAGCAGCCGCGTTGGCGGCAGCTGCAGGCTGTCGGCGAAGGCGGGGCTGGCGTGGAAGGTCAGGCGCCAGACGCGGCCGAAAATCGGCGCCGATTGGGTGGCGACGGCGGCTTCGGCCGAGCCTGAGGCGTAGCTGCGGAAGAAGCCGAGCGGATTGGCCGGATTGGTGGCGTCGCTCAGCTCCACCCAGCCGTCCTGCGGATCCTGCTCCAGGCCGGCCAGCACTTCGGGCATCACCACCGGGGTGTAGCTCCAGCCTAGCGCCTGCGCGCGACGTTCGGCCAGGCTGGCCGGCGTGAGGATGTCGCGGTAGATAGGCATCAGGATGAGAAAGCCCTGTTTGCTGAGGCGCGGCGCCTGCAGCAGCGTGACCGGCGCGCTGATGCGCGCCTCGCCGCTATCGACCGCCTCCTGGGCGGCGGCGCGGCGGTCGGGGTCGGAGGCGATATCCAGGCCGACGGCCTGGCGGTTGGCGGCCAGCGGTTCGATGAACTGGATGATGGCGTGCTCGGCGCGGTAAGGCTGGAACTGGTGAACGGAAAAGCCGGTGGCGGCGCGCATGGCGGCGGCGAAGGCTTTCAGTTCGGTTTCCGGCACCCGCCTGACGAAGCCGAAGCCGCGCGCGCCGGGAAATTCGCGCGGCAGCTCCCGGCTCAGGCTGTAGCGGTGGAAGGCTTCCTGAGCGTGGGGGCCGTCGCCGGCGGCGACTACCGCGCCGCGGGCGCCGCGCAGGCCATAGGCGTAGCGCTGCAGCCGCTCGACGATGGCGGAGAGCGCTCGTTGCGCCTGCTGGCTGGCGGCCTGGCGCAACGTTTCGGCATTGCGCTGCTCGATCTGCCGGCAGGCCAGCGTGGTCAGCGCCAGCGCCAGCAGCAGCGTGGCCGCCGCCCAGCGCGCGGCCGAGGAGAGGTGGGGCTTGCTCGTCATGGCGAATGTCGTCGCAACGGTTGGGTGGGACCGGCGCGGGCGCGCGCCCGGCTTAAATTGATCATAGTTATGATCGGGGAATTTGCGACGCGGGGCGTGTGGGCGAAAGGAATGAAAAAAGCCCGCTTGCGCGGGCTGTTTTTTTGTCCGCCTGGGAAGGGCGGGCCGTCTGGCGGCGTGTGAAGCAGGTTTTGGTGGAGATAAGCGGGATCGAACCGCTGACCTCTTGCATGCCATGCAAGCGCTCTCCCAGCTGAGCTATACCCCCATGCGCTGCATTCACAGTGGGAGCGAGTATATGTCGCCGACGGGCGCTTGTAAACCCGGGGCGGCGCAAAACGTGAAATTTCCCGCGCCGCGACGATTGGCATGGCTGAGGACATGCGCGCATGGCATTGTCAGGCCTCAGGACGCTGTGGCTGGGCGGGCGCTCGGTTATAATCGGCAGTCTGGATGAGGGCGGGAAGGCGCGGATGTCGGTTGGTCATTACGAGAATTTTCCGGTAGGTTCGCTGCTGCTGCCGCGCCGGATGCGGCGGGCGGTGCATGCGATCTATCATTTCGCGCGCTACGCCGACGATGTGGCGGACGAGGGCGACGCCGACGCGGCCGCGCGGCTGGCCGAACTGGACCGGCTGTCCGCCGATTTGGCGCGGATCGAGGCCGGCGCGGAGCCGCAGATCGAACTGATGCGGCCGCTGGCGGCGGCGATCGCCGCGCATGGGCTGCCGTTTCAGCCGTTTCACGACCTGCTGTCGGCTTTTCGCCAGGATGTGGTCAAGACGCGCTACCAGAGCTTCGCCGAGCTGGTCGATTACTGCCGCCGCTCCGCCAATCCGGTGGGAAGGCTGATGCTGGCGCTGTACGGCGTCGACGACGCGCGCAGCCTGGCCCAGTCGGACGGCATCTGCACCGCGCTGCAGTTGATCAATTTCTGGCAGGACGTGGCGGTGGATTGGCAAAAAGGCCGGGTCTACCTGCCGCAGGACGACCTGGCGCGCTTCCGGCTGGACGAAGGACGGATCGAGGCCGGCCAGTGCGACGACGCCTGGCGCGGCATGATGCTGTACCAGGTGGAGCGCGCCCGCAAGATGCTGCAGGCCGGCGCGCCGCTGGGCCGCACGCTGCAGGGGCGCCTGGGACTGGAGCTGCGGCTGATCATCCTGGGCGGCGAGCGCATCCTGAAGAAGCTGCACGCCTCGGGCGGCGACGTGTTCAGGCAGCGGCCCAAGCTGAACGGCCTGGATTGGATATACATGATGTGGCGGGCATGCCGGGCCGTATGAGGCCGGCGCCCGCGATGGAAATCTTGCCGGCGCCCGGGCGGCGCCGGCGGCAGCATAGGAGAGGCGTGTGACGCCCGATCAGTATTGCGAGGACAAGGCCGCGGCCAGCGGCTCCAGTTTCTATTACAGCTTCCGCTTTCTGCCGGCCGAGCGGCGCAGCGCCATCACCGCGCTGTACGCCTTTTGCCGCGAGGTGGACGACGCGGTGGACGAGTGCCACGACCTGGGCGTGGCGCAGGCCAAGCTGGCCTGGTGGCGCGGCCAGGTGGGCCGGGCCTACCAGGGCGAGGCCGATCATCCGGTGATGCGCGCGTTGCTGCCGCATCTGTCCGCCTTCCAGCTGCCGCGCGAGCAACTGGAGGAAATCATCGACGGCATGGAGATGGACCTGTCCATGGTGCGTTACCAGCGTTTCCAGGACCTGCTGCTGTATTGCCACCGGGTGGCGGGCGTGGTGGGCCAGCTGGCGGCGCGCATCTTCGGCTATAGCGACGAGCGTACGTTGGAGTATGCGCATGAGTTGGGCGTGGCCTTCCAGCTGACCAACATCATCCGCGACGTCGGCGAGGACGCGCGCCGCGACCGCATCTACCTGCCGATGGAGGAGCTGCAGCGCTTCAACTGCCCGGCGATGGATATCCTGCATTACGAGGAAAGCGAGGCGTTCAAGCAATTGATGGCCTTCCAGATCGAGCGCGCCGAGGAGCACTACCGCAAGGCATGGGAGCTGCTGCCGGCGGCGGATCGCAAGTCGCAGCGGCCGGGCCTCTTGATGGCCGCCATCTACCGCGCCACGCTGCGGGAAATCCAGCAGGACGGCCCGGCCAAGGTGCTGAACCAGCGCTTGTCGCTGGGCACTGGCCGCAAATTGTGGCTGGCCTGGAAAACCTGGACTCTCGGCTACCGGCCGTGAAGCCCAGGGTGGCGGTGGTGGGGGCCGGCTGGGCCGGCCTGGCCGCCGCGGTGGAGCTGGCCGGAGAGGCGGACCTCACCGTGCTGGAAGCCGGACGCGAACCCGGCGGCCGCGCGCGCCAGGTCGGCACGGATGGCGACAGGTTTGACAATGGTCAGCACATTCTCTTGGGCGCTTATGCAGAATGCCTGCGCCTGATGCGGCGGGTGGGGGCCGAGCCCGAAAGCCTGCTGCGCCGCCTGCCGCTGCAGTGGCGGCGCGAGGGCGGGGTGGACATGCGCTGCCCGCGCTGGCCGGCGCCGCTGCACCTGGCAGCCGGCCTGCTGGCGGCGCGCGGCCTGGGCTGGTCGGCCAAATGGCAGCTGGCGCGGGCGCTGCTGGGTTTGCGCGCCGCCGCTTATCGCTTGCCCCAGGACTGCGCGGTGGCCGACTGGCTGCGCGACCACGGCCAGCAGGAGGAGGCGCTGCGCGAATTCTGGCGTCCGCTGGTGTTGTCGGCGCTGAACACGCCGCCGGAGCAGGCATCGATGCAGGTGCTGGCGACCGTGCTGCGAGACAGCTTGGGCGCGCGCCGCGCGGCCAGCGACCTGCTGCTGCCGGCGCGCCACCTGTCGGCGCTGTTTCCCGAGCCCGCTTGGCGCTGGCTGGCCGGCCAGGGAGCGGACTTGCGTCTGGGCAGCCGGGTGCGCCGGTTGTCGCGGGAGGCGGGCAGGCTGCTGGTGGATGGCGAGGCGTACGACGCCGTGGTGTTGGCCGCGGCTCCCTACCATGCGGCCGCTTTGCTGGACGAGCCGCGCTTGCGGGCGCAGTTGCAGGATTACCGCTACTGTCCCATCGTCACCGTCTACCTGCGCTTCGCGGCTTCGCCGCGCCTGCCGGCGCCGATGATGGGCGTGCGCGGCGGCGCGGCCGACTGGCTGTTCGACCGCGAGGCGCTGTGCGGAGAGGCCGGCCTGGTGGCGGCGGTGCTCAGCGCGCCGCCGGCGCTGCCGGAGCAGGACGAACTGGTGCGCGCGGTGCTGGACGACGTGCGTCGGCTGGCGCCTCATTTGGAACAGCCGATCGAATGCAAGGTGATAGTGGAAAAACGCGCCACTTTCGCCAGCGCGGTGGGTTTGCGGCGGGCAACGGTCCGCAGCGGCGCGGAAGGAATTTATCTGGCCGGCGATTGGGCATGTCCCGATTACCCGGCCACGCTGGAAGGCGCGGCGCGCAGCGGGGTGGCCGCGGCGGCAGCGGTGATGCAGGATTTACGAATGAAAGCACGACAATGAAAACAGAGTTTGCCAAAGATGCCCTGGCAGGGCGCGTGATCCTGGTGACCGGCGCCTCCCAGGGAATAGGCCGCGAGGCGGCCCTGGCCTTGGCGCGCCACGGCGCCGCGGTGGTGCTGCTCGCGCGCAGCGTCAAGGGGCTGGAGAAGGTCTACGATGAAGTGGTGGCCACCGGCGCGCCGGAACCGGCGGCGGCGCCGCTCGACCTCCTGAACGCGGGCGAGAATGAGTTCGGCAACCTGGCCCTGACCATCCAGCGCGAATTCGGCCGGCTTGACGGCATACTCCACTGCGCCTCGCATTTTTACGCGCTGTCGCCGCTGTCGAACCAGACCATAGAAGAATGGATGAACCAGTACCGGATCAACACCGTGGCGCCGTTCGCGCTGACGCGCGCCTGCCTGCCGCTGCTGAAGGCGGCGCCGGACGCGTCGGTGCTGTTCGTCGGCGAGAGCCACGGCCTGCATCCGGCGGCGTATTGGGGCGGCTTCGGCGCGTCCAACGCCGGCCTGCCTTATCTGACCAAGGTGGCGGCCAGCGAGTGGGAGATGCACGCCAATCTGCGCGTCAACCTGCTGACGCCGGGACCGGTCAACTCGCCGCAGCGCAACCGCACCCACCCGGGCGAGGCCAAGGGCGAGCGCGGCGAGCTGGCCGATCTGATGCCGCATCTGCTGTACTGGCTGGGCGGCGACAGCCGCGGCCGCAGCGGCGAGGTGGTGGAGCTGGACCTGCGCAAGCCGCAATCGTGAACAAGGCGGGAACAAGATGAAAGCACTGGTTTTGCTGATGACGCTGCTGGCGCTGGCCGGCTGCAACTGGGTAGGCACGGTTTCCGGCTTGACCAAGGATTCCGACAAGGCGGTGGGCGCGGCCTGCCGCCAGACCGGCCGCTCGCTGGAAGAGTGCTATCTGCGCAATCCGGAAGCCGACAAGGCGTCGATTTACGCCGGCTGGCGCGAGATGAACGAATACATGGCGAAGAACAAGCTGGAGACGATGGCGCCGCCGCCGGAAAAACCGACCGGCTCCAGCGCCGCGATGTCGGCCGACCGGCCAGCCAGCGCCGCGATGTCGGGGGGCAAGAACGGCGACGGCCCCAAGCCGCTCACCAGCGAAGAGGCCGACCGCGCCGCCAAGAACGACCCGCAGGTGGAAGCGGTGCTGGCGGCGATGCGCAACGGCAGCCCCAGCAGCGCGGGCAGCGCCGCGCGCCAGTCCAGTGGCAAGGGCGAGCCGGACCAGAAGCGCCTGCTCAACATCATCCAGGATCTGAACAAGACCGATCCGGGCCGCGCGCCGGGTTGAGCGTTTTTCCAGAGCCCGCTCGCGCCGCTCCTGCTATCCTTCCCGCCTTGACTCCTTCCACCTTGTCCTGATTTTTCCGATGGCCAAAACCAAAACCGTATTCAGCTGCACCGAGTGTGGCGGGCAGACGCCCAAATGGCAGGGCCAATGCCCGCATTGCAATGCCTGGAACACCCTGACCGAAGCGGTGTCCACGCCGGCGGCGGCCGGCCCGCGCTTCCAGTCGTGGGCGGCCAATGTCACCAAGGTGCAGCGGCTGTCCGAAGTGCAGACCGAGGAAACCCCGCGCGACCCATCCGGCATCGACGAGCTGGACCGGGTGCTGGGCGGCGGCATCGTGCGCGGCGCGGTGGTGCTGATCGGCGGCGACCCCGGAATCGGCAAGTCCACGCTGCTGTTGCAGGCGCTGTCGGTGATAGGCCAGCGCCGCAAGGTGCTGTACGTGTCGGGCGAGGAGTCGGCGCAGCAGATCGCGCTGCGCGCCTCGCGGCTGGCGCTGGATACCAGCAGCGTCAACCTGCTGGCGGAAATTTGCATAGAAAACATCCTGGCCACCCTGAAGAACGACCCGCCGGAAGTGGTGGTGATCGACTCGATCCAGACGCTGTACACCGAGCACGTCACCTCGGCGCCGGGCTCGGTGTCGCAGGTGCGCGAATGCGCGGCGCAGCTGACGCGGATGGCCAAGCAAAGCGGCATCACCGTGCTGCTGGTGGGCCACGTCACCAAGGACGGCTCGCTGGCCGGCCCGCGCGTGCTGGAGCACATGGTGGACACCGTGCTGTATTTCGAGGGCGATTCGCACTCCAGCCACCGGATGATACGCGCGATCAAGAACCGCTTCGGCGCGGTCAACGAGCTGGGCGTGTTCGCGATGACCGACCGCGGCCTGAAAGGCGTGTCCAATCCGTCGGCCATCTTCCTGTCCTCGTACCGCGACGATGTCGCCGGCTCCTGCGTGCTGGTGACCCAGGAAGGCACCCGCCCGCTGCTAGTGGAGGTGCAGGCGCTGGTGGACGATTGCCACGGCGGCCAGCCCAAGCGGCTGGCGGTGGGCCTGGAGCAGAACCGGCTGTCCATGTTGCTGGCGGTGCTGCACCGCCACGGCGGCGTCGCCTGTTTCGACCAGGATGTGTTCCTCAACGCGGTGGGCGGGGTGAAGATCATCGAGCCGGCGGCCGACCTCGCCATCATCCTGGCAATGGTGTCGTCGCTGCGCGACAAGCCCTTGCCGGAAAAGCTGGTGGTGTTCGGTGAAGTAGGGCTGGCCGGCGAAGTGCGGCCGGTGGCGCGCGGGCAGGAGCGGCTGAAGGAAGCGGCCAAGCTCGGCTTCACCCGCGCCATCGTGCCGACGGCCAACAAGCCGCGCCAGGAAATCGAGGGCCTGAAAGTGCTGGCGGTGGACCGCCTGGACCAGGCGGTGGAATTCTGCAGGGAGTAGACCCGGATGATAGACGCCCAACTGATAGAGCAGGAGCGGCCCTACCTGCTGCGTTACGCGCTGGCGCAGCTGCGCGAGCGCGACGCGGCCGAGGAGGCGGTGCAGGAAACGCTGCTGGCGGCGCTGGAGTCGCAGAACAATTTCTCCGGCAAGTCCACCTTGCGCACCTGGCTCACCTCCATCCTGCGCTTCAAGCTGATAGACGGCATGCGGCGCAAGGGCAGGGAGAAGCTGTTCGAATCGCTGGAGGACGAAGCCGACGACGGCGATTTCGATGGACTGTTCAGCCAGGATGGCCACTGGCGCGAGCCGGTGAAGGCCTGGAGCGGGCCGGAATCGCAGCTGATTTCGCGGCAGTTCTGGCAGGTGTTCGAGCAATGCTCGCAGGTGATGCCCAAGCGCACCGCGATGGTGTTCGTGATGCGCGAGGTGATGGGTATGGAAATCGCCGACATCTGTAACAATCTGGAGATCACCGCGACCAACTGTTCGGTGCTGCTGTACCGCGCGCGGATGAGCCTGCGCGAATGTTTTTCCATACGCTGGAGCCGGGAGGGCGAGCTATGAAGTTGAGTTGCCGCGCGGCCAGCCGGCTGATATCCGCCGGATTGGACCGGCCGTTGACCACGGGCGAACACCTGAAGCTGAGAATGCACCTGCTGCTGTGCGGCAATTGCCGCCAGTTCTCGCAGCAGCTGGCCTTGTTGCAGCAGGCGGCGCGCCGGGCGGGGCAGGGCGAGTAGGCGCATGAAGGAATGACGAAACCGGCGGCAGCCGGTTTTTTCTTGGCGGCCGATTAATTCATTGTCATGATTCGGTCTGAATTCGAACCAGGAGCGGAATGATGGAACCCAGCCGGATGCTGCAGAAACTGCTTGCCGATCATGACGACGATTTGCCGGCGGCGGCCGAAGGGCTGCGTCTGCTGGCGGATGCGGAACCGTTGAGCGACGAAGAACTGTCCAGCCTGAGCTGGCTGATCAACCATGTGGTCGGCGAGTCGCAGGGCGGCTGGGAAGCCGCCTGGTCGCTGCAGCAAAAGCTGCTGTCGCGAGCCGCCGCGCCCCGGCTGCTGCGCAGCGCCGCCGTGGCCGCCGGCCTGGGGGGACAGGAGGCGGATGCCCGGCAACTGGAGGCCCGTTTGGCCGAAGCCTGCGGCGTCAGCGGCGAACTGGCGGGCCGCGTGGTGCGTTTCGCCAGCTTGCAGCACCTGGCGGCCGGGCAGCCGCCGCGGCAAACGGCGCAGGCGCTGGCGCCGCTGCTGGCCGAGTCCTTGCCGCCGGCCAGCGGGCAGGACGCGGCGCTGGCCGCCGCGCTCAACAATATCGTGTCCGCGCTATTGGACCATCCGCAGCTGGACGAAGCGGACGAGGCGGTGGCGCAGGCGATGCGCCAAGGCGCCGATCGCGCGCATGATTTGTGGCTGCGGGCCGGCACTTGGCTGAACCGCGAACGCGCGCGCTATCTGCAGGCGCTGGTGGAAAACCGCCTGGGCGACGCCGAGGCGGCTTTGCGGGCGGCCGACGCCGGCCTGGCCTTGATCGCCGCCAATGGCCCGGAGGACGTGGACCGGGCGTTTTTGCTGCTGGAGCGGGCGCGCGCCTGCCGGCGGCTGGATAGGCGCGGCGAGGCCGAGGCGGCGTGGGAACAGGCGCGGAGGCTGGCGGAGGCTTTCGATCCCGCTTTGCGCGAGTGGTTCGACCGCCGGTCCCAGGCGCTGGCGGCGGCGCCGGCCTAGCGCGGCGGCCTGCGCCGCCGGGCCAACTTGGGTATAGTGTCGCCTTTCGCCGGGGCGGATCGCCCCGGTTCGCATCGCCGCTTCAGGAGTTTCCATGCCCGCCAAACCGTCCGCCCCGCCCGCCGCCCGCTTGCACCCGCGCAACCGCCATCAGGGACGCTACGATTTCGCCGCGCTGATCGCGGCATTTCCCGGGCTGGCCGCGCATGTCGGCAAGAACGCTTTCGGCGACGAGTCGGTGGATTTCGCCGACCCGGCGGCGGTGAGGGCGCTGAACCGGGCGCTGCTCAAGCTGTTTTACGATGTCGACGGCTGGGACATTCCCGCCGGCTATCTGTGCCCGCCGATTCCCGGCCGCGCCGACTACATCCACGCGTTGGCCGATCTGTTGGCGCGCGGGCACAAGACCGGCATTCCGCGCGGCGCCGGCATCCGCGCGCTGGATATCGGCACCGGCGCCAACGCGGTCTACCCGCTGATCGGCCATGCCGAGTACGGCTGGAGCTTTGTCGGCACCGATGTCGGCGACGAGGCCCTGAGCAACGCCCAGGCCATTCTGGCGGCCAATCCCGGCATGGCGGCGCATATCGAGCTGCGCCGGCAGACCTCGCCGCAGTCGATATTCCGCCATGTGCTGGCGGCCGATGAATGCTTCGACCTGACGCTGTGCAACCCGCCGTTCCACGCCTCCCAGGCCGAAGCCGACGCCGCTGCGCGGCGCAAATGGCAGAATCTGGGCAAAGACGGCGGCAAGCGTTCGCCCAAGCTCAATTTCGGCGGGCAGAACCGCGAATTGTGGTGCGCGGGCGGCGAGGAAGCCTTCGTCTGCCGGATGGTGGAAGAGAGCGCGGCGCTGGCGGAGCGGGTGTACTGGTTCACCAGCCTGGTGTCCAAATCGGCCAGCCTGGCCGCGATCCAGCGCGCGCTGCGGCAGGCGGGCGCCCACAGCCTGACCGTGCCGATGGCGCAGGGGCAGAAGCAGAGCCGCCTGGTGGCGTGGACCTTCATGGACCGGCAGCGGCAGAACGACTGGCGCCAGCGCCGCTGGCAGCCGCCGGCGGTGCGGCTGGCGGAAGGCTGAGGCGAAAAAAAGAGCCGGCTTGCGCCGGCTCGTCAATCTACAAAGGTAGAGCTTAGAGAAAAGCTTTGCCGCGGCCGGTCAGCGCTTGCGCTTGCCGGCCTTTTCGCTGGCGCGTTGCGGGCAGGCGGCGCAAGGGTTTTCGCACATGCCGGCGCCGGTGAGCGACTGCTTGAGCGCGCAGACGGAACGGCGACAGGCGATGAAGCGGATCTTCTCCTCGGCGGCCAGGTCGCGGAAATGGCGCATCACGTTGTGGCCGAGAAAATCGGTGAACAGGATCAGCAGGTCGGTGCCTGCCGGCAGGCGGTCCACCTTGCGCTGGTGCGAGCTGTTGCGGCCGCTCAGGTGGCGGTGGATGGTGATGCCGTAGTTCTGCAGCACGTCGGGGATATTGCCCAGGGTATCGGCTCCTACCAGCATGGCGTTCATCTGACTTGCTCCTGTGTGGGTTTTTGAAAATGATAATAATTATCATTTGCAGAGTCAATCGCGTTTTTCAAGGTTTTTTTCCTCAGCCTGGCGCGGAAGCGTGGCCGCCGCTTTGGGCTGCCGCGCGCGGAATGCCTTGTCGGAAAAGGATTTTCCTCCGCTTTTTCCTGGCCGGCCGGTGGCCATCGCCTATTTTGTAAAGATGGGGCTTGCCCTTAATGCCAGTGAGGCGCGGGGAGGGAAGCGATATGACGGTGGCGGTGTGGGGGAGGTGGGCGCTGTGCGCGCTGCTGCTGGCGCCGCTGGCGCGGGCGGGCGACGGCCCGTGGGCGAGGGCGCAGCGCGATCATGCCTTGCTGATCGGCCTGGAGGGGACGTTTCCGCCGTACAGCCAGATGAAGGACGGCCGGCTGCAAGGCTTCGAAGTGGACTTCGGCCGGGCGCTGGCGGCGCAGATGGGGGTGGCGGCGCGTTTCCAGACCGTGCTGTGGGAGCATATGCTGAATAGCCTGGCGGCCGGGCGGCTGGATGTGGTGATCAACCAGGTGGTGGCGACGCCCGAACGCGCCAAGCGCTTCGATTTTTCCATTCCCTATACCTATTCCGGCTTGCAGCTGGTGGTGCGCAAGGCGGACCTGGCGCGTTTCCATAACGCCGGCGATCTGGCCGGCTCCCATGTCGGCGTCAGTTCGGGTTCCAATTACGAGCAATGGCTGCGGACCCATGCGCCGCAGGCCCACGTGCATTTGTATCAGGACGATCCGACCAAGTACGACGGCCTGCGCCGCGGCGAGGTGGACGCCATCGTGATCAACCGGCTGGCGGCGTTCAATCTGTCGCTGCAGAGCAAGGGCGAGCTGGTGCCGGCCGGGCGCATGCTGGCGCGGGAGGATGCCTGCGTGGTGGTGCGCAAGGGCAATCCGCAGCTGCTGGCCGAGGTGAACCGGGCGATAGGCCATCTGCAGCGCGACGGCACCTTGCAGGCACTATCGCGCAAATGGTTCAAGGCCGACATCGTCAGCCGGCCGCAATAGGCGCTCAGCCGTAGACGTCCAGCTGGCTGATCATGCCGGCTTCGCCGTCGTCTTTGACGAAGACGCCGGCGCGCCGCATCTGCGCTTGCGGGGCGGGGTCGCTGGCATTGGCGCGCAGCGTCAGCGGCGCGTCGACGCTGGGCAGCAGGATGGCGCCGATGCCGACATCCTTCAGCGATAGCAGCTGGTCCTTGCCGCTGCTGTCGCGGCCAGTCCAGATCTTCAGCTGGGCGAAGGCGGGGTCGTTCTCGTCGATCACGCCATCGTGATTGCTGTCCAGCTTGGCCAGGTCGGCGAAGCCATTGCCCGACTGCGGGCCGAACAGCTCGCTGCCGTCATTGATCTTGCCGTCGCCGTTCTTGTCCAGAGCCAGCCAGCCGCCCTGGCTGGAGAAGGGCAGGCTCGCCATCTGGCCGTTGTCCTGCAGGTCGAAGCTGACGCTGGCGCCGTCCAGGCTGCCGGCGTTGCTAGCCAGGTTGACCATCAGCGGGTCGTGGCTTGCGGCTCCGCCGGACTGGTAGCGCTGGTTGCTGTGGTATTGATAGCTGCTCTGCATCTGCATGTTCAGCGAGAATTGCAACTGCTTGCCGTCCTGGGTGGTGATCTGCCCGCTGGCGGTGAAATTGAGCCGCTGCTGCTCCTGGTAATCTATGTCCTGCTGCGCGCTGACTTCGGGCTGGGCTGCGGCCGGCGCTTGCGTTTGGTCTGGGTTGAGCGGAAACAGGCACAGCAGCTTGAAGTGGACGCCGAAGGCTTTCTCCAGTATCGCTTCGATCAAGCTGTAGACGGCGTCCTTGTCCGAGGCCAGATGGCCGAGCAGGCTGGACTGGGTCGCCTGGCTGCTCAGCTGCACGCTGTCGGCTTGCGGCATTGGTTGCTGCACGGCGAGGGTCTGGGTGACGCTGAGGGATTGGCTCTGGCTGAAGCTGCTGCCAAGGCTGACGGTGGCGGAGGCGATTTTCATGGCGATGTCCTGATGGGCGCACCCCCTGCTATCGACCTGTCCGCCGTCGACTTGACGCCGCAGTTTTCCTTATTGCCAATGGTTCCAATGGCTGCTTGCCGGCTTATAAGTCCTTGCCGGAGCGCCAGATCGACCAGACCAGCCACACGCTGTTGAACAGCGCCAGCATGAAGCCGACGAAGCCGAAAAAGGGCAGGCCGAACAGCTTGGGGCCGGCGTTCACCGTCATCACGATGGACGAGCCTATGATCAGGCAGCCGGTGACGATGCCCATGGTCAGCCGGTTGCTGCTGCGGTCCAGCTGCTTGCCGAAGTTGTCCAGCCGCTGCAGGTCGAGGTTGACGCGGAATTTGCCGTGGCGCATGTCGCGGCCGATGCGCACCAGGTCGCGCGGCAGGCCGGTGATCATCTCCAGCCCTTCCGACAGCGACTGGCGGCCGCGCTTGAGCAGCGCCGCCGGATGATAGCGGGCGACGATCAACTCCTTGACGAAGGGGGTGATGTGCGCGACCAGCTGGAAGTCGGGGTTGAGCTGGCGGCCCAGGCCCTCCAGCGTGATCAGCGCCTTGAACAGCATGGCCATGTCCGGCGGCAGCACGATGCCGTGGTTGCGGATCAGCGTCATGATGTCGGCGATCAGCTGGCTGATGTTCAGCCCCTTCAGCGGCACGTGTTCGTACTGGAACATGAATTCGCCCACTTCGTCGGCGAATTTCTGCATGTCCACCGGCGTGTTGCCGGTCCACTCGACCAGCACGTCGATGATCCCGTGCTCGTTGTGCTCGGCCACCGCAGACAGCAAGTCGACGATCTCGTCGCGCCGCACGTGGCTGATGCGGCCCACCATGCCGAAGTCGATGAAGGCGATGCGGTGCTCGGCCAGGAAGAACACGTTGCCGGGGTGGGGGTCGGCGTGGAAGAAGCCGTTGACCAGTATCATCTTCAATACCGCGTCGGCGCCGCGTTGCGCCAGCAACACCGGGTCCAGCCCGCTCGATTCCAGCCGGGCCAGTTCGCCGGCGGAGACGCCGTCGACGAAGTCCTGCACATTGACCGCGGCCCGGGTGTATTGCCAATGCACCTTGGGGACGACGACGTGCGGATCGTCGGCGAAGTCCTTGGCGAAGCGGTCCATATTGCGCGCTTCTATCGCCAGGTCGAGCTCGCGCCTGAGCGAGCGCGAGAACTGGGCGACGATGCTGGAGGGCTGGTAGCGGCGCAGCTCGGGAAACTCCAGCTCCAAGAGGTGGGCGAGGTGGGCCAGGATGCGCAGGTCGGCCTCCACCTTTTCCATGATGCCCGGGCGGCGCAGCTTGACCGCCACTTCGCGGCCGTCCGGCAGCCGGGCGTGGTGCACCTGGGCGATGGAGGCGGAGCCGATCGGGCGCATGTCGAATTCGGCGAACAGTTCGTCCGGTTCGGCGCCCAGCGCTTCGCGGATCAGCTTCTTCACCGCGGCGGCCGGCACTTGCGGCACCTGGTTCTGCAGTTTTTCGAATTCGTCTATCCAGTCGGGCGGGAATACGTCCACCCGGGTGGACAGGATCTGCCCCAGCTTGATGAAAGTGGGCCCCAGCTCCTCGAACGCCAGCCGCACCCGCACCGCGGTGGGTTGGCCGGCAGCGCCGTCGGGCAGGCCGAGATTTAGCCACTCGCCGGCCTTTTCCACCGCGCGCGGCAGTTTGAGCCGCTGGGCGAACTCTCCCAGGCCATGACGAATCAAAATTCCGCTGATTTCTCTTAGTCGCGGTAAGTCCCGCATTGCAATCAAGGTTTCCCGAATCATGTGCTTTCCACTGTCCCGCCTGGCTTTACACTCCCGGTCCCGTCCGATAGAGTGCGGCCTATGAAATTGCAACTCCGCTTATCAGCGCTGGCGCTGGCGGGCTTCATGGTTTTTGCCCAGGCCGCGCCAGACAAGGCTACACCGGACAAGGCTCCCGCAGAGGGGAAGCCCGCCGCCGAAAGCGCGGCGCCGGACAAACCGGACGACCCCATCTCCAAATACGCCGCGCCCCAAGAGGATGCGGTGGGCGACCTGCTTTTGCAAGCGATGAGCCTGCTGGGCGTCGCCTACCGCTTCGGCGGCAACACGCCCGACGACGGCCTGGACTGCAGCGGCTTCATCCGCTATGTATTTCAGAAGTCGCTGCGGGTGAACCTGCCGCGCACCGCCGCCGAAATGGCCAAGGTGGGCAAGTCGGTGGCGCGGGCCGAACTGGTGCCGGGCGACCTGGTGTTCTTCAACACGCGCGGCTTCAACTATTCCCATGTCGGCATCTACATGGGCAACAACAAGTTCATCCACGCGCCGCGAACCGGCAAGAACATCGAGGTGTCCAACCTGACGCAGAGCTACTGGAGCGCGCGCTTCAACGGCGCGCGCAGGGTCAATCGTAGCACTGCCGGGCAGACGGCGGACACTTCCGATGACGTCAGCGTAAAAGGCGCGGCGAAAAAGGCCGCGCCGGCGGCGGAGGTCAAATGCCGCAAGGGCCACAAGAAGTGCAAGGCGGAGGCCGCCCGCGGCAAGTCGTCAGGCAAGGCGGCGAAGGGCGGCAAGAAGAAAAAGGGCAGGCACTGAGCGGCCTGGCCGAACCGCGATGCCCGCATTGGCGGGCATCGTGTTTTCAGGAACTGAGTCAATGGCATTGAATATGGAATTTCCGGTGTGGCGCGACCCCGACGGCAACGTGGTGGCCTGCGTCGAAAAACTGAAAGTGATGCGCGAGAACCTGGAGGAGATCGCGCAGATGGCGCAGGACGCCTTCGAGGACGCCGTGCTGATGGGCTGCGACGAAAAACAGGTGCGCGACTTCATGGTGGCGATGATGCAGAACCTGGACAACCCCTACCGCACCGAATGAGAGAACCATCTTGATGCCATTTGAAGCCTTTATCGGGCTGCGTTACCTGCGCGCCAAGCGCCGCAACGGGTTCATTTCCTTCATTTCCCTGATTTCCATCGTCGGCATCGCCCTGGGCGTGGCGGCGCTGATCATCGTGCTGTCGGTGATGAACGGTTTCCAGAAGGAAATCCGCGGCCGCATCCTCAGCGTGGCTTCCCATCTGGAAGTGAGCAGCTACGATGGCCGCCTCGGCAACTGGCAGGGCGCGCGCGACATGCTGGTCAAGCAGCCTCACGTCGTGGCGGCCGCGCCCTTCGTCAACAGCCAGGGCCTGTTCGTCGCCTACGGCAATGTGCGCGGCGGCCTGCTGCGCGGCATCGATCCGGCGCAGGAAGACAAGGTGGTGGACGTGGGCCGCCACATGGTGGCCGGCAAGCTGGAAGACCTGAAGCCGGGCAGCTTCGGCATGGCGCTGGGCGTGGAGCTGGCGCGCCAGCTGGGCGTCGGCGTCGGCGACAAGGTGACGCTGATGACGCCGCAAGGCAACATCACGCCGGCCGGCATGATTCCGCGCACCAAGCAGTTCACCGTGACCGGCCTGTTCAAGGTGGACATGTTCGAATTCGACGCCTCGTTGGCGATGGTCAATCTGCGCGACGCGCAGCTGCTCGCCCGCATGGGCGACACCGTCAGCGGCGTGCGGCTGAAGCTGGACGACCCCATGCTGGCGCCGCAGCTGAAGGCCGATCTGCGTCCGCAGCTGCCGCAGCTGATGGTGACCGACTGGACCGACACCAACGCCAACTATTTCCGCGCGGTGCAGATAGAAAAACGGATGATGACCATCATCCTGACGCTGATCGTCGCGGTGGCGGCGTTCAATCTGGTATCGACGCTGGTGATGGTGGTGACCGACAAGCAGGCCGACATCGCCATCCTGCGCACGCTGGGCGCGTCGCCCGGCAGCATCATGAAGATCTTCATGATCCAGGGCGCGGTGGCCGGGGTGCTGGGCACATTGTCCGGCGCCGTCGGCGGCGTGGTGATCGCGCTCAATCTGGACGTGATCGTGCCGGTGATCGAGCGCATCATCGGCACCAAGATTCTGTCCAGCGAGGTGTACATGATCGACTACCTGCCGTCCGACGTGCAGTGGGGCGACGTGTCCACCATCACCATCATTTCCCTGTTGCTGGCCCTGTTCGCCACGCTGTACCCCAGCTGGCGCGCGGCGCGCACCCAACCGGCGGAGGCGCTGCGCTATGAGTAAGGTATTGAGCTGCCAGGGGCTGGGCAAGCGTTACGAGGAAGGCAAGCTGGCGCTGGACGTGCTCAGCGACGTCAGCCTGGAAGTCGCCAAGGGCGAGCACCTGGCCATCGTCGGCGCGTCCGGTTCCGGCAAGAGCACGCTGCTGCATCTGCTGGGCGGGCTGGACAGCCCCAGCCATGGCACGGTGGAGGTGCTGGGGAAGGACTTGTCCAAGCTGTCCGAGCAGGAGCGCGGCAAGCTGCGCAATGAATCGATGGGCTTCGTCTACCAGTTCCACCATCTGCTGCCGGAATTCTCGGCGCTGGAGAACGTGATGATGCCGCTGTTGATCCGCCGCATGGACAAGAAAGAGGCGGCGCGCCGCGCCGGCGACATGCTGGAGCGGGTGGGGCTGGGCAAGCGGCTGGAGCACAAGCCGGGCGAGCTGTCCGGCGGCGAGCGCCAGCGCGCGGCCATCGCGCGGGCGCTGGTGACCGAGCCTGCCTGCCTGCTCGCCGACGAGCCCACCGGCAATCTGGATGCCCAGACCGCGCGCCAGGTGTTCGAGCTGATGCTGGAGTTGAACCGGACGCTGGGCACCAGCCTGATCATCGTCACGCATGACCTGGACCTGGCGGCGCGCACCCAGCGGGTGTTGCGCCTGAACGAAGGCAGGCTGGCGGCGCCCGAATCCGCCTGAGCCTGAAAACCGCCCCGGCGAGGGGCGGTTTGCCGTTAAACAAGGAGTGGAACATTGCTGTTCATCCGCAAGGAAATGAATTTTTTCGCGTTGCTTGACGCGCTGCAGACCGAGAACGGCCTGATCGAGCTGGGCCTGGGCGCGCTGTGCGTGCTGGCCGCCTACGCGATCGCCCGCCGCTTGTTCATCCACTGGTTCGCCCATCACCCCGAGCGCTACGACCGCTTCCTGCCCTATACCGGCTTCCGCCTGGTGCTGCCGGTGTCGGCCCAGTTGCTGGTGGTGCTGGTGAGCCTGGCCTGGAGCCGCTTCGAGCACGCGCCTATGCTGGTGCTGCACATCATCAGCGCGCTGCTGTTCTGGCTGGCGGTGATCCGGCTGTGCACGGCGGTGGTGCGCCAGGCGCTGCCGCAAGGCAAGTTCGAGCGCAATACCGAACACTTTCTGGCCTCGATGTTCTGGCTGGGCTTCGTCAGCTGGACCATAGGCTTCGACGTGGCGGTGATGGACTGGCTGGAGTCCATCTCCTTCCACATCGGCAAGACCCGGCTGGATCTGCTGACCATCATCAACGGCCTGCTGTGGGTGACGGTGATCGTGGTGGTGGCGCTGTGGGCCAGCCGCCTGCTTGAAGCGCGCATCATGAAGCTCAAGCACCTCGACCCCAATCTGCGCATCGTGTTCGCCAAGCTCACCCGCACCGGCCTGGTGGTGGCCTCGGTGCTGGTGGCGCTGCCGGTGATGGGCATAGACCTGACCGTGCTGTCGGTGTTCGGCGGCGCGGTGGGCATCGGCCTGGGCCTGGGTTTGCAGAAGATCGCCAGCAATTTCGTGTCCGGCTTCATCATTCTGCTCGACCACTCGATCCGCATCGGCGACCGGCTGATGGTGGACAACCGCGTCGGCTACGTCACCAAGATGACTTCGCGCTACGTGGTGCTGAAGGGCGCCGACGGCACCGAGGCGCTGATTCCCAACGACGCGCTGATGTCGAATACGGTGATCAATCAGTCGTACTCCGACAAGAATATGTGGACCAGCCTGCCGGTGCAGGTGGCCTACGGCACCGACCTCGACCTTGCGCTGTCGCTGCTGAAGCAGGCGGCCGACCAGCCGCGGGTGCTGAAGAACCCGGGGCCGAACGCCTTCGTCACGCTGTTCGCCGACAGCGGCATCAACCTGGAGCTGGGCTTCTGGGTGGCTGATCCGGAAAACGGCTTCATGGGGCTGAAGTCGGACATCAACCTGGCCATCTGGCGGCTGTTCAAGCAGCACCATATCGAGATTCCGTTCCCGCAGCGGGAAGTGCGCATCATCGGCGACAAGCCCGCGCAGGCGTGAGGCAGGAGAAGGCAATGAGCGCAAAACGGCTGGCCATCATCGACGACGACGAAGCGGTGCTGCAATCGTTGCTGTGGCTGCTGGATGGCCAGGGCTACCGCGCCGACGGCTTCGACAGCGGGGAGGCCTTTCTCGCCGACGGCTGCGAGGCGGAGTACAACGGCATCATTCTGGATCTCCGGCTGTCCGGCATCAGCGGCATCGTGTTGCTGGAGAAACTGGCCGGCCGGCCGTACTGCCCGCCGGTGATCATGCTGACCGCCCACGGCGACGTGCCGCACGCGGTGGCGGCGCTGAAGCTGGGCGCGCTCGATTTCATCGAGAAGCCGTTCGACGACGTGCACCTGCTGGAGCGCGCGGCGGCGGCGGTGGCGCTGGACGAGCAGAACCGCCAACTGCATGGCCATCAGCGCAAGGTGTCGGCGGCGCTGGCGCTGCTGACCGAGCGCGAGCGCGAGGTGATGCAGCTGATCCTGGCCGGCAAGCTGAACAAGCAGATCGCCGAGGAACTGAGTATCAGCATGAAGACGGTGGAAGTGCACCGTTCGCGGGTATTCGAGAAAATGGGCGTCAAGTCGGCGGTGGAACTGGCGGGCATGCTGGCGGCGCCGGGCGCGCAGGGAGGCAAGCTCTGATGGGCAGCAAGCAGCCGGTATCGGTACTGGTGGTGATACATAGCAAGGACGGCCAGGCGCTGTTGATGGAGCGCGCCGACAAGCCCGGCTACTGGCAATCGGTGACCGGCAGCCGCGAAGGCGGCGAGGCGCTGATCGACACCGCGCGCCGCGAAGTGGCAGAGGAAACCGGGCTGGACATCGGCGCCGGCCAGCTCAGCGACTGGGGCATCGTCAACCGCTACGAGATCTACCCGCATTGGCGCCACCGCTACCCGGACGGCGTCACCCACAACGACGAGCACGTGTTCGGCCTGCTGCTTGACGCGCCGCGCGCGGTGACGCTGGCCCCGCGCGAACACCTGGCCTACCGCTGGCTGCGTTGGGACGAGGCGGCCGCGCTGGCGTTTTCGCCGTCCAACGCCGAGGCGCTGCGCTTGCTGCCGGGCCGGCTGGGCCTGCCGGAAGCGTAGCCGGCCCGGCGCGAGAAGGCGCACCCATGGAAAAAGCCCGCGCAATGCGGGCTTTGTCGCGTTTGCCGGCTGCGCTTACGGCTTGCGCACGTGCACGGCGCCGGTCATATACGGGTGCACCACGCAGTAGTAGTTGAAGTCGCCGGGCGTGGCGAAGGTGTATTCATACTTGTCGTCGGTGTCCAGCGCCTTCGACGCGAAGATCTTGTCGCGGCTGTTGACCGTGTGCGGGGTGTCGTCGCGGTTGGTCCAAATAATGCGGGTGCCGGGCGCGACGGTGATCTCCTTGGGGTTGAACGCGAATTTGGAAATGTCTATGGTCACGGTCGCCGGCGCCGGCCAGGCGGCCGGGGCGAGCGCGAACAGCAGGGCCGCCAGCGCGGCGGCGATGCGGTGGAGTGTCATTCGGGTGGTCTCCATGGAATGTGGCGATCAGCGGACCAGCGGCCTGTCTATCATCGCCAGCCGCTGCGCGCCGGGCACTACCGTCAGTTGGCGGGTGCCCAGCAGTTTGCCCAGCTCGCCGGCCGGCACCTTCAGCGGACCGGGCTCGCCGACGCCGGCCTGGCCGGGCGTGGGCAACGGGTAGGCCAGCGAGCGCGCGGTGTGCAGCGCGATATTGCCTTCCACTTTTTGCAGCACCTGGTGGATGTGGCCATTCAGCACGGTCACCGAGCCGAACGGCCGCAGCAGCGCCAGCGCCTGCGCCGCGTCGGCGGTGCCCCAGCCCCAGGGTTCGTAGACGGTCCACATCGGAATGTGGGCCATCACCACGATGGGAGTGGAGCGCGAAACGCCGGCCAGGTCGCTTTTCAGCCAGGCCAGTTGCTCCTCTCCCAGCGCCGCCAGCCGGCCCATATTGAAATTCAGCACATTGTTCAGCGCGATGAAGTGCGCGCCGCCCTGGTCGAAGCTGTACCAGGCGCGGCTCTTGCCGTCGTGGTCGAAGAATTTCAGATAGCCGCTGACGCCGTCGTCTATCGCGTCGTGTTCACCGGGAATGGCATGCACGCGGTCGGTGCGGATTTCCTTGAAGATATCGCGCGCCAGCGCGAATTCCTCCGGTTTGGACAGGTGGCTGACGTCGCCGGTGTGCAGCACGAAGGCCGGCGCTTGCGGCAGCGCGTTGATGTCGGCTATCGCCTGCCTGAGGCTGCCCACCACGTCCGGATTGGCTTCCTTGTGAAAGCCCAGGTGGGTGTCGCTGATCTGCACGAAGGTCAGCGCCTTGCCGTCCGCGGCGGCCGCCGCGTTGCCGGCGCCCAGCGCGTGGGGGATGCCTCCCGATATCGTCCAGACGATGGCCGCGCCGGACCATTCGGCCAGACAGGACAAGGTTTTGCGCCGTCCGCCGTCGGGCGCGTCTCCGTCCGTCGTCTGCTGCCTGCTTTCCTCTTGCTTCATGGCACGCCCTCCCGCTGAGTGGAAATCGGAGCCCGTCCGGCTCGGGTGCGACTCAGTCCAGCCTAGATGCCGCATTGCGACATCACAAGGGATTTGCGGCGAGGAGGGAAGGGAAAGAGAAGCCCCGGCGGGCGCCGGGGCTGGCGTGCTTAGCGGGAAGACGCGCCGGGTTCGGGAATCGGTTCGATCCGGCCTAGCAGGAACACGAAGGCCAGGATGCCGATCACCAGCATGAAGCCGGCCACCAGAAAGGCGTTGGCGAAGGAGTGGGTGGCGCCGACGATGATGCCGGTGACGATGGGAGCCACCGCGCCCATCATGTTGTTGGCGAAATTCATGATGCCGCCGACGGTGCCGGTGCCGCCGCGCGGCGCGATCAGCGACGGCAGCGACCAGCCCACCGGCGCGGCTGCGGCCAGGCCGCTGAGCGCGATGGTGATCCAGATGATGGCAACGTAGGGGTCGGTGGTGGTGGTCGCGCCGAACACCGCCATGCCCATGGCCATGCCGCACAGCAGCACCGTCTTGCGCACGCGGGTTTCGTCATGGCCGCGGGCGATCAGCTTGTCGATCAGCCAGCCGCCGACGAACAGGTCGGCGACGGTGGCGAACAGCCACGGGATGGCGGAAAACCAGGCCGATTTCAGGATGTCCATGTGCATCGCCTGCACCAGGTAGCCGGGCAGCCAGGTCAGGAACAGGTAGAACACATAGCCGTAGGCGGCGAAGCCGATGGACAGCCCCCACACCTTGCGCTGGCGCAGCAGGTAGCCCAGCATTGCCAGCGACCCTTGCCGGCTGACGCCTTCCTCGGCCGCGCCGCCCTGGATGATGTACTGGCGCTCGGCCTCGCTCAGCTTGGCGTCGGCGCTGGGGTCGCGGTAGAGCAGGTAGAAGGCGATGAAGTACAGCACGCTGAGGATGGCCGACACGCCAAAGCCCCAGCGCCAGCCCAGGTGCACCACCGCCAGCGCCACCAGCGGCACGCCTATCACGTTGGAGAATTTGGCGGCGGCGTCGAAGATGGCGGTGGCCATCGCCCGCTCGCGGCGCGGAAACCAGTAGCCGGTGGCCTTGGCGCTGACCGGGAAGCCCGGCGCCTCGGCGACGCCCAGCAGCACGCGGGCGGCGAAAATGCCGGCGAAGCCGCCGGCGCAGGCGGTGAGGGTGGCGGCCACGCCCCATAGCAGCGCGCCCAGGCGGCCGATGCGGGTGGCGCCGAAGCGGTCCAGGATCACGCCGGTGGGAATCTGCAGCAGCGCGTAGCTCCAGAAGAAGGCGCTGAACAGCAGGCCCAGCTCGCCGTTGCTGAGTCCAAACTCCTGCTGCAGCTGCGGCGCGGCCACCGACAGGCTGATGCGGTCGAAATAATTGACCAGGATGCCGACGCCCAGCAGCCAGCCTATGCGCCAGCGGCGGGTGGGAATCTTGTACGAGTGCGGGGACGGGGCGTTCATTGTTGTTCTCCTCTTTCTTCTTTGGGAATGCCGCCTGGGTCCGTTCAGGCGAGCGCCTGCAGGATTTGCCGCAGCAAGGCGGCGGGCGGCTGCTGGATGTCGCAGTGGATGGCGCGCTCGTCGGCGCCGGGGGCTTCCAGATCTCCGAACTGGCTGTCCAGCAGGCTTTCCGGCATGAAGTGGCCGCTGCGCTCGCGCATGCGTTCGGCGATCAGCGCGCGCTCGCCGGCCAGGTGGATGAAGGCGAGGTCGGGGTCGCCGCCGCGCAGCACGTCGCGGTAGCGGCGCTTCAACGCCGAACAGGCCAGCACCATGCGTTCGCCGTCGGCGCGGCCCTGGCGCAGCCGCTCGGCCAGATTGGCCAGCCAGCCGGCGCGGTCGGCGTCGTTGAGCGGGACGCCGGCGCGCATCCGCGCGATGTTTTCCGGCGGATGGAAGCTGTCGCCTTCGATGAAGCTGGCGTTCAAGGCCTCGGCCAGCAGCCGGCCGGCGCTGCTTTTGCCGCAGCCGGCCACGCCCATCACCACGATATTTCCGTATTTCATGTTAGCGCTAACATTGATGGTTGAAATGATGGCCGGCGGTTTGGCCGGCGCGATCTGTCTGCGGATGTTAGCGCTAACAAATCTGCGATAACAAGCAGCGGGATCAAGTTTTCGGCCGGGCGCGGGAAATATGTAGTCGCCGCGCAACGCGGCGGCATCCAAGGCGGAAGGCCCGCCGGCGCTGGCTTTCAGCTGCTGCGGCGCAGCATCAGCTGGAAGCCTAGATCGGTCTGCAGAGCGTCGGGCTCGCCGCCGTCTATCATCCGCAGCAGCTGGCGCGCGGCATGGCTGCCGATCTCGCGGCGCGGGGTGGCCACGGTGGTGAGGGCGGGCGTGCACCAGGCGGAGGGCTGCAAATCGTTGAAGCCGGCCAGCGCCAGCCGTTGCGGCACGGCGATGCCCAGTTGCTGGCAGCGCGCCAGCGCGCCGATGGCCAGGTCGTCGTTGCAGCAGAACAGCGCGTCGCAGTCGGGCCGCGCCGCCAGCGCGGCGTCCAGCATGTCGGCGCCCATCCGCATGCTGGACGGCGACGGGTCCAGCCATTCCAGGCCGGCGTCGCGCAGACCGGCGGCATCCAGCGCGGCGCGGTAGCCGTCCAGCCGCTTCATCACCCGCTCATCCAATTGGGCGCCCAGAAAGCCGATGCGGCGCTTGCCCCGCTCCAGCAGGTGGCGGGTGATGGCGGCGCCGGCCGCCTCCTGGGAAAAACCGACGCAGCAGCGGCCATCGTCGGCCAGGTCCATCATGTACACCGCCGGCAGCGCGCGCCGGCGCAGGATATCTTCGAACGGCGCGGCATGGGTCAGGCCGGTGAGCAGCACGCCGTCCGGCTGGTGCTGCAGGTAGGCGCGCAGCAGCAGCAGCTCCTGTTCGGCGCTGTAATGGCTGTTGCCTATCAGCATCTGGTAGCCGGCGGCGTCCAGCACGCTTTCGATGCCGGCCAGCGTGTCGAGGAACACCGTGTTGTCCAGCGAGGGGATCAGCACCAGCACGGTGCGAGAGCGCGCCGAGGCCAGCGTGCGCGCGGAGCGGCTGGGCACGTAAGCCAGCGCGTCCACCGCCTGCATCACTTTTTCGCGCAGCTGCGGCGATACTTGCTGCGGCTGGTTCAGCGCCCGCGATACGGTGATGGCGCTGACGCCGGCGGCGCGGGCGACGTCGTGCATGGTGGCGCCGCCGCCGGAGCGGATCCGCGGTTTTCTCGACATGGGTTTCCTGTGGCAAATGCGCGTCCGGCGGCGATGGCGGCCGGGCTCGGCTATTGTAGCGCAGCCGGCGCGCGCGGTCCTTGTCCGGCGATGACGATTGATTGTATGGTCAAGTTTTTGCCGGAGAGCGCCATGTATCTGCCCAAGCATTTCGCCGTCGGCGACCGCGAGGCCCTGCTGCGGCTGATGAGGGCGCGGCCGCTGGCCACGCTGACGCTGAACGGGCCGGACGGTTTGATCGCCGACCACATCCCGCTGCTCGCGCGCGAAGAGGGCGGCGTGTTGCGGCTGTGCGGCCATGTGGCGCGGGCCAATCCGCTGTGGCGGCTGTTGGAGGGCGGCGCGGACGCGCTGGCCGTTTTTCACGGCGGCGACGCCTACGTGACGCCGTCGTGGTATCCGGCCAAGGCCGAGCACGGCAAGGTGGTGCCCACCTGGAACTACGCGGTGGCGCACGCCTATGGCCGGCTGCGGGCGGTGGAGGATGCGGCCTGGCTGCGCGGCCTGTTGGACGAGCTGACCCGCACGCATGAAGCCGGCTTCGAGACGCCCTGGAAAGTGGCGGACGCGCCGGCAGATTACATCGGCAAGCTGCTGGGGGCGATCGTCGGCATCGAGCTGGAAGTGGCGCGGCTGGAGGGCAAGTTCAAGCTCAGCCAGAACCAGGCCGAAGCCACCCGCGACAGCGTGCGGCGCGGCCTGGCTTCGCGGGGCGCCGAACTGGCGGACAGGATGGCCGAACGCCGCTAGCGGCGGTATTTCTCCAGCAGCGACGCGACTTCGGCGCGGCCGTGGGCGTCGCCGCGCCGCAGTTGCTGCAGGAAGTTGTCGAGAAAGCCCGGCAGCAGCGCGGCGCTGGAAGCGGTGGCGCCGATGCCGTCGCGGTCCCACTCCACTACCACGCCCTGCAGATAGGCGGTGAGCCGGTTGCTGTCGTCCTGGAACGAGTGGTACAGGCTGATCGCCGGCGCGCCGCACAGCTGGTAGTACTCTTGCAGGCCGGCCTTGTCCAGCTTGGCGCGGCTGAGGATGTCGCGGCTGTCGAACTCGACGAACAGGGGGTGGATCACCTGGCTGCGGCGGCTGTCGCCGCGGTAGGCGCGGGATACGATGCCGATATGGCTATTCAGCTGGCTGGCGGGTTTGGGGCCGCGCACCGGGTGGCCCAGCAGCAGGGTGAAGGCGCTGGCAAGCGGGTCGGGCGCGCCGCCGTGATCCAGCGCGAAACCATGCGGCGGGGCGTGCCGCTCCAGCCAGGGCTGCGGCAGGTGGATGGCGGCGATGTCCATGTGCTGCGGACTGGCGCAGGCCAGATCCTGCAGCGGCAGCTGCAGCTTGTCGACGCAGGCCAGCACTTGCTGGCCGTGGGCGACGCAGGCCTCGGCCAACACCGCTTCCGCGGTGACGATGAATTTCTCGCCGCGGTAGTCCAGCAGCAGGCCGCTGCCGAAGCAGCGTCCGGGCTTGGCGCCGGGCTGCTGCGGCTGGAAGGCCACCACCATCGGGCTGAGTTGTTGGTAGATCTGCTCCAGACATTGCAGGGGATCATCCAGATCGAACAGAAACTCCATCCCCATTTCCTCGCGCGACAAGGGGTTACCGCCCAATCATAGTTCATACTCAAACCAATATTGGCGCATTCGCGGCGCGCGGCGGCGCGGGACAATGCCCGGCGACGGCGCGAGGAGTGCTATACCGTTATTGGGTGCGCCCGCGAGCGGTCGATACCCCCGCTGAATTGCTGTCCGCCGCGGGCTTGCGGTCCGGCATCGGGACGACTGCCTGCCAGCCAGACTTTGGGGAAATGGGGTATGCCGATGAGCCCGCGGATGAAATTCATCCTGCTTGCCGTAAGCAGCTATGTTCTTTTTGCCCTGGCTTGGATTTTCTTCGCCGATCAGCTGCCGGTTGGGGCGGAAACGGGCCGCTTGCTGCCGTTGCCGCTGGTCAAGGGAGTCGCCTTCGTCGCGGTCTCCGCCGTCTTGCTGTCGCTGCTGCTGCGCTCGGTGCCGGCAGCCGAGGCGCCGGCGTCGCTGACCTGGCTGGGGGCCGTGTCCAGCGGCATGAATCCGGACCGCTGGTCGGGCTGGCGCGGCTATGCCGCGGCGCTGGCGCTTACCGCCTGCGCGTTGGGGCTGCGCCAGCTGCTGCTGGGCGGCGACAGCCATCCCATGCTGATGCTGCTGGCCCTGCCGGTCATCCTGAGCGCCGGCATCGGCGGGCTGGGGCCGGGCCTGCTGGCTACCGTATTGGCCGCGCTGGCGGCCGATCTGATGGCGACGCCTTATCTGCATGATCCGCTGACGCCCTGGACCGAGCGCTTGCAGCTGGCCTTCCTGGTGGCCAACGGCTTGGCGGCCAGCTTGTTCAACGCCGCGCTGCGGCATGCGTTGGCGCGGGTTGAGCTCAACCGCAGGCTGCTGGACGCGGTGGTGTCCAGCACATCGGACGCCATCTTCGTCAAGGATCCGCAAGGGCGCTACCTGCTGGTGAACCGCGCCGGCCTGGCTTTTGTCGGCAAGAGCGGCAAGGAGGTGCTGGGCCAGGACGACCGTGAGGTTTTCGACGCGGAGACGGCGCGGGAAGTGATGGCCAGCGACCGCGTCATCATGCAGGGCGGGCGCGTGCAGACCCACGAGGAATTGCTGACGCTGCAGAACGGCGAGAAGCTGGTGTTTCTGGTGACCAAGGGGCCGATTTACAGCCCGGATGGACGCCTGGGGGGGTTGTTCGGCATTTCGCGCGACATCACCGTGCACAAGGCGGCCGAGGAGGCGCTGCAGGCGAGCGAGGCGGCGCTGCGCCAGGCGCAGCAGTTGGCCGGCATCGGCAACTGGTCCTGGGACTTGGAGACGGACACGCATCGCTGGTCGCACGAAGTTTACCGGCTGTTCGGCCTGGACAATCGCGCGCCGCCGCCGGGCTACCCGGCGATACAGCGCTATTTCGTCAAGGAGAGCTGGACCGTGCTGTCCGAAGTGGTGGAGCGCTGCCGCCTGATAGGCTTGGGCTACGACTGCGATCTGGAGCTGCAGAGGCCGGACGGCGCCGCGTGCTGGGTGACGGCGCGCGGCGAGGCCAAGCACGGCGCGGAGGGCAAGATCGTCGGCTTGTACGGCACGGTGCAGGACATCACCGACCGCAAGCAGATATCGATGCAGCTGAAGGCCAGCGAAGCGCGGCTGCAGCTGGTGGCGGAAGCGACCAGCGACGGCTTCTGGGATTGGGACCTGCGCACCGGGAGAGTCTACCGTTCGCCGCGCTATTACGAGGTGACCGGCACGCGGGCGGAGGACGATACCGGCGATTTCCGCTTTTTCCGGCAACTGGTGCACCCGGCGGATCTGCCTTTCGTGCTGCAGGCGATCGAGGCCCATCGCCGCGGCAAGACGCCGCGCATCGAACTGGAGTTCCGCCTGGCGCGACAGGACGACGGCGTGCGCTGGCTGCAGGTGCGCGGCCGAGCGGTGGAATGGGACGACAAGGGCGCGGCGCTGCGGTTGGTGGGCAATTTGTCCGACGTCACCGAGCGCAAGCGGGTGGACGACGACCTGCGGCTGGTGCTGAACGAGGCGGGCGACGCCATCTGGGTGACCGACGCCGACGGTTATTACATCTTCGCCAATCCGGCGGCCTGCCGGCTGACAGGGCACGTGCTGGAAGAGTTGAAGTCCATGCATATCCGCGACCTGGTTGCGCCGGAATGCCTGGGCGCGCTGCCCGAGCATCTGGCCAAGCTGAGCAACGGGCCGTTCCAGCGTTCGGAGTGGCTGCTGCGGCTGAAGCAGGGCGGCAGCATCTGCGTCGACCTGACCACCGGGCGCTTGAAGGACGGCCGATACATGGCTTTCGGCCGCGACTTGACCGAGCAGCATCGCGCCGAGCAGGCATTGCGCAGCCGCGAACAGCAGCTGGCGCGGGTGATAGACGGTTCGGACCAGGGCTACTGGGACTGGAACCTGAAAAGCGGCAGCTTTCAGGTGAGCCCGCGCTGGGAAAGCATGCTCGGTTACGGTCCAGGCGAAATGCGCATCACCGCCGAGAATTGGTACGACCATGTCCATCCGGAGGATGTCGAACGGACGCGGTCGTCGATCCAGGGCAATCTGCGCGGCGAGCTGGCCAGCCATGAGGTGGAGATACGCTGCCGCACCCGCGGCGGCGACTGGCGCTGGATTCTGTCGCGGGGCCGGGTGGTGGAGCGCAGCGACGAGGGCGAGGCGCTGATGATGTCGGGCACCCATACCGACATCACCGAGCGCAAAGTGTTCGAACAGACGCAGAAGGAAGCGGCGGCGGTGTTCGACAGCAGCTACGAGGGCATTCTGATGGTGAGCCGCGAGGGCGTGATCACCAAGGTCAACAGCGCCTTCACCCGCATCACCGGCTACAGCGCCGAGGAGGCGATAGGCCGCAAGCCCAGCATGCTGTCGTCCGGCCAGCAGTCGGCCGAATTCTACGAGGATTTGTGGCAGTCGGTGCTGGGGCACGATTTCTGGCGCGGCGAGCTGTGGAACCAGCGCAAGAACGGCGAGTTGTACGCCGAACTGCTGTCCATTTCGGTGGTGCGCGACGCTCAGGGCGAAGTTTTGCACTACATCGGCATTTTTTCCGACATCACCAAGCTCAAGGCGCACGAAGCCGAGCTGGACCGGGTAGCGCATTTCGACCCACTCACCGGCATTCCCAACCGGCGGCTGCTGTCCGACCGCCTGAACCAGGCCATCATCCGCGCCAATCGCAGCGGCAAGTCCTGCGCGGTGTGCTTCCTCGATCTGGACGGGTTCAAGGCGGTGAACGACCAGCACGGCCATGCGGCGGGCGACCAGCTGCTGGTGGCGGTGAGCCGCCATCTGAAATCGATACTGCGCGCCGACGACACCCTGGCGCGGCTGGGCGGCGACGAGTTCGTGGTGCTGCTGTCCGATGTCGGCACGCTGGAGGAGTGCATGCTGGTGCTGGACCGCATCCTGAGCGCGGTGGCCACGCCGGTGCGTCTGGGCGAGGCGGAGGTGCGCGTGACCGCCAGCATTGGCGTCAGCCTGTACCCGCAGGACAATGTCGACGCGGACACGCTGCTGCGCCATGCCGACCAGGCGATGTACCTGGCCAAGGACGGCGGCAAGAACCGTTACCAGCTGTTCGATCCGGAAAACGACCGCAAGGCGCAATCGCATCGGCAGTTGCTGGATATGCTGCGCCGCGGCCTGGCCCGGAAGGAGTTCGTGCTGCACTACCAGCCCAAGGTGAACCTGTTCGACGGCGAGGTCATCGGCGTGGAGGCGCTGATCCGCTGGCGCCACCCCAAGCGCGGCCTGCTGGCGCCGGCCGAGTTTCTGCCGCATCTGCGCGGCAACGAGCTGGAGCTGGCGTTCGACCTGTGGGTGCTGGACGCCGCGTTGGCGCAGGCCGCCGAATGGGTGGGGCGCGGCCTGAACATACGGGTCAGCGCCAATATCAGCGCCAGCCTGCTGCTGCGGCCGAATTTCTGCGGCGAGCTGGAAGCGATCCTGGGCCGCCACCCCGCGGTCCCGTCCGGCTATCTGGAACTGGAGGTGCTGGAAAGCGCCGCCATCACCGATGTGGAGCAGGCGACGCGGGTGATGGAGCGCTGCCGCGAACTGGGCGTGCGCTTCGCGCTGGACGATTTCGGCACCGGCTATGCTTCGCTGACCTTTCTGCGCCGATTGCCAGTGGATACCCTGAAGGTGGACTTGAGCTTCGTCAGCGACATGCTGGGCAACCAGGAAGACCGGCGCGTCGTCGAAAGCGTGATCCAGCTGGCATCGGCCTTGAGCCGGCAGGTGGTCGCCGAGGGCGTGGAGACGCTGGCGCACGGCATGCTGCTGCGCCAGCTGGGTTGCCGTTATGCCCAGGGCCTGGGCATAGCGGCGCCGATGCCGGCGGACGAGGTGCCTGGCTGGTGCCGGCAGTGGCGCGACGACGGGGCCTGGCAGCGCTTGCTTGCCGCGGAGCCGGCGCCGGACCGGGGTTGAGCGCGGCTGGCAATATTGGTATTGAAGCCGCATGCGTTTTGCATGTATATGTTGGCCTGGCGGCGGATGGCCTGCGTTCCGGGGATTGCCTTGGCAATCGATGGCCGCAGGCCTTGTTTGTTACAGGGGGCGGAATATGACGGGGATGACGGCGGCGAGTCCGAAAGCGACCATCCGTCTGGCGCGCGCAGCCGATGCCGGCGAATTGGCCCGCTTGTACCGGCAGTTGGTGGACGACCCGGCCATCCGGGTGCTGCCCGAACGACTGCAGGCGCTCGCGGACGGCGAACGGGCGCAGGTGCTGGTGTGCGAAGGCGAAGGCCGGCTGGCGGCCAGCGCCTGGCTCGGT
The DNA here is from genome assembly GCF_001676875.1 of Chromobacterium subtsugae. Classification (GTDB taxonomy): domain Bacteria; phylum Pseudomonadota; class Gammaproteobacteria; order Burkholderiales; family Chromobacteriaceae; genus Chromobacterium; species Chromobacterium subtsugae. Next base: position 32,811 of record NZ_JYKA01000023.1, on the reverse strand, counting down.
TTTTGCGAGGACGTGATGTACGGCGGCCAACCTTTCGCCGTGCTGGAAAACATCGTGGTGGACCGGGACTGGCGCGGCCGAGGCCTGGGCCGCGCGCTGCTGGACGAGGCGCGGCGGCGCTGCCTGGCTAGGGGATGCTCGAAGATCATGCTGCTCAGCTCGGCGCAGCGGGCCGACGCGCACCGTTTTTTCCTGCAGGCGGGCTTTCGCGGTGACGCCAAGCGCGGCTTCGTCATGTACCGGCGGGATATGGCCGCGGCGCAAACATGATCAACACAGGATGACGACAGTGGCACGCAATATCGAAATCAAAGCCAGGGTGGCGGACTGGGCGGCTCTGGAACGCAAGGTGGGCGGCCTGGCGCAGCCGGAGGGCGCGCTGCTGCAGGACGACAGCTTTTTCGCCTGCGGCAACGGCAGGCTGAAGCTGAGGGTGGATGGGGAGGGGCGGGGGCGGCTGATTTTCTACCGGCGCGAAGACCTGGCCGGTCTCAAGCCTTCGTTCTTTCTGGCCAGCGAAACCGCCGCTCCGGACCCGCTGCGCGAACTGCTGGCCGAGGCGCACGGCTTGCTGGGCCGGGTGCGCAAGCAGCGCAGCCGCTATCGCTTGGGGCGCTGCGCCATCCATCTCGATCGAGTGGAAGGCTTGGGCGACTTCATCGAGCTGGAGGCGGAGCTGGCCGATGGCGAGCCGGAAGCGGCGGCGCGCGCCGAAATCGAGGCCTTGATGGCGGCATTGGGCATCGCCGGCGCCAGCCTGGTGCGCGGCGCGTATTTCGATTTGCAGGCCGAAGCGGCGCGCGACGCCATCCGCATCGGGCTGGAGCGCGCCGATCAGCCGGAAGTCGTGGCGCTGATCGACGAGCTGGATGCCTATCAGAAGCCCTTGTCTCCGCCGGAAAGCCATCATGGCGTGGATATCGAGACGCTGCTGCGTCCCGACGTGGCGTTCGCCGTCGCTCGCGACGGCGAAGGGCGGGCGCTGGGTTGCGGCGCGGTCTGGTGCGCGGACGGCGTCGGCGAATTGAAGCGGATGTTCGTGCGGCCGGCGTGGCGCGGCCTGGGTGTGGCGCGGCGGCTGATGGCGTTTCTGGAGGACCAGGCAAGGGCGCGCGGCTGCGAGGCGATGGCGCTGGAAACCGGCGTCCTCCAGCATGACGCCATCACCCTTTACCAGCGCGCCGGCTATGGCTTTTGCGGGCCTTTCGGCGCGTACCGGGAAGACCCGCACAGCGTGTTCATGCAGAAGCCGCTGTGATCAGGGCGCCTTGCCCAGGTGGGCGGCCAGCTGGCGGGCGCTCTGCCGGCACCAGTCGTCGACCAGCGGTTTGATCAGGTCCAGCGTCAGCGGCTGCTCCTTGTCCTTGCTCTTGGCGTTCTGGCGCAGGTTGACGGTGCCGGCCAGCAGGCTGGCGTCCTGCGAATCCTCCAGCTGCGCCATGCTGGCGATCTTCAGCAGATAGGGCTCCTTGCCGGCGGCCAGCCGCGCCAGATTGAACACCGCCTTGACCGGCAGCAGGTCGATCGGGTCGACGCCGGGACGTTCCTGGCTCAATCCGGTGACGGCGACGCGCAGCCGGGCGACGCCCGGCGCCGGCTGCAGCGCGATCGGCACGCCTGCGGCGGCCAGTTCCGCCTGCAGCCGTTGGTGGAAATAGCTGGCGATGGCGTTCTCGTCGCCCGGCTGCAGCAGCTGCCAGTTGCCGTCCGGCCCTTGGCGCATGAACAGCAGCGGCTCCGGCAGCACCGCGTGATAGGACTTCAGATCCACGCCCGGTTTCAGATACACGCGTTGACTGGGCTGCGCCTTGCTTTGCTGGAAGGCGTCCAGCGGCAGGGTGAACAGGTTTTCCGTCTGGGCGGGCGTCTCGGCCCGGGCCGGCAGGCTCAGGGCCATCGCGGAGCATAGCGCCAGCATGGCGATTTTCATGGCAGTTTCCTTGTCGGCATGATTGAAGAGGCATCGATATGTCGACGCCTTGCAGACAGGATAGTTCGGCGGCGGCGGCTTGTCGCCGCCCGGGTTTAGTTGCGCAGGTAGGTGAACAGCGTCAACAGGAGGATGCAGAGTATCACCGCCAGGTTCAGGGCGAACTCTTCTTGCAGATGGCCGAAATGCAGTTCGTCATGAGCGCTCAAGCGGGAGCCGGTGAGCTTGTGCAGCCAGTATTGCAGCAGATTGCGCGGACTGGGGCCGTCGGGGGACGTCATGGTGGTTGGCCTGTGTAAAGAAAAATAGATGTGGTGTCATTCTACTCCTCTCCCGTATGCCTTCAACATTTTCGCATTAATTCTATTCAAGGTTCGTAAGCGAACATCGCCAAGTGGCCAGACGGCGTTGCGCGGCGGGGGCCGCGGCATTGTGGCGCCTGCGCCGCAGGCCGCCCGCGCCTGGCGGCAACGGCTTGGCCGGCGTGAGGCTGGTCTACACTGTACTGATGCGCATTAATCGCGCGGACAGAAATGGCCGGAGATGGCGCAACGCCGCCGCGCCTGGCCGGCGGGGAACGGGCAATGGGAAAGATGAAGGGCGGGTGGCTGCTGCTGGCCGGCTTGGCGCAAGCGGCGCCGGCGGCGCATTACCAATCCTACACGCTGGCGGTGGAGCCTTGGGGCATGCTGGACACCGACCGGGGAGTGGGGCCGGACTTCATCCGTTTTCTGGCGGCGCAGGCCGGCTTCGAGGTGACGGCGGAGGCCAGGCCTTACCGGCGGGTGCTGGACGGCATGCGCAGCGGCGAGAACGCCATCAATCTCGGCATCCCTTCGCCGGAGCGCAATCGCTACGGCATCGCCATCTGCACGATAGGATCGGTCAAGGTGTCGCTGGTGTATCTGAAGTCGGCCGGGCGCGAGCACCATAGCGCCGCCAGCTTCTCCGGGCTGCAGATAGGCGAACTGCGCGGGAGCCGGACGCTAGAGGAGTTTGACCGCACCGTCAAGCACAGGCCGGTGTTGCTGAGCGACATGAGCCAGGGCATGCGGATGCTGGACGCCACCGTGTGCGTGCGGCCGGGCTGCGGCAATCTGCTGGCCGAAGCCGGAGTGGAGCCGGCGGGGCTGGGAGAGTGGCTGTTCGCCGAACAGCCGCTGGAGATCTACGTTTCGCGCGCCAGCGCCTTGTCGCGTGACGCCGCCGCCATGCTGCGCCTGCGGTTGGCGTGCGACTCCGCCGCCGGCCGGCAGGAAATGCGCCGGCTGCTGGCGCCTTACCGCTAGCCATCGCGCAAGAAAAAGCGGCCTCCGGCGAAGAGGCCGCTTTGTTTGCGCGCGCAGGATCAGACCGACAGCGACATGAGCAAGCTGGAGATATCGTTGCTGCCGGCATTGGCTTGGTACAGGCTCAGCGCGGCCTGCAATTGCTGGGTGTTGGTCGCGCTGCTGCTGCTGCTGCCGGCGGCGCTGGCGCCGCTGGTTTGCGAAGTGCCGCCCAGCGCGCTCAGGAGCTCGTTCTGCCCTCCGCTCTGCCCGCCGTTTTCGCCGCCGCCATGGTGGTGGTGATGGTGGTGGCCGCCCGCGCTGGCTTGCTGGGTGCCGCCGGCTTGCTGCAGGCCTTGCTGCAGTTGCTGGAAGTCCTGCTGCGCCTGGCTGATGTTGCCGGTTTGCAGATCCTGGCCCAGGGTGTTCAGCAACGACGATATCGAGCTGCTAGCGCCGCTGGTGGTGCTGGAGTTGGCGGCGGCGAACGGATCGGCGGCGCTGGCGGCGGTGGTGCTGGAGCCGGCCGCCGAGGCGCTGCTGATGGCGTTGTTCAGCGCGGCGCTGAAGTCCTGGCTGCCGCTAGCGCTGCTGCTGTTGGAGCCGTTCAGCTGCTGCAAGGCGGCCAGCGCCTGCTGCGCGCCGGAGATGTCGCCTTGCTGGACCGATTGGGTCAGGTTGTTGACGTCCTGCCGGCGTTGCTGATGCAGGGCCTGCATCTGCTGCCAGTAGGTGTTCGAGTCGCTGCTGGTGCTGCTGATAGACATGTTGCCTCTCCTTGAGAAGATGTTTGCCGGGCAGAGCTTCACGGATCCGCTCGTGTCCTTGACGGAGGCGAGGCCGTCGGCTTGCCGCTGGACTGGCAATTCTTGCCGCCGCGCCGCCCGTCCTTGCCGCCGTTTCCGGTTCAAGCGGCTGGATTTCCGCTTTTTCTTGCAGGAACAATGACTTGGCGATGTGGGTTTGAGCAAGAGGCATGCCAGAATCAGGCATCTCGGAAAGGGAAATGTTTACAAATATTGTGTCATGCGGTTTCAGCCGAAACCGCGTTGGCGCAGCGCCTGGTACAGCATGGCCGCGCCCAGCGCATCGCCCAGCGCGTCGTGGCGCGGCGGTTCGGGAATGGCCAGCTCCCGGTACAGGCAGGACAGGTGCAGGTCGATGTGGCCGCCGGGATGCTGTCTGAGCTTGTAGTCGTAGTAGCGCGACGAGATTTCAATCCGGCGCTGCGGCAGGCCTATTCCCAGCAGCGGCCTGACGTATTTGTCGAGCACCGCGACGTCGTATTCCAGGTAATAGCCCAGCAGGGGCCGCCCGCCGATGAAATCGAGCAGCCGCCGCACCGCGTCTTCCGGCGCCAGGCCCTGGCCGACGTCGCGGCGGCGCAGGCCGTGGATGGCGATATTGTCGCCGGCGGGGGCGATGCCGGGCCGCACCAGCAGATACAGCGCCTCGCTGTGCAGGATGCGGTTGCCGCGCAGCTTGACCGCGCCTATCGACAGCAGTTCGGCGCGGGAGACATCCAGGCTGGTGGTTTCGCAGTCCAGGCTGACCAGTTCGTCCGGATGGCCGTCGAACAGGCCGGCATAGCGGGGATCGCGCAGGCGGCTGCGCCGCCACCGCCGGCAAAGGGCGCCGAGCATCAGAAGCTTCCCAGCCGATAGCGGTGCTGCAACTGCGACTTGAAGCGCTTCACCACCGCCAGCGCGTCCTTGAGCAGGTCGCGCTCCAGCGTGCTCAGCTTGGCCGGCTCGATCTGATTGTCCGGCTCGCGCCCTTCGGCCAATCGGCGCAGGCCGTGGTCCAGCTTCAGCTGCAGCAGGAAGGCGAGCGCTTCCAGAATGTCGTCGGCCAGCGCCGGATCCAGTTGGCCGGCCTCCGCCAGCCGGCGCGCCCGCTGCTGGCTGGAGGCTTCGCGCACGCCATGCTCCAGCGCCAGCGCGCGCAGGCCATGCACCAGCGGGAAGATGCCGCCTTTTTTCAGGTCCAGCAGCTCGCGGCCGTCATGTTCGCGGGTGCGCAGCCGCGAAAACGGCCCGAGCGGGGTATCGAATTGCCCGATGGCGCGGGCGAAGCGCGAAAAAAAGGCGGCATCGTCCTGCAGGCCGTCCCGCAGATAGCTGCGGCAGTCGTCCAGCAAGCCGGCGTCGCCGCACACCGCTTCCGCGTCGCAAAAAATGGCCAGCTCCATCATGGTTTCGCCGTCGCTGTCGTGGATCCAGCCGTCGATGCGCTGCCGCATCTGCGCGCCGCTCAGCCGCCAGCGCGGATTGTTCACCATCACCCGGCCGGGGCAGGGCGGGTAGCCGAAGCCGGCCAGGGCGGCGGAGAAGGCGTCGCAGCAGGCCGCCAGGCCGTCCGGCGCGAAACCGTCGCGCAGCAGCAGCGCGTTGTCCTGATCGGTTTTCAGCAACTGCTCGCCGCGGCCTTCCGACCCCATCGCCAGCAGGCAGCTGTTTTCCAGCAGCGCCGGCGGCGCGATCATCTGCCAGGCGCGGGCGAACAGGCGGGCGTTGAGCGCCTGCACCAGCCGTCCCAGCTGCAGCGGCCGCACGCCATGGCCGGACAGGATGCCGACCAGCCGGGTGATCTGCCGCGCCGCGTCGGCCAGCTGCTCCAGGTTTTGCGCGCGCTCCAGCCGCTGCGCGATCAGGTGGGAGTGATTGGAGAAATAGGACAGCACGTCGACCTGGGCCAGGATGCCCGCCGCCTGGCCGTCTTCGGTGACCACCAGCCGGCGCAGATTGCGCTGGGTCATCAGCAGCAGCGCGTTGAACAGGAAGTCGTCGATGTCGATGGTGAGCAGGGTGTAGCTGCAGTGCCTTCCCACCGGCTCGCCGCTGTCGACGCCATCAATGATGATGTCGCGAAAATCGGTGGTGGTGAAGATGCCCAGGCGCTCGCCGTCTCTCACCAGCACCGATTTGCTGCGCTGCGCCCGCATCGCGCGGGCGGCGTCGCGGATGCTGGCCGCTGCGTCGACGAATACCGGCTGGCGGCAGCCTGCGTCGCGCACGGTGGCGGCAAGCAAGGTCTGCAGTTCGCGGCCGCCGGCGCGCTGCGCCAGCAGGCTCAGTTTCTGCGACGCGCTGGCGTAGAAATAGGCGCCGAATTGCGGGTTTTTTTCGGTCAGCGCCAGCAGCGCGTCGCGCGGCAAGGCAAGCAGCAACGCTTCTTCCTCGGCCACGAAGCGATGGAGCGTCTGGCCGGCCGCCACGGCGCGGGCGTCGAAGCTGTCGCTGCTGAGGTAGCGCGCCACCGCCTCGTCGCCGGCCAGTTCGCACACTACGCCCTTCAACACCACGTAGAGCGCGTCTATCGGCTGGCCAGGGCCGCAAACCTGGGCGCCGTCAGGGTGGTAGACGATGTCGGCGCGGGCTTCCAGCGCCTCGCGCTCGGCGGGCGTCAGGCTGTCGAATGGCGGGTGGCTGAAATCGAAGCGGCTCATCGCGTATCCCTGAATGAGGAGAGCCGCTCCGCGGCGCTTCAGGCGGGTCGGGTCCGGCTCAGCAGCGGCGCGCCGTCGCGGAACAGAATCAGTTCTCCCGGCGACAGCGCCTGCCAGTGCTCGTTGTCGGTCAGCGGCTGGGTGGCGACCATCGCCACCTGGTCGCGCGGGGTGGTGACGGTGGCGAAGTCCACGCTGACGTCGTCATCCACCAGGTGGGCGGTGTTGAACGGCGAGCGGCGGATGATGTAGTGCAAATGGGTGGAGCAGTGCGTGAACAGCGCTTCGCCGTTGCTCAGCATGAAGTTGAACACGCCGCTCGCGCTGATTTCGTCTGACAGCCGCGCCACTTCGTCGAACAGCGCTTCCAGTTCCGGCGGCTCCGACCATTTGGCGCGCAGTTTTTCCAGCAGATGGCAGAAGGCGCGCTCGGAGTCGGTGGTGCCGACCGGGCGGTAGTGTTGGCCGGGCTCGGGCTGGAAGGCCTCCAGGTTGCCGTTGTGGGCGAAGATCCAGTACTGGCCCCACATCTCGCGCATGAAGGGGTGGGTATTGGCCAGGTTGACCTCGCCCTGGGTGGCTTTGCGGATGTGGGCGATGACGTTTTCCGACTTTATCGGGTAGCGGCGCACCAGGTCGGCCACCGGTGATTCCACCGAGGGCTTGTCGTCGAGGAACACGCGGCAGCCCTTGTTCTCGAAAAAGGCGATGCCCCAGCCGTCGGCATGATGATCGGTGAGGCCGCCGCGGCGATGGAAGCCTTCAAAGGAAAACAGGATGTCGGTAGGGATATTGCAGTTCATGCCCAAGAGCTGGCACATCGGCTTGATTCCACGTCTTTATCAGTTTGCATTCGGACTGGCCGTATTGCCAGCGTAACCATTCAGCCTGAGCTTAGGCGATATGGGGCCGGCGGGCAATCGCCGCATGCCCGTATTTCGCCGCCGGCGATATGGGAAAATTTCATAAGCTGATGACTTTTTACGTGGATGGCATGGCGCAGGCGCGCGCAGCGGTCATGGCTGGCGGTCCCATGGCGCTTGCGGGCCGCTGAAGCGCTCGGCCAGGAAGTCCAGCAGCCCGCGCAGCGCCAGCGGCAGCAGCCGGCGCGAAGGATAGAGCGCGTGGATCCCCAGCACCGCCGGCTCCCAGCCGGGCAGCAGCGCCACCAGCTCGCCGCGGCGGACGTAGGGAGCGGCCAGGTAGCTGGGCTGCAGGCTGACGCCGGCGCCGGCCAGCGCGGCGCTGAGCAGCGCGCTGGCCTCGTTGGCGCTGATGCGGCCGCTCACCCGCACGCGCAGCGCTTCCTCCGCGCCTTGCTGGAAGCGCCACTCGCTGCGGCCGAAGTTGCTGTAGCTGAGGCAGCGGTGCGCTTCAAGCTCCAGCGGATGGCGCGGGACGCCGTGGCGCGCGAGGTAAGCGGGGGAGGCCACCGCCAGCGAGCGGCAGTCGCACAGCCGCCGTCCCACCAGGCCGGGATCTGGCTCATTGGTGATGCGGATGGCGAGGTCTATTCTTTCTTCTATCAGGTTGACGGTGCGGTCGCCCAATTGCAGGTCCACCCGCAACTGCGGATGGCGTTCGGAGAATTCGGCGATGGCGCCGGCCAGCACTGCCTGGCCGAAGGAGGTGCTGGCGGTCACCCGCAGCAGGCCGCGCATCTGGCCGTCGCGCTGGCTGGCGTCGGCCCGCACTTCGGCCGCCAGCTCCAGCATCTGCTGGCAGCGGGCCAGGCAGGCGAGGCCGGCGTCGGTGAGGGTGACCTTGCGGGTGGAGCGCTGCAGCAGGCGCACGCCCAGCCATTGCTCCAATTCGTCGACGTAGCGGGTGACCATCGGGCGGGACATGTCCAGCTTGTCGCCGGCGGCGGTGAAGCTGCCGAGTTGCGCCACCTCGGCGAAAACCTGCATGGCGGTGAGCCTGTCCATCAATATGCTCGTTTTTTGAAACAATAATGTGCAGTTTAACCCATTTATTGGTGCGATTCCTGCGCTTATAGTGTGCGCATCTTCACCGAATCGCTTTCAACCCGCCGGCGGGCGCCGGCACCAGACTTAAGGAGTCACACCATGATCCGTCAAACCCTGATCGCCGCCGCCCTGTCCGCCGCCGGTTTCGCCCATGCGGGCGACCTCAAGCTGTCGGTTTACAACGCCGACGGCAACAGCTTCAACGTCAGCTCGGTGCTGGTGTCCGGCGACAAGGATGCCGTGCTGATCGATACCGGCTTCACCCGCGCCGACGCCTACCGAATCGCCGCCCGCGTGCTGGACAGCGGCAAGAACCTGAAAACCATCTACATCAGCCAGGCTGATCCGGACTACTACTTCGGCGCCTCGGTGCTGAAGCAGATCTTCCCCAAGGCCGAGCTGGTGGCCGCGCCGGAAGTGCTGGCCCACATCAAGGGCAATGTGAAGGGCAAGGTGGCGTTCTGGGGCCCGAAGATGGGCGCCAACGCGCCGCAAGCCAAGCCGCTGCTGCCGACCGAGATCAAGGCCGACAAGATCATGCTGGAAGGCAAGGCGCTGGAGCTGCGTGACACCAAGGGCGTGATGGCGCACCGCGGCTATGTGTGGATTCCGTCGATCCGCGCCATCGTCGGCAATGTCGGCGTGTATTCCGGCATGCATGTCTGGACCGCGGATACCCAGAACGATGCCGAGCGCAAGGGCTGGTACAAGCAGCTGGACGACATGGAAGCGCTGAAGCCGGAAACGGTGGTGCCGGGCCATATGATCGCCGGCGACAAGATGGACGTGTCCGCCATCCGCTACACCCGCGACTATCTGAAGACGTTTGAAGCCAAGAACGCCGCCACCCGCAACAGCGGCGAGCTGATCGAAGCGATGAAGCAGGCTTACCCGCAAGCGGCCGAAGTGTCGACGCTGGAGCTGGGCGCCAAGGTGCGCAAGGGCGAAATGAAGTGGTAAGCGAGCGCGCGATGAAACTGCATTACTTCTACGACCCGCTGTGCGGCTGGTGCTACGGCGCCTCCCCCTTGCTGAAGGCCGTGGCGGCGCTGCCCGGCGTCAGCGTGGAAATGCACGCCGGCGGCATGATAGATGAGTCCGAAGGCCGCACCGTCACGCCGGACTGGCGGGGCTATGTGATGCCGCACGACGCGCGCATCGCCCAGATGAGCGGCCAGCCTTTCGGCGACGCCTACTTCAACGGCTTGCTGAAGGATATCGGCGCGCCGCTGGCCTCGGATCCGCCGATCGCGGCGATCCTGGCGGCCGGAAAGCTGGGGGCCGATCCGCTGGCGATGCTGGCCCGCATCCAGCGCGCCCATTATCTGGAAGGAAAGCGCATCGCCGAACTGGAGACGCTGAGCGAGCTGGCGCTTGAGCAGGGCCTGGCCGCGGCGGACTTCGCTCTGGCCTGGCGCGAGGCGAGGGCGGAGGCGGAGCGGCATATCGCCCAGACGCGCGGCCTGATGAGCCAGTGGGGGCTGCGCGGCTTCCCGTCGGCGGTGCTGGAGCAAGACGGCAAGCTGGAGCGGCTGGAATTGTCCGGCTGGTTCGGCAAGCCGGAACAGCTGGCCGCCGAACTGGCGCAGCGGCTGCCCAAGTTGGCGGCATCCGGTGACGACGCGCTGTTCTGCACGCCGGACAGCTGCCGCTGAACCTGTCCCCGCGGATGAAACCGCTGCCTTCTGGCAGCGGTTTTTTTTGCGTCTGGGCTAGGGCTGGGCCAGCAAGTCGGCGGCGATGGCTTGCAGGGTTTTCTGGGCGCGGGCGCGCCGGCTTTCGCCAGGCTGCGCCGGCACCGGCAGGTCGGGTTGGATGCCGGCGACTTCGTCGCCGCCATCGGCGCGCAGCCGCACGCAGTCGGGAATGCGCAAACGCAGGCCGGAGTGGGGCAGCAGCAGCGGCTCCAGCTTGCCCATGAAGCCGCAGCCATCGCCGCCGGTGCGCGCGCCGACGATTTTCGCCAGCCCGTTGTCGCGGCTGACCGCGACGAACATCTCGGCGGCGGAGTAGGTTTTCTGGTCGGCGACGATATAGACCGGCCCTTGCCAGGCGCCTTTCAGCTTTTCCGTCTGCGCTGGCCAGAACAGCGTTTCCGCCACTTCCCGCGAATAGCTACCAGGTTCCAGGTGAGCCACCGCGCCGGACGCGTAGCCGGCTGCGATCAGCCGGCTGTAGCCGGCCTGAGGGTCCCATCGGCGCTGTTCGCGCCACACCCAGCTCATGTCCGGCGCCGGCCGGCTATCCAGCTCGGCGCGCTTTTGGCGGAAGTCCTGCAACAGGCCTTGCAGCTTGGCTTTGTCGCTGGCGCTCGCCGAGGCGGGAAGGCCGCTGCTCAAGTCCTCAATCCACTGGTCCAGATAGGCTTTGCCGGCCGGGCTCCTGGCCATCCACAGCGACGGAGAGCGGACCACGCCAGGGGTGAGCAGCCGGGTCATCGCGTCGCCGCTGTCGTTGCCGCCGGGATTGTTGCCCACGTCGAGGATCAGCACCCGGGCGCCGGCCTGGCGCAGTTCGGCCAGGCGCTGGGCCACGTCGGCGAACCATTGCCGGTAGGTCAGCTGGAACAGTTTTTCCGAGTCGAACGCCCCGGTTTGCGGCATCGCCGCGCGCCAGACGCGCTGGCATGCCAGCGGATAGCCTTTGGGACTGAACGTGGGGATGCGCAGCACCGCCGCCTGTCCGGCCCGGCCCAGGTCGGCCAGGCCGCTGCGCATGGACTCAGACAGGCCGTCCGAAGTCAGATGGAAACCGGGCAGGGTTTCGAACGGCAGCGAGAACCCGATCTTGCTGTCCTGCTCGTAGCCCAGGGCGGCGCAGCCGTCCAGCGGCTTGTCGCGCGCCAGGTCGCGCGGCGCCGGCTCGTCGCGGCCGCTGCTTTCCGCGGCGCTTGGCGTGTTGGCCAGCAGCGAGAAATGGCCGTCGCGGAAGCCTTGCTGAAAACCGATGATGGCCTGGCGAGCCTCGGCGTCGTCGCGGGCTTGCCGCAGCGCGGCTTGCGCCTGGCGGTCCAGCGCGGGCAGGGCGATGCCGCTTTGCGGCGAAGCCATCCAGGCCAGATGGGAGTAGCGCTGCTGCAGCGTCTGTTTCAGCAATTGGTAGTCCTGCTGCCAGGCGGCGCGATCGAAACCGGCCGTCGGGTTTGCCCACGCGCAGCCCGGCAGCGCCAGCAAGGCGAGTGCCGGAAGAAGGCGGGCAGCTGGGTGGCAATGGCGGCGCATGCGGAATGTCCTGAAGGGCGGAAGGCAAGAGAGAGTCGTGCTGGCGTGGGGCTTAGAGATTCTATATGCCAATATGCATTTGTCAATATTTAACCTTGAGGTGATGATTGTTTGGATATTTGTTTTACATTTATTCCTTGCAAGTTCGCCCCTATCGCATAGTCTGAAATACCAGTTAAATACCAATTATGGTTGACTGCGAGATAAGGAGACGGCAAATGCATAAAGGGATCAGCAGGGTTTTGCGCGGGATGACGCTGGCGGCGGCGCTGGCCTATGGCGGCTTGGCGCTGGCGGCCTGCCCGAATTGGGCGGAAGGCACCGCCTACAAGGCGGGCGATGTGGTCAGCTATAACAATGCCAATTACACCGCGCTGGTGGCGCATACCGCTTATGTCGGCGCCAACTGGAACCCGGCGGCCTCGCCGACGCTGTGGACGCCGGGCGGCAGCTGCTCCGGCGGCGATCCCACGCCGCCGACCCCGCCGAATCCCCCGACGCCGCCCAGCCCGCCGCCGGGCAATACCGCGCCGTTCGCCAAGCATGCGCTGATAGGCTACTGGCACAACTTCGCCAACCCCAGCGGTTCGGCCTTCCCGCTGGCGCAGGTCAGCGGCGATTGGGACGTGATCGTGGTGGCCTTCGCCGACGACGCCGGCAACGGCAACGTCAGCTTCACGCTGGACCCGGGAGCCGGCAGCGTCGCCCAGTTCATCCAGGACATCCAGACGCAGCAGGCCAAGGGCAAGAAGGTGGTGCTGTCGCTGGGCGGGCAGAATGGCTCGGTGACGCTGAACAATGCGACCCAGGTGCAGAATTTCGTCAACAGCCTGTATGGCATCCTCACCCAGTACGGGTTTGACGGCATTGATCTGGACCTGGAAAGCGGCAGCGGCATCGTCGTCGGCGCGCCGGTGATCAGCAATCTGGTCAGCGCGGTGAAGCAGTTGAAAGCCAAGGTCGGCCCCAACTTCTACCTGTCGATGGCACCTGAGCATCCGTACGTGCAGGGCGGCTTCGTCGCCTACGGCGGCAACTGGGGCGCCTATCTGCCTATCATCGACGGCCTGCGCGATGATCTGTCGGTGATTCATGTCCAGTACTACAACAACGGCGGCTTGTACACGCCGTATTCCAACGGCGCGCTGGCCGAGGGCTCGACCGATATGCTGGTGGCGGGCAGCAAGATGCTGATCGAAGGCTTCCCGCTAGGCAACGGCGCCTCCGGCAGCTTCAAGGGCCTGCGGCCTGACCAGGTGGCTTTCGGCGTGCCGTCCGGCCGCAGTTCGGCCAACTCCGGTTTCGTCACCGCCGACGCCGTGGCCAAGGCGCTGAGCTGCCTGACCGCGTTGCAAGGCTGCGGCAGCGTGTCGCCGGCGCAGGCGTATCCGACTTTCCGCGGCGTGATGACGTGGTCGATCAACTGGGACCGGCACGACGGCTACCCGTTCTCCAAGCCGGTGGCCGCCAGCCTGCATCAGCTGCCGGCGACGCAGGCCAAAGTGAAAAAGGCCGTCCGCGCGGTGCGGACGGCCTGGTAAGGCGGAAAGGATGGGCGCTTACTGGGCGCTCATCGAATAGCCGCTGATGTCGGCGGCGCCGACCAGGCCATTCAGGTATTCATGCATGGCTTGGTTGGCGGCCAGATCGGTCAGGTATTGCTGCAGGCGGTCCTTGATCTCGTCGAAGCCGATCTTGCTGCCTTCGGCGCGCTCGTTGACCTGGATGATGTGGTAGCCGAACTGGGTTTCCACCAGGTGGGGCGTGATTTCGCCGGCAGCGGTGCTGAATACCGCCTGTTCGAATTCCGGCACCATCTGGCCGCGGCCGAATTGGCCCAGGCTGCCGCCTTGTTGGCCGGACGGGCAGGTGGAATGTTCGCGGGCCAGGTCGGCGAAGCGCGACGGGGCGGCTTGCACTTCGGCCAGAATGCCTTCGGCCTTGGCCTTGATTAGGCCGGCTTCCAGGCCTTCGCCCTTGGGCAGCAGGATGTGGCTGGCCACGGCGCTGTCGCCGCTGACGAAACGGTCCGGATATTGTTCGTAGAATTCGCGGCAGCTGGCTTCGTCGATCGGGGCGACTTGCAGCTTCTGGTCCAGCAGCGCCTGGATGGCTTGCTGCTCGTCGGCGACGTCCAGGCCTTCGCTCTTGGCCTGCTGCACCAGCAGGGTGTGCAGGATCAGCTGCTGGATGGCGGTGTCGCGCGGGCTGGGGGTGTCGCTGTAGTGTTCCAGTTGCGAGGCGATCATGTCTTCGCTGATTTCAACGCCGTTGACGGTGATGGTCATGTGAGTTTCCTGTGAGGGAGCGGCCATGTCTTGGCGTTTCCGAATGAGGCCGCCGGAGGCAGCGCAAAGAGGAGCAGGGCAGGCCTGCGGGCGAATGTGCGCGAAGGTAAGCGCGGCGGCAGCGGCTGTCAAGAGAAACGGGGACGGCATGCCGTCCCCGTTGTGTTGCCCGGAGGAGCTTACTGCTGGATCTGGGCCTTGGCCTTCAGATCGGCGACGTACTTCTCGATGCGGGAGCCCATCACGCGCTGGGTCAGCTGCGGACGGATTTCCTCCAGCGACGGCACATTGCGTTGGGTGCGCACGTCGTCCAGTTTGATCACGTGCCAGCCGTATTCGGTTTTCACCGGCTTGGCGGTGACTTCGCCCTTAGCCAGCTTGCTCATCGCTTCGGAGAACGGCGCTACGAAAGTGCCGGCTTCCTGCCAGTCCAGATCGCCGCCCTTGTTCTTGCTGCCCGGGTCGATCGACTTTTCCTTGGCCAGCTTGTCGAAGGCCTTGCCCTTCTTCAGCGCTTCGATCACGGCCTTGGCTTCGGCTTCGGTCTTCACCAGGATGTGGCGGGCGTGGTATTGCTTGGTTTCCGGCACCGAGGCGGCCAGCTTGTCGTATTCAGCCTTCAGGTCGGCGTCGCTGACCGGGTTGGCCTTCTCGAAATCCTTGACCAGGCGGTTGGCCAGCGCCATCGCTTGCATATTGGCCAGCTCGGCGGTGAATTCCGGGCTCTTGTCCAGACCCTTTTTCACGGCTTCCTGACGCAGGACTTCGGCGGTGACCAGCTGGTCCTTGATCTGGTCGCGCGCTTGCGGGGTCACGTTCTGGCCCTGGGCTTCCATCATTTTGGCGACGGCGTCGATGCGGGCGTCGGTGATTTGCTGGCCGTTGATGGAGGGGCCGGCCACGGCGATGGCGCTGCCGGCGAAGGCGGCGACGAGGGCGGTTGTCAGCAGGAGTTTACGCATTTTCTTCTGTTCCTGGGTCGGGTATGGGTGGATTACTGAATCTTGCTCTTGGCGCGCAAGTCTTCAACGGCCTTGGCGATTGCCTCTTCCTGCAACTGGCGGGCGATCTGCGGTTTGATCTGTTCCAGCGGCGGCAACTGGGCGTTGCGGATGTCGGCAACCTTGAATACGTGCCAGCCCAGTTGCGACTGGTACGGCTTGCTGCTGTACTGGCCCTTGGAGAGCGGCTTCAGCGCTTCGGCCAGCTTGGGGTCCATCTGCGACAGATTGCCCCAGTTCATGTCGCCGCCGCTTTGCTTGGCGTTGGGATCGATGGACTTGGATTTGACCAGGTCTTCGAATTTGGCGCCCTTCTTCAGCGCGGCGATCACTTTTTGCGCGTCTGCCTCGTTGGCCAGGGTGATCTGGTAGGCGTGGACTTCCACTTCCTTGGCTGCGGCGAGCTTGGCGGCCTGCTGGTCGTAGAAAGCCTTGATCTGGGCGTCGTCGATGCCGGCTTTCTGGACGATGTCGCCGAACAGCGCGTCGCGCAGCATGCCGGCGCGCACTTCGTTCAGGCGCTGGGCGAAGGCGGGCTGTTTGTCCAGGCCGCGGCGGGCGGCTTCCTGCAGGATCAGTTCGCGGTTGATCAGCGAGCTTTTCAGCTGTTCGCGCAGTTCCGGCGAGTCCTGAACCTTGCCGCCGTTGCTTTGCACCACATTGGCGACGGCGGCGTCCAATTCCGCCTTGTCGATGGAGGTGCCGTTGACCACGGCGATGGATTCGGCTGCGGCCGGCAGGCTGATCGTGGCAGCCAGCAGCAGCGCGGCGATACGGGAATGCTTCATGCTTAGCCCTTTGTAGAAATTCAGAGTTCTTCTGGGGTCAGGGCGCGGATGGCCAGCGCGTGGACGCGGCTGGTCATCAGTTCGCCCAGAGTTTGATAGACCAACCGGTGGCGTTGCACCCGGTTGAGATTGGCAAAGCGCGCGCTGACGATGGTCAGCGTGTAATGGCCGC
The DNA here is from genome assembly GCF_001676875.1 of Chromobacterium subtsugae. Classification (GTDB taxonomy): domain Bacteria; phylum Pseudomonadota; class Gammaproteobacteria; order Burkholderiales; family Chromobacteriaceae; genus Chromobacterium; species Chromobacterium subtsugae. The sequence continues at coordinate 16,725 of NZ_JYKA01000023.1, read as the reverse complement.
CACCGTCCCGGGCGCCGGCATGGCCGGCGTGCAGGGCGCTGTCGTCCTGAATGTCGAGGTGTTCCGGCGCGAGCGACTGCAGCGCCGCTTCCAGCATGGCTACCGTGCTGCTCATGCGGGAAACACCTGGCGGAATGGCTTCGCTTCCACCGCGGCGTAGACGCCGGCGGCGGCATAGGGGTCGGCGGCGGCCCAGGCGCGGGCGTCGTCCAGCGAGGCGAATTCCGCCACGATCAGGCTGCCGGTGAAGCCGGCCGGGCCGGGGTCGATGCTGTCAATCGCCGGGAACGGGCCGGCCAGTTTCAGGCGGCCGGCATCCTGCAGCGCCTGCAGGCGGGCCAGATGGGCGGGGCGCGCGGCTAGCCGCTGCTCCTGGGTGCCGGGGGCGTCTTGCGCGATGATGGCGTACAGCATCATTTCTTTTCCTCGATGTACTTGGCCAGGAACAGGCTTTGGGCGATGACGAACAGCAGCATCAGGCCCATGCCGCCGAACAGTTTGAAATTCACCCAGACGTCTTCGCTGAAGTGATAGGCGACGAACAGGTTGAGCCCGCCCATCATCGCGAAGAAGCCGCCCCAGGCCCAGGTCAGCTTGCGCCATACCGGATCGGGCATGCTGATCTGCTGGCCCATCATCATGCGCAGGCCGTTCTTGCCGGCGAAGTCGCTGATCAGCAGGCCGGCCCCCATCGCCCAGTACAGCACGGTGGGTTTCCACATGATGAAATGCTTGTCGTGCAGCAGCAAGGTGGCGCCGCCCAGCACCACGATCAGGGCCAGGCTGAACCATTGCATGGTTTCAACCTTGCGGTGCCGGATCCAGGCCCATGCCACCATGATCACGGTGACGGCGATGGCGACGCCGGTGGCGACGAACATGTCCCGGGTCAGCCAGTAGGCGCCGAAGAACAGCAGGACGGGGAGGAGGTCGGTAAAAAATTTCATGCGGGTGATTATGGGGGCAGGCCGGCGCAGATTCAAGCTGCGCCGGGCCCTGGCGCGAGATTAACGGTTAGTTTGTTTGACGACGCTTAGGGCGCTGGCGACCAGGCCGCCGACGTCGGCGACGTTGCCCGGCATGATGATGGTATTGTTTTCCTTGGCCAATTTGCCGAAGGCGGCGATGTATTGCTCGGCCACTTTCAGATTGACCGCCTCCAGTCCGCCGTCATTCTGGATCGCGCCGCCGATGCGGTTGAGCGCGTCGGCTGTGGCGTCGGCCACCAAGCGCAGCGCTTCGGCCTCGCCCTTGGCCTTGTTGATGGCGGCCTGCTTGTCGCCTTCGGAGTTGTTGATGGTGGCCTGCATCTCGCCCTGCGACTTCTGGATCGCCGCTTCGCGCGCGCCGGTGGCCAGGTTGATCTGCTCCATCTTCACGCCTTCGGACTGGGCGATGCGGGCGCGTTTTTCGCGCTCGGCGGTGATCTGCGCCTGCATCGCGTGCAGGATGTCCTGCGGCGGCACCAGGTCCTTGATCTCGTAGCGCAGCACCTTCACGCCCCAGTTGATGGCGGCTTCGTCCAGCGAGGCGACTACGGTGCGGTTGATGTCGTCGCGCTCTTCAAAGGTTTTGTCCAGCTCCAGCTTGCCTATTACCGAACGCAGCGTGGTTTGCGACAACTGTGTGATGGCGACGATGAAGTTGCTGGTGCCGTAGGACGCCAGCTTGGCGTCTGTCACCTGGAAATACAGGATGCCGTCGACTTTCAACTGGGTGTTGTCGCGGGTGATGCAAATCTGGCTGGGCACGTCCAGCGGTATTTCCTTCAGGCTGTGGCGGTAGGCGATGCGGTCGATGAAGGGCAGGATGATGTTGAGGCCGGGCGCCAGCGTGGCGTGGTAGCGGCCCAGCCGCTCGACGATGAAGGCGTTCTGCTGCGGCACCACCGCCAGCGACTTGAAAATGAAGACGACGACGGCCAGAAACAGTATCAGGGGGATCAGGGCGGTATCCATATTGGCGTTATTCCGGTTGTGTGGAGGAGATTTTCAGCAGATTGCCTTCGCGGCCGCAGATGTAGCCGGCGTCGCCGGCGTTCAGGCCGGCGTCGAGCAGCTGGGCGTCCCATTCGGCGCCGCGGTAGAAGACGCGGGCATGGCCGGGGGAGGTAAGCGAGCGGATGCTGACTTGCTGGCCCCAGTCGGGGTCGTCGCGCGGCGGCGGCGGGGAGGGATGGCGCCGTTTGCGCTGGCGGATCAGCAGCACGCCGGCGGCGCCGCAGGCGCTGGCGATCAACCATTGCGTGAATTCAGCCAGCCCAAGCCAGGCGGCGAGCCCGCCCGCGCCCATCGCCAGCGCGATCATCAGCAGGTAGAAGGTGCCGGACATGAATTCGGCGATCAGCGCGATCAGCGCGCAGGCAAACCAGAAGGTGATGGCTTGAGACATGGTTTCCCCGTTGAATGGCCATGACGGATATTGTCCGGCCAAACCTTGAAAATGACAACGGCCAGGCCAGGCCAGGCCGCTCGGGGACGCCGGGACGGCTAGACGTGGTCGCGGTCGGGCAGGTAATGCGACAGGTGGATGCGCTCTTCGCTCTCCAGCCAGGTTTTCCGGATGTACAGCCACAGGCCGGCTGCGACCACCGCGCACAACAGCAGCAGGATTTTCATGACGCCGTTCCTTGCAAGCCCTTGTTCTGCTTTCAGTTTAGACCGTTAATGGGCGGACAGCCTGTCCCGGGTATACAATCCGGTCCTTTCAGACCGCAGGAAGACGCGAATGTTCCAGTTGCAGGCCCGCGCCAGCGCCGAAATCGAAATCCGCAAGAGCCGCTTCATCGGCGTGCTGCTGCCGGCGGCCAGCCGCGCCGAGGCCGAAAGCGCGCTGGCCGACATCCGCCGGCAGTGGCCGGACGCGCGCCATTATTGCGCGGTGTTGCTGTGCGCCGGGGATTCGATGCTGGACGACGACGGCGAACCTTCCGGCACCGCCGCCAAACCGATGTATAACGTATTGCAGCACAAGGAAATCACCAATGTGCTTGCCGTGGTGGTGCGCTATTTCGGCGGCATCAAGCTGGGTGCGGGCGGCCTGGTGAGGGCCTACACTCAAGCTGTCAACGCCGCGCTGGAGCAGGCCAGCCTGGCCGAGGTGGTGAAGATGCGCCGGCTGCGGCTGGCGGTGGATTTTTCGGCCGAATCCAGGCTGCGGCGGCTGTGCCAGGAGTTGGGGTTCGCCGTGCTGGCGCTGGAGTATGGCGAGCAGGCGCTGCTGACCATAGCGCTGCCCGAGGCGGCCTGCGGCGCGGGCGTGGCGCGGCTGACGGACGGGATGTCCGGCGCGATCCGGCTGTTGTCGGACGGCTGAGGGCAACGCGGGAGAAACGGGAGAACGGGAATGACGCAGAAGCAATATCGTCTGGTGACGCGCAGCGATTTCGATGGCCTGGTCTGCGCGGTGCTGCTCAACGAGCTCAAGCTGATCAACGAGGTGAAGTTCGCCCACCCAAAGGACATGCAGGACGGCAAGGTGGACATCAGCGCCGACGACATCACCACCAATCTGCCGTATGTGGCCAAGGCCCACCTGGTGTTCGACCACCACCTGTCGGAAACGCTGCGCAACGCCACCGACGCCGACAACTACGTGATCGATGCCAAGGCGCCGTCGGCGGCGCGGGTGGTGTACAACCACTACGGTGGCAAGAAGACGTTTCCCGGCATCAGCGATGAGATGATGGCGGCGGTGGACAAGGCCGACTCCGCCCAGTTCAGCGCCGAGGAAATCCTCAATCCCAAGGGCTGGGTGCTGCTCAACTACCTGATGGACGCCCGCACCGGGCTGGGGCGTTTTCGCGAGTTCAAGGTCAGCAATTTTCAGCTGATGATGGATCTGATCGGCTACTGCCGCAATCACGGCATCGATGAAATCCTGCAGCTGCCCGACGTGATGGAGCGGGTGGCGCTGTACCGCGAGCACGAAACCCAGGCCAAGGAGCAAATCCTGCGCTGTTCCCGGGTGCACGGCAACGTGGTGGTGCTGAACCTGCTGCACGAGGAAACCATCCACCCGACCAACCGCTTCATGATCTATGCGCTGTTTCCCGACTGCAATATCTCCATCCACGTGATGTGGGGGCTGAACCGGCAAAACACCGTGTTCGCTGTCGGCAAGTCCATCCTGGACCGCAGCGCGCGCACCAATATCGGCGCGTTGATGCTGCAGTACGGCGGCGGCGGCCATGACGCGGCCGGCACTTGCCAGGTGCCGTCGGACCGGGCCGAGGACGTGCTGGACGAGCTGCTGTCCCGAATCCGCGGCCTGGGCTGAGCGGCTACAGCGCGCGGATCAGCTCCAGCGCCTGGTGCAGGTCGCCGCACACCGCCAGCGCGCTGGCGCGGTCTTCGGCGCTGGGGGTGAGCAGATCCGGCACCAGAATCACCCGGGCGCCGGCGGCGACGCCGGCCTGCAGGCCTAAGCGGGAATCCTCCAGCACCAGGCAGCGTTGCGGCGCCACGCCCAGCCGGCTAGCCGCCGCGTGGTAGACATCCGGCGCGGGCTTGGCGCGCGGCACTTCGTCGCCGGCGACGGTGATGTCGAAAAAGGCGTCCAGGCCGCTGCGGGTCAGTTTGAGATCGGCCTTGAAGCGCTGGGTCGAGGTGGCGACCGCGCGCGGGATGCCTTGCTGCTCGGCCCAGCGCAGCAGCTCCAGAATGCCGGTTTTCAGCGGGATAGGCTCGTGGCGCAGGATGTGCTGGTAATGCTTGTCCGACCCCAGCTGCAGCCGGTCCGCCGCTTCGGCGTCATCCAGGTATTCGGCGACGAAATCGACGCAATCCTTGAAGGACAGGCCCACCATCGCGTCCAGCATTTCCTCCTTGATTTCGATTCCCAGCTCGGCGCCGGCGCGGCGCCAGGTCTCGTTGGAAATGCGCTCGGTGTCCAGCATCAAGCCGTCCATGTCGAACAATAGCGCGTCGAAGCTGCGTGACATCGTGTTTCTCCCGCTTGGATTGACTGTTTCTGTCTGGATTGTGCAACCAGGGCCGCCGGCTTGTCGAGGCGGGCGCTTGCCATCCGGCAGCGGCCGGCGCCATGGCTCTGGTATAGTGGCTGGGTTCAGCAGACAGGGGAGGACGATGTGCAGTCGGTACTGATAGCCAATCCCAAGGGCGGCAGCGGCAAATCCACGCTGGCCACCAATCTGGCCGCTTATTTCGCCGCCAGCGGCAAGAAGGTGATGCTGGGAGACGTAGACCGCCAGCAGACTTCGCTGCATTGGCTGGCGCAGCGCGGCGCCGGTCTGCCGGGCATCGCCGGCTGGGAAGTGGCGCCCAACGAGCCCAAGCGTCCGCCCAAGGGCACCGAAGTGGTGGTGCTGGACAGTCCGGCCAGCCTGCACGGCAAGAAGCTCACCTCGCTGCTGTCGCAGGTGGGCCACGTGATCGTCCCGATTCAGCCCTCGCCATTCGACATGTGGGCCAGCGAGGCTTTCTTCGAGCAGATGCTGGAGGAAAAGGCCATCCGCAAGAACAAGGCCTATATGGCGGTGGTGGGCATGCGGGTGGATCCGCGCACCCGCTCAGCGCGCGAACTGGAGCAGTTCCTGGCTCGCCACGACGTGCCGGTGCTCAGCTGGCTGCGCGACACCCAGCTGTACGTGCAGGCGGCGGCGGAGGGAATGTCGCTGTTCGACTTGCCGGCCTCGCGCACCCTGCGCGACCGCGAGGCCTGGCTGCCTATCCTGCGCTGGCTGGGCGAAGATCCGAGCGCCTGGTGCGACAAGTAGGAAATATTTTTACTTCGAAACACTTGACGGCCGCCGCCAAGCGGCGTAGCTTTGTTTCGTAACTGCGTGCGAGCCGAAACAGGCGTCGCAGGGGTCAGTGCAAATGGGAGCCCATCGGGCTCCCGTCTTTGTTTGGGGCCCCTGTTTTTTCATCCATACCTGTCTTTGGGAGCACACGCATGATCCAGACCGAACTCAACTACGGCGACGTATACCTGGTGCCGAAGAAAACCGTTGTCGACAGCCGCAAGGAGTGCGACACCGGCGTGCAATTCGGCCCGCGCCGTTTCGCCATGCCGATTTACCCGTCGAACATGAAGTCGGTGGTGTCGGCCGAAACCTGCGAGTTCTTCGCCCGCCAGGGCTGGTTCTACACCATGCACCGCTTCAATGTGGACGCGGTGGCTTTCACCGCCGACATGCAGGGCAAGGGCCTGTTCGCCTCCATCAGCGTCGGCGTCAACGACGACACCTACGAGCAACTGGCCGCGCTGCAAGCCGCCGGCTTGTCGCCGGAATACATGACGCTTGACATCGCCAACGCCTGGTGCGTGAAGGCCGAGCGCATGATCAAGCACATCAAGCGGCACTTCCCCGCCACCTTCCTGATCGGCGGCAACGTCGCCACCGCCGCCGCCGCGCGCGACCTCGAAGCCTGGGGCTGCGACGCGATCAAGGCCGGCATCGCCGGCGGCCGCGTCTGCATCACCAAGAACAAGACCGGCTTCCACCGCCCGATGATTTCCACGGTGCGCGACTGTGTCGGCGCGGTGAGCGTGCCGGTGATCGCCGACGGCGGCATCGTCGAGCATGGCGACATGGCCAAGGCCATCGTGTGCGGCGCCGCCATGATCATGGCCGGCTCGCTGTTCGCCGGCTACGACGAGTCGGCCGGCGAAATCGTGGAAATCGGCGGCAAGCACTACAAGGAATACTTCGGCAGCGCCTCGCAGTTCAACAAAGGCGCCTACGTCAACGTGGAAGGCAAGAAGATTCTGGTGGAGTACAAGGGCAGCATTCCCAAGCTGCTGCGCGAGTTGCAGGAAGACCTGCAATCGTCGATCAGCTACGCCGGCGGCCGCACCCTGGCCGCGCTGCGCGATGTGGAGATGATCCAGGTCCACCGCTGAGCCGGCGGCCAGACGCCGGCCGGCCTGTCTCTCAGTCGGCGGTCGGCACCTGGCTGTCGCGGCATTGCAGCCAGATCGCGCACTCCAGCTGCATGGCGGTTTCGCCGCGTTGGTTGCGGGTTTGCCAGCGCACCTTAACCACGCCGAAGCCGGGCTGGCTGCCGGAGCGGCGCTTATCCAGCACTTCCACTTCCACCTGCAGCGTGTCGCCGGGCCGGGTCGGCTGCGGCCAGCGCATCTGGTCGATCTGCATGCCGATCAGGCCGTTGGCTGCCTGGCCCAGCGCCGATCCTTCCACCAGCCGCATGGAGAGGCTGCTGGTGTGCCAGCCGCTGGCGGCCAGCCCGTTGAAGAAGGAGTCTTTCGCCGCAGCCGGGTCGATGTGGAAAGGCTGGGGATCGAACTGGCGGGCGAAGGCGATGATTTCCGCCTCGCTCAGCGTGTGGGTCGGGCTGAGGAAGCGTTGGCCGGGCTGCAGGTCTTCAAAGTAAATCATGTCTGAACTTACGTTAACGTAATGCTAAGCCTCGAAGCATAACGCCGGCATCGACATTGGTCAAAGTCAAGACAGTCACGGGCGGCATTGGCGCGGGATCGTCAGTCTGGGTCCGCCAGCGCGCCGGCGATGGCGGCGGCCAGGCCCGCCGGATTGTCCCAGGCCAGCGAATGGCCGGCGTCGGCGACGATGCGGATGGCGACGCCGTGCCGCGGCAGCCATTCGGTGTCCGGGTCCGGCAGCGATTTTGCGCCGAAGATCAGGCAGCGCGGCATGGTCAGCGCCAGCAATTGCTCGCGCCAGCCGACCGGGCGGCCCTTGACCAGTTCGGCGGCGGCGCGGTGCGCGGCCAGCGGCGAAGCGGCCGCCATGCTGCCGGCCCAGGCGGGATTGTCGCCGCGGCAGGCGGCTATGATCTCGGCGTGCCCGCGTTCGATGTAATCCCGCTCGTCCCAGGCCGCCAGCGCGCGGCTGAAACTGCCGCCGCCGCTGTCCAGATTGGGCTCGGCGGCGATGAGCCGCCGCACGCGGCCAGGCTGTAGCGTGGCCAGCTCGATGGCGACGCTGCCGCCCATGCTGTGGCCGAACAGGTCGACGGCGGGCAGATCCAGCCGCTCCAGCCATTGGCTGAGCGCCAGGGCCTGCGAGCCGGTGTCGTAGCGGAAGTCGTCGGGCTTGTCGCTGAAGCCGAAGCCCAGCAGGTCCACCAGCAACGCGCGGCGGCCGGCGAGGGCCGGTTCGGCCAGGAGGCGCGGGTAGTCGAACGACGAGGCGCAGCCGAGGCCGTGCAGCATCAGCAGCGGCGCGCCGTGGCCGGGAAGGTCGTGGTAGCGCAGCACCGCGTCGGGCTGGGCCAGCTTGAAGTTTTGCATGTCGGCTCCGGTTTCGGCGTGTTCAGTTGGTCAGCGCGTACAGGGTGGTGTTGCGCAGGCTGCCGTCCGGCGCGATGCGCTCCTGGCGCATGATGCCCTCCAGCGTGAAGCCGGCGCGTTCCGCCACGCGGCGGCTGGCCACGTTTTGCTCATCGGCCAGGCAGGCGATGCGGCGCAGGCCCAGTTCCTGCCGCGCGAATGCGCAGATGGCGCGGGCGGCTTCGCTGACCAGGCCCTGGCCCTGCCAGTCGCGGTGGACCCAGAAGCCGATCTCCGCCCGCCGGTGTTTCCAGTTGATGTCATGCAGTCCGCTGGCGCCGACGAAGTGGCCGCCATCCTTCAAAAACAGCAGCATGGTCAGGGTTTTGCGGGAGAGGTAATCGACGCGGCTTTGGCGGCAGAAGGTTTCCGAGATATCGACCGACGGCTCTTCCAGCGCCCAGGGCATGGAGGCCGGGAAAGCGCGCAGCGCTTCCAGCGAGGCGCAGACTGCGGAATATACGATGGGGCCGTCGCCCGGCTGCGGGCTGCGCAGAATCAGGCGTTCGCTTTCGATCTGGTCGGGGATGTCGCGCAGAATATCGTCCATGCCATGCTCCTTGCATTGTGCGATGCAATATTAACGTCACGGCATGAAATATTACAATTCGAAATTCAGACGCGCAGCGCGGCGATCAGCGCGGTTTCCAGCGCCAGCGCGGTCTTGTCGTCCTTCAGCGCCGCGCCGCGGATCAGGAAGGAGTCCTCGGCGCGGCTGCCCAGGGTCATGATCTTGGCCGACTGCACGTCCAGCCGGTAGTCGGCCAGCACCTTGGCGATGCGGGCCAGCAGGCCCGGCCGGTCGCCGGCGACGATGGACAGCACGAAGGCGCTGTCCCGGTCGTCGGGCCGCATCGATACCTGCGGCGTGATGGGGAAATGCTTGAGGTGGCGGCTGATGCGGCCCGGCGGCGGCAGCTGCAGCGGCTTGTCCTCCGCCAGGCTGGCGGCCAGCTCGAATTCGATGAAGTTGATCATGTCGCGGTAGTCGCCGTCGTGATGCTCGGGGACGAAGACATGAAAGGTGTCCAGCGCGTAGCCGTGGCGGGTGGTGTAGACCTTGGCGTCGGCGATGCTGTAGTTGGTGCGGCCGAAGAAGGCGCAGGCGCGGGCGAACAGCTCGGGCTTGTCTGGCGAGTAGATCAGCACCTGGATGCCTTCGTGGTCGTCGGCCAGCCGCGCCCGCACCATGGGTTGGGCCGGCGCCAGCTGGCGGTTGAGCGCGCGGGCGTGCCAGGCGATTTCCTTGGCCTCGTGGCGCAGGAAGTAGACGGTGTCCAGCTGCGCCCACAGGCCGGCCTCGGCGCCGTCGGGGATCGCGTGCAGCCGCAATTGCGCGCGCGCCTGGTTTTTGCGGGCTTCCAGTTCGGAATTGATGTCCATGCCGCCGCCGCGCGACAGCACCCGGTAGGTGGCGTGGTACAGGTCCTCCAGCAACTTGGCCTTCCAGGCGTTCCACACCTTGGGGCTGGTGCCGCGGATGTCGGCCACCGTCAGCAGGTAGAGCGCGGCCAGCCGGCGCGGCGTTTCCACCAGGTCGGCGAAGCGCTGCACGGTTTCCGGGTCGTAGATGTCCTGTTTCTGCGCGATGCTGGACATGGTGAGGTGCTGGCCGACCAGCCAGCTCACCAGCCGGCTGTTTTCCTCCGACAGGCCGTGCTGGCGGCAGAAGGTTTCGGCGTCGGCCATGCCCAACTGCGAATGGTCGCCGCCGCGGCCCTTGGCGATGTCGTGGAACAGTCCGGCCAGGTACAGGACTTCCGGCTGCTCGAAATCGCCGATCAGCCGCGACAGGAACGGGTACTCGTGGTTGTAGGCGCTGATGGCGAAGCGGCGCAGATTGCGCACCACCATCAGGATGTGTTCGTCCACGGTGTAGACGTGGAACAGGTCGTGCTGCATCTGGCCGACGATCTGGCCGAAGTTGGGCAGGTATTGTCCCAGGATGCCGTACAGATTCATGCGCCTGAGCGTGCGGGTAAGGCCGGCGGGCTCGCGGAAGATCTGCATGAAGGTCTGGCGGTTGCGCGCGTCCTGGCGGAAACGTTCGTTGATCTGGCTGCGCGCGTGCCACAGCGCGCGCAGCATGCGCGGCGCGAAGCCCGACAGTTCCGGATGGCGCTGCAGCGTGAGGAAGGCTTCCAGTATCGCCTGCGGATGCTTGTCGAAGACATTGGCCTCGCGGATGCCCAGCATGCCGTTGACCGAGTGGAAGTAGTCGTTGATGTGCTGGGTGACGCGCGGCACCTGGCAGTAGATGCGGCCGCGCAGATTGGGCAGCAGGATGCCGTTGAGCTGGTTCACTGTCTTGGCGGCGCGGAAGTAGAGCTGCATCAGCTGCTCGCTGGCGCGCTTGGCCGGCGTGTCAGCCAGGCCCCAGGCCAGCGCCACCTGTTGCTGCAGGTCGAAGATCAGCCGGTCTTCGCGGCGGCGCGCCAACAGGTGCAAATCGATGCGCAGCTTCAGCAGCTGGTCTTCGCTGTGCTTGATCAGCCTGGCTTCTGCCAGGGTGAGGATGCCGCGCCGCACCAGCGCGTCCCAGTTGTCGCCCAGCCCGGTCGCCTTGCTGATCCACAGTATGGTGTGCAGGTCGCGCAGGCCGCCCGGGCTTTCCTTCAGGTTGGGCTCCAGATTGTTGCTGACGCCGAAGTGGCGGGTGTGGCGCTGCTGCTGCTCCAGCGTCTTGCCTTCGAAGAAGGCCAGCGGGTCGCGCTGCGCCTCCAGCCGCGCCATCAAGGCGCGCCACGGCTCGGCCGGGCCCGCCACCAGCCGGTTCTCCAGCAGATTGGTTTCCACGGTGATGTCGGCGGCGGCCTCGCGCAGGCATTCTCCCGGCGTGCGCGCGCTGTGGCCGATCTCCAGGCCGATGTCCCACATCAGCGCGATGAACCGGCTGGCCTTGTCGGCGGTTTCCGCCGGGGTGGGCTCGGGCAGCAGGATCAGAATGTCGACGTCCGAGCCGGGAAACAGCTGGCCGCGGCCGTAGCCGCCCACCGCGATCAGGCTGGCGGATTCGTCCAGGCCCTGTTCGCGCCACAGTTCGGCCAGCACTTCATCCACCGCCTGGCTGTAATGCCGCAGATAGGCCTGCGGATTGCGCTCGGCGCGGTAGCGTTCGGCCAGTTGCTGTCGCTTGTCGGCCAGCGTCTGCCGCCAGTGCTGGAGGGGAGCGGCCGCAAGCGCCATGTCAGCGCCTTTCCTGTTTGACGATGATGGCGATGCCGGCCAGCAGGAAGCTCAGCGTCGGCAAGGTGGCCGACAGGATGGCGTTCCAGTCGTACAGGAGGCCCAGGTGGCCGAACAGGCGATTGACGAAGTGGAAGCTGACGCCCAGGCAGATGCCGGCGAACAGCTTGATGCCCAGCTGGCCGTGGCGGCGCTGCTGCGGGGTGAAGGCCAGCGCCACCAGCGCCATCGAAATGCAGGCCAGCGGATAGAACAGTTTGCTCCACAGCGCGATTTCGTAGCGTTGTGTCTGCTGCTTGTTCTTTTTCAGGTGCTCGATGTAAGTGAGCAGATTGAGCGCCGACATTTGCTCCGGCACTACCAGCAGCACGGACAGGATTTCCGGCTCGACGATGGATTTCCACTTCAGCAGCGGGTAGGTGCTGCTGGCGGTGTGGTCGCGCGCGATTTCGGTTTCCTTGACGTTCTCCAGCTGCCAGCTGCGCTCGTTCTTCAGGAAGGTGCCTTTCTCGGCCAGCCGGGTGCGCACCAGTTTGAAATTCTGGTCGTAGGTGTAGATGCGCACGCCGAGCAGGGTGTTGTCCGGCAGCATTTCATGCACGTTGATGAAGTTCTGGTTGTCCTTCACCCAGATGCCGGAGCGAAACTCCTGCGCCACCATCGAGTGGGTGGCCGACAATTTCATCCGTTCCGCCTCCTGCATCGCCCACGGGGAGAGAAATTCCCCCAGCAGGATGGTGAGGACGGCGAAGCCCAGCCCGAATTTGAGCAGCGTGGCGGCAATCTGCCGCAGGGTGACGCCTGAGGTGCGGATGACCGTGTATTCGCTGGAACTGGCCAGCTGGGTCATCGCCACCATGCCGCCGATCAGCACCGCCAGCGGCATCAGTTCGTAGGCGTGGCCCGGCATCAACAGCGCCACGTAGCCCGCCATCACGCCGGCGGTGTAATTGCCGGTGCCCAGCGCGGGCACTTCGCCCAGCAGGTCGAAAAAGCCATACAGGCCCAGCAGGGCCAGCAGGGTGAACAGGGTGGACTGGGTCAGCGTGCTGACGATGTAGCGGTGAATGAGTTTCATCGGAAAGGTCTGTCAGTTTTTACCGAGCATCTGCGCCAGCGACTGGCCGAACGGAATCTGCGGCCGGTTGCGGTGCTTGAGCAGAGCCAACGCCAGCAGCAGCATCAGGATGTGGACCACCGCCACCGCCCACACGCCGGTTTTGCCTTGCGTGATCCAGTTGCGCGCGACGGTGAGGCCGTTCTGATAGACGAAGAACGCCAACAGCGCGAACAGCAGGTTGTAGGTATGGCCGCTGCGCGGATTGTAGTAGGACAGCGGCAGCGCCAGCAGCGCCAGGATGATGCAGCTGATCGGCATGGATAGCCGCCAGGCCAGCTCGGCCTTGTACTCGGGGTTGCCGCTGCCCAGCAATTGGCTGGTGGGGATGGATTGGCGGTTGCTGGCCGGGCTGTTGATCGCCTGGCCTTCGCCTATGCTGGCCGTATAGCGTTTGAATTCGCCGACTTGATAATCGGCTTTGCCCGGTTCGCCGACATAACGCTGGCCGTCTTCCAGCACCAATACCCGTTCGCCGTCGGGTTTGGTCGAAATATAGCCATGCTTGGCGAAAATGGTGCTGACTTTGCCGTCGGTCATGTCTTGCATGAAAATATTGGTGGCGGCGCTGTGCAGGCCGGAATAATTTTCAATGAAGTAAACCTTGGTCGACGACGCCGATTCCTTGAACACGCCCGGGGAAATGGCGGAGATCTCCTCGCGGCGTTTGATGATTTCCGCGTAGTCCTGGCTGCGCTGGTCGGCCCACGGCCCGACGAACAGGGTGACGCCGGCGATCAATATCGCCAAGGGCAGGGCGAAGCGCATGATGGGCCAGATCCAGTCGCGCAGCGACAGGCCGGAGGACAGCCACACCACCATTTCGTGGTCGCGCCAGCTGCGGGTGAGCACCACCAGCACGCTGACGAAGACGGTGAGAATCATCAGTACCGGGAAAAAGCCCAGCGTCCAGAAGCCGATCAGCGCGGTCACCGCCTCGTTGGCGATCTGGCCTTCGGCGGCGCGGCCCAGCAGGTTGATGGCTTGGGTGGAGACGATGATGGCCAGCAACACGACGAAAACGCCCAGGGCGGTCAAAGTCAATTCGCGTGTCAGGCTTTTTTGAAAAACCATTTATTCAGTGCCTTTTTGACTTTTTGTGAAAAGCATTGTGATAATTCGATGAGACAATTCTGAAGCGCCGTTTTTGGCAAATTTGGACCATTACAACAATCTTGCGTTCACCGGCGGTAAGCGCGCCCGTCTTTCCCGAGCTTAGACGGCCGTCATGAGGTGGAGCAACCGACACTCGTTCTACAAGCGGAGTACCTATGGAATTTAACATAAAAAGCGGCAGCCCGGAGAAGCAGCGCGTCGCCTGCGTGATAGTCGGCGTATACGAATCCCGCAAGCTGACCTTTGCCGCCGATCTGCTCGATCGCATCTCCAACGGCTTCATCAGCGACGTGATTCGCCACGGCGACATGGAGGGCAAGCTGGGCAGCACGCTGGTGCTGCATTCGGTGCCGCACACGCTGTGCGACCGCGTGATGCTGGTCGGCCTGGGCAAGGAACGCGAATTCCGCGCCAAGGAATACCGCGAGGCGGTGCGCGCCTCGATCAAGGCGCTGACCCAGACTTCCGCCGGCGAAGCCGTCAGCTACCTGTCCGAACTCACGGTGAAGAAGCACGATGTCGAGTGGATGATCGAGCAGGCCGCGGTGGTCACCCTGGACGTGCTGTACCGCTTCGACCGCTTCAAGAGCAAGTCCGACGAGCCGGTGCGCGAGCCGCGCAAGCTGACGCTGGCCGTGCCGCGCCGCAGCGACCTGGCCGACGGCGAAAAGGGCCTGCAGCGCGGCCTGGCCATCGGCAGCGGCATGCGGTTGGCCAAGGACCTGGGCAATCTGCCGCCCAATGTTTGCACGCCGGCCTATCTGGGCGGCGAAGCGCTGAAAATGGCCGAAGCTTTCGGCGCCGCGGCCGAGGTGCTGGGGCCGAAGGAAATCGCCGAACTCGGCATGCATTCCTTCCTGTCGGTAGCCAAGGGCAGCTCTGAAGAGGCCCGCCTGATCGTGCTCAAGCACCAGGGCGCCAAGGACAAGAACGACAAGCCCATCGTGCTGGTGGGCAAGGGCATCACCTTCGACTCCGGCGGCATTTCGCTGAAGCCGGGCGAGGGCATGGATGAAATGAAGTACGACATGTGCGGCGCCGCCACCGTGCTGGGCGCCTTCCGCGCCGCGGTGGAAATGAACCTGCCGCTGAACCTGGTGGCCATCGTGCCGGCCTGCGAGAACATGCCCAACGGCAACGCGGTGAAGCCTGGCGACATCATCACCTCGATGTCCGGCCAGACCATCGAAGTGCTGAACACCGACGCCGAAGGCCGCCTGATCCTGTGCGACGCGCTGACCTACGCCGAGCGTTTCGGCCCGGCCACCGTGATCGACGTCGCCACCCTCACCGGCGCCTGCGTGATCGCGCTGGGCCATATCGCCACCGGCCTCTACAGCAACCAGGACAGCCTGGCGCGCGAGCTATTGGCCGCCGGCGAAGAAGTGGCAGACCGCGCCTGGCACATGCCGCTGTGGGACGAATACCAGGAGCTGCTGAAGAGCCCGTTCGCCGATATGGCCAATATCGGCGGTCGTCCGGGCGGCAGCGTCACCGCGGCCTGCTTCCTGTCGCGTTTCGCCAAGGCTTACGATTGGGCGCACTTGGACATCGCCGGCACCGCCTGGAAGGGCGGCAAGGAAAAGGGCGCCACCGCGCGCCCGGTGCCGCTCCTGGTGCAGTTCCTGCAGGACCGCGCCGACATCGCGCTGGGCAATGTGGTGCGCAGGGGCCGCCCGCGTCGTGAGACGCCTGAAGTGGCAGAAGATGACCAGGATTGATTTTTACACCAATGTCGCCGATCCGCAGGCTTTTGCCTGCAGATTGGCCGATACCGTGCAGCGCAAGCAGGAGCGGTTGCTGATCTGGCTGGACAGCGAACGCGAAGTCGAGGTGTTCAGCAACCGCTTGTGGAGTTTCGGCGATACCCGCTTCGTGCCGCATTGCCGGCTGGAAGCGCCGGAGGCGGGCCAGACTCCGGTCTGGCTGACGGCCCGCCTGCCCGACGATCTGGCGCATCCGGTACTGCTGAACCTGGGGCCGCAGCTGCCCTATGCAATCGAACGCTTCGAGCGCATTCTTGAGATAGTAGGGCGGGATCCGGCCTCGCTGGCGACCGCCCGCGAGCGCTTCCGTGCCTACCGTGAGCATGGCTGCGAAGTCCAACATCACGACATGAGCCAAACGTCATCATGACTGAGTCGCCGAAGGCCAATGACGCAGACTGGAACGGTCTCAACCTGCCGGTTTTGACCGATGTGGTGGAGGAGCCGGCGGTGCCGGTTCTGGCGGAAGAGGCGCCGGCCGTCGCGGCGGAGGTTCCCGAGTTCGACTTCTCTTCCGAGCTGGATGTGCTTGCCGCCGAGCTGGATGGCGAGGCCGAACTGGAAATCCCAGAGCTGTCGCTGGCCGATCTGCTGGCCGATGACGCCCCCGCGGCCGACGAGTCCGCCTCTCTGGGCGGGCTGGACTTCAGCAACCTGCCTTCGCTGGAGTTGAGCGATGCCGACGGCGCGGACGAGTCGGCCGATGGGCTGGGCTTCGTGCTGGAGCCCCGCGACGCGCAGCTGCCGTCTGCCGCGCCGGCCGCCGAAGATTTGACGCCGTCCGAGCCTGTCGAGGCGAAGGCTGCGGAAGCGGCCAGCGCAAGCACAGCCTCGGCGGAACCGGAGCTGAGCTGGGAAGACGTGGTGGCGGCATCTTCACAAGCGGCGGAATCCGCATTAGCGGAGCCGATGGCGCTGGATATGGCGACGCCGGAGGAGAGCGGCGAAGCCGCGCCCCACTCGGAACCGTCCCCAATCGCGGAGCCGCCCGCATTTACTTCGATATCGATAGACAGCCTGCCAAGCGGGGTGCTGGGCGGCGGCGTGGGCCGCGAGCCGGCGCCGGCGGAAACCGGCCTGGAATGGCTGTCCTCCCTGCCCAAACCGGAAATCCCGCCGGCCTCCCAGGAGCAGGTGCTGCAGGAGGCCGAACGCGTTCTGGCGGATGAGCGGGCCATGCAAGATGCCGGGCAAGCGACTGCGCCGGAATTGAGCGAAGCCATTGCCGAGCCGGAAGCGCCGATGCCGGAAGAACTGCCTGCCGCT
>NZ_JYKA01000022.1 GCF_001676875.1 Chromobacterium subtsugae | reverse complement strand
CCAGACCACAAAAGTGAAGTGTGGGTAATGGAAAGTAATAAAAAGGCCCGCGTCCTTTGGGGGGCGGGCCTTGAGTCAACAAAAACTCAACAAAGTAGGTTCTAGAACGGGATGTCGTCGTCCATGTCGTCCATGCGCGGGGCCGCTTTCGGCTCCTGGCGGCGCGGGGCGGCCGGGGCTTCCTGGCGCTGGGCCGGGGCGTTGTAGCCGTAGCCGTCGTCCATGCCGCCGCCCATGCCGCTGGAGGCGCCGCCGCCCATTTCATTGCGGCCGCCTTGCAGGCTCAGTTCGTTGACGCGCACGTCCGGGGAAACGCGCTTGTTGCCGTCCTTGTCCTGCCATTCGCGCAGGGTCAGTTGGCCGTATACGGTCACTTGCTGGCCTTTGGCCAGGTAGTTCTTCAGCGACTCACCGCGCTTGCCCCAAACCTGGCAGCTGAACCAGTTGGTGCTCTTGCGTTCGCCGAAGCCGATGTCGCTGGCCACGCGGAACGACAGGACGGGTTCGCCGCTCGGGGTGTAGCGCAGTTCGGCGTCGGCGGCCAGGCGGCCGTCAAAGGTGATGCTGTTCATTCAATTCTCCGGATAAGTTCAAACTGCTTGGCCCGCGCCGCGAAGGCGGCGTTGCATGGCGGCGGCGCGGCGGCTTGGCGTCGCATCGGCTTGCCGATGGTAACCAGGCCGGTTGGCCGCATTGGCGGGTCGCAGACCGAAAGGACAGATCGGCAACCGGGCGCAGGCCCAATGATTGGGGGCTATTATACACGGCAATCGGCACTGCTTTGCTATCAATGGGCGCGATGCGGAACCGCTGGCGCGGGTGAGTCAGGCGCTGGCCGGGAACCTGCGGCGATGAATAGAGTCTGTCTGAGTCTGTTTGAAAGGATGAAAGCATGAACAAGAACGCTGTAGTGGCCGCCGTGGTGGCGGTAAGCCTGGCCGGTTGCGCCAATATGAGCGACACGCAGAAGGGCGTGGGCGGCGGGGCGGCCATCGGCGCCGGCGTGGGCGCGGCTATCGGCGCCTTGACCGCGGGCGGCCATGGCGGCCGCAGCGCGGCTACCGGCGCCGCCATCGGCGGCTTGCTGGGCGCGGGCGGCGGTTATCTGTGGTCGCAGCACATGCAGAAGCAGAAGGAGGCGATGGAGCAGGCGACCAAGGGCACCGGCATTGGCGTGAGCCAGACGGCGGACAATCGGCTGAAGATCAACATTCCCAGCGACGCTTCCTTCGATACCGGCAGCTACGCGCTGAAGCCCAGCCTGAAGCCGGTGCTGGACAAGCTGGCGGCCACGCTGCAGCAGAATCCGGTCACCTCGGTTAATATCATCGGCCATACCGACAACACCGGCAGCGACGCGATCAACAATCCGCTGTCGGTCAACCGCGCCAAGGCGACGCAGGGCTACATCGCGTCCCGCGGCGTGGACATCAACCGCATCGGCATAGACGGCCGCGGCTCGCGCGAGCCGGTGGCGGACAACGGCACCGTGTCCGGCCGCGCGATGAACCGCCGCGTGGAGATTTTCGTGGCGGAGCCAGCGCAGAAGTAAGCCGGCGTTTGGTCTTGGCGTAAAAAAGGGCGGCACCCATTCGGGGCCGCCCTTGTCGCGTCTGGATGGCAGGGAGCTTAGAAGGTGGCGTCTATCAGCCGCTTCACTTCGGCCTCGTCCCATTGCTGCTGCGATACCTTCAGATACGCCACCCGGTCGGTCAGCAATACCGAGGCTTCGTGGACGCCGGCCACGCCGGCCAGCTCGCGCGACAGCGCGGCGGCGTCGCCCTGCCACGATTCGCCGATGTGCAGCATTACCGAACGCACCGCCTTGGGCGGCTGCATGCCCAGCGACCACGCCAGCCACGACAGCATCAGCAGGGTGGTGAAGCCGAACACGCCGGCCGGGCCGTAGTGGCTGTACAGCCAGCCGCCGGCGGCCGCGCCCAAAAACAGGCCGAACGATTGCGAGGTGTTGTACACGCCGATGGCGGTGCCCTTGGCGTCGGCCGGGGCGATCTTGGAGATCAGCGAGGGCAGGGTGGCTTCCAGGATGTTGAAGGCGATGAAGTACAGCGACAGCCAGGCGGCGATCTGCCAGAAGCTGTCCAGCGCCAGCGCCATGCCCAGCTGGGCGGCGGTCATCAGCGCGATGGCGCCGATGAATACCGGCTTCAGTCTGGCTTTTTTCTCGCCGTAGATGATGGCCGGCACCATCAGGATAAAGCCTATCAGCGTCACCGGCAGGTACACCTGCCAGTGCTGGGATTTGTCCAGATGGCCGGTTTTGATCAGCGCGAACGGAATGGTGACGAACATCGCCATCTGCGCCGCGTGCAGCGCGAAGATGCCGTAGTTGAGGCGCAGCAGCTGGCTGTCTTTCAGCACGGTGGGCAGGCGTTTGGCGTTGGCTTCGGTGTCGGAGTGGAAGCGCGACACCGTCGGGTCGGGTATCACCAGCCATACGCCTATCAGCGCCGCCAGCGACAAAAAGCCGGTGAGGGCGAAGATGCCGTTGACGCCGATGTATTTGGCCAGCACCGGGCCGGCCACCAGGCTCACCGCGAAGGTGGTGCCGATGGACATGCCTATCATCGCCATCGCCTTGGTGCGGTTTTCCTCGCGGGTGAGGTCGGCCAGCAGCGCGGTGATGGCGGCGGAAATGGCGCCGGCGCCCTGTATCACCCGGCCCAGCGTCAGGGTGGCGATGTCGTGCGCGCCGGCGGCGACGAAGCTGCCGACGGCGAACAGGAGCAGGCCGCCGTAGATCACTTTTTTGCGGCCTATCTTGTCCGACAGCATGCCCAGCGGCAGCTGCAGGATGGCCTGGGTCAGGCCGTAGCTGCCCAGCGCGATGCCGATCAGGGTATGGTTGTCGGCGCCCTTGAGCGTGTTGGCGTACAGGGCGAAGACGGGCAGGATCAGGAACATGCCCAGCATGCGCAGGGCGTAGATACCGGCCAGCCCCAGGCTGGCCCGCAATTCGGTGGCATTCATGCGGTGTGTGGTCTGGTTTGCGTAATGTGTTTAACGACCGCGCCGGCAAATGGATGACGGCGCAACATTCAGCGGCGCCGCAGCGGGATCTGCCTGCGATAGGCAAAGACAGGTGGAGCCTGCCCGGCCAAGTCGGGTATATTAACAGGTTCCCTGACCGACGGTGAGTAACAGCTTCTTATGGACAGCATCCGTATCCGTGGCGCCCGCACCCACAATCTGAAAAACGTCAACCTGGACCTGCCGCGCAACCAGTTGATCGTGATTACCGGCCTGTCCGGCTCCGGCAAGTCCTCGCTCGCTTTCGACACGCTGTACGCCGAGGGCCAGCGCCGCTATGTGGAAAGCCTGTCGGCCTACGCGCGCCAGTTTCTGCAGCTGATGGAAAAGCCCGATGTGGACTTGATCGAGGGCCTGAGCCCGGCCATCTCCATCGAGCAGAAGGCCACCAGCCACAATCCGCGCTCCACCGTCGGCACCGTCACCGAAATCCACGACTACCTGCGCCTGTTGTTCGCCCGCGTCGGCGATCCGCACTGCCCGGAGCACGGCGTGCCGCTGTCCAGCCAGACCGTCAGCCAGATGGTGGACCACGTGCTGGCGCTGCCGGAGGAAACGCGGGTGATGATCCTGGCGCCGGTCATCGTCGGCCGCAAGGGCGAAAACCTGGACCTGTTCGACGACCTGCGCGCGCAGGGTTTCGTCCGGGTGCGGGTGGACGGCGAAGTGTACGAGCTGGACGCGGTGCCTAAACTGGACAAGAACAAGAAGCACACCGTCGAAGTGGTGATAGATCGGCTGAAAGTGCGCGCCGACATGCAGCAGCGGCTGGCCGAAAGCTTCGAGACCGCGCTGCGCCACGCCGAGGGCCGCGCCATCGCCGTGGAAATGGATGGCGGCAAGGAGCACTGGTTCTCCGCCAAGTTCGCCTGCCCGGTGTGCAGCTACAGCCTGCCGGAGCTGGAGCCGCGGCTGTTCTCGTTCAACAACCCGATGGGCGCCTGTCCCAAATGCGACGGTCTGGGCGAGATCACCTTCTTCGACCCGCGCCGGGTGGTAGCCCATCCGGAGCTGTCGCTCGCCTCCGGCGCGATCAAGGGCTGGGACAAGCGCAACCAGTTTTACTACCAGATGCTGCTGGCGCTGGGCGAGCATTACGGCTTTTCGGTCAATGACCTGGCCTTCGAAGACCTGCCGGAGAAGGTGCGCAATGTGGTGTTGCACGGCTCCGGCCGCGACAGCATCGAATTCAGCTATATGTCGGAGAAGGGCGCCAAATTCACTCGCGCCCATCCGTTCGAGGGCATCATCCCCAATCTGGAGCGCCGCTACCGCGAAACCGACTCGATGGCGGTGCGCGAGGAGCTGGCCAAATACCAGAACAACCAGGCCTGCCCGCATTGCAGCGGCTCGCGGCTGCGGCTGGAGGCGCGCCACGTGTTCATCGGCACGCGCACGCTGCATGAAATCAACCAGCTGCCGCTGAAGGAAACGGCGGACTTCTTCGAGGGATTGGAATTCACCGGCCAGAAGCAGGCGGTGGCGGAGAAGATCGTCAAGGAAATCCGCGAGCGGGTGTCCTTCCTCAATAATGTTGGCCTGGATTACCTGAACCTGTCGCGCTCCGCCGATACCCTGTCCGGCGGCGAGGCGCAGCGCATCCGGCTGGCCAGCCAGATCGGCTCCGGCCTGACCGGCGTGATGTATGTGCTGGACGAGCCGTCCATCGGCCTGCACCAGCGCGACAACGACCGCCTGCTGGGCACGCTGAAGCGGCTGCGCGACCTGGGCAACAGCGTGATCGTGGTGGAGCACGACGAAGACGCCATCCGCGAGGCCGATTACCTGGTGGACATGGGCCCCGGCGCCGGCGAGCACGGCGGCGAGGTGCTGGTGGCCGGCACCCCGGCCGATGTGGCCGCCAGCGAGAATTCGGTCACCGGCGCTTTCCTGTCCGGCCGCCGCAAGATCGCGCTGCCAGGCGGCCGCCGCGAACTGGGCGAGGAGCGGATGCTGCGGCTGATCGGCGCCACCGGCAACAACCTGAAGGACGTGACGCTGGATCTGCCGCTGGGCGGCCTGGTGTGCATCACCGGCGTGTCCGGCTCCGGCAAGTCCACGCTGATCAACGACACGCTGTACAAGATCGCCGCGCGCGACTTGAACGGCGCCAGCGAGGAGCCGTCGCCGTACCGCGAGATCAAGGGCCTGGATCAGCTGGACAAGGTGATCAACGTCGACCAGAGCCCGATCGGCCGCACGCCGCGCTCCAACCCGGCCACCTACACCGGCCTGTTCACGCCGATCCGCGAGCTGTTCTCGGGCGTGCCGCTGGCGCGCGAGCGCGGCTACGGCCCGGGGCGCTTCTCGTTCAACGTCAAGGGCGGCCGCTGCGAGGCCTGCCAGGGCGACGGCGTGATCAAGGTGGAAATGCACTTCCTGCCGGATATCTACGTGCCCTGCGACGTCTGCCACGGCAAGCGCTACAACCGCGAAACGCTGGAAGTGCAGTACAAGGGCAAGAGCATCCAGGAAGTGTTGGAGATGACGGTGGAGCAGGCGCTGGAATTCTTCGCCGTGGTGCCGCCAGTGGCGCGCAAGCTGAAAACGCTGATGGACGTGGGCCTAGGCTACATCCGCCTGGGCCAGAGCGCCACCACGCTGTCCGGCGGCGAGGCGCAGCGGGTGAAGCTGGGCCTGGAACTCTCCAAGCGCGATACCGGCCGAACGCTGTATATTCTGGATGAGCCGACCACCGGCCTGCACTTCCACGATATCGACCTGCTGCTGCAGGTGCTGCACCGCTTGCGCGAGAGCGGCAATACCGTGGTGGTGATCGAGCACAATCTGGACGTGATCAAGACCGCGGACTGGTTGATCGACCTGGGGCCGGAAGGCGGCGCCGGCGGCGGCCAGATCCTGGTCAGCGGCACGCCGGAGCAGGTGGCGGCCCATCCGGCCAGCCACACCGGCCGCTATCTGGCGCCGCTGCTGGAACGAGACAAGAAATAAAACCAAGGCGCCGGTTCGTCCGGCGACACACCACCGCACATCAAGAGGTAGGCATGCTGAGCTTAGGCAAGATCGATCACATCCACATCCGCGTCAAGGACGTGGCCGCGGCCCTGAAATGGTACCAGCGCGTGCTGGGGCTGAGTCAGGATGCCCGCTACAAGACCGACGGCGAGCACAACAACGCCATGCTGGCCAACGCCAGCGGCAATGTGCGGCTGGCCATCAGCGAGGACGCGGACGCAGCGGCGTCCGGGGCGCAGGGCGCGGTGGCCTTCGTGGTCAGCGGCCAGGAATTCGTCGAATGGATAGACCAGCTGGCGGGCGAGCGCGTCACCAACCGCGAGGGCCAGACCATCGCCCGCGACTCGGTGCATGACCACCGCTTCTTCTGCGCGCTGTCCTTCGTCGATCCGTTCGGCAATCCGTTCGAGATCGTCAGCTACGACCACACCTGGCTGGTCGGAAAATTGAAGCTGGGCGGCCAGCTGGCCGTCTGATTCGCGAGATTTCCGACACCCGCCGCCAGCGGGTGTTTTTCTTTGAGGAGGCCATCATGGGCCATTACTTGGTCGACAATCCCGCGCCTGAGGATGTCGCTGCGCTGCCGGGCCTGACGCTGCTGGAATTCGGTGTCGACTGGTGTCCGCATTGCCAGGGCGCGCAGCCCTTGCTGGCGCAGTTCTTGTCCGCGCATCCTGGCTTGCGCCATCTGGCGCTGGAGGATGGCAAGGGCAAGCGGCTGGGGCGGGTGTTTCGCGTCAAGCTGTGGCCATCGTTCATTCTGCTGCGCGATGGCGTGGAGCTGGCGCGGGCGGCGCGGCCGCAAGATGCGGCCGAGCTGGAGGCGCTGCTCGCGCCGTAAAAGGGTTTGATGCCGATTTTGCGCGGCGGCTCGCCGGCTTTAGCAGATTTTTAGGCGGCTTTGGCTATCTTGCCTGTCCGGGCCTGATTCATGCAAATGGGTTGCATGGGCAGGTTCCGACGTGATGGAGATATCCATGTTCGAACTGGGCAAAAGCTATACCCGCGAAGAAATCCACGCCGTGGTCGGCGGCAACAAACACTCCTACCTGCCGCGCAAGAAGGGCAAGGTGGTGGCCGCCTGCCTGCGGCCGGATCTGAATCCGGACGCGCCCCATGTCATCCTGTGCAACTCCTGCCCGCCGGAGCGCACCGCCGGCGAACAGCTGGCGCGCCAGGGCGGGGCGATCCCGGTATTCCTGAAGCAGAGCGCCAGCAGCTGGGCCTATCAGGGCATGTTCCGGGTGGTGGGCAACGAAACCCACCCGCAAGCGTGCGCGCCGCACGCCGCCCGCAGCGCCTGGACCGCGGGGCAGATCAAGCAGGTGCTGACGCTGGAAAAGCAGGTGCAATTCTGAAATGAAGCGAAAAATCGGGCCGGGCGCCGTGGCTGAGCGGTGTCCGGCCCGTTCGCGTTGCGGCCGGGCTAGACGGCCGCCTGGCGCAGAAAGCGCTCGGCTTCGGCCGGCGAGCGGAAATGCCGCCAGCGCAGCTGCGGGTAATCGGCTTGCGCCTTGGCGTGGCCGAAGTCGGCACGCAGCCGGCCATGGCTGGAAGCTACCCAGCGCAGAATGGAATCGCGCGACAGGAAGCTCTGGCGAAACGATTCGCGGTTGCCGTTCCATAGTTCCCGGCGGCTGATGCAGCGCGCCAGCGTGCGCCGGATGGCGCGGAAAAACACCAAGGGAAAGTCGTAGTCCAGCCAGATGATGTCGGTGGCGCGCGTCCAAAGCAGGTGGCGCGCCGCGCTGTAATTGCCGCTGATGATCCAGTTGGGCTGATCGGCGGCATGCCGGACCGATTGCAGGAAGGTCTCGGCGGGTCGCGGCGTCCAGCCGGGGCCCCAGTACAGCGGGTCGAGGTCGGCGGCGGGGATGCCGGTAGCCCGGGACAGTTTGTCGGCAAACGTGGTTTTGCCGGAGCAGCTGCAGCCTACGATCAGAATGCGCTTGGCGTCGGTCATGGCGGGGCTCGGGGTGGGAGGGGCGGTGATTCTAGCCGCGCCGGCGCGCCCGGCAAATTCTTTTCGCATAAAAAAGGGCCGGTTTGCCGGCCCCTTGTCGCTTATTTAACGCCCAATCGCCACAAACTGGTGATTTCGGCCTGGCGCGCCGCGCTCAGGCCGTCGATTTGTTCCACCGCTTTCTTGTGGCTGGGCTTGACGTCCAGCCTGCCCAGCACCGCGAGGCCGGCCTGGTCTATCCATTGCAGCAGTTGCTCGCGCGAACGCAGGCCCAGATGCTCGGCCAGGTCGGACAAGATCAGCCAGCCTTCGCCGCCGGGCAGCAGGTGCGCCGCCAGGCCGTCCAGGAAGCCGCGCAGCATGGCGCTGTCCGGGTCGTAGACCGCGTATTCGATCGCCGAGCTCGGCTTGGCCGGCAGCCAGGGCGGGTTGCACACCGCCAGCTGCGCCCGGCCTTCCGGGAACAGGTTGGCGCGCCGCAGCTCCACCCGGCCGTCCAGCTGCAGGCGCTGCAGATTGTCGGCGGCGCAGGCCAGCGCGCGCGCGTCCTGGTCGGTGGCCACCACGCGGGCCACGCCGCGCTTGGCCAGCAGCGCCGCCAGCACGCCGCTGCCGGTGCCGATGTCGAAGGCCAGCTCCGCGCCCGGCAGCGGGGCGTCGGCCGCCAGGTCGACGTATTCGCCGCGTATCGGCGCGAATACGCCGTAGTGAGGGTGGATGCGCGCTGCCAGCGCCTTCACTTCCACGCCTTTCTTGCGCCATTCATGCGCGCCTATCAGGCCCAGCAGCTCGCGCAGCGACACCAGCGAGGCTTCGCCGCCTTCGCCGTAGGCTTCCCGGCAGGCCTGGCGCAAGTCGGGCGCGCGCCGCAACGGGATGGCGTAGTCGGCGTCCAGCGGCAGCACCAGCCGCGACAGGATCTGCGCGCGGCGGCCTTGCGCCTGGCGGTGCAGGTGGAAGGATTCCAGCGGCGTGGCGCCGGGCTTGGCGCCCTTGCGGTCCACGCGCCGCGCCAGCGCCTGCAGCAGCTGGCGGGCGTTCTGGTAGTCGCCGCGCCACAGCAGGGTGCCGCCTTCGCAGGCCAGCTTGTAGGCGGCGTCGGCGGACAGGCTGTCGTCGGCGATCACGATGCGCTTGGGCGGCGGAAGTCCGGCTTCGGAGCGCCAGCGGGCGCTGCGTTCGGCGCCGGCTTCCTGCCAATGCGCGGTGGGGTGGTCGGCGGCGCCGGGCTGCTGGATGTCGGTCATGGCGTGGGGTCGGAAAGGGTGGGACGGCGGGAAAGGGCTGAATGGTAAACGCAAGCGGCCCGGCCGTCACCTGAAAAACGCGCCGGGCGGGCCGGCGCGTCGTCAGGGCTCATTTCAGCTTGATGCCCCAGTTGTCCTCCACGCAGTGCTGGTAGTTGCCGGCCTGCAGCGCGCTGTACGGCGTTTGGTAGCTGACCAGCTGGCACTGGTAGTCGTCGCCCCATTTCCAGTCCTTTTCCCAGTAGATGTTGTAGGCGGCGGAGCTGGCGGCGGTGAAGCGTTGCATATTGGCGCAGGACAGCTGCTCCGCGCCGTAATCCCAGCCCAGGTCATGGGCGAACTGCTTGTAGTAGTCGATGCGGTTCTGCGCGGCCTGGCGCTCGGTGCCGCCGCCGCATTCGCCGTTGATGATCTGGATGGTGGTGGCGAAGTTGTTGCCGGCGCCGGCGGCGATGTCGGCCGCGTTGGGCACCCAGGTGCCGTCTATCACGTGCAGCATGGACGGTTTGGGCGGCTGCGGGTAGACGAAGAAGAAGGTGGCGGAGGCGAGATTGAGCCAGGTGCTGGCCACCAGGTCCGGGTTCTGCAGCAGCACCGACTGGTCGCCGTTGTTCATCGCCTGCGAGAACGGGCCGTAGTTGTAGTTGTAGGACAGCTGCTTGGCGCCGCGGCCGAAATACTTCTTCCAGCTGCCGTCGGCGTTTTTGCCGCAGGTCCATACCTTGTTGAACACCGGGTCGTCGCATTCGGTGTTGTAGCCGCAGCCGGGGCCGCTGTCGGTGCAGCCCATTTCGCGCAGGTAGGCCAGGCCCTGGCGCCATTGCGGCACGGTGTCGCTGGCGTCGTGGTTGCCGGTTTCCTGGGCGAAGTGGGCGAACATGGTGGCCAGGCTGTGGCGACAGATGGCGTCGGCGTCGCGGCCGTCGCTGTAGTCGTCGCAGACGCCGGGGAACTTGGCCACCGCCTGCAGGAAGCGAGTGTAGGTGTAGCTGGGGTCGCGGCGGGTGAAGTAGTAGTCCCACTTGGCCGACGGCAGCAGGCGCTCCACGCGGCGCACGTTGACCGGGTTGGCGGCGCGGCCTGGCGACACCAGTTCCACCTGGTCGCTGGGCAGGGTGCGGATGGAGGCTTTCACCTTGCGGAAAAAGTCGTTGTTGGTGAGGTCGGCCTCATGCTGCAGCGCCTGCTGCAGCGTGGGGATGGGCGGCGCGGCGTCGTCCATGCGACGTACCGTCGCGCCGACGTGGGCGATCCAGGAGCCTTTGGGATTGGCGCCCGGCGTTTCGGCGCGGGTCGGCCATTTGGCCTGCCAGTCCCGGCCCTGCCATTGGACGACCTGGCCTTTCTGGTAGGCGATGTGGGCATTCCACGGGGCGGCCAGGGCGGAGCCGGCCAACAGCGTCAAGGCGAGTGCGACAAGTTTCATGGTGGACCCTTGTGGGATTCATGCCAAATGGCACGCAATACCACTATGGAACCAATTTGAAATATGTCAAATGATTTGCTTGCGGAAAGTCGCTGCTGGAGCTGGCTTGCGTCAAGGGGGAGAGGCGGCGGGTCTGATTCGGCGATGGCTCAACGGCGCATCGCGCTGATCCAGGCGTCGCCGGCGTAATGCGCGCTGCCGAGGCCGAGCGCGGAGCGGAAGGTGACCGCGAAACGGCGGCCCAACTGCTGGATTGCCACTACTTCAAAGGCGACCGTGTCTTGACCGTGTTGTTCGGTGACCAGATCGCCTGGCTGCAATTCATTTACTTTCATTCAGGTACCAAGGGCGTGACCGCATTGCGGCCATGCCTGAAATATCAACGGCGCCGATGTTGCGGCGGGCGGGAGCCGCCGCCGACATTGGCGGTGGGGTGGCGGAAGTTGATGCGGCCCTTGGTCAGGTCGTAAGGCGACATTTCCACGGTGACGCGGTCGCCGACCAGAACGCGGATGCGGTGCATCTTCATCTTGCCGGAGCCGTAGGCCAGGATTTCAACGTTGTTGTCGAGTTTTACCCGGAAGCGCGATTCCGGCAGCATTTCGATGACAACACCTTCCAGTTCGATCATGTCTTCTTTGGACATAACGATTCCTTTCTCAATACGGATAGTGCAAAGGCCCGTGCGGCCGGCCATTTTCGCGGCCGCGAGCGTTGCGATGGAGCTTCAATTCGGTGACCAAGCAGGCTAGGGGCACACGGGCAACCCAACGGGCTAGGCAGGACATCGGGCCGCTGGCCGGATGTCGAAAGTATGAGGCAGCCGGCATTCTACCGCTATCCAGCGCTTCGGTCAGCAAATTTGTTTATGCGAGCCGTCGCGGCGCCGGCCTGGCGGGGTTTTCCTGCGCGGCCGCTATGCTTCCGGAGCGATCTGTTGGCCGGCCAATTGGCCGACGCGCACCAGCGCCGCCAGGTAACGCTCG
Organism: Chromobacterium subtsugae; assembly: GCF_001676875.1. Taxonomy (GTDB): domain Bacteria; phylum Pseudomonadota; class Gammaproteobacteria; order Burkholderiales; family Chromobacteriaceae; genus Chromobacterium; species Chromobacterium subtsugae. The sequence continues at coordinate 74,425 of NZ_JYKA01000022.1, read as the reverse complement.
TCCAGCGGGTAGCAGCAGGACAGCCGCAGCGCGTTGCGGTAGCGGCCGCCGGGCGAGCTGAGCGGGCCGGGGATCAGGCTGATCTTCTCGGCCATCGCGGCGTGGAACAGCGCCACGCTGTCGCAGCCTTCCGGCAACTCCAGCCAGATCAGAAAGCCGCCTTGAGGCTGGGTGGCGCGGGTGCCGGCCGGGAAGTGGCGGGCGATCAGGCCGCGCACCTTCTCCACGTGGGCGGCGTAGCGGCGCTTCAGCGTGCGCAGGTGGTGGTCGTAGCCGCCGGATTCGAGAAAGGCGCCCAGCGTTTCCGCCAGCACCACCGGCTCGGCCACGGAAGAGGCGAATTTCAGCTTGCGCAGCTGGGCGTCGAAACGGCCGCCTTCCATCCAGCCGATGCGGAAGTCCGGCGCCAGCGTCTTGGTGTAGCTGGCGCAGACGATCACCCAGCCGTCCTCGTCGAAGGCCTTGACCGCCGGCGCCAGCGTGTCGGCGAACTGCAGCTCGGCGTACAGCGCGTCTTCTATCAATGGCACCTGATAGTGGTTGACCAGCCGCGCCAGCCGCTTCTTGGCCTCCAGCGGCATGCAGCAACCCAGCGGGTTGTGGACGTTGGGCATCGCCACCAGCGCCTGGATGCGCCGTTCGGCCAGCAGCACCTCCACCGCGTCTATCGACAGGCCGGTTTGGGGGTCGGTGGGGATTTCCACCGCCTTCAGCCCCAGGCTGGCCAATAACGGCAGCAGGTTGAAGTAGGTGGGCGATTCCAGCCCCACCGCGTCGCCGTGGCGGGTGACGGCGCGCAAGGCCAGCTGCAGCGCTTCCATGCAGCCGTGGGTGAGGATGATGTTGTCCGGCTGCAGCGCCATGCCCAGGTCCATGCCGCGGCGGGCGATCTGGGTGCGCAGCCGCTCCGAGCCCGGCGGCAGCGCGTAGGTGCTGACCATGCCGGGCTGGCGGCGCAGGATCTGCCCCATCAGCCGCGCCAGCTTGTTGCCCGGGTAGAAGTCGCCGCCGCGCGGGCAGGCCAGCGCCAGGTCGATGAAGCCCTCGGTCTGCTGCGCTTGCAGCACGGTGCCTATCAGGTCCAGCACCGCGTCGCGGGTGGGGGTGGCCGGGCCGCTGCGGGTGGAGGCCGGCCGCGCCGGCGACGGCAGCCTGGCGCGCACGTAATAGCCGGACTGCGGCCGCGCTTCGACCAGGCCGCGGTCTTCCAGCACCCGGTAGGCGCTGACCACGGTGTTGAGGCTGAGCTGGCGGCTGTGCGCGGTGCGGCGCACCGAGGGCAGCCGCGATCCGGGCGGCAAGGTGCCGCGGCTGATCGCCAGCGACAGGTCGTCAGCCAGTTGCTGGTAAAGGGTGGAGGCGTGGTTCTGCATGCGCGGGCCTTGTCGGAGCGGTGGGGCACAGCAGTCATCATAGTGGATGGTGACAGTGTCTGAAAATAGCAATCTGTAACCAGGTCAATACGGAATTTCTGATTCTGTATCCATCTGGCGCTCCGGCTTAGCATGTGGGGGTGGGCAAGGGCGGTGGCGCCGCTTGCCGCTTTGATGGAGAGAAAACATGCCCGAATTCGCCTTGCTGTCCTATGTCGCCCTGATGTCGATCACGCCGGGGCCCAATAACCTGATGCTGGCTTCGTCCGGCGTCAATTTCGGCTTTCGCCGCACCGTGCCGCACATGCTGGGCATCAGCCTGGGCTGCGCGCTGCAGGTGTTCGTCGTCGCCATGCTGCTGGCGCAAGCGCTGGGCTGGCTGGCGTCGTGGCGCTTGCCGCTGGCCGCGGCCGGCTGCGTCTATCTGCTGTGGCTGTCGTGGAAGATCGCCCGCGCCGGCCGGCCGGAGGCGCGCGAGCAGGCCAGGCCGCTGGGCTTCGTCGGCGCGGCGATGTTCCAGTGGCTGAATCCCAAGGCCTGGGTGATGGTGCTGAACGCGTCCATCCTGTTCATGCCGGCCGGCGGCGCCAAGCTGGCGGCGGCCTTGCTGCTGGCCGTGGTGTTCGCGGCGGTGAATCTGCCGTGCATCAGCGTATGGGCCTGGGGCGGCGAGCGGCTGCGGCGTTGGCTGGCCGCGCCGCACGCCTTGCTGATGTACAACCTGACGATGGGGGCGCTGATGGCCGTCACCGCGCTATGGCTGCTGTACGACGAACTGGCTCCGGTGATTGCCCGGATGGCATGATGTCCTTTTTTGGCAGGTGATTGTCTGTTGGCGGCCTTATTTACTGGCTTTATTCGCCTTACGATGATGTCCATGTCCACACCGCCGGGAGAGGCGAAATGAAAAAGACCGCATTGCTGGTGATCGATGTTCAGGAATCCTTCCGCCACCGTCCGTTCTGGACCGAGCAGGATCTGCCTGCCTACCAGGCGGCGCAGCAGGCGCTGATCGCCGGCGCGCAGGCGCGCGGCGTGCCGGTGATCAACATCCTGCATCAGGCGGGCGAAGACGGGCCGTTTTCGGCGGCCTCCGGCCTGGTGCGTCCGCTGGACTGGATGACCCACCAGCCGGCGGCCACCTTCGTCAAGCACGTGCACAACGCGCTGACCGACTCCGGCCTGCAGACCTGGCTGATCAAGCACGGCATCCAGAAACTGGTGATTTCCGGCATCCGCACCGAGCAATGCTGCGAAACCACCACCCGGGTGGCGTCCGATCTCGGCTACGAGGTGGATTTCGTCACCGAGGCGACGCTGACCTTTCCGATGACGCATGCCGGCAGCGGCGTCACCTACAGCGCCGCCGACATCCGCGCCCGCACCGAGCTGGTGCTGGCCGGCCGCTTCGCCGCCATCGTCACGGTGGAGGAGGCGCTGCGCCGGATGGCAGACTGAGCGGGTTCCGCCCCCGCTGCGCGGCGCCTGGCGAGTTGGTCGGGCGCCGCGCGCCGGCGGCGGAGCCGAGTCCGGGGCGGCCATCGGCAGCCTCCCAAACTGCGCTTGCCGCTTGCCGCCGGCATGGCATAAGGTGTTGTCATTCGATTTGTCCAGATAAGGAGTAGCCATGCCGCAATCCGCATCCCATACCCCGCCCGGCGGCCTGCCGGCCTATCGGCTGCTGACCGGCCCGGACGATTCGGCCTTCTGCCAGCGGGTGAGCGAGGCGTTGGCGCTGGGCTATCGGCTGTACGGCTCGCCGGCCGCCGCCTTCAACGGCGAGCGGGTGATCGTCGCGCAGGCGGTGCTGTGGCCGGGGAGCGACGATGCCGCTGGCTGATCTGGCGCAGGCGCTGGCCATCGTGCTGGCTTGGGGCGTGAATTTCGTGGTGATCAAATGGGGCGTGGCCGGCGTGCCGCCGTTGCTGCTGGGTGCGCTGCGCTTCCTGCTGGTGGCGCTGCCGGCGGTGTTCCTCGTCCGGCGGCCGGCGCTGCCGTGGCGCTATCTGGCGTTGTACGGGCTGACGATGGGCGTCGGGCAATTCGGCTGCCTGTTTTCGGCGATCAAGCTGGGCATGCCGGCCGGGCTCGCCTCGGTGGTGCTGCAATCGCAGGCCTTCTTTACGCTGCTGCTGGCCAGGGTGTTTCTGGGCGAGCGCTGGCAGGCCAGCCAATTGGCTGGCCTCGCGCTGGCGCTGGGCGGGCTGGCCCTGATAGGCATGGGCAAGGGCGGCGACATGACGGCGCTGGGCTTCGGCCTGACGATCGCCGCCGCCACCAGCTGGGCGGCTTCCAATATCGTGGTGCGCGCGATCGGCCGCGACGGCTTCAAGGTTGAGCCGCTGGGGCTGGTGATCTGGTCCAGCCTGGCGCCGCCGCTGCCTTTCCTGTTGCTGTCGTGGTGGTTGGAGGGCGGCGAGCGGATGGCCGCGGCGCTGCGCGGTTTCGACGGCCAGTCGCTGTTCGCCGTCGCCTACCTGGCTTTTGTCGCCACCATGTTCGGCTACGGCCTGTGGAGCCGGCTGCTGGCGCGCCACGCCGCGGCCAAGGTGGCGCCGTTTTCGCTGCTGGTGCCGGTGGTGGGGCTGATGGCCTCGCACTGGCTGTTGGGCGAACGCTTGACTGCCCAGCAGTTGGCCGGCAGCGGCTTGTTGATGGCCGGCCTGCTGGCCACGGTGTTCGGCGGCCGTTTGCTGGCCGCCGCCGGCGCCGGGAGGGCCAGCCGTGCGTGAAATCTATTTCGTGCTGCCGCCCAGCCTGCTGTTGCTGGACCTGGCCGGCCCGGCCGACGCCTTCCGGGTCGCCGCGCAGCTGGGCGCCGATTTTCGCCTGAATTTCGTCAGCGCGACGGCCGGCGTCGGCACTTCGCTGGGCTTGCCGCTGAGCGGTTTGTCGCCTTTGCCGGAAACGCTGCCGGACGGCGCGCTGGTGGTGGTGCCCGGCTCCACGCCGTCGGAACAGGCCTATGCCACGCCCGACGCGCGCCGCATCGTGGCCTGGCTGGCGGTGCGCCGCGGCCAGGCCGGCGTGCGCTGGGCAGGCATCTGCTCGGGCAGCTTGCTGTTGGCGGAGGCGGGACTGTTCGACGGCCGCGCCTGCACCAGCCACCACACCTTGCTGGAGCGTTTGCGCGGCTTGGCGCCGGCGGCCCGGGTGCAGGAAAACCGGGTGTTTGTGCAGGATGGGCATTGTTACAGCAGCGCCGGCATCACCGCCGGCATCGATCTGGCGCTGCATCTGATAGGCGAATTGGCCGAGCCGGCCATCGCCCGCGCCGCGGCGCGCGAAATGGTGGTGTATTTCCGCCGCTCGCCGCAGGATCCGGAACTGTCGCCATGGCTGGCCTGGCGCAGCCATCTGCACCCGGCGCTGCACCGCGCGCAGGATTTGATCTGCGCCGATCCGGTGCGGGACTGGCCGCTGCCGGAGCTGGCCGACCAGGTGCATGTCAGCGCCCGCCACCTGTCGCGCCTGTTCCGCGAGCATGCCGGCGTCACCGCGCACGATTACCACCGCGCGCTGCGGCTGGCGCTGGCCCGGCAGTGGCGCGCGGCGGGGCTGGGCAAGGAGAAGGCGGCGCTGTCGGCAGGCTTCTCCTCGGCCCGCCAGATGGACCGCGCGATGGACGCGAATGCCTGAGGCGTGCCGCTACGCGGCGCTTTTCTCAAGTTTCATCAGTTTTAGCCGATGTTCGGGTTGACGAGGTCCGAGAATGGTTCATACCATTCGATCAATATCTATCGGTAACTGCCATGAAAACTGCCCGCTGCTTGCCCCGTATCGCTTCTCTTGTCTTGCTGGCCGGCTTGTCCGCCTGCGCCGCGTCCACGCCGCCGAAGGCGCAGCCGATGCCGATGGCCGCGCCGGCGCGCGACTCCGGCATGACGCCGACAGGAGTGGGTTTCGTCGGCTCCGGCGAAGACGGCAGCAGCGAGGAAACCAAGGTGCTGATCAAGGAGGTCAACCCCTACCAACCCATCGTCGTGCGGGTGGTGGGAACGGGCGCGGCGCCTTACACCAACAGCCTGACGCCCTCGCAGCGCAAGCTGCTGGCGATGCGGGCGGCCAGGCTGGACGCCTTCCGCTCCATCGCGGAGCAGGTGCAGGGCATGAAACTGGTGGGCAATAGCGCGGTGTCCAACATGATCGCCAACAGCGATAGCTTCCGCACCTATGTGGACGCCTATCTGCGCGGCGTGTCCATCGTCTCCACCAGCATGAAGCCGGACGGCACCAGCGAGGCGGTGGCGGAGATCACGCTGGATCAGGAGTTCTACAAGCAGTTCAAGAACGCGCTGGACAAGACCGGCAGCGTGATGAAGGCCTCGCAGGAAACCGGCGCCGTCGGCGCGACCACCAGCAGCAACAGCATGCAGGCGATGCCAGCCGCCGCGCCGGCCCGCTTCAGCAGCAATTTCTACGTGAACCAGTAAATGAAAAGAAACGGACTGGCCATTGCCGCCCTTGTGGCGGCATTTCTTTTGAGCGGTCCGGCCCGCGCCGAGGTGTTTTCCGCCGAAGGGGTGGCGCCGCTGGACAACGGGCTGGTGGCGGCGCGCGACATGGCGCTGCGCGACGCGCTCAAGCTGATCGCCATTCGCCAGGGCGCGCGGGTGGAGTCGGCCCAGGTGCTGGAAAACGGCCGCGCCAGCGAATCCGGCACGCTGACGGCGTCCGGCGCGGTGCAGGGCACAGTCAAAGTGGTGAGCGAATACCAGCAGGGCAAGCTGTACCACGTCAAGGTGCAGGTGGACGCCGGCGATCCTGCCGCCGCAGCCCCGCGTCCCCGCGACCCCTCCTGCGCGATGCCGCCGGGCCGCTCGCTGCGGCGCAAGCTGGTGACCACCTATTTCGGCGTGGAGCGGCCGGCCGAGGCTTCCGACATGCCGGACCTGGCGACGGCGCTGCCGACCGAGCTGTCGCGCCGGCTGGCGCGCAACAGCATGCTGACGGTGCGCGACGCCAACACGGTGTCGGTGCTGGCCGACAGCCGCATCGCCGAGCCCGCCGCCGGCTGGGACATCGCCAGCCAGCTGGGCCAGCGCGAGGACGTGCAGTTCGTTGTGGCGGGCAGGGTGCTGTCCACCTCGGTCACCGGCAAGGGCGCGCGTCCCTCGTTCTTCGAATCCAACAATACCAGCCAGCAGGGATCGTTCTATAACGGCCCCTTCGCCGGCATGTTCGGCATGGGGGTCAAGTATGTGCCCACCCAGCGCCAGTTCGACGCGGAAGTCTGGATTTACGACGGCCTGACCGGTTCGCTGCTGGCCAACGAGCGCGTCAGCGGCCTGGCCAAGGGCCAGGTGGTGCCGCCGTCGCCGCAGCCTTTCGCCTCCGCCGCCTTCTGGCAAGGCGACTACGGCAGGCTGGTGGACAAGCTGATGGACCGGGCGGCGCAGCGGGTGAACGACATCATTTCCTGCATCCCGTTCTCCGCCCGCATCGTCCGCCAGGAGGGCAAGCGTGTCTACATCAACGCCGGCCTGCTGGACGGCATGGCGGTGGGGGACAAGCTGCTGCTGTATCGGCGCGTGCCCGGCCAGCCGGTGCGCGACCTGATCTCCGGCCGCGAGCTGGGCATGCCGGAAACCCTGAACGGCGACGTCAGCCTGGTGCAGGTGCAGCCCAACTTCTCCATCGGCATCGCGCAGAGCAACAGCCAGCCGGTGTCCGAAGGCGATTACGTGCGCTTCGTGCCCGGGCGCTGACGCGCGTCAGGCGAAAGCCTGGCAGACATCCACCCATTGTCCGGTGGTGATGTCGCGCAGCTGCTGCGGGCTGATGCGCACCGCGCTGTGAACCGCGCCGGCGGCCGGCAGCACTTCGTCGAAAGCCTGGATCGACACATCCAGGTAGATCGGCAGTTCGCTCGCCAGTCCGAACGGGCAGACGCCGCCCACCGGGTGGCCGGTGATGGCTTCCACTTCTTCCGGCGGCAGCATCTTGCCCTTGCCGAAAGCGTCCTTGAATTTGCGGTTGTCGATGCGGGCGTCGCCGCGCGCCACCAGGATGACTTCTCGGCCGTCGTTCAGGCGGAAGGCCAGCGTCTTGGCGATGCGGCCGGCTTCCACGCCGTGCGCGGCGGCGGCCTCCGCCACGGTGGCGGTGCTGACCGGCAGTTCGATGATGGCGATGTGCGGCGCTTGGGCCGATAGAAACTGGCGGACCGATTCCAGGCTCATGGGCGGTTCTTTCGCTGGGGAGATTCAGCCATTATTTCCCGCTTCGCCCGCCATTGTGAAGCGCCGCGCGGCGCTTAGTCCGCCAGCGGCAGCGCCAGCGTCTCCTTCACTTCCTCCATCACCACATAGCTCTTGGATTCCTTCGCCGACGGCAGCTGCAGCAGGATGTCGCCCAGCAGCTTGCGGTACATCGACATGTCGGCGATGCGCGCCTTGATCAGGTAATCGAAATCGCCTGACACCAGATGGCATTCCAGGATTTCCGGAATGCTCATGATCTCGCGGCGGAAGGCGTCGAAGATGTTGCCGGACTTGGCCTCCAGCTTGATTTCCACGAATACCAGCAAGGAGCCGCCCAGCGCGTGCGGATTCAGGCGCGCGTAATAGCCTTCGATGATGCCGTCGCGCTCCATGCGCCGCACCCGCTCGGTGCACGGCGTGGTGGACAGGCCGACCTTCTCGGCCAGCTCGGTCATGGCGATGCGGGCGTTTTTCTGCAGGATGCGCAGGATCTTGCGGTCCATCTTGTCCAGCGCTTTGGCGGAGGAGGATATTGCCTTCATGTTTTCACTGTTTATATGTGAAATATTTGATAGTAATCATTTGATTCTCGTCAATTTCAGTGAAAAAAACCAGATGTCAATGCATATACTAGCGGAATTCACTATCTGGTAGTGGCAAGACTACAAACGGAGAAAGACAATGAAGGTAATCGTGCTGGGCGGCGGCGTTTTGGGCGTATCCACCGCGTGGTATCTGGCCAAGGCGGGTTGCCAGGTGACGGTGCTGGAGCGCCAGGACGGCGTGGCGCTGGAAACCAGTTTCGGCAACGCCGGCCAGATCTCCCCCGGTTACTCCGCGCCGTGGGCGGCGCCCGGCATTCCGTTGAAGGGTCTGAAGTGGATGTTCCAGCGCCACGCGCCGCTGGCCATCAGTCCGGACGGCAGCCTGTACCAGTTGCAGTGGATCGCCAAGATGCTGGCCAATTGCAATGAAAAGGCCTACGCGGTCAACAAGGGCCGCATGATGCGGCTGGCCGAGTACAGCCGCGACAAGATCAAGGAACTGCGCGCCGAAACCGGCCTGCAGTACGAAGGCCGCCAGGGCGGCACGCTGCAGCTGCTGCGCAGCCAGGCCCAGGTGGAAGGCATGGCCAAGGACATCGCCGTGCTGCGCGAGTGCGGCGTGGATTTCAATGTGCTGGATCCGGATGGCTGCGTCCGCGTCGAGCCGGCGCTGGCGGCGGTCAAGCACAAGCTGGCCGGCGGCCTGCAGCTGCCCAATGACGAAACCGGCGACTGCAATCTGTTCACCAGCCGCCTGGCGGAGTTGGCGCGCGCCAAGGGCGTGGAATTCCGCTTCGGCGTGACCGTGGACGGCATCGAGAACGACGGCAAGCGCATCACCGGCGTGCGCGTCGGCGACGAGCTGCTGCGCGCCGACCATTACGTGGTGGCGATGGGCAGCTATTCCCGCGACTTGGTGAAGGAGCTGGGCATCGACATCCCGGTGTATCCGGTCAAGGGCTACTCGCTGACCGTGCCCATCACCAACGCGGCCGGCGCGCCGACCTCCACCATCCTGGACGAAACCTACAAGGTGGCGATCACCCGCTTCGACGACCGCATCCGCGTCGGCGGCATGGCCGAGCTGTCCGGCTACAATCTGGAACTGAACCCGCGCCGCCGCGAGACGCTGGAAATGGTGGTCGGCGATCTGTACCCGAACGGCGGCGACATCAAGGCGGCCAGCTTCTGGACCGGCCTGCGGCCGATGACGCCCGATGGCACGCCCATCGTCGGCGGCACCCGTTTCGCCAACCTGTCGCTGAATACCGGCCACGGCACGCTGGGTTGGACCATGTGCGCCGGCTCCGGCAAGGTGCTGGCCGACCTGATCACCGGCGCCAAGCCGGAAATCAGCGTCGACGGCCTGTCGATGCAGCGTTACGCCAAGCAGGGCGAAACCCTGGTGGTGCCGGTGATCCGTCCCGCGGTGCAAGGGGCCTGAAGCATGCGTCCGTTGATCGCGACGATACGGCTGGACCATCTGCGCCACAATTATCAGCTGGCGCGCGCCGCCCACGGCGATAAAACGCTGGCGGTGCTGAAGGCCAATGCCTACGGCCACGGCGCGGTTCGCTGCGCGCAGGCGCTGGCCGACATCGCCGACGGCTTCGCCGTCGCCTGCCTGGAGGAAGCGCTGGAATTGCGCGCCGCCGGCATCGCCCAGCCCATCCTGCTGTTGGAGGGCGTGTTCGAGGCGGAAGAACTGAAGGCGGTGGACGAGCATGGTTTGTGGATGGCGGTGACCAGCGAGGAGCAGCTGCGGATGGTCGAGCAGTCGAATCCGACCCGGCCGCTCACCATCTGGTTGATGCTGGACTCCGGCATGCACCGCGAGGGCTTTCTGCCGGAAAACTATCACCAGGCCTGGCATCGGCTGCAGGCTTGCGGCAAAGCGGGCGGCATCACCAAGATGACCCACTTCGCCCGCGCCGACGAACCGGAAGTGCCGATGACCTTCGCCCAGCTGGAGGCTTTCGACGCCGCGGTGCGCGGCCTGCCGGCCGGCGACGAGTCGGTGGCCAACTCCGCCGGCATCCTGTGCCACCCGCGCGCGCAGCGCAACTGGGGCCGCGTCGGCATCGCGCTGTACGGCGTGACGCCGCTGCCGGCAGGCTTCGGCCAGGGCGACGCGCTGCGCCCGGTGATGCGTTTCTCCAGCAAGGTGTTCGGCGTGCGCGAGCTTGGCGTCGGGGAGCCCATCGGCTACGGCGACAACTTCGTCACCGACCGCCCCACTCGGGTGGGCCTGGTGGCCTGCGGCTACGCCGACGGCTATCCGCGCCGCGCGTCCAGCGGCAGTCCGGCCGTGGTGGACGGCCAGCGCACGCGCTTGATCGGCCGGGTGTCGATGGACATGCTGACGGTGGATCTGACCGATCTGCCGGAGGCCGGCGTCGGCAGCGAGGTGGAGCTGTGGGGCGACGCGGTGTCGGTCAACGAGGTGGCGGCGCAGGCCGGCACCATAGGCTACGAGCCCTTGTGCAATATCAAGCGCGCGCATTTCGTCTACCGTTGATCTTCGCGCGGCTTAAGACAAAGCCCGGCGTTTGCGCCGGGCTTTTTTTTTGCTGCGCGGGCAAGGCTCAGCCGCGCTGCACCACCAGTTTTTCCACTCTTTGCGTCGCGTCGCGGGTGCGCTCGGCCAGCTTGCGCACCTCGTCGGCCACCACCGCGAAGCCGCGGCCGGTTTCGCCGGCGCGCGCGGCTTCTATCGCGGCGTTCAGCGCCAATAGATTGGTTTGATCGGCGATGGACTGGATGGTGCTGACGATGGCGGCGATCTCGCTCAGGCTTTTTTCCAATTGCTGGCGCTGCTGGCTTTCGCTGTTCAGCGCCTCGGAGCGCTTTTCCGCGTCGATGTCGGTCAGCGCGCCCACCACTCTCAGCGGCGTGCCGTCGGCGGCGCGCCGGGTCTGGCCGCGGGCGCGGAACCAGTGGTATTCGCCGTTTTTGCATTGCAGCCGGTATTCCAGATCGTAAGGCGTCTGGCCGCTGCGGTCGTTCAGGTGGGCGGCGAAGGCGGCCAGCACCCGCTGCTTGTCTTCAGGATGCAGGCGGCTGGACCAGCTCTCCAGCAGGTTGGGAAATTCGTGCTCGCTGTCGAAGCCCAACTGGCGGCGGAACTGCGGCGACCACCAGAAGGCGTTGTTGCCGCTGACCGGGTTGGCCGCGTCCACCTCCATGTCCCATAAGCCGTCGGCCTGCATGGCGCTGCCCAGCTCGAAGCGGGTCATCGCCCGCTCCAGCAGCGATTGCTGCTGCCGCTGTCCGGTGATGTCGGACAAGGAGCCGGCCACCCGCAGCGGGATGCCGCGCTCGTCGCGCAAGGTGGCGCCGCGGGCGCGGAACCAGCGGTATTCGCCGTTCTTGCATTGCAGCCGGTACTCGATGTCGTACGGGGTCTGGGCGCTGCGGTCGCCCAGGTGGGCGGCGAAGGCGTCCAGCGTGCGCGCCTTGTCGTCCGGGTGCAGGCGGTTGGCCCAGCTGCCTAGCACATCGGGGAAATCGCGCTGGTCGGAAAAACCGAGCAGCGAGCGGAACGTCTGCGACCACCAGAACACATTGTCCGGGTTGACCGGGTCGCCCGCGACCACCGACATGTCCCACAAACCCTCGCTGGCGGCGCGGTTGACCAGATCGAAGCGGGTGGAGACCAGCGCCAGCTGCTCCTCGGACTCCAGCAGCGCCTCTTGCAGTTGCTGGAGCTGCCGCGTGGTGGACAGGCGCTCTTCGTCGGCCTGGCTGATCTGGCGGTCGCGCGCCTCCCATACCCGGGATAGTTTCTCTCCCAGCGCGCGCCAGCGCTCGTTGCCGTGGATGCGCCATGGCGCGGATTCGCCGCGCAGCGCGGCGTCGGTGGCGTTTTCCAGCTGATGGATCATCTTGTTGCCTGCAAACCACATGGGAAGGCTCCAGTAGATTGGCCAGACTTCAAGCATAGGCCGGGGAGATTTCCATGAAATATGTATAAATACGTGTTTGGCATGCCGCCGCATCCGGCTGGCATGGATGTCCGGCGCGGGGCGCTGTGGTTAAATGGCTGGCTTTTATCCGAACGACCAGCGTTTCGACCGCGTTCGCGCATCGAATCCGCGCAGAATCCATAAACCGCGATGAATCCTTCCCGTACCGCGCTGGGCCTGTTGCTGGCCTGCGCCTTGCCCGCCTGGGCCGACGCGCCGCCGATCCCGCCCGACTTGCGCGACGGCGCCGACGCGCGCCGCCTGCTGCAGGACAATAGCCGGCGTTTCGACGACCTGATCCAGCAGCAGCGGCTGCGGCAGATCCAGAGCGGCGGCAGCGAAGTCGCCAGTCCGCAGGCGCCGGTGCTGAGCGGGCGCGATTGCCTGCCGGTCAAGGGGCTGCGGCTGGCGGGCATTTCCCTGCTGTCGCGGGAAGACGTCAACGCCTTGGGCCTGCCGCATGGCGATTGCCTGGATCTGGCTGAAATCAATCGCTTCAGCCGCGCGCTGACCGCGCTGTACCTGCGGCGCGGCTACATCGCCGCCCGGGTGCTGGCGGAGGGGCCGGACGAGCGCGGCGTGCTGACGCTGCGCGTGGAGGAGGGCAAGGTGGCGGCTATCCGCAGCGACGACGCCAGCCTGCGCGTGGCCAACCTGTTTCCCGGCATGGCGGGGCAGCCGCTGAACGTGCACGACCTGGACCAGGGGCTGGATCAGGCCAACCGCTTGCGCTCCAACCACGCGACGGTGGATGTGCTGCCGGGCGAGCGCGTCGGCGACACCATCATCCAATTGCGCAACCAGCCCGACTCCCGCTGGTCGGGCGGGCTGACGCTGGACAACGCCGGCCGCGAGTCGACCGGGCGTCTGCAGGCCGGCGTCAGCCTGGGCTGGGACAATCCCGCCGGTTGGAGCGATTTGCTCAGCCTGTCGGCGCAGACCACCGGCGAGCGGCAGGAGGTAAGGCACAGCCGCAGCGAGTCGCTGTTTTATTCGCTGCCTTACGGTTACTGGACGTTCAGCGTCTTCGCCAGCCGTTCCGACTATCTCAATCCGCAGCAGCTGCAGTCCCGCGTGGCGCAGTTGTCCGGCGAAACGGCGCAAACCGGGCTGCGGCTGGACCGGGTGTTGTCGCGCGACCAGACCCGGGTGCTGAGCGCCGACCTGCAGTTGGTGCAGAAACGGGTGCGCAATTTGTTCCAGGACGTAGAGCTGGGCGTCAGCAGCCCCAATCTGACAGTGCTGGAGGCGGGGCTGTCGCAGATGCGCATCCTGCCGTCCGGCCTGCTGCAACTGGATGGCAGCCTGCAGCGCGGCATGCGCTGGCTGGGCGCGGACGCGCCCGACGCCATTCATCCGGGCGCGCCCAATCCGCAGTTCAGCAAGCTGAAGCTGAGCCTGGCCTGGTACCAGACGCTGGCCTTGCCCGGCGGGCCGTACCAGTGGCAAAGCGCGCTGTCCGGCCAGGCCAGCCGCGACCGCCTGCCCGGCGTCGAGCAATTGGACATCGCCGACGCCAGCGCGGTGCGCGGCTTTCGCAACAATTCGCTGGTGGCGGAGACCGGTTGGTATTGGCGCAATACCTTGTCCCGGCGGCTGCAGTACGGCGGGGTCACGCTGACGCCGCGCATCGGGCTGGATGGCGGCAGGGTGCTGCAACGCGGCAGCCAGGATGCCTGGCAGGACATCGCCGGCCTGGCGACGGGGGCGACGCTGGGGCGCGGCGGCCTGACGCTGGACCTGGACTACAGCCGGCCGTTGTACAAGCCGGCCTCCTGGCAGGCCGAAGGCCACATCCTGTTCGCGCGGCTGAACTGGCAGTGGTGAGCGGGGCGTGGTGTAAATGAAACGAAAACAATCTTAAGAATGTTGTGAATAAGTATTTCAATTGATTTGATTTAAAAAAACCTTAGATTCCAAATCAAACGGTTGTTTTAATGGTGGCGCCCTGTGTCGCGCGGCTGTGATTTTGGTTTCGAGGGGATGATGATGAAAAGAACAAAGTTCGACTTGTCCGTAACCGGCAAGGTAGCCGCGGCATTGACGCTGGCTTTCGTATTGGCCGACGCCAGCCTGGCCGGCGGCATCACCGCGGCGGGCGGCAGCGGCGCGCAGCCGCAGGTTTCCACCGCCGGCAACGGCGCGCAGGTGATCAATATCGTGGCGCCAAGCGCGGCCGGCGTGTCGCATAACCAATACCAGGATTTCAACGTCGGCAAGCCCGGCGCGGTATTCAACAACTCGCTGCAGGCGGGCCAGTCGCAACTGGCCGGCCAGCTTGGCGCCAATGCCCAGCTGGGCGGCAACCAGGCCAGCGTGATCCTCAACGAAGTGGTCAGCCGCAATCCGTCGTTGCTGCTGGGCAAGCAGGAAGTGTTCGGCAAGGCCGCCGACTACGTGCTGGCCAACCCCAACGGCATCGCCTGCAACGGCTGCGGCTTCATCAACATCCCGCGCGCGTCGCTGGTGGTCGGCGGCGCCAATCTGCAGGACGGCGCCATCGCCTCGCTGCAGGCCGCCAATAACGGCAACGCGCTGAGCATCGCCGGCGGCGGCGCGTCCGGCGTCAACGTGCTGGACCTGATCGCGCCGCGGCTGGATGTACGCGCCAATGTCTCGGCCGCCGACGCCATCCGCGCGCGCGCCGGCTTCAACACCGTCGATTACGCCAGCGGCCAGGTCACGGCGACCGCGCCGGCTCCGCAAGGCGTGGGCAATCTGGACAGCTATTTCCTCGGCGCGATGCAGGCCGGCCGCATCAATATCGTCAGCACCGCGGCCGGCGCCGGCGTCAATGTCGGCGGCAACCTGGCCGGCGGCGACGAGCTGAGCATCCGCTCGGCCGGCGCGCTGGCGGTGCAGGCCGCCCAGCTCAAGGGCAAGCAGCTGGCGCTGGACGGCGCCAGCGTGGATATCTCCGGCCGGGTGGACAGCGAAACCGGCAAGGACAGCAAGCACGACGAAAGCTGGTTCATCTGGAAGACCGGCGAGAGCAGCAGCGCCTCCAGCAAGACCGACAGCAGCGTCAAGCGCGCGTCGCTGCAGGGCGACGATGTGTCGATTAAGGCCGCGGGCAATGCCCACGTCGGCGCGGCCGACATCCAGGGCCAGGACGTGAAGCTGAGCGCGGGCAGCCTGAATCTCGACGGCCAGCTGGCCGAGAGCAGCGCCAGCAGCAGCGACCACGCCTGGAAGAACTCCTGGGCCTACAACCAGGACAAGAGCAGCGTCACCCAGGCGCAATCGGTGGCGCGCATCAAGGCGCAGCATGATGTCGAACTGAACGCCACGGCTGGCGGCGCCAGCATCGCCGGCGCCAGCGTGGACGCCGGGAACAACCTCAAACTGTCGGCGACCGGCGACGTGAAATTGTCGGCGCTGCTGGAAACCGATAGCAGCAGCGACGTCGGCAACCGCAAGAACGACGGCGCGGCGCTGGAAACCGGCAGCTGGAACAACAGCAGCAGCCAGCAGCGGCTGGTGCAAAGCCAGCTGCGCGCCGGCAACGCGCTGGGCGTCACCGCCAGCGGCGACATCGCCGCCCAGGCGGCGGTATTGAAATCCGGCGGCGACGCCGTGCTGTCCGCTCAGGGCAAGACCACGCTGGCGACGCAGACCAGCGCCAACAGCAGCAGCACCCAGAACGGCAAAACCTATTGGGGCGGCATCGGCGGCGGCGGCAACCAGAACAACAGCGACAGCGCCACCGTCAACACCGGCAGCGCGGTCAACGCCGGCGGCAAGCTGTTCATCAACGGCGACGCCGGCATCGCCATCAATGGCAGCCAGGCCAAGGGAACGCAGGGCGCCTACGCCAAGACCCAGTCCGGCGGCGTGGTCATCGACAGCGCGCTGGACCTGGCCCAGACCCGCACCGACCAGCGCACCGGCACCGCCTTCAACATCACCAGCAGCGCCAGCAAGGGCAGCACCAGCCAAGAGACCGCGGTCGGTTCTGCGCTGAAGTCCGACGCCGACCTGCAGCTGCTCTCCGCCGGCGACGTGGCGGTGACCGGCAGCCTGGTGAAGGCGGCGCAGGCGCTGAACATCCAGGCGGTGGGCGACATCAAGGTGGCCAGCCAGGCCGCTGAAACGCACAATCAGTCGCAGGACAGCCAGCTGGCGCTGCGCGGCGTCGGCGCCGAGACCGGCGACAAGCAATACCGCGGCGGCGTGCGGCTGGAAAACACCAGCACCAGCCAGCAGCTGGACCAGACCAGCCAGACCGGTTCGCAATTGTCCGGCGGCAGCGTCAAGCTGGCGGCGGGCAACGACCTGAGCCTGAGCGGCTCCAAGCTGGAAACCGCCGGCGACGCCAGCCTGTCCGGCCAGAATGTCAGCCTCAACGCGGCGCAGAGCGCCAGCCACAACGATAGTTCCACCACCGTCAGCGGCGGCGGCCTCTATCTGACCGGCGGCCTGGACAAGACCGGCGCCGGCATCGAGTTCGGCCAGAACAGCAGCCGCACGGTGGCGGACGGCAGCGCGGCGCAAGTTTCCGAAGTGAAGACCGGCGGCAAGCTGGACATCACCGCCGGCAACGGCATGGGCGCGCTGCAGAACCAGGGCACGCAGATCAAGGCGGGCGGCGCGGTGACCATCGCCGCCGGCGACGTCAGCAACCAGGCGGCCGTCAGCCAGCAGTCCACCCAGCAGACTTCCAGCCACTGGGGCGTGGATGTCGGCGTCAATGTCGACTACAGCGGCATCACCCGTCCGATCGCCAATGCCGGCGGCAGCGTGGCCAAGGGCGACGTGGCCGGCGCGGCAGGCCAGGCGGCCAATCTGGGCGCGGCCAACCTGGGCGTGGACATCGGCGCCATCGGCGGCAGCGCCAGCTCGCAAAGCCAGAGTAGCGCGGCGCAGGCCACCAGCATCGCCGGTTCGGCCATCAACGTGGCCGCGAGCGGCGCCTTGAAGGACCAGGCGACGCAATACCAGGCGACCCAGGGCCAGGTGAGCATCAGCGCCGACAGCCACCAGATGACGGCGGCGGCGAATAGCCAAACCCAGAGCAGCCAGGCCAGCGAAGGCGGCGCCAGCGTGCGCGTCTACACCACCACCGGCCAGGACGTGAACGTCAAGGGCAGCGGCCAGGGCAGCTACAGCAACAGCCAGAGCGCGTCCAGCAACGCGGTGACCGGCGCCATCCAGTCCGCCGGCGGCGTCAGCATCCAGGTGAACAACGACGCCAGCTACCAGGGCGCGGCCATCAACGGCGGCAGCGGCCAGGCCGCTATCCAAACCGGCGGCAAGCTGACGCTCTCCCAGGCCAACAACACCAGCAGCAGCCAGCAGCATGATGTGAAGGTAGACGTCGGCCTGGGCATCAGCACCAGCCCGATCGACGGCGGCAGCAAGCTGGGCGGCAGCGGCAATCTGGCGGTGGGCAATCAGCAAAGCCAGGCGGCCAGCAGCCAGGCGGCGACAGGTTCGGTGCAGTCGGCCGGCGGCATCGCGCTGACCGCCGGCAACGGCCTGACCGTGCAAGGCGGCAGCCTGCAGAGCGGCGGCGACGTCAAGCTGCAGTCCGACGGCAAGGTGAGCCTGCAGGCCGCTACCGGCAACGACAGCAAAACCGGCAGCGGCTGGGGCTTCAACGTCAACGCCGGCGGCAACAACAGCAAGGGCAAGGACGCGTCCGGCCAGGGCTTCAATGTCGGCGGCGGCGTGCAGCTGTCCAGCCAGAACGAAAGCAGCGCCAGCCAGTCGGGCGCGCAGGTGAGCAGCGGCGGCGCGCTGAGCGTGGCCGCCGGCGCGACCGGCAACAACGCCATCCAGCTGCAAGGCAGCCAATTGGGCGGCAAGACGGTCGGCCTGACGGCCGATAACGGCGGCATCAGCCTGCAATCGGCGCAGAACAGCAGCCAGAAAAACGACTGGAGCGCCAGCGCCAGCCTGGGCGGCGGCGGCAACAGCAGCGTGGCCAAGGAAAACGGCCAGCCCAAGGCCGACGGCGCGAGCAAGACCTACCAGGCGAACGGCGGCTTCGACGTCAAGGTGGACCAGCAGGACAAGCTGGCCAACGCCAACGCGACGGTCAAGGGCGACCAGGTCAACGTAAAGGCCGATGGCCAACTGACGCTGGCTGGCGGCAACATCGCCGGCGGCAAGGTGGACGGCAGCGTCGGCGGCAACGTGGTGGTGCAAAGCCAGCAGGACCGCAACAACAGCACCCAGGTGGAAGTGGGCCTGAACGTCAGCAGCTCCAACGCCAAGGCCCCCAGCGTGGTGGACCAGGCCGCGGCCGTGGCCGGCCCGCTGTCCGGCGCGGTGAAGGACAAGGCGACTGACGCGGTGAACGCGGTGGCTGACAAGGTGCAGGGCGCTCCGGCAGCGGCAGATGCCAAGCCGGGCCTGGTGGACGGCGCGCGGCAGCAGGCCGGCAGCACGCTGAAGGACAAGCTGCTGAACCCGCAGGACAAGGGCACCCAGGTGTCAGGCGTGATCGACGTCAGCGTCAAGACCGACAACAGCGTGGGCAGCGTCAGCGCCATCAGCGGCGACCAGGGCGTCAATCTCGCGGTGGGCGGCAAGGCGCAGTTGAACGGCGGCCAGATCGCCTCCAGCGGCGGCAAGGTGAACCTGGGCGACGCCAAGGTGGAAACCAGCGACATCCAGACCAGCAGCTATACCGGCGCCGGCGGCGTCAAGCTGGACGGCACGCCGGCGGCCATCATCCAGCAGGCGGTGAAGGATGTCACCTCCGGCCAGATGCCGCTGATCCATGTCGAGCGCGGCAGCCAGAACCAGACTGTGGCCGGCCAGGTGAAGTCGGGCAGCTGAAAACCGGCGGCTTCCGCCTGAGGGCGGGCTATGCTGACTCCATGGCGGAGTCGCATGGCCCGCCTTTTTTGATGCCGAGGGGGGGGCGGAATGACGTGTGAAAACAACGCGCGCATCCTGGTGGCCGACGACCATCCGCTCAGCCGCGAGCTGCTGAGGCAGATGCTGGAGCATCTGGGCGCGGAGGCGGATTTCGCCGCCGATGGCGAAGAGGCCGTCGACATGGCAGGACGCGCGGATTACCGGTTGATCTTGATGGATGTGAAAATGCCGCAGATGAACGGCCTGGAGGCTGCCTTGAGGATTCGCGGCCGGCGGGAGCGGCCGCAGCCCTGCATCGTCGCGATGACCGCTTGCGCGTTTGGATGCGAGCGCGATGGTTGCCGGGAGGCGGGGATGAATGCCGTGCTGGTCAAACCGTTCAAGCTGGAGGAATTGCGGCGCGTATTGGCAGCCTGTTTGCCGGATGGCGCGGGGGGAGACTGCTGCCCGTTGTAGTGGTGGAGTCTCGCAATGGAAAACGGCAGCCCGCGGGCTGCCGTTTTTGCGCGGCGAAGGCTTAGAAGCGGCCTTCGCTGTAGTCCTCCATCGCTTGCTCGATCTCCTGCCGCGTGTTCATCACGAACGGCCCCCACTGCGCGATGGGTTCGCCCAGCGGCCGCGCCGCCAGCAGCAGCAGCCGGCTGGGCGCGCCGCCATTGGCCAGCAACAGGCCTTCGCCCTCATTGTCCAGCACCGCCAGCTGGCGCGCGCGGATGTCGGCGCCGCCGGCCTGCAGCTCGCCCTGATAGAGATAGGCGAAGGCATGGTGCCCGGCTGGCAGCGGTAGCCATAGGCTGCCGTTGGCGGGCAGCGCGATGTCCAGGTACAGCGGCTCGGTGGAGGGGCGCTCGATCGCGCCGTGGCGGCCGTCGAAGCGGCCGGCCAGCAGCTTCAGCTGGTTGCCATCGGCGTCTTGCCAGCTGGGGATGTCCGCCGCCTGGATGTCGCGGTAGCCCGGCGCAGTCATCTTGTCCGCCGCCGGCAGATTGATCCATAGCTGGAAGCCGTGCATCAGGCCGTCCTGCTGCTCGGGAACCTCCGAATGGACGATGCCGCGCCCGGCCGTCATCCATTGCAGGCCGCCGGGGCCGAGCAGGCCTTCGTTGCCGGCGTTGTCGCGGTGGCGCATTCGGCCCGCCAGCATGTAGGTGACGGTTTCAAAGCCGCGGTGCGGGTGGCTGGGAAAGCCGGCGATGTAGTCGTCCGGATTGTCGGAGCGGAATTCGTCCAGCATCAGGAAAGGGTCCAGCCGCCGCTGCAGCGGCTGGGTCAGCACCCGCAGCAAGCGCACGCCGGCGCCGTCCGATACTTCCTGTCCGTTGACGATGCGTTCCACTTTTCTGCTGCGTTTTGACATGGCTTGGCTCCAGATGAATCACGATGACCCTATTGTTGCAGTGAAAAATCAGATAAAAAAGCGCAAAATACTGTGCAAAATGATCAAGAATTTAGATAAATGAAGCCATTCAGGACGACGCTGGAACAATGGCAGGTGCTGCAGGCCATTGTGGAAGAGGGCGGTTTCGCCCAGGCGGCCGCGCGGCTGCATCGCAGCCAGTCGGCGGTCAGCTACGCGGTGGCCAGGCTGCAGCAGCAACTCGGCGTGGAATTGCTGCGGCCTGACGGGCGGCGGATGCGCTTGACCGCCGACGGCGCGGCGCTGCTGCGCGAAGCGGGTGATTTGCTGCAGGCGGCGGACCGGCTGGAGCGGCGCGCGCAGGGTTTGCAGGCGGGCTGGGAGCCGGAGCTGCGGGTGGCGTTGGACAGCCTGCTGCCGACCGAGGTGATGCTGGCCGCCTGCGGCGATTTCGCCGGCCACTGCCGGGAAACCCGGTTGCAGCTGCGCGAAGTGGTGATGTCAGGCGCCGACGACGCCTTGCACCAGGGCGAGGCGGCGCTGGCGGTGGCGGGGAGGGTGCCGCAGGGCTTTTTGGGCGATTGGTTGCTGGACGCCGAGTTCGTCGCCTGCGCGGCGCCGGGGCACGCGCTGCACGCGCAAGGCGGGATGCTCGACGAGGCCAGGCTTCGGCGCGAAGTGCAGGTGGTGCTGCGAGATTCCGGCAGCCGGCAGCCGCGCGACGAGGGCTGGCTGGGTGCGCATCAGCGCTGGACGGTGTCGCAGCCGGAAACCGGCATCGCGATGGTGGAGGCCGGGCTGGCTTTCGGCTGGCTGGCGCGGCACCGCATCGCCGCGCAACTGGCTGACGGCAGGCTCAAGCCCTTGCCGCTGAAGAGCGGCGCGGTGCGCAAGGCGTCCTTGTATCTGGTGCTGGCGGATCCGCCGGCGGCGGGGCCGGCGTGCCTGTATCTGGCTGAGGCGCTGCGGCGCGCGGCTCAGGCCTGGATAGCCGCGCTGGCTCAGTGATTGGCCTGCTGGCCTTTCAGATAGCTTTCCAGCGCGTGGCCGGCGGAAAGAATGTGGAAGCGCAGGAATTCCGCCGCCTCGTCCGCCTTGCCCTGGCGGCACATTTCCAGCAGCCGGGTGTGCTCTTCGTGCGCGCGCTCCATGGTGCGGGTGAACAGAATCTGCATCCGGGTATAGCGGTCGGTCTTGTTGTGCAGCTGTTCGATCAGCGCCAGCGTGTTGGGGCGCTTGGCGGCGCGGTACAGCGCCAGGTGGAAGCGCGAGTTGATCTCGCCCCAGTGGCGCACGTCGTTGTTGTGGAGGGCGGCCTCGAATTCGCGCAGCGTCTGCTGGGCGGCGTCGTGGTCGGCCTGGGTCTGACAGGGGATGGCGGCCTTCAGCAGCGAGCCTTCCAGCATGGCGCGCACTTCCAGCAGCTCCAGCACGTCTTCCAGCGACAGCTTGGAAACCAGCGCGCCCTTGTGGTCGATGATCTGGATCAGGCCTTCGGCCTCAAGCTGGCGCAGCGCTTCCCGCACCGGCACCCGGCTGACGCCGTATTCGTTGGACAGCGCCTCTTGGCGCAACTGTTGGCCGTCGGCGAATTCGCCGGACAGGATGCGGCGGCGCAAGGATTCGGTAACGGCACTGGTAAGCGTCTGGCGCTTGATCGGCTGCAGGGTGGTCATGGTGGGTATCGTTATCTGTCAGTCAATCGGATACATGCAAATGTATTCGATTATACGGAGCTTCATTGTTCAGGCAAGCGGCAAAATTGAACATTTTCGTCGCGAATCTGTAATTCTTGGCTGCCGGGGTGAAAAAGCCGGCGGCGGGGCGGATTTTTCGCTTCCCCCATGGGCGTGGGCGCGATCGGCCAGCCGGGAAATCGGCAGGGGCGCCGGTTGCGGCCCGCCTGTTTGAGCGCGGTGCGCACGGCGCAGGGCTGGCGCAAGGCGTGCCGGGTGAGTCCCGATGGCTGGCACTTTTGCATGCTTGGCTTTCGCGGCAAGGCCTTATCCAGTGCCCAGGCGAGGAGCGCGCCTGTGGCGGAGGCGTTGCCTGAAAGTAGCGGCGCAGTCTCAATTTGATGCGCTGCGGCGCATCGGGATGCGAAAAAGGCCTTGGTTTCGAAAGAAGCCAAGGCCTTTTGCATGTTTTGGGGTGGATAATGGGACTCGAACCCACGACAACCGGAATCACAATCCGGGACTCTACCAACTGAGCTATATCCACCGCTGAAACGGCTGGTTTCACGGCGCAGCCATGAGACCGATAAACTGTGGGGTGGATAATGGGACTCGAACCCACGACAACCGGAATCACAATCCGGGACTCTACCAACTGAGCTATATCCACCGCTGATCGCCGATCAGACTTGCTGTCCGACGAGGAGGCGAATTATATGGGGACATTGGCCGGAGCGCAAGCATATTGTGCAATTTCGTTTGAAAGCGTTTGCGCGGCGATTTGGACTGGTTTTGCTTTGTCGTCTGGATGGTTGGAAGGCTGGCGAAATCGGTAGGCTTGGACCGGTGGCGAGGATTGGGCGGCGGCGGAAATGCAAAAAAGCGGCCAAATGAATGGCCGCTTTCTGCGTAATTCGTGGGGTGGATAATGGGACTCGAACCCACGACAACCGGAATCACAATCCGGGACTCTACCAACTGAGCTATATCCACCACTGGGTACTGCTATCAAGCAAGCTTGGCGCGCCCGACAGGAATCGAACCTGTAACCCCCAGCTTAGAAGGCTGGTGCTCTATCCGGTTGAGCTACGGGCGCTCTATCGGGCTGCTTGTCTGCTGGTCGGGGCGGCGGGATTCGAACTCGCGACCCCCTGATCCCAAATCAGGTGCGCTACCAGGCTGCGCTACGCCCCGAACAGAGAACGCAACTATACGGATGGGGCTTTGGCCTGTCAATGCCTTTGCTGAATTATTTTTCATGTTTTTCTCGGGTATTTTGAGCATGAAATATTTGCCTGCGGCATTTTTCCTTATATCTCTTGAGCTTAAGAGAAATAATCCTGGCGGGCCGTCTTACCGCGCTGCGGAAAAAATGCGAGAATGGCGGCCGTTATTTATCTGCGTCAAGATGGGATTCAGGCATGTCGGCACAATTGATCGATGGCAAGGCGGTAGCGGAAAAGCTGGTGGAGAAAGTGCGCGAAGGCGTGGGCGAGCGTTTGCTGCAGGGCAAGCGCGCGCCGGCGCTGGCGGTGGTGCTGGTGGGCGACAACGCGGCATCGGCGGTATACGTCGGCAGCAAGAAGCGCGCTTGCGAGAAGGCGGGCATCCGCTCGGTGGCTTATGACTTGCCGGCCACCACCAGCCAGCAGCAATTGCTGGAAATCATCGACGACCTGAATGCCGATGCCGGCATCGACGGCATTCTGGTGCAATTGCCGCTGCCCAAGCAGATCGATCCGCAAGCGGTGATCGAGCGCATCGATCCGAAAAAGGACGTGGACGGCTTCCACCCTTATAATGTCGGCCGCCTGGCGATCAAGATGCCGCTGATGCGGCCGTGCACGCCGCGCGGCGTGATGACGCTGCTGGAGGAGTACGGCATCGACCCCAAGGGCAAGAAGGCGGTGATCGTCGGCGCGTCCAATATCGTCGGCCGTCCGCAGGCGCTGGAGATGCTGCTGGCGCGCGCCACCGTTACCGTTTGCCATAGCGCGACGCAGAACCTGGCCGAAGAAGTGGCCGGCGCCGACATCCTGGTGGCGGGCGTGGGCATTCCCAACTTCGTCAAGGGCGAGTGGATCAAGCCGGGCGCGGTGGTGATCGACGTCGGCATCAACCGCCTGGAAAGCGGCAAGCTGTGCGGCGACGTGGAGTTCGACGCCGCGCGCGAGCGCGCCGGCTTCATCACCCCGGTGCCGGGCGGGGTCGGTCCGATGACGGTGGCCACGCTGCTGCAGAACACGCTCGACGCCGCCAATCAGTACGCCTGAGTCCGCCATCGCCCTGGCGGCGTTGACGGCCATGCTCGCCACAGCCACCGGCGCCGCCGGGCTGTGGCGATTTTGTTTGCGCCGGCGCGCCGGATTGCAGACAGCGGCGCCCGGCTGTTTTAGTATTAGGTGAAACTAAATTACGGATTTGAACATGAGTCACGAAAAACACTCGGCGACGCTGCTGATGAGCGCGCCGGACAAAAAAGGCCTGGTCGCGGCCATCGCCAATTTCCTGATGACCTACAATGCCAATATCATGCATGCCGACCAGCATCAGGATACCAGCGAAAACCTGTTCCTGATGCGGGTGCAGTGGGACCTGGATGGTTTCACCCTGCCGATGGACAGCTTCGCGGCCGCTTTCCAGCCCATAGCCGACGAACACAATATGAGCTGGACGGTATCGCTGTCGGCGCGCAAGCCGCGCATGGCCGTTTTCGTGTCGCAATACGAGCACTGCCTGGCCGACCTGCTGCACCGCTGGCGCATCGGCGAGCTGGAGTGCGACATCCCGCTGGTGATCTCCAATCACGAAACCTGCCGCCGCCTGGTGGAGTTCAACGGCATTCCCTTCCATCTGATCCAGGTGACCAAGGACAACAAGGCCGAGGCCGAGGCCGAGCAGTTCCGCCTGCTGGAAGAGGCGGGCGTCGATTTCATCGTGCTGGCGCGCTATATGCAGATTCTGTCCGGCGAGTTCGTCGAGCGCTACCCGGACCGCGTGATCAATATCCACCACAGCTTCCTGCCGGCTTTCGATGGCGCCAAGCCCTACCATCGCGCATTCGCCCGCGGTGTGAAGCTGATCGGCGCCACCAGCCACTACGTGACCGAGGATCTGGACGAAGGCCCGATCATCGAGCAGGAGGTCACCCGCATTTCGCACCGCGACGCGGTGGAGGATTTGATCCAGAAGGGCCGCGACCTGGAAAAAGTGGTGCTGTCGCGCGCGGTGCGCTGGCATCTGGACAACCGCGTGCTGTCGTACAACAACAAGACCGTGGTCTTCGATTGAGCCTGCCATGCGTTTGTTGATCGACGATGTGCTCGATTTGCTGCGGCTGCGGGTCAAGCCGCTGGCCGTCTACCAATATCCGTGGTGGCAACCGGCGCTGCTGCTGACCCTGCTGGGCCTGATCGCCAGCGGCGACACCGCCGAGCTTGGCGGCAACATCGCCGGCCGCATCGGCTTCATGGTGTTGTTCACCTGGCTGGAGACGCTGCTCTTTACCCGCTTCATCACCTTCTGGCTGCGCCTGTCCAAGGGCGAGCTGGCCGCGCCGCTGTTCGGCCTGGTGGTGGTGGCCAGCGGCCTGCAGTTCGTCGAGCCGCTGACCAGCTGGCTACCGGACGACGCGGCCGCCGTGGTGGACGTCCTGTTGTCTCTGATCGGCCTGGTGGTGCTGGTGAACGCGCTGGCCGTGGTGTCGGCGGTGTCGCGCCTGCGGGTGTTGCTGGGCGTGGCGCTGTTCATGCCGCTGGCGCTGGTGCTGCTGGCGGCGACTTTGTCTTTCGCCAAGACCGCCGGCTGGGTGGATTTGCCGGCCGACATGGTGGCGATGATGCAGGAGCGGGGCGTGGCGGTTTCGGCGTCGGAGCCGGCGGCCAAGGCTCGCTAGACCCATCGGGGTCATGAAAAAAGGGCATGCCCGCAGGCATGCCCTTTTTGTTTCAAGGCCGGGGCTTAGTCCACCTTGGCGATGTAGCGCGCCAGCCCCAGCAGCGCGCGCAGGGCCTGGCCCTTGGCGGTTTCCTCGCCGCGCAGCCTGGCGTAGCGGCGCAGGATGGCGCGGCCCTCCACGAACAGATCCATGTCGGTGTCCGGCGACGACACCAGCGCGATGCGTTCGATCTCGTTCTGCGGCTTGGGCTGGCCCTGGGCGATGCAGAGGTAGACCTTGTGCGCGTTGAACGGCGTGATGTGGTCGAACAGATAAAGCATGGAGTTGATGCGCAGGCCGGTTTCTTCGCGCACTTCGCGGATCAGCGCCTGGGAGCGCAGCTCCCCGCGGTTGGCCTTGCCGCCTGGCAGATTGTAACGGCCGCCGCGGCTGGCGGTGACCAGCACGCCGTCGGGCATCTCGATGATGGCTGTGGCTCGCCTGGCCAGGTCGCTGGGCAGGCGTTCATTCTTGCGTTCTTCCAAAACACTCATTCTTCCGAAAAGTCATTGTTAATGATGAGGTCTTGCGCCTCTTTGATGGCAGTCATTCTAAAACAGATGGCGCTTTAGTAGAGCGCCATCTGTATTTCAATAAGTGGAATTACTGTCTACTTGCAATTTTATAATAGGCGTCGCCCAAGTCCAGTCTATTTACACGAATTTGGCCGCGAGGCCGCCTATGCCCACCAGCAGGCAGTAAAAGCCGAAGGGGCGCAGCGATTCGATTTCGGTTTTCTTGAAGTAGCGCATCAGGAACCAGGTGCTGGCATAAGCGCACAGGCCGGCCACCGCGCCGCAGGCCAGCAGCAGGCCCCAGGGCGCCGGGGCATGGCTGTGGGCGAGCTTGGGGATTTCCAGCACGCCGGCGGCGGTGATGATGGGGGTGGCCAGCAGGAAGGAGAAACGGGCCGATGACGCGTAGTCCAGGCCGTGGGCGAGGCCGGTGACCAGCGTGGCGCCGGAGCGGGAAAAGCCCGGCAGCAGCGCCAGCGCCTGGCCGGCGCCGATCTTGATCGCCCCGGCCAGGCTGAGTTCGGACAGCTCGTGCGAGGCGGTTTTTTTCTTCAGGCGGTCGCCCCACAGCAGCATCAGGCCGTTGAGCGCCAGGAAGATCAGCACCGCGGTGGTGCTGGTGAACAGCTGGCGCAGCTGTTTTTCCAGCAGCAGGCCGAGCAAGCCGGCCGGGATGGTGCCGGCGATCACCAGCCACATCAGCCGCGCTTCGGGATTGCTGGCGCGGCCGCGGGCCTTCAGCCAGCCGCCGATCAGCGCGATCCAGTCGCGGCGGAAGTAAATCAGTAGCGCGGCGGCGGTGCCCAGATGCAGCATCACCATGAAGGGAAGGAAGTCCGGATGGGTGCGGTTGATCGACCAGTGCAGCCAGTCGGGAATCAGCACGCCATGCCCCAGGCTGCTGACGGGAAACAGTTCGCTGATTCCTTGGATGACGGCAAACAGCAAAGCTTCGATTGCGTTCATGGACAACCCCTGTTCAAGTGATGATGCGGCGGCAGCCGGCGAATTGCCGGCTGCCCATGGTTGTTTTGCATAACGCGCGCGCCGGCGCGGGGTTTACCCGGCTCAGTGCGGGCGGCGCTCCTGTTGCTCCAGCGCTTGCTCTTCCTGTTCCAGCTGGCGGCGGATCGCGGCGAAGAAGTCATGGATGCCGTGCACCGACGGCGAGATGGCGGCCAGCCAGGCCGCGCGCTGCTCCGCGCTGACGGCTTCGACGAAGGGACGCATTTCGGCGTCCGGGTGGCGTTCGAAGCCCAGCGCCAGGATGGGTTCCAGCAGCGGGGCGTTTTCTTCCGATTCGAACAGCATGCCCCAGTCGTCGTTCAGCAATTCCATGCCGGCGATGAAGCCCTCGCACCAGTCGTTGCCCAGCACCGCGCCGTTGGCGTCGGCGTCCAGCCAGGGCTGGAATTCGCCGCCGGACAGCGCGTTGGAAATATCCTGCCAGTGGCCGCGCAGCAGCGCGACGAACTGTTCCAGCGATTTTTCGCTGGGGAAGGCGCTTTCATCGTCGAAAGCCTCGCCCAGGATCAGCGGCAGGCATTCGGCCGGCGGAATGGCTTGCGGGCCGGACAACAGGGCGGAGAAGAAGCCGTCCAGCTGTTCCAGATTCATGCATTGCTGGCTGGTGAAGCGGTTCAGGGTGGCGGACAGGCGCTGGTAGTCCTGCTCGCTGAGCGGCTTGTGCGGCATATTGGGCTTTCTGAGAGGGTATGGCGGCCATTATGCCGCCGAGGCGGCCAAAACAAAACCGCCCGCATCAGCGGGCGGCGGGAAACTCGGGGCGGCGGGGCCGATTAGTAGGAAGCCAACACCAGGCCGGCGATCAGCGCGGACAGAATGCTGACCAGGGACGAGCCGTAAACCAGCTTCAGGCCGAAGCGGGACACCATATTGCCGCGATCTTCGTCCAGGCCCTTCACCGCGCCGGCGATGATGCCGATCGAGCTGAAATTGGCGAAGGACACCAGGAAGATGGACAGCACGCCGCGGGTGTAGCTGGACAGGTGGGCGGCCTGGTTCTTCAGTTCCAGCATGGCGACGAATTCGTTGGTCACCAGCTTGGTGGCCATGATGCTGCTGGCGGTCAGCGCTTCGTGCGTCGGCACGCCCATCAGCCAGGCGAACGGCCAGAACACGTAGCCCAGCATGGTCTGGAAGTTGATGCCGAAGATGGCGGTGAAGATGAAATTGACGCAGGCGATCAGCGCGATGAAACCCACCAGCATGGCGGCCACGATCACGGCGATCTTGAAGCCGGTCAGGATGTACTCACCCAGCATTTCGAAGAAGGACACGCGGTGCGCGTCGCTGCTGATCAGCTCATCCTCGCCCAGCGCGCTGTCGTAGGGGTTGATCAGCGACAGCACGACGAAGGTGCTGAACAGGTTGAGCACCAGTGCGGTCACCACGAAGCGCGGCTCTATCATCTGCATGTAGGAGCCGACGATGGACATCGACACGGTGGACATCGCGGTGGCGGCCAGCGTGTACATGCGCTTCTCGTCGAAGGTGTGGATGATGTTCTTGTAGGCGATGAAGTTTTCCGACTGGCCCACCATCATCGAGCTGATGGCGTTGAACGACTCGATCTTGCCCATGCCGCTGATCTTGGACAGCACGAAGCCGACCGCGCGGATCACCACCGGCAGCACGCGGATGTGCTGCAGGATGCCGATCAGCACCGAGATGAACACGATGGGCATCAGCACGTTCAGGAAGAAGCTGAACTCGCCCTTGTTCTGGATGCCGCCGAAGGCGAAGTCGGTGCCTTCCTTGGCGAAGTCCATCAGCTTGGTGAAGACGCTGGAGATGCTGCCGACGATGGCGAGGCCGTAAGTGGTGTTCAGCAGGAAGAACGCCAGGGCGATCTCGATGACCAGCAACTGGATCACGGAGCGGATCTTGATGTTCTTGCGGTCGCGGGCGACCAGCTGGGTCAGGGCCAGCACGACCACGAGGCCGATGATGAATTGGACGATATGCATGAGATTAGTATCGCTTTTGGGTTTCCCCTGCCTTGGCAGGTTTCGAGCAACGTTTCGGTCCCGCAAGCGGGCCGCACGCCAGTTTTTATAGGGCTGCGGGCAAAGCCGCGGCCGCCGCGCCGCCATGTTCCGGGGATATGACGTTGCGGCAGTAGGGACAATGCGCTGAAGTTCGGATGAAAACTAGTCTTTACATCAAACTATCTATCTTTAAGTGAAGATAGATCGGCCGCTATGGCATAAACGCCACAGGCGGCCGGCGGTTTACGCCTGGGGAGACGAGTCTTCGTTTTCGCGGCGCGCCTTCTCCGCGAAATAGTGGGCGCGGCGGGCTTCCTTGGCGGCGGCCTTTTCCGCCAGCTCGGCGGCTTTCTTGGCCTTCTCCGCGTTTTCCTCCGCCAGATGCGCGGCCTTGGCGGCCTCGCGCTCGGCGGCTTCCAACGCCTCGATTTCCTCGACTTCCTTGCGCGTCTTGCAGGGGCTGGTTTTTTCGAACCAGGCCACCGACTCCACGTGCGCGGTGTGCGGGAACATATTGATGATGCCGGCCGTCTTCAGCGTGTAGCCCTTGGTGTTGACCAGGATGCCGGCGTCGCGCGCCAGCGTGGCCGGATTACAGGACACGTAGACGATGCGCTTGGGCGCGGTTTCCTCGGTGATGGCCTTCAACAGCTGCACCGCGCCGTCGCGCGGCGGGTCCACCAGCATCTTGTCGAAATGGCCCAGCGCGGCGAACGACTCCTCGGTCACCTCGAACAGGTTGGCCATTTCATAGCTCACCTTGTCCTGCAGGCCGTTGTGGGTGGCGTTTTCCACCGCGCGCTTCACCAGCGGCTGGCTGCCTTCCATGCCGTGCACGATGGCGCCGGAACGGGCGATGGGCAGCGTGAAGTTGCCGATGCCGCAGAACATGTCGGCGATGCGCTCGCCCGGCTGCGGGTCGAGGAATTTCAGCGCGCGCGCCACCATCACCGCGTTGATCTGCGGATTCACCTGGGTGAATTCGGTGGGGTAGTAGGGCATTTCCACCGCGTATTCCGGCATGCTGTAGGTCAGCTTGGGCGCGTCCAGCGGGTAGATCGGATAGCAGGTGTCCGGGCCCTTGGGCTGCAGCCAGACCTGCAGCGGACGCTCGGCGGTGCCGTGCCGGTCGGAGAATGCCTTCAGGATGGCGAAGTCGGCATCGGTGATGGCGTCCATATTGCGGAACACCAGGATGTCGAGCTTGTCGCCGACCGCCACTTCCACCTGCGGCATGCGCTGGCTGATGGACAGCGTGGCGATCATCGCGCGCAGCGGCATGATCAGGTCGGAGATGTGCTTGGGCAGAATGTGGCACTCGCGCATCTCGGCGATGTAGCTGGAGCTTTTCTCATGGAAGCCCACCAGCACGCCGCCCTTCTTGGCCACCATGCGTGCGGACAGGCGGGCGCGATGACGGTAGTGCCAAGCCGGTCCGGCGATGGGGGTGAGAATGCGTTCGGCCTTGACCTTGCCGATGCGCTTGAGGTTGTCTTCCAGCACGCGCTGCTTGATCGCCACCTGGGCGGTGAATTCCACGTGCTGCATCGAGCAGCCGCCGCAGGTGCCGAAGTGCGGGCAGCGCGGCTCGGCGCGCATGAAGCTTTCCTTCAATACGGCGCTGGTCTGGGCGTTTTCGTAGCTGGGCTTCTTGCGGTAGCTGCTGTAGACAACCTTTTCGTACGGCAGCGCGCCATCGATGAAAATGGTCTTGCCGTCAACGTGGGCGACCCCCCGGCCTTCGTGATCCAGCGATTCGACCAGGGCAATAGTCTGTGGGTGCGTCATCGTCTTGCTTGCAAAATCAAACGGTAAACGCGGATTTTCTCAAAAACCGGCGATTCTTGCTGGTTTTTTTACGTTGAGGGAGCGGGCGGGGCGGTCGGCGCAAGTCGCTAGGAGTCAGTTGCCCCATGCCGCAGGCGGGCGCTCTTTACTCCATGAAGACATCGCAGACGCGGTGGCCGGCGCTTGCCGGTCCCGGCATGGCTTGGCTGAGTTGCGCCGGGCCGCGCGGCAGTCGGTAATAGAGCGGTATGATCTGAGAAGTGTTTGTTTGCCCAGACAGCTGCAGCTGCTGGGTTTGACGAATTGATGCTTGGCGGGGCGGTGTAAATTCGCACAATCCGGGCCGGCGGGGCTTTCTGTTACAATCCGAACCATGTTCATGTAATTCAGGGCAAGGTATGTTGAAGTGCTTATCGGTGCTGGCGCTGGGGGGCTCGCTGGCGTTTCCGTGCGCGGCTGCGGTGATGCCGGCGCCGGACATCCAGGTGAACCCGGCGGGACGACACCTGGTGCTGAACTTGCCGCAGGCGCGGCTGTTCCTGTACCAGGATGGCAAGCTGGCGCGGATTTTTCCGGTGGCGGTGGGCAAGATGCTGACGCAGACGCCGACCGGCAGCTTCGACATCACCGGCATTTACAAGGCGCCGGCGTGGCATGTGCCCAAGTCCATCCAGGATGAAATGCGCCGCAACGGCAAGGAAGTGCAGACCGTGGTGCCGCCGGGGCCCAACAATCCCTTGGGGCCGGTATTCGTGCGCTTTGGCGAAAGCCGGCTGGGGCTGGGCTTTCACGGCACCAACGCTCCCGGCTCGGTGCCGGGTTTTCGCAGCCACGGCTGCGTGCGGCTGAAAAACGACGACGCGCTGGAGCTGGCCGGCACGGTCAGCCGCGGCGACGCGGTCACCGTCGCCTATCAGACCATTCTGCTGAGCCAGGATGAAGCCGGCCAGTTGTGGCTGACCGTCTACCGCAACCATTACAAGCAGGAAGATCCGTCGCTGAAATACCTGGCGCAGACGCTGCTGGACTGGCAGCGCCAGCACCAGCAGGCGCTGTACGGCCAGCGGGTGGACGATGCGCTGAAGCAGCGCAGCGGCAAGCCGGTGTGCTTGAGCTGCAAGAGCGCCAGCGGCGCGATCAGCGGCGGCTTGCAGCCTTTTGCCTGGCTGTCGCGCCTGACGCCGGCCGCCGCGCCCGAGACGCCGGCGGCCAGCCAGCCGGCGCCGGATCGCGAGCCGGGTCCGCCGGCCAGGGCCAGCCAGCGCGGCAGAACCGCCGCCCGGGCCGGTTGATAGGGTTTTCGGACGAAAAAGGCCGCTTTCGCGGCCTTTTTTCTTGCTCGCCGTTTACTGCGCGGCGGCTTTCAGCGCCTGGCCGATGTCGGCCAGGATGTCGTCTATGTGTTCAATGCCGATGGACAGCCGCACCAGCTCCGGCTTGACGCCCGCGCTCAGCTGTTCTTGCGGCGACAGCTGGCGGTGGGTGGTGGAGGCCGGGTGGCAGGCCAGCGACTTGGCGTCGCCGATGTTCACCAGCCGCGTCACCAGCTGCAGCGCGTCGATGAAGCGGCCGCCGGCGGCTTCCCCGCCCTTGATGCCGAAGGACAGGATGCCGGAGGCGCGGCCGCCCAGGTAGCGGTCCACCAGCGGCTTGCTTGGGTTGTCGGGCAGACCGGCGTATTCCACCCACTCCACCGCCGGGCTTGCTTGCAGGAAATGGGCGACTTTCAGCGCGTTGTCGCAAATGCGGTCCAGCCGCAGCGCCAGCGTTTCTATGCCTTGCAGGATCAGGAAGGCGTTGAACGGCGACAGCGCCGCGCCCATATTGCGCAGCGGCACCACGCGGGCGCGGGCGATGTAGGCGGCCGCGCCCAGCGCTTCCACGTAATTGACGCCGTGGTAGCTGACATCGGGCTCGTTCAGCCGCTTGAAGCGCGCCTTGTGCTCTCCCCACGGGAATTTGCCGGAGTCGACGATGGCGCCGCCTATGCTGTTGCCGTGGCCGCCCAGGTATTTGGTCAGGCTGTGCACGACGATGTCGGCGCCGTGTTCGAACGGCCGGCACAGATAGGGCGAAGGCACGGTGTTGTCGACGATCAGCGGCAGGCCGTGGCGATGGGCCTCGGCGGCGAAGGCGGCGAAATCCACCACATTGCCCAGCGGGTTGCCTATCGATTCGCAGAACACCGCCTTGGTGCGTTCGTCCACCAAAGCGGCGATGGCGGCCGGATTCTGGTAGTCGACGAAACGCACTTCAATCCCCAGCTGCGGGAAGGTGTGGGCGAACAGGTTATAGGTGCCGCCGTACAGCGTGCGGGTGGCTATGATGTTGTCGCCGGCTTCGGCGATGGTCTGGATGGCGTAGGCGATGGCCGCCATGCCGGACGCCACCGCCAGCGCGCCTATGCCGCCCTCCAGCGCCGCCACCCGTTTTTCCAGCACGTCGGTGGTCGGGTTCATGATGCGGGTGTAGATATTGCCCTGCACCTTGAGGTCGAACAGATCGGCGCCGTGCTGGGTGCTGTCGAAGGCGTAGCTGGTGGTTTGATACAGCGGCACCGCCACCGCCTTGGTGGTGGGGTCGGGGCTGTATCCGGCGTGGACGGCTAGGGTTTCCAGTTTCATCGTCAGGCTCCAGGGCGGGTCATCGGGTCAAGCGCTTGTCATGATCGCCTACCTTAATGCCTGGCCTGCTCAATCGCAAGGTGCTAACGATGCTTCAAAATATAACTATCCGTTATATTTCAGTCCCTATCCGCCAGATCGGCTGCCAGTTCTCCGACCCGCGCCAGCGCGCGCTGGTAGGCCTCGTTCCACGGATAGCAGCAGGACAGCCGCAGGCAGTTGCGATAGCGGCCCTTGGCCGAGTACATCGCGCCGGGCACCACGGTGATGCGTTCGGCCAGCGCGGCCTGGAACAGCTGCATGGTGTCGGCGTGGCTGGGCAGCTCCACCCACAGCAGGCAGCCGCCAGAGGGCAGCGTGGCGCGGGTGCCGGCGGGGAAGTGCTGGGCCACCGCGCCGCGCAGCTTTTCCATCTGGCTGTTGAAGTGGCGGCGGATCAGCCGCAGGTGGTGGTCGTAGCCGCCGCTTTCCAGGTATTCGGCCAGCGTTTCCTCCAATAGCGCCGGCTGGCCCAGGCTGCTGGAAAACTTCAGCCGCCGCACTTCGCTGAGGAAGCGGCCGGGGGCGATCCAGCCGATGCGGAAACCCGGCGCCAGCGTCTTGCTGTAGCTGGCGCATAGCAGCACCCAGCCGTCGCGGTCGTAGGCTTTCACCGCGTTTGGCGTCGCGGCGCCGTAAAACAGGTCGGCGTGCGGCACGTCCTCGATCAGCGGCACCTGGTAGTCGTTGACCAGTTGCGCCAGCCGCTGCTTGGCTTCCGGCGGCATGGTGCTGCCCAGCGGGTTGTGCACGGTGGGCATGGCCACCACGGCGTTGAGCCGTTTTTCCGACAGCAGCAGTTCCAGCGCGTCCAGCGCCAGCCCGCTGGTGGGGTGGGTGGGGATTTCGATCACGCTCAGCCCCAAGTCCTTCAGCATGGGCAGCAGCGCGAAATAGGTGGGGGACTCCACGCCCACGGTGTCGCCTGGCTTGCAGGTGGCGCGCAATGCCAGCTGCAGCGCCTCGGTGCAGCCGTTGCTGATCACCAGCTCGTCGGCGGCCAGCACGCAGCCCCAACTGACGGCGCGCTGGGCGATCTGCCGCCGCAGCCGTTCCGAGCCGGGCGGGAACGGGTAGTCGGTGGTCAGTTCCGGGTGCTGGCGCAGCAGCCTCCCCATGATGTGCTTGAAGCGGGTGGTAGGGTAGAAGTCGCTGCCGCGCGGGCTGGCCAGCGACAGGTCGATGAAGTCGGCCTGGTTTTGCGCGCCCATCACGGCCTCGATCTGGTCTACCACCTCGCCGGTGTGATGGGCGGCGCTCTGGCGGCGCATCCGCGGCAAGGGCAGGCTGGCGGCGGATTTGACGTAGAAGCCCGACTGCGGCCGCGCCTCGATCAGGCCGCGGTCTTCCAGCGTGCGGTAGGTCTGCAGAATGGTGGACGGGCTGACCTTGTGCATCGCGCAGGCCTTGCGCACCGAAGGCAGCCGCTCGCCCGGGCGGATGGTGCCGGTCTGGATCAGGGTGGTCCATTCGTTGACCAGTTGCTGGTAAAGCGGTTCGCTGCTCATGTTGGAAGGCTCCGGACGGGGACGGACGGTACAGTTTCGAACGAAATTAACCATAACAGTTTTGCAACTGCAAAACTGTTATGGTCTCAATTGTATTTTTCTGAATCTGTAATTGTCCAGGGCAAAAGCTTAAGATGACGGCCTTGAGTCGGGGCGCGCCCCGAGAGTGCCGGCGGCGCGCCGGCTGCGGTCTAGGAGTCGTCATGAATCTGCTTGCACTGGTCACCTATCTGCTGGTGATGTCCATCACCCCCGGCCCCAATAATCTGGTGCTGGCGTCGTCGGGGGTCAATTTCGGTTTTTCGCGCACGCTGCCGTCGCTGCTGGGCATGGCGCTGGGCCTGTCGCTGCAGGTAGGCATCCTCTCTGTCGGTTTGGGCGCGCTGATGTCGCTGATGGAGTCGCTGCAGCTGTATCTGGCGATCGCCGGCTGCGGCTACCTGCTGTGGCTGTCGTGGAGCATGGCGCGCGCGGGGGCGGCCAAGAGCGCCGACGCCGGCGTCCGGCCGATGGGCTTCTGGGGCGGCATCCTGTTCAACTGGCTCAATCCCAAGGTGTGGCTGATGGGCTTCAACCTGGTGATGGTGTTCCTGCCGGCGCACATGAATCCGTGGCACGCCGCCGCGCTGTTCGCGCTGATCACCTTTTTCACCAGCCTGCCGTGCATCGCGGTGTGGGCCGGCTCCGGCGTGGCCATCCGACGTTTCCTCGATTCCCCGCCGCGGCTGCGCGCGTTCAACTTCAGCATGGCCGCGATGCTGGCGCTGACCGCCTTCTGGCTGCTGGCGCAGATGATGCCGAGCGGGGCCTTGCCCAATATGGTCTGAGCCGGCCAAAAAGAAGCCCGCAAGTTTGCGGGCTTTTTTGTTGGCGGCGTACAATGGCGCCCTTGTGTGTTTTTCTCAGAGTCCAACCCATCATGATCCGTACCCGTTTCGCCCCCAGCCCCACCGGTTACCTGCACATCGGCGGCGTGCGCACCGCGCTGTTCTCCTGGGCCTATGCCCGCAAAAACAACGGCGTGTTCGTGCTGCGCATCGAAGACACCGATCTGGAGCGCTCCACGCCGGAGTCGGTGAAGGCGATTCTGGACGGCATGCACTGGGTGGGCCTGGACTACGATGAAGGCCCGTTCTACCAGACCCATCGCTTCGACCGCTACAAGGAAGTGATCCAGCAGCTGCTGGCCTCCGGCCACGCCTACCACTGCTATTGCAGCAAGGAAGAGCTGGAAGCGATGCGCGCCGAGCAGGAAGCCCGCGGCGACAAGCCGCGCTACGACCGCCGCTGGCGCCCGGAAGCCGGCAAAACGCTGCCGGCCATCCCGGAGGGCGTGCAGCCGGTGGTGCGCTTCAAGACGCCGCTCGCTGGCGTGGTGGCCTGGGACGACGCGGTCAAGGGCCGCATCGAAATCTCCAATGAAGAGCTGGACGACCTGATCATCGCCCGTCCCGACGGCAGCCCCACCTATAACTTCTGCGTGGTGGTGGACGACTGGGACATGCAGATCACCCACGTGATCCGCGGCGACGACCACGTCAACAACACCCCGCGCCAGATCAATATTCTCAAGGCGCTGAACGCGCCGCTGCCAGTGTACGGCCACCTGCCGATGATCCTGAATGAAGACGGCCAGAAGATGTCCAAGCGCCGCGACGCGGTCAGCGTGGTGGACTACGCCGACAAGGGCATCCTGCCGGAAGCGCTGCTGAACTACCTGGCGCGCCTGGGCTGGGGCCATGGC
The DNA here is from genome assembly GCF_001676875.1 of Chromobacterium subtsugae. Taxonomy (GTDB): domain Bacteria; phylum Pseudomonadota; class Gammaproteobacteria; order Burkholderiales; family Chromobacteriaceae; genus Chromobacterium; species Chromobacterium subtsugae. The sequence continues at coordinate 37,312 of NZ_JYKA01000022.1, read as the reverse complement.
GACGACGAATTCTTCAGCATGGAGCAGTTCGTCGAATGGTTCACGCTGGAGGCGGTGAGCCCGTCCGCCAGCCGCTTCAACCAGGAAAAATTCATGTGGCTGAACGCGCAGCACATCAAGGCCGCCGACAACGGCCGCCTGGCCGAGCTGATCGCGCCGCGCCTGGCGAAAGCCGGCGTCGATACCACCCATGGCCCGGCCATCGGCGACGTGCTGGCGCTGGTGAAGGAGCGGGTGCAGGACCTGAACGCGCTGGCGCTGGAAGTCGATTACTTCTACAAAAAGCGCGAACCGGTCGCCGCCGATGTGGAGAAGCATCTGGCCGGAGACGCTGTAGCGCGCATGGGCCGCTTCGTCGACCGACTGGCTGCTCTGGAAGCCTGGAGCGCCGAATCCATCCATGAGCTGTTCAAACCGTTCTGCGCCGACGAAGGCATCAAGATGGGCCAGCTGGGCATGCCGCTGCGCGTGCTGGTATGCGGCACCACCCAGACCCCGTCGGTGGACGCGGTGCTGGCCTTGATCGGCAAGGACGAGGTGCTGCGCCGCCTGCGCGGCTGACCCTTTCCGCCGCACGGCAGGAAACCACCCCCGCCGCCCGCATGGGCCGCGGGGGTTTTCGCGTTTGTCAGCCGGCCGCCAGTTTCGCCAGGTAGCGCAGGCCACTGATGCTGGGGAAGAAGCAATAGGCGCTGCCGCGGGTGTGGATCAGCCGGGGAAAGCCGGTGATCCGTTTGTTGTTCTGCCCCTTGGGGCCGGCCTGGGCATCGGTGAAGGAGCTTTGGTCGACCGGGTTGACGCCGATGAACACGTCCTCCCCGCTGATGTTGAACACCGCGTTGCCTTGTTCCGGCCCGCCCGGTCCGGTGGCCGATTTGACGAAGTCGGAGCGCAGCACCCACTGGCTGGTGACGAACTCGAACTGGTTGGCGATGCTGGCATTGATGAAATAGCCGATCAGGCCGCGCTTTTGCGCGTCCGGCTTGGCCGGGTCGTATTCCGGGCCGTATGGCATGGCGCGGCGCACGATGCGGTGCAGCGGGCTGCCGGCGCCCACCACCGCGCCGTCGCGCGGATTGCTGCGGCGGATGTGCGAGCCTATCGGGCACTTCAGGCCCAGCGTATCGTCCTTGTCCAGCGTGGCGTCGACGTAATGGAAGTCGTTCAGCTGCGAGGGCGGCAAGACCTCGCCGGCCGCGTCGGGACGCAAGGTCAGCGGGTTGCCGTTGCGCCAGCGGCCGCAGACTTTCGCCGCCAGCGTTTCGGCATCGACTCCCAGGCGGGGAGCGTAGGTTTGCAGAAAGCTTTCGAAGCCTTCCACATCCTGCTCCAGGATGCGGAAGGCGGCGAAGCTGCTGTTGAGCGACAGTTCTTTCGGCTCCAGCGTGTAGCTGCCGCCGCTTTCGTTGGGATAACCCAGCAGGAATTCGCCGGTGGCCACCGGCGGTTGATCGTCCGGGATGTCGCGCTTGCGCGGCGGCGCGCCGATGATGGTGGGCTGAGCGATGCTGTCGCGATAGCCGAAGTGCACTTTGTTATCCGGCAGTGCCACGGCGTCTTGCGCCGACAATTTCTTCACGCCGTAATCGGCGAAGGCGCAGCATAGCTTGGCGCTGGCCGACTCCAGCTGTTCTGCAGACCCATCCACCCATAGGCTGAGCAGCGCATGGACTTGGGCGCCCTGATCCAGGCCGCCTATCCAGTGCTGCGGCGCGCTGTCGCCAGTGTCGCCGATGCTGGCGGCGATGCCGGGATCGGTCGCGCCCTGGCGGAAAGACGCGTCGAAGGTTTGCAGCTGCGCATCGCTCAGTCCCAGCCGCGCCAGGCCGGCGCAGGTGAAGCTGAGATTGAGGAAGTGGATGGGTTTTTGCGCGCCGCGTTGGGCGGTGGTGATGGGGGGCAACCCCAGTTCGCCGTCCACCAGCTTGAGTATCAGCGCCGCCGCGCGGGCTTTGTCGTCGATGCGCAGGATGAAGTGGCGGGCGCGTTCCACCCGGTAGCCGCGCAGAATGGTGCCCTGCACGTCGTCGTAGGCAATGGCTGGGGTCATGCGGCAGCTCCTAGGGGGCGGGATGCGGGCGGCCGCCGCTGGCGCGGGTGGGCCGCTTGGTCCGGGCAATGTTCAGGGCAGCGAGGCCAGCACCTGCTGCACGGTGGCGGTGTAGGCCTGGTACATGTCATTGTTGGGGGCGTGCTGCGAGGCGTCGTTGGCGGCGATGAAGGCCTTGAACGCGGCGACGTGGCTGGCGACCGGAATCAGGCCGGAGGCGCCGTCGATGAAGCGCAGCAAGGCGTCGAAGATGGGGCCGACTTCCTTGACGAAGTCCTGGATGTAGCTGTCGAAGCTGCCGTCGTATTCGGTGATCACCGCCAGCACGTAGCTTTTGCTGGGCTTGATGCCGGGCTGGAGATTGGGCGCGGCGCGGTCCAGCAACTGGGTGCGGGCGTAGTGGACGGTGCCGATCTTGGTCAGCGCCGCGTGCAGCAGCGGCTGGTTTTCCTTCACGGTGGCGGCCAGGGCGGTCAGGTCCGCGTCGGGCGCCACCGGCATCAGCAGGGTAAGGGGACTGGCCATGTTTCTCTCCTAAACGCAACTATCGGAGGTTGAAACATAGGAAGCGGACAGCCGGTTGGTAATTGTGTTGAATACGTAGCGCCGGCTGCGGTCAGCGCCGCAGCAGCTGCCAGCTGGCGATGCCGGCCATGGTCATCAGCAGGGAGCCGCTGACATGCGCGGCGATGGCGGTGAAGGCGGGAACCAGTTGCCCCTGGCGCAGCAGTTCCACCACTTCGGCGGAAAAAGTGGAAAAGGTGGTCAGGCCGCCGCAGAAGCCGGTGATGATCAGCAGCCGCCACATCGGCGGCAGGCTGGGCATGTCGGCGAACAGCGCCACCGCCAGGCCGATGATGTAGCCGCCTATCAGGTTGGCGGCCAGCGTGCCCAGCGGCAGGGAGGGGAACAGGCTGTTCAGCCGCAGGCCGAGAAACCAGCGCAGCAGCGCGCCGATGGCGGCGCCGGCGGCGATGGCGAATATCGATTTCCACATGGTGACGAGGGCGGGAGTGGCGATGCCAGCCATTCTGCATGGCGCGGCAGCTTTCGTACAGGGAGCGGCCGGGCGAAAAAAAAGAGCCCCACAGGGGGCTCCCAATTGCACCTTCGCTCAGGTGACCAGACTGCGCGCCGTTGACGACGCAATCCGATCGCGTCCGGTCCGCTCATCCCTTGGGTTTCGCGAACTGACGAGGTGATTATCCCGGCAGGGCCGGCGGCGCTGTAGCATGATTGTTGAGCGCTTATGTGACGGGGTGTAATGAAATCCGGCTGGAATTAACACTTCCGCAAAACAATCGCCTGGAATGCCCAGAGGCAGACGCGTCAGGCAATTTGCCGTTATTATCCGGAGATCATCGGGGAGCAAAGGACCAGATTTTGACTACGCATTATCCGGTAATAGACAAGCGCACCATCAGCATGCGCTGGGGCGATATGGACGCCGTCGGCCATCTGAACAACACCTACTATTTCCGCTATCTGGAGCAGGTGCGGATAGAGTGGCTGAATTCGCTGGGCTACGGCATCGACCCGGAAGGCATCGGGCCGGTGCTGGCCAATACCGCCTGCACCTTCCGCAAGCAACTGACCTACCCGGCGACGCTGGACATCACCATCGAACTGGAAAAACTGGGGAACAGCAGCCTGAAGCTGCGCCACCACTTCTACCGGCAGGACGACCCCGGCACGGTTTACGCCAGCGCCGAGGTGCTGCTGGTATGGGTCGATTACAAGGCGGAAAAGTCGGTCGCCATTCCCGACCCCATCCGCGAAGCCATCCAGCGCGCGCTGCCGGCGGCGTGATTCGTCACGCGGCCGGATCCAGCTTGCGGCGGATCAGGTCGCGCAGCAGGAAGCGGCTGGGATGGATGGCCTGCATCAGGTGGGCCGGCAGCGGCGTCGGTTCGTCTTCCAGCAGCGCCGCCAGGATCTCGCCCGACAGCGGCGCGGTGATCAGCCCGCGCGAGCCGTGCGCGGTGTTGACGTACAGGCCTTCCACCCATGGGCAAGGTTGCTGCGGCTGCAAGGACGCATCCCGGGCGAGTTCGGCGTAGCATTGCGCGAAGTCGCGGCGGGCGACGGCCGGGCCGATCAGCGGCAGGTAGTCCGGGCTGGTGCAGCGGAAGGCGGCGCGGCCATCCAGCGCGCCGCGGCCGCCGCTGGTCAGGCCGTCATGCAATTGCGGCGCCAGCTCGGCCAGCATCTGCAGGTTTTCCGCATGTTCGGCGTCGTTTACCGCCAGGTCGTCGCTGTCGAACTTGAAGGTGGCGCCCAGGCAATGGCGGCCGCCGCGCGCCGGCGAGATATAGCCTTCGCCGCACAGCACGGTGGCCAGCCGCTCGCTGTCCGGCGTCGCGGCGATGCTGGTGACCTGGCCGCGTATCTTTTTCAAGGGCAGATGGCTGGTGGCGTCGAACTGGGCGGTTTCCGCCGCGCCCGCCAGCACCACCACCGAGGCCAGGGCCAGCGGGCCGCTTTCGTCGCTGGCCAGCCAATGGCGCTCGTTCTGGTCATACTCCAGCTCCAGCACGGTATGGCTGGTGCGCACGGCGATATTGGGGTGGTCGGCCAGCCGCGCCACCAGGGCCGGCGGATGCACCCAGCCGCCCTGCGGGAAGAACAGCCCGCCTGAGGGCAGCGCCACGCCAGCCAGCTCGCTGGCCTGCTCGCGGTCCAGCTTGCGCATCACCGCTTCCGGCAGCCCCAGTTCCGCCAGCGCCTGCTGTTTTTCCCCTTCCTTCGCTTCATGCGCCAGCTGCAGCACGCCGCAGGCGCGCCAGTTTTCGCCATCCTCCGGCAGCAGTTCGCGCAGGGTCCGCAGGCTGTACGCGTAGCCGGACAGCACCAGGCGCGACAGCGGCGTCAGGTGCGGCGACAGCTTGGTGTACAGCACGCCCTGCGGGTTGCCGGAGGCGGCGCTGGCAAGCCGGGGCATCCGTTCGATCAGCGTCACCTGCCAGCCGCGCACGGCCAGGCTGTGCGCGGTGGACGCGCCGGCGACGCCGCCGCCCACCACGATGGCGCTGCGTTCGCGCCAGCGCTGCGGCGGGCGGGCGAACCAGGGGGCTTGCCAGGGCATCGCGGCGGCGGTTTGCAGCCAGCCGCGGCTGATATGGCGTTTCTGGCCGTGGCCGGGGGCTTTTTCCACCTGGAAGCCGGCCGCGGTCAGGCCGCGGCGCACGGCGCCGGCGCTGGTGAAGGTGGCGAAAGTGGCGCCAGGGGCGGACAGACGGGCCATCTGGTCGAACAGCGGCTGCTGCCACATGTCGGGATTTTTCGACGGCGCGAAGCCGTCGAGGAACCAGGCGTCGACGCGGGCGTCCAGCTGCGGCAGCACGTCCAGCACGTCCCCCACCATCAGCGTCAGGCTGACGCGGCCGCCGGCCAGCAGCAGGCGGTGCCAGCCCGGCGTCAGCATGTCGTATTGGCGCAGCAGCTGGTTGGACTGCGCCGCCAGCTCCGGCCACAGCGCCAGCGCGCGGGACAGGTCCTGCGGGGTCAGCGGGTATTTCTCGGCGCTGACGAAATGCAGCCGGGCGTCGGCGGGCGCGTGCTGCTCAAAGCATTGCCAGGCGCAGAGGAAATTCAGGCCGGTGCCGAAGCCGGTTTCGGCGATGGTGAATTGCCCGCGCTGCGGCAGGGCGGCGAAGCGCTCGGCCAGCTGGTTGTGCTGGAGGAAAACGTGGCGGGTTTCGTCGAGGCCGGCGTCGCGGGAAAAATACACGTCGCCGAAGGCGATGGACGTAGGTTGGCCATCCTGCCAGTCTAGCTGGGCAGGCGTGGAAATGCGTGGGGTGCTTGGGCTTGTCATTGCGGCTGGGCCCGCGGCCGGCGGGCTGGCGGATTCTGTTCTGTCAGCCTGGATTGTCGCACGGCCAATACAGCCGTTCCAGATGGATGGCGCGCAAACGCCGCCGCTTGTCGTTATCTAATGCTTGGGAATGTATTTTGCGCATTTAAATGCCAATGAACTCATCGCGCTGCCATGGGTGTCGAGACCGGCGCTGCCGAGCGCCTGGCTTGTAATAAGATGAGGAAGGGGGCGTCGGCGGATGGGCGGCCATGGAAGGTTCTGCAGGGCGGAGGCGTGGAAGATGAGGCGAGCGAGCAGCATAGGCAGTCGGCTGGTATTGACCCAGGTAGTGCTGATGGCGCTGGTGGCCGGCGCGATCCTGTATCCCTTGTATGTGTTCAGCCAGCGCTTGATGCTGGAGCGCACCCAGAAAGTGCAGGCCCAGCTGCTGGCGCAGTCGCTGAACATGGTGGACGGTTTCAACGAATCGTTGCGCCTGTCCACCCGGCAATTCGAGAAAGTGTTCTTCGCCGAGTTCAGGAGCGGTTTCAGCCTGAATCCGGCAGAGAAGATCAATGTGGCCGGCGCGGCGACGCCGGCGTTGTTGATGGGCGGCGAGCCGGTCAACGGCAATAACCGGATGGTCGACCACTTTTCCGCGGTCAGCGGCAATGTCGCGTCCATCTTCGTCCGCGACGGAGACGACTTCGTGCGCGTGTCCACCACGCTGCTGATGGAAAACGGCAACCGCGCGCTGGGCAGCCGGCTGGAGCGCGCCGCGCCGGCTTACGCCAAGCTGGCCGCCGGCGACGGCTACATCGGCCTGGCCAATCTGTACGGCAAGGATTACGTCACCAGCTACAGCCCGATCAAGGACGGCGACGGCAAGGTGATAGGCGCCACCTTCGTCGGCGTCGGCGCCACCGAGGGTATCGCCAGCCTGCTGGTGCGGCTGGGCAAGGTGAAGCTGGAGGATAGCGGCCACATCGACGTGATCGATGTCAATCCGGCTTCGGCCAGTTTCGGCCGCTATCTGCTGCATCCGCGGCTGAACGGCCGTTCGGTGGACAAATCGCTGGACGCCGACGGCAAGCCCTATCTGCGCGAACTGCTCAAGGGCGGCAGCGGCAATCTGTCGGTGCGCCTGCCCGGCGACAAGGGCGCCGCCGCGCACATGCTGTCCTACGCCAGCTTCGCGCCGTGGAACTGGCTGCTGGTCAGCGACGAAACCGAGTCCGAGCTGCAGCGCGAAAACCGCATGCTGATCGCCTGGCTGGCCGCCGGCTGCGGCGTGCTGCTGGCGGTGCTGGCGCTGGCGTTGTGGGGCGCGACCCGCATCCTGGTGACGCGTCCGGTGCGCCAACTGGTGGCCGAGGTGGCGTCCATTCAGGACAACCATGATCTGCAGCGCCGCCTGCCGACGGGGCGGGGCGGCGAGATGGGCGAAATGGCCAATGCGTTGAACGGCCTGCTGGACAGCTTCCAGCTGGCGCTCAACCGCACCAGCCATCACGCGCTGGACCTGGACCGGGCGGCGCAGGATCTGTCGCACAAGGCCGGCGCGGCGGCGGCTTCGTCGGGCGAGCAGCGCGACAGCGCCCGGCAGATGTCGCAGCACACCGAGCTGCTGATCGCCGGGGTGGAGCAGATCGAAAGGGTGGCGGGCGAGGCCAGCGAGGTGGCGCAGGCGTCCAGCGAAGCGGCGCAGAACGGCAGCGCCAGCCTGGCGGCGGCGGTGGACGAGGTCAATCGCATCGCCGCGACGCTGGACAACGCCGCCGACAGCCTGCTGGCGCTGGAGAGCAACGCCGGCCAGATCAGCGACATCGTCAACGTGATCCACGACATCGCCGACCAGACCAATCTATTGGCCTTGAACGCGGCGATAGAGGCGGCGCGCGCCGGCGAGATGGGCCGCGGCTTCGCGGTGGTGGCGGACGAAGTGCGCAAGCTGGCCGAGCGCACCAGCCAGTCCACCCGGCAGATAGGCGAAATGATCGCCGCGATGCAGCAGGCGGCGACGCTGGCGGCGCAGGCGATGCGCCAGTCGGTGAGCTGCGCGTCTGAAGGGGCGGCCATCACCGCCAGGGCGCGGGAGGCGATGGGGTCCATCGTCGCCGACGCCGAACGTTCGATGGCGGTGGTGTCCGCCATCAACCAGGAGCTGGCGTCGCAGCGGCAGACCGTGGAAAACATCGCGGAACAGGTGGCGCAGGTGGCCCGGTTGGCCGAAACCCACAATCAGGAAGCCGAGCGTTCGGCGCAAACCGCCGGCGAAATGGCGCAGCTGGCCGACTCGCTGAAGCAGGAAGTGCGGGTGTTCCGCGCTTGATTCCCGGCAGCCGCCGGGTTTGCGCGCGGTCAAACGCCGGCGCGGCGGCGCCCTTGAAATGGCCGGCAGGCTCCCCAAGATGGAAGTCATCGACAGTTTTCACGGGAGCCGCAAATCATGCGATTCGACAAGCTGACCACCAAATTCCAACAGGCGCTGGGCGACGCCCAAAGCCTGGCCGTAGCGGGCGACAACGCCTATATCGAGCCGCAGCATCTGCTGCTGGCGATGCTGGACGACGCCGAAGCCGGCGTCGGCGGCCTGCTGGCGCGCGCCGGCGTCAACGTGCCGGCGCTGAAGGCCGGCCTGAAGTCTGCCATCGAACGGCTACCGCGGGTGCAGGGCCATGGCGGCGAGATCACCGTGTCGCGCGATCTGGCCAATCTGCTCAACGCCGCCGACAAGATCGCGATGAAGCTGGGCGACGAATTCATCGCCAGCGAGCTGTTCCTGTCCGCGCTGAGCCAGGACAAGGGCGAGACCGGCCGCCTGCTGAAAGAGCACGGCGGCAACCACGCGTCGATCCAGGCGGCGATAGACGCGGTACGCGGCGGCGAGAACGTCAACAGCGCCGACGCCGAGGGCCAGCGCGAAGCCTTGAAGAAATATACGATGGACCTGACCGAGCGCGCCCGCCAGGGCAAGCTCGACCCGGTGATAGGCCGCGACGACGAAATCCGCCGCGCCATCCAGGTGCTGCAACGCCGCACCAAGAACAATCCGGTGCTGATCGGAGAGCCGGGCGTGGGCAAAACCGCCATCGTCGAAGGCCTGGCGCAGCGCATCGTCAACGGCGAAGTGCCGGAAAGCCTGAAGAACAAGCGCCTGTTGGTGCTGGACCTGGCGGCCTTGATCGCCGGCGCCAAGTTCCGCGGCGAATTCGAAGAACGACTGAAGGCGGTGCTGAACGATCTGGCCAAAGACGACGGCCAGACCCTGATCTTCATCGACGAAATCCACACGCTGGTGGGCGCCGGCAAGGCCGAAGGCGCGATGGACGCCGGCAATATGCTGAAACCGGCTTTGGCGCGCGGCGAACTGCATTGCATCGGCGCCACCACGCTGGACGAATACCGCAAGTACATCGAGAAGGACGCCGCGCTGGAGCGCCGCTTCCAGAAGGTGTTGGTGGGCGAGCCATCGGTCGAGGACACCATCGCCATCCTGCGCGGCCTGCAGGAAAAGTATGAAATCCACCACGGCGTCGACATCACCGACCCGGCCATCGTCGCCGCCGCGGAATTGAGCCAGCGCTACATCACCGACCGCTTCCTGCCGGACAAGGCGATAGACCTGATCGACGAGGCCGCATCCAAGATCAAGATGGAGCTGGATTCTAAGCCGGAAGCGATGGACAAGCTCGACCGCCGCCTGATCCAGCTGAAGATCGAGCGCGAGGCGGTGAAGCGCGAGAGCGACGAGGCTTCGCAAAAGCGTCTGCAGCTGATCGAGGACGAGATAAGCGGCCTATCGCGCGAATACGCCGACCTGGAAGAGATCTGGAAGGCGGAAAAAGCCGCCCAGCAAGGCTCGCAGAGCATCAAGGAGGAAATCGACCGCCTGAAGGCGAATATGGAAGACCTCAAGCGCAAGGGCGACTGGCAGAAACTGGCCGAGTTGCAATACGGCAAGTTGCCGCAACTGGAAGCGCGCTTGAAGGAGGCCGAGGCCGCCGGCGAGCAGGGCGAGGCCAAGCCCAACCGTCTGCTGCGCACCCAGGTGGGCGCCGAGGAAATCGCCGAGGTGATCAGCCGCGCCACCGGCATTCCGGTGTCCAAGATGCTGACCGGCGAGCGCGAGAAGCTGTTGCACATGGAAGACGTGCTGCATCGGCGCGTGGTGGGGCAGGACGAGGCGGTGACCGCGGTGGCCGACGCCATCCGCCGCTCGCGCTCGGGTCTGGCCGACCCGAACAAGCCGTATGGATCATTCCTGTTCCTGGGACCGACCGGCGTCGGCAAGACCGAGCTGTGCAAAACGCTGGCCGGCTTCCTGTTCGACAGCGAGGAGCACCTGATCCGCATCGACATGTCCGAGTACATGGAGAAGCATTCCGTCGCCCGGCTGATCGGCGCGCCTCCGGGCTACGTCGGCTACGAGGAGGGCGGCTACCTGACCGAGCAGGTGCGCCGCAAGCCGTACAGCGTGATCCTGCTGGACGAGGTGGAGAAGGCGCATCCGGACGTGTTCAACGTGCTGCTGCAAGTGCTGGACGACGGCCGGTTGACCGATGGCCAGGGCCGCACCGTGGACTTCAAGAACACGGTGATCGTGATGACGTCCAATATCGGCAGCCAGCAGATCCAGGCGATGGCCACCGACGATTACCAGGTGATCAAGCTCGCCGTGATGGCCGAGGTGAAGACCCAGTTCCGCCCGGAATTCATCAACCGCATCGACGAGGTGGTGGTGTTCCACGGCCTGGACGAGAAGCACATCCAGTCCATCGCCCGCATCCAGCTGAAGGGCCTGGAGGCGCGGCTGGCCAAACTGGACCTGAACCTGCAGATCAGCGGCGAGGCGCTGGCGCTGCTGTCCGAGGCCGGTTTCGACCCGGTTTACGGCGCGCGTCCGCTGAAACGGGCTATCCAGGCCGAACTGGAAAATCCGCTGGCCAAGGCGATTCTGGCCGGCAAGTACCCGCCCAAGTCCACGGTGCTGGTGGAGGCGAAAAACGGCCAGCTGGTTTTCGACTGACCGTCGCCGCTGCGCGCGAAAACGGCCGCTGTTCGCAGCGGCCGTTTTTCATGGGCGGGCGCTCAGGCGTCGCCGTGCGGGTGCAGGAAGCAGCCGGCCAGGTGGTCGTTGACCACGCCGCAGGCCTGCAGGTAGGCATAGACTACCGTGCTGCCGACGAAATTCATCCCGGCTTTCTTCAACTCCTTGCTGATATGGTCCGACAGCTCGGTGCTGGCCGGCACCCGTTCGTCGTCGCGGCGGCGCAGAATCGGCTGGCCGTCCACGTGCCCCCACAGCCAGTCGGCGAAGCTGCCGTGTTCCCGCTGCATTTGCAGGAACACTTTGGCGTTGCGGATGGCGCTGCGGATTTTCAGCCGGTTGCGCACGATGCCGGGATTCTGCATCAGCCGTTCGACGTCGTCCTCGTCCATCGCCGCCACCTTTTCCGGGTGGAAGCCGTGGAAGGCGGCGCGATAGCCTTCGCGCTTCCGCAAGATGGTGATCCAGGACAGCCCGGCCTGCGCGCCTTCCAGAATCAGCATTTCGAACAATTTGCGGTCGTCGCGCTCGGGCCGGCCCCATTCCTGGTCGTGGTAGGCGACGTACAGCGCATCGTCGCCGCACCAGGCGCAGCGTTGGGTCTCGTTCATGGCGTATGCAGCAGGATGTCGATCTTGAGGCCGGTTTTCTGGATGCCGCGCTGGGACGACAGGCTGACCACCAGCGGATTGCAGAGGTTGGCCTGCAGCTGGCCCAGCGCCGGGTGGGAATCGCGCTCGGTTTCCAGCGGGCGGTACAGCATCAGCAGGATGGCGGCGTCCTCCGGGCCGCGCAGTTGCAGCTGCGCCACTTCGTCGTCGGTGAGCTCCACCTGGAAGCGGACGCCCAGCCGCTCGGGCAGCGCCAGGCTGAAAGTGATGCCCGGGTCGTCCAGCGACTGCAGCCAATAGACCTGCGGCGTTTTGTGGGCGGCGTCGTGGAACAATTTGAAGCGCGTGCAGTTCTCCAGGGCCGGAATGCCGTGGGGAAAGGTGAGGATGGTCTGTTCGTCCACCTCTACGTTGCCAAGCTGGCCGGAATCGAAACGCATGGGGTTCTCCTTGCGGAATGGGTGTCGCGGCCGACCATGATACCGCAGCGGCGGCGCATGGCATAAACCGGCGCCGCGAGCGCGCGGCCGGCCGGCAAGGCCGTCTTGTACTGCCAAATTTGTCAGCCTATACATGGTATTACGCTGTCTGGTCTTACGCGAATGTCTTAGTTTTGGAGCCGGCCCTCGGTGGGGAAGCCGGCGCGCCCAGATGGTTTTCCGCAGCGCTTAATTTCGGTAAGGCGGCATTTCCGGCGAGCTGTGCTGCAAGGCCGGTTCTGCCATGCCTGGGAAGGGGCGGTCTAGCATGGAGCTGAAACCGAAGCGTTTTTTGATTCTGGACGATCAGCTGGTATTGCGGAAGCTGATCTCGCGCCAGGCCAGCTTCTTCAGCCGTTTCGCGGTGGAGATAGACGAATTCAGCGACCCGGCCGAGGCGCTGCGCAGCATCGCCGAAGGCGGCTACCAGCTGGTCATCACCGATATCGGCATGCCGGGCATGAACGGCATCGATTTCATCAAGAATGTGGCCAGGCTGGGCTACCAGTCCGCCTTGCTGATCATCTCCGGCTATGACGGCAAAACCCTGCAGACCATCGCCGACATGTCGGCCAATCTGGGCATCTCCTGCACCCGCTTCCTGGCCAAGCCGTATTCGGCCGAGGCATTCGTCGCCATGTTGAACGGCATTTTCAATGAAATGGAGCGCGCCGAGGCGCCGGCGCAACTGGATATCGAGCCGCTGCTGGCCGATATCTGCGACGACCGCTTCGCGCTGGAGTTCGTTCCCGTGGTGACGCTGGCCGACCGCCGCCCGGTCAGCTTTTCGCTGCGCGCGCTGGCGTTGGGCGAGAGGCGCTGCGGCATCGATCATCTGCTGCCGCTGCTGGCGGGCCGGCGCATGGCGTCGGCGGTGGCCCTGGAAACGATAGTGGAGCGGATGGCCAAGCTATTGCAGGGCATTTCGCTGGCGTCGGGCCAGGACGAGTGCCAGATGCACATCCGCATCGACGAGGCGTGCCTGTGCGCCGACAACGTGTTCGACCACTGTTTCACCCTGGTGCAGCAATACGGCGTCGCGCCGCGCCGGGTGAGCTTCGAGCTGGCGGACGGCTTGAGCCGGCGCTCCGACGCGCTGTGCTTCGAGAACATCGCCAAGATCAAGTACCTGGGGTTTCATCTGACGGCGGACGCGTTCGGCATCGGCTCGCTGACCATCGGCAACCTGCTCAAGTTTCCGTTCGACCAGGTCAATGTGCCGGTGGAAACCCTGCACTGGCTGAAAACCCTGCAGGGCGAAGATCCGCACACCTTTCGTCTGTTGCGTCATTTCGGCTTGTCGCAGACCGCGGTTTGCGCCACCCGGGTGGATGACGAGGAGGGCAGGGAGCTGGCGCTGGCGATGGGGTGCGTCAAGGGAGTGGGGGATGGGCTGGCCGGCGTCGTCGCGGAGCAGGATCTGGCCAGGCTCATCGTGGACTGCCAGGGCGACCGGGCAGCCTCAAGCGGAACCATAGTGTAAAGGATGCGCGATGATTTCGGTCGACCTGGCGCGGTTGCGGATCATGATCGTCGATGACCAGACGCTGGTCAGGACCCTGATATCCCAGGCCTTGCAGAACATGGGGGTCAAGTCGGACTATATCTTCCAGGCCGCCGACGGCACCACGGCGATGCGGCTGCTGGATATCCGCATGGTGGACATCGTGCTGTGCGATGTGCAGATGCTGCCGATGAACGGCATGGATCTGCTGAAGGAGCTGCGTTGCGGGCATACCGCCAACGTCTCCAATCTGCCCTTCGTCTTTCTGTCCGGCCACGCCGACCGCTCCAACGTGGTGCTGGCCAGCCAGCTGCACGCCGACGGTTTCGTGGTGAAGCCGCCGAAGCCCGCCGACGTGGAGAAGGCGATCCAGGCCGCGATGCACCGGCCCAGGCCGGAGATCGATCCATTCAGCTACTACAACATCGCGACCGGCACCGACTACGACAACAAAGTGTTCGGCAAGCTGTTCGAAACCCGGGCGCCGGTGTATCAGGAAGAGCCGGCGGAGCAATGCCTGCCGCTGGACAAGATCAAGCCGGGCTCCTATCTGACGCGCGACTTGCGCAGCAAGGCCGGCCATTTGCTGCTGCCGCGCGGCGCCACCATTTCGGCCAACCAGCTGGCGGTGCTGAAAGACTTCAGCGAGCGCTACGGCGTGGCGCAGATTTTCGTCACCGAAAGCCTGGACGCGGTGGCGAGCTCTTCCGCGGCAAGGCATTAGCATGCTGCAACCCAAGGCGCGCCATAGCCAGGCGATGGCGATAGGCCGGAGCGTGCTGGCCATTGTGCTGCTGCTGGGCATTCTGCAGGCCGGCGTGATGGTCCAGCTGCAGGTGACGGCCTGGAGCGAATACCGGCAGGCCGACCGGCTGGTGGAGCTGAATCAGGACAGCAGCCTGTTGTATCGCTTCTCCGATATCCAGCATCAGGAAAGCGGCCAGCTGCGGGCGCTGTTGCTGGGACGGCAGCCGGACGCCGCGACCCTGGCAGCCTTGGACCGGCTGTCTCGGCTGGTGGACGAGCGCTTCCTCGCCATGGTCACTTCGCTGCATGGCCGCGACGAAGCGCGGACCAGCGAGAAGATCGCCCGGCTGCAGCAGCTATTCCGCCAGTATCAACAGCTGCGGGTGCAGGCCAAGGCGGTGTGGCAGTCGAGCTCCGGCCCGAACGAGGCGCTGACCACCAGCCTGTACGAGCAGACCCGCGACGTGCAGGAGCAGGTGCAGCATCTGGTGGACGACTCCGTGGTGCAGATGGCGGCCAGCGGCGACGCCAGGATCAACGACTTGGCCTGGCTGACGCAGGATGTGTGGATACTGGACTACTGGCTGCGCTCCAATGCGCAGGCGCTGGTGCTGCGCGCGGAGCTGGACCACCGGCTGGATCGTAGGATGGAGGAGGATCTGGCGCGGCGGCTGGCGGCCGGCATGCTGACGCTGGGCAAGCTCCAGCCCAGAGTCGACAGCGTGCGGGATGTCAGGCTGGCTCAGCAGTTCATCCAGCTGACCCGTCTTGCCAGCAAGCTGCAGCTGTTGGCGCAGCTGCAGCTGGAACAGTTGGACGGCAGGCTGAAGTTCAGCCAGGCCGCCGACTACCCGCTCAATCTGCGGCAGCTGACCTCGGCGTTGCAGCAGTTGCAGGCGATGGTTTCCGCGCGGGCGGAGGCGCTGGCCACGGAAAACCGCCAGTACTATCTGCACATTCTGCTGCGCGAGGGGGCGTTTGGCCTGGCGGCGATGGCGCTGCTGGTGTTCCTGCTGTACGTGATGGTGCGCAAGGTGCTCAAGCCGCTGGATTTCCTGCAGCGCATGCTGGACATCTCCGGCGACGCGATGCTGGTGGTCAATCAGGACGGAGTGATAGAGATCGCCAACGAGGGCGCGGGGCGGATGTTCGGCTACCCGCTCGCCGCCTTGGTGGGCATGCCGGCGCGGCAATTGTTCGTGATGAACGACGAGATGCACGGCGTGATGGCGGCGCTGGAGCTGCAGGTGGGACGGACGCTGCCGGTGGAGGGCATGGGCAGCGGCGGCGAGCATTTCCATGCGATGCTCAACATCAGCCGTTTTTCCGGGGAATCTGACCCGCCGCTGAATATCCTGATCGTGCGCGACGAGCACAAGCGCAGGCTGGCGGAAAGCTCGCTGGAGCGCAGCGTGGCGCTGCTGTCGGTGATTTCGGAAATCGAGGCGATGCTGCTAGCCCGTTCGGCGCGGGATGCGGTGTTCCAGCGCCTGCACGACACTTTCGTCGAGTTCACCAGCTCCGAAGAGTGCATGCTGGTGGCCTGGTCGGCCCAGGACGGCGGCGACGAGGCATTGCAGCTGCAAGCCGGTGAGTGGCCTGAGTTCCTGCCGCTGATCCAGCAACTGTCGCAGGCGGAAATGCCGCTGGCGGCGCTGTTCCGCAGCTTGTCGGCGCAGCCTTCCTGGGTATCGCTGCCGGTGATGCTGGGTGGCGAGGCCACCGCTGGCGTCTGCCTGCTGCGGCCCACTTTGTCGCAGCTGGGCATCAGCATCCTGCCGCTATTGGGCGCCTACGCCAATATTCTCGGTTTCTACGCCGAAGAAGACCGGCGCAAGCTCTCCGAAGCCCAGCTGCGGGCGGTGCTGCAGGAGGAGGAGGCGGTTTATTCGGCGTCGCCGGTCGGCCTGCTGCGGCTGAACGAGCATTTCCAGATCACCCGGGCCAACCTCACCGCGGAAAGCATCTTCGATGTGGGCGACGAGTACGGCCTGTCCGGGATGCATCTGATGGAGCTGCTGGCTTCCGAGCATGGCTGGTATGAGCTGGCCGAGCAAATGTCGAAGATGCAGCACGACAATGCCCGCATCCATTGCGAACTGGAATGCCTGACCGGCACCGGCCGGCCGATCTGGGTGCTGTTCGAAGGCCAGTTGCTGTTCCCGGACGCGTCCGAATCGGTGATCATCCTGGCCTGCCTCGACATCACCGAACGCAAGATGGCGGAATTCGAACTGCGCATGGCGCGCGACCAGGCCAACGCGGCCAACCGCGCCAAGAGCGCCTTCCTGGCCACCATGAGCCATGAGATCCGCACGCCGATGAACGGCGTGCTGGGCATGCTGGAATTGCTGGCGATGACCAAGCTGGACGCCGAGCAGAGCGATACCGTGCTCACCATTCAGGACTCGGCCAACACCCTGTTGCGCCTGATCGACGATATCCTGGATTTCTCCAAGATCGAGGCCGACCGGCTGGAGATCGTGCCCACCCGCACCGCGGTGCGCCCCTTCATGGAAAGCGTGCGCAGCCTGTACCACGAGAACGCCAGCAAGAAGGGCCTGGACCTGTCGCTGACGCTGGACGAAAAACTGGCGCCCACCCTGGTGCTGGACCCGCTGCGGGTGCGGCAGATCCTGCAGAACTTCATCAGCAACGCCATCAAGTTCACCTCGCGCGGGCGGGTGGACATCCGCGTGAAGGTGATGGACACCCTGGCCAATTACCAGGTGCTGAGCTTCGAAGTGGCCGATACCGGCATCGGCATGTCGCAGGAACAGCTGGGCAAACTGTTCCAGCCGTTCACCCAGGCGGATTCGGAAACCACCCGGCGCTTCGGCGGCACCGGTTTGGGGCTGGCGATCTGCCGCCGCTTGGCCGGCCTGATGGGCGGCCACGTGGAAATGGAGAGCGAGCAGGGCAAGGGCAGCTGCGCCCGCTTGCTGCTGGAAGTGGAGTGGCTGGCCGAGCTGGTGGAGCCGGTGGTGCTGCCAGAGCAGCGGGTGCCGCTGGAGTCGGTGGCGGCGCTGTCGGGCGGCAACCTGGCGGACGAGGGCGAGGAGCTGTTCCCCATCTTGTTCGCCGAGGACAACCCCACCAATCGCAAACTGACGCTGAAGCAACTGGAAAAGCTCGGTTATCCGGCGGACTGGGCCGAGGACGGCGACCGGGCGTTCAGCAAGTGGCTGGCCGGGCGGTATTCGCTGATCCTGACCGATTGCCATATGCCGGGCATAGACGGCTACCAGTTGGCCAGACTGGTGCGCGCCCACGAGGAGTCCCATCCGGAACGCGGACGCATTCCCATCGTCGCCTGCACCGCCAACGCGGCCAAGGAGGAGGTGGACAAGACCCGTGAGGCCGGCATGGACGATTTCCTCACCAAGCCTTTGTCCATCCACTCGCTGGAGGCGGTGCTGCGCAAATGGATGGGCCATGGCGGCGAGGAAGAGATCGAGCCGCTGGCGCGGGAGCTGGCTCCGCCGCCGCCGCCCGAGCCGGCGCAGGATCCCTTGCCGGTGGACCGCAGCGTGCTGGAGGTTTACAGCAATGGCGAATTGAGCGTGGAGCTGGAGATTCTGCGCGAATTCCAGACCGGCAATTTGGAGGACGTGGCCGAGCTGCGAGCCGCGCTGCAGGCGGAAGACGCTGATCGGGTGGGCTTTTCCGCGCATCGGATCAAGGGCGCCAGCCGCATGGTCGGGGCCAACGAGATGGGCGCGGCGGCCGAGGCGGTGGAAAAGGCGGGCAAGGCGCATGACCTGGAGCAGGCGCGCCGCGCGATGGCGCTGTTCGAGGAAAAGCTGGCCGCCTTCGAAGGCTGGCTGGCCGGCCAGGTGGAAATCGCCATGTGACAAGCCGCCGGGCTTGGCTTGGGACGGCGCGGCGCTTTAGAATCCGCAGCCATGAACCGCCCTCAATCGCTATACCCTGCGCTGGAGCAGGCGCTGCTTTGTCCGGACGTGGAAGAGAAGCTGGCGCTGGCGGAGGCCGCCCGCCGCGACTGGCTCGCCGGCGCGCTGCCCCGGCTGGACGCCCCCGCGCCGTATTCCCTGCCGGAAGCCGGCCGTCCCGCCCGGCCCGAACTGGTGCACCCGGCCAAGGTGCCGCGCCGCGGCCTCTCCACGCCCCACGGCCACGCCGCTTTGCTGCACGCCATCGCCCACATCGAATTCAACGCGGTCAATCTGGCGCTGGACGCCGCCTGGCGTTTCCGTGAAATGCCGGACGATTTCGTCGGCGACTGGCTGCAGGTGGCGGCGGAGGAAGCCAAGCATTTCCGGCTGTTGCAGCGACGGCTGCTGGACCTGGGTTTCGCCTATGGCGATTTCCCGGCCCACGATGGCCTGTGGGCGATGAGCCGCCGCACCGATAACGACGCGTTGGCGCGGATGGCGCTGGTGCCGCGGGTGCTGGAAGCGCGCGGCCTGGATGTCACCCCCGGCATCCAGCGCCGGCTGGCACGCATCGGCGACGACGCCAGCGTGGCGGTGCTGGACGTCATCCTGCGCGAGGAAGTGGGGCATGTGCGGATCGGCAACCGCTGGTTCTGCGAGCTGTGCCGGCAACGCGGCCTGGAACCGCAAGCCGCTTTCCGCGGTCTGTTGGAAGCGTACGCGATGCCGCATCGGCCCGGGCAGTACAATTTGGCCGCCCGCGAGGCGGCGGGTTTCTTCGCCGACGAATTACAGGCGCTGGCCGCGCTGGACGACAGCTCCGCCGCCATCGACAATTGAATCCCGGAACAGGACATGATGAATCTGATCAAGCGCATGCAGCGCAACCGCAAGCTGGCTTTGGCCGTGTTGATACTGTCTACTTTGCTGTTCACCGCCTTGTCGGCCGCGTGGCGCGGCGGAGAGGCCGGCTCGATCTGGCTGACGATCGCGTGCCCGGTGCTGCTGTTGCTGGCGCTGGCGGGGCAGCTGAGCGCGCTGTTGGCTTTATTGCAAAAACCACGAAAATAAAACGGCTTTTAAAAACAGCGGCTTAAAGTTTCGCATGCGCGGCGGACATGCTTGACGCTGTCCGCATCGCCGCGCATAATCGCGCCGGATATTAAAGAAACAGGCTCCCCTGTCGGGTGGGCCTGTCGTTTTTTGCACTTTCGGAGTGTCTGCACCATGGAGCACCAGGTATTCCTGCGCCAGCTGGAAAGCCATTCGCTGCCTGCATCGGATTTCAATCACCAAGCCCACCTGTACGCAGCCTGGGGGTATCGCCGGGAGTACCCGGCGCCCGAGGCGGCGGCCCGTTGCGCCCACGCCTTGTCGCGCTTCGCCATGGCGAACGGCGCGGCGACCAAGTACAACCACACGCTGACGATGGCGCTGCTGGCGATCGCCTACAGCCGCATCGAGTCCAGCCCGGCGCTGGGCGGCGACTGGCCGGCCTTTCTCGATTGCTGCAGCGATCTGGCGCAAGACGCCCGCGCGGTACTCGAACAATATTATTCCGCCGAGCGCCTGATGGCCGACTCCGCGCGCAAGGCCTTCGTCAAGCCCGACAAGCAGCCTTTGCCCGTGTCCTGTCTGCTCAACTAAACCGACAAGCCCCACCGCAATGATCAAAGCTCCCGAACTGCTGCTGCCCGCCGGCACGCTGGATAAAATGCGCGCCGCCTACGACTACGGCGCCGATGCCGTCTATGCCGGCCAGCCGCGCTACAGCCTGCGCGCCCGCAACAACGACTTCAAGCTGGAAGAACTGAAAATCGGCATCGACGAGGCCCATGCCCGCGGTAAGCAGTTTTTCGTCGCCAGCAACATCCTGCCGCACAACAGCAAGATCAAGACCTATATGGCCGACATGGCGCCGGTGATCGAGATGAAGCCGGACGCGCTGATCATGGCTGATCCGGGCCTGATCATGATGGTGCGCGAAAAATGGCCGGAAGTGCCGGTCCATCTGTCGGTGCAGGCCAATACCGTCAACTACATGGGCGTGAAGTTCTGGCAGAAGCTGGGCGTGTCGCGCATCATCCTGTCGCGCGAGCTGAGCCTAGACGAGATCGCCGAGATCCGCCAGGAATGCCCGGACATGGAACTGGAAGTGTTCGTCCACGGCGCCTTGTGCATCGCCTATTCCGGCCGCTGCCTGCTGTCCGGCTACTTCAACCACCGCGATCCCAACCAGGGCACCTGTACCAACGCCTGCCGCTGGGACTACAAGATGCACGACACCCAGGGCGACGACGCCGGCGATGTGCAGGTGATCCAGTTCGACTTCAACAAGGCGATGGAAGAGGCCAATCAGAGCTTCTCTTCCTGCGGCAGCCAGCAGCGCCATCCTTTGGCCGACAAGACCTATCTGATCGAAGAAGGCAGCCGTCCGGGCGAACTGATGCCCATCATCGAGGACGAGCACGGCACCTACATCATGAACTCCAAGGACCTGCGCGCTGTCGAGCAGGTGGAGAAGCTGGTGAAGATAGGCGTGGATTCGCTGAAGATCGAAGGCCGCACCAAGAGCCTGTACTACGTGGCGCGCGCCGCCCAGGTGTACCGTCAGGCGATCGACGACGCGGTGGCCGGCCGCCCGTTCGACCTCAAGCTGCTGTCCGACCTGGATGGCCTGGCCAACCGCGGCTACACCCCGGGTTTCCTGGAGCGCCATCAGACCCAGGAATACCAGAACTACCTGACCGGCCACTCCAAGGCCAAGCAAAGCCAGTATGTCGGCGATGTGATCGAAGTGGACGCCGACGGCTGGGCGCTGATCGAGGTGAAGAACCGCTTCGGCGTCGGTGACAGGCTGGAGGTGATCCACCCGTCCGGCAACCGCATCATCGAACTGGCGGAAATGACCCGCAACGGCGAGTCGGTGCAGCTTGCCGCCGGCAACGGCATGCAGGTGCGCATCCCCGGCCTGCAGGGCTATGACAGCAAGGCGCTGATTACCCGCCTGATGTGAGCGGCGAGCGTCGCTGTACGGAAAAGGCCGCCGCGAGGCGGCCTTTTTGTTTGGCGCGTCGCCGCGGGTGTTGCGGGATTTCCACTGGACGGCGCCAGCGGCCGGCGGCGGGGTGGCGGAGCGTTTTTCTGGAGATGACAATGTCTTGACTGGCCGCCCGGCCAGCGCGGCGCCTTGGCGGGCTGGCGCGGCTGAGGTGTTGATGATCCTAGACGGCACGCGCGGACATCGGCTGTCGTGTCGAATTTTTTACCCATGCCGACGCTGTCGCTATTGCAAGCATAAGTAATTGTGATTAAAAAGTAGTGACATAAAGAAAAGTGGTGTGGATTTTATTAAACACCAATGCCGTGCCTGGAGATAGAGAGAGGAACCCATGATGCAAGCAGCCCACCTGTGGCCCGCCTGTCCGGCATCGCGCCGCCTCAGCCCGTCCGCCTCCTTTGCCGCCCGCGCCTCCCGCCGCCGGCCCAGCCCTTCCGACTCTTCCTGAATTCCTGCCCGATCGCGCGCATGCCGGATGCGATCCGGTTTACATGCCGTAACGCGCCGGCGATGGCGCGCTCCTGCCCAGGGTGTATGTTGGCAGTAGCGCCGGCGCGGCGCGGGCGGTAGGAAACAATGCGGTTCTTTGCTTCCCCTGGGTTCGGGGGAAGCGTCTATGGTCGTGCTTACCTAGGAAGCCTGTCATGAAGAAGAAACTGATTCGCAAGGTTCTGTATTCGCTGCTGCTGTTGTTGCCAGCCGCCGGCGCGCTGGCGGAGGACAAGGTGCTGAATGTCTACAACTGGTCCGATTACATCGCCAAGTCCACCATCCCCGGCTTTGAAAAGCAGACCGGGATCAAGGTGAAATACGATGTCTACGACAGCGACGACACGCTGCAGGCCAAGATGCTGACCGGCCGCGCCGGCTACGACATCGTTGTGCCCACCTCCAACTTCATGGCCAAGCAGATCGAGGCCGGCATCTACCAGAAGCTGGACAAGTCCAAGATTCCCAACCTCGCCAACCTGGACAAGGCGCTGATGGCCAAGATCGTCGACGCCGATCCGGGCAACGCCCACGGCGTGCCCTGGGCCTACGGCACCGATGGCCTGGGTTACAACCTGACCAAGGTGAAGGCCGTCCTCGGCGCCGGCGCGCCGCTGGACAGCTGGGACATCCTGTTCGATCCCAAATACCTGTCCAAGCTGAAGGGCTGCGGCGTGTCGGTGCTGGACCAGGCCAACGACGTTTTCGCCGTCACGCTGCACCATCTGGGCAAGGATCCCAACAGCAAGAACCCGGCCGACTACCAGGCCGCGTTCGAGGCGCTGAAGAAAATCCGCCCCTACATCACCCAGTTCAATTCCTCCGGCTACATCAACGACCTGGCCAACGGCGACATCTGTCTGGCGCTGGGCTGGTCCGGCGACGTCAACATCGCCAAGCACCGCGCCGCCGAGGCCAAGCGCAGCTATCAGCTGGCCTACGTGATCCCCAAATCCGGCGCGCCGATCTGGTTCGACGTGATGGTGATTCCGAAGGACGCGCCGCACCCGGAGGCGGCGCTGGAATGGATCAACTACATCGAAACGCCGCAGGTGAACGCCGCCATCACCGACGAGGTGTTCTACCCGACGGTGAACGCCGCGGCGCGCAAGTTCGTCAAGCCCGAGATCGCCAACGATCCCACCATCTATCCGCCGGAGTCGGTGATGAAGGCGCTGTTCCTGCTCAAGCCGCTGCCGCCGGACATCATGCGCCTGCAAAACCGCCTGTGGACGCAGCTGAAGACCGGCCGCTAAGCCGGCTCCCGGCCGGATGACGCCGTCCGGTCTTGTCTGTATCGCACAACTATAGTCCGCCGCCCGGCGCCGCCGGGACGGCCGGACAGCCGTGGGACATTGTCCGCCCGGGCCGGGCGGTCTGATGGTGTCGGCGAAGCCGCTTCGCCGATGGGGACCCAATGTTCGGACGCCTCAGGCGTCGTGGTGCCGCCATGAAACTACCCGATTCGAAATGGTTGCCGTCGGGCAGGGGGGCCGTGATTTCGGTGCCTTTCCTGTTCCTGTTCGTGTTCTTCCTGCTGCCCTTCCTCTTGGTGGTGGGCATTAGCTTCTCCCAGCAGCAGCTGGGCATTCCGCCGTACACGCCGCTGGTCAAGCTGGAAAACGACGTGTACACGATCGCGCTCAATCTGAGCCATTACCGCTTCATGTTCACCGACGACCTGTATTTCGCCACCTATGTCAGCTCGGTGAAGATGGCTTTCTTCTCCACGGTGCTGTGTTTGCTGATCGGCTATCCGATGGCCTATTACATCGCCCGGGCCGAAGGCGCGACGCGCAACACGCTGATGATGATGGTGATGCTGCCGTTCTGGACCTCTTACCTGATCCGCGTCTACGCCTGGATTGGCATTCTGAAGAACGACGGCTTTCTCAATCAGTTCCTATTGTGGCTGGGGGCGATAGACAGCCCGCTGCACCTGTACCACACCAATTGGGGCGTTTACATCGGCATGGTGTTCTCCTATCTGCCGTTCATGATCATGCCGCTGTACGCCCACTTGGTGAAAATGGACCTGACACTGCTGGAGGCCGCCTACGATCTGGGCGCCAAGCCGTGGCGCGCGTTCTGGCAGGTGACTTTGCCCTTGTCCAAAAACGGCATCATCGCCGGCAGCCTGCTGGTCTTCATCCCGGCGGTGGGCGAATACGTGATTCCGGAGCTGCTGGGCGGATCGGACACGCTGATGATAGGCCGGGTGATGTGGGACGAGTTCTTCAACAATATGGACTGGCCGATGGCCGCCACCGTCACTTGCTGCATGGTGCTGCTGCTGTTGGTGCCGATGGCGCTGTTTCAGCATTACCAGGTGAAGACCATGGAGGAAGCAAGATGATCAAGCCGAGCAAGCCGCTGTCTTTCCTGGTGCTGGGGCTGGGTTACGGTTTTCTCTACCTGCCCATCGCCTTGCTGGTGATCTATTCGTTCAACGAATCCAAGCTGGTGACGCTGTGGTCCGGCTTTTCGCTGAAGTGGTACGCCGCCTTGCTGGACGATGACGAACTGATCACCGCCGCCTGGCTCAGCCTGAAGATCGCGCTGATGACGGCCACCGCCTCGGTGGTGATCGGCACCTGGGCGGGTTTCGTTTTGGGCCGTTTCGGCCGCTTTCGCTTTTTCACCCTGTTCACCGGCATGGTCAACGCGCCCTTGGTGATTCCCGAGGTGATCCAGGGCATTTCGCTGCTGCTGCTGTTTGTGGCGATGGAGCAAAGCTTCGGCTGGCCGGAGGGCAGGGGAGTGTTCACCATCTGGATCGGCCACGTGATGCTGTGCGTGTCCTACGTCGCCATCGTAGTGCAGTCGCGGGTGCGGGAGTTGAACCTGTCGCTGGAGGAGGCGGCGATGGACCTGGGCGCGCGGCCGCTGAAGGTGTTCTTCGTCATCACGCTGCCCCTGATCTCGCAGGCGCTGGTGTCGGGCTGGCTGCTGTCGTTCACGCTGTCGCTGGACGACCTGGTGCTGACCGCCTTCCTGTCCGGGCCCGGCTCCACCACGCTGCCGATGGTGATCTTCTCGCGGGTGCGGCTGGGCCTGAATCCGGAAATGAACGCGTTGGCCACCTTGTTCATCGTGTTGGTGTCGGTGGGCGTGGTGGCGGCCAACATCTATATGAGCGTGATGACGCGCAAGCGGGAAAAGGAGATGCGGCTGGCTTTCGCCAATGGCTGAGACGGGTGGTGCGCAGTGCTGTCGGCAGGTTCACACAAGGAGAAATGACGATGAAGAGGGTACTGATCAGTGCATTGATCGCGGCGCTGCCCGGCGTGGCGTTGGCGGATGCGAAAGCGGACGAAATCGCCAGGCTCAAGGCGCAGATGCAGAAACTGCAGGCGCAGATGGCGGAATTGCAAAAGGCGGTGGAAGCGGCCACGGCCGAGAAACCGGCCCCTGCGGCATCGGCCGCCGCGGATGACGCCAATGCCGATCTGAAGGAGAGGGTGGCCGGCATGGAATTGAAAGTCGACCGGCTCAACACCGCCGCCAACGAGGGGCCGATCGCCGGTCTCAGCGTCACCGGTTACCTGGACCCCACCTATATCTATAACCGCGGCAACAACAGCGCGGGCTTCCAGTTCCTCAACCACCAGAACACCTACGCCTACAGCAACAGCACCTTCGGCGACGTGTACCTGGACATCAAGAAGACGTTCGGCGTCGGCCCCACCGCGCCCAGCGCCGAAATCAGCATCATGCCCAACCGCGGCAGCGGCAACACCCTGTTGGATGGCGGCAGCGGCAACAACATCATCAACACCGCGGTGATCAATGTTCCGTTGTCGGACACCTGGTCGGTCAATGCCGGCTTGATGAACAGCTTCGGCGGTTACGAGGTGCAGCAGTCCAACCAGATGGTGACGCTGACCCATGGCCTGCTGTACGACTTCAGCGACCCCGGCAGCTATGTCGGCGCCGGCTTCGCCTGGAGCCACGACGTGTGGGCGTGGAAGTTCCTGCTGGCCAACGAGCAATACCGCACCCACGCCAACCTGGCCAATGCCGGCAACAGCAGCGTCACCGGCGCGCCGCAGGTCAAGAGCAACAACACGCCGACGATGACCGCGCGCGTCGACTACACCTGGAGCAGCGCGCTGGATCTGGGAGGATCGTTCAACGCTGGCCGCCAGACGCTGCTGACAGGCTCGAATTGCCAAGGCAGCTACGGTTACCAGTGCACGGCGAACAGCCCCTACTCGAATTACTTCTTCACCGAAGCCGACGCCAGCTACACGCTGGGCGACGTCCAGTACAACGCCGAATTGGACTACGGCCAGCAGCAGAACGCCGCCTGGAACGGCGGCAACGCGCAGTGGTACGGCGTGTCGCTGCTGGGCCACCGCAAGTGGATGACGGACACGGTGGGCAAGATGGGGGCGACGCTGCGCTACGACTATCTGAATGACAGCAAGAACGGCGGCGGCGGCGGCGGCATCGCGCTGGGCAGCAGCGGGTATGACGGAACCAACGCGTTCGGCGTGTCGCCAGCCTGCGTGGCCAGCGGCGCGGCCAACTGCAAGGGGGCCAACCGCCAGGCGCTCACCGCCGATCTGCTGTTCTTCCCCACCGACCAGCTGACGCTCAAACTGGAATACCGGCACGACTGGGCCAGCGAAAGCGTGTTTCTGCGCAACGACGGCAGCTTCCGCAAGAACAACGATCTCTTGGGCGCGCAAGCGGTCTATAGCTTCTGATGCCTGGCGCGGCGTGCGGCGGCGGGGCGACCCGCCGCTTTTTATTTGGAGCCGCCATCGCTCTGCGGCAAAATGCGGCCATCATTTACTGTTCGAGCTTGCGCATGTTTCGTAATTTTCTGCCGCATTGGCCATTGCCGCGCTACCGGGCCGACTCCGCCCGTTCCCACCACGGCGCGGCCGGCTATCAAAACCTGTATCCGTTCAAGCAGCCGCGCTTTGCCGATCTGTTGCGCTGGAACTGGCAACGCTGGCGGATGCCGGCGGTGGCGCACCGGCTGCAGGACATCCGCCGGCAAACGCCCGACGCCGCGGCGCTGGCGGCCAACGCCAGCCAGCCCTCGTACACCTGGATCGGCCACGCCAGCGGCTTCATCCAATTGGCCGGGCTGAACCTGCTGCTGGACCCGGTGTGGTCGGAGCGGGCGTCGCCGTTGAGGTGGGCCGGCCCCAGACGTCTGCTGCCGCCGGCGCTGGCGCTGGAGTCGCTGCCCAGAATAGATCTGGTGATGGTCACCCATAACCATTACGACCATCTGGACTTCACCACCATCCGCCGCCTGGCGCGGCAGGCCGGCGGCGCGCCGCAGTTCGTCGTGCCGCTGGGCGTGGCGCCCACCTTGCTGCGCGCCGGGGTGCCCGCCGCGCACATCCATCAGCTGGACTGGTGGGAGAGTTTCAAATTGGGCGGGGTGGAGGTGGTGCTGACGCCTGCGCAGCATTGGAGCAAACGCATGATCTTCGGCGACCGCAACCGCGCGCTGTGGGGCGGTTTCGCCGTGCGCGGCGACGGCCTGCAGCTTTGGTACCCGGGCGATACCGGTTATCATCCCGAGCTCTTCGCGCTGATTGCCGAGCGCATCGGCTCGCTGGACCTGGCATTGCTGCCTATAGGCGCTTATCAGCCGCGCTGGTTTCTGCAAGCGCAGCATATCGACCCGGCCGAAGCGGTGGAGATCTTCCGCATCATGCGGCCGCGCCGCGCGCTGGCCGTGCACTGGGGCACTTTCGTGCTGACCGACGAGGCGCTGCACCAGCCGCCGCTGGATTTGGCCGCGGAACGGGACAAGCATGGCATCGATGCCGCCGATTTCTCGGTTCCCGCGATGGGCGAGACTTTCTGGCTGCCCCCCGATTGATCAGCTGCGGGGCGCGCTGGATCAAGCAATGGGCATTTTCCTGGGCACGGGCGGCATCAAGCATTGCCGGTGCAGGCTTAGGCGCATACAATCAAACACAAGTTTATTTTCAGAAGCGAAGACGCGTTTTCGTTTTCGCGGCATTTCGTGGGGCTACCAATGACAATTCATCAACTGATCAACGAGCGGGTACAGGCGGCGCTGGCGGCAGCGGGCGCGCCTGACGCGCCTGCCGTGATTCAGCCGGCGTCCAAGCCGGAATTCGGCGACTATCAGGCCAACGGCGTGATGGGCGCCGCCAAGGCGCTGAAAACCAACCCGCGCGCGCTGGCCGAAAAGGTCGTCGCCGCGCTGGATCTTGCCGGCATCGCCGACAAGGTGGAAATCGCCGGACCGGGTTTCATCAATATTCATCTAGCCCCTGAATATCTGGCCCGACGAAGCGAAGCCGCCCTGAAAGACGACAAGCTGGGTCTCGCGCCGGTGAAGCCGCAGCGCGTGATGGTGGAGTACTCGTCGCCTAACCTGGCCAAGGAAATGCACGTCGGCCACCTGCGCTCGTCGATCATCGGCGACGCGCTGGCGCGCGTGATGGAATACGTCGGCCATGACGTGGTCCGCGCCAACCACGTCGGCGACTGGGGCACCCAGTTCGGCATGCTGGTGGCCTATCTGGTGGAAACCAGCCACGCCGGCGACGCCGACCTGCAGCTGTCCGATCTGGAAACCTTCTACCGCAACGCCAAGGTCCGTTTCGACGAGAGCGAGGACTTCGCCAATACCGCGCGCGACTACGTGGTGAAGCTGCAAGGCGGCGACCAGGAGGTGCTGAAGCTGTGGCGCCAGTTCGTCGACGTGTCGCTGAAGCACTGCGAAGAAGTGTACCAAACGCTGAACGTCGGCCTGAAGCGCGAGCATGTGCGCGGCGAATCGTCGTACAACGACGACCTGCCGGTGATCGTGCAGGAACTGCGCGCGGCCGGCCTCTTGACCGAGAGCGATGGCGCGCAGGTGGTGTTCCTGGAGGAGTTCCGCACCCAGGAAGACAAGCCGATGGGCGTGATCGTGCAGAAGAAGGACGGCGGCTTCATCTACACTACCACCGACATCGGCGCGGTGCGCTACCGCCATCGCGAGCTGAAGCTGGACCGCGTGATCTACGTGGTGGACGCGCGCCAGAGCCAGCACTTCGCCCAGATGTTCACCATCTGCCGCAAGGCCGGTTTCGCGCCGGAAGCGATGAAGCTGGAGCACGTCGGCTTCGGCGTGATGATGGGCGATGACGGCAAGCCGTTCAAGACCCGCTCCGGCGGTACCGTCAAGCTGATCGAGCTGCTGCAGGAGGCGCAGGAACGCGCCTACGCGCTAGTGGCGGAAAAGAATCCGGACCTGTCCGAAGAGCAGAAACGCGAAATCGCCAACGCGGTGGGCATCGGCGCGGTGAAGTACGCCGACCTGTCGAAGAACCGCATGAGCGACTACATCTTCAACTGGGACACCATGCTGGCCTTCGAGGGCAATACCGCGCCGTATCTGCAGTACGCGTACACCCGCGTGCAGAGCGTGTTCCGCAAGGCCGAGGACTATGACGCGGGCGCGAAGATCGTCATCGCCGAGCCAGCCGAGAAACAGCTTGCCGCCGCGCTGGCGCAGTTCGAAGACACGCTGAACGCGGTGGTGGAAGGTTGCTACCCGCACTATCTGTCGCAATACCTGTACCAGATCGCCACGCTGTTCTCGCGCTTCTACGAGGCCTGCCCGATCCTGAAAAGCGAAGGCGAAGTGCGCGCCAGCCGCCTGCAGTTGGCCGCGCTGACCGCCCGCACGCTGAAGACCGGCCTGGACCTGCTGGGCATCAAGGTGCTGGAGGCGATGTAAGCGGCATCCGCATGCGCTTAAGCAAGCCAAACCCCGCCAGACCGGCGGGGTTTTTCTTTGGCGGTCCGGACACGCCGGCTCAGCCCAGCTGCGCCAGCCGCTCGCGGATGCGGGCCGGCTCCGGCAGCGCTTCGTCCCAATCCACCCGGCGATAGCTGCCACGCCAGAGCAAGTCCGCGCCGAAGCAATCGCAACCCAATGCGCGGATCGATTCCGGCAACGCGGCCTGCGCTTCTTCCAATAGCAGCCGCTCTTCCTCCAGGCTCAAGGCGGGCAGTTCGTTCCAGGCGCGTCCATCCACCCAGCCCATGCTGCCCAGGCCGGCGATCAGCCGCGTCCGCATGGGCCGCAGGCGGAAAAACATGAAATCCAGCGCCAGCCATTCCTCGGCTTCCGGCTGGTAGCGCAGCAGCCGCGCGCACAAGGCGTCGGACGCATCGAAGCGCTCTGCGTCGCCCAGCATGGTCAGCCGAGCGGCAGATTGGGCGGCGTCATCGTCCGGAGACAGCAAGGACAGGCTGATGCGCGGGTCGGCCAGCAGGTTCTTGCTGTGTTCGGCCAGCGCGCTGACCACGAATACCGGCCGCTGGCGCTCGTCGCAGAAAAACTGGATGGCGCTGGCATAGGGGTAGCCGGGATATTGCCGCGACTGGGTGGCAAGCGTGGCGTGGCGGCATTGATGCAGCAGGCGGATGGCGAGGTCGGGTTTCATGGCGTTGGCGGGCAGGGAAAGATGCCGACATTCTAGGCCGGCGCGCGGCCAAAGCAAAACGCCCCGCGTCGGCGGGGCGCGTCGGGCAGGGCGGGCTCAGAAGCCGGCGGTCTTGCCGATGAAGCTGTTGAGATTGGCGACGTTGAGGCTGCCCCAGCCGGTGGCGTAATCCCAGCCAGCGGCAGCCTTGAAAGCGCCGTTGCCGCCGCCGCTCACATCATGGTACAGCGCGGGATTGGCCTTGAAGTATTTGTAGATGGCGGTGGCAGGCGAGCTTAGTTTGTTGCCGTTTGCCGATTGGATGCGGTTCCAGAAGCCGGTGAACAGCGGCGCCGCCAGGCTGGTGCCGCCCACTTGGTAGGCGGCGCCGGCCACCAGCACCAGCTCGCCGCTGTTGGGGTCGGCATCGAAGGCGATGTCGGGCACGCCGCGGCGGGTTTTGCTGACGCTCAGCACGCCGGCGGCGGTTTGCCATGCCGGTGCGGCTTCGGTATAGCTGGGTCCGCCGCCGCCGCCGCTCCAGGCTTGCTCGCTGCCGTAGGCGGCGCTGCCGTTGGTGGCGAGCGTGGTGCCGCCGACCGCGACCACATAGGGCGATACCGCGGGGTAGCTCTGATAGGCAGTGCCGCCGCCGCATTCGTAGGAGCCGGCATCGCCGCTCGATACCGAGAAGGTCTGGCCATGGGCGACTGCAGCCTGCAGCATCTGGTCGACACTGGCGGTCATGCCGGAAGCTTGCGCGCCCAGTTCGCATTCGCCGAGCGAGACATTCACCACTTTGGCGCTGTTGGCGCTCACCGCCTTGTTGATCGCCGCTGCGATGTCGGCATTGCTCATCGACGGCGCTGCGTAAAATTGCAGCTGTTTCAAGGCTCCGCCGCTGGCGGCCAGGATGGTTTGGCTGTCCAGATTCCACTCCACGATGCCGGAGGTGTCGCCGCTGGGCGCGCCGGCGTTGACGATGGCGACGCTGGGCGCGGCGAAGCCGGCGCTCCTGGCGTAGCTGTTCAGGTCGGCCACCGTCTGGTTCAGATTGCCTTCGGCGATGATGCCGGCCACGCCGCTTTTGGCTGCCGGCAGGCTGGCGGCGTTATAGATCGATGCGAAATCGGCGGGCTTGTGGGCCATCACGCCGGCGCTGGATTTGGCGACGGCCTGCGCGCGGAAGGCCGCGTGGAACTGGTGGACATTCTGCAGGCCGTGCACCGCCAGCACGATGCCGGCCAGGCTGGCCGGCACCTGAGCAGTCGCCACGTTGGCGACAGCCTGGCGGCCGTTGACGTTGTAGCGGTGCAGCCTGGTTTGGAAAGCGCTGTAGACGGTGGCGGCGCTGCCGTCGGCGTGGATCAGCAGATTATTGGGATCGACGCTGATGTTGCGAAAGCCGTTTTGCTGCAAATGGCTGACCACCTGCTGCACCTGGGCGGCGGTGGGGGCGTATTGGGCCATGAACTGGGCGTCGCTGATCGGCTGCCCCTGGCCGGCCAGGATGCCGGCGGTCAGCGCGTCGAGTCCGGCTTGGTTGCGTAGCGCCAGACTCACCGCGATTTGGACCAGCTCGCCGCTGGCGATCTCTCCATTATCTGTCGCGCTGGGGATCAACTGCCGTACCGGGTGGGCTTGGGTGCCGGTGGCGGCCCAGCCGCCGGCGGCATGGGCTGCCAGGCTGATCGCGCTGCCCAGCAGCATGGCAAGGGTTTGATTTTTCAACGACATCCCAGCTCTCCTGATAGAAACCCGTCGGACAGTTCCAAGATTAGTACGGGTTTTTACTAGATAGCGAGGGCTCTCCGCTTTTTAAAGCAATTACTCTCAAATTACCCGTTTTATCTGTAATTGAAATGTGAAAATGACGGCGTGGTGCCATGCGCAGGCTGTTTTGAGACGGATTGGCGTGGGGCAGGGCGCAAAGAAAAACCCCGGGCAAGCCCGGGGCGGATGACTGCAAGCGGCACGCTTCGATCAGAAGCCGGAATGGCTGCCGATGAAGGTGTTCAGCGCGGAGACGTTCAGGCTGCCCCAACCGGTGGCGTAGTCCCAGCCCTTGGCGGCCTTGTAGCCGCCGTTGTTGCCGGAAGTCACGTCGTGATACAGACCGGTGTTGGCCTTGAAGTACTGATAGAAGGCGGTGTTCGGCGATACCAGGTTGTTGCCGTTGGCGGACTGGATGCGGGCCCAGAAGCCGGTGAACAACGGAGCGGCCAGGCTGGTGCCGCCGATTTGCTGGCTGCTGCCTTGCACGATGACCAGCGCGCCGCTGTTCGGGTCGGCGTCAAACGATACGTCCGGCACGCCGCGCTTGGTCTTCGAGGTGGTCAGTACGCCAGCTTTGGTTTGCCAAGCCGGGGCGGCTTCCACAACGCTGGGGCCGCCGCCGCCGCCGTTCCATACCGATTCCGACGAGTACTTGGTGCCGCTGGTGGACAGCGTGGTGCCGCCTACCGCGATCACGTACGGCGAAGTGGCCGGGTAGCTTTGGCCTGCGCTGCTGCCGCATTCGGCGGAGCCGGAGTCGCCGGTGGAGACCGAGAAGGTCTGGCCCTGGGCTACGGCGGTCTGGAAGATCTGGTCGTCGGAGGCGACGGTGCCGTCGCTCTGCGCGTCGCTTTCGCATTCGCCCAGCGATACGTTGATCACCTTGGCGGAACCATCGCTGACTGCGGAGTTGTAGGCAGCGGTGATATCAGCGTTGGTCATCGAGGTGGCGACGTAGAAGTTCATTTGCTGCAGCGCGCCGCCGGCGGCGGCCAGGATGTCCTGGCTGTCCAGGTTCCACTCGCCGATGCCATCGGTGTCGGACGACGCGTCGCCGGCGTTGATCACGTTGGTCTGCACATAGCTGTAGCCGGCGGAATCTTCAAACTGCTGCAGGTCTTGCAGGGTTTGGGTCAGGTCGCCTTCGGAGATGATGCCGACGGTGGTGTTGGTAGCGGCCGGCAGGCTGCTGGCGTTGTAGATCAGCGGGAAGTCGGTCGGGTTGTGGCCGGTGACGCTGTTGGTTTTGGCCGCAGCCAGGGTCTTCACGCCGGCCTTCTGCAGGGTGGTGTGGAACTGATGCACGTTCTGCAGGCCGTGAACCGACAGGACGATATTGCCCAGCGATTGCGGAACCTGAGCGGCCGTCGAGTTGGCGAAGCCGCTGCGGCCGTTCACGCTGACGTGGCGCAGGCTGGCGTTGAAGGCGGTCTTGGCGGTGGCGGCGCTGCCGTCGGCGCTGACCAGCATGCGGTTGGCGGCAACCTTGATGTTGCGGAAGCCGCTCTTTTGCAGGTGGGCCACTACCTTGTCCACTTGCGCCTGGGTCGGCGCGTATTGAGCCATGAATTCGGCATGGCTGAGGGTTTTGTGGCTGGTGCCGGCCAGCAGGCTGCTGGTCAGAGCGTCCAGTTGAGCCTTGTTGCGGACCTTAAGGGTGACGGCGACATGCACGGATTGGCCGGCGGCGACTTCGGTGGTGGCCTTGGCGGCGGTAAGGGTGGCCAGAACCGGATGCGCTTGAGTGGCGGTATTGACCCAAGCTTCAGCTGCGTTGGCGCCGGCGCCGAACATGCCGGCGATGATCAATGCAATAGCGTGCTGTTTTACAAACATGCAAATTTCTCCTCTTTGCAGTTAAGTGCAGGGGGCGACGGTATGTCTTTCCCTGATATCGGCGGGGTTTGTATTGCGGATTGTGTCCGCGCCCTTCGCCTTGAAACATCCTCTCCGTTTCGGGAGGCATGTCGTAATTTCATACGACTATTTCGCAATAGATTAAACGCAGAGAAAATGCCAAATGGATTTAACACAAATTCATAATTACAGCGTGTATTTAATGAAATAGACAAGAATTATCCATTTTGAAAGATTGAGCATTCAGTTAAATGACGAAATAGAGCATTTATTCAAATTTGAATAAAATCAGCGGTTCAGTATTTCTCATGTGTTGAATGAGTAAAGCTGATAAATGGTGTCGAGTGCGGTGTGGATTATTTGTGAAAAACACAACAGAAAGCTGAAAGGAAATGCATAAATGCAACAATTCAGTGGGGAATCGAGTGCGGTAAAAGATGTGTATTTATGTGTTTATGTGACAGAGTGTGACGAATGTATCGGCGGATTTAGCGAATGCGCCCGCAATGATTGAAATATGGATTGTGACGGTTTGTCTCTATAAAAAAAGCAAATATTCACTTCCTTTTACGTTGCAATCATGAAAGTAAATGGTTATTGACGTTAGTCATTACAAACTTTCACACTCAAAACGCATCTCCTCAGTATGAAAAAGACATAGAGCCATGTGCCCACGAGGCGAATGGACGACACATCTACAAAAGGGATTTGGAGAAATCATGAATTACAAGAGAAAAACTCTGGTGGTGGCGCTTTCGCTGATCGGCAACGTCGGCTATGTCCAATTGGCGCACGCCGACGACGGCACGCTGGACCGTGTGGAGATCACCGGCTCCAACATCAAGCGCTCGATCAAGAAGGAAACCGCTGTGCCGATGACCGTCGTCAAGACTGACGACTTGGTCAAGCAAGGCCTGACGACGGTAGAGCAAGTGGTGAACAGCCTGGCCGCGAACCAGTCTTCGCAAGGCGCCAACGCCGCTGTCGGCGCTTCCACCGGCGGCGCCGCTTTTGCCAGCCTGCGCGGCCTGGGCCAGCAGTACACCCTGGTACTCCTGGATGGCCGCCGCATCGTCAACCAGCCGCTGGATGGCACTGCGGTTGACCTGAACGCCATCCCGCTGTCCGTCATCGACCGCGTTGAAGTGGTGCGCGACGGCGCTTCCGCCATTTATGGCACCGACGCCATTGGCGGCGTGATCAACTTCATCACCAAGAAGTCGATTACCGGCCTGACCATCGGCGGCGAGTTCGTCGGCCCGCAGCATCCCGGCGGCAAGGAAAAGAGCGGCTCCGTCACCTATGGCTACGGCGACCTGGCCAAAGACGGCTTCAATATCTACGGTTCGTTCGACTACCACAAGACCGATCCGGTTTTTGCCAGCCAGCGTGATTTCGCCTCCCTGGTGACCAGCAGCACCAAGCTGAGCGCGAACTCCTTCCCGACCACCTACCTGGACCCGACCACTGGGAAAATGGTCAGCGCCGGCTACCCGCAGTGCTCGCCGCCGTATTCCATTCCGAAAGGCGGCGTCTGCAAGGAGGTCTTCTCGCTGTTCCCCGGCATTCAGCCCGAGGTTGAGCAGAAGTCCGGCATAGTCAAGGGCACTACGATGCTGGGCGACCATGAGTTGTCGCTGCAGTACATGGTTACCCAAACCAAGAATATCAGCAGCGTCGCTCCGGCCCCACTGTCCGGCGATGTGACGTCTCCGACTGCGCCTGGCCTGCCGAGCGCCGACGGCCCGTTCCCGTTGTACGGCCGCACGGTGCCGATGGGCAATCGAGTTGACCAGAGCATCGCCACGACCCAACGTCTGCAAGTGAATTTGGAAGGCTTGTTGGCGGGGTGGGATTATCGCGCCGGTTTGGGGCACTCGATGAGCATCGTGACCCACGATCTGGTGAGCGGCTACCCGGGAACTTCGCAGCTGCAGAGCGCGCTGAATAACGGCTTCGATCCTTCCAATCCGAATCCCGCCGCATGGCAGAGCATCGGCGTTTCCGGCCAGATCGAAAACGCCAAGTCGACTCTGGACACCGCTGACTTCAAGGTCAGCAAAGAGGTATTTCAGCTGCCGGCCGGCATGGCTGCGGTGGCCTTGGGCATCGAGGCGCGCCATGAGGAAATGGCGCACAACTATAATCTGGGTCTGGCTGGCAATGCGCTCAGCACAGGCCTGAACAACACGACTTCGGCTAGCGGCAAGCGTTCGTCGCAAGCGCTTTACGGCGAGATGGACATCCCGGTGATCAAGAATCTGGATGCCAACCTGGCCGTGCGTTACGACCACTACAGCGATTTCGGCGATTCGGTTAACCCGAAAATCGCGCTGAAATACCAGCCGACCCCGCAAGTGCTGTTCCGCACTTCCGCGAGCACCGGCTTCCGCGCGCCGTCGCTGTATAACATCAACCAGCCGAGCCAGCTTCAACTGACCGAAGACAACTATACCGATCCGGTATATTGCCCTGGCGGCATTAAGCAGCCGGGTGCGGGCAGCCAGTCTTGCGTGAGCACCCAGCAGAATCTGCAAGTAGGGGGCAACAAGCACCTGAATGCGGAGAAGTCGTCGTCGCTGTCGTTTGGCGTGGTGTTGGAGCCGGTGAAGAACTTCACCGCCAGCGCCGACTTCTGGTGGACGATGATTCAGCACACCATCGGCACGCTGCCGGAGCAGACCATCTTTGGCAACCCGGCTAAATACGCCAATCTGTTTGTTCGCGACGCCAACAACAATCTGCTGTATGTGGTCGACAACTACCAGAACCTCGGCAATACCAGCGCCGCAGGTGTAGACCTGGGGCTGTCCTACTCGTTCCCGCACAATGCCTTCGGCAACTTCACCGTTTCGCTGGATGGCACGTATACCAGCAAGTACTCGTATCAACACGAGGAAAACGGTGTGTATGTGAGCAGCCTGGGCGCCTATGTGGATTCCGCTCCGACCTTCCGCTGGCAGCACAATCTGTCTCTGAACTGGAGCAAGGGCTCGTGGGGCGCGTTGCTGAGCCAGGAATACAAGTCTGGTTACACCGACCAGAACACGATTATTCCGGGCGCGGCGCACAACGTGAACTCCTACGCCACCTGGAACCTGTCCGGCTCCTACGTTTGGAACAAGCAGCTGTCGCTGACGGCCGGCGTGCGCAACCTGTTTGATAAGACTCCGCCGTGGAGCAACCAGCAGGCTACCACTCCGCAGGGCTACGATCCGCGCTTTACCGACGCGATCGGCCGCGCTTACTTCCTGAAGGCGTCTTACAAGCTCTGATAGCGAAGAGCTGTTTGGAACCCATGCGGCGGGAGCCTGGCTCCCACCGCATGGGGGAAGTTGCGGATAGACCCAGCAAGGCTGGATTGTCCTTGTGTGTCGCTGCCGCGCGCATCATTTCGATATGAATCCGAATGCGCTGCCGCGGACAGCATAGCTGTCAGGTAGACCCCAATATGGTAAGTGCCTCCCTCAAACGTAATCCCAATCTGAGAAACCGGCGCAGCGCCGGCCTGATCGGCGTGATCGCGTTCCATGCTCTGCTGATCTACGCGCTGGTGACGGGCTTGGCGCAGGG
>NZ_JYKA01000021.1 GCF_001676875.1 Chromobacterium subtsugae | reverse complement strand
TGCGTTTCTGCGTTTCTGCGTTTCTGCCCCGCCCGCCGGGCGGCGCCGTTTCGACCTTGCCGTCCTCTCCCCGTTCCCCCGCGGCGACCGTCCGTCGCCGCTGCCCATCCGCCAGTCCCCGCGAGGGGGCGCATCCCGCTGCCCGCCAGGCGCCTGGCGGGCTTTGACTGGGCAGTCGACGTGCCGCTTGCCCGATCGCGGGCCTTGTTTCAACGCTTCAGCTGGTGCGGCTAGGCGCCAGTCGTGTGCATGGTTTTGTGCTGCGTTGTGATATTTAATAGTGCGGGTTGTGCTATTTTTTGCAGATTTATGTGGAAATAATATAATTATTTAGTCATAAAGTTCAGGTTCTGCTCTACGGCCGGATATTTGGATTGTATGATTGGCTTCCATTGTCGGGCCTACGATTGCAAGCTTGTCGCATGCCGATGTATGCGCCAGGCTGACGAGAGGGGTTTGGCGATCCAGGTGAGCAAGCTGTCGTTCGTTCGGCGAAGGAGGGCGGCTTCAGCGGCAGGGAATGATAAACAAATACTCTATTTGACTATATATATTTAGCCTGCTAAATTTGAGGCGCCATATTAATTTGGTGTGTAAA
Source organism: Chromobacterium subtsugae (assembly GCF_001676875.1). GTDB lineage: Bacteria > Pseudomonadota > Gammaproteobacteria > Burkholderiales > Chromobacteriaceae > Chromobacterium > Chromobacterium subtsugae. The sequence goes on along the minus strand of NZ_JYKA01000021.1, from coordinate 89,094 downwards.
TCATGACTATGTTTGAGTTGAAAGACCTGCCCAGTTTCGAAACCTTGTCCAAGTTTGCCAAGGAATACCATAACCCGGACCTGGAGGGGGTGCAGACTTGGTTGCAGGTCGCCAAGGCGACCAGCGACATGATGCTGGCGTTTGAGGCTAATCTGGCTCGCCATGGCCTGTCGCAGACCAAATTCTTTGTTTTGCTGCTGCTAAAGCGCAATCCGTCCGGCTTGGGCCTGGGGAAGTTGGCGGAAGGCGTCAGCGTCTCCTCTCCTACGATGACAGGCATCATCGATCGCATGGAAAGATCGGATCTATGCCGGCGCGAACAAGACGCCAATGATAGGCGAGCCTGGATCGTGCGCTTGCTGCCGGAGGGAGAGACCTTGCTGGCGCAGGTGCTGCCTGATCACTATTTGTGGGTGGCGCGCTTGATGAGTGATTTCAACACGGCCGATCGTCTGCAACTATGCGAGTTGATGGCGCGCTTGACTCAAGCGTTGAGTCACGCCGAGTCTGCTCGGGAAGCCGCTGCGCTGTCGAATTGATGTTCATTGCGCCGCCGGGAGGCGTGCAAAGGGCATGGATGGGTCTGTATGCCTTGCTTGGCAAGCTGCGCTTCAGGGCTGGGTGGTCCAGCCGCCCGCTTCCTGCTGTTGAAATATCCTGGTCAAGAGTCGCCCGCGGCCTTTGACGCCGCCACTGCCGGCCGCCGCTATCCTGGCGTGATTCCCATCACCGCTTTGCCGTGACGGCAATGACGCGATCCCGACCAGACCGTATCTGGTCAATGCTAAGGCCTTGGCGCCTTGGTCGAATGTCGGCGCTTCATCTATGCCGTCGAGTGGTAAGCGAGGCGCCGCATGTGAACGTCCGCCTCGATTCACTCGTTTGCTTCGCGTCCCCAATCGCTTAGCCTCTTCACTTCGCGTGTCCATGATTCGCTGGTTGGCCATCGAGCGGATCCCTTCTTTGCGTTTCCGGTGTCTCCTTCCCGCTTTTGTCTTCCCTCATCGTCGGCATGCCGACGCGCCATGGACGTTGCGTTGCGCCAATCCTGCCGCTTGCGGCGCTATGAGGGGTTGCGCGTCCGCGGGGTAAAAGGGAAGGGACATGTTGCAGAGGTTGCGATCGGAAACATTCTGCTCAAGCCATTTTTGAATGTTGTGTTAAAAATGGCAATGTCATTTAATCTTTTTAACTATTTGAATTTTAATGATTTTTAAAATTTGTTTTGGGTAGTATGATGCAAATTGGTAACAGCTTGAGATGCAAAGTTCTGTCTATGAATTATTTAGCTTGCTAAATGATAGCTGAGAAAATATCCTATGATCATGAGCTGAGACACAAGGTGGGCTCAGCGTTTGGCAGTGCTCGGATCGTGAGTCAGCATTATCTGCGTAGACTGATCAAGCAGGCGTTTGCTGCCGCATGAACAGTCATACATCGGCCAGGCCGCAGTGCGGCCTTTATTTAGGGATTATATTTAGCATGCTAAATTGTTATTAGCTAAATACTGTTGAGGCAGCCGACCAGCGGCAGGGCGACGCGCTGGCATTGGCCTGGATGGAATCGAGTTTTCAATTTTCTTATCACCCCTGGAGAAACACGATGCAAGCACTTCTGCAACATGTCCTGCCCGCTTCGGTTGGCGAGTGGCTGACGCCGCCGGCAGGTTTTGACAGCTTGGCCAAGGTTCAGCAAGTCCGCGTGGATGGCCGCTCCGCCTGGCACCTGCGCTATGAGCGCGAAGATGGATTGAACACGGGTCTGGGCGGCGAGCATTTCAGCTTGCTTATCGCGGAAGAGGGCGGCTTGCTGGGGGCCACGCATTTTGCGCAAGACCTGATTTCCGCGGCGCTGCCCGACGAGCGCGAGGCATATCGGCATGCAGTGGCTTATCTGGACGAGCATGCGCCCGATCTGATCGATGGCTTGTCGCTGCAGTGGATCAAGCCGCATGGCGAGATGTTCCTGGTCGATGACGGCCACGGCGGCAAGAGCGCCCGGACGCTGACCGGCATGAAGGTGAAATGCCGCAATAGCAAGGATGGCCGCTATTTCTGGGTGATAGTCGGCGCGCAAGGCCAGGTGCTGACTTTCGAACGGGATGTGGTGTGGGATTTCCTCAGGGCGCAGCGCCAGACCGAAAAATGGCTGCATGACAGCTGGGTCGTCGAGCGTTTGACCGCCTGAGCCAGTAGACAATGTGAACCGTTTTCATTCCAAAAAAAATCAACTGTAAGAATTTGAAATAAAAGAGGAAAAATCAATATGACCATTCAACTGATCGTAGCCGACGAATTCGCCACTTTCGCGCAACTGGAAGGCGTGCAAACGCTGGGAACCTTGCTGGCGCAGCTGCGCAGCAACCAGCTGGAGGAGCTGAGGGGCAGCCGCCTGGTGGCCGGCCAGGGACTGAACCAGGCGCAGCGCGACCAAGTGTACGCGCTGGGCAGCAGCCTCGGCCTGCTTGAGGAATTGTCGCACTGGCGGCTGTGGAGCTGCGAAGCGCCGGCCGGCCGCGCGCTCTCCCACAAGCACAAGGCGGAGAACATCCTGATTTCGACGCCGCGCCGGGTCGATGCCCATCACTTCGAGGCCGACCTGCTGCTCGACGCGCATGGCGAACTGCTGCTGGACCATCTGACCGGGTTCCATGTGCAGGGCATGGTCTTGACCGAGGCTTGCCGCCAGATGTTCATCGCCACCACCGAAGCGCATTGCCTGGATGAGAATGCGCCGTCCAAACGTTATTTCGTGATCAACGAAATGAATATGAGCTTCCTCGAGTTCGCCTTCCCGCTGCCGGCCAGCATCCGCTACACGGTGCTGACCAGCGAGCAGCCGCGCCCCGGCCGCTACAACTTCAGCGCGAACATGGAGGTGTGGCAGAACGGCAAGCCGGCGGCCAGCATGGCGGTCAAGTTCGCGGTCTTTGACGATGCCTATCTGGCGCCCCGCGAGAGGCAGCTGGCTGAGAAAGCGCTGAACGCGGTTCTGGAAGAGGCGCGCCAGGCGTTGAGCCTGGCCCCGGCCGAAGCCAAGGCGCTGGCTGCCTGACCGCCCATCCCGCAACCGACCCGGGGCCGGTTTGGCTGGCCCGTGGAGCCTGATATGGATACTGCCCGCTTCGCGTTTTTCGATGTCGACGAAACGCTGATCGATATGAAAAGCATGTTCAGCTTTCGCCGCTACTACTTTCTGCGCCGCTTCGGCCCCGTGCTGGGCCGCCTGCAGGAATGGCGCGCCCGCCGCCGGCTGCAGGACCTGCTGGATTGCGGCTGCGACCGCAGCGAGGTGAATCGCGCCTTCTTCCGCGAGTTTGCCGGCCATGCGCCCGAGCAACTGGCCGCCGCCGCCAAGGCGTGGTTCGCCGAAGTGTCGAGCCGGGATGGCTTTTACATCCGCCCGGCGCTGAACGCCCTGCAAAGACATATCGACCATGGCGTCGAGCCGGTCTTCGTTTCCGGCTCGTCGGTGGACATCCTGCAGCCGCTGGCGGAGGCGCTGGGAGTGCGCCATGTGCTGGCCAACCGCCTGGAGGTCAGAAACGGGCGCTACTCCGGCGAACTGCTGTCGCCGCAGACCATAGGCGCCGGCAAGCAGGCCGCGGTACTGGCCTTCCTGGCGCGTTGCGGCTCCGATGCCGCCGTCTGCTACGGCTACGGCGACCACATTTCCGACTTGCCATTGCTGGAAACCGTCGGCCACCCATCGGTGGTGGCCCGCGATCCGGAACTGGTGCGCGCGGCCAATCAACGCGGTTGGCCGGTGCTCAAGCCTTCCGTTTCTTTCTAAGGAAACCGTCATGTCTATTCGCATTGCCGCAATCAGCCGCCTGCTGCTGCTGGCCGGCCTCGCCGCCTGGCTCAGCATCGCGGTGTTCAACAACATCACCGATCCGGGCACCAACCAGGTACTGCTGGGCCACATGCTGTCGATGGATTTGCTGTCGATGGATCATCAACTGGGGCAGGGCCTGGTCTGGCATGCCTGGCCGGCCAAATGGGTGCCCAGCCTGCTGCACGCGGTGATCGGCTTCCAGCTGTGCGTGGCCGCCGGATTGTGGGCGGCGGCGCTGGCCTTTGCCCGCGCGGTGGTCAGCAATGAGCTGCGCCGATTCCGCCAGGCCAGGGTGGTGGCCATCGCCGCGTTGTCCTGCTTCCTGTTGCTGTGGCTGTGGTTCGCCTGCGGCGGCCTGTGGTTCGGCTACTGGATCAAGCAAGGCGCGGTGCAGGTGGTGCACATGACGCTGATCCTGATCACGCTGTCGTCTCTGCTGTATGTCCAAAGCGGTTTGCCGTCCGAAGCCGGCAAAACGCTCTGATTGGAAAGGAAAGTCCATGGAACACGCAGCGACCTCGCCGCTCTTCACCCCTTACAGCGCGGAAACCTACCGCATCGACACCAGCCTGGGCCAGCAGATCGCCAGTCTGCACCACCAGCTGCTGCGGCAGATCGACCAGCGCATGGAGCCGCTCGAACTCACCGCCGCGCAATGGAAGGTGTTGATGAGGGTGCTGAGCGGCGAGGTTCGCAGCGCCTCGGATCTGTGCCGGCAGCTGGAATGCGATACCGGGTCGATGACCCGGATGCTGGATCGCCTGGAGGAGAAGGGCTTCATCCACCGTCTGCGCAGCAAGGATGACCGGCGCGTGGTGCTGGTCAAGCCCACCAGCATCTGCCGGCAGCTGCGGCCGGAGCTGGTGGACGCGGCGGTGGAGGTGCTCAACCGGGCGCTGGTCAACTTCCACCCCGACGATTTCGCGGCGCTGAGACGTTTGTTGGCGCAGCTGAGCGCGAATCTCAACCCCTGAATTTTTTTTAACTGAATCCCTGCCATGGCAGTAAAAGCCATGGCAAGGATCAGGAGGCGAACATGAACAAGAAACTGTGGTTGACCACGCTGTGCGCCAGCCTGCTGCTGGCAGGCTGCGCCAGCGATCATGGCCTGGCGCCGCAAGCGCGGCCGCTGGCCGCGGAAACGCTCAAGCTGGGCGCGGCGTCGGCGGCGGCGGCGGTCGCTGAGCAAGCGGCCTGGCCAGAGGCCGCCTGGTGGGGACGCTTCCAGGATGCGCAATTGTCCGATCTGATCCAGCGCGCGCTGAGCGCCTCTCCCACGATGATTCAGGCGCAAGCCAGGCTGGAGCGAGCCGGGGCCTTCCTGGCCGGACAAAGCGCAGCCGAAGGGCCGCAGCTGGATCTGAACGGCGTGGCGTCGCGCCATCGTTTCAGCGCGCATGGCGCCTTCCCGGCGCCGCTGGCCGGCAGCAGCTACAACTCGGTCGAGCTGGGGCTGGATTTCCACTATGAGTTCGATTTCTGGGGCCGCAACCGCGAACGCACCCTGTCCGAGCTGAACCGCCGCGACGCGGCCCGGCTGGAGGCGCAGGCCGTGGGCTTGGCGCTGGCCAGCTCGGTCAGCCAGAGCTATGTCGAACTGGCCCGGCTGGAGCAGCAAAAAGCGCTGGCGGAACAGCGCGTGCAGCTGCGGGAGCGCGAAGTGGCGCTGCGCGAGTCGCGGCTCAAGGCTGGCCTGGATTCGGACGTGGAGCTGAAACAGTCCGGCGCGTCGGTGTCGATGGCCCGGGCGGACGTGGAGGCGCTGGGCAACCAGGCGGTGCTGCTGCGGCACCGGCTGGCGGTGCTGGCGGGAATGGATCCGGCCGCTGGCGAGGCTCTGGCCCGGCCGACGCTGAAGATGGGCGGCGAGCTGCGCCTGCCCGCCCGGCTGGAAAGCGATTTGCTGGCCCGGCGGCCGGAGGTGGCGGCGCAAAAGCTGCGTCTCGAGGCCGCCAGCCACGATATCCAGGCGGCCAAGGCCGATTTCTACCCGAACATCGACCTGATGGCGGGCGTGGGCGGCGACGCGCTGAACGCGTCCGATCTGTTCAAGGGCGGCAGCCAGATCTTCAATCTGGGGCCGGCGATCCATCTGCCCCTGTTCGACGCCGGCAGGCTGCGGGCGGGCCTGGCGCTGCGCAACGCCGACTACGACGCCGAAGTGGCTTTGTACAACCAACTGGTGCTGGATGCGCTGCGCGATGTCGCCGATCAGGTCGGCAACTGGCGCTCGCTGGCCAATCGCCAGGGCCAGCACGAGGCGGCGTTGCGCCAGCTCGAATCCGCCGACCAGGCGGCGCAGAGCCGTTATCGCAAGGGCCTGTCCAGCTATCTGGCGGTGATCGGCGCCGAAGACCGGCTGCTGGCGCAGAAGGCCGCGGACATCGATCTGCAGGCTCTGCGGCTGCAAACCGCGATCCGTCTCAATCATGCGCTGGGGGGCGGTCTGGATCTGTCCCTCGCCGAATCCAAGCAAGCCTGAACCTCATTCACATCGCGCAAAGGAAAACAACATGACCACTCAAACCGCCACCCTGCCGGCCTCCAACCAACCCGCCGCCAATCTGCAGGCCCGCCGCAAGAGCCTGGTGCTGATGCTGGCCGCCGGCCTCGCCGTGTCGGCGGTGGCTTACGGCAGCTACTGGTTCGCTTCCGCCCGCTATCTGGAAAGCACCGACGACGCCTATGTGGCCGGCAACGTGGTGCAACTGACTCCGCAAACCGCCGGCACCGTGGTGGCGATCCGCGCCGACGATACCAATTTCGTCAAGGCCGGCAGCGTGATGGTGCAGTTGGACCAGTCCGACGCCAAGCTGGCGGTGGACCAAGCCAAGTCGCAGCTGGCGCAGGTGGTGCGCCAGACCCAGACCCTGTACACGACCCAAGCGTCCCGCGCCGCCGATGTGGCCGGCAAGACCGCCGAACTGGCCCGGGCCAAGGCCGACCTGGCCAGCCGGCAGGAGCTGACGGGCAGCGGCGCGGTATCGGCCGAGGAAATCCGCCACGCCCAGGGCACGGTGCAGACCGCCGAGGCGGCGTTGAATTCGACGCAAGAGCAACTGGCCAGCAGCCGCGCGCTGTCCGGCGCCGGCGGCATCCAGCAGCATCCGGCGGTGGTGCAGGCGGTGGCCAAATTGAAGGAGGCTGAGCTGGCGCTGGCGCGCACCGCCATCGTCGCCCCGGTGAGCGGCTATGTGGCGCGCCGCAGCGCCCAGGTGGGGCAGCGCGTCAGCGTCGGCGCGCCGCTGATGGCGGTGGTGCCGCTGGATCAACTGTGGGTGGACGCCAACTTCAAGGAAAGCCAGCTGCGCCATATGCGCATCGGCCAGCCGGTGACCCTGAGCGCCGATCTGTTCGGCAAGGACGTGGTGTACCACGGCAAAGTGGTGGGGATGGGAGCGGGCACCGGCAGCGCCTTCTCGCTGTTGCCGGCCCAGAACGCCACCGGCAACTGGATCAAGGTGGTGCAGCGGCTGCCGGTGCGGGTGGCGTTGGATCCGGCCGAGGTGAAGGCGCATCCGCTGCGCGTGGGCTTGTCGATGCAGGCCGAGGTGGAGGTCAAGGACCAGAGCGGCGCGCAGCTGTCCAGCGCAGCGCCGGCGCGCGCGGTGGCGGAAACCCGCGTGTACCAGGAGCAGGCCGCCGCCGCCGACGACATGGCCAAGCACATCATCGCCGCCAACCTGAGCCGTTAAGGAGAAAAGCATGAGTGCAGCTGCCCAAACGACGCCGCTGACCGGCATGAGGCTGGTGCTGGCCTCCATCGCGCTGGCGATGGCGACATTCATGAACGTGCTGGACATCACGATCGCCAACGTATCCATTCCCTCCATCGCCGGCGATATCGGCGTCAGCGCCAGCCAGGGAACGTGGGTGATCACCTCGTTTGCGGTGGCGAACGCCATCGCGGTGCCGCTGACCGGCTGGCTGACCCAGCGCTACGGCCAGGTGCGGCTGTTCGTGGCCTCGGTGGTGCTGTTCGTCATCGCGTCGCTGCTGTGCGGGATGGCCAGCAGCCTGGAGTCGTTGATCCTGTTCCGCATCATGCAAGGCGCGGTGGCGGGGCCGATGATTCCGCTGTCCCAGGCCCTGCTGCTGCAGGCTTACCCCAAGGAAAAATCCGGCATGGCGCTGGCGATGTGGGCGATGACCACCATGATCGCGCCGGTGCTGGGGCCTATTCTGGGCGGCTGGATTTCGGACAATATCTCCTGGCCGTGGATTTTCTATATCAACGTGCCTACCGGCCTGTTCGCCGCCTGGCTCACCTGGGTGCTGCTGCGCGATTACGAGTCGCCGCGGGTGAAGAAGCCGATAGACCGCATGGGCCTGGGCCTGTTGATCATCTGGGTCGGCTGCCTGCAGGTGATGCTGGACAAGGGCAAGGAGCTGGACTGGTTCGGTTCCGGCGAGATCGTGGCGCTCGCGCTGGCGGCCCTGGTCGCATTCATCTTGTTCGTGATCTGGGAAATCACCGAAGAGCATCCCATCGTCGACCTGACCTTGTTCAAGAGCCGCAATTTCGCCATCGGTTCGCTGGCGCTGTCGCTGGGCTACGGCATCTTCTTCGCCAACCTGGTGCTGCTGCCGCTGTGGCTGCAGCAGTTCGCCGGCTACACCGCCACCTGGGCCGGCATTGTCAGCGCGCCGGTGGGCATTCTGGCGCTGCTGCTGTCGCCGACGATAGGCAAGAACATCGGCCGCTTCGACGCCCGCGTGCTGGCCAGCTTCGCTTTCCTGGTGTTCGCCATCGTTTGCTACCTGCGCTCGCGCTTCAATATGCAGGCCGACGTGGCCACCATCATGCTGCCGCAGTTCATCCAGGGCGCGGCGATGGCCACCTTCTTCGTGCCTTTGACCGCGCTGACCCTGTCCGGCCTGCCGCCGCAACGCTTGGCCGCGGCTTCCGGTCTGGCCAATTTCGCCCGCATCACCGCGGGGGCGTTCGGCGCGTCGGCGGCCAGCACCTTGTGGGACAGCCGCGCCAGCCTGCATCACGTGCAGTTGGGCGAATCGGTGTCGTCGTTCTCGGCGGCCACCCGCATCAGCTTGAATCAGCTGTCGGACATGGGGTATGGCCTGAGCCAGTCCTACCAGCTGCTGGAGCGTCAGATCAGCACCCAGGCCTATATGCTGGCGGCCAATGACATATTCTGGGGATCGGCGGTGATGTTCCTGGGTCTGATCGGCGTGGTGTGGCTGGCCAAGCCGGGCGCGCCGCAGGGCAAGGTGGACACCAGCGGCGCGCATTGAGCGCCAACCGCGAAACGACAAGAGCCGCCCGGCATGCCGGGCGGCTCTTGTCATGGGGCGTGCCGCTCAGCGGTCCAGTCCGCCCAGCAGCACGTATTTGATTTCCAGATAGTCTTCGATGCCGTACTTGGAGCCTTCGCGGCCGAGGCCGGATTGTTTGACGCCGCCGAACGGCGCGGCCTCGTTGGACAAGAGGCCGCTGTTGACCGCCACCATGCCGTACTCCAGGCCTTCGGCGACGCGGAAGATGCGGCCGACGTCGCGGGCGTAGAAATAGCTGGCCAGGCCGAACTCGGTGTCGTTGGCCAGGCGGATCGCTTCTTCCTCGGTCTGGAAGCGGAACAGCGGCGCCAGCGGGCCGAAGGTTTCCTCGCGCGCCACCTTCATATTGCTGGTGACGTCGGCGATCAGCGTCGGCTCGAAGAAGGTGTGGCCCAGCGCGTGGCGCTTGCCGCCGGCGATCAGCTTGCCGCCCTTGGCCAGAGCGTCGGCGATGTGCTCTTCCACCTTGGCGACGGCGTTCTGGTCGATCAGCGGACCTTGGCTGACGCCGGCTTCCAGGCCGTTGCCGACTTTCAAGGTGGCGACGGCGGCGGCGAACTTTTCGGCGAAGGCGTCGTAGACGCCGTCCTGCACGTAGAGGCGGTTGGCGCAAACGCAGGTTTGGCCGGCGTTGCGGTATTTGGAGATCAGCGCGCCTTCCACCGCGGCGTCCAGGTCGGCGTCGTCGAATACGATGAACGGCGCGTTGCCGCCCAGCTCCATCGATACCTTCTTCACCGTGCCGGCGCACTGGGCGATCAGCTTGCGGCCGACTTCGGTGGAGCCGGTGAAGGAGAACTTCTTCACCGTATCGCTGCCGGTCAGCACCGCGCCGATTTCGCTGGAGCCGCCAGTGATGACGGAGAACACGCCGGGCGGAATGCCGGCGCGCTCGGCCAGCTCGGCCAGCGCCAGCGCCGACAGCGGGGTCTGGCTGGCCGGGCGGACCACCATGGTGCAGCCGGCGGCCAGCGCCGGCGCGGCCTTGCGGGTTATCATCGCGCTGGGGAAGTTCCACGGCGTGATGGCGGCGGTGACGCCGATCGGCTCCTTGGTCACCAGCACGCGGCGGTCGCCGGCCGGGCCGGGCACGATGTCGCCATAGACGCGCTTGGCTTCCTCGGCGTACCACTCGATGTAGCTGGCGCCGTAGGCGATCTCCCCCTTGGCCTCGGCCAGAGGTTTGCCTTGTTCGGAGGTCAGGATCACGGCCAGATCCTGCTGGTGCGCGATGATCAGGTCGAACCAGCGGCGCAGGATGGCGGCGCGCTCCTTGGCGCTCTTGGCCTTCCAGGCCGGGAAGGCGCGCGCGGCGGCGGCCACTGCGCGCTCGGCTTCGGCTGCGCCCATTTTCGGCACCTGTCCTATGGTTTCGCCGGTGGCAGGGTTTTGCACGGCGATGGCTTGGCGGTTGTCGGCATCCAGCCATTGGCCGTCCAGATAGCATTGCTGGCGCAGCAGCTTGGCGTCTTGCAGAGTGAGCATCGGGGTGTTCCTTGTGCAAACGAGCGGAAGCGCCATCAGGCGCGACCGCTCGCAGGGGAGAATAGTGTCAGTCGATCAGGCTTTCAGCGCCGCTTCCAGCTTGCCCAGCGCCTCGGCGAAGATCTCGTCTTCGATGGTCAGCGGGAACAGGAAGCGCACCACATTGGCGTAGACGCCGCAGGTCAGCAGGATCAGGCCGTTGGCCAGCGCGTGCTGTTGCACCTTCTTGGCGAAGTCAGGGTCGGGCGTGTGGCTGCCGGGCTGGTTGAATTCCACGGCGATCATCGCGCCCAGGCCGCGCACTTCGGCGATTTGCGGCACCGCGGTTTTCAGTCCGCTCAGTTTTTCCTTCAGCGCGTCGCCCAGGCGCTGGGCGCGCTCCACCAGCTTCTCGCTTTCGATCACATCCAATACCGCCAGCGCCGCGGCCACCGCCAGCGGGTTGCCGGCATAGGTGCCGCCCAGGCCGCCCGGCGCCGGCGCGTCCATCACTTCGGCGCGGCCGGTGAGCGCCGACAGCGTAAAGCCGCCGGCCAGCGATTTGGCCATGGTGATCAGGTCGGGCACCGCGTCGAAATGCTCGCTGGCCAGCAGCTTGCCGGTGCGGGCGAAGCCGGATTGCACTTCGTCGGCGATCAGCAGGATGCCGTGGCGGTCGCACAGCGCGCGCAGCGCTTTCACCCATTCCGCCGGGGCCGGGTAGAAGCCGCCTTCGCCCTGCACCGGTTCGTAGATGATGGCGGCGACACGGGCCGGATCGATATCGTACTTGAACAGCCGCTCCAGCCCGGTCAGCGATTCCGCTATCGACACGCCGTGCAGCGCGCTGGGATAGGGCGCGTGATAGATGTCGGAGGGGAAGGGGCCGAAGTTAAGCTTGTACGGCGCCACTTTGCCGGTGAGCGCCATGCCCAGCAGGCTGCGGCCGTGGAAGGCGCCGCCGAAGGCGATGATGCCCGGGCGGCCGGTGAAGGCGCGCGCCACCTTGACGGCGTTTTCCACCGCTTCGGCGCCGGTGGTGAACAGCGCGGTTTTCTTGGCGTGCTGGCCCGGGGTCAGCCCGTTCAGCTTCTCCGCCAGGCGGATGTACGATTCATAAGGCACCACCTGATAGCAGGTATGGCTGAAGCGGGACAGCTGCTCCGCCACCGCGGCTTCCACTTTCGGGTGCAGGTGGCCGGTGTTGAGCACGCCGATGCCGCCGGCGAAATCGATGTAGCGCCGGCCTTCGGTGTCCCACACTTCCGCGTTCTTCGCCCGTTCGGCGAAGAAACCGCACATCACGCCCACGCCGCGCGGGGTGGCGTCGGCTTTGCGTTGCATCAGTTGCTGCTGGCTCATGGAGGTCTCCTCGGGGCCGCGCGGCGATCGGCTGGCGATGCCTCGGCGTTGTCGGTATCGGGCCGGCGGCATGCCGGCGCGTTAGCGGATCATTCTATGAGCGTGTTTAGCAAAAAGCCACACATGCAATAAAAAGTTAAACACTTGTGGCGGGAGTGGCACAGCGGAAAGGCGCGCCGCATGGCGGGGCATGCGGCGGCGAGGGCAGCGGAGTTTAGCGGACGATGACCTGGTTGACCTCGTTCAGCACCTGCGGCGCCAGCTGGCCGGCGGATTGGGCCAGCGCCAGCTTGGCGGTGAGGTAGCTGTATTTGGCGTTGGCCAGGCTGGTGACCGCGGTGTAGTAGGCCTGCTCAGCCTGCAGCAGGTCGATGCTGGTGCGGATGCCCACTTCCTTGCCCAGCCGGGTGGAGTCCACCTTGCTTTTGGCCGACAGCAGCAGTTGCTGCTGGGCGCGCACCAGCGCCGCGCCGTTGGTCACGCCCAGGAATGCCTTGCGCACGTCCTCCCGCACTTGGCGGCGGGTGGATTCCAGCTGATCGCGAGCGGCTTCGCGCTGCGCCACCGCTTCGCGCACCTGGGAATTGATGCCGCCGCCGGCGAACAGCGGCACGCTGACGGTGACGCCGACATTGCTGCCGCGGGTATGCGGATAGTTGCCGTACTGGTTGCTGACATTGTCGGCGTAGCCGGCATTGAGGGTGACGGTGGGCAGGTGGTTGCCGCGTTTCTCGGTGACGGTCTGCTCGGCCAGCTGCAGGTTTTGCTCGGCGCTTCTGATGCGCAGGCTGTTGCGCAGCGCCAGGTCTTGCCAGGCGTCCAGGCCGGCGGGCTTGGGCGGGTCCAGCGGCAGCTGGTCGCGCACGGTCTGGATGGCGCCGGGCTCCAGGCCGGTCAGCCGCTGCAGATTGTGCTGCGCCAGCTCCAGGTTGTTGGCGTCGTTGATTTCCTGGGCGACGGCGCCGTCGTAGCCGGCCTGCGCCTCGTTGGTGTCGGTGATGGTGGCGGTGCCGACCTCGAACGCGGTTTTGGCCTGCTGCAGCAGGTTCAGATAAGTTTTCTTGCTGGCGCGGGTGGCGGCCAGCGTGTCCTGGGCGCGCAGCACGTCGAAATAGGCCTGGGCGATGTCCAGGATCAGCTGCTGTTCGGCGGCGTCGAAGGTGGTGTCGGCCAGGCGGGTGCCGATCTCGCCTTTTTTGTAGCCGGTGTATTTGCCGGCGTCGAACAAGGGCTGCTGCAGCCCCAGCGTGTAGCCGTGGGTTTCGTAGGGGGTGTTGCCCACCACGTTGCCGAAGGCGTCGGCGATGCGGTTGGGCTGCAGCGGGTTGTTGTACGCGTAGCTGCCGTTCAGGCTGACCTGCGGCAGCAGTTGCGAGCGGCCCTGCACCCGTTTTTCCTGGCCGGCTTCGCGTTGCGCGCGCGCGGCGGCGAAATCGGCGTTGTAGTCGCGGGCGGCCTGCCAGGCGCCGACCAGGTCGAAAGCCTGGCTGGGCGCGGCGAGGCCCAGCATCAGCAGGCTGCCCAATAAGGTGAGGCGGGTATTCTTCATCTGGTGCTCGTTATTCTTGCTGTGGAAGTGTTGGCTGCCGCTCGTCGCGCGACACGCGGAACCATTGGGCGTACAGGGCCGGCAGGAACAGCAGGGTCAGCACGGTGGCCACCAGCAGGCCCCCCATGATGGCCACCGCCATCGGACCCCAGAACGTGCTGCGGGTCAACGGAATCATTGCCAAAATGGCCGCCAATGCCGTCAGCATTATGGGCCTAAAACGCCGCACGGTGGAACCGATGATGGCCTCGAAGCGGTCTATGCCTTCGCGGATGTCATGCTCGATCTGGTCCACCAGGATCACCGAGTTGCGCATGATCATGCCGGACAGCGCGATCACGCCCAGCATGGCGACGAAGCCGAAAGGCGCGCGGAACAAGATCAGCGTCAAGGTGACGCCTATCATGCCGAGCGGCGCGGTCAGCACCACCATCAGCGTGCGTTGGAAGCTCTGCAGCTGCAGCATCAGGAGTGTCAGAACTACAACAATCATCAACGGCGCGACGGCGGCGATCGCCTGCTGCGACTTGCCGCTGGACTCCAGCGTGCCGCCGGCCTCGATGTGGTAGCCCAGCGGCAGCATCTTCTCCAGCGCGGCCATGCCCGGCGACAGCTGGGTGGAAACGTCGGCGCCCTGCACGCCGTCGACCACGTCGGCGCTGACGGTGATGGTGGGCAGGCGATTGCGGCGCCAGATGATGCCTTCCTCCGGTTCGTAGCGGATATGGCCGATCTGCGATACCGGCACGAAGCGGCCGCTGGCGGTCTGCACCATCAGGTTGCCCAGCGCGGCGACGTCTCTTTGCTCGCCGGGGTTCAGGCGCCCGACGATGGCGATGCTCTGGTTGCCTTCGCGGTAATCGCTGACGGCGCTGCCGGAGATCAGCATCTGCAGCTGCTGCGACAGCTGTTGCGACGACAGCCCCAGCGTGGCGGCCTTGTCCTGGTCGATGTCTATGCGCAGCGCCTTCACCTGCTCGCCCCAGTTCTGGTTGACGTGCAGCGTGGACGGGTGCTTGCGCACCAGCGCTTCCACCTGGTCGGCGATCTTGCGCACCTGGTCGTGGTCGGGGCCCATCACGCGGAACTGCACCGGGTAGCCGACCGGCGGGCCGTTTTCCAGCCGGGTGACGCGGCCGCGCACCAGCGGGAAGTCGTTGTCGAAAATCTTTTCCAGCCGCGCCTTCACCGCTTCGCGCACATGCTCGTCGCGGGTCATCACCATCAGCTGCGCGTAATTGGTGTGCTGCTGCTGCTGGTCCAGCGGCAGGTAGAAGCGCGGGCTGCCGCTGCCGACATAGCTGGTGACGCTGGCCACGCCGGGATCGGCGCGGGCCAGCTTTTCCATCTTTTCCACCTGCTCCAGCGTGGCGTGGTAGCTGGCGCCGCGCGGCAGCCACATGTCCACCATCAGCTCAGGCCGGTTGGACGAGGGGAAGAACTGCTGGGCGACGAACAGCTTGAACGCGAACAAGGACACGACGAAGGCGGCCAGGGTGGCGGCGATCACCGTCTTGCGGTGGTCCAGGCACCAGCCCAGCAGCGCGCGGAAGCGCAGGTAGAACGGTTTCTGGTAGACGTCGACCTCTTCGTGGCGGGCATGGCTGGACAGCAGCTTGTAGCCCAGATAGGGGGTGAACACCACCGCGACTATCCACGACAGCACCAGCGCGATGCCGACCACCGCGAACAGGCTGAACACGTACTCGCCGGCCATCGATTTGGCCAGGCCCACCGGCAGGAAGGTGGCGGCGGTGATCAGCGTGCCGGTCAGCATCGGGAAGGCCGTGCTGCTGTAGGCGTAGGTGGCGGCCTGGAACTTGTTCCAGCCTTGCTCCAGCTTCAGCGCCATCATTTCCACCGCGATGATGGCGTCGTCCACCAAGAGGCCCAGCGCGATGATCAGCGAGCCCAGCGAGATGCGCTGCAGATCGATGTTGAAGCAATACATGGCGAGGAAGGTCATCGCCAGCACCAGCGGAATGGACAGCGCCACCACCACGCCGGTGCGCAGGCCCAGGCTGAAGAAGCTGACCGCCAGCACGATCACCACCGCCTCCACCAGCGAGCGCATGAATTCGCCCACCGCGTCGTGCACCACCTTGGGCTGGTCCGACACCGCGTGGATTTCCACGCCCAGCGGCAGCTTGCCCTGGATGCCGGCGATGGCCTGGTCGAGGTTGGCGCCCAGCTTCAGCACGTCGCCGCCGCTCTTCATGCTGATGGCCAGCGCCAGCGCCGGCTGGCCGTTGAAGCGCACGCTGGTGGCGGGCGGGTCGATGTAGCCGCGCTTGACGCTGGCGATGTCGCCCAGCCGGAACGATTTGCCGCCGACGCTGACCGGCGTGGCGGCGACCGCTTCCACCGAGCCGTACTGGCCGCTGGGGCGCACCCAGATGCGGTCGGAGGCGGTTTCGAAGGTGCCGGCCGGCGTCATGCCATTTTGCTGCTGCAGCGCCTGCCAGACCACGCGGGTATCGAGGCCCAGGCTGGCCAGCTTGGCGCTGGACAGGTCGACGTAGATGCGTTGCTCCTGCTTGCCCAGCACCTGCACCTTGGCTACGTCGGGCACGCGCAGCAGTTCCTGCTTGGAGGCTTCCACGTAGCGGCGCAGCTCCTCATAGCTGAAGCCGTCGCCGCTGAAGGCGTAGATATTGCCGAAGGTGTCGCCGAACTCGTCGTTGAAGAACGGCCCTTGCGCGCCGGCGGGCAGGGTGTAGGCGATGTCGCCCAGCTTCTTGCGCACCTGGTACCACAGCTGCGGCACGTTCTTGGGCGGCACGTTCTCGCGCAGCGACACCACCAGCAGGCTTTCGCCCGGCTTGGTATAGCTTTGCACGTAGTCGATCTCGCCCATCTCCTGCAGCTTTTCCTCCAGCTTGTCGGTGACCTGCTGCTCCATCTGCAAGGTGGTGGCGCCCGGCCAGTTGGCTTGCACCAGCATCGCCTTGAAGGTGAATTCCGGGTCTTCCTTCTGGCCCAGCTGGGTGTAGGCCCAGGCGCCGGCCAGCATCAGCATCACCATCAGGTAGCGCACCAGCGCCTGGTGGTGCAGCGCCCATTCGGAGAGATTCAGTTTCTTCATCGCCGCGTCCTCACCGATCCAGCAGCTTGACGCGCTGGCCTTCGCGCAGCAGATGCACGCCGGCGGTCACCACCTTGTCGCCGGCGCGCACGCCGTCGGTGACGGCGATGCTGTCGTTGTCCGCCGCGCCGACGCTGACCGGCTTGCGGCTGACGCGCAGGCTTTGCGCGTCTATGGTCCAGACATAGTGTTTGCCCTGCAGGTCCAGCACCGCGGTCAGCGGCAGGCGCAGCGCGCCGGCGGCGGCCTGGCCGGGGGCGCGCACATTGGCGGTCATGCCCAGCTGCAGCGCGCGGCTGTCGCCGGACAGCGCGATGCGGGCCGGATAGGTGCGGGTGGCCGGATCGGCGTCGGCGGCCAGTTCGCGCAGCTTGCCTTGCAGCGGCGCGCCACCCTTCCACAGGCTGACCTGGAACACGCCGGCGGCGCGCAGCCGCTCCAGCGCGTTTTCCGGCACCTGGATCGCCACTTCGCGCGCGCCGTCCTGCGACAGCTTGGCCACCGGCTGGCCGGCGGCCACCACCAGGCCGGGTTCGGCCTGCATCTGGCTGACCACGCCGTCGGCGTCGGCCGTCAGCGTCGAGTAAGCGGTTTGATTGCGGCTGGCGGACAGCGCGGCGCGCGCCTGGTTGACCTTGGCCTGGGCGGCGTTGACGCCGTTCTGCTGGCCGTCCACCTGGGCCTGGCTGATGAACTGTTTGGCCAGCAGCTCGCGGTAACGCTTCAGGTTCAGCTGCTGTTGGGCTAGGTCGGATTCGGCTGCCGCCAGCTGCGCCTGTTTGCCGGCGAGGTCGAGCTGGTAGTCGCTGGGGTCCAGCCGCGCCAGCGGCTGGCCCTTTTTCACGCGCTCGCCGCTGTTGACCAGCTTGGCCACCACCTTGCCGGCGACGCGGAACGCCAGCTGGGTCTCGTGGCGGGCGCGGATTTCGCCGGCGTAGCTGTCGCCGCCGGTTTCGGCATGGCCGCCGGCGACCGCGTAGCGCACCGGGCGAATGTCTTCCGGCGCGGCGGTTTGGCCCTTGCAGGCGGAAAGGCCAAGCGCGGCGGCGAGCGCGAGGCCGAGGGGAACTATGTGTTTCATGGGCGGGCGTCCTGGGGCGCGGGCTGGTGCATGCCTTGCAGCGTCAACCGCAGCGAGGTCTTGAGGAATTCGAGCGGATTGTCCTTGATGCTGTCGCAACAGCCGGGCACCAGGGCGAACGAGTGGCTGAGGATCATCGTCATCATCATCGGCGCGGTCAGCGCGTCGATCGCGTAATCGAGATGGACCGGGCGGAATTCGCCGCTGTCCATGCCGCGCTGGATGATGTGGCCGAGCAACTGGCGCGCCGGCAGGATGGCTTCGTCGTAATAAAAGCGCGTCAGCTCCGGGAAATTGGTGGCCTCGGCGGCCATCAGCTTGCACAGGCCGGCGGCGCGGGTGGAGCCGATATGAGTCCACCAATCGTCCAGCGCCAGAAACAGCAGTTCGCTGCTGCCGACGCCGTGCACTTGGGCCAGTTGCGCGCTCATCGCGTGGACGCGGGCGACGATGGTTTCGCGCACCACCGCCTTGAAGATGTCTTCCTTGTTCTGGAAATACAGGTAAGGCGTGCCCTTGGTGACGCCGGCGGCGCGGGCGATGTCTTCCATCTTGGTGGCGAGATAGCCCTTTTCGACGAATAAGGTCAGCGCGGCGTCCAGGATTTCGCTGGGCCTGGCGTCCTTCTTGCGCTGCCAGCGGCTGTTGCCGGTGTCGGTCATGACGATCTTTCTGAATTCTTGTTCAGTAATATCGGCACTGTAGGTCTTTCGATCAGGGTTCGGCAATTAATAAATCACAGTTCAGCAATTGCCGTGATTAAAATGCGACACCGTAATCCGAAATCGCCGGCCAGCCGTTTAGGGTTGAAGAACGCGATCCGCTAGCAAGGAGAAATGAAGTGGCAACAGACGCAGCCGAAAAGGCGAACATCCTGGCCGAGGCCCTGCCGTATATCCGCCAGTTCGCCGGCAAGACCATCGTGATCAAGTACGGCGGCAACGCGATGACCGACGAGGCCCTGAAAGAGGGCTTCGCCAAGGACGTGGTGCTGCTGAAGCTGGTGGGGATGAATCCGGTGGTGGTGCACGGCGGCGGCCCGCAGATCAACGACTTGCTGGCGCGCGTAGGCAAGCAGGGCGAATTCATCCAGGGCATGCGGGTGACCGACAAGGAAACCATGGAAGTGGTGGAGATGGTGCTGGGCGGCCTGGTCAACAAGGAAATCGTGTCGCTGATCAACAAGCACGGCGGCAAGGCGGTGGGCTTGACCGGCAAGGATGGCCATTTCATCCGCGCCCGCAAGCTGTTCCTGAAGGCCGACGGCGACGAGGCGGTGGACATCGGCCAGGTCGGCGAGATCGAAGCCATCGACCCGTCGCTGGTGTCGCTGCTGGACAGCCGCGACTTCATCCCGGT
Source organism: Chromobacterium subtsugae (assembly GCF_001676875.1). GTDB lineage: Bacteria > Pseudomonadota > Gammaproteobacteria > Burkholderiales > Chromobacteriaceae > Chromobacterium > Chromobacterium subtsugae. The sequence goes on along the minus strand of NZ_JYKA01000021.1, from coordinate 70,062 downwards.
GGTGGCGCCGATCGGCGTCGGCGCAGACGGCGAGGCCTACAACATCAACGCCGACCTGGTGGCCGGCAAGCTGGCGGAAACGCTGCAGGCGGAAAAGCTGGTGCTGATGACCAACACGCCCGGCGTGCTGGACAAGCAGGGCAAGCTGCTGACCGGGCTGACCGCGCAGCGCATCGACGAGCTGTTCGCCGACGGCACCATTTCCGGCGGCATGCTGCCGAAGATCAGCTCGGCGCTGGACGCGGCCAAGAACGGCGTCGGCGCGGTCCACATCATAGACGGCCGCGTCAAGCACGCGCTGCTGCTGGAAATCCTGACCGCCGCCGGCGTCGGCACCATGATCCGCGCCTGACCCATCCCCGCCGCCGCCTGCCGCGGCGGTGATCTATAGTTATGGCATACCGCCGCGCGCGGCGGTGCCACAGGCTATAAAAAGGGGAGGCGACATGCAAACCGTAAGACAATTGCTGGATGGCAAACCGGTGCGGGCGCTGGTGTACGTCAGTCCGGACAGCACCGTGTTCCAGGCGCTGCAGGTGATGGCGGAAAACGATATCGGCGCGGTGCTGGTGATGGAGTCCGGCGACATCGTCGGCATCTTTTCCGAACGCGACTACGCGCGCCGCATCGTGCTGCAGGGCCGCACCTCGGCCGGGACCAAGGTGCGCGACATCATGACCAGCCGCGTGGTGTACGTGACGCCGCTGCAGACGCTGGACGACTGCATGAGCCTGATGACGGAAAAGCGCATCCGCCACCTGCCGGTGATGGAAGACCAGACCGTACTGGGCATGCTGTCGATCGGCGATCTGGTGCGGGCGACGATAGACGAGCAGGCGCAGGTGATCAACCACCTGGTGCATTACATCCAGTCAGCCTGAACCCGGCGGCCCGCGCAAGCGGGCCGCGGCGTTCCTGGCGTTCAGACCGTCGGCGCGATGCGCTGGCGCAGCGCCAGCAAGGCCGGCGCGATCCGTTCGCGCATCGCCGCCGCGTCGAAGGCGAAGGCCGGGCCGCTGGCGTTGAGCGCCATCGCCGGCTGGCCGGGCAAGAGCGCCGGCAGGTGGGTGCCCACCGCCATCACATCCGCTTCGTATTCGCCGAAAGACGCCGAGTAGCCGTGCCGCGAGTAGTCGGCGCAGGCCTGCTCCAGCCTTTGCTCCAGTTGCGGCCATTCCGCGCCGTAGCGCTCGGCCAGCCGCGGCAGCAGCGCTTGCCGCTCGGCGGCCGGCAAGCCGGCGAAATAGGCGCGCCCGATCGCGGTGGTGGCCAGCGGCACCCGCGAGCCGGTGGCAAGCTGCACCGATACCCGCGCCTGGCTGCGGCAGGTTTCCAGATACACCATATCGCTGCCGTCCAGCAGGGCCAGGCTCACCGACACATTGTTGGCCAGCGCGAATTCGCGCATCAAGGGCGCCGCCGCCGCGCGCAGATCGTAGCCGGCCAGCGCCGCCGAGCCCAGCGCCAGCAACGCCAGCCCCAGCCGGTACGGGCCGCCGTCGCCTTCCTGCTGCAAATAACCGAGCCGGGTCAGCGTGTAGCTCAGCCGCGACACCGTGGATTTGGGCAGGCCGGTGCGGCGCGCCAGCTCCTGGTTGGACAACGCGCCCTCGCCGGGGCGGAACGCCGCCAGCATTTCCAGACCGCGCGCCAGCGCGGTGACGAATTGCCGGTCTTCTGTTTGTTGCATCTTGTTCCCCATCACGGCAAAAGATAGCCGGCATGACGAGCAAATCGCTTTACAAGTCGCGGCCAGAGTGTTTAGTCTATTTTGCATGGTGAAATTCAATTCCGCAATGCGGAATTAATCGGGAGAAAGCATATGGCAGCATCCTCGCAGCGCGCGCCCTTCGTCTGGGAAGACCCCCTGTTGTTGCTGGACCAATTGAGCGACGAAGAGCGGCTGGTGCAGCAAAGCGCGCACGACTACTGCCAGCAGCGGCTGCTGCCGCGGGTGCTGACCGCCAACCGCGCAGAGCGCTTCGACCGCGAGATCATCAACGAGATGGGCGAGCTGGGCTTCCTCGGCTGCACCATAGAAGGCTACGGCTGCGCCGGCCTCAGCCATGTCGCCTACGGCCTGGTGGCGCGCGAGGTGGAGCGGGTGGATTCCGGCTACCGCTCGGCGATGAGCGTGCAGTCGTCCCTGGTGATGCACCCGATCTGGGCCTACGGCTCCGACGCGCAAAAAGACAAATACCTGCCCAAGCTCGCCAGCGGCGAGTGGCTGGGCTGTTTCGGCCTGACCGAGCCCGATTCCGGCTCCGACCCGGCCAGCATGAAGACCCGCGCCCGCAAGGTGGACGGCGGCTACCTGCTGTCCGGCAGCAAGATGTGGATCACCAACAGCCCGGCGGCCGACGTGTTCGTGGTCTGGGCCAAGGATGACGACGACGAAATCCGCGGCTTCATCCTGGAGAAGGGCATGCAGGGCCTGTCGGCCCCGGCCATCCACGGCAAGTTCTCCTTGCGCGCCTCCATCACCGGCGAAATCGTGATGGACGACGTGCTGGTGTCGGACGAGCAGCTGTTGCCCGGCGTCAAGGGTTTGAAAGGGCCGTTCGGCTGCCTGAACAAGGCGCGCTACGGCATCGCCTGGGGCGCGATGGGCGCCGCCGAGTTCTGCTGGCAGGCCGCCCGCCAGTACACGCTGGAGCGCGAGCAGTTCGGCCGGCCGCTGGCCGCCAACCAGCTGATCCAGCTGAAACTGGCCAATATGCAGACCGAGATCGCGCTGGGCCTGCAAGCCGCGCTGCGGGTGGGGCGGCTGATGGACGAAGGCCGCGCCGCGCCGGAAATGATCTCGCTGATCAAGCGCAACAACTGCGGCAAGGCGTTGGACATCGCCCGCGTCGCCCGCGACATGCACGGCGGCAACGGCATCAGCGACGAATTCCATGTGATCCGCCACGTGATGAATCTGGAGGCGGTCAACACTTATGAGGGCACGCATGACGTGCATGCCCTGATTCTGGGCCGAGCCCAGACCGGTATTCAGGCGTTTGCCTGATAAGCCGGCGCGGCCGGAGGGCCGGCCGCGCCGTTGATTCCTGTCTGTCCTTTGGGGGCCCGGCTTGCCGGGCCACTTTTTTTTAGCGGCGGACAGGCGCGCCATGGATCTTGGCGGCCAGAACAAGGAGAGCGCGATGGCAGGAGCGTTGGCGGGTATCAAGGTTGTGGATTTGAGCCGGGTGCTGGCCGGGCCATGGGCCAGCCAGCTGCTGGCCGATCTGGGCGCGGATGTGGTCAAGATAGAAAAGCCGGGCAGCGGCGACGATACCCGGCAATGGGCGCCGCCCAGCCTGCCCGACGGCAAGGCAGCCTATTTCCTGTGCGCCAACCGCGGCAAGCGTTCGCTGACGGTGGACATCAGCCAGCCGGCCGGCCAGGAAATCGTGCGCAAGCTGGCGGCCGAGGCCGATGTGCTGCTGGAAAACTACAAGGTGGGCGGCTTGGCGAAGTACGGGCTGGATTACGCCAGCCTGAAAGCCGTCAATCCGCGGCTGGTGTACTGCTCGATCACCGGCTTCGGCCAGAGCGGGCCCTATGCCGGCCTGGCCGGCTACGACTATATCGTGCAGGGCATGTCCGGCCTGATGAGCATCACCGGCCCGGCCGACGGCGAGCCGCACAAGGTGGGGGTGGCGGTGTCCGACCTGTTCACCGGCCTCTACGCCGCCAATGCGGTGCAGGCGGCGTTGATCGCCCGCGAACGCAGCGGCGCCGGCCAGCATATCGACATGGCCTTGTTCGACTGCTCGCTGGCGATGCTGGCCAATGTGGCGTCCAACTGGCTGGTGGGGCGCAAGGTGCCGCCGCGGCTAGGCAACGCCCACGCCAACATCGTGCCCTACCAGGTGTTCGCCGCGTCGGATGGCCATTTCATCCTGGCTTGCGGCAACGACAAGCAGTTCGCCGAGGTATGCCGGCTGATCGGCCAGCCGCAGTGGGCGCGCGACGCCCGTTACGCCACCAATCCGCAGCGGGTGGCGAACCGCGCCCAGCTGGTGCCGCTGCTGGCGATGGCGTTCCGCCACCATTCGCGCGAGCACTGGCTGAAGGAGCTGGACAAGGCCGGCGTGCCCTGCGGCCCGATCAACGACGTGGAGGAGGCTTTCGCCGATCCGCAGGCCGAGGCGCGCGGCATGCAGCTGGCTTTGGAGGATAATGTCGGACAAGAAGTGCCGCTGGTAGGGTGTCCGATCAAACTTTCCGGCACGCCAGTCGAGTACAATCTAGCCCCTCCCGCTCTGGGAGAACATACTGAGCAGATCTTGCGCACGCTAGGTTATGGCGAATCGGACATTGTCGCATTGCGCAACAGTGGCACCGTTTAAACGCTTGTTTGATTTTGACGGCATCATCGCTTCATAGCATGATGTCAATCAAATCAATAAGTCCCGGCGGGCGCAAAGGAGAAACGGTGCAACGCGAATACATGGAATACGATGTGGTGATCGTCGGCGGCGGGCCTTCCGGCCTGTCCGCGGCGATCCGTCTGAAACAGCTGGCGGCCGAGCAGGGCCGCGAAGTCAGCGTCTGCCTGCTGGAGAAGGGCTCGGAAATCGGCGCCCACATCCTGTCCGGCGCGGTGATAGAAACCGGCGCGCTCAGCGAGCTGCTGCCGAACTGGAAAGAGCTGGACGCCCCGCTGAACACGCCGGCGCTGTCCGACCGTTTCCTCTACCTGACCGAAACCGAATCCATCCAGCTGCCGACGCCGCCGCAGATGCACAATGCCGGCAACTACATCGTCAGCCTGGGCAACTTCTGCCGCTGGCTGGGCCAGCAGGCGGAAAACCTGGGTGTGGAGATCTACCCGGGCTTCGCCGCGGCCGAGGTGCTGTACCACGCCGACGGCTCGGTCAAGGGTGTGGCCACCGGCGCGGTCGGCACCGGCAAGAACGGCGACCAGGAAGGCGAGCCGGGCATGGAGCTGTGGGCGAAGCAAACCCTGTTCGCCGAAGGCTGTAGGGGCTCGCTGACCAAGACGCTGTTCGAGCGCTTCAAGCTGCGCGACGGCGCCGATCCGCAGACTTTCGGCATCGGCATCAAGGAATTGTGGGAAGTGAAGCCGGAGCATCACCAGCCCGGCCACATCACCCATACCGTGGGCTGGCCGCTGGACACCGCCACCTATGGCGGCTCCTTCCTCTACCACCTGGAAGACAATCTGGTGGCGGTCGGCTTCGTGGTCGGCCTGGATTACCAGAATCCCTACCTGTCGCCGTTCGAGGAGTTCCAGCGCTTCAAGACCCACCCGGCGATCAAGAAAACCTTCGAGGGCGGCCGCCGCGTCTCCTACGGCGCCCGCGCGCTGACCGAGGGCGGGCTGCAGAGCCTGCCCAAGCTGACCTTCCCGGGCGGCGCGCTGATCGGCGACACCGCCGGCTTCCTCAACGTGCCCAAGATCAAGGGCACCCACACCGCGATGAAATCCGCGATGCTGGCGGCCGAGGCGGTGTTCGAGCTGTTGGGCGACGAGGCGCGGGCGCAGGGCGGCGAAGCCAAGGCCTATTCGGCCAAGTTCCAGCAGAGCTGGGCGCATGCCGAACTCTACAAGGTGCGCAACATCCGCCCGTCGTTCCGCTGGGGCCTGTGGCCGGCGATGATCTATTCGGCGCTGGACACCTTCCTGTTCCGCGGCCGCGCGCCGTGGACGCTGCGCCACAAGCACGCCGACAACGAGTCGCTGCGGCAGGCCTATGAGTTCAGCCCGATCGCCTATCCGAAGCCGGACGGCAAGCTGACCTTCGACCGCCTGTCCTCGGTGTTCATCTCCAACGCCAACCACAGCGAAGACCAGCCGGCGCACCTGAAGCTGAAGGACGCGTCGGTGCCGGTGGCGGTCAACCTGGCGCTGTACGATGCGCCGGAGCAGCGCTACTGCCCGGCCGGCGTGTACGAAATCGTCGGCCAGGACGAAGGCAAGCCGCGGCTGCAGATCAACGCGCAAAACTGCGTGCATTGCAAGACCTGCGACATCAAGGACCCCACCCAGAACATCAACTGGGTGACGCCGGAGGGCGGCGGCGGGCCTAACTACCCCAATATGTAAGCCGCGCGCCGCGCCGCGAAACCGGGCCGCTCCGCGAGGACGGCCCGGTTTTTTCTTGCGGGATCAGCTTGTTGCCGCGCCCCGCCGCCGGAACTATGGCTTGACGGCGGCGGCCATCATTGGCAGCATGCTGGGCATGACTGACCGAAATGCCGTCCTTTTCCACCGCTATTCCTATTGGTACCGCTCATCCTGGCGGCGCCAGGGATAGGCTTGGCCAAGACGACGAGGTCTGCGAGCACATTCCCGACAAATGCCGCCGGTTACCGGTGGCATTTGTTTTTTTGATCTTGCAAGAAGCGAATGTTCTCCGGTCCGACCGCACCGTTCCCGATCCGGAGACACCTGCCATGAACGAAGTCAGAGACGCCTTTTCCCTTGCCCGCAGCCAGGCCGCCACGATGGCGGAGTCCACGCTGTACCCGGTCGCCCTGGTGACCGACGGCGAGTGGCTGGCTTATCGCTCCGGGCCGCCGGCCGGGCAGTTGTCTTCCTGGCTGGCGGCTTGCGATGGCGGCGCGCCGCTGCTGGAGTCCATGCTGCCGGAAATCCGCCTGCTGGCCTTGCGCCTGGCGCTGCGGCGCGGCTTGCCGGCGCAGGGCCTGCCGCCGCGCCTGGCCGAACCGGCCGATTGGTTGGCGGCGCGCATTCTGCTGCTGGAATGGCGGCAGGTGGCGCTGGGGCTGGACGAGCTGGCGGCGCTGGATGACGCCAACCGCCGCGCGGCGGAGCTGGCGGCGGCTGCCGGCCTGGCGTGGCGGCCGGCGCTGCCGGTCTTGCTGTCCGGGGGCCGCGGCGAAGGCGGTTTGCAGGGCTGGAGCCCGCGGCCGGCTCAGCCTGGCGCCGGCCGCGGCGTCGCCGCGGCGCTGGACGCCAGCCGCCGCGCGCGCGCCGGCCTGGCCGGGCGTTTCGAAAAATTGCTGAATTGCTAACCCCGCGGGAGAAGATGCATGGAGCTGGAGCTGCACGACGAAGGCGAACGCAAGCTGAACAATCTGACGCTGGCGGTGTACATCCTGCAGGCGGTCAGCCTGCTGGTCGGCGTCACCGCGCTGGTCGGCGTGATCATCAACTACGTGAAGCGCGACGATGTGCGCGGCACCTTGTACGAAAGCCATTTCGAATGGCAGATCCGCACCTTCTGGCTGGCCCTGCTCGGCTATGTCGTCGGCTTCGCCACGCTGTGGCTGTTGGTGGGCGGCGTAGTGCTGTTCGCGGTGTGGGTTTGGTACATCTACCGCGTGGTGAAGGGCTTCCTGTATTTCAACGACCGCAAGCCCATGCCGCAGCCGTGAAAAGGCGGGCGCCGAAGCGCCCGCAAACGGCTCTGCGCGAACCGAAAAGCCTGGCCGGACCAGCGCCGGCCGCAGGTGTCGCGCCGACATGCTAAATCGCCGCCGCGCCGGCCCAAAGCGAAACCCGCTGCGTGATTGCGCCATATCAAGCCTGGCCGGCGCTGGCCGGCTTTGGCACAATGCCCAGCCTCAATCTATACCTGCCATCATGCAAGCCGAAGACCTGCTCAGCCTCACCACCCGCGTCATGCCTTTCGGCAAGCACAAGGGCACCCTGATTTGCGAACTGCCGGGCAACTACCTGAACTGGTTCGCCCGCGAAGGCTTTCCGCCCGGCGAGATCGGCCGGCTGCTGCAACTGATGCAAGAACTCGACCACAATGGTCTGACTTATCTGCTGGACCCGATTAGAAAGCGTTGACAATGGCAATCCAATGGTTCCCCGGCCATATGAACAAGGCGCGCAAGGATATTACCGAGCGCCTGAAAGAAATCGATGTCGTGATCGAGCTGCTGGACGCCCGCCTGCCGGCTTCCAGCGCCAATCCGATGCTGGCCCGCATGGCGAAGGGCAAGCCGCGGCTGATGATCTTGAACAAGCAGGACCTGGCCGACCCGGCCATCACCCAGCAGTGGCTGGCCTGGTACAACGCCAAGCCCCATACCCAGGCGCTGGGCATGGACGCCGGCGAGCGCGCGCCGGCGCAGAAGCTGGTGGCGGCCTGCCGCGAGCTGGCGCCCAACCGCGGCGGCCTGGAAAAGCCGCTCAGGGTGCTGATCTGCGGCATTCCCAACGTAGGGAAATCCACGCTGATCAACAGCATGTCCAGCCGCAAGATCGCCAAGACCGGTAATATGCCGGGCGTCACCAAGAACGAGCAGCGCATCATCCTGGCCGACGACTTCGAACTGTTCGACACCCCCGGCATGCTGTGGCCGAAGATCGAGGTGGAGGAGGGCGGCTACAATTTGGCCGCCAGCGGCGCGGTGGGCCGCAACGCGATGGACGAGGAAGAGGTGACGCTGGAGCTGCTGAAGTATCTGCTGGTCCATTACGCGCCGGAATTGAGCGCGCGCTACAAGCTGGACGACGTGGAGGGCCGGCAGGACTGGCAGGTGCTGGAAATGATAGGCAGGAAGCGCGGCGCGGTGCTGTCCGGCGGCCGCATCAATATGCAGAAGGCGGCGGAGATCGTGCTGACCGACTTCCGCGACGGCCAGGTCGGCCGCATCACGCTGGAGCGCCCGGATGAATGGCTGGCGTGGGAAAAGCGCGCGAAGGCCATCGCCGCCGAGCGCGCGATCCTGCGCGAGGAAAAGCTGAAAGAGAAGGAAAGCCGCAAGCAGGGCAGCCGCTGAGGCCCGCGAAAAAGCCCGGAGCATTCCGGGCTTTTTTCATGGCCGGCGCTAGGCCAGGGTGTCGACGATATTGCCGTTGGTGCTGTCCGCCACCGCCTGGCCGGCCAGCGCCGGATTGCTTTGCAGCACCGTCGCCCAGTTGCCGTTGAGGCCGGACGATGCGGCGCCGCTGACGCCCAGCGTTTGGTCCAGCACCTGCTGATCGGTGCTGTCCTGCGCGCTTTCGCCGCTGCTCGGGCTCAGCGCGCTGCCTTGCAGCACGCCGGCGGTGGCGAAGCCGTTGAGCATGCCGGCGGGGTCGTAGGTGGCGCCGCTGCTGTCGCCGCCGCCCAGCAGCGTCACCACGCTGGACTCCTGCGACAGCTGGGCCGCCTGGGCGGCCAGCGCCTGCGTGGCGTTGCCGTTTTGCACCACCGGCGACGGCACGGTGCCGCCGTTGAGCAAGGCGGCGCTCGCCAGTGAAATCTGCGTGGTTTGACTGATGCTCATGGCGGGGCCCTCCGCTGAATCTGCCATCGCTATCAGTATCGCCAGTTTGCCGGCCCGACTCAATGGCGCTTAATAGCTTCTAACAAAACAATGGCTTGCGGAGATTCTCTGGCAGGGGAACCGGGCGCCCGGTGGCGAAGGGCTCAGCGGCGGAGCAGCAGGGCGACGCCGGCGGCGGCGAACAGCAGCATCAGCAACTGGCCGGCGCTCAGGCTCCAGTGCGCGCCGGTCTCCAGGCAGGCTTGCTGCGGTTTGGCGGGGTTGTAGCGCACCTGCACCGCCGCGCCGGCGGGATAGCGGCTGACGGTATCCTGGGCCAGCGTCTGGCTGCCGCCGAAGCCGGCGTCGGGGATGCGGATATTGCCGGCGCGGTAGTGCTGGCCGCCGGCCTGGTAGCGGTAGACGACGTCGGCGCGGTACTCGCGCTGATCGCTGTTGTCGCCGCCGCGGCGCTGCCGCCATTCCACCGCGCTGCGCTCCACGACGCCGGCCGCGATCGGCCAATCGCGCGCCGCGTTGGCCAGCTGCGCCTGGCGCCACAACCAGCAGAAGCCGGCGACGCTGGCGGCGAGCAGCAGCAGGGCGAAGAGCCTGGCCGGCATCAAACTGCGGTGCCCGGCTGCTCGAACCAGCCGGCGAGGATGGCCTGCGCGGCCACCTGGTCCAGCGCCGGTTTTTGCTTGCGTCCTTTCTTGACGCCGGCCTCTTCCAGCAGCTGCTCGGCGATCACCGAGGTATAGCGCTCGTCCACCAGCCATACCGGCAGGCCGAAGCGGCCTTTGAGCCGGTTGGCGAAGCGGCGCGCCAGCGCGCTCATTTCGTGTTCGACGCCGTCCGGGTGCATGGGCAGGCCCACCACCAACTGAGCCGGCTGCCATTCGCCTATCAGTTTGCCGATGGCGGCGAAGCGCTCGTCGGTGACGGCGGTGTCTATGGTAGCCAGCGGGTGGGGGATGCCCAGCATCGCGTCGCCGACGGCGACGCCGATGCGGCGCTCGCCGAAATCAAAAGCCAGCACGCAACCTTCAGGCATGGCCGACTTCCGACGACAGCAGGGTGGGGTCGATGCCCAGCAGCGCCATCGCGGCGTCGTAGCGGGCTTCGCAGGGCAGTTCGAAGATGATGGCGGGGTCGGCCGGCACCGTCAGCCAGCCGTTGTCGGCGATTTCCTGCTCCAGCTGGCCTTCCGACCAGCCGGCGTAACCCAGCGAGATCAGCAGCCGCTCGGGCTTGCGGCCTTCGGACACCGCCGCCAGCACGTCCTTGGAGGTGGTCAGCGCGATGTCGTCGGTGACCATCAGGCTGGACTGCCAGTTGCCGGAGGGTTGGTGCAGCACGAAGCCGCGGTCCGGCTGCACCGGGCCGCCGAAGTAGACCACCCCGGTGCGGGTGTCCTCGTCGTCCAGCGGCAGATCGATCTGGTCGAACAGCTGCGCCATGGCGATGCCGGACGGCTTGTTGACGATCAGGCCCATGGCGCCGTGTTCGCCGTGCTCGCACAGGTAGACCAGCGACTTGGCAAACAGCGGATCGCCCATGCCGGGCATGGCGATCAGGAAATGATTGCACAGCGATAAGGGTTCCATACGGCCATTATGGCACAACTGCCCCAGCCCCAGGCCAGCGCAAATTCGCCGGCGCGGCCGGGGCCGCCATGCCGCACCGCTGGCGCGGCGGGCCTGATAAAATGCCGCTTTGGCTTAATCTCTACATACGAGCAGTGAGGATGTCTTGCGCCTGACCCATATCAAGCTTGCCGGTTTCAAGTCATTTGTCGACCCCACCAGCATCGCGGTGCCGGGCCAACTGGTGGCGGTGATCGGCCCCAACGGCTGCGGCAAGTCCAATGTGATCGACGCCGTGCGCTGGGTATTGGGCGAATCGTCCGCCAAGCAGTTGCGCGGCGAGTCGATGCAGGACGTGATCTTCAACGGCTCGTCCACTCGCAAGCCGGTGTCGCGGGCGTCGGTCGAGCTGGTGTTCGACAACGCCGACGGCCAGTTGACCGGCCCCTGGGGCCAGTACGCCGAAGTGGCGATCAAGCGGGTGCTGACCCGCCAGGGCGAATCCAGCTACTACATCAACAACCAGCAGGTGCGGCGGCGCGACATCACCGACCTGTTCCTCGGCACCGGCGTCGGCGCGCGCGGCTACGCGGTGATCGAGCAGGGCATGATCTCGCGCATCATCGAGGCGCGGCCGGAAGAGCTGCGCGCCTATCTGGAAGAGGCGGCCGGCGTGTCCAAGTACAAGGAGCGCCGCCGCGAGACAGAAAACCGCCTGACCGACACCCGCGCCAACCTGGAGCGCATCGCCGACCTGCAGCAGGAGCTGGAGCGCCAAGTGGAGCGCCTGTCGGAGCAGGCTGAAGTGGCGTCCCAGTATCACGACCTCAAGGGCGCGCTGACCCACAAGCAGAACCTGCTGGCGCTGGCGCGGCGCGAGGAGGCGGCGCGCAACGAGGCGGCCGCCCGCGCCGAGCTGGCGCGCATCGAAACCGAGGAGGCGGCGCTGGAGAGCGCGGCCACCCACCTGGAAACCGAACAGGAGACGGTGCGCGAAAGCCATTTCGCCGCCAGCGACGCGGTGCACGAGGCGCAGCAGCAGCTGTTCGAGGCCAACGCGCAGCTGGCGCGGCTGGAAGAGGCGCAGCGCCACCGCGAGCAGAGCCGGCAGCGGCTGGAGCGCGACCTGGCGGCGGCGCGCAGCGAACGCCAGCAACTGGCCGACAACCGCCAGCAGGTGGAGGCCGAGCTGGACGATTGGCTGCCGCGGCTGGAAGAGGCGCAGCTCAGGCAGGAAGAGGCGCAGATGGCGCTGGAGGACGGCGCCGACGAACTGCCGGGCGCCGAGGCCGCCTTCCGCGTGCTGGACCAGCGGCAGTCGCAGATGGTGGCCCAGCAGGCCAACCTCACCCGCGAGCGCGACCTGTCGCGGCAGAAGATCGAACACTGGCAGCGCGGCATGCAGCAACTGGCCGGCCGCGACGCCGCGCTGACGCGCGAATTGTCGGACCTGAACCTGCCGGAGCACGCCGCGCTGGAAGCGGCGCAGCAGGAAGTGGCCAAGGCCAGGGCCGCGCTGGACGCGGTGCGGGCGCGGCTGGTGGCCGACGAGGCCAAACAGGCCGACCTGGCTGCCGAGCGCGAAAAACTGGACCAGCAGCTGGCGGCCAAGCGCACCGAGCTGGCGCGCGCCGAGGCAGAGGCCGCCGCGCTGGCGGCGCTGCTGCAGCGCGAGGCGGCCGGCGAGCAACTGGCCGGCTGGCTGGAACAGCATGGCCTGGCCGACGCGCCGCAACTGTGGCAGTCGCTGCAGATCGACGCGCGCTGGCAGCAGGCGCTGGAAGCGGCGCTGGGCGAACGCCTGTCCGCCCGCGCCGCCGCGCTGCCGGCCGGGCAGCCGCCCGCCGCGCTGGTTCTGGTGGACGGCAAGCGCGCGGCCGCCGCCGGATTGCCGGCGCGAAGCTGGCCGGCTCTATTGGCCGAGGTCAAGGCGCAAGCGCCGTTCGATGCCGCGCTGGGCGACTGGCTGGCCGGCGTGTACCTGGCCGACACGCTGGATGCCGCTTTGGCGCGCCGCGGCGAATTGGCGGCCGGCGAATGCTGGCTGACGCCGGAGGGCCATCGTGTCGATGCCGCCAGCGTGCGCTACCACGCCGAAGCCAGCGGCGACGGCCTGATGGCGCGCAAGCGGCAGCTGGACGAAGCCAGCGCCCGCGCCGAGGCCTGGCGGCCGGAAATCGAAGCGATGCAGAAGAAGCGCGACAGCCTCTTGAGCATGGGCAATATGCTGGCCGAGGCGGTGCGCGGCCAGAAGGGCTCGCTGACCCGGCTGGAGGCGGAGCTGAACGCCGCCACGCTGGAGCACGTCAAGCTGGACCAGGCGGCGCGCCAGGGCGCGGCGCGCTTGTCGGCGATCGAGGCCGAGCGCCAGCGCATCGCGGAAGAGCGCGCGCACGCCGACGACGGCATCGCCGAGGCCGAACTGATGGGCGAGGAAGCGGCGCTGACGCTGGAGGAACTGGCGCTGCAGCTGGAAGAGGTGAGGCTGGACCGGCTGAATGCCGAAACCGGCCTGCAACTGGCGCGCAACAAGGCGCGCGACGCCGAGCGCGTGCTGCACGAGATCAAGCTGGCGCTTCACAGCGCCGAGCAGAAGGTGGCCGAACTGTCGCGCCGCGGCCGCGAGCTGGCCGACCGCGACGAGCAGCTGCAGGAACGGCTGGAGACGCTGGCCGCCGAGTCGGAAACCGTCGACGAGGCGGTGCCGGAAGAGGCGCTGCAGCAGGCGCTGGCCGAGCGCGAGTCCCGCGAAGGCGGCCTCGCGGCCGCGCGCGACCGGCTCAACCAGCTGACCGAGCGGCTGCGCGAGCTGGGCCAGCGCCAGCAGGAAGCCAACGCCGCGCTGCCGGCGCTGCGCCAGGCGCGTTCAGACTGGCTGCTCAAGCACCAGGAGGCCAGGCTGGCGATGGAGCGCTTCGCCGAGGAGCTGGCCCAGGCCGAGGCCGACGAGGCGGCGTTGCTGGCCGATCTCAACGAAGGGGTGAAGCCGAACGCGCTGGCGGCGGAAATCGCCCGCCTGGCGCGGGCGCTGGAGGGGCTGGGGGCGGTCAACCTGGCTGCGCTGCAAGAGCTGGAAGAGGCGAAAAAGCGCGGCGAGTATCTGGCCAGCCAGTCCGACGACCTCAACCAGGCGATGGCGACGCTGGAGGAGGCCATCGCCAAGATCGACGGCGAAACCCGCGAGATGCTGCAAGCCACCTACGAGGCGGTCAACGCCAAGATGCGCGAATTCTTCCCCACGCTGTTCGGCGGCGGCCGCGCCGAGTTGGTGCTGACCGGCGAAGACTTGCTGGACGCCGGCGTGCAGATCATCGCCCAGCCGCCGGGCAAGAAGAACAGCACCATCCACCTGCTGTCAGGCGGCGAAAAGGCGCTGACCGCGATGAGCCTGGTGTTCTCGCTGTTTTCTCTGAACCCGGCGCCGTTCTGCCTGCTGGACGAGGTGGACGCGCCGCTGGACGACGCCAACACCAGCCGCTTCTGCGACCTGGTCAAGCAAATGTCGGAGCGCACCCAGTTCCTCTATATTTCCCATAACCGCCTGACCATGGAAATGGCCGAGCAACTGGTGGGGGTGACCATGCAGGAACAGGGCGTCAGCCGCATCGTCGCGGTGGACATCGTCGAAGCGCTGAAGATGCGCGAGACCGCCTGATTCCACTATTGACGCGGCGCAAAGGGCGCGAGGCGGACGGATGGCATACTGCGCCGCCTTGATAGGCCTGATCGAAACCATTCTGCGGATCCGAACGGAACGCGTCGTCGCTCGCCGCCGGCGCGTTCTCGCCATTGTGGAAGTGTAGCCATGACCGTAAGCATCAAACGCTGGGAGCCGGAAAACGTCATTTTCTGGCTGAGCCGCGGCCGCGGCATCGCCCGGCGCAATCTGTGGCTGTCCACCTTCTCGCTGCATCTGAATTTCAACATCTGGATGATGTGGAGCATGGTGGTGGTCAATCTGCCGGCGGTGGGCTTTCTCATTTCCGACCAACAGCAGTTCCTGCTGGTGTCCATCCCGCCACTGGTGGGGGCGCTGATGCGGCTGATCTATTCCTGGGCCTGGAGCTGGGTCGGCGGCGGATTGTGGCTGGGCCTGTCGACGCTGTTGCTGTTGCTGCCGGCCTGGGGCGTGGGCGCGGTGGTGCAGGACATCGCCGCGCCATTCTGGCAATTGCTGCTGGTGGCCGGCTTGTGCGGCGTCGGCGGCGGCGCCAGCGCTTCGCATTTGTCCAATACCAGCTTCTTTTTCCCCAAGTCGGAAAAGGGGCTGGCGATGGGCATCAACGCGGGGCTGGGCAATCTCGGCGTGTCGGTGGCGCAATTGCTGATTCCGCTGTGCATCCTCTATCCGCTGTTCGGCCTGCATGCCGGCGAGCCGCAGGTATGGGGCCGGGGCGGCGACGTGCATTACGTCTGGCTGCAGAACGCCGCCTATGTCTGGCTGCCGCTGGTGCTGCTGGCGGCGCTGGCCTGTCTGCTGTACGCGCACGATCTGCCCAAGCTGCGCATCACCCCGCGCGACCAGCTGGACGCGATGCGCGACGCCCACACCTGGTACATCTGTTTGCTGTACATGGGCAGCTACGGCACCTTCCTGGGGTTTTCCGCCGCTTTTCCGCTGCTGGCGCGCAGCATGTTTCCGCAAGTGGACGCCAGCCCCTATCTGTTCGTCGGCCCGATGGCCTGCGCGCTGGCGCGGCCGCTGGGCGGCTGGATGGGCGACCGGATCGGCGGCGGCATCGCCACCGTGGCCAGCAATCTCCTGATGGCGCTGGGCACCGTCGGGGTGTATCTCAGCCTGCCGTCGGCCGGCAGCGGCGGCTCGTTCTGGCTGTTTCTCGGCATGTTCCAGCTGATTTTCCTCGCGGCCGGCGTCGGCAACGGCTCGTCCTATCAATTGGCGCCCAAGGTGTTTCTGTTGCTGGCCGGGCGCGAGGCGCAGCGGCGCGGCGAAAGCCTGTTGCAGGCCTATGCCCGCGGCGGCAGGCGCGGCGCGTCGGCGATGAATGTCAGTTCGGTGATGGCGGCGTTCGGCGGTTTCGTCATTCCCAAGGCCTTCGGCTCGTCGCTGAGCTGGTTCGGCGGCTTTTTGCCGGCGTTCGCGATGTTTTTCCTGTTTTACCTGCTGTGCATGGCGCTGGCCTGGTGGCATTACAGCCGGCTGGGCGCTGCCATGCGCTGCTGAGCGCCGCGATGTTCACGTTGAGGCGAGCCTGCCTGTTGTCGCTGGGCCTGCATGCGCTGGCAGTCTGGATTTGGGCAAGCTGGCCGGCGCGCGATGCCGTGCCGGCGCAGCCCGAGCCGCCGCTGGCGGTTCGTCTGGCGGCGGGGAGCGCTGCGGCTGCGCATGCCGCGGGCGCGCTGCGCGGCGGAGGCGGTTTGGCTGGAAGCCGGCCGGCGATGCCAGCCCGGCAGTCGCAGAGGGCTGAACATGCCGGGGCCGGATCGCTTGCCGCCGGCGTCGCGGGGCCCCAGTCTGCGCCGGCTGGCCGTTTTGCAAATGCCGCGGCCGCCGCGACTGATGCGGCGGGAGGCGGGCAGATTTCGGCTACGGGCGGGATGGAGGCAAAGGACGAAGGCCAGAGCGATGGCGACCATGAGGCGCTTTACCGTCCAGCCTATCTGGAGAATCCGCAGCCCCCTTACCCGGAGCGGTCGCTGCAGCTGGGAGAAGAGGGCGAGGTCTTGCTCAGCGTCAGAGTCGGCGTCAATGGCCGGGCTCTGAAGGTGACGCTGGCGCGCAGCAGCGGCTTCCGGCGCCTGGACCAGGCGGCGATGGACGCCGTGGCGCGCTGGCGATTCGCGCCGGCCAGGCGCGGCGGAGCGGCCGCGGAATCGGTGCTGACCATCCCGGTGAGCTTCCGGCAGTGAGGCGGCGCGCCTGAGCGGGAGGAGGCTTGCTTAGGCTTAGGCCGGCTCGTTCTCCTGTTGCTCCAATGCCTGGCTGAAGCTGGCGCGCAGGCGGCCCAGTTCGTTGCAGAAGCCGGATAGGTCTTGCTCGCCGAAATGCAGGAAAGCGTTGTGCATGTAGTCGAGGTGGGCCGGAAAGGCTTGACTGAACAATTGCTGGCCGTGGGGTGTCAAAGCCACGAATACGCTGCGGCGGTCGTTGGGCTGCATGCTGCGGGTGACGATGCCCTTGTCTTCCAGGCGGTCGAGCACGCCGGTCAGGGTGCCTTTGGTGATCAGGGTGTGGTCGGACAGCTCCTTGCAATTCATGCCCTGGCTGTTGCCCAGGGTGGTAACCACGTCGAACTGTGGCGGTGTCAGTCCCAGCCGGCGGATGTTGAAGCTGGCGAACTGTTCAAAGGCCTGGTAAGTGCGCGACAATTCGCGTACGACAGGCAGGAAACTGGCTTGGTCGGATTTTTTCATCGTAAAGAGTCCCCGTGCTGTTCTAAGCAGTGTTGTACAGACTAGTACGGCCCTGTAACAGAGTTATCTCCAATTCTGGCACGCGATCCGGATAAATTCGCCTGTCTGAAATGTCATATTCATCCTGGCGAATTTTCCTGAGCGTTATACAGGGTTGCGGGGAAATGCGTAGCTGGTCTAATGGCTTGGCCCAGCCGTCTTGGCAATGGCATTTTCGCGTCGGGGGTTTGTCAAGCGTTTTTGCAATGCCAAATGGCGCGCTGCGGCGGGCTTTCGTTATAATGAGCCTGAAATGCCCGCTGCAGAACGGGCCGGCCGCCGAATGGCTGCGGCCGAGGCGGTGACAGGATCGAGGGAGGCTGACAGGCCGGATCGCCGACGGGCGCGGCTGGCAGCCTCGATTATTCGCCTTAATGCGGACTGGCTAATGAGCGAATTGCAGATTGGTGTTTTGATTTTGGGCGGCGGCGTGATCGCCCTGGTGCTGGGTTTCAACATGTTTCAGGAATGGCGCTTCCGCAAGCGGACGCACCAGGCCTTCGCGCGCCCGCATGGCGACGTGCTGCTGGATGTGCCGAAGAACAATGTCCGCGACGGCGTGAAAGCCGACCGGATGGAGCCGGTGCTGCTGGATGCGGAACTGGAGCCGGAGAGGGCGCCGGAAGAGGACGACGAGCCGTTGTTCGAGATTCCGCCGGCGGAAGCGCCGGTCCGCGAGCCGCCGCCGGCGCCGCGCCGCGAACCGGCGCTGCAGGAAGTGGAAGTGCCGGTGATGGACGAGGAGGACGAGGCCGAGCTGGCGATGGACTCCGCCGACCACCAGGCGCTGGTGGTGGCGATGCTGGACCCGTCGCTGGATTTCATCGCCGAGGTGATGTTCCATGAGCCGCACGAGCTGGCGGCGATGCCGCGCTTCAATGTCGGCAAGCGCACCCAGCTGATCGGCCGCACCGAGCGCGGCCTGTGGAAAGTGGCCGAGGCGCTGCCCGGCACCCGCTACAAGCAGATCAACGTCAGCATGCAGATGGTGGACCGCTCCGGCGCGGTGGGCGAGCAGGAACTGGCCGCCTTCTGCCAGCAGGTGTCGCGCTTCGCCGAGGACCACGACGCGGCGGTGAGCTTCCCGCAGCGCCAGCAAAAGCTGGTGGCGGCGCGGGAACTGGACCGCTTCTGCGCCGACGTCGACGTGCTGATCGGCATCAACATCGTGCCTCAGGCTTCGATCGAGGGCGCGCGCCTGCGCAGCTTCGCCGAAGCCGCCGGGCTGCAGCTGGAGCCGGACGGCGCCTTCCATTACCTGGCCGACTCCGGCAACACGCTGTATTCGCTGGTGGCGGCCGACCAGATGCCGTTCACTTTCCATACCTTGCTGGACAAGTCGTTCCCGGCGCTGACGCTGCTGTTCGACGTGCCGCGCGTGGCCGGCGGCGTAGACGTGTTCGACCGCGCCGTGCACTTCGCCAAGCACCTGGCCCAGGAATTCGACGCGCAGCTGGTGGACGACAACCGCCGGGTGCTGACCGAAACCGGCCTGGCCCGCATCCGCGACCAACTGCTGCACATTTACGGCAGCATGGACGACAGGGGCATCGCGCCGGGCAGCGTCGCCGCCCTGCGCCTGTTCGCCTGAGCGATGAATTTATGATGACGGGGCCGGCCTTGCCGGCCCTTTTGCCGTTCGAGAGCTTCCCATGACCGCAAACCAACTGCGCGCCGCCGAATTGCGCGAGCTGCTGAACCGCTACGGCCGCGAATACTACGTGCTGGACGCGCCGACCGTGCCGGACGCCGAATACGACCGCCTGTTCCGAGAACTGCAGGCGCTGGAGGAGGCCGATCCGGAACTGGCGCTCTCCGATTCCCCGACCCGCCGCGTCGGCGGCGCGCCGCTGGCCGAATTCGACAGCGTCGTGCACGCGGTGCCGATGCTGTCGCTGGCCAACGCCTTTTCCGACATGCAGCTGGCCGACCCGGCAGAGCGCCATGCCGAGCTGATCCAGTTCGACGAGCGGGTGCGCAAGGGCCTGGACGCGGCCGAGGTTGAGTACGCCACCGAGCCCAAGTTCGACGGTCTGGCCATTTCGCTGCTGTATGAAAACGGCGTGCTGACGCGCGCCGCCACCCGCGGCGACGGCGTGGCCGGAGAGCAGGTGACCGAGAACGTGCGCACGATACGCGCCATTCCCTTGAAGCTGGACGGCGCGGCTCCGCCGGCGCTGCTGGAGGTGCGCGGCGAGGTGCTGATGCTGAAGCGCGACTTCGAGCGCCTGAACGCCGATCAGATCGAGCGCGGCGACAAGACTTTCGCCAATCCGCGCAACGCCGCCGCCGGCAGCCTGCGCCAGCTCGACTCGCGCATCACCGCGCAGCGCCGGCTGTCGTTCTTCGCCTACGCCATCGCCCAGGTGGCGGGCGCGGACTGGCCGGACACCCACGCCGGCGAAATGGCCTGGCTGAAGCAGCTGGGCTTCCCGGTGGTGGAAGAAAGCTTGCGGCCGGTGGTCAAGGGCGTGGCGGGGCTGTCCGCTTACTACGAAGCGGTGCAGGCGCGCCGCGCCGGCCTGCCGTTCGAGATCGACGGGGTGGTGTACAAGGTGAACCGCCGCGACCAGCAGGACGCGCTGGGCTTCGTGTCGCGCGCGCCGCGCTGGGCCATCGCCCATAAATTCCCGGCCGAGGAGGCGCTGACGGTGGTCGAGGCCATCGAGGAGCAGGTGGGCCGCACCGGCGCCATCACCCCGGTGGCGCGGCTGCAGCCGGTCTTCGTCGGCGGCGTCACCGTCACCAACGCCACGCTGCACAATGAGGACGAAGTGCGGCGCAAGGACGTGCGCGTCGGCGACACGGTGATCGTGCGCCGCGCCGGCGACGTGATTCCCGAGGTGGTGTCGGTGGTGCTGGAGCGCCGGCCGATGCAGCCGGCCGAGGGCGGCGATCTGTTCAGCGCCGGCGAGGCGCCGCAATACCCGGCCTACCGTTTGCCGAGCGCCTGCCCGGTGTGCGGCAGCCACGTGGCGCGCGAAGAAGGCGAGGCGATCGCCCGCTGCTCCGGCGGCCTGTCCTGCCGCGCCCAGCGCAGCCAGGCGATCCAGCATTTCGCCGGCCGGCGCATGATGGACATCGACGGCCTGGGCGAGCGCTATATCGACAAGCTGGTCGAATACGATTACGTGAAAGGCGTGGCCGACCTGTACCGGCTGAAGCTGGAAGACTTGCTGGAGATGAAGCGCCGCGCCGACGAGGACGAGGGCGTCACGCCGGAAACGGTGAAGGCCGGCAAGGTGGCCAGCAAGTGGGCGGAAAACCTGATCGCGGCGATAGACGCCAGCCGCGCGCCGCCGCTGGCGCGGCTGCTGTTCGCGCTGGGCATCCGCCATGTCGGCGAATCCACCGCCAAGACGCTGGCGGACTGGCTGGGCGGCATGGCGTTGATCCGCCGCTGCCCGGCGGCGCTGTTCGCCGCCTTGCCCGACATCGGCGCGGTGGTGGCGGAATCGCTGGCGGACTTCTTCGCCGAAGACAACAATGAAAAGGCGCTGGACGCGCTGCTGGCCGAGGTGCGCCCGGCCGACGAGCATGCGCCGTCGCCCAGATTGCGCGAGCGGCTGGACGACGCGGCCTTGCTGGCGCGGCTGGGCATTCCGCGCTTGACCGAAGTGCGCAGCCAGCAACTGGCGGCGCAGCGCAGCCTGGCCTGGCTGGCCGCCAGCGAACGGCGCGCGCTGCTGGAGCTGGATCTGCCGGCCGAGGTGGTGAACGCGTTGGCCGACTGGCTGGACGAGCCGGGCCGGCGCGAGTCGCTGAGCCGTCTGGCCGGCTTGCGCGAAGCCATCCTGGCCGAACTGCCGCAGGCCGCCGAGGCGGCGGCGCTGCCGCTGGACGGCAAGACGCTGGTGCTGACCGGCACCTTGCCGACGCTGAGCCGCGACCAGGCCAAGGCCTTGATCGAGGCGGCCGGCGGCAAGGTGTCGGGCAGCGTATCGAAGAAAACGCATTACGTGGTGGCGGGAGAGGAGGCGGGCAGCAAGCTCGCCAAGGCGCAGGAACTGGGCGTCGCGGTAGTGGACGAAGCCGGCCTGCAGGCGTTGTTGTCGGGCAACTGAGAGAGGGCGGGATGACATCAAGCATGATGGCGACAGCGGATTTCGAGGTAGGCAATCAATGCGCCGCCCATGGCGACTGGGCCGGCGCCATCGCGGCGTTCGACCGCTGCCTGTCGCTGAACCCCCAGGATTGGCAGGCGCTGGCCAACCGCGGCAACGCCAGGCTGCAGCTGGAGGACACGCCCGGCGCGCTGGATGATTATCTGGCGGCCGCCGCGCTGAACCCGACGTCGTGCAACATCAAGAGCAATCTCGCGGTGCTGCTGAAGGAGCTGGGCGAGCTGGACATCTCGGCGGCCTTGCTGCAAGAGGTGCTGGCCGCGGAGCCGGGCCATCTCGACGCCTGGGTCAATCTCGGCATCGTCCGCCAGCACCAGCAGCGCTATCGCGACGCCATCGACTGCCAATTGCGCGCGCTGGTACTGGGCGGGCCGTCGGTGGCGCGCTACAGCAACCTGGGCAACGCCTACAGCTGCGCGCTGCTGCTGGACGAGGCGATCGCGGTGCAGCAAAAAGGGCTGGCGCTGGCGCCGGACGACGCCACCTTGCAGTTCAATCAGTCGATCACGCTGTTGACGGCCGGCCGATACGCCGAGGCCTGGCCCCTGTACGAAGCGCGCTGGCGCTGCGTGCTGCGGCCAAGGCTGACGGCAAGGCGCTGGCAGGGAGACGCGCTGGGCGCGCGCACCCTGCTGTTGTGGACCGAGCAAGGCCTGGGCGACACTTTGCAGATGGCGAGATTCCTGCCGCAGCTGCGGCGCGCCCATCCGCAGGCCAGGCTGCTGTTCGCTTGCCCGCGCTCGTTCCACCGCCTGTTCGCGCAGTTCGAGGGCCTGACCTTGCTGGAGGCGGACGCCGCGCCCGAGCACGATTGCCAGCTGCCGCTGATGTCATTGCCGGGTTTGCTGGGCGTCACGCTGGAGAATTTGCCGACCGCGCCGTACCTGCGTTTGCCGGACGGGGCGCCGCCGGTTTTGCCGGCCGGCAAGCGGCGCCGGGTGGGCGTGGTGTGGGAAAGCGGCCATTGGGGCGTCGGCGTGGCGGATCTCGGACGCCAGCATAAATCGATTCCGCCCGCGCAGTTCGCCGAAATCTGCCAAGCGCCGGATATCGATTTCATCGCCTTGCAGCCCGGCGCGGTGCCGGACGAGCTGCGTGGATGCGTCCGCGCCAGCCGCATCGACGATTTCGCCGATACCGCCGCGCTGCTGGCGCAGGTGGATCTGGTGGTTTGCGTGGATACCGCCATCCTGCATCTGGCCGGCGCGATGGGCAAGCCGGTGTGGGCGCTGCTGCGCGCCGAAAGCGCGCCATTCTTCCTGGCGGAAGCGCCGGTCGCGCCGTGGTATCCCTCGGTGCGCCTATGGCGGCAGGCTCAGCCCGGAAACTGGCAGCCGCTGGTCCGCGAACTGAGCGAGGCCTTGTCGAAGCAATGGGCATTTTGACCTGAAGCCAAGTCGAGCTAGAATGCGGCGCTGTCGTTGTTGAAATCGTCACTGCGTTACGGAATCGAGATGAAAAAGATCACCAAAGCCGTGTTTCCGGTTGCCGGTCTAGGCACCCGCTTCTTGCCGGCCACCAAGGCCAGTCCGAAAGAGATGCTCCCCATCGTGGACAAGCCGCTGATCCAGTATGCGGTGGAGGAGGCGATCGCCGCCGGCATGACCGAGTTGATCTTCATCACCGGCCGCAACAAGCGCTCGATCGAAGATCACTTCGACAAGGCTTACGAGCTGGAAACCGAACTCGAATACAAGAACAAGCACAAGCTGCTGGAGCTGGTGCAGGAAATCATTCCGCCGTCGGTGTCGTGCATCTATATCCGCCAGACCGAGGCGCTGGGCCTGGGGCACGCGGTGCTGTGCGCCCGTCCGGTGGTGGGCGAAGAGCCGTTCGCGGTGATCCTGGCCGACGACCTGATCGAAGGCGCGCCGGGCGCGATGGAGCAGATGGTGCGGCTGTTCGACGAAACCCACTCCTCGGTGCTGGGGGTGGAGACGGTGGCGCCGCAGGACACCAGCTCCTACGGCATCGTCAAGGTCAAGACCGATGCGCATGGCCATCAGGCCGTCGAGCACATCGTCGAGAAGCCGCGTCCGGAAGACGCGCCGTCCAACCTGGCGGTGGTGGGGCGCTACATCCTGACGCCGCGCATTTTCGACAAGTTGGTCAACACCGGCGCCGGCGCCGGCGGCGAAATCCAGCTGACCGACGGCATCGCCGCGCTGCTGAAGAGCGAGCCGGTGCTGGCGCTGCCGTTCAAGGGCACCCGTTACGATTGCGGCTCCAAGCTGGGTTACCTGAAAGCCACCGTCAATTACGGCCTGAAGCACCACGAGGTGGCCGACGAGTTCGCCGCCTTCCTGGACGGCCTGAAGCGCAACTGATTGTTTTTCCATTCGCGCCGCCGCAGCCCGGCGGCGCCGCCTGTTCTGTCAAGGAGTCATCATGCCTAATATTTCCGAAGCCCGCGGGCTGATCAACAGCGCCGACGTGCTGTTCAGCGCCGAGGAAGTCAGCACCGCCGTCGACCGGATGGCGGTGGAAATCACCGAGAAGCTGGGCGAGGAATACCCGCTGGTGTTGTCGGTGATGGGCGGCGCGGTGGTGTTCACCGGCCAACTGCTGCCGCGTCTGGCCTTCCCGCTGGACTTCGACTACGTCCATGTTTCCCGCTACGGCGACAAGACCCACGGCGGCGAATTGGTATGGCGCCAGGCGCCGAAGGAAGACGTGCGCGACCGCGTGGTGCTGGTGCTGGACGACATCCTGGACGAAGGCCACACCATGGCCGCCATCCGCGACAAAGTGATGGAGATGGGCGCCAAGGCCTGCTTCAGCGCGGTGTTCGCCAACAAGCTGATCTCGAAGGAAAAGCCGATGCAGGCGGACTTCGTCGGCCTGGACGTGCCGGACCGCTACGTGTTCGGCTATGGCATGGACGTGCGCGGCGCCTGGCGCAACCTGCCGGCCATCTACGCGCTGAAGTAAGACGCGGGCTCGATGTCCGACAAAGCCGCGCCGGCATCCGGCGCGGCTTTTTTCATGGGCGCGCTCAGGCCGCTTGCGGCGGCGCGTGGTGGCGCAGCCGCACCGGCCAGCGGTACACCGCCAGCAGCCGCTCCGGCGTCAGCGCCTGGGACGGCGCGCCGGCGGCCACCAGCCGGCCGCCCTCCAGCAGCGCCACCCGGTCGGCGTAGTCGGCGGCCAGCGTCAGGTCGTGCAGCACCTGCACCACTGTCCGGCCTTGCCCCGCCAACTGGCGCAGCAGCTGTTGCAGCTGGTGTTGATGGCGCAGGTCCAGGTGGTTGGTCGGCTCGTCCAGCAGGATCACCGGCGCCTGCTGCGCCAGCGCGCGGGCGATGGCCGCCCTTTGCCTTTCTCCGCCGGACAGCTGCTCCAGCCGCTTGCCGGCGTATGGCTCCATTTCCACGGTGGCGAGCGCCGCCGCGACCGCCGCGCGGTCGTCCGCGCCCGGGCGGGCGAAGGCGCCGAGGTGGGGCATGCGCCCTAGCGCGACGAATTCGGCCACCGTCAGCGGAATGTCGGCCGGCAGTTGCTGCGGCACCCAGGCGATGCGGCGCGCGCGCTGTAGCGCGTCCATCCGGCACACGCACTGGCCGGCCAGCCGCACCGCGCCGCGGCTGGGCGCGGCCAGGCCGGCCAGCAGGCGCAGCAGGGTGGTCTTGCCGGCGCCGTTGGGCCCCAGCAGCGCGGATACCTGGCCGGCGGGAAGGTCCAGGCGGATGTCGCTCAGCAGCGCGCGTCCGCCTATCCGGTAATCCAGTTCGCGGACTTTCAGCGTGTAGGTGTCAGGCATCGGAGCGGCTCCCTTGTTGGCGGCGGAAAATCCAGATGAAGAAGGGCGGGCCGGCGAAGGCGGCCATCAGGCCCACCGGCAGGTCCAGCGGCCAGGCGAGGTTGCGCGCCAGGGTGTCCACCGCCAGCAAAAACAGCGCGCCGGCCCAGGCGGACAGCAGGATCAGCCGGCGGCGGCAGCCGCCCACCAGCAGCGCCAGCGCGTTGGGGATCATCATGCCGACGAAGCCGATCACGCCGGACAGCGCCACCGCGCCGCCTGTGGCCAGCGCGGCGCCGATGGCGGCCAGCCGGCGGGTGCGGCGGGTGTCGATGCCCAGCGAGCGGGCGCTTTCCTCGCCCAGCAGCAGGCAGTCTAGGTCGCGGCCTATCGCGCACAACAGCGCGATGCCCAACGCGGATACGGCCAGGCAGAGGCCGAGCCGGCCGGGCAGCGCCGAGCCCAGGTTGCCGGCCAGCCAGCTGCTGGCGGAGCGCAGGGTCAGGTCGTCGGACAGAAACAGGATCAAGCTGGAGAGCGCGCCGCAGAAGGCGCCCACCACCAGCCCCATCAGCAGCAGGCCGGCGATGCCTCCCTTGACCAGCCGCGCCAGCAGCAGGATCAGCCAGGTGGCGAGCAGGCCGCCGCCGAAAGCCGCCAACGGCAGCGTCAGGCCGGACAAGCCCAGCGCCAGCACGGCGATCACCGCCAGCGCGGCGCCGCTGGAGGTGCCGATCAGGCCGGGATCGGCCAGCGGATTGCGGAACAGCGCCTGCAGCGCGGCGCCGCTGGCGGCCAGCGCCGCGCCCACGCCCAGCGCGGCGGCGATGCGCGGCAGCCGCAGCTGGCTGACCAGCGGGTCGGCCAGATCCGGCCAGGCCAACTGGCCGGCGGAGCTGGACAGCGCCAGCAACGGCAGCGCGACGCTGGCCAGTATCAGGCCCGGCCACAACAAGCGGCGGGCGGCGCTCACATCCTCACCATCCGTTCGACCACCGCCGGGCTGTCCAGGCCGATCAGCATCGCCTGCTGCGGCGGCAGCAGATAGATGCGGCCGGTTTTGCCGGCCGGGGTCGCGGCGACTTCCGGCCGCTTGGCGAAAAGGTCCTTGCCGCCGTAAACCGCGGCTGTGTGGCTGCCCAGGATGATCACGTTCGGCCGCAGCGCTTGCCAGGCGTCGCGGCCCAGCGGCTTGAAGCCGCTGATGCCGGCCGCGGCGTTGACGCCGCCGGCGGCGCGGATCAGGGTATCCGGCGCGGTGTCCTTGCCGGCCACCAGGCTGCCGTCGTAGCTGACCAAGTAACGGACGGCGCGCGCCGGCCGCGGCTGCATCCGCTGCTGCCAGTCGGCCGCCAGCCTGGCGGCGGCGTCGGCGCGGCCGAGCAGTTGGCCCACCTTGCGGATGGCGTCGGCGAAGTCGCGGCCGTCCTCGCGGGCGGACACCTCTTCGGCCCGCAGCTTCAGCTGCTTCAATTGCGGCCACAGCGTCGGCGGCTGGGCGGCGGCGCTGCCCAACACCAGGGTGGGCTTGAGGCCGGCGATGGTTTCCGCGTTCAGCGCGCGCGAAAAGCCCACCACCTGAGCATGGGCCAGTTGCGGCTCCTTGCTGCTGCGGTCGCGGCCGACCACGTCGCCGGCGGCGCCCAGCGCGACGACGATCTCGGCGATGTCGGGCGTCACCACCACCAGCCGCTCGGCGGCGTGGCCGGGCAGGGCCAGCATTGCCAGCAGCGCGCCGGCCAGCATGGTCTTACGCGACATCTTCTTGCTCCAGCGGCGGCAGCTCGCCCAGCAGCTTCACCCATTCGGCCCGCTCGGCACGGCCGGGCTTGCGTTCGCCGAAGAAGGTGGCCAGCGACTCTCCCTGCTCGTCGAACAGCTCCAGCGAGGTGACCACGCCGTTGTCGCCGGGCTTGCGGGTGATCCAGGCTTCGGCGATCAGGTCGGTGCGCAGGTGCAGGTTGAAATCGGGGTCCAGCACATTGAGCCAGTCGCCCACCACTTGCACGTTGACTATCGTCCCGGTGTGGATCTGGATCATGCCGCGGTTGCCGGCGAACACCATGATGGGGGTCGCGGTGGCGGCGGCGCGGCGCAACAGCTGTTCCACCGCGTCCTCGCGCACGCGCCAGGCCTGGCCCGGCGGCGCCAGGCGGAAACCCTGGCGCCGCGATACCTGCCAGCGGCGCAGGAAGGGGTGGAAGGCGTGGACGTCGCTCAGGCTTTGCCATTCGTTCTGGAAGGCGTCGCGGTCGATGGCTTCGTCGGGCTGTTCGGCGCCGGCGGCCGCGACCGGCTCAAGCTCCAGCGCGGCGGCGGGCGCGGCGAAGCGCGCGACCAGATCGTCGTAGGCGGCGATGTCGCTGGCTTCGGTCAGGTAGACCTTGTGCACCGCTTCGCCGTGGCGGTCGAAGAACTGCAGGCTGCGCTGGACGCCGCGGGGCGTCTCGCTGCGCAGCGCGAAGCCGTGGCGCCAGTGGAACAGGAAGATGCGCAGGTCTATCACCGGGTTGATGGCCAGGCCGACCTTGCCGTCGATCTCGACGTTGGCGTAGTCGCCCTTGGTCTCATGCACGCAGGCGTGGTTGCGGGTCAGCGCCATCACCCGGCCCAGCGGCGCCAGCGCGGCCAGGATTTCCGGCCATTCGGCCCTGAGCGGGGTGGCGGCCGGATCGGCGGCGGTCAGCTCGCATTCGCTGACCTGCAGCGCGGCGGCGGCGTCGCGCGCGCGCAGTCGGGGTTGGCTGGCTTTGAGCGTCTGGTAGCGGTCCCATAGCTGGCTCATGGTTTTCTCCTGTGGAGGCGCGGGCGGCATCGGCCGCCCGCGGGGCGGGTGGATCAGAACTGGTATTCGACGCTGGCGCTGACGTTGCGGCCAGGCTGGGTGTAGCGGTCCAGCGTGGCGTCGCCTGCGGCCAGGCCGCGCACGTCGGCGGCTTTCCAGTACTTGCGGTCGAACACGTTGAACACGCCGGCGCGCACGGTGGTGCCCTTGGCCGGTTTCCAGTAGGCGGTCAGGTCCAGGGTGGCGTAGCCCGGCGCCTGGAAGCCGGCGGTCTGCGCGGTGGACGGCGGCGGCAGCGCTACCGCCGGCGCGCGGGTGTTGCGCGCGGCGGCGCGCAGCAGCGCCTCGCCGCCGAAACCGGACTGGTCGTAGCGCAGGCCCAGCACCGCCGACAGCGGCGCGATCGAGGCGAGCGGCGCATGGCTGTCCAGGTCCTCGCCGTGGGCGTAGGCGATGGAGGCCTGGGTCTGCCAGCCGGGGGCGAAGCGCCAGGCGGCGCGCGCTTCGGCGCCCTTGATGTCGACGCGGCCGATGTTCTGGTACTGGTAGGTCAGCAAGCCGCCTATCGTGCCCAGGCTTTGCTGTTCGATGAAGTCGCGGTAGCGGTTCTGGTAGGCGGTCAGGCCGAAGTCGAAGCTGTCCCACTGGCCCTTCAGCCCCAGTTCGACGCCGCGGCTGGTTTCCGATTTCAGATTCGGGTTGGCGATCACCTGGTAGCCGTAGGCGCGGTTGACGAAGGCCATGTTGGCGTCGTCGAACGGCGGCGCGCGGAAGCCAGACGACAGCTGGGCGAAGCCGGTGTAGTGGCCGGCGAAGGGGATGCTCAGCCCCAGCTTGGGCGAGAAGGCGCCGTCGCTGAACGACGGCACCGCCTGGCCGCCGCTGTTGGCATAGGCCTGGTCGGGCTGGGTGTTCATCTTGTAGTGGTCCCAGCGCAGCGACGGCGACAGCGCGATGCCGTTGGCGAATTTCATCTCGTCCTGGATGAACAGGCCGACGCGGTCGGAGGTGCTGTCCGGGAAGGTCTTGCTGGGGAAGGTTTCGCCGCCGATGACGTTGCTGGTGCTGCCGTTGGCGTTGTACTGCGTCTTCATCCGCGGCCGGCTGGTGTCGGTGCGGGACAAGTCCACGCCCCACAGCAGCTGGTGCTCGGCCGCCAGCGCGGCAAAGCGCTGCTCGGCGTCCAGGCTCAGGCCAAGGATTTTCTGTTCGAAGCCGTAGTTGGAGGCGACGCTGCTGCCGTCGCCGTAGCGTGCGAAGCTGTCGTCGGCGTTGTCCAGCTTCTGCTGGTAGACCTTGGCGGACAGGCGTTCGAATGGCCCCAGCTGCTTGCCTTCCCAGCCCAATGACACGCGGTCGCGCTGGGTGCGGTCTGCGGCGGTCTGGGCCAGCTGCGCCGGCACCGGGCGGCCCCTGGAGACATAGGCCGGGTAGAGGGTGTTCAGCAGATTGGTGTCGGTGTCGCGGCGATAATGCTCCAGCGTCAGCTCCAGCCGCTGCTGCTCGGTCAGTTTGTAGCCGAGCTTGGCCAGCACGTTGTCGCTGTGCCAGTTCTGCGGGTTCGGCGTGGTGCGGGCGGCGCTGCCGCTGTCGTTGCCGCCCTGATTGTCGGCCTGATGGCCATTGCGGTGGGTGTAGATCAGCATCGCGTCGGCGCGCTCGCCCTTGACGCCGACGCCGGCGGTGCCGCCCCAGCTGTTGTCGGCGCTGGCGCCGAAGCCCTTGAAGCTGCCGCCCACGCCCTTGTCCTCGGGCACGAAATCGTCGACGGTCTTGGTGCGGTAGCCTATCACCCCGCCGATGGCGTCGGAGCCGTACAGGCTGGAGGTGGGGCCTTTGACGATGTCGATCGCGCGCAGGGTTTCCAGTTCGACGAAGTCGCGTCCGGAAATGGCGCCGTTGCCGTTGCCGCCGCCGGCGTAGGCTTCCGGCAGGCGCTCGCCGTCGATCAGCATCAGGATGCGGTTGCCGTCGATGCCGCGTATGGTCCAGCCGGCGTTGCCGCGGCGGTTGGGGTCGGTGGCCACTTCGACGCCGGGCTCGTATTTGGCGGCGTCGGCGATGTCGTTGATCAGGCGGTCGTCCAGCTTGTGGCCCGACACCACGCTGGCGTTGGGCGCGGTTTCGGCCAGCGGCTTCTCGCTGCGGTGGGCGGTCACCTGCACGGCGTCCAGCGTTGGCGCCGCGGGGTCGGCGAAGGCCGGCCAGGCTGCCGCCAGGCTCAGCATCAAGGGGGTGGCGCGGAACAGGGCCATGGAAACTCCGGTATTGTTGTCGTTTCCGCTGGCTGGCGTCGGCTGGCTCGCGGGTATTACTTGATCAGTATCAGCTTGCCGTTGCGGGTGAGCTGCAGACGGTAGATCTCGCCCTGATGCTCGATCAGGATTTCCCGCCCGGCGCCGAACAGCTGCCGGCTGTGCAGCAGCTGCGGCGCGGCCGGCGGGTCCGTTTTGGGCGTGGATTTATTGTGGTTCGAGTTCATTTGTTAATGATAACTATTATCATTTGAATCGGCAAGCAGGAAGTCATGCCGGAAGAATGCCGCGCGCGAAATCGGCCGCGCGGTCCCAGGTGGCAATGCGGAGCGGGTGAGGGCAGCGCATGCGCAACTTCAAGGAAATTGTCCAAGCAGCGCGTCCGCGCGCCGATTTGCCGCCCGCAGCCGGGCGATTTTCAGACATAATCGGAACGACAGCCGCGCTGCTGGCGGGGCTGCGCACAATGACAAGAGGGGAGACGGATATGTTGGCAATCATCGGCGGCAGCGGGCTGGCCCAGCTGTCGGTATTGGAAGTGACGCACCGGCAGGTGGTGCGCACGCCTTACGGCGATCCCTCCTGCGCGCTGACTTTCGGCAAGCTGGCCAAGCAAAACGTGGTGTTCATCGCCAGGCACGGCTACGGCCATTCGCTGGCGCCGCACGAAATCAACTACCGCGCCAACCTGTGGGCGCTGCATAACCAGGGCGTGAAGGGCGTGATCGCCATCGGCACCGTCGGCGGCATCCGTCCCGACATGGCGCCCGGCCGGCTGGTGGTGCCGCACGACATCATCGATTACAGCTGGGGCCGCAAGCACACTTATTTCGAAGGCCCGGAGCGGCCGGTGGTGCATGCGGAGTTCACTTCGCCCTACGACGACAGCCTGCGCCAGCGGCTGCGCGCGGCGATCCAGGCCTCCGGCATCAGCGGCGTGCATGACGGCGTCTATGCCTGCACGCAGGGGCCGCGGCTGGAGAGCGCGGCGGAAATCTCCCGGCTGGAGCGCGACGGCGCCGACATCGTCGGCATGACCGGCATGCCGGAGGCGGCGCTGGCGCGCGAGTTGGACCTGCCGTACGCCCACCTGTGCCTGGTGAGCAACTGGGCGGCGGGCAAGGGAAGCAACGCGCGGGTGGAGTTCGACCCGGCGGTGGCGGCCAAGAGCGTGCAAGATCTGATGCACACCCTGCAGGCGTGTTTCGCCAACTGACGCCGGGCATCCGCCCGCGCGTCGCGCGGGCGGGCGGGGAGAAAATGACGCGGCGGCATGCTAAAGGCGAGCTTTTTTATTTTAAATATGCTTTTGGCGATTTTCAGGCCGCGACGCGCGCTTGCCATCCGCGGCCGACCTGTATACCTTTCAGCGGCGCATCGAGGAGGGCAGCGGAATCGCCGCTTCCTTGCGGCGCGTGGAGCGAGGCAGGCGCGGCGTTCGGCCAGGGACGACATTCCATTTGGGAGATTGCCGGGGCTGTCTCAAGTGCCGCGCGGTTGATGCCGATAATCAGCACAGGGCAGGTTGGCCCGCGCAGGCGCTGGATTAGCTGTGCGGCCGGGGGGAAACAGCGGTTCGCCGGCGTTCGCATGGCGCGCTTTTCCCGACGACGCCGATAACCTAGCTTGCATGGCAATGGATGATCCCATTTGTTTGATATGGTCTGGGTGCAACAAGAGAGAGATGTATGAAAGCCGTGATTTTGGCCGGGGGTCTTGGCACGCGCATCAGTGAAGAGTCGCATTTGCGTCCCAAGCCCATGATTGAGGTCGGCGGCAAACCGATCATCTGGCATATCTTGAAAATCTATTCCGCGCACGGGATCAATGATTTCATCATCTGCCTGGGATATCGTGGCTATGTGATAAAAGAATATTTCGCGAATTACTTTCTCCACAATTCCGATGTCACCCTGGATCTGTGCAATAACCAGATGCTGGTGCATGAGCGCCATGCCGAGCCCTGGCGCGTGACGCTGGTCGACACCGGCGAAGGCACCCAGACCGGCGGTCGCCTGCGGCGGGTGCGCAAGCACCTGGAGAGCGAGCGGGACTTCTGCTTCACCTACGGCGACGGCGTCAGCGACGTCGACATCGGCGCAGCCATCGCCTATCACCGCAGCCAGAACGTGGACGCCACCGTGACGGCGGTGCATCCGCCCGGCCGTTTCGGCGCGCTGGACATCCGCAACGAGCGCGTCGAATGCTTCAAGGAAAAACCGCGCGGCGACGGCGGCATGATCAATGGCGGCTTCTTCGTATTGAACCCCGCGGTGCTGGATCTGATAGACGGCGACGAGTGCGTCTGGGAGACCGAGCCGCTGGAAACGCTGGCCAGCCGCGGCCAACTGGCCGCCTACGAGCACAACGGCTTCTGGCAGCCTATGGACACGCTGCGCGACAAGAACCTGCTCGAGGAGCTGTGGCAGAGCGGGGAGGCACCGTGGAAAAAGTGGTGAACGCCGCGTTCTGGTCCGGCCGCCGCGTCTTCCTGACCGGCCACACCGGCTTCAAGGGCGGCTGGCTCAGCCTGTGGCTGGACAGCCTGGGCGCCCGGGTGCATGGCTATGCCTTGCCGCCGTCGGCGCGGCCGTCGCTGTTCGACGCCGCGCGCGTAGGCGACGCGGCGGCGTCGGAACTGGCGGACATCCGCGACTCCGCCGCGCTATCCGCCGCGCTGGCTCGCGCCGAACCCTCCATCGTCTTCCACCTGGCGGCGCAGCCGCTGGTGCGGCAAAGCTATGACGACCCGCTGGGCACCCTCTCCACCAATGTGATGGGCACCGCCAATCTGCTGGAGGCCGCGCGCCGCTGTCCCGGCGTCGAAGCCGTCGTCGTGGTCACCACCGACAAATGCTATGAAAACCACGAGTGGCCGTGGGCCTACCGCGAGAGCGACGCGCTGGGCGGCCACGACCCGTACAGCAGCAGCAAGGCCTGCGCCGAGCTGGTGTGCGCGGCGTACCGCAGCTCTTATCCGGGCGGCGCGCCGATCGCCACCGCCCGCGCCGGCAACGTGATCGGCGGCGGTGACTGGTCGGCCGACCGGCTGGTGCCAGACTTGCTGCAGGCCTTCGCGGAAGGCCGCTCCCTGGCCATCCGCAGCCCCGACGCGGTGCGTCCCTGGCAGCATGTGCTGGAGTCGCTGGCCGGCTATCTGCGCCTGGCCGAGCGGCTGGCGGCGGGGCAGCCGGACGCCGCCTCCGCCTGGAATTTCGGCCCGGCCGACGACAGCAACCGTCCGGTGTCCTGGGTCGCCGACACGCTGGCCGGATTATGGGGCGGCGGCGGCTGGCACCGCGACGGCGCCGATCATCCGCACGAGGCGGGCATCCTCAGGCTGGACAGCGCCAAGGCGCGCCGGCGCCTGGGCTGGACGCCGCGCTGGAGCCTGGAAGAGGCCTTGTCGGCCACGCTGGACTGGCATCGCGCCTGGCGGCGCGGCGCGGACATGCGGGCCTTCACCATTGAACAAATCGCGGCCTACTCGCGTGTTTAAGCAGAGAGAATCACGATATGACCGATATTAGCCGAGAGGCCGTCCTCGCCCTGGCGCGTCAACACGCCGAAGCGCGCCTGGCCCAGGCTGACTTCCTGCCGGGGCAGACCGCGGTGCCGCCCTCGGGCAAGGTGATAGGCGCCGATGAAATCGTCAATATGGTGGATGCCGCGCTGGATGGCTGGCTGACTACCGGGCGCTTCAACGCGGCTTTCGAGGCTCGCCTGGCCGAGTTCATCGGCCTGCCGCACGTGCTGACCGTCAACTCCGGCTCGTCGGCCAATCTGGTGGCCTTCACCGCGCTGACCTCGCCCAAGCTCGGCGCGCGCGCGATCCAGCCGGGCGACGAAGTGATCACCGTGGCGGCCGGCTTCCCCACCACAGTCAATCCCATCATCCAGAATGGCGCGGTGCCGGTGTTCGTCGACGTGCAACTGCCGACCTACAATATCGACGCCGAGCTGCTGGAAGCGGCGCTGTCGCCGCGCACCAAGGCCATCATGATCGCCCACACGCTGGGCAACCCGTTCGATCTGGAAAAAGTAGCCGCCTTCGCCCGCAAGCACGGCTTGTGGCTGGTGGAGGACTGCTGCGACGCGCTCGGCTCCACCTTCAACGGCCAGAAGGTCGGCACCTTCGGCGACATCGGCACGCTCAGCTTCTACCCGGCCCACCACATCACCATGGGAGAGGGCGGCGCGGTGTTCACCGCCGATCCGCTGCTCAGGCAGATCATGGAATCGGTGCGCGACTGGGGCCGCGACTGCTATTGCGCGCCGGGCAAGGACAACACCTGCGGCAAGCGCTTCGACTGGCAGCTGGGACAGCTGCCCTGCGGCTATGATCACAAGTACACCTATTCCCATATGGGGTACAACCTGAAGATCAGCGACATGCAGGCCGCTTGCGGCCTGGCGCAGATGGACCGGCTGGAAGGCTTCATCGCCGCGCGCAAGCGCAATTTCGCCTACCTGTCGGAGCGGCTGCAAAGCTGCGCCGAATTCCTGACGCTGCCGCAGGCGACGCCGGGTTCGGAGCCATCCTGGTTCGGTTTTCCGCTGACGCTGAAGCCGGAGGCGCAGGTCAGCCGCGTGGAGTTGCTGCATTACCTGGATCAGCACCGGATCGGCACCCGTCTCTTGTTCGCCGGCAACCTGACCCGGCAACCTTATATGCAAGGCCGCAATTACCGCTGCGCCACGCCGTTGCCGGTGACCGACCGCATCATGAACGACACCTTCTGGATCGGCCTGTATCCGGGCCTGAGCCAGCAGATGCTGGATTTCGCCGCCGGGAAGCTGGAAACCTTCCTCGGCGCCAATTTTGATTGAAAGAGAGGCCCATCATGCGAAAGCCGTTATTCATCTTCGAGATGGCCAACAACCACATGGGCGACGTCGAGCACGGCATCGCGCTGATCCGCGCCATCCGCGAATCCTGCCAGGGCTTCGATTTCGACTTCGGCTTCAAGCTGCAGTACCGCAATCTGGACACCTTCATCCACCCCAGCTTCAAGGGCCGCGACGACGTCAAATACATCAAGCGCTTCGAGGAAACCCGGCTGGCGCCGGAGCAGATGCTGCGGCTGGTGCGGGAGATGAAGGCCAATGGCTTCAAGACCATCTGCACGCCGTTCGATGAGGAGTCGGTGGACCTGATCGAAGCGCATGGCATCGAGATCATCAAGGTGGCCAGCTGCTCGTTCACCGACTGGCCGCTGCTGGAGCGCATCGCTCGCAGCGACAAGCCGGTGGTGGCCTCCACCGCCGGCGCGCGGCGCGAGGACATCGACAACGTGGTCAGCTTCATGCTGCACCGGGACAAGGACCTGACCATCATGCACTGCGTGGCCGAGTACCCGACCCCGAACGAGAATCTGCACCTGGCGCGGATACGCCAGCTGCGCGACCAGTACGCCGGCGTGCGCATCGGCTATTCCACCCACGAAGACCCGGAGCTGATGGAGCCGGTGATGCTGGCCATCGCCCAGGGCGCCACGGTGTTCGAAAAGCACGTCGGCCTGCCGACCGGCGCATACGGCGTCAACAATTACTCGGCCACGCCGGAGCAGATCCGGCGCTGGATCCAGGCCGCCGCGCGCGCCTTCGCCATGCTGGGCGACGGCGGCTGCGACCCGGCGTCGACGGTGGAGCAGGCCAGCCTGCGCTCGCTGCGCCGCGGCGTGTTCGCCACCCGGCCGATCAAGGCGGGGGAGAGCCTGACCGAAGACAACGTCACCTTCGCCTTCCCGCCGGTGGAAGGGCAACTGACCGCCAATGAATGGTCGAAGTACACCCATTACACCGCCGCGGCCGACATCGCCGCCGACGCGCCGGTGCTGAGCGCGCAATTGCAGCCGCAGCACCTGCGCGACAGGGTGATGAAGACGGTGGATGCCGTGAAGGCGCTGTTCAAGACCGCCAACATCGTGGTGCCCGGGCGTTCCGACCTGGAGATTTCCCATCATTACGGCATGGAGCGTTTCAGCGAGTTCGGCCTGACCATGGTGACGGTGATCAACCGCGAGTACTGCAAGAAACTGATCGTGATGCTGCCGGAGCAGACCCATCCGGAGCAGTACCACCTGAAGAAGGAAGAAACCTTCATCGTGCTGTACGGCGACATCACCATCTGGCTGGACGACGAGGAGCGCCAGGCGCAGGCCGGCGACGTGATCACCGTGCAGCGCGGCGTGCGCCACCGCTTCCATACCCGGGGCGGGGTGGTGTTCGAGGAGATCTCGTCCACCCACTACGTCGACGATTCCTACTATACCGACGAGCGGATCAGCGCCAACAAGGACCGCAAGACCCGCCTGACCTACTGGATGTAAGCATGAGCGCAAAACTTGTCCGCCTGGCGGACTACGTGATGGATTTTCTGGCCGCGCGCGGCGTGCGCCACGTGTTTTTGCTGCCCGGCGGCGGCGCGATGCATCTGAACGACGCGCTGGCGCTGCAGCCGGATCTGACCGCCGTGCATTGCCACCACGAGCAGGCCTGCGGCATCGCCGCCGAGGCCTACGGCCGGTTGGCCGAGCGCACCGGCGTCGCCATGGTGACCACCGGCCCCGGCGCCACCAACATCCTGACGCCGGTGGCCGGCGCCTGGATCGAATCGCTGCCGCTGCTGGTGATCTCCGGCCAGGTGAAGCGCGCCGACCTGCTGCAAGGCAGCGGCCTGCGCCAGAAGGGCGTGCAGGAAGTGGACGTGGTGTCCATGGCGCGCCCGGTGACCAAGCACGCGGTCACAGTCACCGACCCGCAGGCCATCCGCCAGCACCTGGAGCAGGCGCTGCACCTGGCGCACAGCGACCGTCCCGGCCCGGTGTGGCTGGACATCCCGCTGGACGTGCAGGCGGCGCGCATCGACCCGGACAGCCTGCCTGGCTGGCAGCCGGAAGCGGACGCCGCGCCGGCCGCCCAGAACTATGTTGCCGCCATCGCCGATTTGCTGAAGCAGGCCGAGCGGCCGCTGATCCTGGCCGGCCACGGCGTGCGCATTTCCGGCGGCGCCGACGCGCTGCGCCGGTTGAGCGAAGCGCTGCAGGTGCCGGTGGCCGCCACCTGGAACGCGATGGACCTGATCCCGTGGGACAGCCCGCTGTGCGCCGGCCGCCCCGGCGTGGTGGCGCTGCGGCCCGGCAACTTCGCGGTGCAGAACTGCGACCTGTTGATCGCCATCGGCAGCCGGCTGGACAACATTCTCACCGCCTACAACCCCAAAGGCTTCGCCCGCGCCGCGCGCAAGGTGGTGGTGGACGTCGACGCCGCCGAGATCGCCAAGCTGGAGATGGAAATCGACCTGCCGCTGGCGATGGACGCCAAAGCCTGTCTGGAGGGCCTGCTGGCGGCCGCAGACCATCTGCCCAAGTCCAGGTGGCAGCCGTGGCTGGACCGCTGCGCCGGCTGGAAGCGCCGCTACCCGGTGCAGGACGGCGCGCCGTTCCCGGCGAGCGGCCAGATCAGCCACTACCATTTCGTCGACGCGCTGTCCGACGCCGCACCGGAAAACACGCTGATTTCCACCGGCAGCTCCGGCCTGGCGGTCGAGGTGTTCTATACCGTGTTCCGCAACAAGCCGGGCCAGCGGGTGTTCCTGACTTCCGGCCTCGGTTCGATGGGCTATGGCCTGCCGGCGGCGATAGGCGCCTGCCTGGGCAATGGCTCCCAGCCGATGATCGCGCTGGAAAGCGACGGCAGCCTGCAGCTGAACCTGCAGGAGCTGGCCACGCTGAAGGCCCTGCGACTGCCGATCCGCCTGTTCATCATGAACAACAACGGCTACGCGTCGATCCGCAACACCCAGCGCAATTATTTCGATAGCCGCTACATCGGCACCGGCCCGGAGGCCGGGGTGGCGATTCCGGACCTGCTGGCGCTGGCCGAGGCTTATGGCCTGCCGGCGGTGCGCATCGAGCGCGTCGAGGAGCTGGCCGAAGGCCTGGCCAAGGTGCTGGCCCACCCAGGCCCGATACTGTGCGACGTGCGGCTGAACGAGAACGAGACGCTGCAGCCCAAAGCCGCCGCGCTGCCGCAGCCGGACGGCTCGATGCTGTCGATGCCGCTGGAGGACATGTCGCCGCTGCTGCCGCTGGAGCAACTGCGCGCGGAAATGCTGATTCCTTTGCTGCCGGCGTCCGAAGCCGCCCAGCGGGGCGGCTGAGCGATGGCTGCCATCACGCATTGCCGCATCTGCGCGCAGCGGCTGTTCGATGAGCCGCTGCTGGTGCAGCGCGACATGCCGGCCGCCGCCCAGGGCCTGCCGGCGGCTGAGCGGCTGGCCGACGACCGCGGCGTCGAGCTGGCACTGCGCCAGTGCGGCGGCTGCGGGCTGCTGCAACTGGACGCCGAGCCGGTGCCGTACTGGCGCGACGTGATCCGCGCCGCCGGCATCTCGCCGGAAATGCGCGCCTTCCGGCTGGCGCAGTTCGGCGCTTGGCTGGCCGGGCACGGCCTGGCCGGGCGCAAGGTGCTGGAGGTGGGCTGCGGCCGCGGCGAATACCTGTCGCTGCTGGCCGAGGCCGGCGCGGACGCTTATGGCGTCGAGCATCTGCCGGCCTCGGTGGAAGCCTGCGGCCAGGCCGGCCTGCGGGTGGAGCGGGGCTTCGTGGACAGTCCGGAAACGAGGCTGGCGGACGGTCCATTCGACGGCTTCATGATCCTGAACTTCCTCGAACACATCCCGGCCGCGCACCTGACGCTGCAGGGCATCGCCGCCAATCTGGCCGACGGCGCCGTCGGCATGGTGGAAGTGCCGAATTTCGACATGATCGTCGAAAAGGGCTTGTTCGCCGAATTCATCCCGGACCACCTGTTCTACTTCACCGAGCGCACGCTGACCGGCCTGCTGGAGGCCAACGGCTTCGAAGTGCTGGACTGCCGAGCCGCCTGGCACGACTACGTGTTGTCGGCCACGGTCCGCAAACGCGCGCCGCAGCGGCTGTCGGCGCTGGTCGCCTGCGAGACGGCGCTGCGCGCGTCGTTCGACGAATTCCTGGGCCGCTTCGCGCCGGGCCGGGTGGCGATCTGGGGCGCGGGCCACCAGGCGCTGGCCTTGATCAGCCTGATGGGCGTCGCCGGCCGCATCCGCTATGTGCTGGATTCGGCGCCGTTCAAGCAGGGCCGCTACACGCCGGCCACCCATCTGCCCATCGTCGCGCCGGAGCGGCTGCAGGACGGAGAGGTGGACGCGGTGATCGTGCTGGCGGCCAGCTATTCCGCCGAGGTGGTGCGCCAGATCCAGGCCCGCCACGGCGCGCGCTTCGCCGTCGCCTTCCTGGCCGACAACCGCCTGCAAACCGTTGACCCGGAGGCTGGCGATGCATAAACACCCGGCAGACCGGCAACAGGCGATACTCGACGCGATAGACACGCTGCGGCAGGCGGTCGGCTCGGCGCGCGAAGGGCTGCCTGAGGAGATTTTCCTATTCGTCAGCAGCCTGACGCCGATGATCAATGTCGACCTGCTGATCCGCGACGAACAGGGGCGGACGCTGCTGACCTGGCGCGACGACCGCTTCTGCGGCCCCGGCTGGCATATCCCGGGCGGCATCATCCGCTTCAAGGAAAGCTCGGCCGACCGCATCGCCGCCGTCGCCGCGCACGAGCTGGGCGCCGAGGTCAGCTTCGACCCGCATCCCTTGTGCCGGCACGAGATGCTGATTCCCAAGCGCGACGTCCGCGGCCATTTCATCTCGCTGCTGCACGCCTGCCGGCTGACCACGCCGCCCGACTCCGCGCGCCGCTTCGACCCGGCGGCGCCGCGCGCCGGCGATTGGGCGTGGCACGCGCGTTGTCCGGACGACCTGCTGCCGGTGCAGCAGGTCTACCGCGGCTATATCGACGACGACCCCGCCATGCGGCAAAGCCCGCCGATTCAAGTTTTGGCCGAAAATGCCGAAGACCATCAGTAGAAATGCGCAAACAGATAAATAGGCAGAAGCGCCATTCTGCATAGCCTCTCTGATACACTCGAAACAGCTGACTGCCATCGCGAAAGGCTCGCGGCCGCTGCGCCGCCGCGATGGTTAGGAGACACCATATGAACGCTCCTCTGGACACCACCAACCTGGCGCTGAGCCAGGCAGAGCAGGCGAAACGAAACGACCTCGCCCGGCGCAAGCCTTATGTCGCGGCCAAGTTGGCGCGCATCGCCGAAATGGAAGAACGCGGCGAGATCAGCCCGATCATCCGCCTGGAAAAGAGCTATCTGTGCAATTTCAAGTGCACGCACTGCTCGGCTGAATACTATATGGACCGCCACCTGAAGAATGTGATCAAGGTGGTGGATACCCGCAGCAAGATGGATTACGACGACATTCGCAATCTGTCGCGCCAGGCCGACGAACTGGGGCTGGCCCGTTTCGTGATCACCGGCGGCGAGCCGCTGGTGATGAAGGATTTCGATCAGGTGATCGAAGCCCTCGATCCGGAAAAGCATTACATCATCACCGACAGCAACGGCTGGTTCCTAGATCTGGAGCGCGCCAAGCATCTGAAGGCGATCGGCGTCGAGAAAGTGCAGATCTCGCTGGACAGCTTCGTCGAGAAGGACCACGACAACTTCCGCAACAAGCCCGGCTCGTACAAGCGGGTGATGCGCGCCGTCGACGCCTGTCTGGACGCCGGGCTGAACCTGATCCTGTCGACCGTGCTGGTCAAGGGCCGCGCCAAGACCGAAGAATTCCGCCGGATGTGCGAATACGTCACCCAGCGCGGCATCGGCCTCTACGTGTCCTACGCCAAGCCGACCGGCTCGTGCACCGAGCACCCGGAATTCGTCATCGAGAAAGAGGACGCCGACATCCTGCGGCAGCTGGAGAAGGAGTACAACGTCTTCTCGCACATGACGCCGTCTTATGGTTCGCACAAGGGCTGCATCACGGTCAAGGGCATCATCACCGTCACTTCGACGATGGAAGTGACGCCGTGCCCATACATCGATTTCTCCATCGGCAACCTGCGCGAGACATCGCTGAAGGAAGTGCTGGCGCGCGGCATGCGCAACCCGTGGCTGGGGCCGCACCGGCCCGATTGCCTGATCGGCGAAGATCCCAAGTTCATCAAGATCCACACGGAAAAGACCGCGGGCGCCAAGTTCCTGCCGCTGCCGTGGGGGCAGGGTTTCTCCGACCAGGACTCCCTGTACGATTGATGACGGCACGACCTACAGAATCACGGTAAAGGCTTTTCCGAATGAACGCACCAGTCATGACCCCGGCCGTCGAGAGCGCGCCGCGCTTCGACGACAACGGCCGCTGCCTGCCGCATACGGCCACCCAGGCCGCCTGCCACCGCCAGACCCGGCGCTATTTCCTGCCGCACCAGCCGCGGATAGACTACGCGGCCATCCACCAGCGCATCAGCCGCCATCTGGGCGCGGCGGAAGGCCTGGACGCCGCGGCTTTCGAGCAGCGCGCCCGCGCGATCTTGGCCAAGCTGGAGAGCGACGCCGACGGCCGCCGGCTGCTGAACGGCGCGCATGTGCCGTTCTTCCTGCCGCAGGCGGCGCACGACGATATCGGCCAGGCGCTGGACGAGCGTTACCTGCCGGCGGTGAAAAGCGTGTACGACGCCGAGCTGCCGCAGTACAGCTTCGTCAACCATCACAAGCCCAGCCTCTCCGGCCTGTTGACGCCGGCGGAAGGGGCGCGCCATGACCGCCTGATAGAGGCGATGCGCCAAGGCCCGGTGGTCGGTTTCTATTTCCCCTGCCTGCTGGAATATTCGGTGCCGGCCGCGATCGAGCAGCTGGAAACGCTGCCCGCGCCATTCCTGCTGGCAGGCGGCTACGATAGCTGCGCCGCCTTCATCGGCTCGCCGGACCTGCTGCTGCGCAAGGCAGGCTATCCGCCGCTATTGTGGCTGTCTGGCCTGGAGGCGGAGCGCGACGGCGTCGGCTATCACTTCGAAGCCTATGGCTACGACCTGACCTTCAACCGCCGCGTCCACAACGACCAGGCGGCGGAATACTGGGCCAGCGCGCTGGTCGTGCTGGGTTAGTCGCCAGGCGCATGGCTTTGCACCGCCTCATGCCGCCGCGCACGTTGGAGCAGGATCTCGACGCCATTCTGGGCCGCAAACCCGAGCTCTGGGACAGCCTGCGCGGCGCGTCGCTGTTCATCAGCGGCGGGACCGGCTGGTTCGGCCGCTGGATCCTGGAGTCCATCGCCCATGCCAACGCCAGGCTGGACGCCGGCATCCGGGTGCTGGCGCTC
This sequence comes from Chromobacterium subtsugae, assembly GCF_001676875.1. Taxonomy (GTDB): domain Bacteria; phylum Pseudomonadota; class Gammaproteobacteria; order Burkholderiales; family Chromobacteriaceae; genus Chromobacterium; species Chromobacterium subtsugae. Next base: position 27,761 of record NZ_JYKA01000021.1, on the reverse strand, counting down.
AGCCGCAATCCGGAGGCCTTCACCCGGCAGGCGCCGCATCTGGCGGCGAATCCGGCCATCCGTTTCCATGTCGGCGACGTGCGCGACTTCTCCTTTCCCAGGGAGCGTTTCAGCCACTTCATTCATGCCGCCACCACCTCGGCGCATGAAACCTTCCGCGGCGAGACTTCGCTGAACAAATTCGACACGCTGGTCAGCGGCACCCGCCGCGTGCTCGACTTTGCCGCCGAGGCCCAGCCCGAGCATTTTCTGTTCACCAGCTCCGGCGCGGCCTACGGGCCGTCGCTCGCCGGCCGGCCGCTGCGCGAGGACGACCCGTTCGCGCCGGACACGATGGACCCGATCACCGCGCTGGGCCAGGCCAAGCGCGCGGCCGAGTTTCTTTGCGCCGCCTATGCGCAGCAGCATGGCTGGCATTTGAGCGTCGCGCGCTGCTTCGCCTTCGTCGGCCCCTTCATGCCGCTGGACATCCATTACGCGATAGGCAATTTCATCCAGTGTGCGATGCGCGGTCATCCTATCATCATAACGGGGGACGGCAGTCCGTCGCGCTCCTATCTGTACATGGGAGATCTGGTGGTCTGGATGCTGGCGCTGTTGCAGCGCGAGGGGGGGGCCAGGGTCTTCAATGTGGGATCGGATGCCGCGATCACGATCGCCGAATTGGCGCGCGAGGTCAGGGACCGGGTGTGTCCCGCCGCCGAAGTCCGTATTCTGGGGCAATCCGACGCCAGCGTCGGCAATCCGGCGCGCAACCTGTACCTGCCGGATATCGGCCGCGCCCGCGCGGAGCTGGGCCTCGCGCCCTGGACGCCGCTGGGCGACGCGATACGGTTTTCCGTCGATGCGTTTGCCGGAGCCTGAACGGCGGCTGCGCGCGATGCCCATCCGCGGCGCCGCCGCTGATTCGGAAACCCGGCCGCGCCGCGGCGGCTGGCCCTGGTTTCCATGCTTGGAATTCATGAAAGCAAGCGAATATGCAGATCGAAAAAAAATTCTACAATGAGCGTCACCAGCCCTACTACATATGCGCGCCAGGCTATACCCGGGTCTCCAATGGCGTGCGCGCCATGCACCTGCTGTGCCATTACCTGAACAAGCTGGGGGAGGAGGCCTATGTCTTCTCCCCCGAAACCGATCCCAAGCTCAGAACGCCGTATCTGACCCAGGACATCGTCGATCGCCATAAAGCCAGCGGGCGTTCCCCCATCGTCGTCTACCCTGAAGTGGTGCATGGCAATCCGCTCAACGGCAAGGCGGTGGCGCGCTACATTCTCAACCACCCCGGCCTGTTGGGCGGCCCCAAGGATTACGATCCGTCGGACCTGCTGGTGTTCTGGCACCAGGATTATGTCGATTACGCCAAGTATCCCGACCCGTCCTTCATTTTCATCCCATCGATCGACACCGCCATCTTCAACAACGACGACAACCCGCACGACGACAGCCGCCACCGGGTGCTGGTTTACCCGGGACGCTACAAGCACGCGGAGCGGGATTTCCCGGCGTTGTTCCAGAACACCGACGTCATCACCTACGAGTGGCCGCAAAGCCATGAGGAGCTGGCCGCGCTGTTGAGGCAGGGCAAGGTGCTGTACACCTTCGCCAATTCGGCGATCATCTCCGAGGCGCTGCTGTGCGGCTGCCCGGTGGTGGTGATGGAAACGGTGTTTTCCAAAAAACCGGAAGAGCGGGCGGGGCTGGCGCTGGGGCTGGCGCTGCCGGGCGTGACCTTCGAGGACACGCCGCAGGCGATCGCCGCCGCCCATGGCAAGGTGGTGGACTATCAGCAGGTTTATCACCAATACCAGCTCGAGCTGCTGCAGCAGCTCGAGGGCTTCATCGCCGCGTCGCAAAAGATGCCGCAGGGCGGTCCGAACGAGATTGTCTTCCCTTCGCTGAAGCCCGCGCAGGCCAGCCCGGAGCAGGCCCGCTACGACGCCTGGATCGCGCGCAATGAGTTGCGGCCGTGGCAGGCCGAAATCCACGCCGAAAGAATGGTGCGCAGCTGGGGCAGCCAGCCCCGCTTCATCGTTCTGATGCCGCTGACCGCCGATCGCCAGCAGGAGGCGTTGAAGTCCATCGGCTCGATGGGGCAGCAGCTGTACAAGCATTGGCAACTGATCTTCATCGCCGACTTCGACTGGCCGCACGCGGCTTTCCAGGGCTCCGACGTGCTGGGTTGGCTGCGCATAGACGACGCCCGCGATCCCAGCCAGCTGACCCAGGCTTTCGCCGCGGTGATAGGGGCGTTGCCGTGCGACTGGATCACGGTGCTGCCGGCAGGCGCCGAATTGGCGGTCAACGCGCTGCTGTCGCTGGGCGATCACGCCTCGCTGCATCCGGAATGGCAAGCCATCTACAGCGACTGCGACGAGTTGGGCGCGGACGGCAAGCGCTGCCGGCCGGTGTTCAAGCCGGACTTCAATCTCGACCTGCAGCGCGGTGCCGACTACATCAGCCCAAGCGTCTGGTTCCGCCGCGAGGCGCTGCAGGAGACCGGGGCTTTCGCCGAAGCGCCGGCGGCCGATGGCTGCGACGCCTTGTGGCGGCTGCATGACGCCTACGGCGGCCGGGTCATCGGCCATATCGCCGACATGCTGGTGCATTTGCCAGCGGCGGCGGCCGAGCCGGCCGACGCCGCCGCCGCGCGCGAGCGGGCATTGGCCGCGCACCTGGAGCGGCAGGGCGGCGCGGCCGTCATCCAGCCGGGGGCGGCAGTCGGCAGCTTCCATATCCGCTATCTGGCGGCCGGCCAGTGCAAGGTTTCCGTCATCATCGCCGACGCCGGCGACGGCGTCAGCCTGTCGTCCAGCATCGACGCCGTGTTGGCGGCGGACTGGGAGCAGGTTTGCGAGATTCTGGCGGTGACGCCGGCGGCGGCCGAGCTGCCTGCCGCGGCGCGGCGGGTGGCGTGCGCCTCCGAGTTGTCGCTGGCCGGACGCTATCAATTGGGCGCCGAGGCGGCGAGCGGCGATTACCTGCTGTTCCTCGACAGCCGGGTGGAAGTGGGCCGGAGCGACTGGTTGCCGGACCTGCTTGGCCTGGCCTCGCGCCAAGGCGTCGGCGCCGCGGCGCCGCGCCTGCTGCGAGCCGACGGCAAAACGGTCTGGCGCGGTCCGCTGCTGCTGGGCGCGGACGCCGGCGCCGCATCGGTGTTCGACGGCGCCGACGCGGCGGCGCCCGGCGATCTGGGCCGCCAGCTGATCGAGCACAATCCGGGAGCCGTGCCGCTGGACTGCCTGCTGATGTCCAGCGCGCTGTATGAGGAAATCGGCGGGCTCGACGCCTCGCTGGAGGATGCCGACAGCGCCGCCGTCGATCTATGCCTGAAGATCCGCGCCGCCGACAAGCTGCTGGTCTGGACGCCGTTCGTGTCCGCGCTGCGGCAGCCCGATGCGGCCCCTCTCGCGGCGAGGCTGGACGAGGAGGCGTTGTCCCGGCGCTGGTATGGCTGGCTGCGGCATGACGCGGCGTACAACCGGCACTTGAGTCTGGACAGCCGGCAGGCTTTCCAGGTGGAGAACGTCTACTCCGCCGAGTGGGACCCCGATTTCTACGAGCGCGCCCGCGTGCTGATGCTGCCGGGCACGTCGCCGGCCGGCGCCGCCCGCTTGCGGGCGCCGCTGCTGCGCTTGATGGATGACGGCAAGCTGCTGGCCACCATGCTTCCGGCCGGGCAGCGCCTGCCCAGCGCCGGCGAGCTCGAACGCCTGGCGCCCGATGTCCTGGTGCAAGCCGCGCGCTTCGAGCCTGGCTTCCTCGATTGGCTGCGTCTGAGCCGCCGCAGCCGGCCGGACATGCTGTCCATCCTGGTGTTGGACGATCTGGACGCCGGCGGCGCTGTCAGCGACCGTTACGCCAGAACGATGTTGCGGGCGCTGGCGCGGGAGGCGGACAGGATCATCGTGCCGACCGAAGCGCTGCGGGCGCTGGCCGGCGCGTTCTGCGAGGATGTGCGCCTGGTGCCGGAGGCGCTGGACGAGGCGCGCTGGGAAGGGTTGATTTCGCTGCGCGGCATGGGCAAGAAGCCGCGCGTGGCTTGGAGCGGCACGGAGGCCGAGGTGGAGGACCTGATGCTGCTCACTGGGATCATCCTCGCCACCGGCGGCGAGATCGACTGGATCGTATTCGGCCACTGTCCGGATGCGCTGCATCCCTACCTGGCGGAATACCATCCCTTCGACCTGGCAAGCGAGGATTACCCGCGCAAGCTGGCCAGCCTGGGAATAGACTTGGCGGTGATGCCCAAGCACGCCGATGGCCGCCGCGAGGCGGCGGGGCGGCGACGGCTGCTCGAATACGGCGCTTTGGGCATCCCGGTGGCGTGCAGCGCGCTGGATGACTGGCCGGGACTGGCGCAAGCGCCGGTGGCGCGGGCGGACAACGAGGCCGCGGCGTGGAGCCAGGTCTTGCTCGAACGCGCGCGCGATCTGGAGCGGGCCGGCCGCGAAGGCGAGCGGTTGAAGGCCTGGGTCAAGGAAAATTGCATGCTCGGCCCGCATTTGCCCTCATGGCTGGAGGCGCTTGGCCGATAAAGCAGAGTAAGGGGTGGTCGCCGCGCGCGGCGCCTGCCGCTTTGCAGGATGAAGCAGGTTTGACGTCGATGCGGCCCGCCGCGCCGACAGCGGGGTATGCCGGCCGCGCGTTGGGGATGGGCGCCGGTTTTTTTCTTGTAATCTTAAGGGATGAGGATGAACGCCTGCCTGGCGGGACGCGCCCGCGGCGCGGCAGGACGTTGATCGAGGAGGGTGGGATGAAAAAACTGTTGTTTGTCGTGCCCATGCACATTTCCTGGGACTCGTTCACCAAGCCCGAGTTCTACAATGTGCAGCTGGCCAAGGCCGATGGGAAGGTCTACAACATCCCGCGCACGGATTTGCCCCTGGGGCCCTTGTCCATCTCGGCGTACTTGAAGAAGTTCCTGCCGCTGGATGTGAAGCTGATCGACTTCAACGCCGAGGTCAACGCGCTGGACGCGGTGCCCTTCGATTCGTTCGAAGCGCTGTGCCGCCATTTCTTCCGGCAGATCGAGGATTTCGCGCCGGACTTCGTCGGCGTCTCCTCGCTGTTCAGCCCCTCGTTCGCCAACTTCATGGATTGCGGCCGGATGGCGCGCGAGGTATGGCCGGACAGCATCGTGGTCGGCGGCGGCAATATCCCCACCAACAGCTACGAGCAGATCTACCGCGACATGGGTTGCACCTTCTTCGACGGCCTGTGCTTCGGCGAAGGCGAAAAGCCGATGCTGAACCTGTTGCAGGCGGAAGATCCGCTGGCCTTCCTGGCCAGCTCGTCGGCATGGATCACGCGCAGCAATGTGATGGATGAGGCGCTGCTGGTTCCCAAGCACGACTTCATCGACGACCTGGATGAAATCCCGTTCTTCGATTATGACTTGTGCGACATCGACAAGCATGAAATCAACCAGGTGGTGGCCTCCTACCACAATCTGGACAAGACGCGCGGCTTCCATGTGATGACATCGCGCGGCTGTCCCTTCCTGTGCACCTTCTGCGCCTCGCACCGCACCCACGGCAGGTCGATGCGCTATCACTCGCTGGAGCGGGTCAAGGAGGACTTTACCCGGCTGGTCAAGCATTACGGCGCCGAAACCGTCATCTTCCAGGACGACCACCTGATGGCCGATTCCGACCGGGTGTACAAGATACTGGACATCGTGAAGTCGCTGAACCTGCAGTCGGTGTATCAGAACGGCCTGACGCTTTACGCGCTGGACCGTCCGATGCTGCAGGCCTTCTGGGACGCCGGCGTGCGGCACCTGGTGCTGCCGGTGGAAAGCGGCAGCGAGAAGGTGCTGAAGAAGCAGATGAAGAAGCCGCTGAAGATGAAGATCTCGGAGAGGGTGGCCAGGGATTGCCGCGAGCTGGGCATCTACACCAATACCAATATTTTGATCGGCATGCCGGGCGAGACCAAGGAAGATCTGGAAGAAGCGCGCCGCAATCTGCGCGAGATCGCCTCCAACTGGTTCAACATCGCTTGCGCCAGCCCCATCGTCGGCAGCGAGATCCACGAAATCTCGAAAGAGAAGGGCTATATCAAGATCAATAGCCTGGGGTCGGACTACCGCACCGCGGTCATCAATACCGAGGACTTCTCGGCCGAGTTCATCCAGGAATACCAGTACTTCATGAACCTGGATCTGAATTTCGTCCATAACTACGATCTGCGCTGCGGCAATTACGAATGGGCGGAACGGGGGCTCAAGAACGTTCTTCGCCTGAAGAGCGACCACGCCTTCGCCCACTATTACCTGGCGGAGTGTTACCGCGGGCTGGGCCGGCTTGACCTGGCCCAACACCACCGCGATTGCTACCTGCAGTCGGTGCAGAGCTCGTTCTGGGGACGCTGGGCCTGGATCTTCGGCCTGGATGGCGTCAATCCCGACGACTGGTCGGAGGAGAACTACGGCTTGCTGGCCGAAATCCTGCTGCCGCGCGCCGCGCCGGAAGGCGACGCGCCGATCGCGCTGGCCGCCCAGGCTTGAGGCGGAACGGCGACGCGGACCGATGGGCGGCATTGCCCGGCATGGCGTCGCCACGGCGCGGGCTGCTATAGTGGCGCTGATCGGCCTGACGGCCGCGGCGGCTCCGCTCCGATGGGAGCGCGGGGCTTCGCCGCGGCGCGGTTTTCGCTCAAGGGCCGGCAGGCCCTTTTCTTTCGTTCGCTTCGAGTGCGTTCTTGCTGTATTGCCGTCCGGGGTGTCCGGCTGCGGACCCGATTCAATTCATGACCTGGCGAGCTGCCGCCATGGAATCTCAGGAAAATAACGTGGAACCATCCCAAATCCGTAAACCGCGCGTCGGCGTTCTGACGCGAGATCTGCAGGATGCCGCCTGCTACAAACTGAGACTTGGCGATCCGCTCTGCCTGATGTCGCCGGTGCTGGAAGCCTACCATTTCAAGAACCAGGCCGATCACAGCTACGAGGGCGTGTACCCGTTCAAGGAGGACCGCGATTTCGTCGACGCGATGGACATGTTCATCGTCCAGCGCCTGTTTCCCTATCCGGAGTTCCGGCCCTTGCTGGAAATGATCGTCGCGTCGGGCAAGCCCATCGTCTACGAAGTGGATGACTGGCTGCTGGACATGTCCGAGCAGCATGTGATGTACAGCATCTGCGAGCCGTCGTTCAAGGGGATCGAGTGGCTGCTGCCGCAGTGCTCGCTGGTGACGGTGTCGACCGAAGCGCTGGTTGAGAAGGTCAAGCCTTACAACGACAAGGTCTTCGTGTTCCATAACCATCTGGCGACCGAACGGGTGGTGGAGCCGCTGCCGCATAGCGGCCAGGTCACCATCGGCTTCGCCGGCACCAGCACTCACGCCAAAGACGTTGAAATGATTTCGTCGGCGCTGCTGCGGATCTACCACGAGTATGCCGGCCAGGTGAAGTTCGTGTTTTGGGGAGATGTGCCTCCCGATTTCGTCGGCATCAAGGATGTGCGCAAGGTGCCGGAATTCGTCACCTACAACGAATACCTGTCCGAACTGGCCAAGCTCAAGATCGACATCGGCATCGCGCCGCTGGTGCAGAGCGAATTCAATGATTACAAATCGGACATCAAGTGGCTGGAGTACGCGCTGGTCGGCGCGGCCGCGGTGGTGTCCGATGTCACCGCCTACGCCGGTTTGAAGGACAGCGGGCTGGCGATGGTGGCGGACAATACCGAAGAAGGCTGGGTGGCCGGGATCAGCAAGCTGATCGACGATGCCGCGCTGCGCGCCGAGCAAGCCGCCGCCGCGCGCCGCCATGTGCTGGAGAACCGGCTGCTGGAGCCGCGGGTGGGCGATTTGCTGGCCCAGTACGCGGCGCTGCTGCCCGAAGCGCTCAAGCCGCAGCCGCTGGCGCAGCCGGGCCGCATCGTCACGCACGCATTGGCCGAAAACGACGTGGATGGCCTGAAGGCCTACCGCAAGTGGGTGAAACGCCGCCAGATCCGCGAAGTGCACGCCGAACAGCTGGCGGAGCGGATGATGATGGCCTGGAAGCAGGTGCCGGTGTTCAACCTGATTCTGCTGGCGCCGAGCAACCGCCTGACGCGCTTGTCGGAAAGCTTCACCGCGATGGAAAACCTGCTGTACCGCCATTGGCGGCTGATCGTGGTGTCCGACGCGCCGGAGCCGGACCCGGTGTTCAGCAGCAGCCCGAACCTGGGCTGGGTGCAACTGGCGAGCATGGACGACGAGCAACAGGTTTCCGAGGTGATCAACAGCATCATCGCCGACGTGCCGGCAGACTGGGTGATGCTGCTGCCGGCCGGCGCGCGCCTGCAGCCGAACGCGCTGGCGCGGCTGGGCGAGGAGATCCACGCGCATCCGGAATACGGCGCGATCTATACCGACCATGACGTGGTGTCGCCGATGGGCAAGCGCTTCCGCCCGTCCTTCCTGCCGGATTTCTCGCCGGAGTACCTGCGGTCGATGGATTACACCAGCTACGCGGTGGCGTTCCAGCGCGAGACCCTGGCCAAGATCGGCGGCATGCAGCCGTATCCGCGCGCGCATTGCTACGACGCGCTGCTGCGGATATACGAAAATTGGGACCGCGGCGCCATCGGCCATGTCGACGATGTGCTGGTGTCGCTGCCGTGGGTGGATCCCAAGATGGACAGCCTGGGCAATGCCTCGCGCCGGGTGGCGCTGGAAAGCCATATCGGCCGCTGCGGCCTGCCGGCGTCGGTGGACGAGGGCCTGGTGGCGGGAACCTTCTACTACGAATACCAGCTGCTGGCCTCGCCGCTGGTGTCGGTGATCATCCCGAGCAAGGACAAGCTCGAATGCCTGGAGCCTTGCCTGAGCAGCCTGTTCGGCATCACCGGCTACCAGAATTTCGAAGTGCTGATCGTCGACAACGCCTCGCAGGATCCGGAAACCTTCGAGTTCTACGAAAAGGTCCAGGCGCGCTATCCGGGGCGGATCCGCATCCTCAGCTACGACGCGCCGTTCAACTTCTCCGCGCAATGCAACCTCGGCGCGCGCGAGGCGCGCGGCGAATATCTGCTGCTGCTGAACAACGACACCGAAGTGGTGTTCCCGCACTGGCTGGAGCGCATGCTGGCTACCGCCCAGCAGCCGGGCGTCGGCGCGGTGGGCGCGCGCCTGCTCTATCCGGAGATCGGCCGCGTGCAGCATGCGGGCATCGTGCTGGGCATGCCCGGCGGCATGTATTCGGTGGCGGACCACGTATTCGAGGATATGGACTACCTGTACCCGGGCTATCTGAATCGCAGCCTGACCATGCAGAACTATTCCGCGGTGACCGCGGCGTGCCTGATGGTGGAGAAGCAGATCTACGAAGCGGTGGGCGGCATGGACGAAGAGGTGTTCCAGGTCTGCTTCAACGACGTCGACTTCTGCCTCAAGATCCAGGCCGGCGGCCTGCGCAACGTCTACACTCCTTACGCGGTGCTGTACCACCACCACGCCAAGAGCATAGGCCGGGTCACCACCGATCCCCGCCCCGCGCTGAAGGCGGCGGTGCGCGAGCGCGAGGAGATGGAGGCGATGCTGGCGCGCTGGCTGCCGGTGATGGGCAACGATCCGGGCTTCAACCGGCACTTGTCGCTGCGCACCAAGCGAGTGGCGATCGAGTCCGACCGCATCGTCGCCTGGGACGCCAAGCTGCCTGGGCGCAAAAAGGTGCTGGGCATCCCGGTGCCGGGCGGCAGCGGCGAATACCGCTTGAGCCAGCCTTTGCAGGTGCTGCAGGAGAAAGGCAAGCTGGACGGCGAAATCCACCAGCCCTCTGCCGGCATTCCCACCGTGGTGGAGCTGGTGCGCCAGGGACCGGACGCGCTGTTGCTGCATACCGGCATCAGCGACTACATCTATGAAACCATGGAGGCTTATCGCCGCTATATCCCCGATCTGCGCATCGTGTTCGGCCTGGACGACCTGGTCGGCGGCGTGCCGGAGAAAAGCAGCCTGTATGACCACTGGTCGCGCCACTATCCGGACGCCAAGCAGCGTTTGCGCCGCGTGCTGAAGCTGTGCGACGCGGCGGTGGTGTCCACCCAGCCGCTGGCCGATCTCATCCAGAAGATGGTGGGTGAGGTGGCGGTGGTGCCCAACCGGCTGCGCCGCTCGATCTGGGGCGATCTGAAGTCGGAACGCCGCGTCGGCGACAAGCCGCGCGTGGGTTGGGTCGGCGCCGGCCAGCACCGTGGCGACCTGGAGTTGATCCACGAGGTGATCCGCGCCACGCACAAGGAAGTGGACTGGGTCTTCATGGGCATGTGCCTGCCGCAGTTCCGTCCTTACGTCGCCGAAGTGCATCATGCGGTCACCTTCGCCGACTACGCCGCCAAGGTGGCCAGTCTGAACCTGGATCTGGCGGTGGCGCCGCTGGAGATCAACCCGTTCAACGAGGCCAAGAGCAATCTGCGGCTGCTGGAGTATGGGGTGCTGGGCTGGCCGGTGGTGTGTTCCGACATTTATCCCTACCAGACCAACGACGCGCCGGTCTGCCGGGTGCCCAACCAGGCCGAAGCCTGGATCGAGGCCATCCGCGCCCGCGCCCACGATATGGACGCCACCGCGCGCGAGGGCGACGCGCTGCGCGACTGGTTCAACCGCCATTACTGGCTGGAAGACCATTACGAAGACTGGTTCCGCATCTTGCACGGCTAGGCGTGCCGCGGCGCGTTTTTTCCCATGGCCCTTCGGGGCCATTTTTCATGCCTTGCCGCGAAATCGCGGCATTTGTTGGTAAAATTACCATTTTCGTCAGCATTCTCCGAAGTCGGCCGATCTTTCTTGCAACAGGCAAGAACTTTCGATGGTCCTCTGGGCCGATAAGGGGAATGAAATGGCAATCACCGTCAATACCAACCTGGCCTCGCTGCAGGCCCAGATCAACCTGAACAACTCCAGCACCTCGCTGAATCAGTCGCTGCAGCGCCTGTCTTCCGGTCTGCGCGTGAACAGCGCCAAGGATGACGCCGCCGGTCTGGCCATTTCCCAGACCCTGACTTCGGCCATCCGCGGCAACAACCAGGCGATGAAGAACGCCAACGACGGCATCTCCGTCGGCCAGACTGCCGAAGGCGCGCTGGGCCAGATCGCCAACAATATGCAGCGCATCCGCGAAATCGCGGTACAGGCGTCCAACGGCTCGGTCAGCAACACCAACCGTTCGCAGCTGCAGAACGAAGTGGACCAGCTGACCCAGGAAATCTCGCGCATCGTGCAGACCACCGAGTTCAACGGCACCAAGCTGTTGTCCGGCGGCGCCACGCTGACTTTCCAGGTGGGTTCGTCCGGCTCGTCGGACAACCAGGTTTCGGTATCCGCCACCGACCTGACCTCCGGCGGCACGCTGCATTCGTACAACACCTCCTTGAGCGCGGTGAAGACCATCGACGTGACCACCCAGGGCGGCGCCTCCGCGGTGCTGTCCTCGCTGGACGCCGACATCTCGCAGATCTCCAACGTGCGTTCCACTTTCGGCGCGGTGCAGAACCGCTTCGACGCGGTGGTGGCCAACCTGCAGAACTACACCGCCAACCTGACTGCCGCCAACAGCCGCATCATGGACGTGGACTTCGCGTCGGAAACCGCCAACCTGACCAAGAACCAGATTCTGCAGCAGGCCGGCGGCTCCATCCTGAAGCAGGCCAACTCGCTGCCGCAAGCCGCGCTGACCCTGCTGCAATAAGGGTTTGAATGAAGGTTTCGCCGCCTCCCCGGGGAGGCGGCGAAGGCGCTGGAAGCCAGGGAGAATGCGAACAGGACAGCGATAAAGACAAAGCGGGAGCAGACGGCAGCGGGAATGAAAGTGTGAAAATTCACATTTTCACCGTAAAGTTCGGAATGTGCCGGCCGATATGCAGTGTAAGCAAGCCTCTTTGCCCACACTGAGTATCAGGAGAGTCATCATGGCCATTACCGTCAACACTAATATAGCGTCGCTGCAAGCCCAGCTGAACCTTAACAATTCCCAGATGTCGCTGACCACGTCGCTGCAACGTCTGTCCTCCGGCCTGCGCATCAACAGCGCCAAGGACGACGCCGCAGGTCTGGCCATTTCGCAGACTCTGACTTCCGCCATCAACGGCAACAACCAGGCGATCAACAACGCCAACGACGGTATTTCCGTCGGGCAGACCGCTGAAGGCGCGTTGGGACAGATCGCCAACAACCTGCAGCGTATCCGCGAAATCGCGGTGCAGGCGTCCAACGGCGCCGTCAGCAACACTAACCGTTCGCAGCTGCAAAGCGAAGTGGACCAGCTGACCCAGGAAATTTCGCGTATCGTGCAAACCACCCAGTTCAACGGCACCCAGCTGTTGTCGGGCAGCGCGATTCTGACCTTCCAGGTGGGTTCGTCCGGCGCCAGCAGCAACCAGGTTTCGATTTCCTCGGTGGACATGACGTCTGCCGGCGTGCTGTGCAGCTACAACTCGTCGCTGACCGCCACCGGCACCATCAACATCACCTCGCAGTCCGGCGCGTCGGCCATCCTGTCGACGCTGGACAGCGACATCGCGGAAATCTCTACCGTGCGTTCGACCTGGGGTTCGGTGCAGAACCGGTTTGACGCTGTTGTGGCCAACCTGCACAACTACGTACAAAACCTGACCGCAGCCAACAGCCGTATCGTGGATGTGGACTTCGCCTCGGAAACGGCTAACCTGACTAAGAACCAGATTCTGCAACAGGCCGGCGCATCGATTCTGAAACAAGCCAATACCCTGCCCCAGTCCGCGCTGACGCTGCTGCAGTAAGTGTAAACTGATGGTATAAGCCAGTCTGCAGCTCCGGTCGGGCAACCGGAGCTGCGGTCATGAGGAGCGTGATCATGCAAATCCCTTCTGTTTTGTCGCCTTCCATCAACACGGCGAACGCCCCGGCGCCACGTCAACAACTGGTAGAGTTGGCGCAGGCGCCTTCCTCCGACCCGAACCAATCGGTTCTGGCGGATTCCGCGCAGGCTGTCGCTGCGGCTGGGCAGAGCCAGCAGCAACAGTCGTCCGCCGATGCGCAGAAGCAGCAGACCGATCCCAAGCAACTGCAGGATTCGGTCAACCAGCTGAACACTGCGGCATCGTTGTACAATAGCTCCCTGCAGTTCTCCGTCGACAAGGACACCGGCGCGACCGTGGTCAAGGTCGTCGACAAGGCGAACAACCAGGTGATTCGTCAGATTCCGTCCGAGGAAGCGCTGCGCATCGCGAAGGCGATCGGTGACTTCAAAGGACTTTTGCTGAAGGACAAAGCCTGATTTCACTGTCCCGATGCGGCTATAACATGGATATAACATGACAGCCATTACCAGTTCCGTGGGTGCATTGGATGTTCAGGGCATCGTCAGCCAGCTGATGATGATTGAAAGACAGCCGTTGACGGCAAGCCAGGGCCGGGCGGACCAATACAACACCCAGCTCAGCACCGTCGGCAAGCTCAGTTCGTCGTTGTCGGCCCTGCAGACCGCCATGACGAGCCTGTCGTCCGGCCGTTTTCTGCAAGTGTTCAAGGCGTCGGTCAGCGATGCGTCGATGGCGGCGGTTTCCACCACCAGCGGCGGCAATGCCGGCACCTACCAGATTTCGGTAAGCAATCTGGCGACCAACCGGCAACTGGTGTTCGACCAGTCCGGCGGGAAGAATATTACCGATCCGAAAGCGACGATAGCCGGCGCGCCGGACCAGCTGACCTTCCAGATCAATGGCAAGACGCAGACCGTGAAGCTGCGCGACAAGCCGGACGAAGCGGTGTCGCTGCAGACGATCAACGACAAGATCAACGCGGCCGGCATCGGTTTGAACGCCACCATCGTGCAGAACGGCAGCCAGTACAAGCTGGTGCTGGCTTCGTCGGAATCGGGCAACGACAACAAGTTCACCATCACCGGCGGCGGCACAGATAGCGGCAAGACCGGCGGTTCGACGCTGGCGGGGCTGTCGCAAAGCGACAATGGCGCCAAGGAATCGCAGGATGCCCAGGATGCCAGCCTGACGGTGAATGGCGTGGCCATCACCGCCGGCAGCAACAAGGTGTCCAACGCGGTTCCCGGCGCGGAAGTCGACTTGTACAAGGCCGGCACGTTCACGGTGTCGCTGGCGCCGGACAGCGCCGGGGTCGGCAAGAACCTCCAGGCTTTTGTCGACGCGTACAACCAGGTGGTCGGCGACGTCAAGGCCGCCCGTTCCGGCGCGATGAAAGGCAATGCGTCGATACTGGACATCCAGACCCGGCTGCAGCAGGTATTGTCCACGCCGGTGGCGGGCGCGGATCCGGTCAATTCGGTGGCGTTCCTGTCGCAGGCGGGCATCTCGTTGCAGAAGGACGGCACCCTGAAGCTGGACCAGACCGCGTTCAACGACGCGCTGAAAAAAGACAAGCAAGCGGTGACCAATCTGTTCGGCAACCCGGCCAACACCGGCTTCGCCCAGCGTTTCAATACCGAGATCAACGGCATGCTGGGGCCGACAGGGTTGATTGAAACCAGCCGGGCCACGATCAAGAGCAAGGTCAGCACCGAAACCCAGCTGCAGAGTTCGCTTCAGGCCAGGCTGGACTCCAAGCAAACCCAGCTGATTCAGCAATACACGGCGCTGAACAAGACTTTGGCCCAGATGCAGTCGGGTTCGAACAGCCTGTTCAACCTGATTTCCAAGTAAGATCACGCCGGGCGGCATAAGCCGTCCGGTAGCTTTAGAAATGATGGTGACCCATGCTGAATTCGCGAATGCTCAAGCAGTTCAATCAGGCTTACGCCAATGACGCCTTGAAAACTGCGGTATACGGAGCGAGCCCGGTTGGCATAGTTGTGATGCTGTATGAAGGGGCCATCAAGGCGCTGGGCGCGGCGAGCATCGCGATGGATGCCGGCCGTTTCGACGAGAAGGCGCGGATGATCTCCAAGACCGTGGATATCCTGGAAGGGCTGCGGATCGCCCTGGACCTGGATCAGGCGTCCGAGGCCGCGGCCAACCTCAACGATCTCTACCTGTACATGAAGCTTCGCCTGGCCAAGGCCAGCCTGAAGAACGACAAGGAAATCATCGCCGAAGTCCGCGGCCTGCTGGAAACCATCCTGCCGGCATGGCAGCAGGTGGATAAGGCCAACGCGGCGAAGCAGCACGACGCTAGCGCGCAATCGGGAGCGTGACGGCAGCCATGGAGCAGCAATTCGCGATGAGCGCCGAGGGGCTGGCAGATTTGATCGACGCGCTGGAGCCGCTGGCGGCGCAAACGCTGGAGGTGGCGCGCAGCCATGATCGGCCCCGATTCGTGGAGTTGTACCGCAGCCAGGAAGCCTACACCCAGCAATTGCTGAAGCGGCTCGAGGCCGGCGAATCGCAGCAATTGAGCGGCGCACAACGCGATACCTTGCGCCGGGTGCTTGGCTTGCGGGTGCAAACCCAGCAGCAAATCGCTTCCTGGGCCGAGCAGGTCAAGCATGAGCTGAGGGCGTTGAGCCAGAGTTCCAAGCTAAGCCGGCAATACAAGGCGTGAGCGATGCCGGCTCTGCCGGCCGGATGCGCGGCCTGGCCGTAAAAGCGCCGCAACTGCTTGTCGGGTGATGGGGTTTTGACTTGGGTTGTGCCGTATTTCGCCATACACTTAAAGTCAATGCGGATGTTCACCCGAGGGGAATTTTCCATGTCCGGCGCCTTCTTCCCATATCTGATGGTCGTGCTCTGGCTGACGCTGGCGGTTGCCATGGTCTACCTTTTCGGCAGGCTGCAGCGGCTGGAAAGCAAGCGCGACAGCCTCACTTCGCTGTACCTGGATCAGCAGCAGCAGCAGATCAGCTCGCTGCAGCGCGAGGTGGCCCGGCTGCAATCGCGGAGCGAGCACCAGGCGCAGGCGGAGCCGGGACTCAGCCCGTACAATCAGGCGATCGAAATGATACGCCAGGGGCTCACCGCGTCCGAAGTGGCGTCGCGTTGCGGCATTTCCCGCAGCGAAGCGGAGTTGATCGTCTCACTTTATCGTAACAGTCCCACTTCATGATTCCTTCACTGCCCAATGCGATCGCCATCACCACGCAAGGCGCGCAAACCCTGAACCAGCTGAGGGCCCCGGTAGACGGCGCCCGCTTGCTGGAGGCGCTGGTTCAGCCTTCCCGCCTGCCATCGCTGATGATAGGCGAGTTGCTGACTGCCAAAGTGGCCGATCAACTGGGCAATAACCAGCTGGCGGTGCTGATCAAGAATGGGCTGTTCACCCTCAGCCTGCCGCCGGGCGTCAATCCATCCGGCGATACGCTGAATCTGAAAGTGGTTTCGCTGGAGCCGGCTCTCACCTTCGCCCTGCAAGAGGGCGGCAAGGATGCGCCGCCGGCGCAGGACGGCTCGGTGGCGGTCAAGCTCAGCCAGGCGTCGCGCTACCTCACCACCCTGCTTGGCGCTTCCGACGAATCCGCCGCGCCCAGCAAGCCGTTGCAACTGGATGCCGCCGAGCATCCGCCCGCGGTGCTGGCCAAGCAGCTGCAGCAGGACGTCAAGCAAAGCGGTTTGTTTTACGAGTCGCATCTGAAGGATTTCAGCAACGGCCTGCATCCGATCGAGCAGCTCAAGCAGGAGCCGCAAGCCAAGTTGACGCTGACCTTGCATGCGCTGGCGCTGGACGATGGCTCGAAGACCAGCCAGTCGCAGACCCGGCCCCAGCTGCAGGAGCTGGGCGGCCTGGTGCAGCGGCAACTGGATGGTTTGGAGAACCGCGCGGTGCAGTTCCAGGGCATGGCCTGGCCTGGGCAGCCGATGCAGCTGCAAATCGAGCAGGAGGCGCTGCAGAACGAGCGCCGCGGCGATGGCCAGGAAGATATCCCGGTCTGGAACACCAGCCTGGCGCTGGAGCTGCCGGCCTTGGGCGGCATGGCGGTGCGGGTGCGGATGGTCGGCCAGTCGGTCCAGGTTTCATTCAGCGCCGACGAAGGCGAAACCGGACAGAGAATTCAGCAGAACGCGGCCCGGCTGCAAAACGGCATGGCGGCCGCCGGTTTGACGCTGGCCAGCTTGGTGGTGAATCAGAATGAACCCGCAGAATGACGACAAGCGCCGCTCGGCGGTGGCGCTTTCCTATCAAGATGGCCAGCGCTCGCCGCGCGTGGTGGCGAAAGGCTACGGCCAGATGGCGCAGCGCATCATCGAATGCGCGCAGGAGGCCGGCGTGTTCGTTCACGATTCGCCGGAACTGGTGTCCTTGCTGATGCAGGTCGACATGGACAAGCACATTCCCCCCGAACTCTACCGCGCGGTGGCTGAAATCCTGGCCTTCGTCTATTACCTGGAACGGCAGGCCGGCGATGGCCAGGCCGAGTTCGAAGACTGGCTGGCGGGCCGCAAAACCCCGGTCAGCAATCCCTGATCTGATTCCCGCATCCCCTGCTGGCGCAGCTTTGCGCAATCGCCTATGCTCTGCCGATCAAGGACGATCAATCGGAGACTGGCATGCATATCGGATACATCGGCTTGGGCATCATGGGCCGCCCTTGCGTCATCAACCTGCTGAAAGCCGGCCATCAGGTCAGCGTATGGGCGCGGCGCAAGGAGAGCGCCGCCGAGGCGCTGGCGGCCGGCGCATCCTGGGCCGATAGCCCGGCGGAGCTGGCTGGGCAGGTGGAAGTGCTGGTGACCAATGTGTCGGATACCGCTGACGTCGAGTCCGTATTGTTGGGCGAGGGCGGCGCGGCGCAAGGCGCGCGGCCCGGCTTGGTATGCGTGGACATGAGCACCATCGCCCCCAACGGCGCGCGCCGGATCGCCGCGCGGCTAGCCGAACATGGCGTCGAATTTCTCGACTGCCCGGTATCCGGTGGCGAAGTCGGCGCGATCAACGGCACGCTCACCATCATGGCGGGCGGCAACGCTCAGGCGCTGGAGAAAGCCAGGCCGGCGCTGCAGGCGATGGGGCAGACCATCACCCACATCGGCGCCAGCGGCGCCGGCCAGGTGGCGAAAGCGTGCAATCAGATCGCGGTGGCGGTGGGGGTGGCGGCGGTGGCGGAAATCGTCAAGCTGGCGCGGGCCTGCGACGTTGACCCGGCGCCGGTGCGCGCGGCGCTGTTGGGCGGTTTCGCCCAGAGCCGGGTGCTGGACGTGCATGGCCAGCGGATGATAGACGACAATTACGCGCCGGGCTTCAAAGCCAAGCTGCACGCCAAGGACATGCACATCGTGATGGATACCGCGCGCGAGCAGGGCATCAGCCTGCCGGCGGCGGAACGGACGATGCAACTGATAGACCAACTGGTGGGGCAAGGCGAGGGGGAGTTGGACTCTTCCGCTATCGCCCGCCTGATCTGGCAGCAGAACTGAGCGGCGCCCACACGCAAAACGGGCCGGTGAAACCGGCCCGTTTTTCATATCTGCCGATCGCGCAAAGCTTAGGCGATGCGGTCTTTCAGCTGCTTGCTGGCAACAAACGCCACTTTGCGCTTGGCGGCGATTTGAATGGTTTCGCCGGTTTTCGGATTGCGGCCGGTGCGGGCGGCGCTTTCCTTCACCTTGAACTTGCCGGCAACGATGCTCAGCTCGCCGTTGTTGGCCAGGGTGTCCAGCAGCACTTCGTCGAAGGCGCCCAGAACACGCAGTACATCGGCCTTGTTGAGGCCGGACTTGTCGGAGAGAAGGGCAATCAGTTCGGCTTTGGTCATGGTGTGCGTCTTTCGCGAAGGGTAAAGCCTTATTTTCCGTGATTTTCCGGCAGCAAGAAAGCTAAATAAGCACCTTTTTGTCCCGATCCTGGCGCTGACGTGGTGCGACAGCCTCAGCTTTGCCGATATGGGGATTTTTTTGTGCGAATGTCATTCTCTTGCTGGGCTGCGGCCGGTCCAAACCGCGCGGGTGCGCGCTGCGGCGCGTGGCGGATGCCGCGGCCGGGCGGTGAGTGGTGCGGATGCGCAGGCGGGGTCGGCGATGTTCTCGGCGCCGCCCGGCGCTCGCGCGCGCTATCGATTTCTGCATTGACGGCTTGATTTTTACGCGCATCTCAGCGCATATATTGATAGACGCGGCGCTAGCCTAGGGCGTGCTGTTTGCAATGTTTTTTTAAAGCAGGCTCAGTGATTGGTTGAGTTGTGCATTTTATGTCTTGGAATGAGCATTTTGTATTGCTTTTTCCCATTCTTGTCCGGCGGCTCTCTCAAGGCGGGGCGAGTGGAAGAAATGGCTGTCTCAAGGTATATCCCTATTGTCCGATAGAAGTGGAGAGCAGGATAAGGGCTGTGGCGCCGGCTGCTTGGCGCTATCATGTCGATGTTTGAAAGGCGATGCATCCTGGATTGATTACATGTTCGCGAGGTCAACAATGTCTTCCAAGTGTTTATTGATTATCCCGCCTAACATTACCTTTGAGGCTTTTGTCAATCCATCCGCCAATAGCAAGTATTGGACTCACGCGAACGGCAAGAGATATGGCGTGCTGATTACCGACGTCCCGCTTGGCGTGTTGACCATCAGCGCATGGCTGAAGGAAAAATGCGATGCTGAAGTCAAGGTAATCGATTTCAACACGGAAATACACCAGACTTGGGATGATCCTGACGCCACTTCCTTTCATGACTGGTTTGAAAGAGTGCTGTCCTCTGTGAAGAAGTCTGGTTTTGAGCCGGATCTGATAGGTTTTTCCTCCTTGTTCATCACCGGGTATGAAAATCTTTTGAGCTTGGCGGATATTTCGAAGCAGATTTTCCCTCAGGCATTCCGGATTTGCGGTGGCAACCTCCCCACAACCATGTATCGCGAAGTGTTTGCGGATAGTCCAGAGGCTTTTGACGCGCTTTGTTTCGGAGAAGGGGAGTTGCCCCTGTCGGAGCTGATGGCGGCGGAAAACAAGCAGGATTACTGCAATGCCTCCGCCCAGTGGGTGACTCGGGAGAGCGTGAAGGCCGGCGCCCTCTACCAGCATAACTTCATCTCCAATCTCGATGAAATTCCCGATCTTGATTACGATTGCATCGATCTGGAGGCGTATCATCTTAACCCTACCATCAAAGCCTATACCTCGATTGGGGATAGAACAAACTATATAACCTATATGGGTAGCCGCGGCTGCCCATTCCATTGCACCTTCTGCGCCGCGCATACCGTGCATGGTCGCAAGATGCGCAGCTTTTCCATCGAGAGAATCGAGCGCGAACTTTTCGATTTATGCGAACGGTATTCGCCCAATACCTTGGTGATAGAGGACGATATGTTCCTGTGGGACAAGGACTGGGCGAAAAGCGTGCTGAAGATCGCGCAAAAGCTGAACCTGGTTTGCTTTTTCCCCAATGCCTTGGCCTTGTACGCTTTGGATCGGCCGATGCTGGAGGAGCTGTACCGAACCGGCGTGCGTCAATTGACGCTGGCGGTCGAGTCTGGCAGCGCGCGGGTGTTGAAAGAGGTAATGAAAAAACCGCTGAAGCTGTCGATTACCAATCGGGTGGTCGAGGATTGCCGGGATTTGGGCATTTATACCGACTGCAACATCATTATCGGCATGCCGGGCGAAACGCTGCGCGATATCGACGATACCAGGGAGTTTTTGCGCTCTTTGGATGCGAATTGGTATCGAATCAATGTCGCCACGCCGTTGGCCGGCAGCGAGATGTATATCAATGCGGTGAAGAATGGCCAGATCAAGGGCGATATCCGGATGGCAGGCTACAAGAAATGCGTCGTCGAAACCAAGGACTTCACGCCGGCGCAGATAGAGGCCGTCGCCTACGATATCAATCTGGAGATGAACTTCCTGCGCAACTCCGATTTGAAGTACGGCAATTACGAGCGGGCGCTGGAAACCTTCAGCAATGTCTTGCTGCTGCGCAATGACCATGCTTTGGCGATGTACAAGGTGATCGAGTGCAAAAACCTGATGGGCAAGTTTGACGAAAGCGAGGCGCTAGCGCGGCGGCTGGATGAAATGATCCAGGCCAGCCCGTTCTGGACCCGCTACTTCCAGGAGCATGGCCTGGAAGTCGCTTCCTGTTGAGCTGCCGCGGCGCATCTCCGCGCCCAAAGCAAGACCGCCTTTCCTATTGGAAGGGCGGTTTTGTTTTGCGGGCAGGCCGGAATGTTCTAGAGGCGGCGAAAGCGGATGGATATATCTCAGTGCTGCAGCAGGACACCGATAGGCTGGCCATCGCCGCCGGCTTGGCAAAGCAAAACGCCCGCGTGGGGCGGGCGTTTTGCTGGCGGTATCAAGCAGTGGTGTCGAGCAGCGAGCCGACAGTGCCGCCGCTATTGCTGGAAGCGCTGGTGGAGGTCGAAGCGTCGGCGCCGCTCGATTCGCCGCCGCCGCCGCCATGGCGATGGTGGTGGCCGGAGTGGTGGCTTTGCAGCGTCTGGAAGGCTTGCTGCGCGCTTTGCAGATTGCCGCTTTGCAGCGCCTGGCCAAGCTGGGCGAACGGGCTGTTGCTCTGCGAGCCGGAGCCGTTGCCGCCATTCGGCAGGTTGGCGGTCAGGCTGGAGTAGGCCGATTGCGCCTGGCCGAGGTTGCCGGACTGCAGCGCGGAAGCCAGCTGCTGGAAGTTTTGCTGGTTCTGCTGCCAAGTGGCGGAACCGCTGTTCTGGACGGGCCAGTTGGATGCGCCGCCACCGATGCTGCTTACGCTCATGATGTTTCCTTTTCCATTCAAACCGGCGGGGGCCGGTGTCATTGCTGTCCAACGTCGTCTTTGCCCGGCTTGCCACTGTGATCGAGCGTGGCTTGCGGTGCGGATGCATCACGGCATAAACCCGTTATCGTCGCCGGCCAGCCTGGCTTGAGTCACAAACCTTGCCGCCATTGTTAAGAGTTATTTAAATAATTTGATGTCATTAAATGGTATTTCAGGCGGAGGGGGCCGCGGTGTGGCGGTGGCTGCTGAGGACGCAGGCGCAGGAAAAGGCCAGGGGATACAGAAAAGCCCCGGCTGGAGGGGCTTCTGTGGTTTTGCTGATGCGCAGTGACGCGTTGTGAAAGCTTTTGAATCTGATTATTGAGTAGATGGCTCAAAGCCTTGCCTGTAAAGGATCAAGCCATTCGCGTTTTTCTTATGAGTACACCCATGGGTACACGATAAAACGGAATGCTCCAGGCTTCTATCATGCACGGCGATAGGGAATGTTCAGCCTGTCGAGCTCTGCCAGGAACTCTTCTGGTACTCCAAACGTACAATCAACGACCGTATTTCCAACAACGGTCGGTCCTACGGCCTCAACGGCGAGCGATGTGATGGATGCGTCAGTGATTGTCTTCAACCACGGGATGTAGGCTTTTTTAACTTTCGCATAGTGCTCTTTGAGCACATAGATAATGACCATGCTGGATACCCCTTTGAAGAGTCTTGGTGGTTGAAATTGAATGTTAGCCGGGTCAAGCGGGATGGCCGGAATAAAGCCGGCCTGCCATTGGCAGGCAGCTTGACAGCGTCCTTCATGGGGTTTGTTTTCGCCACGGAGCCATTACCTCGTGTCGAGCCGCCCGGGGCGCAAAAAAGCCCGCGCGCGGCGGACTAAGCGGTAACACGGCCGGGTGGCCTTACTTTATCGCTTGGCGCGCCGCGGCGGGCCGCCTTATCCTCGAGCGCTGCGGTGCCGAGGGCGATGGCCTCCTGCCAAGCGGCGGCCAAGTCCTCGTTATCTTTGCGCAGCCGGTACATGTGGCGGCGGGAGATCCTGGCTTTCTTTGCCGTCGCGCTGACGTTGGCTGTCAAACGACTCCGCGAAAGTGCTGTGTGGACCTCATCGGATGCACGGCGAGCCTGCGTTTTGTTGGCACTCCATGACACGGTTTGAAATGAATAAAGCCCCGGCTGGCGGGGCTTTTGTTGTTTCAATGACACGCCGTGACGCGTCGTGAAAGCTTACTCGATGTTTTGAATCTGCTCGCGCATTTGCTCGATCAGCACCTTCAGTTCCACCGAGGCCTGGGTGGTGTCGGTGGAGACCGATTTGGAGCCCAGGGTGTTGGCTTCGCGGTTCAGTTCCTGCATCAAAAAGTCCAGGCGCTTGCCGGATTGGCCGCCGGATTTCAGGATGCGGCGCACTTCGGACAGGTGGGTGGTGAGGCGCGACAGCTCCTCGTCCACGTCTATCTTCTGCGCGAACAGCGCGAACTCCTGCTTCAGCCGGTCTTCGTCGACGCTGCCCAGGGCTTCCTGCAGACGGCCGGACAGCTTGGCCATGTAGTTGTCCAGGATTTGCGGCAGCTTCGGTTTGATGGCGGCGACGATGGCCTCCATCGACTCGATGCGCTCGATCAGCACCGCCTTCAGTTTTTCGCCTTCGCGGCCGCGCGAGGCGTTGAAGTCGGCCAGCGCGGTTTGCAGCGCCGCCAGGCACAGCTGTTGCAGCACTTCGGGCGCCAGTTCGTTGCTTTTCAATACGCCGGGCCAGCGCATCAGTTCGCCGACGGACAAGCCTTTGTTCTCGCCGCTTTGCTGCTGCACTTCGCGGGAGACCTCGAGCAGGCGGCTCAGGAAGGCCTGGTTCAGTTCCAGCGTGGGGGCGGCGCTGTCCACCTGGTTGAGGCCGACGCGGCACTCCAGTTTGCCGCGGGTGACGCGGGCGGCGATCTGCTCGCGCAGTTGCGGTTCGATGATGCGCAGCTCTTCCGGCAGGCGCATCTGCACGTCCAGGTAACGGTGATTGACGGCGCGAACTTCGAGGCTCAACATGCCGCCAGGGAATTCCCGGGTAGCGGCGGCAAAGCCGGTCATGCTCAGAATCATGCGGGGCTCCTGTATCTGTCCAATTTCCAAATGCCGGGCCCGAATTGCTTTGCTAAGCTCAATTCAGGGCCAGTGGACACTATAACAACTGCCATCCGATGACTCAATCCAGCAAGCAAACCGCGCTGCCGGCAGGCTACCGCCTCGCTGAGTACACCATAGTGCGCCAACTTTCGGTTGGCGGCTTCAGCGTGGTCTATCTGGCTTTGGATGATGACGACCACAAGTTCGCCATCAAGGAATATCTGCCGCGCAACCTGGCCGACCGCAACCGCGAGGGCGAGGTGACGGTGCCGCACGAAATGGACCGGGACGCCTTCAACCTGGGCTTGAAGTGTTTCTTCGAGGAAGGGCGGGTGTTGTCGGGCATCGCGCATCCGACCGTGGTGCGGGTGAGCAATTTTTTCCGCGCCAACCAGACGGTGTACATGGTGATGGAGTACGCCGACGGCCGCTCGTTGGGGCGCGAGCTGGAGCTGGCGGGGGGGCGGATGGAGGAAAGGCTGATCCGCAAGTGGTTCACCGCGCTGCTGTCCGGCCTGCGCGAGGTGCATAGCCAGCGCCTGCTGCATCTGGACATCAAGCCGGCCAATATCTATTTGCGGCGCAACGGCGTGCCGCTGCTGCTGGACTTCGGCGCGGCGCGGCAGACGCTGTCGCGCCGCGACAAGCATTTCGCCGCGATGTACACGCCGGGTTTCGCCGCCCCGGAGCAGTATGAGAAAGACCAGCCGCTGGGGCCGTGGACCGATATCTACGCGATCGGCGCCTGTCTGTACGTTTGCATGGGCGGCGCCACGCCGCCGAATGCCAGGGAGAGGCTGGAGCGGGATGGGCTGGAGCCGGCCGGCAAGGCGTTCCGGCACTTGTATTCGCGCGAGCTGACCGAATTGTGCGACCGCTGCCTGGCGCTGGCGCCGGATCTGCGGCCGGCCACGGTGATGGAGGTGCAAAAGCGGCTGCAGGAGACGGAATACAGCCAGCCGGAGCCGCCGCCCGGCGACGGCAACAAGCTGGTCGGCTGGATCCGCGGCCTGACCGGCGGGCGCCATCGAGAGGGGACCGAATGAAACTGTCGATTTTCCAGGAGAGCAGGATAGGAGGGCGCAGCTACAACCAGGACAGGCTGGCGCTGGCGCATTCGCGCGATACGGTGATGCTGGTGGTGGCGGACGGCATGGGCGGGCATATGCGCGGCGAAGTGGCCGCGCAGATCACGGTGGACCTGCTCAGCGAGCTGTTCTACCAGCAGGCCGCGCCGACGCTCAGCCATCCCAACCGCTTCCTGGTCAACGCCATCAGTTCGGTGCATCAGGTGATCCTGGAATACGCCGCCGACCACCGGCTGCCCGACGTGCCCAGCACCACCGTGGTGGTGGCCATCATCCAGCAGGGCCAGCTGTATTGGTGCCATGTCGGCGACTCCAGGCTCTACTTGCTGGACGGGCAGGGCATGCGGCTGCGCTCGCGCGACCATTCGCAGGTGCAGCGCCTGATCGACCAAGGCCTGCTCAGCGAGGAGGGCGCCAAAACCCACCCGGACCGCAACAAGATCTACAACTGCCTGGGGGCGACCAGCGACCCGGACATCGACATCGGCGAGCGCCAGGAAGTGGGGCCGGGCTGTTCCATCGTGTTGTGCACCGACGGCCTGTGGTCGCAGGTGCAGGACGGCGAGATGGAAAAGGTGTTCGCCGGCCGCCACGTCAACCAGGTGTTGCCGGCGCTGATCAATGTGGCGGAGCGGCGCGCCGGCGCCGGCGGCGACAATCTGTCCGCGCTGGCGGTCACGCTGCTGGACGATTCGGTGGAGCTTGGCGATCGCGACGATGTGCTGGATACCGAGAAGACGCCGCCGCAGAAGGGCGGGCGGCTGATTCTGGAGTCCAATCTGGAAACCATGCATCAGGAAATCCTGGCCAGCCAGGTGGGCAAGGGCAGCTGAGCCCGGCCGCCCGGCGGAGGCTGGTATAATCGCCGCCGTTTCCACTTTCTTTGACAAGGCCATCATGCGACCTTCCCAACGTAGTGCCGACGCGATGCGCGTCGTGCGGCTGACCCGAGGCTACACCAAGCACGCCGAAGGCTCGGTGCTGGTGGAGTTTGGCGACACCAAGGTGATCTGCACCGCCAGCGTGGAGGAGACGGTGCCGTCCTTCCTCAAGGGCAAGGGCCAGGGCTGGGTGACGGCGGAATACGGCATGCTGCCGCGCTCCACCGGCAGCCGCATGCGGCGCGAATCCGCCGCCGGCAAGCAATCCGGCCGCACCCAGGAAATCCAGCGCCTGATCGGCCGCTCGCTGCGCGCGGTGATCGATCTGGCCAGGTTGGGCGAGCGCCAGATCGTCATCGACTGCGACGTGATCCAGGCCGACGGCGGCACCCGCACCGCCAGCATCACCGGCGCCTACGTGGCGCTGGCCGACGCGATCCAGGGGCTGATCCGGGCAGGCAAGCTGGACGCCAGCCCGCTGCGCGACCAGGTGGCGGCCATCTCGGTGGGCGTCTATCAGGGACAGCCGGTGCTGGATCTCGATTATCCGGAAGATTCGTCCTGCGAAACGGACATGAACGTGGTGATGACCGGCAGCGGCCGCTTCGTCGAAGTGCAGGGCACCGCCGAAGGCGAGCCGTTCAGCGAAGAGGAGATGCTGGCGATGCTGGCGCTGGCGCGCAAGGGCATAGGCGAATTGCTGGCGCTGCAGCGCCAGGCGCTGGCCGGCTGAGCGCGTTCGCGCCGCAGATGCGACAAGCCGCCCATCGGGCGGCTTTTTTCATGGGCGGGCCGATTTTGCCGGCTTGGCGGGCTTGGCCGATTTGGCGATGAAGGCCTGCAGCGCCTGGCGGAACATCGGAGCGGAGACGCTCATATTGTCCTCCAGCTTGCGGCGGGAGGCCGGCGGCGCCGAGCTTTGCACCGCGACGATGGTGGCCTGGCCCTTGGCGTCGATGACGAAGATGGGCGAGCCGCTATTGCCTTCCAGCGTGTCGCAGCGATGGGTGAGGCGGCCGTCGTCGCGCAGTTTGGTGGCCTTGCAGCCGTGGTGCACGCGCAGGTGGCGCTGGTCGTCCACCGGGTAGCCGCCCTGGGTGATGGTCCAGTTTTGCTTGGCCAACAGCGTCTTCAGCGCCTGGGCGTCGCCGGAGAATACCGGCACGGTGCCCTGGCTGTGGCCCAGCGGCGTGGCGAGCCGGACGAAGGCGAAATCGCGCGGCGCGATGCGCGGCGGGATGTAGAGGCCATCGCGTTTGTGGATCAATCCTTTCAGGAAGGCCTTGTCCACCTGCACTTCCTTGATGCGGCTGAGCGCCTGGTATTCATTGCCCCACAGGCCCACGGTGAAGCTGACGGCGGGGTCGAAGCGTCCCTTTTCGTCGACGAAGCAGTGGCCGGCGGTCAATACCACGTCGGGCGCCACCAGGGTGCCAGTGCAGATGGTGCGGGAGCGGGTTTCCAGCTGGCCCACGGTTTGCCAGGGCATGTGGTCGGGATGTTCGAGCACGCGGTCGTCCTTGCCGAAAAACAGGATGCGGTGCTCCTTGCTGAGCGGAGCGGCATGGGCGAGCGTGGATAGCAGGGACAGGCAGAGGGCAAGGCGTGGCAGCTTCATCGGATGGCACCTGGCAATGAAAACGGGGCGCAGAGCGCCCCGTGCAATACAGCGCCGCAACTGAAAAGCCGCGGCGTTCGCGCGTCAATTACTTGGCGGCGGAAGCAGCGGCTTTCTTGCCAGCGTGCTTTTTAGCAGCGGCTTTTTTGGCCGGAGCGGAAGCTTCTTTCTTGGCTGCTTGAGCTTTCTGAGCAGCGGAAGCTTCTTTCTTGGCTACGTGCTTTTTAGCGTGCTTGTGGGCAGCTTTTTTAGCCGGAGCGGAAGCGTCTGCCTTGGCAGCTTGTGCTTTTTGAGCAGCGGAAGCTTCTTTCTTGGCAGCGTGCTTTTTAGCGTGGTGCTTGTGAGCCTTCTTGGCTACCGGAGCGGAAGCGTCGGCCTTGGCGGCTTGGGCTTTCTGAGCGGAAGCTTCTTTCTTGGCTACGTGCTTCTTGGCCTTCTTGGCTTTCGGAGCGGAAGCGTCGGCCTTGGCGGCTTGGGCTTTT
>NZ_JYKA01000020.1 GCF_001676875.1 Chromobacterium subtsugae | reverse complement strand
AATGGATAATCTGCGTCCCACCTTCATCACCGCATGCAGTCCCAACGTGAACCATAAAACCTGGATTTTCGATCTCGACGACACCTTGCACCACGCCAGCGGCGGCATCTTCGACCACATCAACAAGCTGATGACCGAATACATGATGCGCCACCTCGGCGTGGGCGAAGAAGAAGCCTGCGCGCTGCGCTCGCGCTACTGGGCGCAGTACGGCGCCACCATGCACGGGCTGACTACCCACCACGGCATCGACCCGCAGCAGTTCCTGGTGGATACCCACCCGGTGGATGTGCTGGCTCAATGGCTGCAGTTTGAAGACCGGCTGGCCGACAGCCTGACGGCGCTGCCCGGCCGCAAGATCATCCTGTCCAACGGCCCCAACCATTACGTGGAAGGCATTTTGCAGCGAATGAGCATTCGCCATCATTTCGAATCGGTATACGGCGTCGACAATCTCAATTACGTGCCCAAGCCTCATGTAGACGCTTTCCATACGGTGCTGGCCCGCGAGGGGCTGCGCGCCGAGCATTGCATCATGGTGGAGGATTCGCTGCCCAATCTGCTGACCGCCAAGGAATTGGGCATGACGACGATCTGGGTCAGCAAGGAGCCGCGCCGGCCGGCGCATGTCGATTTCCGCATCGAGCGCATCAGCCAGTTGAAGCGGCTGCAATTGGGCTGAAACGCTCTATATAGATGCGGACGCGAAAAAGGCCGGGGATTCCCGGCCTTTTCTTTTGGCGCCACACGATAGAGTAAGCTTATTTCAGCTTGATCTCCGACCACACCTTGTTCAGTTCGCGGCGGTCCTTGGCGTTCAGGTCATGCAGCTGCTGCAGGCGCGGCAGATCGGTGGCGCTCGGGAAGATGGCCGGGATCTTGGTCAGCTCGGTCTTGACGAACTTGCCGGCGGCGGCGTTGGGGTTGCCGTTGCCCAGCTCGTTGGTCAGGCCGGCGGCGTTCTTGCCGTCCAACATGAAGTTGATGAACTTGTAGGCCAGGTCCTTGCGCGGCGCGTCCTTCAGCACCACGAAGTTATCCAGCGACAGCGTGTTGCCCTCTTTTTGCAGGCTGAAGTTCAGCGCGAAGTTGCGCTTGGCCTTCTTGGCGTCCTGCTGCGCCTGGAACATATCGTTGGAGTAGCCGAAGGCGACGTAGATGTTGCCGACAGTCAGCTCCTTGATGTACGACTGGTTGTTGAAGGCGGCCCAGTACGGCTTGGCCTTCAGGATCACGTCGCGCGCGGCTTTCCAGTCCGCCGGATTGGTGGAGTTGGCCGGCTTGCCCAGGTACATCAGCGCCGCGGACACCAGCTCGCGCTGTGAATCCAGCACGGTGACCTTGCCCTTGATCTTGGCCAGCAGCGCCGGATCGAAGATCAGCGCCCAGGTGTTGACCTTGTCGCCCAGGCCCAGCTGCTTCAGCTTGGTTTCGTTGTAGCCGATCAGGGTGGTGGTGAACGCGTACGGGGCGGAGTACTTGTTGCCCTTGTCGAAGAAGCTGTTCAGATAGCCCGGGTTCAGGTTCTTGAAGTTGGGCAGCTGCGTCTTGTCCAGCGGCTGGGCCTTGCCCTGCTTGATCAGCGCGTCCACCGCGAAGCCGGTGGGCACCACCATGTCGTAGCCCTTGGCGCCGGCGGCCAGCTTGGCCAGCATTTCTTCGTTGTCGCCGTAGTAGTCCTGCACCAGCTTGCACTTGCAGTAGGCTTCAAAGTTTTTGGCTGCCGCTTCGGACAAATAGTTGTTCCAGTTATAGAGATGCAGCTCATCGGCGGCGAACGCCTGGGTGGAGGCCGCCAGCGCCAGCATCGCGAGAATCTTCTTCATATTTTGCTTCCTTTGTATTGCACAGCATGGTGGTACTACGAGAAAGACCGGGCAGCGCCCCTCTGGACTGCCCGACCCCGTCTTGCCCCGCGTCTCAGCCGTTGGCGCGCAGCGCGCTGGGCGACACCCGGGAGGCGATGACGATCAGCGCCAGCGTCAGCAGCATCAGCAAGCTGGATACCGCGTTCACTTCCGGCGTCACCGCGATCTTGATCATCGAGTAGATCTCCAGCGGCAGCATGCTGGCGCCGGCGCCGGCGGTGAAGAAGGTGATCACGAAGTCGTCGATCGACAGCGTGAACGCCATCAAGGCGCCGGCGATGATGCCGGGCTTGATCACCGGCAGCGTGATCAGGCGGAAAGCCTGGAACGGGGTGGCGCCCAGATCGCGCGCCGCCTCCACCAGGCTGTCGTCCATGCCCTGCATCCGCGCACGCACCACGATGGCGACAAAGCCGATGCAGAAGGCGATGTGCGACAGCAGGATAGTGATGAAGCCCAGCTCCAGAATGCCGATCAGCTGGTTGACGATGACGAAGAAAATCACCAGCGACACGCCCATCAGCAATTCGGGGATGGCGATCGGCGTCAGCACCAGGAAGGGCAGCAGCCTCAGCTTGTAGCGATGCAGCGCGACGCCGGCCAGCGTGCCCAGAATGGTGGCGAAGAAGCTGGCGATGACGCCGATCAGCAGCGAGTTGCCGGCGGCGGTCAACATTTTCTGGTTATGGAACAGCTTGTCGTACCACTTCAGCGTGAAGCCCACCCACTCGGCGTTCAGGCGCGAATCGTTGAACGAGTACAGCACCACGATCACCAGCGGCAGGTACAGGAACAGGTAGGTGACGATAGCCGACGCCCACAGCCACTTCGATTGTTTCTTAGCCACGGCCCTTCCCCCTTCTGGCCACCACGGCCCCCAAGGCGGCGATCAGCAGCACGCCGCCGGTCAGCATGATCGACAGCACCGAGCCGAACGGCCAGTCGCGGGTATCCAGAATCTGCTGCTTGATCAGGTTGCCTATCATGATGGATTCGGTGCCGCCCAGGATGTCCGGGATGGCGAACATGCCCAGCGCCGGAATGAACACCAGCGCCGAGCCGGCGAACACGCCGGGCAGCGACTGCGGCCAGGTGACGCGCCAGAAGCGCTGCCAGGCGTTGGCGCCCAGGTCCTGCGCGGCGTCCAGCAGCGCCATGTCGTGCTTTTCCAGATTGGCGTACAGCGGCAGCACCATGAAGGGCAGATGCACGTAGACCAGGCCGACGATCACCGCGAACGAGGTGAACAGCAAGCGCACTGGCTCGAAGCCCAGCGAAGTGAGCACCAGGTTCAGCGCCTTGGTGAACGCCGACTGCGGGCCGAGGATGATCATCCAGGCGTAGATGCGGATCAGGAAGTTGGACCAGAACGGCAGGATCACCAGCAGCAGCATCAGGTCGCGGTATTTCTTGCCGGAGCGCGCGATCAGCCAGGCCAGCGGATAAGCCATCACCAGGCACACCGCGGTGGTGATGGCGGCGTAGCCGGCCGATTTGACGAACAGCTCCAGGTACAGCGGCTCCTCCACCAGGCGGTGGAAGTTGTCCAGCGTCAGCTGCCAGACACGCTGGCCGTCCTCGATGGTGAACAGGGGCGCCAGGCCGCCGTAGTCGCCGGGCTGGCGGAAAGCGGCCACCAGCATGATCAGCGACGGAATCAGAAAGAACAATACCAAGTACAGCAAGGGGGGCCAGGATAGCGCCCACTTGCCGAAACGATCACGGATGGCCATCGCTTACTCCGTCAGGAAGCTGCCGGCGTCGAAGCGCCAGGCGATTTCGACGATGTCGCCGTCGTCGAAGAACTTGGCGACGCCGGGGATGTTGTTGGCCTGCATCGCCTCGATACGCACGCCGTCGGCCACTTCCACCACGTAGAGGGTGACGTCGCCCAGGTACAGGCAATCATGCACGCGGCCCTTCAGATGCGCCTCGTCCGGCTGCGCGGCCAGCGACTTGTCCAGCCGCACCTTCTCCGGCCGCAGCGCCAGCCAGCCCTGCTGGCCGGGCTTGACGCCGTCGACCGCCAGGCACTTCACCTCGCCGCAGCCCTTGATGTCCACCGTCATCGCGCCGCCGTCCAGCGACTTGACCGTGGACTCCAGCACATTGCACTGGCCGAGGAAGTCGGCGACGAAACGATTCTTCGGGTAGCTGTACAGCTGCTCCGGCGCATCCAATTGCTCCACCTGGCCGTGGCTCATCACCGCGATGCGGTGCGACAGCGCCAGCGCCTCGCCCTGGTCATGAGTGACGTAGACGAAGGTGATGCCCACTTCCTTCTGCAGATTGATCAGTTCGATCTGCATCTCCTCGCGCAGCTTGGCGTCGAGCGCCGACAGCGGCTCATCCAGCAGCAGCAGGCGCGGGCGGTCCACCAGCGCGCGGGCGATGGCCACGCGCTGGCGCTGGCCGCCGGACATTTCGTGCGGGTAGCGGCTGCCGAACGGCGTCAGGCGCACGTCGGCCAGAAGCTTGTCCACTTGCGCCTCGATCTTCGCCTTGTCCCACTTGGCCATTTTCAAGGGGAAGGCGATGTTCTCGCGCACCGTCATGTGCGGGAACAGCGCGTAGCTCTGGAACACGGTATGCACCGGGCGCTTCTCCGGCGCCACCTGCGACATGTCCTGGCCATCCAGCAGAATCTGGCCGGCGTCCGGCTGTTCGAAGCCGGCCAGCATGCGCAGCAAGGTGGTCTTGCCGCAACCGGACGGCCCCAGCAGGGTGAAGAACTCGCCCGCCTGGACCGACAGGCTGACGTCGTTGACCGCCGTGTAGTCGCCGAAGCGTTTGACCACGTTTTTGATTTCAAGGAGAGCCATTGATCTTCCCCACCACGAAAAAGGGCGCCAGTTTAACAAAAAACAATTTCCGGGTCCGCTGAAATCCCTTGTAAATTCAAGACCTCAGCGCATTTTCCCACCTAGCCGCGCCAAGCTGGCAAGCCATCTGGATAAGTTGCTCTTTTCAATGAAAAAAACGTTTATGGACAAGGGCTGGCGCGGTGAAAAATATCAGGACTGTCATTGTTGCAAATGATGTATTTTGACAACAAGCTTGTCCCAGCACGGCTTTTCCGGCGCCGAAAGCTGCTTTTGCGGCGGCCTTCGGCGCCATGGCATGGCGCGATAGCCGCGCTTTGGCGCAGGCTGCTGCCCTCGCGCCCTGCAGGATCGACCGCCGCCGCCGGGAAAAATTCACCTTTTGCCGCATTATGACGGCATCAAGCGCGGCGGTCATCGCCAGCGCCATGCCAAAGCCATCAAATGCCGGAATCCCGACCGCCGGCAAAAGAAAAAGGCGCCTCGCGGCGCCTTTTTGCACGATGGAACGTCTCGTTCAGAACTTGGTGCCTACACCCACGCCGAACACCCACGGGTCGACATGCAGCGTGCCCAGCTTGACGTTGCCGGCGCTGACGTCGGTCTGCACCCACAGCTTCTTCACGTCGAAGTTGACGAACCAGCTCTTGTTGATCGCGATGTCCGCGCCGGCTTGCAGCGCCGGGCCGAAGCTGTTCTTCTTCACGGTGATCGCGCCGTTGGCCAGCCCGTCATTGTAGAAACGGGTGTAGTTGAGGCCGGCGCCGACGTACGGACGGAAAGTCGCTTCCGGCGCGAAGTGGTATTGCACGGTCACGGTCGGCGGCAGCACCGACACCTTGCCGATATCGACGCCGTTATTGGTGATCTTGTGGCGCGAAGTGCCCAGGATCAGCTCGGCGCCGATATTGTTGGTGATCATATAGGTGAAATCCAGCTCCGGCGCGGCGGACGATTTGGCGTCCACATGGGTGCCGGCCGCGCCGTTGCTCCAGCTGGCGGACGGGTCCACGTCGATCACGCGGAAGCGGGCCAGAATGTCGCCCTGGGCGGCAAAAGCGCTGGCGGAAATCATGCCGATCGCGGCGGCGAGAGCGAGCTTCTTCATTTTCTGTTCTCCAATGGGGCTGAAAAAACAGCCGTGCGGCCTGCCGGCGTTGACAGCGAACCCTGCCGGCAGTAGCGTGCGGCGTTCGAAGGCAGATTATCCAAGCCCCCTCTTCCACACTTTGCGCCAGATCATGAAAAAATCATGAAATATGCCGATCTACGGGAATTCATCGCCCAACTTGAACAAAAACAGCTGCTGAAGCGCATCGCCTCGCCGGTATCCCCTCATCTGGAAATGACGGAAATCGGCGACCGCGTGCTGAAGGCCGGCGGCCCCGCGCTGCTGTTCGAACAGCCGCGCAGCCCGGACCGGGGCTATGACTTCCCGGTGCTGGCCAATCTGTTCGGCACGCCGGAGCGCGTGGCGATGGGCATGGGCGCCAGCGAGGTGATGCAGCTCAGGGAGATAGGCAAAACGCTGGCCTACCTGAAAGAGCCGGAGCCGCCGAAGGGCCTGAAAGACGCCTGGGACAAGCTGCCGTTGTTGAAGCAGGTATTGTCGATGGCGCCGAAGGAAGTGAAAAAGGCGCCGTGCCAGGACATCGTCTGGGAAGGCGACGCGGTCGATCTGGGAAAGCTGCCGATCCAGCACTGCTGGCCCGGCGACGTCGCGCCCTTGATCACCTGGGGCCTCACCGTCACCCGCGGCCCGAACAAGAAACGGCAGAACCTGGGCATCTACCGCCAGCAGGTGATAGGCAAGAACCGCGTGATCATGCGCTGGCTGGCCCACCGCGGCGGCGCGCTGGACTACCGCGAATTCCGCCAGCAGAACCCGGACCAGCCTTACCCGGTGGCGGTGGTGCTGGGCTGCGATCCGGCGACGATACTGGGCGCGGTGACGCCGGTGCCGGACACGCTGTCCGAATACCAGTTCGCCGGCCTGTTGCGCGGCAGCCGCACCGAGCTGGTCAAATGCATCGGCTCCTACCTGCAAGTGCCGGCGCGCGCCGAAATCGTGCTGGAAGGCCACATCCACCCGAACGATATGGCGATGGAAGGCCCGTACGGCGACCACACCGGCTATTACAACGAGCAGGACAGCTTCCCGGTGCTGACCATAGACCGCATCACGATGCGCGAGAATGCCATCTACCACAGCACCTACACCGGCAAGCCGCCTGACGAGCCGGCGATCCTGGGCGTGGCGCTGAACGAGGTGTTCGTGCCCATCCTGCAAAAGCAGTTTCCGGAGATCGTCGATTTCTACCTGCCGCCGGAAGGCTGCAGCTACCGGATGGCCATCATCAGCATCAAGAAGCAGTACCCCGGCCACGCCAAGCGGGTGATGATGGGCTGCTGGAGCTTCCTGCGCCAGTTCATGTACACCAAGTTCATCGTGGTGGTGGACGACGACGTCGACACCCGCGACTGGAAGGAAGTGATCTGGGCGATCACCACCCGGATGGACCCGGTGCGCGACACCACGCTGATCGACAACACGCCGATCGACTACCTGGACTTCGCCAGCCCGATTTCCGGCCTGGGCGGCAAAATGGGCCTGGACGCCACCAACAAGCTGCCGGGCGAGACCAATCGCGAATGGGGCACCCCTATCGTGATGGACGCCGCCACCCGCCAGCGCGTCGACGCCATCTGGAGCGAACTGGGGCTGTAAGCGCCGTGCCGACGCGGCCCGAAAGCCAACCTCGCGGTTGGCTTTTTTTCGTCCTCAATCCAGCCGGCTGACCCGCGCCAGCCAGGCGACGCCGCCGCCGCTGGCGCGCAACTCCATCGCTTCGTCCTCGGCCGCCAGCAGGCAGCCCGGCGGCAATGCGCTTCCGTCGCAATGCCATTCCCCTTGTTGCAGATACAGCAGGGTCAAGTCGGCCGCCGGCGCCCGCAACACGCCGCCGGCCGGCAGTTGCAAGCGCTCCAGCTCTCCCCGGCCCCAGTCGCGCGCCAGCATCAGGTTGCAATCGCGCAGCGGCCCGCCGAGCAGACGGCAATCCACCCCGGCCTCGCCGGGAAAGGCCGCCACCTGGCCGGCCTGCGCCAGCCGCAACAGGCGGCCATCGTCCAGGCGCAGCTCCATGCCCTCTCCCTCCAGCAGGCCCAGCAGCCGGTCGACGCCGGGAAAATGCGAAAACGGCCCGCCCCGCGCCACATCGGCGATGGACAGCCGCGCGGCGAAGGCGTCCTGCCGGCGCGGGTGCGGCAGCCGGAACAATTCGCAGGTCTGGCCGCCGCCATTGGCCCACGGCATCGGGCGGAAAGCATCTTGGGTGTATAGCCGCATGCGGCAAGCTCCTGTCCAGGCTGAAGACAGCCATCTTGCAGAGACGCGCCGCCGCCGTCCACACCCCGGCGGCGCGCCGATGAAAAAACCCGGCATCGTCGCCGATGCCGGGCTGGTCCGCCAGAAACGCGGCTAGCGCTCCAGCTCCATCTGGCTCAAGACCACCATTTCGCCCGACAGCTTGCTCTGCGCGCTGCGCAGCGCGCGAAAGCGCACCTTGTCGCCGGCGCGCGCCGCGAACGGCGCCAGCTGGCGCTTATCCAGCGCGCCGGTTTCATCGCTCGGCAGTATGGTCAGCAAGGCGCCGTCGCTGCGCTGGATCGCCAGCTGGTTGAACGGCGCGTTGCCGACGCTGACCAGCTTGCCGTGTTCCCACGGCACCTTGGCCATGCCCAGCGAGGCCAGCAGGCCGCAGGCCGCCAAGACGCCCGCCAACAGCCGTCTCATCGCTTCACCAGGCTCAGGCGCGAGTTGGCAGGCACCGTGATGCTCACCTGGCCGGCTACCGGCGCCAGGGTCAAGCGGTATGCTTCCTGAGCGGAGTCTGCCGACAGCTGGACTTCGCTGGGGTTAATGTTGATCTGCGGCAGCGCGATGGTCTTGCCGGCCGGGAAATAGCGGCTGGCTGGCAAGCCCAGCTGCTTGGCCGGGAAGCCGTAGCCGGCAGGCCAGGTGGAGAAGTCCGCCAGCGCCAGGCTGGTATACAGCTGCTGCATCAGGCTGCCGTAGTCGCCGCCGCCTACCGCCGCCAGGCCGTCGTCCAACGCCCGCTCGCCGACATTGGCGCCGGTGACCCAGGGCTTCATCACGCCGGCGCCGTACTGATGCAGCATCAACATGCCGGTGGCCAGCGCTTTCGGATAGCAAGTGGTGCCGAAACTGTCGCCGCTCATCGCCGACCAGCGCTTCAAATCGCAAGCCGGCTGCTTCAGGAACTGGCTGAAGTCGCCGCCCGAGCGCAAATCGGGATGCGAGGTCGCGCTGTCGCCGCGGCCGCCGCCATAGGTATCGGCCGCCACCAGGTAGCCCATGGTCTGCGCCGCCAGCTCGTTCTCCCAAGTCGTGGTGCGCGGGGAGCCCACCATGCGGCGGAACAGCTTATTGTAGCTGTACAGCAAGTGCTGGTACTCATGCCCCAGCGTCGACAGCGTCAGCGCCGGGCCTTTGCCGCTCGGGCTCCAGCTCTGGCCATCGTCGGCGGCCACCAGCGTGTCCACGTTGAGGAAGGTCACCAGCGCTTCATTGCTGTTGGCGAACTCGCTGCAATCGCTGCCGCAAGTGGGGTCCGACGCAGCGGACTTCAGGATAGCGTTGAGAGGGTACGCATAGCCCAGCAAGCCCTGGAAAGCGTTGGCCGGCTGATTCAGCTGCGCCAGCACCAGATGCACATCCTTGGTGCCGGCATCCAGGGTGATGCCCTGCCAGGTCGAATGCACCGGGCCCCACGGCTCGCTGATCACCGCCGCCTCGATCGGGAACACGCTGTTGGCGAAGCGCTCGGCCAGGAAAGCCGCCTGCTGCTGCGTCACCGCGGCCGCGTCGTTTTGCGCCCAGACATAGACGGTTCCGCCATTCGGCAGCGCCTGGCTTGCCTTCATCGTGGCGTTCAACGCGCGGCTGCCGATGCTGTCATACCACGAACGGCTATCGTTGAGCGCGTAACTCCGCGCGGCGATCTGGACGCGTTTCTCCAGGCGCATCCGCGCCTGCGCCCGGCTGGCGACGGCGCCGTAGCTTGCCGCATGCGCGTAGAACTGCTGCATCTTCTGTTCCAGCACTGCCTCCGCCGCCGCATTGTTGCCGCGCGCGGCGCCGCTGCTGCCGCCGTAACCGAGGGGATCGCTGTCCACCTGGGTCATCACCGCGTCCCAGCGGGCTGTCAGCGGGCCGTTGACGGTGATCTGCATGTCCTGGCCGGTATTGTTCTGCAGCTGGTATACCTTGCCGACCGCATCCGCGTTGGCGCTGGCAGGCAGCGCGCAAACGCCGGCCTGGCAGCTCAGGTCGCCAGTGACGGCGGCCTTCTGCGGCGGATTGAGGGTCGTCGCCACCTGATTGCCGGACGTCGTGGAAGAAGAGGAGTCGCCGCCGCCGCCGCCGCAGGCGGACAGCAGCGCAGCCATCACGGACAGAACGAGAATGTTTTGCTTGTTATTCAACATTTTATTAATTAAGTGTAAATTAAACCGTGGATTTGTAAAATGATCGCAACATTGCCAAGAATAAAGACGGAATATCCGTCCAGTCAATTTACCCGCCTGTCCTGCCGCCCGCGCTTCCTTTTTCCAGACACTGGCCGCGCCCCCTGCTATCATCCGGTTGTTTAGAAATAAGGATCGAACATGGCCTTCCCGCGCAATCCCAACTCCGTCCAACGCCTGAAACGCCTCAACAACCGCCAGCGCAAGAAAATGCGCGTCGGCGAGTTCCGCGAACTGGGTTTCCACCTGGTGGCCCAACTGCGCGAAGGCGTGGACACCGACGCGCTGCTGGATGGCTGGCTGACCCGCTTCGACGAAGCCGGCATCAGCTTCGGCGGCCATTTCGACGGCAAGAGCCGATTGGAAGGCGTGGCCTTCCCGGTGAGCGGCAGCCAAATCACCGATGCGGTGCGCGGCGAGCTGGTCGCCTGGCTGCAGGCGCGCGCCGAGGTGCAATCGCTGGAAGCCAGCGAGCTGATCGATCTGTGGCACGCCGCCTGAACGCGGACGCTGCCCAGAAAAAAAGCCGGCTGACGCCGGCTTTTTTCTTGCCCACCCGGCTTATCCACAGCCATCGGCAAAATTCGCTTTTATCCACAATCTTCACGACAACTGGCGAAACGCCCGATAACCGACGTATAGCCAGGTCTCCCGCGCCAGGAAGCGCGACCAGCTGGACAGCGTGCGGAAACGGCTGGACTGGGTGGGCGCCGGGTAGGCGCGCAGGCCCAGATCAGCGGCCATCAGCACCGCCCGGCGCATATGCAGCGGATCGCTGACCAGCAGATAGGAGCGGATGCCAAACTGGCGGCCCAGATCGCGGGCGTTGGACAGATTCTGCCAGGTGGTGCGCGACTCGGTCTCCACCAGCATCGCCGTCATCGGCACGCCCTGGCGCGCGGCGAACTCGCGGCCGACATCGGCCTCGGACGGATAGCCCGGCTGCGGCGTGCCGCCGGTGAACACGATCCAGCGCACCTTGCCGCCCTGGTAAAGCTTCACCGCGTGGTTGATGCGCTCGCGGAACACCGGCGACGGCTTGTTGCCCCAGGCCGCGGCGCCCAGCACCAGCGCCGCGTCGGCGCCGTTCTGCTCGTCCCCGTCGCCGTAGTCGACGATGGTCCAGGCGATGTAGGCGAAACCGAGCACCACCAGCAGCACCGCCAGCAAAAAGCCTTTCATCATCAAACGCAAATAGAGCATCGGCACAACGGCATCAGGGGGAAGGATGAATGATTGTAACCGCAATCGGCGGCGGCCGGCAGCCGCCGTCAAACGGCGGCGCTAGCGCTCCAGCTCCCAGATCGCCGCCTGCAGGGTTTCCATGCGCTCCGCCAGCGCGGTCTGCGCATCCTGCAAGGCCTTGTTGTAGATGTCGCGTCCCATCTTGTCGGCCAGGAAATCCAGCAGGAAGCGGGCGTCGAAGCTGCCGATCTCCAGCCCGAGCTGGTCCGCCAGATAAGCCTGCACTTGCGGGGCCAGGTGTTGCAGTTGCTGCTCGCTGAGAAGGAATTGGGTGGCCATCGTCGCGTCCGGATCAAAAGGGGTGATTATGGCGCGGCGGCCATCTGCCGGATAGCCAGGCAAAAACCGCCCGCGCCCTCTCCTGGGCCGAAGGTCTAGGGGATTTGGCACCTCGGCGCGCCAGCCGGGCAACGCCACAACCAGTTGACCTCGGCAGTCTCAGCCAACTTGATAGAAAACGCCATCGCCGGCGATGACAAGGAAATCGTCGCCAAATCGCTGCTGAAGCTCGTGGTCATCGGTTCGCTGGTGCCGGCCACCGTCTTGAGCGCGATCGGACTGCCCAGCTGTATGCTCAACTGGCTGTTGGCCAGCAGGTAAGCGATATTGTTCTGGATGTACTGACCCAACGGAAAACTGCCGCCGCCGGGCAAGGCCACCACCTTGCCGGGCGGAACCAGCCGGTTCAGGCCAATCAGCAAGTTCTGGTCGGGCTTGTACAGCAAAGTATCCTTGACCTTGGCCAGGGCCGCCTGCACGCTGCTCTGCACCGTGCTGTCTATCTTGCCTTCGGCCTTGCTGATCAGCGCGTCGCCCAATACCGGCAGAATCCAGCTCAAGTTCGAGTCGCAATCGGTGGACGAACTGGAAGTCGCCGTCATGCCGGTCTTGTCGCCGGCGATGGCGCCATTCGCGGCTCCGTACTGGCCGGTAATGACAATATTGCTCAGCGTCAGCGTGTTGGTGCAGGTATAGCTGATTACGCCCCATTTATGGCCGGAATACTGGTTACGCACCTGGTAACTGAGCCCGGACAAGGTCATGTAGACCACGCCGCTGGCATCCGGGCGTATCGTTGCCAACGCGTTGCCGCTGACCACCCCGCCTAGAAAGGTCGCGCCGTTCTGCGCCACCAGTTGCGACACTCGTCCGTTCAAGCCCTGCTGCAAGGTATAGGGCACGGTTTGCAAATCCATGGCGGTCTGCCGCAATTGCCCCATCGACTTGGCATCCTCGCTGTAGCTGAGCGACCCGCCGCCGTAATTGATGGTTGCCCGGTACTGGTCCGACACCAGTGTTGGCGACCAATCCGCCTGCGCCCAGCCCGCGGCAAACAGTCCAATCACAAAAAACGCCTTGCGCATCATGAATATTTCCTCAAGTGAACAAACGCCCGCGCGCCGGATCGGCGCGCAGGCGGACTGAGTGGTCTTCGACAGACTTTCCCTCTCAGAAATTATCCAAATATCATATAACATTGCTCGCAATGCGCGCACGCTAATTTTTACCTCTTTGGCATGTCCGTGCCATTTTCGGTCTGCCTGGCTTCCGGGAACAAGGCGCGCGGCCTGCCGTTATATCCTCGACCATTCCCGCCCCAGCAACAGCAAGCCGCGCTGCCAGACCCGCTGGCTGTGCCGCAGGCAGTCCTGCCATTGGCGGCGCGCTCCTTCGTATGGCAGCGCATGCGCGCCGGCCTGCTCCAGCCATGCGAAACCAGCCGGGCTGCTGTCGTGCCATAACGCGATGCCGTCGGCGCAGCCGCGCCGCGCCAAACGCGCCAGCTTGTCCGGCAAGGGCGCCGGACTCAGCCAAACGCGAGCGCCGTGAAACAGGCTGGAGCGCCAATAGCGCTGCTGGCAGCGCCAGCCGTCCTGCAGGCAGGACCAGGCGCAGGCCGGGAATTCGCAACTCCACCACAGCATCGGACTCATCATGCGCTCCTTGTTTTGTGCAGTGCACAATAAAGTTATACCCGCTGTTGGACGCCATCGCCAGCCGCATGTGAGCGCGCAAAAAAAACCGGCGCACCAGGCGCCGGGAATCACGAGTCAAACAAAGGAGAAACGGTTTACAGCGTCACCCAGCGCGGCCGGGTCAACATGTCGGGCTGCAGGATGTCGTCCAACTGCTCGCGGGTCAGCAGGCCATGGGCCAGCACCACCTCGGCCACGCTGCTGCCGTTGGCGTGCGCTTCGGCGGCCACGCGGGTGGCGGCTTCGTAGCCGATCACCGGGTTCAGCGCGGTCACCAGGCCGATCGAGCTTTCCACGCTCTGGCGCAGGCGCTCGCGGTTGGCGGTGATGCCTTTCACGCAATGCTCGGTCAGGGTGTCGCAGGCGTTGGCCAGGTGGCCGGCGCTGCGGAACAGGCTGTAGGCGATCACCGGCTCGAAGGCGTTCAGCTGCAGCTGGCCGGCTTCGGCGGCCATGGTGATGGTCATGTCGTTGCCGATGACTTCATACGCCACCTGGCTCACCACTTCCGGAATCACCGGATTGACCTTGCCCGGCATGATGGACGAACCGGCCTGGCGCGCCGGCAGATTGATCTCGCCGAAGCCGGCGCGCGGGCCGGACGACAGCAGACGCAGGTCGTTGCAGGTCTTGGACAGCTTGACCGCCACGCGCTTGAGCACGCCGGACAGCTGCACGAAGGCGCCGCAGTCCTGGGTGGCTTCGATCAGATTCGGCGCGGTGATCAGCTGGCTGCCCACCAGCTCGGACAAGTGCAGGCAAACCAGCTTGGCGTAATCCGGATGGGCGGTGATGCCGGTGCCGATGGCGGTGGCGCCGAGGTTGATCTCCAGCATCAGCGCGCTGGCTTCCTTCAGGCGTTGTTCATCTTCGCCCAGCATCACGGCGTAGGTCTGGAATTCCTGGCCCAGGGTCATCGGCACCGCGTCCTGCAGCTGGGTGCGGCCCATCTTCAGGATGTCCTTGAACTCCCCGGCCTTGTCCTCGAAAGCCTTGCGCAGCACTTCCATCCGCGACACCAGCTTCAGCACGCCCCAAAAGGCGGCCAGGCGCAGCGCGGTCGGGTAGACGTCGTTGGTGCTTTGGCACAGGTTGACGTGCTCGTTCGGGTGCAGGTATTGGTACTCGCCCTTGGCGTGGCCCAGCAGCTCCAGCGCGCGGTTGGCGATCACCTCGTTGGCGTTCATATTGGTGGAGGTGCCCGCGCCGCCCTGGATCACGTCGACGACGAACTCTTCATGCAGCTTGCCGGCGCGGATTTCCTCGCAGGCGTCGACGATGGCCTGGGCCAGCTTGGAGTCGAGAATGCCGAGGTCGCGGTTGGCCTGGGCGGCGGCTTGCTTGATGCAGGCCAGCGCGCGGATCAGATCGCCATAGCTGCCTATGGTCTGGCCGGTGATCGGGAAATTCTCGATGGCGCGCAAGGTGTGCACGCCCCAATAGGCGGTGGCCGGCACGTCGCGGTTACCAAGCAAATCGTGTTCGATGCGGGTGGTCATCTGCGGGTCTCCTCAGGGCGGCCGTCATGCGCGGCCTGCAATGCCCCGCACTGTATGCCTGCCCCGCCGGCTTGGCCAATTCCGAATCGGGATGGGGTTATGCAGGAATTGCATAACCTTGCGGCAGCCTGGCCCGCGCGGGCTTACCGCCTCACACCGCCGGGTGGCGCGCCGCCAGATACGCCCACAAAGCCTCTTGTTCCGGCTTGGCGTGGCGCAGATCGCAATACAGCTGGATCTCCATTTCCACGCTCCACTCGTCGCCGCCGGCCGGCAGCAGCAAGCCGGCCTGGCACTCCGCCGCCACCGAGCTTTCCGGCAGGAAAGCCAGGCCGTGGCCGGCCAAGGCCATCTGCTTCAGCCCTTCGGCCATATCGGTTTCGTAGCGCAGCGACAGGTGCGCCGGCTGCGGCCCGCTGACCAGCAGCAAATCGCTCATCAAGCGGAAATAGGCGTTGCTGGCGTAACCCAAAAACGGCAGCGGCGCCTCCTGCCGCCCC
Organism: Chromobacterium subtsugae; assembly: GCF_001676875.1. Taxonomy (GTDB): domain Bacteria; phylum Pseudomonadota; class Gammaproteobacteria; order Burkholderiales; family Chromobacteriaceae; genus Chromobacterium; species Chromobacterium subtsugae. Next base: position 74,874 of record NZ_JYKA01000020.1, on the reverse strand, counting down.
GGCAGGGCATACACGGGCGCGCCGTCCGCGGCGATGGCGTACGGCCGCAGGCGCTCGACGCCCAGCCGCAAGCCGCCGTAGCGCGCGTCATGCAACTCTACCGGCTGCTTGGGATGGTGGTAGCACATCAGGAAATCGCTGCCGCCTTCGACGAAGGCCAGCACCGCGTCGTGCACATTGCTGGCCTGCAGTCGGCAGGACAACTGGCCGAAACCGTCCTCCACCGCGGTCAGCCACTTGGGAAAATACGAGAACGACAGCGTGTGCGGCACCGCGAACTCCAGCGTGCCCTGCGGCAAGGGCTGCAGGCCGCGCAGCATGGTGCGGGTGGTGTTGAGCTGAGCCAACAGCGGCACCGCTTGCTGCTGCAGCAGCTTGCCGGCCGCGGTCAGCTTGGTCGGATAAGTGGTGCGGTCTATCAGGTCCGCGCCCAGCCAGCTCTCGAGCGCGCGGATGCGCCGGGAGAAAGCCGGCTGCGTCAGGTGGCGCAGCTCGGCGGAGCGGGTGAAGCTGCCGGTATCGGCCAGCACCAGAAAGTCTTCCAGCCAGCGGGTTTCCATCGCTCAAGGTCCAGATTGCGGATGCCAGATGGTACACCGCCGGGGCACTTTGCGGCGCGCGCGCACTCTACCATGAGTCCCGCCGCCGCAATGTCACAAGCCATGCACCAAACGCAAACAACAATGCCATCAACATGGCAAAGGTCCGCATTTATTTTACAGATATGAGCGCGCTTACCGTTCCCCGCCCTTCGCCGCTGCCACGACGGCCGCTGGCCATCGCCGCAAGCCTGCTGTTGCATGCGCTGGCGCTGTTCGCCTTGAAAGCCGCGCAACAGCAGCCGGCTGCCGCGCCGCAGCCGCTGCGGGTGAGTATGGTGCCCATCACCCTGCCCCCGCCTGACCCGCCATCACGGGCCGCTTCGGCGAAGCCGGCGCCCGCCGCGCGATCGCCACGCCCGGCGCATGCCGCTCGCGCCGCGACAGCCGTTGAAACGACCGCCCGACCGGCGCGGCAGGGGAAAGCCACGGCCAGCGCCGCACGCGCGGAGCCACGCCTAACCATTGAGGGGCTGCGCCAGCAGATGCGGCAGCTGGAACCGGAAAACGCCAACGCCAAACCTCTGCGCGAGGATCCGGAAAAGGCCCGGCTGGCGCGCAATATCAATCGCGCCGAGCGCGCCGACTGCGCCAAGGCCTATGCCAACCTGGGCTTGCTCGCCGCCCCCATGCTGCTGAAAGACGCCTTCGATAAAGACAACGGCTGCAAGTGGTAGCTTGCAGCCGTTGATTTAGGGATAGGGTACGATCAGCCCTGCAGCGTCACCCAGTCCTGCGTCGCCTCCGCGGCCTGGAACTCATGCACCGCCTCCTGCATCAGGGCGAAGGCGGCCGGCGCGTCCAGCCGCTGGCAGGCGTCGGCCAGCCGCTGCAGCAACGATGCCATTTCGGCGTCGGACAGGTGGTACTCCTGCGCGCGCAGGATGCGGGCGTGGTCGGTGGCCAGCACGTTGTCGCCGATCAACAGCTCCTCGTACAGCTTCTCGCCGGGCCTGAGGCCGGTGACGCGGATTTCGATATCGCCGCCCGGATGATCCGCATCCTTCACCTCCAGGCCGGACAGGTGCACCATGCGCCGCGCCAGATCGATGATCTTCACCGGCTCGCCCATGTCCAGCACGAACACGTCGCCGCCGTCGCCCATCGCGCCAGCCTGGATCACCAGCTGCGCCGCTTCCGGGATGGTCATGAAGTAGCGGGTGATGTCGGCATGGGTCAGCGTGATCGGGCCGCCGGCCTTGATCTGGCGGCGGAACAGCGGAACGACCGATCCCGAGCTGCCCAGCACATTGCCGAAGCGCACCATCACGAAGCGGGTGCGGCTGCCGCGGGCGTGGCGGGTCTGCAGGGTCAGCTCGGCCAGCCGCTTGGTGGCGCCCATCACATTGGTGGGGCGCACGGCTTTATCGGTGGAAATCAGCACGAAGGTGTCGACGCCGCAGTCCTCCGCCGCGCGGGCGGTGGTGTCGGTGCCGAAGGCGTTGTTGACGATGCCGGCCACCGGATTGTGCTCCACCATCGGCACGTGCTTGTAGGCGGCGGCGTGGTACACCGTCTCCACCTGGAAGGCGCGCATCACCTGGGTCAGCCGCGCATAGTCGGTGACAGAGCCCAATATCGGCGTGCGCGGGATGCGCGGCGCGATCTGCGCCAGTTCCTGGTCTATGCTGTACAGCGCGAATTCCGACAACTCGAACAATACGATGCGCGCCGGGCGGTTCTTGACGATCTGGCGCGCCAGTTCGGAGCCGATGGAGCCGCCGGCGCCGGTGACCAGCACTACCTTGTCGCGGATGTTGCGCGCCAACAGTTCGGCCTTCGGCGGCACCGGATCGCGGCCCAGCAGATCCTCGATCTCCACCTCCTTCAATTCCTCCACCCGCGCTTCGCCGGACACCAGGTCGGCCATGCCGGGCAGGCGCTTGATCGGCACCCGCAGCCGCTCCAGCGACTCCAGGATTTCGCGCTGGCGGCCGCGGCCGACCGAAGGCATGGCCAGCAGGATGCACTTGGCCTGGGTATCCTTGACCAGCGCCGGCAGCTCGTCCGGCGCATGCACCGCCACGCCGCGATAGGTGCGGCGGCGCAGCTCGGGGTTGTCGTCGACGAAGGCCATCGGCCGGTACTCGCGGCCGGCCTGCAAGGCCAGCATCAGCTGCACGCCGGCCTGGCCGGCGCCGTAGATGATCACCGGATCGCGCGGCGCCTCGGTGGCGTCGATGCGCCTGACCAGACCGCGCAGCAGGAAGCGGCTGCCGCCAATATAGGCCATCGCGAACACCCAGAAGATGATCACCGACGCGCGCGGCATCGCCCAGACGTGGGCCATCTGGATCACCGCCTGCAATACCAGCACCGACAGCGTCACGCCGCTAAACACGGTGAAGATGATCTTGTCGTCCAGGTATTTCAGCACCGCGCGGTACAGGCCCAGCTTGATGAAGATGGGAATCGCCCACAAGGGCGGCACGATGAAGATCCACAGGTGCGGATTGAGCTTGGGGTCCCAATAACCGCCCAGGCGCAGGAATACCGCGCTCCACAACGCCAGCGGCAGCAGCAGCGCGTCCATCAGCGCCAGCATCGCCATCTTGTTGTGTCGGGAGAAGGCTAGCAGTTTTTCAAACATGGTCATTCTTTCCTATCCGGCCGCCATTGATACAGCGCGTCCGGACAGCGTTCCTCGTTATCCAGTCCATCGCCCAGGCTCAGCAATGCGAAGCCATGCGCCTCGTAAAAGCGCCGCGCGCCGGCATTGGCCTGGAACACATGCAGGCGGCAAGCCTGCGCCCGCTCCACCACAACCCGCTGCAACAAAGCCGCGCCTATGCCCGCGCCTTGATGCCGCGCGGCGACATACAGCTGATCCAGCCACCTGAGGCCATCTTGCGCCGAACAGGCGGCGAAGCCGGCGATCTCGCCGCCCCGCTCCGCCAGCCAGACATCGCCCGCCGGCAGCAAGGCCTCGGCGAACCAGGTCCGCACGGCGGCCTCGCCATGCGCCAACGGCGCATAGGGCATCGCGCGGCGGCAATCCAGGTAGATGCCGGCCAATGCATCGGCGTCGGCGGGCATGGCGGCGCGGATCGTGATGGTCATCGGCTGACGATCTTCATCAGGGTGGCGACAATGATGCGGATGTCTTCGAGCAGGCTATGGGTTTCGGCGTAGCGGACGTAATAGCCCAGCTTCTCCGGCAGCACCTCGTCGATATAGGCGCGCTCCGGATCGGCGGCGCGGCCCAGTATCTCGTTTTCATCGATCATCTTTATCGACGCCCAGTCGGTGATGCCTGGGCGCACCGACAGCACGATGTCCTTCACCTCGGCCGGATAGTGCGCGACGTATTTGGGCACCTCCGGCCGCGGGCCGACCAGGCTCATGTCGCCGAACAGCACGTCCAGCAGCTGCGGCAGCTCGTCCAGCTTGGTCTTGCGCAGCACTCGGCCGGCGCCGGTGACGCGGCTGTCGGCGCCCACCGTCAATTGGCCATGGCGTTCGGTATCCACCTGCATGGTGCGGAATTTGTGGATGCGGAACAGCGCGCCGCCGCGCCCCACCCGCACCTGGCGGAAAAACACCGGCCCCGGCGAATCCAGCTTCACCCACAGCGCCACCGCCATAAGCGGCAGCGCCAGCACGGCGAGACCCGCGCCGGCAGCGGCGATGTCGAACAGCCGCTTCAGCAAACGCGAGCCATGGCGGCGCGGCTGGCAGCAAGGCGGCAACAACTCGCCGCCCTCTTTTTCCAACCGATCGCTCATGCGCCCAGGATCTCGCGCACCGCGGCGATGACGCGGGTCTGGTCGTCGTCGGTCATCTTGGTGTACAGCGGCAGCGTCACCTCGGCCTCGAACGCGGCGTCAGCCACCGGGAATTGCTCGCGCGTCAGCTGGTAGCCGTCGCGCCATACCGGCTGGCGGTGCAGCGGGATGAAGTGCACCGAGCAGCCGATGCCCTTCTCCGCCATCTTGGCGATGAAGTCGTCGCGGCTGACGCCGGCTTCCGGTTTGATCCGCACCGGGTACAAGTGCCAGGCGTGGTTGCTGCCCTCGTCCTTGGCGCGCGCCGGCAGGATCAGCGGCAGGCCGGCCAGCTCGCGGTCGAAGCGCTGGGCCATGACTTCGCGCTTGTCGTAAAAGCCGCGGATTTTCTTCAGCTGGTGAATGCCCATCGCCGCGGCGGTGTCCGGCATATTGTACTTGTAGCCTGGAGCCACCACCTCATAGAACCAGGCCGGCGTCTTGGACACATAGCGGTCGAAGGCGTCGCGGCTGATGCCGTGCAGGCGCATCACCTTGCAGCGGGCGATGATGTCCTTGTTCTTCGACACCACCATGCCGCCTTCGCCGGTGGTCATGGTCTTGTTGGCGTAGAAGCTGAACACGGTCACGTCGGAATCCAGCGTGCCCACCAGCTTGCCCTTGTAGTAGGTGGGCATCGCGTGGGCGGCGTCCTCGACGATCTTCAGGCCATGCTCGCGGGCGATGGCGATGATTTCGTCCATCTCGCAAGCGAGGCCGGCGAAGTGAACCGGGATAATGGCTTTGGTCTTGCCGGTGATCGCCGCGCGGATGGCGTCCGGGCGGATGTTGAAGGTGGCCGCGTCCACGTCCACGCACACCGGGTGCGCGCCCAGATAGCGCACCACTTCGGCGGTGGCGGTGAAGGTATAGGACGGCACGATCACTTCGTCGCCCTCGCGGATGCCGATGGCCTCCAGCGCCAGATGCAGGCCGGCGGTGGCGGAGTTCACCGCGATCGCCTCGACGCCGTCGCCGAGGAATTGCGCGAAGTCAGCCTCGAACTGCTTGGTCTTGGGGCCGGTGGTGACCCAACCGGAACGCAGCGCGTCGACCACTTCGTTGATCTCTTCCTCGCCGATGTCCGGCAAGGCAAACGGCAAAAATTTCTGTTCGCTCATTTCTCAGTCTTTCGTCTTAGCGCGGCCTAGCATGGCCGCCGTCCATGTCCATCGCCGCGCGCCTCGCGCGCGGCCTGCAAAATCTTGCGTAGGGCGGAAGCCCCAAAGGGGCGTTCCGCCATTCCATTTATCTCTTGCAACGGCAGAGGCGGAACGCCCGCTATGCGGGCTTCCGCCCTACGCCAAAATCACAGCTTCACCGCCGCCAGAAAGCGTCGCGCCAGCACCGCGTAATCGTGGTTGGCCAGCACATAGGCCTTGCCGGCCGCGCCCATCGCTTCGCGCTCGGCCAAGGGCAGCACCGCCATGCGTTTGACCGCGTCGGCGATGACGGCTGGGTCTTCCACGCCTATGCTCAAGCCCGCGCCGGCATCCTTCACCATGTCGTTGCCGGCCTCCACCGAGTGGATCACCGGCTTGCCGGCCATCATGTAGTCGAACAGCTTGTTCGGGTTGATGCCGAAACGGTAGATCGGCAGCTTGCGCCAGCCTATGTACAGCGCGTCGCATTCTGCCAGGAAGGCCGGCACGCTGCGCTTGGCGATGGCGGGCAGGAACATCACATTGTTCAATTTCAGCTCGGCGGCGCGCGCCACCAGCGCTGCCTTGTCCGGGCCGTCGCCAACCAACACGAAAGTCACCGGCGCGTCCTGCATCAAGGCCGCCGCTTCCAGCAGGTAATCCAGCGCGTTGGCCAGGCCGTGGCCGCCGGCGTAGCCGACGATGAAGCGGCCGTGGGACTTCAGCTCCGCCAGCCGCATCCGGTGCTCGGCGGACAAAGGCTGCGCCTCGCCCTGCCATTCGCCCACATCCACGCCGTTGGGGATCACCGCGTATTTTTCCGGCACCATGCCATGCGCCATCATGTAGTCCCTGGCGCAGGGCAGCATCGACACCACGGTGTCCGCTTTTCTGTAACCGAAGTCCTCCGCCCACTGCAGCAGGCGGATGAACGGGTGTTTCGGCGACATGCCGCCCACTTCCACCGGCGTCAGCGGCCACAGGTCGTGCACCTCGTACACCAGCCGCGCGCCGGTCTTGCCGGCGATCCAGGCCGCCGGGATGGTGTCCAGCGGATAGGTAGACGAGGCGATCACCACGTCCGGCTTCCACTGTTTCAAATAGCGGCCGGACAGGCCCATCACCTTGGCGAGGAAGCTGAAGATGTTCAACACCCGGCCCAAGCCGTTGCCTGCGTAGGGGCGGGTCTTGCACCAGGTGTAGCGGATGCCGTCGATGTCCTCGTCGCGGTACTTGCCGTCCACTTGCGGATGAGTCTGCCGCAGGTGCGACACGTCGGCCGCCAGCATGTTGACTTCGTGCCCGGCCTGCACCCATTCGCGCGCCAGGTAATAGGGACGGAATTCCATGCCGTGGCGCGGACTGCCGGCGTAGTGATTGATGTAGAGAATGCGCATAGTTTCTATTGCTTGTTTTCCATTGCGGCGCGTTGCAGCCGCCGCCAGTCGCGGCTGGCGAAATAGGCGCCGAAGGCCATCCAGAACGCCAGGGTGAACAGCGAGCCGTTCAACAACGGCAAACGCCCGCTGCCCAGCCACTCCATACCCAGCACGAAAGCCAGCATCGGTCCGCCCCGGCCTATCGCCCCATGCAGCAGCAAAAAGCGCATTTGCCCGCCCGCCGCCACTTGCGGCCAGCGACCGCTGGCCAGCATGCTTCGCAGCCAGACGCTCTGCGCCAACAGCGGCGCCGCCGCCAGCAAGGCCACCAGGCTGTGCAGCCATACCGTCTGCGCGGAAAAGGGCGTGCCCTTGAATTGCCAGTTGATCGCCGCCATCAGCGCGCCCAACGGCAGCGCCAACAGCAAGCTCAGCGCGGCGGTACGCCACGTCATTGCGCGCGGCCTTCCAGCTGGCGGTACAGGCCGACCAGCTTTTCCGCCTCGGCCGCCCAGCTGTATTTGCCCAGCACTGCCTGCTTGCCGGCTTCGCCGAGCGCGCGCATCCGCGCCTCGTCGCCCAGCAGTTCGTTGATGGCGGCGGAAATGGCTGCGGCGTCCTGCGGGTCCACCAGCACGCCGCAGCCGGCGTCGTCGACGATCTCGCGCCACACCGGGAAGTCGCTGGCGATCACCGGCATGCCGGCGGCCATGTATTCAAACAGCTTGATCGGCAGCGCGTCGACGTAGTTGGGCGTGGGGAACAAGGTCACCAGGCCGATCTTGCTTTTCGCCAGCACCTCGGCCACGCCCTTGCGGTCCAGCACGCCCAGGTCGTTGACCCGCGCCCAGCCGGGCTCGGCCTGCACCTTGGCGCGCAGATCGCTCTCGCTCCACGGCCCGGCCAGGTTCAGCCGGGTGGCGGTGCCCGGCAAAGCGGCGACGATGGGTTCGATGCCGCGGATGCGGCTGATGCCGCCGATATAGCACACCTCGTTGCGGCGGCTTTCCCACGGCGTGTCGCGCACCAGCTCTTCCAGTATCGGGAAGTTGCACACGTCCAGCGCATTGGCCCCCAGCTTCTCGAAGCGTTTGCGGATGTGCGGGGTGGAGGTGACGATGGCGTCGAAGCGGCGCGCCGCCCAGTCCTCCAGCGTCTCGAAGCCGCCGGACACCAGCGGGCGCACCGCGCCGGGTATCCAGTGCTTGGCCAGAATCTGGCGCGGCACATCCTCGTGCACGTCGTACACCACCTTGATGCCGGCCTGCTTCAGGCGCACGCCGGCCGGAATCAGCTCCGGATCGTGGAAATGCACCACGTCCGGACGCAGCTTCAACGCGGCCTGGTAGACGCGCTTGACGGTGCCGGTCATTCGCGACAGGCGTCCGCCGGTCTTGGGGCCGACGTCGTGGATGCGCACGCCGCCCCGGATTTCCTCGCCCTGGCCGTCGGCGACGATCAAGGTCACCTCATGGCCGGCCGCCGCCAACGAGCTGCACTCCTTGACGAAGATGCGGATGTCGTGGCGCGGATGGGCGGAGGTCAGATGGGCTATCTTCATATTTTTCTACCCTTGTCGGCGGCCAGCTCGCGGTACAGATCGGCGAAACCGGCCATATTGGCCTGGTGCAGCGCCTTGGCCGCCACCAGGCCGCGATTGGTCGCCGCCAGGCTTTGCAGGGCGGCGTCGTCTTCGGCTTGCGCCATCGCTCGCAGCAGTTCCGGCCCCAGCCGGCTCACGTCCTCGGCGATGGCGCCGTTGAGGCCGTCTATCACCCATTCGCCGTTGGCCGGCAGATTGGACAGCAGCGGCAGGCAGCCATGGCCCATCGCCTCCAGCAGGCTGATGCTGGTGGCGTCGGAGCGCGGCACGCTGACGAACACGCGGGAATCGGCGTACAGCTTGCCCAGAGTGGCGCTGTCGACGAAACCGGCGAACTCGACCCGCTTGAGCCCCAGCGCCGCCGCCAGTTGTTTCAAATTGTCGGTCTCGCCGCCGCTGGCGGCGACCACCAGGTTCCAGTCGGCGCAGCGGCCGCTCCTCTCCACTTCGGCCCAGCCCTTGAGGATGGCGTCTATCCGGTACAGCGGCTTGTGCAGCCGGCAGGACAGCACCTGCTTTTTCTTGGCGGCGACAGCGGGTTCCGGCGGCAGCGCGTCTATGCCGTAATTGAGCAGCGCGATGCGGCAGTCGCCGGCCAGCTCGCGGATTTGCGCCGCCATGTACAGCGAATCCGACGTCACCGCGGCGGCGGCCTGGAGGTTGCCGCGCACCATCGCGCGCAGCAGCCGGTTCTGCCGCGGCAGCAGCAGCACGTCCGAGCCCCAGGCGGTCAGCAGCGTCGGAACGTCCGAGCCCGCCAGCGCGCGGCGCGCGTGCCAGGCCACGCTGTTGGCCTGGTGGACATGAACCACGTCCGGCTGGATCTGCTGGATCCAGGCCTTGAGCTTGCCGGCGCTTCCCAGCGCCTTCAGGCTGAAATCGACGCGCAGCTCGCCCTTCAGATTGGCCGGGCACTTGTCCGCCGGCGGCTCGCCGTTGCAGGCCAGGTAGATTTCGCCCACGTGCGGCGCGATGCCGGCGAGGAAGCGCCAGGTATGCACCGAGGCCGAGCCCACCACCAGCAGGCGGCGTATCGCTTCACTCATCGGCCCAGGCCTCGTACAGCGGATGCAGGTCCGGGTGCTGCGCCAGCCATTCGGCGTCCATGTCGCGGGTATCGCCGACCACCCGCGCCGGATTGCCGGCCAGGATGGCGAAATCCGGATACTCGCCGGCCGGCACGAAGCTGTACGCCGATACGATGCTGCCCTTGCCCAGCGTCACGCCCGGCATCAGCACCGAATGCGGGCCGACAAAGCTGTACTTGCCAAGCTTGGTGGGCTTTTTCAGGTAGCCGGCGTGGTTGTCGCGGTCCAGATACTCGCGGCCGTACAGCCGGATGGCGACATGGCTGGAGTGGGTCAGCAAAGACACGTAGTTGGTGATCTGGCAGCCCTCGCCGATGTAAAGGCCGCCGGAAGAGTCGATCAGGTTGAAATGGCCGATATAGACATTGTCCTCGACCATCAGCTTGTCGATATGTTCGATCCGCGTCATGTTGGAGACGCGGGTGCGCTTGAGGAAAACGCCGTCGCCGCGCTGGAAGCCGTACACCATCCGCGGCCGCACCCACGCCGACAGCCGAAAGCGGATGCGGCTGAAAAATCCATTCCAGTTCATCGAGCTGCCTTATAAAGCCAGGTGAAATATGCAATGAAATAGCCGGCCATCACCACCGACACCAGCTGGAAAGTGGGTACGGCATCCTGCCAGATGTGGAAACCCAGCCACAGCGATCCCAGGAACAGCACGGCCTGCACCAGGGACAGGAAAAACGCGAAGCGCTGGCGATTGATCACCGGCGGCACCATGCCCAGCGGCGAGGCGACGAAGTGGAACAGGATGTACAGCGACATCGCCTCGGCGTAGCGGCCGGCGTCGGCCCAATTGTGGCCGAACACCAGCGTGAACAGCGGCTCGCCGAAGATCTGGATCACCAGGAAGGGAAACAGCGCCATGCCAAACAGCGTCAGCATCATCTTGCGCAGGATGGGGCGCAAGGGCTTGCCCAGGTTCCGCGCCTCGGCCAGCTCGCGGTAGGCCACCTGCGCCACCGCCTGGCCGATCAGCGCCGCCGGCAGCTTCAGCACCCGCATCATCAGCCCGTAAAAGCCGACGGCCGAGGTGCTGGCCAGCATCGCCAGCACCACCAGCGTGACCGAATCCAGCATCGCGGTGCTCAGCGCGTGCGGCGCGTTGATCTTGGGAAACTCGATATAGGCGGCGGCGGCCTCGCGCATGCCCTGGCGGCTGAGCTCGCGGCGCCAGGGCATGCGCGACTTGAAGTCGGCCCAGGCTTGCGACAGCAGCGAGCCCAGCTGCCCCGCCAGCTGGCCCAGGATCAACCCGCCAGCGCCGGCGCCCAGCCAGCCGGCCAGCACCTGGGTGCCGGCCATGCCCAGCGACTGCGTCATGCGGCCGTTGGCGTTGGCCTGGTAGCGGCGGTGGCGGTTGTTCCAGTTGGTCCAGGCCTGCATCAGCCCGGCCAGCCATACCGACAGCGGCAGCAACAGCAGCCAGGACTCCAGCTCCGGCGCCCCCAGATGGGCGGCGATGTGCGAATGCCCGCCCAGCAGCACCACCAGGCCGATCAGCAGGGCCAGCGCGCTGGCGCACAGCAAGGACAGGCCCATCAGGTTGCTGGCGCGCTTCTCGTCGGCCGGCAGCACGATGGCCATTTCGTAACGGGCGGTGGCCAGCACCGCCAGCGTCGACATCCACGACACGTACACGGTCTGGATGCCCACCTCGTGCGGGTTGTACAGCCGGGTGATCAGCGGCGACGCCAGCAGCGGCACCACCTGGGCCACGGCGGCGCCGGTGACCAGGGTGATGATGTGGCGGATGAAGCCGCTTTTAGGCATGCGCAGGGAAGCCAGCGTCAGCATCCCCTCAACCCAGCGCCTGCTTCACCGCGGCGACGATGGCGTCCTGCGCGGCTTCCGTCAGGAACGGATGCATCGGCAGGCTCATCACGCGCTTGCCGGCGGCCTCGGCCAGCGGGAAGCTGCCCTCGCCCTGGTCCAGGTGGGCGAAAGCCGGCTGCAGGTGCAGCGGAATCGGGTAATGCACGGCGGTGGGCACGCCCAGCTCTTTCAAGCGCGCCTGCACCGCGTCGCGGTCGTCCACTTCTATGGTGTATTGGGCGTAGACGTGGGTGTTGCCCGCGCCGACCACCGGCACCCGGGCCACATCCTTCAACAGCTGGCTGTAGCGCGCGCCGATGCGCTCGCGCGCGGCCACTTCGTCGGGGAAGCTGGGCATCTTGGCCAGCAACACCGCGGCCTGGATGGTGTCCAGCCGGCCGTTGATGCCGATGGACGGGTGGTGGTAGCGGCGGTCCTGGCCGTGGATGCGGATTTCGCGCATCTTCTTCGCCAGCGCGTCGTCGTTGGTGAAGCAGGCGCCGCCGTCGCCGTAGCAGCCCAGCGGCTTGCTCGGGAAGAAGCTGGTGGTGGCGATGGTGGACAGATTGCCCGACTTCTTGCCATGCTGGCTGGCGCCGAAGCTTTGCGCGCCGTCCTCGATCACCGCGATGCCATGCTTGGCGGCGATGGCGTTGATGGCGGCGAAATCGGCGGCCTGGCCGTACAGGCTGACCGGCATGATGGCGCGGGTGGCCGGCGTGATCGCCGCTTCCAGCAGGTTCGGGTCCAGGTTGTAGCTGATCGGGTCGATATCGACGAACACCGGCTTGGCGCCCAACAGCGCGATCATCTCGCCGGTGGAGATGAAGGTGAACGGCGTGGTGATCACTTCGTCGCCCGGACCGATGTCCAGCGCCATCATCGCGATCAGCAGCGCCTTGGTGCCGTCGCAGACGCCGATGGCGTGCTTGGCGCCGGTGTAGGCCGCCAGTTGCTCCTCCAATTCCTTCACTTCCGGCCCCATGATGTACTGGCCGTGGTCCAGCACCGCGTGGATGCGCGCGTCGATGTCGGCCTTCAGGTGCTGGTACTGCGCTTTCAGATCAATAAACTGGATGGACATGGTCTTCTCGATATTCGGATGAGGGCGGCCAGGCGGGCCGCCCGGACAAAACTCACACCGGCGTGCAGTGATTGCCGCCGACTTCGTAATGGATGCCGCAAGACGCGCAGGAATGGGTGCCGATGTCGTTGGGCAGGCGCTCGCCGCAGCCGCACATCCAGCCGATGCGCTTGGCCGGCGCGCCCACCATCAGCGCGTAGGCCGGCACGTCGCGCGTCACCACCGCCCCGGCGCCGATGAACGCGTACTCGCCGACGGTGTGGCCGCAGACTATGGTGGCGTTGGCGCCGATCGACGCGCCCTTCTTCACCACGGTGCGGCGGTATTCGTTCTTGCGGTTGACGTGGCTGCGCGGATTGTTGACGTTGGTGAACACCATGGACGGGCCGCAGAACACGTCGTCTTCCAGCGTCACCGCGTCGTAGATCGACACATTGTTCTGCACCTTGACGTTGTCGCCGATCAGCACGTCGTTGCCGACGAACACGTTCTGGCCGAACGAACAGCCGGCGCCGATCCTGGCGCCGCCGCAGATGTGGACCCAGTGCCAGACGCGGGTGCCCGCGCCGATCTGCGCGCCTTCGTCGACGATGGCGGAGCTATGGACCGTGTATTCCATGGTGCGAAACCTCTAATCAGAAAAACAGGAAAAAGCCGTCGGCGAAATACACCAGGCCGAGGCCGGCCACCGGCAGCGCCGCCAGCCAGATGCGCTTGCGCTTGAACAGGCCGGCGATCGACGAAATCAGGATCGCCACCTGCAGGAAGATCACTGCCATGCCGAACGGCTTGCCCTGGCGCTGCGCCTGGTTGCGCTCGTCTTCCAGCTGGCGGGCGCTCTTTTCAATCGCCTTGCGCTCTGCACTGTAGCGCTCCGCGCGCTTGGCCGCCTGGTCGATGGCCGCATCGTAGCGCCGGCGCTGCGCATCGCCCGCCGGCAGGTTGTCGCGCTCGAACTGCAGCCGGTCGCGCTCCATCTCGTACAGATTGCCCTTGATGCCCTTGGCCTGGTAATACGCCCACTGGTCCGATGCCTGGGCCTGGGCGATGACGCTGCGGGTGGAATAGCCGCCGCCCTTGAAGGTCGACAGCGTGGCGCACACCGCGAGTATCACCGTGGTGAGCGCCAAATAGTTAAGCCAGGGTTCTTTTTTCTCTTCAGCCATCGCTAGCCAATATCCACGTAACAAGGCCGGCCCAGTCGGGCCGGCCGGATGCCATCATCAATAATCCAGCGGCAGGCTGACGCGGCGGCCGTCGCGCGCCGACAGGTACATCGCGATCAGCAGCTCCAGCGACTTCAGGCCTTCGCGGCCGTCGGTTTCCGGCGTGGCTTCGCCGCGCATGGTCTTGATCACGTTGTCGTAGTACAGCGGGTGGCCGAAGCCATACACGCTGGTCGTCGCGTAGCTGGCGTTCTTGATTTCGTCGTCCATCGCGTGCGGCTCGGCGAATTCCCAGTGCTGGATTTCGTTGACGGCCATGCCGCCCACGCGCACCGAGCCCTTTTCGCCCAGGATGGTGATGCTGCCTTCCAGGTTCTTCGGGTAGGTCAGCATGGTGACGTTCATGCTGCCCAGCGCGCCGGAGCGCCACTTGACGCTGACGGTGCCGGTGTCTTCCACCTCGATATTGCGCGCCAAAGTGGCGGTGTAGGCCTGCACGCTCTCAACCGGGCCGATCAGCCAGTCCAGCAGGTCGACATAGTGGCTGGCCTGGTTCATGAAGGCGCCGCCGTCGAATTCCCAGGTGCCGCGCCAGCCGGCCGCGTCGTAATACTCCTGCGGACGGGTCCAGAACACATTGACGTTGACCATGTAGATGCGGCCGAAGCGCTTTTCCGTCATCGCGCGCTTGAGCAGCTGCAGCGTGTCGTTGCGGCGGTTCTGCTTGACCACGAACAGGTGCTTCTGCGCCTTGTCGGCCGCCTTGACCATTTCCAGGCCGTCTTCCCAGCGGGTGGCCATCGGCTTTTCGGTCATCACGTGGAAGCCGGCTTCCGAGCACTCGATGCTCTGGCGCGGGTGCAGGCCGGACGGCGTGGTGAGAATGACGATGTCGGCGTTGGTCTGCGCCAGCATCGCGGTGAGGTTGTCGTGGCCGCGGGCGCCGGTGCGCTCGACAGCGGCCCGCAGCGCGGCCGGGTCGATGTCGCAGACGTCTACCAGCTCGGCGCGGTCGGCGTGCTTTTCCAGCGAGCCGAAGTGGTTGTTGGCGATGCGGCCGCAGCCCACCAGGGCGAAGCGGATCTTGCGATCGGTAATCGGAGGAGTCACTAACATTCAGAAAGTCCAGTAACGTACTGAATACACCAGTATCTTCAAATATTCGGACAGCACCGCGCCGGCTTCATTGAGCGCCAGGCTGTGGTACAGGTCGTCGCCGGGGTACACCGCGTGCATGCCCCACTCCACGCCGGGCCAGGCCTGGCGGAAGGTTTCCAGCGCGCGCCAGGAATGGAACCACGAGGTCACCAGCGTGATGCGCCTGGGTTGCTGCGCGGCCAGGTAATGCCGGGTGAACTGCGCGTTCTGGTAAGTGCTTTTCGACAGGCACTCGTAGCCGATGCGCGAGCGCGGCACGCCCGCCATCACCAGCCGCTTGACGATCAGCCTGCAATCGCCCTCGCCGCTGACAAACACGAACGGCGCGCGGCCCTGATGAAACAGTTCCGCCGCGCCGATTACCCTTTGCCCGCTCTCCCCGCCCAGCACCACGATCCAGTCGGCGCGCTGCTGCGGCGTTTCCGCCACCAGCAGGGTCTTGGAATAGCGGATCAGCGGCGCCAGCGCCAGCGCGGCCAGCAGGGCGATGCCGCCCACTGCCGCCAGCCACGCGCCCAGACGGGGAAAGCGCTGCCACATGGATCAGGCCTTGACGATGTGCCCGGCCGGCTCCAGGTACTTGCCGCGGCTATCCACCAGCAACTGGGCGTTGGCCTTCAGCATCGCGTAGTCGAACTTGTCGTGGTCGGTGGCCAGCAGCACGCAGTCGTAGCCGGCCACGGTTTCGGCATTCAGCGCCACGCTCTTCAGGTCGAACTTGTGCTCGCGCATCTTCGGGAACACCGGCACGTGCGGATCGCTGTACGCCACTTCGGCGCCCAGGTCGCGCAGTTTTTCCATCAGGAACACCGACGGGCTCTCGCGCATGTCGTCGACGTTCTTCTTGTAGGCGATGCCCAGCACCAGCACGCGGCTGCCGTTGATGGACTTCTTGCGCTGGTTCAGCGCGGCGGCCACCTTGGACACCACGTAGTCGGGCATATTGCTGTTCACTTCGCCGGCCAGTTCGATGAAACGGGTGTTGACGCCGTATTCGCGCGCTTTCCAGGTCAGGTAGAACGGGTCGATCGGGATGCAGTGGCCGCCCAGGCCCGGGCCCGGGTAGTAGGGCACGAAGCCGAACGGCTTGGTGGCCGCGGCGCGGATCACTTCGTGGATGTCGATGCCCATCTTGTCGGCGACGATCTTCATCTCGTTGACCAGGCCGATGTTGACCGCGCGGTGGATGTTCTCCAGCAGCTTGGTCATTTCGGCGGCGCGGGTGGACGACACCGGCACCACCTTGTCGATCACCGCGCTGTAGAGCGCGACGCCGATTTCCTGACAGGCCTCGGTCACGCCGCCGCACACCTTGGGAATGGTGCGGGTGGTGAAGTTCGGGTTGCCCGGATCCTCGCGCTCCGGCGAGAACACCAGGAAGGCGTTGTCGCCGACCTTCAGGCCGCGCGACTCCATCCGCGGCAGCAGCTCTTCGTCGGTGGTGCCCGGGTAGGTGGTGGATTCCAGCGACACCAGCTGGCCTTCGCGCAGGTAGGGCACCAGGCTGTCCATGGTGTCCAGCACGAAGCTGAGGTCGGGCTCGCGGTACTTGTTCAGCGGCGTCGGCACGCACAGGATCAGGGTATCGGCTTCCGGCACGCGGCTGAAGTCGGTGGTGGCCTCGAAGCCGCGCTCCAGCGCGGTGGCGATGCTGTCGGCGGAAATGTGCTCGATATAGCTTTTGCCGGCCATCAGGGCATCGACCTTGCTCTGGTCGATGTCGAAACCCAGCACCTTGTAGCCGACTTCGGCGAAACGCAGCATCAGGGGCAGGCCGACATAGCCCAGGCCCACGATGCCGATCACAGCGGATTTGTCCGCGATACGATTGAGCAGTTGCTGCTTGATCACGATGAATGTCCCAACAGGATGTAAAAGCTTGAGCGGCAGACGCCCGTCTGCCGCCCGGTAACTCGGTACTGCGCCAGCTTCGATGCCGCCCGGCGACGCCGCCGCCGGAGCCTAAGCCCGCAACAGCGCCCAAAGCGCGCGCAACTGGCCATTATACGCTCCGTCGCCGCGGTTTTTGGGTAAGCAAACGTAACCGCATCGACGATTCCGCGCCGGACTCCGCCCGCCGCTCAGATCAGCAAGTGGCCGGCGGTCTGCTGGTTGGTCTGCTTGATGCGGTTGACGAACTCGCCGAACTCCAGGCCGAAGCGATATTCCAGCTCGTCGGCGCGCTTTTTCAGCGCCTCCCACTGCGTCAGGCTCGGGCTCTGGCGGAAGGCGATCACCGCGACATTGCCATGGGTGGCCGCAGGCAGTTCGATCACCCGGCCCTCGAAAACGTTCAACAAACGCTCGATGAAAGCCTGATAGCGCTTGTCGCCGCTCCACCAGTTGGTGACGAACACGCCCTTGGGGCTCAAGGCCCGCTTGCAGTCCTCGAAGAAGTCCTCGGTGGTCAGCGCGTCGACGATCTGCAGGCCGTCGAAACCGTCGACCAGGATGGCGTCGGTGGAGCCGCGGAAAATTTTCACATAGTCGGCGCCGTCGGCCTCGACGATCTCGAAGAAATCGCCCTCCTCCGGCAACTGGAAGAAGGCGCGCGCCACCGCGATCACCTGCGGATTGATATCCACCGCCACGCTGACCGCGTCCGGCAGGTATTCGTCGATGAAGCGGGCGAACGATCCACCGCCCAGGCCGATCTGCAGGATATGCTTGGGATCGTCGTTCCACAGCAGGAAACCCATCATCGCGCGGCTGTAGCTGAGCACCAGCTCCGGCGGATCGTCCAGATCCATCGAGCTTTGGATGGTTTCCGACCCCAGGTGCAGCGAGCGGATATTGCCCTCTTCCGAGATTTCCACCTCCGGCATCGCCTCCACCGCCGGCCTCACGCGGCGGCGGAACGGGTGCAGCGCCCTACGCGCCACAGCCGCTGCCCTCCGGCTTGCGCGAGTCGAGAATGCTGATGGTGCGCTTCTTGGGCGCGGCCTCGGCCGCGTCGTCCTCGTGCGGCGCCGGATCGCGGAACTCTTCCTTGTCGAAGGCGGTATCGCCGCCGGCGAACGGCGCGTCGCCGGTCGTCAAGGACGCGAAATCGTACAGCTTGGTGTCGGCCAGATGCGACGGAACGACGTTTTGCAGCGCGCGGAACATGCTCTCGACGCGGCCGGGGAAACGCTTGTCCCAGTCGTTGACCATCTCCTTCACCACCTGGCGCTGCAGATTGGGCTGCGAGCCGCACAGATTGCACGGAATGATCGGGAATTCGCGCAGCTGGGCGTAACGTTCGATGTCCTTCTCGCGGCAGTAGGCCAGCGGGCGGATCACCATGTGGCGGCCGTCGTCGGACACCAGCTTGGGCGGCATGGACTTCAGCTTGCCGCCGTAGAACATGTTCAGGAACAGCGTGTGCAGGATGTCGTCGCGGTGGTGGCCCAGCGCGATCTTGGTGGCGCCCAGTTCGTCCGCCACGCGGTACAGGATGCCGCGGCGCAGGCGCGAGCACAGGCTGCAGGTGGTCTTGCCTTCCGGCACCAGGCGCTTGACGATGGAATAGGTGTCTTCCTCGACGATGCGGTATTCGACGCCGATGGACTTGAGGTATTCCGGCAGCACATGCTCGGGGAAGCCCGGCTGCTTCTGGTCGAGGTTGACCGCGACGATGGAAAAGTCGATCGGCGCGGACTTCTGCAGGCCCAGCAGGATGTCGAGCAGGGTGTAGCTGTCCTTGCCGCCCGACAGGCAGACCATCACGCGGTCGCCCTCTTCGATCATGTTGAAATCATTGATGGCGTCACCGACATGGTGGCGCAGGCGCTTGGCCAGTTTGTTGCCTTCAAACGCGGCCTTCTTGGCCTTGTCGTCGAGCGCGGCGTTCAGTTCGGACATGGGTACGGCTAAGAAATTGAAAAACAGGCGATTTTACCGTTTCCCGCCGGCAAAAGCCATGCCGGCGCAAAACCGTCACAACACGATGCCGCGGCCGCCGTCCACCGCCAGGATCTGCCCGGTGACATACGTCGCGTCCAGCAGCAAGAAAGCCACCGCCCGGGCGATGTCTTCCGGCACGCCGGCGCGCCGCAAAGGGATGGTTTCCTCTATCCTGGCGCGGGCCTCGGCGCTGAACGACGTCTCGTCTTCCGGCCACAGGTTGACGCCCGGCGCCACGCCGTTGACGCGCACCGCCGGCGCCAGCTCTATCGCCAGGCTGCGGATCAACTGGGCGTGGCCGGCCTTGGCCAGGTTGTACACCACGTGGCGCGCCATCGGCCGCTCCGCATGGATGTCGGCGATGCCGACGATGGCGCCGCCGCGGCGCGCCAGCTCCGGCGCCAACGCCTGGCTGAGAAACAGCGGCGCCTTCAAATTGCTGCCCATCAAGTCGTGCCAGGCGGCCTCGTCTATCCGCCCGACCTCGGTCGGGGAAAAGCTGGAGGCGTTGTTGACCAGGCCGTCGATGCGGCCGAACGCCGCCAGCGCGCGCGCCGCCAACTCCGGCAGCGCCGCGGTGTCCAGCAGATCGGCCCGGACCAGCTTGGCGCTGCCAGGCCGCGCCGCGTTCAATTCCGCCGCCAGCGCCTCGGCATCGGCCTGCGAGCCGCGGTAGTGCAATACCAGCCTCAAGCCGCGCGCATGCAGCAGCCTGACAATGCCCGCCCCCACCCGGCGCGCGGCGCCGGTGACCAGAATCACGCGCTCATCTTGTTGTCGCTCTGTCAGCATTGTTTCCTCGTTTAGAATTGCCTCTTCACGGGCGCGGCGCTTTGCACCACAATCGCGCCACATTGTAGCAGGACGACCACCATGAGCACCCTACCCGCCGCCAGCCCCGAGGCGCTGGCCATCAGCCAGGCCCTGAGCGGCCGCATCAGCCAGGCCATCGCCGACGCCGGCGGCTGGATACCTTTTTCGCATTATATGGAACTGGCGCTGTACGCGTCGGGAATGGGCTATTACGCCGCCGGCAGCAGCAAGCTGGGCGAGGCCGGCGACTTCATCACCGCGCCGGAGCTGACGCCGCTGTTCGGCCAGGCGCTGGCGCGCCAGCTGGCCGAGCTGCTGCCGCAGACCGCCGGCGCGATCTACGAATTCGGCGCTGGCACCGGCAAGCTGGCGATAGACGTGCTCGCCGAGCTGGAGGCGCTGGGCTGCCTGCCGCAAAAATACGTGATCCTAGACCTGTCGCCGGACCTGATCGAGCGGCAACGGCAAAACATCCGCGCCGCGCTGCCTCACCTGGCCGACCGCGTCGAATGGGCCAGCCGCCTGCCGGACGCGATCGACGGCGTCGTCATCGGCAATGAGCTGCTGGACGCGATGCCCTGCGAAATGGTGTTCCGCGATGAAAGCCGCCGGCTGCGCCAGCGCGGCGTCACCGTCCGCGACGGCGCGCTGGCCTACGAGGACCGCGACTTCGCCGACGCCCGGCTGGCCGAGCTGGCCGCGCAACTGGTGCCGGACATTCCGCGCTACGAAACCGAAATCAGCCTGGCCAACCGCGCCTTCGTCGCCACCGTGGCCGGCGCGCTGAGCCGCGGCGCCATCCTGCTGATCGACTACGGCCACGCCGCGTCCGAGTACTATCACCCGGAGCGCAGCATGGGCACGCTGCTGGGCCACTACCGCCACCACACGGTGCAGGACCCGTTCTACCTGCCCGGCCTGATGGACCTGACCTGCCACGTCGACTTCAGCGCGGTCGCGCAAAGCGGCCTCGACGCCGGGCTGGACCTGATAGGCTACGCCAGCCAGGCGCAGTTCCTGCTTAACTGCGGCATCGTCGAGGCGCTGCAGCGGCTGGATCCCAACGACGTCAAGGCCTACCTGCCGGTGGCCAAGGCCGTGCAGCGGCTGCTGTCGCCGCAGGAAATGGGCGAAACCTTCAAGGCGATAGGCTTCGGCAAGGGCGTGGACATAGACTGGCAGGGCTTCGCCCGCGGCGACCGCTGCTACACGCTGTGAGGCTTCGCCACAATCTCGCAAAAGGCGCTTGACAGCCCGAGGGGGCCTAAGTATAGTTCGCGTCTCGGTGCGAAGGCATCGAAATGTGGCGAATTAGCTCAGTCGGTTAGAGCGACGGAATCATAATCCGCAGGTCCGGGGTTCGAGTCCCTGATTCGCCACCACAGTTTGATGAGAAAACGCGCAAGCGGTTTCTCGCGGCGAATTAGCTCAGTCGGTTAGAGCGACGGAATCATAATCCGCAGGTCCGGGGTTCGAGTCCCTGATTCGCCACCAGCGCAGTCAAAAAGCCAGCTCTCCGAGCTGGCTTTTTGCTTTTCCGCCGGCCAGCTTCCAAGCCGGCCCGCCCTCACAGCAGGCGCGCGAGCCCCGCCTCCCGCAACAAGCCCTCCGGCCGCGACTGCCGCCACAAATCCTCGAACTCCTCGACGATGCCATCCGCCACCGGGCGCGCCGCCAGCGTCGAGCGCGCCAGGATGGAGCCTTGCTGCGCGTCGGCGCGCAAGGCCTCCGCCAATGGCGCCTCGAACGCCGCCAGGTCGGCGCGGTGCGGCAAGATGCGCCGCAGCGCGGCGGCCGGGTCGGCCAGCAGGTCCTCGTACCACACCAGCTCCGGCTCGGCCCCGGCCGCGCGCAGGTGCTGAAACGCCTGCGCCGACTGCCGCAGCAGGGCCTCCAGCTCGGCCGCGCTGTCGCCGAACGCGCGCGAATAGGAACGCACCCAGTCCTCCCGCCCGCGGAACATGAACACATAGCGGGCGTTGGGCAGCGCGCGGACAAACGCCGCCGCCGCCAGATTGCACACCGCCCTCAGCTTGATCACCGGCGACGGGCCGCAGGCGCGGCGCAACGCCTCGACGCAGCTGCGCACGATGAGCTCGCCCGCCTCGGCCGCCTGCCGGCCCTGTTCGGCGTTGTCGACCAGGGCGATATTGGTCAGCGCGTCCGGCTCCGACACCGCCTGCTCGCCGACCGCGGCCAGCATCCTGGACAGCAGCGTGGAGCCGCAGCGGCCGATCGAGAAGATGAAGGTCGGCGTCATGCCTTCGGCCTGTCCCAGTTCAGGCAGCCGCTCGAACGGGATGTCGGCCAGCATGGCCGCCTGCCGTCGCTGCCGCTGGTACAGGAACGGCGCGTCCGACAGCGGCGACGCGTCCTCCCAGCGGCTGTAGCGCAGGCGCTCGGCGCGCCAGTCCACGCATAGCGGCAGGTAGCGGCCGAAGTCCTCTATCTGCGCCGCCGCATCCACCGCGGCGACGATATCGCTGGCGAAATCGTCCGGCCGCACCATCCTGGTGCTCTCGCCATGCGTCACGCCGCTCACGCGGCGCAGGTATATCTTTCTCATGCCATCGCTCTTTCAAGCGCCGCGCCCGGCGGGCGCGGCAAACGCTTCAGGACGCGCGGCGTCCCGGCCGCACCACCCAGCTCTCGCGCGAGCCGTTGCGGTAGTCTTCCAGGTCGGTCCAGTCGCTGACCCGCTGCGCCATCCAGTCCACCCGCGCATGCTCCAGGCCAAAGTGCTCGAACAGCATTTCCAGCGCCGAGCGGTTGGCCCAGGCCATCAGCCCGCTGGGGCGCACCGTCGCGCCCGGCGCCTGCGGGTCCTCGTACAGCAGCACCATGCTGCCCACCTTGCTGCCCGGCCCCGGCAACACGCTGGCCATCAGCCGCTTGAAGCGCGCCAGCAAGGACAGGCCGCGGTCGCCGCCCTGCTGGGTGTCGCGCACCCACAGGTTGACCTTGTGGTTGCGCAGCCGCTCGCGCAGGTTCCACTGCTCCTTCGCCACCCAGGTGTCCAGAATGAAGGCGCCCGGCGCGATGCGGCGGATCTCGCGAATGATCTCCACCTGCTCGATCAGGTGGCTGAACACGCCGAAGCACAGCACGGTGTCCACCGAACCGGTCTCGATCTGCTTCAGGTGCTCGACCAGGTCGCCGCACAGCACCTGGTAGCTGTCCGGCGCGTGTCCGGCGCGGCTCAGATTGTGGCGCGCGTGGATCACGTGCTCTTCGCGCGCCTCCACCCCTATCACCTTGCTGGCGCCGTGCTTGAGCGCCGCGTGCATGAAGCGGCCGTCATGGCTGGCCAGGTCGAGCACGCGCTTGCCCTTGAAACAATCGGGGTTGCGGCCCATCAACACCTCGGAGCGCCAATTCAACCGATTGGCCTGCGCCCGCACATTGCTGGATTCGAGGAATATCGATCCATTGAAGTCAACGACTGCCACGCCTGCTTGGTTCGACATCTTGCTACCCATATTGAAGTGAGTGAAAACCACGCGGCCGGCGCGATGCCCGGCCGCTCTTTATCCGCGGCTGCGCCGCCGGCCGTCAGGCCGTTTCCAGCGCGGCGCGCCGGGCTTCGCCCACGCCGAACGGCGCGTCGCCCTTCACGCACACCCGCTGCGCCAGCCGATGCGCGTCGCCGTAGTCGTTGACCGCCACGTGGGTGGTGCAGCGGTTGTCCCACATCGCGACATCGCCTTCCGACCAATGCCAGCGGACGATGAACTCCGGCCGCTCCATCCGGGCGTACAGGAAGTTGAGGATGTTGGCGCTCTCTTCCGAACTGAAGCCGACGATGTGGGACGTGAAGAAGGGATTGACGAACAGGCATTTGCGGCCGGTTTCCGGATGGACCCGCACCAGCGGATGCTCGGCGCGGGAAATCCGCGACATGTCGAGATCGGTGCGCTTGTTGCCGCCCGGCCGCGCGGCGTACTCCGGCGAGTACATGTCGTGCACCGCGCGCTGGCCTTCCAGAAAGGCGCGCATGCCGGGCGACAGCGAGGCGTAGGCGGCCTCGGAATCCGCCCACATCGTGTCGCCGCCGCGCGCCGGACGCTCCTTCACGCACAGCACGCCGAAAGCGGTCGGCGTCTCCGACACCGTCAGGTCGGTATGCCACATTTCGGCGCGGCCGCTGCCGTTGCGGCTGTCGAACAGCGTGATTTCCGGGTTCTCGGCCAGTTTGGGCGCGAACGACGGGAACTCGGTCTCGATCTCGCCGAAAGCCTGGGCGAAGGCGATCTGCCGCGCCATCGACAAGGCCGGCTGGCCGCGGAACAGCAGCACCTTGTATTGCAGCAGCGCGCGGCGGATTTCGCCGGCCAACTCCGGCGACGGCGTCAGGCTGACGTCGCAGCCGCGCACTTCCGCGCCTATGGTGCCGCTGAGCGGGCGAATTTCAAGCGTAGCCATCTTCTGTCCTCTCCTGTGCAATGGGTATCCCGGCCTGTTCCGCCGCCGCGCCGCCGGCCTCGAACAGGCGGCAGGCGAACTGGTACAACTCGACGTCGAAACGATTCTTCTCCAGCACCCGCTCCCTGCAGGCGGCCGACAGCTCCAGTTCGGGGCCGTAGCTGCCGGCGTTCATCTTGCCGGGCGCCGGCAAGTTCCAGCCGAACTTGCGCGCGAAGCGCGCCATCGACTCGTCGAAGCGCTCGGTCAAGCCGAAGGCGGCGAACTCCTCGGCCAGCTTGCGCTTGGCTTCGTCGCAATGCTGCTGCGACACCGGTTCGCGCACCGAGGCGAATTGCGCGCCCGATATCGCCCGCACCTGGTAGTTGTCCAGGTCTATGCTGGCGTCGCTGAGCAGGAAGGGCTCCAGGCCCAGCCGCCGCTTCAGCAGATAGGAATGCAGGTAGTTGCGCTTGTCCTTCAGCGCGTAGAAGTAATAGGAAATCAGCCGCCGCACCGGCTCGCGCAGCAGCGCGACGTAGTCGAAGCCGCGCAGCGCCGGGTCGAAGCCGTGGACGAAATGGCCGCGCAGCAGATCGAAGCCCTGCTTGTCCGCGCCATCCAGCCGGCAGAAGGCCTCGATCTTGCCATTGGCCACCTTGACCTCCTCGTCGGCGTAGAACTTCGCCGTCCGGCGGCCCTGGTACAGCTGGTCCAGAGCATGGCCGAACGCGGTGCCGGCGGTGCGGGGAATATGCACGAATGCCAGTTTCGGCAGCTCAGCGGCCATTTCTCGCCTCCTTGCCGCCGACGCGGCGCCAGATGTCGGCCAGCGAGGCGGCCAGTTCGGCCGGGCAATCGCGCAGCAGGTAATGGCCGATGCCCGGATACTCGATCAGGCTCACCTCGTCGGAGAGCAGGCCCCAGTCGCGATAACGCTCGGCGTAGCCGGACACGATGGGGTCCTCGGTGCCCACCAGGCAGAACACCGGCGCGCCGATGCGCTCGCCGGCCTCAGCGGCCCGCTCCCGCACCAAGTGGTTGTAGTAGCTGTCCGCCATGTGGCAGTCGTAGCTGAAGTCGTGCAGGAAGAACGCCCGCTCGTCGGCCTCGGCCGGCAGCGTGGAGCCGATGGAGCCGAGAAAGGCCACGATCTGCTCGTCGCTGCGCACATCCTTCGGCGTCGGCTCGGTGCGCAGCAAGGCCCCGCCTATGCACAGCGCGCGCAGGTCGGCGCCGCGCCGCTTCCATTCGCGCACGACGCCGAGCGCCAGCGCCGAACCGTTGCACTGCGCGAACACCATCAGCGGCAAAGACGACATCCGGCCCAATTCGTCGCAGACCTCCGCCGCCAGCCGCTCCACCTCCGCCACCATCGCGGCATCGTCGTCCACCTCGTTGCGCGGCAGGTTCACCGCGCATGCCGCCAACGGCACGCCAGCGGCGGAGAATGCCCGGCCCATCTCGATGAAGCTGACCGGTCCGCCGCCCGAATTGGCGATGCACAGCAGCATCGCCTCGGCTTGCACCGGATCGCCGGCGATCGGCGTCAGCGTCTTTTGCGCGTCGCCGTCCAGCCCGGCCAGATGTTCGGCCAGTGCCGCTATCGTCGGGTAGTCGTAAAGATGGGTGACCTCCAGCGGCGCGCCGTACTTGGCCGCGATGCGGATCGCCTTGAAGGAGTCGCCGCCGACATCGAAGAAGTCGTCGCTGATGCCTATGGCCTGGCTGCCGATCACCTCGCGCCAGATATCCGCCAGCCGGCGCTCGACCTCGTTGGTCGGCTCGACGCAGGCGGCGCGCGGCGCCGTCTCTTCGTAACCGGCCAGCAGCGCGCGGCGGTCTATCTTGCCGCTGGGCAGCTGCGGCAGCTCGCTTTCAAAGCGGAAGACCGACGGCACCATATAGGGCGGCAGTTTTTCCTTCAGTTCGGCGACGATGGCTTCGCGCTCGCCGTCGGCGCGCGCCACCGCGAAGGCGCACAGGAAAGCCTCGCGCCCCGCCGGGCGGATTTCCAGCACCGCCGCCTGCCGCACCGCCGGCAAGGCCTGCAGCGCCAGCTCCACGTCTTCCAGCTCGATGCGCATGCCGCGGATCTTGACCTGCTTGTCCTTGCGGCCGTGATAAAGCAGCACGCCGTCCGGCCGCATCACGCCCAGGTCGCCGGTTTTGTACAGCCGGCCGCGGTACTTGTCCGGGAATGGGCTGTCCAGGAAGGCCTGCGCGGTGGCGCCGGCCATGCCGACGTAGCCGCGGCCGACGCCGACGCCGGTGACGACGATTTCACCCATCTCGCCGTACGGCAGCGGCCGCAATTCGTCGTCGACGATGTACACGTCGAAGTTGGCCAGCGCGCGGCCGATCGGCACCGGATTCTCCAGCGCATCGCCCGCCGACATCAGGTGATGGGTGATGTCGTCCGACGCCTCGGTCGGCCCATAGGCGTTCACCGCGTGAGTGTGCGGGAACAGCTTGAACCAGCGCTTGAGCAGCGACGCCTCTATCGTCTCGCCGGTCACCAAAAGGTACTGGACGCTCAGCGCCAGCCCACCCGGGTGCTTGTCCTCGATATGCTCGACCAGCACCGACAGATAGGTCGGCACCACTTCCAGCACGGTGACCCGGTCGGCGGCGAGCCGCGCCAGCAGGCCGGCGACATCGTTGACCGCGCGATCGTCGTACACCACGGTGGCGCCGCCGCGCGCCAGCGCGATGAACATCTGCCAGACCGACACGTCGAAACTCATCGACGCGTTCTGCGCCACCCGGCTGGATTCGGTCACCTTGCAGTCGATCGCCTTGTTGACGATGTTGTTGAGCATGCCGATATGCTCGACCATCGCCCCCTTGGGCTTGCCGGTGGAGCCCGAGGTGTACAGCACGTAGCTCAGGTCGTTGCCGGAGATGTGCACATCCGGATTGCGCTCGTCCAGTCCCGGCAACTGTTCGACGGCGTCGTAAGACACCGCGCGCATACCCAGCGCGGCGGCGTTGTCGGCAGCCGCCTCGACGCTGTCGGCGATCACGAACGCCGCGCCGGCGGTTTCCAGCATGTCCCGCACCCGCTGCGCCGGCAGGACGGGGTCGAGCGGGATATAGGCGGCGCCGGCCTTCCACAAGGCCAGGATGGCGATGACCAGCTTGTCCCCGCGCGGGATGCGCACGCCCACCAGGCTGTCCGCGCCCAACTGCGGAAACTGCTCCAGCAGGTGATTGGCCAGCCGGTTGGCGGCGCGGTTCAACTGTTCGTAGCTGTAGCTGCGCTCGTTGCAGATCAGCGCGATCTGCTCCGGCGTGTCCTGGGCGTGGTTTTCCACCAGATGCGGCACCAGATCCCGTCCCAGCCGCAGGTCGCCCTGGCGCCGCGCCATGCTGAGGCCGGCGGCGTCGCTTGCGGCTTCGGCGCGCGCGGCGGCGCCGACCGCCGCGCTCAGCGGCTCGGCCAGGTTCTGGGGCATGCGGGTAAGCACCGATTCGAGTTTATCGGCCATGGCGTCAATGTCCTTTTTGTGAAACCGCGATGAGTCAAATTCAATGTCGAAGGCCAGCCGCGCCCCGGGCATTACCGACAAGGTGAGCCCGTAATGGGTTTCTCCGGCGTAGCCGCGTTCCGATACGCGCAGGGCCGTCGCCGCGCCGTAATCGGCGGCCGGGTAGTTGTCTACAATCACCACGCTGTCGAACAGCGGCTGGTCGGCGCGCAGGCCGCTCTGGCGCTGGATGTCGATCAGGTCGATGCTGGCATGCCGGTCGCGCAGCAGATGCATGTCGCGCACGGTCCGCAGCCAGTCACCCAGCCTGGCGCCGGGGTCTAGCGCAAATCGGGCGGGCACGGTGTTGATCAGCGGCCCGACGATGCGCTCGACGCCGGGCAGATCGATGGTCCGCCCCGCCGAAGTCACGCCGAAAACCACGTCGGACTGGCCGCTGTAATGCGCCAGCAGCAACGCCCAGGCCGCCTGCATCGTCGCGGCCAGCGTCGTCTGGCCGGCGCGCGCCATCTCCGTCAGCCGGCGGGTCGCCTGCTCGCTCAGCCGGCGCCGCGACTTGGACGCCTCGCCGCCCAGCGGCGGCAGGCCCGGCTGCTCTATCCGCAGCGCCGCGCGCGGGCCGATGCCGGCCAGCGTCTCGCGCCAGTAGCGCAAGCCCTCTTCCCGCGGCTGGCCATGCCGCCAGAACGCCGCCTCGGCGAAAGACGGCGCCGGCGGCAGCGCCGGTTCCTGCCCTGCCCGCAAGGCGCGGTAAGCCTCGAACACCTCGTCCCACACCAGCGTCACGCTCCAGCCGTCGATGATGCTGTGGTGATGGGTCCAGCAAAAACGGTGGCTTTGCTCGCCCACCCGCGCCAGCAGGAAGCGCATCAACGGCGGCCGCCCGAAATCGAACGGCGTCTGGCGATCGGCCTGGCGCCAGCGCTCGAACGCGTCCGGCGCCTGCCCGCGGAGGTCTTCCTCGCGCCAGTCCAGCGCCGGCGCCGCCACCGCCAGCTGCAGCGGCTGCTCGCGCTCGAAACCGACGAAGCCGGCGCGCAGCGCCGGGTGGCGTTCGATGACGATGCGCCAAGCCTCGCGGAACCAGCCGGCATCCAGCTCGCCCTCCAGGGTCAGATAGGCCTGGTTGGTATAAGCGTCGGCATGGCCGGGCAACTGGCTGTGGAAAACCATGCCGATCTGCATGCCGGTGGCCGGGCTCAACTGCTCCAGCGCCGGAAAGCGTTGCCGCCAGCCGGCCAGTTCGGCCGCCGTCAGGCCCAGGCCGGGGAAGTCGGACGGACTCAGGCTGGCGGCTTGCGCCGGGTCGGCGCAGTGCTCCGCCAGCTCGCGCAGCGCCTCGTCCAGCCGCGCCGCCAGCACGTCCAGCCCTTGCGCCGGCACGGCCGCCGCGCGGCAGCTCAGCGTCAGCCGCAAGCAGCCGTCGCGCCGCTCGCCGCGCAGCCGCAACGGCGGCCCGCCGGCGTCGTCATCGTCGTTCGGCAGCGCCAGCCGCGCGATGCCGGCGCGCGCCGCTGCCGGCGCGTCGAAATCGCCGTCGTAACGGAATGCCAGGCGCGCGGTTCGGCCAGCGTCGCCCAGCTCTTGGGTCTGCGCGCGGCAGCCTTCCTTGGCCGCCAGGATCGCCGCCCCCGGCGCAAGCTCGCCGGCCGCCAGCGCCAGCGTCAAACCGCGTTCGACATCGAACTGGCCGACCGTGGCCGCCAGCTCGGCGTCGGCCGCGCGGCCATCTTGCGCCAGCCGCAGAGTAAGCGCCCTCTCGCCCGACCAGCGGCAAGCCGCCAACAGCGCGGCCGCCAGCAACAGCTCCTCCGGCCGCGCCCGATGCTTGCGCAAACCGCTCTCCAGCATGGCGGCGCTGCGCGCCGCATCCAGCTCGGCAACCGGCGCTAAGACCCATTCGCCGCCCGCCGCCAGCCAAGCTGCTTGCCGCGGCTCGCCTTCCCGCTTCTCACACCACTCTTGGTAGCGGCCAAACCCGGCTGCGCCGCGCGCGGAAATGGCGCCGCGCCGCCGCCATTCGTCGAAGGCCGCGCGCAGGTCGGCCAGAATCGTGCGCCACGATGCGGCATCCACCGCCGCCTGCCGGGCGCTGAGCCATAGCCGCGCGCCATCGCGCCCCTTTTCCAGCGCCGCCATCAACACGGGACCGGCATCGGCCTGCGGCTGCGGCGGCATCGACGACGCCGCGCGGCCATCCCGCGCCTCGCGCGCCAGCGCGTCGGCATCGGCGCGGAATTCCGCGCGCCATTCGCCGCCCTGGCGCGCAAACCGCAGCCGCAGCGCATCGTGGCCGGCATGCAGCGCCCGCAGCCAGGCCTGCAGAAAACGCTCGTCCATCTCTTCCGGCACTTGCAGCAACCGGCGGCTCACCGCGCCGCCATCCAGCGCCGCCAGCTGCGCGGGCCGCAGCGCCAACCGCCCCTGGCTGGGCTGCCGTTCGGGCGAGGCCTGGCTGGCGCTCGCCGCCAGCGCCGCGATGGTCTGGTGGCGGAGCAGGTCTTGCGCCGACAAGGCTATGCCCTTGGCGCGCGCCTGCGCCGCCAGTTGCACCGAGGCGATGGAGTCTCCGCCGGCGGCGAAGAAATTGTCGGTCGCCGATAGTCCCTCGACGCCGAGCACCGACTGCCAGATCTCCCGCAGCGCGCTTTCCAGGCCGGCGGCTGCCGGCGCGCCGCCGTCGGCCAGCTGGGCATCGACGTCGTAAGCCAGCAGCCAGTCGTCCGCGGTCATGTCGCAGGCGCGCGGCACGCCGTCGGCGCCGGCGCGCAACGGCGTCCAGGCCGCGTCCGCCGGCGGGGCTTCCTCCCGCGCCAGCATCGGCTCTCTCATCTCTATTCTTGAATTCATCGCCGCTCTTCGGAAAATGTCGTCGGCGGCGCTCACGCGCTTGCCGGTTGCGCCGGCTGCCGCAGCCGCGTTTCATCGCCGCAGTCCAGGCTCAAGGCCTCGGCCAGCCGCGCGACATGAACGCGCAATTCCGGCACCGCGGTCGCCTCCCAGTAACGGCCCTTAAGGAAAGGGCCGACGTAGTGCAGCCAGCGGGAAGCGACGCCGGCGCTGTCGCGCAGCGCGTAGCGCTCGTCCAGCTCGAACCCCAGGCCGAGCGCGTCCGGCACCAGCAGGCCGTCGGCTTGCAGGCTGTCCAGCAGCGGCTCGTCCAGCCGGCGGACATCGCCGCGCGGGCCGGTGCAGTTGATCACCGCCCCCACTTGCAGGCGCAGCGCCTCGCCGCCGCCGCGCGGCTGCAGCGTCGCCTCCACGCCGTCGCCGGTCTCGCGGTAGGCGATGGCCCGGCCGGCGAGCAGGCGCAGCGAGCCGCTCGCCAGTTCGGCGCGCAGCCTTTCCCCGAGTTGCGGCGCGCAGCGGTGCCGATGCACCTCCCAGAACGGCCGCAGCCGCTGCAGGAAGCGGCGCCGTTCCGGCAGCGGCAAGGCCTGCCATAGCTCCGGGGTGCGGGCGCGCAAGCCGCCGACGATGTCGCGCCAGTCGCCGCCGCCGCGCGCATGGCGCGCCGCCGCGCCGCGCACCAGGCTCAGGTAGTTGCGCGCGGTCGGCTCGCTCAGCATCGCGTGCAACAGCGACTCGTCGTAATGCGGCGGGTTGTCCAGCGCCCGGTGCGCCTGCGGCGCCAGGCCGCGGCGCGATATCGCGTGGATGGGCGCGCGATGGCCGCGCTCGCGCAGCTCCAGCAGGATGTCCAGCATGGTGAGGCCGCTGCCTATCACCAGCACCGGCTGCTCCGGCGCGACACGCGCCAGCGCGCCCGGCGCCCAGGGGTCGCGGATGTAGCGGCGGCTGGCGTAAAACCTGCGCTGCGCCGCCGCGATGGGCGGATCCAGCGGCGCGTAGTTGCCGACGCAGAGCACCACCCGGTCGGCGTCCAGCGCGCTGCCGTCATCCAGCGTCAAGCGCGCACCCTCGCCATCGGCGCGCGGCCGCAACGCCGCCACGCCGCCAACCACGGTGCGCAAGCTCGCTCCCGCCGGCGCGTCGCGCTCGGCGTCCCGCAACAGCTGCTCCAGGTAATCGCCGTACAGGCTGCGCGCGACGAAGCTGCCGGGCGCGGCGTCGGCGATCCGCTGGCGGACATAACGGTAAAACCCGTCGCCCCGCTCCGACAGCGCGTCCATCCTGCCCACCGGCACGTTCAGCACCTGGGTCGCGGTGCGGCTGCCATACGCCACGCCGCGCGCCATCGGCCCGGACCGATTGATCAGCACCACCCGCAGCGGCGTGGCCGGCGGCTGCCGCAACAGCCGCGCCGCCAGAGTCGCGCCGCAAAAACCGGCGCCGATAATCGCAATCGTCTTCATCGCTTCGCTCTTGTTCATTTGCAGTGGCCGTCCATTCCGCCGGCACCGCTCACCGCCAGGACCGCGTCCGGCTCGTCCGCCTCCGCCAGCGGCAGCAGCCAGCCCAGCAGGCACGACGCCGACATCAACAGGCCCGACATCAGCAGCGCGGCCCCCACGCCGAGCGGCTCCGCCACGCAGCCCCAGGCGAAGCTGCCCAGCGACATGCCGCCGATGATGCAGGAATGGAACAGGGACAATGCCCGGCCCGCCAGCCGGTCGGGCGCGCCGGTTTGAATCGAAAGATTGAAAGTGGACACCGACGCCACCCAGCTGGCGCCGGCGACGGACAGGCCCAGCAGCGTGCCCGGCAGCGCCGGGCTCACGGCGGCGGCGATAATGCCCAGGCCAAAGGCGAAAGCGCCGCCGCGCACCACCGTTTCCTTGGCGTGGCGCGCCCGCAGCGCGGCTCCGCCCAGCGCGCCGGCGGTGGCGCCGACGCCGAATGCCGCCAGCAGCATGCCGTAGGTGCCGGCGGCGCCGCCGAACTGCTGCTTGGCGAACAGCGGCAGCAACGCCCAAACCGGGCTGCCGAGAAAACCGAACAGCGCGCTGCGGAACAGCGCGTCGCGCATCCGCCGCGCGCGCCAGCAATAAGCGACGCCGCCGGCCAGCGCCGCCAACAGCTTCTCGCGCGGGTGCCGGCGCGGCGGCGGCCGTTTCCACGACAACAGCGCCGCGATCATCACCGCGCCGGCCAGTGCGCTGATCAAGAACGCCGCGCCAGGGGTGAACCTGGCCACGATCAGTCCGCCGAACGCCGGCCCGGCGGCGCGCGCGAAATTCAAGGAAAAGCTGTCCAGGGCGATCGCGGCGGACAGCTGGCTGCGCGGCACCTGTTCGGCCACCGACGACTGCCAGGTCGGCTGAAACAAGGCCGCGCCGCAGCCATTGAGGAAGGTGCAGGCCAGAATCATCGCCGGCGCCAGATAGCCGGCGGCGCTGAAGCCGGTCAAGGCCGCGGCGACGGCGAACACCAGCGCCTGCGACGCCAGCATCACCGCGCGGCGGTCCCAGGCGTCGGCCGCCACGCCGGACAGCAATGCGAACA
Organism: Chromobacterium subtsugae; assembly: GCF_001676875.1. Taxonomy (GTDB): domain Bacteria; phylum Pseudomonadota; class Gammaproteobacteria; order Burkholderiales; family Chromobacteriaceae; genus Chromobacterium; species Chromobacterium subtsugae. Next base: position 42,077 of record NZ_JYKA01000020.1, on the reverse strand, counting down.
GGGCGATCGGCACGCTGGCCGCGGTCTGGACCAGCGCCACCATCGTCGGCGTCGGCGCCATCGACGCCATCGCCCAGGACGCGCCCACGCCCTGCACCGTATAGCCGACATTGGCAGCCAGGCTGGTCAGCCAGACGACGGTGAAGGTTCGGTACGCGAACGGGCCTGACAGATCCGCCCACCAGGCGCGCAGCGCAGCTAAGGCCATCGCCAGCGCTCCCTCGTTCCGGCGCCGCGCTCAGCCACAAACGCCAGCCTCGGCGCGGGTGGCCGCCGCGCGCGCCATCGCCTGGTAATGGCCGAGCAGACGCTCCGCCGCCGCTTCCACGCCGGTGACCGTGGTATCGATCCGGATCGCCGGCTCCCGCGGCGGCTCGTAAGCCGCGTGCAGGCCGGTGAAGCCGGTGATCTTGCCGGCGCGGGCCAGCCGGTACAGGCCCTTGGGGTCGCGGGCTTCGGCGACATCGATCGGCGTGTCGATGTAAACCTCGACGAAGCGCTGCGCGCCGACGATGTCGCGCGCCGCCAGGCGGAAAGACGCCAGCGGCGAAATGCAGGACACGATCACCAGCAGGCCGGCGTCCGCCATCAGCGCCGCGACTTCGGCGATGCGCCGCACGTTCTCGGCCCGGTCGCTCTCAGAGAAACCCAGATCGGCGTTCAGCCGGCCGCGCAGCTCGTCGCCGTCCAGCATCGCCGCCGCATGGCCGGATGCCAGGCACAACTGCTTGAGATGGCTGGCGATGGTGGTTTTGCCGGCGCCGGAAATGCCGGTCAGCCACAACACCGCCGGCGCGCCGGTAAGCGGCTGGGGAGAGTGGGGGGTGGCGTAATCGGGAGAAATGCGGTTGCCCATCCATGCCTCGCAAATTTCGGTTTGGCTGGGCAAGGCGCCGCGATGCCGCCGGACCAGCCGCCTCGCCACAGCAAATGAACAAATGACTTTGGTATATGACGAACTTATACATTACACATATCAAAAATTCAATTCATTATGAATAAAAATTTCCTCAAACAATTCAATCCGGAAATTCATCCCAAAGAGCAGCTTCGAACTGGCCATTAGCAGGGATTCCCGATCGCGCATCACGCGCGTGAGCTTAAGTTGACAATCTCATACCTGCATTGTCTAATGTCATTTGATTATGCAAAAAACATATAAGCGCTTTCCCTGATCAATCCATGGCCGCCCTGCGCATGCGGGACCGGCCGGTGGTTTAGATATTCCGCACAAGGGGTGACATGAATCCGAGGCCAATCGAGACCGCCGCAGCCAGGCCCAAGCTTGCGCTGCTGCCGCCGGACCGGCTGAAGCCGACCGAGGAGTTCCTGCCGGAACGCTTGGGGGAGGTGGCCGCGCGGGTGCTGGCCGATGGCGGATGGAAGACGCCGATCCTGGTCGAGCGCCGCACGCTGGTGGTGATGGACGGCCATCATCGCCGCGAATTCGCGCTGCGCCACGGCTTGATGCTGGTGCCCTGCCTGTTGCTGGACTACGCCGACGTCGCGCTGGAGGCCCGCCGCGACGACCTGCTGGTCACGCCGGAAGAGGTGATCGCGCGTGGCCTGGAAGGCCGGCCGTACCCGCCCAAATCCACCCGGCACACGCCGGTGCCGGCGCTGGATTGCAGCTGCTGGTTCGCGCTGGACGAGCTGCTGCCGCCGCGGGCCTGAGCCAGGCGCCCGGCCGCGCCCTTCCCGCCTGCCGGCGGTATTTTCCTTTCACCTGCTGCAGGAATCTTGCATGCGATACGACTCCATCGAACAAGCCGTCTCCGACGATATTTTCCTGAGGCTCGAGCAATTTTCCCCATCGGGCGACGTGCACTTGAAGATAGAAGGCTTCAATCCGGGCGGATCGATCAAGATCAAGACCGCGATGGCGCTGATCCGCGACGCCGAGGAGCGCGGCCAGCTCGCGGCCCGCAAGAAGATAATAGAGTCCAGTTCCGGCAATCTGGGCCTGGCGCTAAGCCAGATCGCCGCGGCGCGCGGCTATGACTTCGTCTGCGTCGTCGACAAGAACACCAGCGCCCAGAACATCGGCATGATGCGCGCGCTGGGCACCACCGTGGTGGTGATCGAGCAGCGCGACGAGCACAACGGCTATCTGGGCAACCGGCTCGCCTACATCCGCCAGGCCATCGCGCGCGACCCCGAGCGGATCTGGCTGAACCAGTACCAGAATCCGGCCAACCCGGCGGTCCATGCCGACATGACCGCGCGCGCCATCCTGAACGAGTTCGGCAGCGTCGACTACCTGTTCGTCGGCGCCGGCACCACCGGCACCCTGATGGGCTGCGCCGCGTTCTTCCGCGGCCATTCGCCGCAAACCCGGCTGATCGCCGTCGACTCGGTAGGCTCGGTGACTTTCGGCACGCCGGGGCAGGCGCGCTATCTGCCTGGGCTGGGCTCCAGCGTGCAGCCCCACTTCTTCGACGCCGCCGCGGTGGACCGGCTGATCCAGATTCCGGAAGCCGAAACCATCGCCGCCTGCCGCGATGTCGCGCTGCGCTACGGCTATCTGGGCGGCGCGTCCACCGGCACGGTGCTGGCCGCGGTGCGGCGCCTGCACGCCGAACTGCCGGCCGACGCCGTGGTGGTGGCCATCTCGCCCGACCTGGGCAACGGCTACCTGGACACGGTCTACGACGACGACTGGTGCGATCAACGCTTCGGCCCGGCATGGCGCCAGGCCTCCCAACCGCTCAACGAGAATCTGACCTATGCATAACTCCGCCCCGAATTTCAGCGTGATCACCGGCGACTTCATCCATGGCGCGCTGGCGCAGGCCAAAACCGAGGTGATCGACATCATCCGCCAGGCCTATTTGCTGCACCACCAGCGCAAGACGGTCAATCCGGACAGCTATTTCCTCCGCTTCGCCGACAGGCCCGAGGCGCGCATCATCGCGCTGCCGGCGGCGATCCGCGACGCCGATTCGGCGCTGGAAGTCTCCGGCATCAAGTGGATAGCCAGCTATCCGGGCAATGTCGACGCTAATCTGCAGCGGGCTTCGGCGGTGGTGCTGCTCAACGACTACCGCACCGGCTATCCGTTCGCCTGCCTGGAAGCGTCCCAGATCAGCTCGGCGCGCACCGCCGCGTCGGCGGTGCTGGCCGCGCAGCAGTTATGGCCCCACGGCCGGCGCGCCGGCTCGCTGGCCATCATCGGCGGCGGCGTGATCGCCGGCAGCATCCTGTCCTTCTTCGATGCCGCCGGCTGGCACTTCGACGACGTGCGCGCCTACGACATCAACGATGCGCATCTGGCGGCGTTCACCCGCAATATGGGCGCGAGCCTGCGCTACCCGATCCGCGCCGCCAGCCGGGACGAGGCCTTGCAAGCCGACATCGTGGTGCTCGCCACCACCGCCGGCACGCCGTGGATTCCCGCCGGCCACGCCTTCGCGCCGTCGCAGCTGATCCTCAACGTCTCGCTGCGCGACCTGGCGCCGGAAACCATCGTCGGCGCCAACAATGTGCTGGACGACGTCGAGCACTGCATGAAAGCCAACACCTCGCCACACCTGGCGGAGCAGCGCTACGGCCATCGCGGCTTCATCGACGGCACGCTGGCGCAAGTGATGCAGGGCGAAATCCGCCTGGATCCCGCCAAACCGACCATCTTCTCGCCCTTCGGCCTGGGCGTGCTGGACCTGTGCCTGGCGATGTTCTTGTACCGGAAAAGCGAAACCGAGGGCGCCAGCCATCCGGTGCCGGGCTTCTTCGCCGACACCCAGCGCTGGAACGGCTGAGCGGCGGCTCAAACCGGCAGGCTGCGCCGCAGGATGGATTCCACATCCATCCCGCCGGCATCCAGCGCGCCAGCCACCCGGCCCCATGCCGCGTCGCGCAGGCGGCTGGCGATGAAAGCGTCGGCGATGAAAGCCGGCGACTGCGCGCGCAGCAGGCAAGCCTGCGCGGTTAGGGCCAGCAGCTGGGCAAAACGGCGGCCCCGCGCCTCCAGTTGCTCCGGCCCCGCCTGCGCCTGCGCGCGCAAATCCCCGATCGCATCCGTCAGCCCGGCCTCGCCCGCGGCCATCGCCGCCAGATCCGCCAGCAGCCGCTCCCAGGCTTCCGGCTCGCGCCGCACCGCGCGCGCCACATCCAGGCACATCACATTGCCTGAACCTTCCCAGATGGAGTTGACCGGCGCCTCGCGGAACAAGCGCGCCATCGGCCCGGCATCGACATAGCCGTTGCCGCCGAAGATCTCCATCGCCTCGCCGCTCCACTCCACCGCGCGCTTGCACACCCAAAACTTGGCGGCCGGCGTGACGATGCGCTTCCAGGCCCGCTCGGCCGGCTCGCCGTCACGCTCGAAAGCCTGCGCCAACCGCATCGCCAGCGCCAGCGCCGCCTCGCTTTCCAGCGCCAGGTCGGCCAATACCGCGCGCATCGCCGCCTGCTCCGCCAACACCTTGCCGAAGGCCATCCGCCGGCGGGTGTACGCCAACGCCTGCGTCGCGGCCTGCCGCAACAGCGCCGCGCTGCCGATCACGCAATTGAGACGGGTATAGGTGGCCATTTCGATGATGGTGGGAATGCCGCGTCCGGGCTCGCCCAGCAGAACGCCCCAGGCGTCCTGGAGTTCCACTTCGCTGCTGGCGTTGCTGCGGTTGCCCACCTTGTCCTTCAGGCGCTGGATCGCCACCGCATTGCGGCTGCCGTCCGGCAGCCAGCGCGGCACATAAAAGCACGACGGCCCGCTGTCCGCCAGCTGCGCCACCACCAGGTGGGCATCGCTGGTCGGCGCGGAGAAAAACCATTTATGGCCGCGCAGCCGGTATTCGCCGCCGCGGCCGCCATGACCGAGCGGCTCGGCCCGGGTGGTGTTGGCGCGCACGTCCGAACCGCCCTGCTTTTCCGTCATCCCCATTCCGATCCAGGCGCAGGCCTTCTGCGCCAGCGGCAGGTCGCGGCCGTCATGGACATGGCTGAACAGCTTGTCCCGCAGCACCTCCCACAACGCCGGCTCCCTGCGCAGCAGCGGAATGGCCGCCTGCGTCATGGTGGCCGGGCACAGCGTGCCCGCCTCCACCTGGCCGTGCAGATAGCTGCCGGCCAGCGTGGCCGCCCAGCGCCCGCCCCGCTCCTCGGCGAAAGGCAGCGACACCAGCCCCTGGCCGCGGTACATCTGCAGCAGCCGGTGCCAGGCCGGGTGGAAATCCACCTGGTCGACGCGTCGGCCGCGCCGGTCGAACGCCCGCAGCCGCGGCGGGAAAAGATTGGCCTCCTCGGCCAGTTCAAAGGTTTCGGCGCGGCCCAGCGTCTCGCCGTAGCCCCGCAGCCAGGGCACGGCCCACTCGGCGCCGGCCCGACTCAGCGCCTCGCCCAAGGCCGGGTCGCTGTCCAGCAGCTTGTAGTCCGTCAGTTCGTCGAACTGATTGCTCACTTCATGCGTTTGCCAGCCCATGTCCCGACTCCTGGATGAATGCCAGCCTGCGCTGGCCGCCGCCAAACTGGCGATGCGCACAGTATAAGGGCGTCGTCCGGCCAGAAAATCCATGATTCAGGCCAGTTTCCCGCCCAGGCGAATCGCGCGTCCGCGCGGCAAAAACGAGCAGTCCGCTTGTCCGCGCCAAGCTTTCCGCCAGCTAGCCTCCCTGCCGCGCCCATGGCGCGACCAAGCGCTGCGGCGTGCCGCAGGCCCGGCGCTTGTGGACGAAGTTGCCGCATTTCTCGATGAACTGGCGGCGGTTGCGCAACATGTCCAGCCGCATTTCGCCCAGCTCCGCCTGCCGGCATCGCTCCAGCTGCGCCAGATCCAGCGTCTCTTTGCGCTCGCGCCAGGCCTGCCAAGCCGGCGTCAACAAAGCCTGCTTCGCCGCTTGCAGCAGCCAGCGGCCGAACTCCTGCTCGTCGCGCGGCCCAATGTCCTGCACCATGCCCAGCCGCCAGGCCTGGCGGGCGCCCAGCGGCAGGCAGTCGTTGCACAGCTTGACCGCCGTTTCGGCCCCCACCGCGCGCGACAGCGTGTAGGTCCAGTACTCGGAGCCGTACAGCCCCATGGTCTGGTAATGCGGATTGAACACCACGCCCTGGCGCGCCAGCACCACGTCGGCGGCCAACGCCAGCATCGCGCCGCCGGCGCCGGCGTTGCCGGCCACGCCCGCCACCACCAGTTGCGGCGCGGTCAATATCTCCAGGCAGACATCGTCTATCGCCTGGATATTGCGCCAGGCCTCGGCGCCCGGGTCCTGCGCCGCCTGGATCACGTTCAGATGGATGCCGTTGCAAAAGCTGCCGCGCCCGCTGCGCAGCAGCAGCACTTCGCAATCCTGCCGCTTGGCCCATTGCAGCGCCCGCTGCAGGCGCCGGCATTGCTCGGTGCTCAGCGCGCCGTTGTAGAACTCGAAGGTCAGCTCGCCCACCTTGCCGACCCGGCGGTAGCGGATAGGCTGATAGGATTCTTCGCAATGCGGATGGGTGGCGATAGACCATTCCAGCCTTGGCACCTCATCCAGCAGGTCCGCCAGCAGATGGCGCGCCGGCAATTTGAAAGTTTCTTCGCCGGCCTCGGGCGCGCGCCGCAGCGCGCCCAGCCACAGGCTGGCGTCGCCGGTTGCCACCAGCACCGCGTCGTCATGCACCGCCAGAATCTGGCCCGGGCTGCCGCGCCTATGATCCAGGTGGGCGTCGTACAGGTAGTAGCGGCCGCCGGCCAGATCCGCCAGCACTCCGGGCTGGCCGTCGCCGGCGTCGATGCGGCGCTTGATCGCCTCCGCCGGCTCGCGCCAGTCGAATGCCCGATCCGCCTGCTTCATATTCGGCTGCAGCCGGCCGCGCACCGCCGGATCGGCATAGTCGACCGCTTGCGGCTGGTAGCCGCCGACGAACTTCTCCACCACGTCGCGTAGGCAATAGATGGCGGCGTCGCTGACCAGGCCGTTGTAAAGTTCGGACTTGCGCAGCCCCGCGGGCAGATCGAACTCGCGGCTGGACCACACCGGGCCGGCGTCCATTTCCTCCACCGCCTGCAACGCGGTCACGCCCCAGCGCTTCTGCTGCAGGCTGATCGCCCAGTCCAGCGCCGACGCGCCGCGGTCGCCGACGATGCCCGGATGAATGATCACCACCGGAAAAGGCGCGTCGCGCCACAGCCGCGCCGGCACCCGGTCTTTCAGAAACGGGCAGATCACCAGCTGCGGCGCCGCCGCCTCTATCTGCCGGCAGACATCGTCCGCATCGTTGAACAGCACCACGCTGGGCTCGTGGCCCGATTCGCGCAGCTCCAACCAGGCGCGCTGGGTAAGGCCGTTGAAGGCCGAGGACAACAGGACGATTCTCAAGGCTTGCATTGCGTTCTTCCCCACGGGATCGATCAGTCGAAACCGGGGATGCTAGGCCGGGCCATCGCAATGACATTTGATTGACGCCAAGTCTCATCCTGTTGAGAACCATGCCCTGGCCAAAATACCAGTGCGTCGATGCCGCCCTCAGCTCAAGGGCAAATAAATGTCCGTCTGCAGCAAATGTTCCGGTGTTGCGCCGACCAGGTTGAGGTACAGGAAATACACCGGGAAGTCGCGCAGGCTCTCGCCGCTGGACGGCAGCCACTGCCGGTACAGGCAGTACACGCTTTCGCCCAGCCGCTGATGCGAGCCGACATGGCGCAGCACCGCGCAGCGGCCGCCGGGAATCTCCTTGGCCACCACCCCCTGGCGGTTGGCCGGCACCGGCCCCGCCACGCTGCCGCAAATGTCGAAGCGGAAATCCGCCGCCGCGGTGGTATCCGGGTTGTCGTAAGCGATGCCGTAAGTCTGGCTGCTGGTCAACGGCGACAGGCCGCTCTCCTTGCGCCACTCAATGAAGCGGCTGGCGCTGTCGTTTACCCGCTCCGGCGCGCCGCGATGCTCCAGCGCGGCCACCCGCACCGTATCCACGACCATGATCTTCACGTCCATATCCTCCATCCTCTCTCTGACGGGAACAGGAAACCGGGTTTGCCAATGCGCCCAATCCGGCGCGCGGCGAAAGGCGCTGGGCGTCTGGCCGAAAGCGTGCTTGAAAGCCCGGGAAAACGACTCCGGATTTTCAAAGCCGGCATCCAGCGCGATGTCGGTGATCCGCAACAAGGGCTGGAACACCAGTTGATACGATGCCCGCCGCAGGCGCTGCAGCTGGATGTAGCGCGCCACGCTGGCGCCGCAATAAGCGGCAAACTGGCGCTGAAAATGAAAGCGGGAAAAATGCGCGACCTGGCTCAGCCGCTCGATATTGAGCGGCTGTTGCAAATGTTGATCGATATGATCGAAAACCCGCGTGAAACGCCGCGCATAGTCGCCGGCCCTGGATCTGCCCATGACACCTCCTTCGCCACGCCGACTATGCCAAAAACGGCAATCGCCGTCCTGACCGGAAATGCTGGATGCGGCAAATCCGCAGGCAAAAAAAGTCCGCGGGTAAAACCGCGGACCAATAGGGTAGAGAAAAAGAATGCCGGCGCTCAGCCCAGGCTCATGCCCCCAGCCGAACGGGAGGCGGTCCGCACCGCCTGGGCCGGCGCGGGCGCTGCCTTGTCCGGCGTCGCCGCCAGCGCTGCCAGCGCCGTCGCCGCCGGCTGCCGGATCGCGCTGTCCACCTCCACGCTGGCATGCTGGATTTTCTGGCCGCCGTCGCGGCCGATCAGCGTGGCCGTGCCCGGATCGGCGGCGTTCAGCACCGCGCCATCGGCCTTGGCCATGCCGTTTTTCCAGCCGCTGTGCGCCAGCGACGCGCTCAGATTGTCTATCTGCCCGGGCTGCAGCGCCGCCAACTTGGGCTCGCGCCGCTGCAGCGCCTCCACCGCCTGCGCGGTTTGCGTGGCGAATTTCTGCTTTTCCGGCGACAGCGCGTCGTTTTCGGTCAGCAGCTTCTGCAGCAACGTCCGGTTTTCCGGCAAGGGGTTGGTTTGCCGATGATTCAATCGGCTATGTGGAATAGGTGCAGGAATGGAGTCAAAATCATTGGCATTGTTGACCGGCTTGAGAGAGCCTTCGTACTTGGGAAGCGCTTGCTGGCCTGCCAGGCCATACGCTTGCATATTCAAACCTGCATGGTTCAAACCTTTCCACGTAAAGTCGATGCAGCTATTGGTAAGTCCATTATAATTCAAGTCGAAATACTTGTTAGAATGATTCTTAGCGGCCTCACCATACTCTTTCAGCTTTTCATACTGCTCTTTAGTTATTTCTATAGTACGGACATAGTACGGAGAACTATATCTCTTCGTATCGCCATGCTCAACTATGCCAGCCCCATGCGTGCTTCCATGATTTTTAGGGGCGAAGCCATAATCATCAACCTTTTTCCCATCAGAAATTCCAAACCACACATGCCCAGCCGCAGAAGTCGCATTCGGGTCATTCTTGTCGCCCATCAGCTTGGTGCCTGGCGCTGCCACATAAATGCTCAATGTGTAAGGCATGATTCTCCCCGCTACTTCCCATAAACAATATGATCAAATACAACTCTGGAGTCCAAGCCCTTCAAACGAGCATCGCCCTTCACAAGTTCGACACTGGCATGATACTGGCCTGGTTCAAATTTATAATCAAGCACATCCAGATCAATATACACCTGTTTTTCATCCTCGCTGCCCTTGCCGGACAAGTCCCCAGACAGATAAACATCTCCGACAGCGCTCTCTCCTTTCTCAGGTTTCTCGCCATATAAGACAACTGGCGACCACTTCACCCCATCGAAACGGGAGACATGCACCCGAAACTCAAGTTTAACTTGCTCCAGCAAATCGGGAACCACATCCTCTGGCCGTTTGAAAACAAACCGGGCAATCACGCCATAGCGGTTAAGGTGTGGGTTAAACTTTCCAGGAACAATCCAAAAAACTGAACTTACTTTTTGGCCAGGCCTATCCATTGGAAAGTCAAAACTCATCGGCGCCTGAGGCTGGACAAACCAATAGCGGTCTTGCGTGCGCTCCCGCCAATAGAAAAACATGCTGACCGCCAAACCGATGGCCAGCACAAAAATCATCAGCAAAAGAACACGACGACTTTGGGGATGGGACACTCAACGCTCCTTCATTTCGCACATCCGGTGCGAGCTGGTGACAGACCGCCATGCTCAAGCACGGCAGCCATCCGGCACAAGCTGCAAAAATCCCGAAATGCGCGCCCTCACATCCCCATCGCCGGCTGCTTGGCGCGCGCCGGCGGCTGGTGCGCCTGCGCCTTGGCCGCTGGCTGGCCATGCTCAGGCGCCGCCGCCAGCAGCGACAGCGAGTGCTGCGCCGACTGCTTGATCGCATCCCTCAGCTCCACCGCGGCGTGCTCGACCTTGTTGGCCGCGCTCTTGTAAAGCATGCTGATCTTGCCGGGGTCGACGGCGTTCACCATCACCGCGCCCACCTTCTCGATGCCCTTTTTCCACCCTTCCACCGCCAGGGCGGCGCTCAGGTTGTCCACCTGGTGCGACGCCAGGTCTTTCAAGCGGCCGTCGCGCTGCTGCAGCGAACCCACGTGCTGCCGCGTCTGCTCCAGCAGGCTTTGCTTGCCGTCGGACAGGCCCGCGTGCTGGGCCGCCTGCGGCGCGGCGTCAGGCTTGTAGAAGTCATCCTTGGGCCGCAGCGCGCCCAGGAAGGCCTGCTTGCTCCAGTAAGGATTGCTGCTCAGATTGACTTCCGCCGGGCCGGTGGAGGTTTGCGAGCCGTAGAACATCTGCTCGCCCTTCTCGTTTTTGCCCTTGTAGACCGCCACGTGCTGGCCGCCGCCCGCCATCTTGAACATCAGGATGTCGCCCGGCTGCAGGTCTTTCTTGTTGTCGATCACATTGAAGTTGCGCTTGGCGTAGTCGGTTATATTGGCGTGGGGATGCTGGCCGCCGTGTCCGCCGTTGAACAAGGTGTGAGTGGTGAAGTTCGCCGCGCTCTTGAAATCATCGGTCACCTTGGTATTGCCCAGCTGCAGCGTGCGCCATACCAGCGATGAGCAATCCACGCCTTTCTTGCCATCGTGATCCGTGTCCGCCTCCAGCCGGCTGCCATCGATGCGATTGCCGTTGGGTTTCTTCTTGTTGGCCAACTGGCCCGCCATGTCGGCGCGGCCATATTCAAAAGTGCCGTCGCCGAAATGCTCCAGCGCGGCGTTGACCATGCGCGAGCCGCGGTCGTTGCCGGCAACCGGCTGCGGATGCTGCGACTTGTCCTGGCCGGCATGCGCCGCCGCTTTGGCTTGAGCATGGGCTGCCTGTGCCGGCATATGCTGAGCGTGAGCCGATTGCGCCGGCCCGGCAGGCGCCGTCGCTTTGGCTGGGCCATGGGCACCCTGTGCTGGCGGATGCGAAACATGAGCCGCCTGCGGCGCGGCGGGCTTCGCCTGCTCGATCTGCGGCTTGGCCGCCGCGGCCTGCTCCACAGGCTTGGCTGGCGTAGGCTGCGCCGGACTGGCGCCGGACTGGGGCTGGGCAGCGACCGTCGATGCCGGCTGGTTTGGCGAGGGCGCGGCCGGCGCCGCGCCGAATTCCGCGCTGACCTGTTGCAGCTTGTTGCCGGCATCCTGCCCCACCAGGCTGATCTTGCCCGGATCGGCGGCGTTGACCACCGCACCGTTGATCTTGGCCATGCCTTGGCGCGCGGCGTCGACCGCCAGTTGGCCGCTCAGATTGTCCAGTTGCGCGGCGTCCAGCTTCTGCAGGCGGGCGTCGCGCTGTTGCAGCGCCTGCACGGCGTTTTTGGCTTCCTGCACCAGATGCTGCTGCGCCTCCGGCAACAGGGTCTGCACCCGCTCCGCGCTGGGCGCGGAAGCCGCCGCGGCGGATGGCTGCGATTGTTTCGGTTGCTGCGCTTGCTGCTGAGCAGCATGCGCGGCGACAGGCTGGGCCGGCTTATCATGCGCGACAGATGCCGAAACGGCTTTGACCGGCGGCGGGGAGGCCTGCGCGGCGCTGGAATGCGGCGCCTGCGAGGCGACGGCCGGCTTTGCCTGGCCCGCCGCGTCAAACTCCGGATGCCGCTTGCGGGCTTCAGCCAGCGCATGGCGCATGGTGCGGCCATGGAACAGTTCGATCATGCTTTCCGCGTAATTTTCTGCAGTAGCGTAGCCGCCTTTCTTCAACGCATGGGCTTCCTTCTCCATATTGCCCTTCACGCCGGGATCCATCAGCCCCGCCTTGGCATAACGCGAGCTGTTCTGCAACATTTGCATCCGGTCTGCCAGAGAATCCGCTACCGAGGGATAAACGCGGAAAGCATCATCCACCCAAACTTTCTTGCCGTTCTGTTTTTCCCAGACATGGTAAACCTTGGAGTCGCCCTTCCAGGACGACCCCGTCTTGATATTGAAGACGTTGTTGCTGCCCGGCAGCACCTTCTCGCCCCAGCCGGTCTCCTGCGCCGCCTGGGCAAGAATCAGCTCCCACGACATGCCGCTCTTGCGCGAGGCCTCTCTCGCCGCCGGATAGAGGGAAACGATGAAATTGATCTTGTCCTGTTGAGAGTAATGCTTCTTTTCTGCCATCACGGTTTCCTTAAAATTGTTCGAATGACAGCCTGATTACTTGGCGACCGTCAGATCAGCCTGCAATTTCACGGAGAATGCCTTGCCCGGCTTGCCGCCCATCGCGTCTCGATAAACTTTGCCGCGCACCACCAGTTGGCCCGCGCCGTCCCACATGAAGGCGGCAGGCCCCTCCCCCACTCTGGCCACGCCGAAATTCTGGCTGCTGTATCGCACCGGCAACATGACCCGCTTCTGCAGGCGGCCATGCTCGATGCGATCGACAAACAGCAATGTCCGCTTGTCGGTCATGATGGAACTGGTATCCAGCTCTTCGACGACGTACAAGGCCGCGCCTTTCTGCAAGCAGGCCATGGCCCTCCCATCGCTGTAATTGGGATCCGGCAACGGCAGAGCGATTCTCTGCCGGACCGCCCCGTTCTTTTTCACCAGCACCACCGACTTGCTGTCGACGAAGTCCTCGGTTTCGCCGCCCGCCACGCAAACGCTGCCATCAGCCAAGGCCGTCTGCCCCAGAGAGGTGAAAGTGACTTCCGGCCCCTCATTCTCCGCGGCCATCGCCTGCTGCCCACTCAACAACCCAGCGCATACCGCCGCTGCCAACAAAACTTTCCCGCACGACATCGTGCCCCCCCATGACTGCCGCAGCCCTCACGCTCCGTGCAGGAGCCCACCGCGACCCAATTGATAAAATGTTTATCAAAGTATATATTATATCAAATATTTTAAAAGGCAAATTACCTTTACCCCGCAGTCGGCCGCGCCAGCCATCCTCCGGCCTGCCCAGCCCGCTACACTGGATTTGTCAGCCGCGCGCCGGCAACGGATAATCGCCGGCCACATACGCAAGGATGTAACCAATGGATGATACAAGCGTGCGCCTGTCCAAGCGCATGGTGGAACTGGGCCTGTGCTCGCGCCGCGAGGCCGATGCCTGCATCGAGCAGGGCCTGGTGAAAGTGGATGGCAAAGTCGTCAATACGCTGGGCGCGCGGGTGCGGCCGGAGCAAGAGATCACGCTGGCCGGCAAGCCGCAGGCCTTGGCCGCGCTGCCGGTGACGATGCTGCTGCACCGCCCGGCAGGCGAGGACGCGCCGCCGGCGCAACTGCTGGGGCAAGACAGCCGTTCGCCGCAGGACGCGTCGGAGCAAGTCTGGCTGGCGCGCCACCGCCAGCACCTGAGCGCCTTCGGCGCCGTGGATGAGCAATGCCACGGCCTGCTGGTGCTGACCCAGGATAAAAAACTGCCCCGCCATCTGGCCGAGTGCGAGATGGAATTCCTGCTGCAAGTGGAGCAGGCGCCGGCGGCCGACGAGCTTAAAGCGCGCGTCGCAGCCATCCGCCTGGACGGCAAACCGTTGCGCCAATGCAAGATCAGCCGCCAGAGCGACCATCAGCTGCGCTGCGCGGTTTACGCGCCGCGCGCCGGTTTCTTCGCCGAAATCAGCCGCCAGCTCGGCGTCCGCCTGCAAAGCGCGCGCTGCATCCGCATCGGCCGCCTGGCCTTGGCCGGACTGCAGCCGGGACAATGGCGCTATCTGCAGCCGTTCGAACGCTTCTGACCCTTGCCCGCGCCAGCCAGCCCGACTCCGCCGCGCGGGCTGGCGCCTCCGGCTTTCCATTTGATGGCGCTGCGCCTTGCTCCGCCGCCGCGGACGCCTCATCGCGAGCAGATCAAGGCTCGCGGCCTGGCTTCGCGCCATGATGAAAGCTGAATGAAATAATAAATTTATCGGAACTCGGTTCCTGATATTCCGTCTTTATACCATCCAGCCATTCAACCGGAATTCCGCCCATGCCCCACGACACCCCCCTGATCACCACCATCGTCGGCGGCCTGGTATTCGCCTTCGCCTTCGGCATGCTGGCGCTGCGCCTGCGCCTGCCGCCGCTGGTGGGTTATCTGTGCGCCGGCATCCTGGTGGGGCCGTTCACGCCCGGCTTCCAGGCCGACACCGCGCTGGCGCCGGAATTGGCCGAGCTGGGGGTGATTCTATTGATGTTCGGCGTCGGCCAGCACTTCTCGATCAAGGACCTGATGGCGGTGAAGGCCATCGCCGTGCCGGGCGCGCTGGCGCAAATCGCGGTGGCCACTTTGCTGGGCATGGGGCTGTCCCACTTCCTGGGCTGGCCGCTGGGCGAAGGCCTGGTGTTCGGCCTGGCGCTGTCGGTGGCCAGCACGGTGGTGCTGCTGCGCGCGCTGGAAGAGCACGGCTGGCTGGAAACCGAGGATGGCAAGATCGCCGTCGGCTGGCTGGTGGTGGAAGACCTGGTGATGGTGCTGACCCTGGTGCTGCTGCCGGCGGTGGCCGGCGCGCTGGGCGGCGCCCAGGCCGCGCCGTCGCTCGAGCAACTGGGCTGGACGCTGATGCTGACGGTGGGCAAGGTGGCGGCCTTCGTCGCGTTGATGCTGGTGGTCGGGCGCCGCTTCATTCCCTGGATGCTGGAGCGCGTCGTCCACACCGGCAGCCGCGAGCTGTTCCGCCTGGGCGTGCTGGCCACCGCGCTGGGCGTGGCCTACGGCGCCACCCAGCTGTTCCAGATTTCGTTCGCGCTGGGCGCCTTCTTCGCCGGCATGGTGATGGCGGAATCGCCGTTCAGCCACCGCGCGGCCGAGGAGTCGCTGCCGCTGCGGGAGGCGTTCGCGGTGCTGTTCTTCGTGTCGGTCGGCATGCTGCTGAATCCGCAAGTGCTGCTCAACGACGCGCCGACGCTGCTGGCCACCGTGCTGATCATCGTGCTGGGCAAATCGCTGGCCGCCTACGGCATCGTGCGGCTGTTCCGCCGCGGCCGCGCCACCAGCCTGCGCATCGCCGCCAGCCTGTCGCAGATCGGCGAATTCTCGTTCATCCTGGCCGGGCTGGGCATGTCGCTGGGCTTGCTCAGCCCGCGCGGCCAGGCGCTGATCCTGGCCGGCTCCATCGTTTCCATCCTGCTCAACCCGATGATGTTCGCGTTGGCCGAACGCTTTCGGCCTGCGGCGCTGGCGGCCGAGTAGCCGGAAAAAATGCTATAAACATCTGGCCCCGCCCGACCAGTCGGGCCGTCTATGGTAGAATCGCGCGCAAAGCGTTCAAATTGCTATGAAAAAGCCCATCGCCGCCCTCTGTCTATGCCTCGCCCTGCCCGCAGCCGCCGGCAGGCTGCTGCCCGACAGCCTGGTGATGGGCAAGTTGGGCGACCAGAACGCCGCCGGCATCGCCTTCGTCCGCGCCGACCAAACCTTCCTGCAGCGGCTAGGGGGGCTGATCGCCGTGCCGCCGCCGCGTTTCGCGCTGGCCCCCGGCCTGCGCATCTTCGATGGCGGCAACCGCTTTCTGCTGAGCGGGCAATTGAATGATCTCAGGGGCAAAACCGTAGGCGTGACCTTCGATCCGCAAGGCAGCATCAACCGCATCTGGGTGCTGGGCGACGATGAGATCGAGGCGCTGAAGCAGCGCCAGGCCCGGACCACCCCTTAAACCGAACCGCAGGAAACCCGAGTAGCAATGAAGAAGGTATACATCAAGACCTTCGGCTGCCAGATGAACGAGTACGATTCCGACAAGATGGCGGACGTGCTGGGCAGCACCGAAGACATGGTCAAGACGGATACTCCGGAAGACGCCGACATCATCCTGTTCAACACCTGCAGCGTGCGCGAGAAGGCCCAGGAGAAAGTGTTCTCCGATCTGGGCCGCGTGCGCCCGCTGAAGGAAGCCAAACCCGGCCTGATCATAGGCGTGGGCGGCTGCGTGGCCAGCCAGGAAGGCGACGCCATCGTCAAGCGCGCGCCCTACGTCGACGTGGTGTTCGGCCCGCAGACGCTGCACCGCCTGCCGGAAATGATCCGCGCCAAGCGCGACAGCGGCCGCGCTCAGGTCGACATCTCCTTCCCGGAAATCGAGAAATTCGACCATATCCCGCCGGCCAAGGTAGACGGCGCCGCCGCCATGGTGTCCATCATGGAAGGCTGTTCCAAATACTGCTCGTTCTGCGTGGTGCCCTACACCCGCGGCGAGGAGGTGTCGCGGCCGTTCGAGGACGTGCTGACCGAAATCGCCGGCCTGGCGGCGCAGGGGGTCAAGGAAATCACGCTCCTGGGCCAGAACGTCAACGCCTACCGCGGCCTGATGGCCGACGGCGAGATCGCCGACTTCGCGCTGCTGCTGGAATACGTGCACGAGGTGCCGGGCGTGGAGCGCATCCGCTTCACCACCAGCCATCCGCGCGAATTTTCCCAACGCATCATCGACTGCTACGCCAAACTGCCCAAACTGGTTTCCCACCTGCACCTGCCGGTGCAGTCCGGCGCCGACCGCGTGCTGATGGCGATGAAGCGCGGCTACACCAGCCTGGAATACAAATCCATCATCCGCAAGCTGCGCGCGATCCGCCCGGACCTGTGCCTGTCGTCCGACTTCATCGTCGGCTTCCCCGGCGAAACCGAGGCCGACTTCGAACAGACGCTGAAGCTGGTGACCGACCTGGCATTCGACTTCAGCTACGTGTTCATCTACAGCCCGCGCCCCGGCACCCCGGCCGCCAATCTGGCGGACGACACCCCGCACGCGGAGAAAGTGCGCCGGCTGGAAGCCTTGAACGCCGTCATCGAAGCCCGCGGCTTCGAAATCAACAAGGCGATGGTCGGCAGCGTGCAGAGGGTGCTGGTGGAAAACGTGTCGCGCAAGGACGACGCCATGCTGGCGGCGCGCACCGCCAACAACCGCGTGGTCAACTTCGCCGGCCATCCGCGGCTGCTGGGCCAGATGATCGACGTGCGCATCACCGAGGCGCGGCCGCACTCGCTGGCCGGCGAGGCGTTGGTTCACGAAAGCGTTTGAGCCGCGTGCATACCATCGCCATGCTATCGTCGGCGCGGCGCCGGGCGTATGCTGTGCATCGTCCCGCCATGGAGAAACCGTGATGTACGTCGTCTCGCTGAGTTACACCGCCCCGCTGTCAGACATCGACGCGCTGCTGCCCGCCCACGTGGCATGGCTGAACCAGGCTTACGCCGACGGGCTGTTCCTGGCCTCCGGCCGCAAGGTGCCGCGCAGCGGCGGCGTGATCCTGGCCCGTGGCGAGCGCGCTGCGCTGGAAGCCCGCCTGGCGGACGACCCGTTCGCCAAAGCCGGCGTGGCCCGCTACGACATCATCGAATTCGTCCCGAGCATGACCGCCGCCGGACTGGAAGGATTGAAGGAAGCATGAAGCCGCAGGGCATCCGGGCGATACTGCTGGATCTGGACGACACGCTGTTCGACGACGCTTACGCCAGCGCGCAGGCGTTCGCAGCGTTCATCGGCCCGCATGCCTCGCGCTTCTCCCAACCGCCCGACGCGCTGCAGGCGCGCTGGCGCGGCTGCATCGACCGCCACTGGCGCCGCTTCGAGCTGGGCGAACTGAGCCTCGCGCAGCAACGCCACGAGCGCCTGCGCGACTTCCTCGGCGCGCCGGACATGAGCGAAGCCGAAGCCGCCCTGCTGTTCCAGCCTTATATGGACGCCTACCGCCGCCACCGCCGGCTCACCCCCGGCGCGGCGGATTTTCTCGACGCCACCCGCCACCTGGTCCGCATCGTGGTCAGCAACGGCGGCGCCGAGCAGCAACGCGCCAAGCTGGAGCACCTGGGCATCGCCCATCATTTCCGCCACCTGCTCACCTGCGACGCCGTCGGCGCCGCCAAGCCCGACGCGCGCATCTTCCGCCGGGCGCTGGAGCTGGCTGGACAAGAAGCGCGCGCCTGCCTGATGGTGGGCGACGACCTCGAACGCGACATAGAACCGGCGCGGCGGCTGGGCATGGCGGTGCGCCATGTCGCGCCCGGCAGCCACGCCGCCATTTTTGCAACGCTTAGCCAACAGCTGCGAAACGCATGAGCACAACCGAACCCCTGAGCTTCAATCCGGTGGACAACGAACGGCTGGCCCGCCTGGCCGGCCCGCTGGACGAAAACCTGAAACAGATCGAAACCGGCCTGGACGTGGTGGTGCAACGCCGCGGCGAAACCTTCCGCGTGCAGGGCGAACAGGCCAAGCTGGCGGTGGAGGCGCTGACCCGGCTCTACTTGCTGGCCGCCCAGCAGGACGTATCGATAGACGACGTGCAGCTGTCGCTGGTGGAGCTGCGCCAGCGCCAGACCAGCGGCGAGCAGGAAGAGTCGCCGGTGCTGGCCACCCGCCGCGGCGACCTCAAGGGCCGCACGCCGAATCAGGCGCGCTATATCAAGGCCATTCTGCAACACGACGTCACCTTCGGCATCGGCCCGGCCGGCACCGGCAAAACCTATCTGGCCGTCGCCTGCGCGGTGGACGCGATGGAGCGCGACGCGGTCAAGCGCATCGTGCTGGTGCGCCCGGCGGTGGAGGCAGGCGAGAAGCTGGGCTTCCTGCCTGGCGACCTGGCGCAGAAGGTGGACCCTTACCTGCGCCCGCTGTACGACGCGCTGTACGACCTGATGGGCTTCGACCGCGTCACCCGGCTGTTCGAAAAGAACCTGATCGAGATCGCGCCCTTGGCCTATATGCGCGGCCGCACGCTGAACCACGCCTTCATCATTCTGGACGAGGCGCAGAACACCACGCCGGAGCAGATGAAAATGTTCCTCACCCGCATCGGCTTCGGCTCGCGCGCGGTGATCACCGGCGACGTCACCCAGATCGACCTGGCCCGCCACCAGAAGAGCGGCCTGGTCGAGGTGGAGCGCATCCTCGGCCAGGTGCGCGGCATCCATTTCCATCATTTCAATAGCCAAGATGTGGTGCGCCACCCGCTGGTGCAGAAAATCGTCGACGCCTACGACACTTACCAAAGCAAGCAAGATGAAACAAGCTAAACGCCACCCCCTGCTGGCCCGCCTGCGCGCGCGGCTGGAGCTGACCCTGGACGTGCGCAGCGATGCCGCGCTGCCGCCGCCGGCGCTGATCCGCCGCGCCTGCCAGGCCGCGCTGCAGCGCGGCGTCGAAAAAGCGCAGATCAGCATCGTCATCGTCGACGCCGCTGAAGGCCGTCAGCTCAACAACGACTACCGCGGCAAGGATTATGCGACCAATGTCCTGTCCTTCGCGCTGAACGAAGGCGAGCCGGTGGCCGGCCTGCCGCTGTTCGGCGACCTGGTGCTGTGCGCGCCGGTGGTGGAGAAGGAAGCCGCGGAGCAGAACAAGGACCTGATGGCCCATTACGCGCACCTCTTGGTGCACGGCATGCTGCACCTGCAAGGCTTCGACCACGAAGAAGACGACGAAGCCGAGGCGATGGAAGCGCTTGAAACCGTCATCGTTAAACAGCTAGGATATCCCGACCCCTACCACGAGGAGCAGTTCTAAGAAATGGAAGACCCCAGTAAACCGCGGCCCAGTTGGCTTGAACGCCTGTCCACCATGCTCTTGCGCGAGCCGGAAGACCGCGAGGAGTTGATCGAGCTGCTGCACAACGCCTTCGAGCGCAACCTGCTGGATGCCGAGGCCCTCGGCATGATAGAAGGCGTGCTGGAAGTGAGCGAACTGACCGTCCGGGACGTGATGATCCCGCGCAGCCAGATGCACGTGCTCAACATCGACGACCCGATCTCCCGCTTCCTGCCGACCGTCATCGACTCCGGCCACTCGCGCTTCCCGGTGATAGGCGAAAGCAAGGATGACGTGCAAGGCATCCTGCTGGCCAAGGAGTTGCTGCGTTACTTCCATGCGCCCGCCACCTTCAATTTGAAGAACGTGCTGCGCCCGGCGGTGTTCGTGCCGGAATCGAAACCGCTGAACGTGCTGCTGCGCGACTTCCGCGCCACCCACAACCACATGGCGGTGGTGGTCGACGAATACGGCGGCGTCTGCGGCCTGGTCACCATCGAAGACGTGATTGAACAGATCGTCGGCGACATCGAGGACGAATACGACATCGAGGACGACGAGGACGACATCGTGCCGGTGCGCGGCAACGAGCGTTACCGCGTCAAGGCGCTGACCGAGATCGAAGACTTCAATCACTACTTCGGCACCGACTACGCCGACGACGATGTCGACACCGTCGGCGGCCTGGTGATCTCGCTCACCGGCCATTTGCCCAAGCGCGGCGAAAAAATCGAGGCCGCCGGCCTGCGCTTCACCGTGCTGCGCGCCGACAGCCGCCGCCTGGACAGCCTGCTGGTGGAACGCATCCAGCTGAGCGCCGGCCAGGCCGAATAAGGCCTATGCTGAAGGCAGCCTGCGCCGCGCCGGCTGCCGCCCTCCCACTACCGCAAACGACACGCTAGCCATGCGAATACTGATCCTGCTCCTGGCCGCCGCGCTAGCCGGCGCCCTCACCGTGTTTTCCTTCGCGCCCTACCGGCTGTTCTGGCTGATGCCGCTGTGCCTGGCCGCGCTGCTGGAGCTGATACAGCGCGAGCCGCGCCGCGCCTTCTGGATAGGCTATGTCTGGGGCCTGGCCGCCTACACCAGCAACTTCCACTGGCTGTACGCCAGCCTGCACGATGTCGCCGGCCTGCCGGCCCTGATCGCCGCGCCGCTGGTGCTGCTGCTGCCGGCCTATCTGGCGCTGTACCCGGGCCTGGCCGCCTGGGTGGCCTGCCGCGTCGACCCTCGCCCCTGGGTGCGCTACCTGGTGGCCTTCCCCGCCGCCTGGGAGCTGGGCGAATGGCTGCGCAGCTGGGTGATGACCGGCTTCCCCTGGGCCGCCGCCGGCTATTCGCAAATCACCGAAAGCCCGCTGTCCGGCTACGCGCCGATCGGCGGCATCCACTTGGTCAGCTATCTGGTGGCGCTGTCCGCCGGCGCGCTGATGATGCTGGCGCGCAGCGGCATGCGCTTGCGGCTGGGCATCGTGATCGCCACCTCGCTGCTGTGGCTGAGCGGCTTCTGGCTGCGCGATGTGGAGTGGACCGCGCCTCAGGGCAAGCCGATCAGCGTGGCGCTGGCCCAGGGCAATATCGCCCAGGAATTGAAGTGGACGCCGGAAAACCTGGAGCAGTCGCTGCTCACTTACTACCGCCAGGTGGCGATGACCCGCGCCGATCTGATGATACTGCCGGAAACCGCGCTGCCGCTATTCCTGGACGACCTGCCTTCCGGCTATCTGTCGATGATGCGCGGCGAGGCCAGCCGCGCCGGCATGGCGCTGGCCAGCGGCATTCCGCGCCGCACCAACGATGGCCGCGGCTATCTGAACGCGGTGGTGGCGTTGTCCGATCCGAAAATGCCGTACTACGCCAAGGACCACCTGGTGCCGTTCGGCGAGTTCATCCCGCTGCCCGGCCTGATAGGCTGGATCTACCAGTATATGAACATGCCGCTGTCCGGCTTCAGCCGCGGCGGCGCCAACCAGCCGCCGCTGCTGCTGGCCGGCCAGAAAGTGGCCTTCAACGTCTGCTACGAGGATAGTTTCGGCGAAGAGCTGTCCGGCCCGGCGGCGCAGGCCGGCATGCTGGCCAACGTCAGCAACCTGGCCTGGTTCGGCAAGAGCGAGGCGATGAGCCAGCACCTGCAGCTGTCGCAGGCCCGTTCGCTGGAAACCGGCCGCTACATGCTGCGCGCCACCAATAACGGCATGACCGCCATCATCCGGCCGGACGGCGAAATTTCCGCCATCGCCGCGCCGTTCACCGCCCAGGTGCTGACCGGCTTCGCCCAGAGCCGCCAGGGCCTGACCCCATACATGCGCGTCGGCAACCTGCCGGTGGCGCTGGGCTGCGGCTTGCTGCTGCTGGCGGCGCTGGCGCTGGGCTGGCGCCGCCGCGGCCAGCACTAGGCGGAGCGCTCGCCCACCGAGAAGCGCGCCACCAGCTGGCGCAGATTCGATGCCAGCTGGTCCATATTCTGGATGGCGCGCGCCGCCGCCTGGGTGGCGACGGCGTTGCTGCTGGCGCTGTGGGCGATCTGCTCGACATGCTGGGCGATGGTCTGGCTGGCCACGCTCTGCTCCTGCAAAGCGAAGGAGATGTCGCCGACCACCGCGATCACGCCGTTGGCGCTGTCCTGGATGCGGGCGATCTCGTCGCCGGCCTGTTCGGCCAGCCCCAAGCCCGCCTTCACCCGCGCCACCGCCTCCTCCATGCTGCTGCGCGAATTCTGCGCGCCCTGCTGCACGTCCTGGATCATGGTGGCGATTTCCTGCGTCGCCTGCGCGGTGCGCTCCGACAGCTTGCGCACCTCGTCGGCCACCACCGCGAAGCCGCGGCCCATCTCGCCGGCGCGCGCCGCCTCGATCGCCGCGTTCAAGGCCAGCAGATTGGTCTGGTCGGCGATGTCGCGGATCACCTGCATGATGCTGGAGATAGTATCGGTCTTGTCGGCCAGGCTGGTGATGATGCCGGAAGTCTGGTCCACCGCCTCGTTGATGCGGCGCATCTCGCTCACCGCCTCGGCGATCACCGCGCTGCCGCTCTTGGAGCGGCTGCCGGACTCGCTGGCCAGGTCGCGCGCGTCCTGCGAACGATCGGCGATGTGATTGACGCTGACCGTCAATTGCTCGATCGACGCCGCCATCGCGGTGGCCGCCTCGCTCTGCTGTTCCGAGCCCTTGCCGACCACCGCCGCTTCGCTGGTCACCTCGCCGCTCATCCGCGACAGCTGGTTGGCGTCGGCGACGATGTCGCGCACCAGCCGCCTGAGCTCCTCCTGCATGCCGCTGACCGCGGCCATCAGGCTGGTCTGGTCGCCGCGCTTCAGGCTGACCGGCTCGGCCAATTGGCCGGAGGCGATGCGCTTGACCACCGCCACCGTCTCCAAGGGATCGGCCCCCAGCTGCCCCAGCACATTGCGCAGCACCAGGCCGCCCAGCCCCAACAGCAGCAGCAACGCCACCGCCAGCACCACGCCCAGGGTCAGCAGCTGATCGCGGAAGGCCGCGTTGACGTCGTCCAGGTAGATGCCAGTGCCCACCACCCAATGCCAACCCGGCGTGGTGGTGACGTATGACATCTTGGGCTGCGGCTTGTCGAAGCCTGGCTTGTTCCACACGTATTCGCCGAAACCGCCTCCGCCCGGCGAGGCGATGGCCCTGGCGAACAGATCCTTCAGCTCCACGCCGTTGGGGTCTTTGACGCCGGCCAGGTTCTTGCCTATCAATTCCGGCTTGGCGCCGTGGGCGACATAGTTCCAGTCGGCGTCATAGGCGAAAAAATACTCGCGCTGGTCATAGTGCATCGAACTGAGCACCTGTGACACCGTGCGCTTGGCGTCGGCCTCGCTGATCTTGCCGCTTTGCGCCAAGCGCTCGTAGGTGGACACCAGGGTCACCGCGCTCTCCACCAGATTGCGCACCTTGTCCTGGCGGTCCTGCATCATCGCCTGGCGCTGGCTGAACACCGTCGCCACCCCCAATGCGCACACCACCAGCACCACCAGCGCCATCAAGCCGAACAGCCTGGTCTTCAGGCTCATTCCCGCCATGCTTCCCATTTCCCGCTCCTTCCCCTGGCACATGTCTAAGATGTGCTCATTCTGATAGTTCTACTATGGACTTATTCTAGAAAGCGCCTCCCCCCGCCGCCATGCCGAATTGGCCGCGGCGCGCAATAAAAAGCCCGGCATTGCCGGGCTGGGGGATTTCCTGCTGGCTTACACGCGGAAGCTGGAGAACAGCTGGCGCATGCTGCTGGCCGAATGCGACAACTCGCTCAGCGTGTCGCGGACGGTCTGCAGCGCATCGTCGCTGTCGACGATGCGGCCGTTGATCTGCTCGGTGCTCTGCGCGATCAGCGTGGTGGCCTTGTGCTGCTCGCTGGTGGACAAGGTGATTTCGTTCATCTTGGCCATCACTTCTTCCATCGCCTTCTGGATCTGCTCGATGCGCTCCACCGCGCCCATCGTCAGCTCGACGCCGCCATCCACCGAGTTGACGGTGCGCTGCATATTGCTGACCGCCTGGCTGGTTTCCTCGCGGATCGTGCTGACCATGCCGGAGATCTCCACCGTGGCCTGGCCGGTGCGTTCGGCCAGCTTGCGCACTTCGTCGGCCACCACCGCGAAGCCGCGGCCCATTTCGCCGGCGCGCGCTGCTTCGATCGCCGCGTTCAGCGCCAGCAGGTTGGTCTGGTCGGCGATGTCCTTGATCACATTGGTGATGCCGCTGATCTGCTGCGAACGCTGATCCAGCGACGACAGCATGCCGGACAAGCCCTTCACCGCCTCCACCGTGCTGTTCATCTCGCTGGAGATCCGCTGCATGCCGCTGGCGCTCTCGCTGGACACGTCTCCGGTATGGGTCACCAGGCCGTCCGCTTCCCGCGCGGCGTCGGCGATGTGCGAGATGCTGACGGTGATCTGCTCCAGCGTAGCGGCGTTGGAACTGGACACGTCGGCGATCTGGCGCGAATCGTGCGCCACCTTGTCCACGGTCTGGGTGACGCTCTCCACCCCGCCGGTGACTTTCTCGGCCTCTTCCTTCACTGCGATGAACATCTTCTGCAGTTGGCCGATGAAGCGGTTGAAGGCGGTGGCGGTTTCGGCGATCTCGTCCTGGCCGGTCACCTCGATGCGGCGGGTCAGGTCGCCCTCGCCCTGGGAAATCTCCAGCATCGCGCTGCGCAGGCGGCCGAGGCCGGCCAGCATCTTGCTCAGCATCACGCTGGCGACCGGGATCAGAATCAGCACGCACAGCGCGCCCAGGCCGACGATGGTCATCAGCAAGGTGTGCAGCGGGCTGGACACCACCGACTCGTCGGTCACCACGCCCAGCAGCCAGTTGGTGCCGTCAACCGGCTGCACTTCCACCAGTTTCTCTTCGCCGCCGACGCTGATGCGGCCCATTTCGTTGCTGTTGGCCAGCTGCGTCAGGCGGTCTGCGGTCAGCTCGGGCACTTTCTCCGTCAGCGGCTTCAAGGTCAGGCTGTTGTCGGGGTGGGCGATCACCTTGCCGCTCTTGTCGGTGAGGAAGGCGTAGCCGTTGCCGCGCAACTTCACCGACAGCACAGTCTTGACCAGATCATCGATGAAGATGTCGCCGCCGACCACCGCCTTCAGGCCGCTGCCGTCTTTCACCGGCGACACGAAGGTCACCACCAGCTTCTTGGTGTCGAAATCGACATAGGGGTCAGACACGCCGGGATTGCCGCTGGCGGCCGCTTGCTGGTACCACGGCCGCGCCACCGGGTCGTAGCCTTGCGGTTGCGGCTTCATGTCGGAGCGCAGCATCACGTGCTGCGCGGTGCCGATATAGGTCATGTCGAAGCCGCCAGCCTGGCTCAGCCGGGCCAGGGTCTGGCGCGGGTCGGTTTCGCCAACCAAAGGATTGGCCGCGATCACCACCCCCACCTTGCTCTTGTACCAGCCGCTCACAAGGCTGGCATACCCTTTCGAAGTGCCGTCCAGCTCGTTTTCCACGCCATGGATGATCTCGTTACGCATCTGGCCGTAGACCAGAATCGTAATCACCACGCCCAGCACCACCAACAACAAGGCAATAAAAGCAATCAGTTTCACACGCAAAGAGCGCATAGCACTTTCTCCTCATCCCCAATCACTTGCGACGCCATCACAGCTCCAGCGTCGCTGCGTCAGGCACTGTTATGATGTATTGCTACTCAGGTTGTAGTCTCTATCCAAACAAAGCTCAACGCCCAATTCCATCGCGCCTCCACATTGCCAGGGCATCAGCCATCGACGTTTGATCCCGATCACGAAGCCGCCGCGCGAGACGGCATTTCGGACAACATCAAAACAATCCGACAATAAGCAGCTGGGTAATCAATTTAAATTGCCGGGCGAATATATGCAATGGCCCCCTTACAAACAGCGCAGCGCTTACTGTGGCCAGCGCTTAAAAACCGCTTCGTCGGACAACTCGGCGCCCACTCGGCAACACTCCACGGCCTTGCGGTGGTAGCATCCCGCTGGAATGCAATGTGGAGATAGCAATGCAATTGACCAGCATGTTCGTTCATCCTCTCAAATCGACCCGCGGCATCGCCTTCGAGCGCGCCTTCGCCGGCAAGCTCGGCCTGCTGCACGACCGCGAGTGGATACTGACCACCCCCGACGGCGACCAGATCACCGCCCGCTCCCACCCGCAGCTGGTTCGCGTCGGCGTGGAGCTGATGCCTGGCGGCATCCTGCTGCATTACGAGGGCAAGGCGCCGATCTTCGCGATGGCCACCGCCTACACCCGACCGCATCGCGCCCAGGTATGGAAGGACGAATTCCAGGCCTGGCACGGCGACCAACGGCTGGATGCCTGGTTCGCCGACATACTGGGCCAGGAGTGCCGGCTGTTGTGGCTGGGCGCTCAATCCGGCCGCGCCTTCAAAGGCGGCGCGGAGAAAATGAGCTTTGCCGACGGCTACCCCTTCCTGCTGGTCAACCAGGCTTCGCTCGACGACCTGAACCGCCAGCTGCAACGCCCGGTCACGCTGCGCCACTTCCGCCCCAATCTGGTGATAGACGGCGACTACCCGTGGATGGAGGACGAATGGCAAGTCATCCGCATCGGCGAAGTGGAATTCGATGTGATGAAGCCCTGCACCCGCTGCGTGCTGACTACGGTAGACCCCGACACCGGCAGCAAGGATGCCGACGGCGAACCGTTGCGCACGCTGGTGCGCACCCGCAGGCTGGAAGAAGGTGTCTGCTTCGGCATGAACCTGCGCGCCCGCAACGAGGGCATGCTGGAAATCGGCGCGCCGCTGGAGGTATTGCAGGAGCGCTATAGCTTCTAGACTGATGCCATCGCCGCTGCTTACAATCATTGAATGAATCTGCAAGCACTCATTGAAGATATCCGGCAGCAGACGCTGCCGTTCTACGACCACGGCCAGGTGGCCGACTACATCCCGGCGCTGGCATCGGTGCCGCCGCACCAATTCGGCATGGCCATCAGCACGCTGGATGGCCGGCACTACGCCTGCGGCGACGCCGAACAGCCATTCTCCATCCAGAGCATCAGCAAGGCCTTCATGCTGGCGCTGACGCTGCAGGCCGATGGCGAAGCCCTGTGGCAGCACGTCGGCAAGGAGCCCTCCGGCAATCCTTTCAATTCGCTGGTGCAGCTGGAGTACGAGCACGGCATTCCGCGCAATCCCTTCATCAACGCCGGCGCCTTGGTGGTGACCGACCGCGCCATCCGCCACTTCGGCGACGCCCACCGCCAGCTGCTGGACTGGCTCCGCGAGGAAAGCGGCGCGCCCGGGCTGGCGGCCAACGAGCGCATCGCCGCTTCCGAGCGCGAGCACGGCGACCGCAACGCCGCGCTGGCGCACTTCATGAAGAGCTACGGCAATCTGCGACATCCGGTTGAGCAGGTTCTGGAGCAATACTTCCATAACTGCAGCATCGAAATGAGTTGCCGACAGCTGGCCCGCGCCGGCCTGTTCCTGGCCAACCATGGCGTCTCGCCCGTCACCACGCGACAATACCTGAGCCGCAGCCAGGCCAAACAGGTGAACGCTGTCATGCTGACCTGCGGCACCTACGACGCGGCCGGCGAATTCGCCTATCGGGTGGGCTTGCCGGTGAAGAGCGGCGTGGGAGGAGGTTTGCTGGCGGTGATACCGGGCAAGATGAGCATCGCGGTGTGGAGCCCGCAACTGGATTCGCGCGGCAATTCGGTATTGGGGCTGGAGGCGCTGGATCGCTTCACCACCCGCACCGGGCTATCCATCTTTTGATTTGATTCTCGCGGCCGACAGCGGCCGCAAATGAAAAAAGCCAGCTCTTGCGAGCTGGCTTTTTTCTCAACCCTGCCGATTACTCGGCGGAGTCGTCTACAACGGCAACGGCATCTTCAGCGCGGTCCACCAGCTCTACCAGAGCCATCGGGGCGTTGTCGCCCTTGCGGAAACCGTACTTCAGGATACGCACGTAACCGCCATTGCGGGCGGAGAAGCGCGGGCCGAGCACGTCGAAGAGTTTAACCACGATATCGCGGTCACGGGTGCGGTCGAACGCCAGACGACGGTTGGCGAGCGACGGCTTTTTGCCGAGCGTGATGAGCGGCTCGGCCACACGACGCAGTTCCTTGGCTTTCGGCAGCGTGGTCACGATTACTTCGTGCTTCAGCAGCGAGTTAGCCATGTTGCGCAGCATCGCCAGACGATGGCTGGTCGTGCGGTTCAGTTTACGATTACTGTAACGATGACGCATTGTTAATGTCCTTTTATCTCAAACCTTACGGCTTTTCGAGGCCAGCAGGCGGCCAGTTCTCCAGCTTCATGCCGAGAGTCAGGCCCTTGGAAGCGAGAACTTCCTTGATCTCGTTCAGCGACTTGCGGCCGAGGTTCGGAGTTTTCAGAAGCTCGGTTTCAGTACGCTGGATCAGATCGCCGATGTAATAAATGTTCTCAGCTTTCAGGCAGTTGGCCGAACGAACCGTCAGTTCAAGATCGTCTACCGGACGCAGCAGGATCGGATCGATCGGCGGCGCCTTTTCAACGACTTCTTCAACCGCTGTGCCCTGGAGATCAGCAAAGATCGACAGCTGGTCCATCAGGATGCGGGCTGCGTTGCGCACAGCCTGCTCCGGCTCGATGACGCCATTGGTCTCGATGTCGAGAACCAGGCGGTCGAGGTCGGTACGTTGTTCCACACGGGCGCTTTCCACAGCGAAGCTCACGCGGCGAACCGGCGAGAAGGAAGCGTCCAGTTGGATGGTACCGATGGAACGGTTGTCATCATGGCTGGATCGAACGGACACCGGCTGATAGCCGCGGCCCTTTTCGATCTTGATCTCCATGTCGATCTTGCCGCCGGAGGAGAGGTGACAAATCACGTGTTCCGGATTGATCACTTCCACATCATGCGGCAGCTCGATATCGCTAGCCAAGACAGCGCCTTCACCGTCCTTTTTCAAGGTCAGCACGACACTGTCGCGACCATGCAGCTTAAGCACTACGCCCTTGAGGTTGAGGAGGATGTCGACGACATCCTCGCGCACGCCATCAAGCGCGGAATACTCATGCAAAACGCCAGCGATAGTCACTTCGGTCGGAGCGTAGCCCGGCATCGACGACAGCAGAATACGGCGCAGCGAGTTGCCCAGGGTATGGGCATAGCCGCGCTCGAACGGCTCCATCGACACACGAGCGTGAGTTGCGGAAACCGGCTGTACGTCGATGAGACGGGGTTTCAGAAATTCCGAAGCGCTGTTTTGCATAGTCATTCCCTAAGAGCTAGCGATTACTTGGAGTAGAATTCCACAACGAGTTGTTCGTTGATATCGCTAGACAGTTCGGAACGTTCCGGTGCGGATTTGAAGACGCCTTCCATTTTCTTGGAGTCAACCGACACCCAAGACGGGAAGCCGCCTTGCTCGGCCAGAGCCAGGCCTTCAGCGATACGGGCCTGCTTCTTGGCCTTTTCGCGGACGGACACTACGTCACCGGCTTTAACCTGGTAGGACGGAATGTTCACAACCTGGCCATTCACAACAATAGCCTTGTGGCTAACCAGCTGGCGCGCTTCGGCGCGAGTGGAGCCAAAGCCCATGCGATATACAACGTTGTCCAGGCGGGACTCAAGCAGCTTCAGCAGGTTTTCGCCCGTGGAGCCCTTGCGGCGCACAGCTTCCGCAAAGTAGTTGCGGAACTGACGCTCGAGTACGCCGTAGATGCGGCGGATTTTTTGCTTTTCGCGCAGCTGGACGCCGTAGTCGGACAGGCGACCGCGACGGGCGCCATGCTGACCAGGAGGGGTATCCAGTTTGCACTTGGAATCCAGTGCACGACGCGCGCTCTTCAGGAAAAGGTCGGTGCCTTCACGACGAGCGAGCTTGCACTTCGGGCCAATATAACGTGCCATGTTCTCACACTCTCCGAATTAGATACGACGTTTTTTGGGCGGACGGCAACCGTTGTGCGGTACCGGCGTCACGTCGGAGATGCTGGTGATCTTGAAGCCCAGCGAGTTGAGTGCGCGAACAGCGGATTCACGACCCGGGCCCGGGCCTTTAATACGAACTTCCAGGTTCTTCACACCGTATTCTTGGGCAACTTTACCAGCGTGCTCTGCAGCTACCTGAGCGGCAAAGGGTGTACTCTTGCGCGAGCCCTTAAAACCAGCGCCGCCAGAGGTAGCCCAAGACAGTGCATTGCCTTGACGGTCGGTGATAGTGATGATGGTGTTGTTGAACGAAGCGTGAACGTGCACGATACCTTCGCTAACAGACTTGCGCACTTTTTTACGTACACGGACAGCTGTGTTTGCTTTAGCCATTCTCTGTGTTCCTTAAGATTACTTCTTGCCGGCGATCGCCTTACGCGGTCCCTTGCGGGTACGAGCGTTAGTGCGAGTGCGCTGACCGCGGCACGGCAAGCCACGACGATGGCGCATGCCGCGGTAGCAGCCCATGTCCATCAGACGTTTGATGCTCATGGTGATTTCGCGGCGCAGGTCACCTTCAACGGTGAACTTGGCAACTTGATCACGCAGAGCTTCCATTTCAGCTTCAGTCAGATCCTTCACCTTGGTGGAGGGATTCACGCTGGCTGCAGCACAGATGTGCTGAGCGCGAGTCTGACCGACGCCGAAGATTGCCTGCAGGCCGATAACGGCATGCGCATGATTGGGGATGTTTACCCCTGCAATACGGGCCATACTCTTTCCTTAAGCCTTAAGACCTTGAAAAGTTTGCGATTGTATCACGCAAATCCAGGTCTAACAAATGTTAGCCTTGTTTTTGCTTGTGACGCGGGTCCGTGCAGATCACGCGTACTACGCGATTGCGACGAATGATTTTGCAATTACGGCAAATCTTCTTTACAGAAGGCTGTACTCGCATGTTCAGATCCTTTCAAATCCAAAAAAGAGCGAATGCGTTACTTCGCACGGAACACAATCCATGCCTGGGACGGATCGCGCGGGCTTCCCCGCGCCAGCCTTGTCGCCGGACAGGATGCGGATGCCAGGCATCCGCACCGTGCCGGAGATATGCCCCAGAACCACGTGTCCACTTTCGAACCGACCGGAAAATCGCGTGAAGCGAATCTACCAAACCGGGCCCGGAAACTGGATAGTGTCTTCCTTAGCCATGTAACCCAGTGTATGTGTCAGCGGGTGAGAGCGTTGCCTTTGAAGTTAGCCTTCTTCAACAAGCTCTCGTACTGATGCGACAACACATAGGACTGCACTTGCGCCATGAAGTCCATGGTTACCACCACCATGATCAGCAGCGACGTACCACCAAAGTAGAACGGCACGTGCCACTTCAGGATCAGGAACTCAGGCAGCAGGCAGACCAGCGTGATGTAGATCGCACCGATCAGCGTCAACCGCAGGATGATCTTCTCGATGTACCGAGAAGTCTGCTCACCCGGACGGATGCCGGGAATGAACGCCCCGCTCTTCTTCAGGTTATCCGCCGTTTCCTTCGGGCTGAATACCAGCGCCGTGTAGAAATAGCAGAAGAAGACGATCGCGGCGGCATACAGCAGCACATAGATCGGCTGACCCGGATGCAGCTTGTCAGCCACGCCCTTCAGCCACGACATATGTTCGCCCTGACCGAACCAACCAAGAATGGTGGCCGGGAACAGGATGATGCTCGACGCGAAGATCGGAGGGATCACGCCCGCCATGTTGAGTTTGAGCGGCAGATGCGTGCTCTGACCCTGCATGACGCGGTTGCCGACCTGACGCTTGGCATAGTTCACCAACACCTTGCGCTGGCCGCGCTCCGCAAACACCACCACGTAGGTGACGAGGATCACGCCGACGAACAGCGCGATGGCGACCAGAGCGTTCATCGCACCCAGGCTCGTTTGAGTCAGGGTTTTGCCGATGGCGCCCGGCACGCCCGAAGCGATACCTGCGCAGATGATCAGCGAGATACCGTTGCCGATGCCCCGCTCGGTGATTTGCTCGCCGAGCCACATCAGGAACATCGTTCCGGTGACCAGCGACACCACCGACGTCAGGTAAAACTCCCACTGAGCGGTCATCACCAGGTTGGGCTGCCTATACAACATTGCCGCGATGCCGAAACTTTGGAAAGTCGCGAGCAGCACGGTTGCATAGCGCGTGTACTGGGTTATTTTGCGACGTCCCGCATCACCTTCCTTCTTCAACTGCTTCAGGCTGGGCAATGCCTCGGCCGCAAGCTGCAGAATGATGGAGGCCGAGATGTACGGCGTGATGCCCAAGGCAAACACCGTGAACCTCGACAAGGCGCCGCCCGAGAACATGTTGAACATGTCGAGCAGGCCCGTCTGCGGTGTGTGGAACAACTTCGCTAGCTCGGCAGGGCTGACACCCGGCACCGGAATGTGCGCACCGATACGGTAAACGATCAATGCTCCAATCAGGAACCAGATTCGACGCTTCAGATCACCAAACTTATTGGCATTTGCCACTAGAGAAGTATTCGCCACAAATTTATGCCTTATTCAATGCTGCCGCCGGCAGCCTCGATGGCAGCGCGGGCGCCAGCGGTAACGCTGATACCACGCAGTTTGACCGCGCGCTCAACCTTACCGGACAGCACTACCTTGGCAACTTGTGCCTGGGCAGATACCAGACCGGCTTGCTTGAGAGCCAGCAGATCGATTTCATCGACCGGCAGCAGGTTCAGTTCGGACAGGCGAACTTCGCAAACGAAGCGAGCCGTCAGCGACTTGAAGCCGCGCTTCGGCAGACGACGTTGCAGCGGCATTTGACCGCCTTCGAAGCCGACCTTGTGGAAACCACCAGCGCGGCTCTTCTGACCCTTGTGGCCGCGGCCGCAAGTCTTGCCCAGGCCGGAGCCGATGCCACGGCCTACACGGCGCTTGGCATGCTTGGCGCCGACGCCCGGTTGTACGGTGTTCAGCAGCATCTCTTAGCCCTCGAATTTGAGCAGGTAGCTGATCTTGTTGATCATGCCACGGTTTTCAGGGGTATCGAGCACTTCAACAGTCTGGCGAATCTTCTTCAGACCCAGACCACGGGCGCAGGCCTTGTGAGACTCCAGGCGACCGATCAGGCTCTTTACCAGAGTGACCTTGACAGTCTTGGCGTTACTCATGACCCACCCCCAGGATGTCCTCGACGCTCAGGCCACGCTTGGCGGCGATTTGCGCCGGAGTGTTGATGTTGCTCAGGCCGTTCAGAGTTGCACGAACCACGTTGTACGGGTTGGTGGAACCATGAATCTTGGCCGAAACATTGTGAACACCCATTGCGTCGAAGATCGCGCGCATCGGGCCGCCGGCCTTCACGCCGGTACCTTCTTTAGCCGGCTGGATGAAGACGGTGGTAGCACCGTGCTTACCCACTACAGTGTGCTGCAGCGTGCCGTTTTTCAGCGGGATCTTGACCATGGTGTGGCGGGCTTGTTCCATTGCCTTTTGTACGGCAACCGGAACTTCCTTGGAACGGCCCTTACCCATGCCGATACCGCCATCGCCATCACCAACTACGGTCAGGGCAGAGAAAGCCATGATACGGCCGCCCTTGACCACTTTGGTGACGCGGTTGACGCTGATCATTTTCTCGACCAGACCGTCGCCGCGATCTTCCATTTCGTGCTTAGCCATTCTTCACTCCGAATTAGAATACGAGGCCGTGTTCGCGAGCGGCGTCAGCCAGTGCCTTCATGCGACCGTGGTATTTGAAACCGGAACGATCGAAAGCCACTTTCTCGATGCCAGCAGCCTTTGCCTTTTCGGCAATGCGCTTGCCGATCACGGCCGCAGCTGCCACGTTGCCGCCGTTGGAGAGTTCAGCGCGTACATCGGCTTCCAGCGAGGAAGCGCTAGCCAGTACCTTGCTGCCGGTCTCGTCAACGATCTGGGCGTAAATGTGGCTGTTGGTGCGGTACACAGTGAGACGCACCATCTTGAGCTCCGCGATCCGGGCACGGGTTTTACGTGCGCGGCGGAGTCGAGCTTGTTTCTTGTCCATATCAGTGCCTCAGTTACTTCTTCTTGGTTTCTTTCAGAACCACAACTTCATCAGCGTAGCGAACGCCCTTGCCCTTGTACGGCTCGGGAGCGCGGTAAGCGCGGATTTCAGCTGCGATCTGGCCTACGAGCTGCTTGTTAGCGCCCTTAACCAGGATCTCGGTCTGAGTCGGGGTTTCCACTTTGATGCCTTCGGGCATCTTGTGGGCCACCGGGTGGGAGAAACCAAGAGACAGGTTCAGCGTGTCGCCTTGGGCTTGGGCACGATAGCCCACGCCTACCAGCTGCAGCTTCTTCTCGAAGCCCTTGGATACGCCGTTAACCATGTTGTTCAACAGAGCGCGCAGGGTGCCGGACATGGCACGTGCGAACTTGCTGTCGTTCTTGGCAGCGAAAGTCAGCTGGCCGTTGTCCAGCTTGATTTCAACTTCTTCGCACAGAGCGGTGCTCAGGGTGCCCAGGGCGCCCTTCACAGTCACTTCTGCAGCATTGAACTTAACTTCAACGCCAGCCGGAATGGCTACGGGATTCTTAGCTACGCGAGACATTTGACCCCCTTAAGCCACGACGCAGAGCAGCTCGCCACCGATGCCGGTGGAGCGTGCCTTACGGTCAGTCATGATGCCCTTGGAAGTGGACAGGATCGCCACGCCCAGACCATTCATGACCTTCGGGATTTCGGTGGAGCCCTTGTACACGCGCAGGCCAGGACGGGAAACGCGGTCGATGCGCTCAATCACCGGACGGCCAGCGTAGTACTTGAGCTGGATATCGAGAACAGGCTTCTTGGCTTCGCCGGCAACGGCGAAGTCTTCGATGTAGCCTTCTTCTTTCAGCACCTGCGCCAGCGCAACCTTCAGCTTGGAAGACGGCATGGAAACAGCCACCTTGGAAGCGCGTTGGCCGTTGCGGATGCGGGTCAACATATCGGAAATAGGATCGTGCATGCTCATTTATGTGTCTCCTATTACCAGCTGGCCTTCACAACGCCCGGAATCTCGCCCTTCATGGCGATCTCACGCAGCTTGTTGCGACCCAAACCGAATTTGCGGAATACGCCACGCGGACGACCGGTGATGGCGCAGCGACGACGCTGGCGTACCGGGGAAGCATTGCGCGGCAGTTGCTGCAGTTGCAGGCGGGCGGCGAAACGCTCTTCTTCCGAGAGGCTCTGGTTGTTGATGGTGGCGATCAGGGCTTCACGCTTGGCGGAGAACTTCTCAGCCAGCTTGACGCGCTTTTCTTCACGGTTAATCAGTGCAAGTCGTGCCATGTGCTTAACCCTTGAACGGGAACTTGAACGCGGCCAGCAGTGCGCGGGCCTCTTCGTCAGTCTTCGCCGTAGTGGTGACAGTGATGTTCATACCACGCAGAGCATCGATCTTGTCGTACTCGATTTCCGGGAAGATGATCTGTTCTTTGACGCCCATGTTGTAGTTGCCGCGGCCGTCGAAGGACTTGGCGGATACACCACGGAAATCGCGAACGCGCGGCAGCGCGATGGTTACCAGGCGGTCCAGGAACTCGTACATGCGTTCGCGACGCAGAGTTACCTTGCAACCTACCGGGTAGTTGTCGCGGATCTTGAAGCCGGCGATGGACTTGCGAGCGGTGGTGACAACCGGCTTTTGACCGGCGATCTTTTCCATATCGCCCACGGCGAATTCCATTACCTTTTTATCGGCAACGGCTTCGCCCACGCCCATGTTCACGGTGATCTTCTCGATACGCGGAACTTGCATGATCGACTTGTAGCCGAACTGTTTCATCAGTTCCGGCACTACGCTGTCTTTGTAGAAATCGTAGAGACGTGCCATGTTTGCTCCTTAGGCGCCGATAACTTCGCCGCTGGACTTGAACACGCGTACCTTACGGCCGTCTTCAAGAACCTTGAAGCCCACGCGGTCAGCCTTTTGGCTTGCCGGATTGAAAATCGCGACGTTCGATGCGTCCACAGGCATGGTTTTTTCAACGATGCCGCCAGCCACGCCACGTACCGGATTCGGCTTCTGGTGTTTCTTGGCGACGTTAACGCCTTCAACAACCAGCTTCTCATCCAGAACACGCAGGACGGTGCCGCGCTTACCCTTGTCTTTGCCGGTGATTACTACGACTTCATCACCTTTACGAATTTTGCGCATGTGACCTCCTTACAGCACTTCAGGAGCCAGCGAAACGATCTTCATGAAGCGTTCGGTACGCAGTTCACGCGTAACGGGCCCGAAGATACGAGTGCCGATCGGCTCAAGCTTGTTGTTGAGCAGAACAGCAGCGTTGCTGTCAAACTTGATCAAAGAGCCATCCGGACGGCGCACGCCTTTGGCAGTGCGAACCACGACCGCATTGTAGACGTCGCCTTTTTTGACGCGACCACGCGGAGCGGCATCCTTGATGCTCACCTTGATAATGTCACCTACGCTAGCATAGCGACGCTTGGAGCCACCCAACACCTTGATGCACATAACGTGACGCGCACCAGTGTTGTCAGCGACCTCAAGCATGGTCTGCATTTGGATCATTTGATGATTACCTTTCTAATCCAACTTTATCCGTCACTTTCACCTGCCGGTTTCTCGCATAAGAGCAAGACCAAACAGACGAAACGCCACAGACAACCTGTGGCGTGTCAAACGGCCAGTTTTGGACCCCGTAAGGGCGGAACTCTTGCAAAGTAGATGCAAGAGCTGGCCATTATACAGAGGACCGAAGTCCTCTGCAAGCTTTATACCTGGCGAGATTTCTCAACCAGGCCAGTTACCACCCACGACTTGGTCTTCGAGAGCGGACGGGACTCGCTGATGACTACCAGGTCGCCTGCCTTGAACTCGTTGTTCTCGTCGTGTGCGTGGAACTTCTTGGAGCGACGGATAATCTTGCCGTAGATCGGGTGCTTAACCTTGCGCTCGACCAGAACGGTTACAGTCTTATCCATCTTGTCGCTGACCACAACGCCGGTCAGCGTACGTACTACTTTGGTTTCGCTCATCTTAAACTGCCTTTTCTTTCAGAACGGTGCGAACGCGAGCGATGTCGCGACGCACTTTCTTCAGTTCAGAGGTCTTGGCGAGTTGCTGAGTAGCGTGCTGCATGCGCAGCGCAAACTGGGCCTTCAGCAGGCTCAGCAGTTCCACCTTCAGCTCATCAACAGTTTTGGCTTTCAGTTCGGACGCTTTCATTACTGACCTACCTGTTTGGTTACGAACACAGTGGCGATCGGCAACTTAGCTGCGGCCAGACGGAAAGCTTCGCGAGCGAGTTCCTCGGATACGCCATCCATTTCGTACAGCATCTTGCCAGGCTGAATTTCAGCCACGTAGTACTCCGGAGAGCCCTTACCCCCGCCCATACGGACTTCGGCAGGCTTGGAGGTGATCGGCTTGTCCGGGAAGATACGGATCCAGATGCGACCGCCACGTTTGATGTGACGGGTCATCGCACGACGCGCAGCTTCGATCTGGCGCGCCGTCAAGCGACCGCGACCCATAGCCTTCAGACCGAAATCGCCAAAGCTCACCTTGTTGCCACGAGTGGCGATACCGGTGTTACGGCCTTTGTGCTGTTTGCGGTACTTGAGTCTAGTTGGCTGCAGCATTGCGGGCACCCTTTCTCATTTTCTTCTCGGGAGCTGCCGGCGCGGCCACAACTTGGCCCGGCTTCAGCTCGCCTTTGTATACCCATACCTTGATGCCGATGATACCGTAGGTGGTCTTGGCTTCCGAGGTAGCGTAATCCACGTCGGCGCGCAGGGTATGCAGCGGCACGCGGCCTTCGCGGTACCATTCGCTACGAGCGATGTCGATACCGTTCAGACGGCCGGACGACATGATCTTGATGCCTTCGGCACCCAGACGCATGGCGTTCTGCATGGCGCGCTTCATGGCGCGACGGAACATCACGCGCTTCTCCAGCTGGGAAGCGATGCCGTCGGCGATGATTTGCGCGTCCAGTTCCGGCTTGCGAACTTCTTCGATGTTCACGTGAACCGGGACGCCCAGGCGCTTTTGCAGTTCTTGCTTCAGAACTTCAATGTCTTCGCCCTTCTTACCGATCACAACACCCGGACGGGCGCTGTGAATGGTGATGCGGGCGGACTTGGCCGGACGCTCGATGGTGACGCGGCCAACCGAAGCATGACCCAGACGCTTCTTCAGGAATTCGCGAACTTCGATGTCCTGCTTCAGCATTTCCGGGAAGTTCTGCGAGGACGCGAACCACTTGGAAGACCAGTTTTTGTTAACGGCAAGACGGAATCCCGTCGGATGAATCTTCTGACCCATTTCTTACCCCTTAATTGCCAACGGTCAACGAGATGTGGCAGGTCTGCTTTTCGATGCGGTTGCCACGACCCTTAG
The DNA here is from genome assembly GCF_001676875.1 of Chromobacterium subtsugae. Classification (GTDB taxonomy): domain Bacteria; phylum Pseudomonadota; class Gammaproteobacteria; order Burkholderiales; family Chromobacteriaceae; genus Chromobacterium; species Chromobacterium subtsugae. The sequence goes on along the minus strand of NZ_JYKA01000020.1, from coordinate 3,483 downwards.
CACGGGCAGTGAAACGCTTCAGACTAGCGCCCTTGTCAACGAAGATGCTGGTGACACGCAGGGTGTCGATGTCAGCGCCTTCGTTGTGCTCGGCGTTAGCGATTGCAGATTCCAGCACTTTCTTGATGATTACCGCGCCCTTCTTCGGGGAGAAGGCCAGGATATTCAGCGCCTGGGCTACGGATTGACCGCGGACCAGATCGGCCACCAGACGGCACTTTTGAGCCGACAGGCGAACACTTTTCAGATTTGCAGATACTCTCATCGCTTCACCTTACTTCTTCTTCGCCTTCTTATCGGCAGCATGGCCTTTGAAAGTGCGAGTCAGCGAGAATTCACCCAGTTTGTGGCCGACCATGTTTTCAGAAACATAGACGGGAACGTGAGTGCGACCGTTGTGTACAGCGATGGTCAAGCCAATGAAGTCCGGCAGGATGGTCGAACGACGGGACCAGGTCTTGATCGGACGCTTGTCGCTGGTTGCCCGTACCGCATCTACCTTTTTCAGGAGATGCAGGTCAACGAACGGGCCTTTTTTCTGCGAACGTGCCATTGTCAATTACCCTTTGTTGGAATAGCGACGGCGTACGATCATGTTGTCGGTACGCTTGTTGCGACGGGTACGGAAGCCCTTGGCCGGAGTGCCCCACGGGCTAACCGGTACGCGGCCTTCGCCAGTGCGGCCTTCACCACCACCGTGCGGGTGATCGATCGGGTTCATCGCCGTACCGCGAACGGTCGGGCGGATGCCGCGCCAACGAGTAGCACCTGCTTTACCCAGCTTGCGCAGGGAGTGCTCTTCATTACCCACTTCACCAACGGTCGCACGGCAATCGACGTGCACCAGGCGGATTTCGCCCGAGCGCAGACGCAGTTGAGCGTATACGCCTTCGCGAGCCAGCAGCATTGCGGAAGCACCAGCGGAGCGAACCATCTGGGCACCCTTGCCAGGTTGCAGTTCCACGCAGTGGATAGTAGTACCCACCGGGATGTTGCGGATCGGCAGGGTGTTGCCGGCCTTGATCGGGGCTTCCGAGCCGGACAGCAGCACGGCGCCAACCTTCACGCCGCGCGGCGCGATGATGTAGCGACGTTCGCCATCGGCGTAGCACAGGAGGGCGATGTGGGCAGTGCGGTTCGGATCGTATTCGATGCGTTCCACTTTTGCCGGGATGCCATCCTTGTTGCGACGGAAGTCGATCAGACGGTAGTGCTTCTTGTGACCGCCACCACGATGACGCGTGGTGATGTGGCCATTGTTGTTACGGCCGCCGGTCGAGTTTTTCTTCTCAACCAGGGCTGCGTGCGGAGCACCTTTGTACAGGTCAGGGTGTACTACCTTGACAACGGCACGGCGACCCGCGGAAGTCGGTTTTACCTTAACGATAGGCATGCTCTATCTCCTTACTCCGCCGCGGCCGGGGTAGCGGTCAGGTCGATTTCTTGACCTTCGACCAAGCTAACGTAGGCCTTTTTCCAGTCACTGCGACGACCGGTGGAACGGCCGAAACGCTTAACCTTGCCCTTGACGTTCACAGTGGAAACGCCTTCAACTTTTACGTTGAACAGCATTTCGACGGCCGCCTTGATTTCCGGCTTGGTTGCGTTGGTAGCAACACGGAACGCCATTTGCTGATGCTTCTCAGCGATCATGGTGCTCTTTTCGGAAACGATGGGAGCAAGGATTACTTGCAACAGACGTTCTTGGTTCATGCCCACTGCTCCTCCAGTTGCTTCACGGCGTCGCGGGTGATCACGGTCTTCTTGAAGCGCAGCAGGCTGTACGGGTCAGCTTGTTGAGCTTCGATAACCAGCACGTTCGGCAGGTTACGCGAAGAGAGATAGAGGTTTTCGTTCAGTTCACCAGTGATGAACAGAGCCTGTTCCAGACCCATCGGCTGAACAGTACCTACGAATTCCTTGGTCTTCGGGCTGGCTACATTCAGCTCGTCCACGATGATCAGGCGCTCGTCGCGCACCAGTTGCGACAGGATGGCCGCCATGCCGGCGCGGAACATCTTGCGGTTGACCTTCTGGGTGAAGTTCTCGTCCGGCTTGTTCGGGAAGGCACGGCCACCACCACGACGGTTCGGGGTGGAAGTCATACCGGCACGAGCGTTACCAGTGCCCTTCTGACGGAACGGCTTCTTGGTCGAGTGCTTCACTTCAGCACGAGTCAGCTGGGCACGGTTGCCGCTGCGAGCGTTCGCCAGGAACGCGGTCACAACTTGGTGAACCAGAGCTTCGTTGTAGTCGCGGCCGAACAGGGAGTCGGACACTTGCAGGCTGCCAACAGCCTTGCCTTGGGTATTGATTACATTCAATTCCATCACGCACCCGCTTTCACGCTGGGACGCACGACTACGTCGCCGTTCTTGGCGCCCGGGACTGCGCCCTTGACCAGAATCAGCTGACGCTCGGCGTCGATACGAACGATCTCGAGGCACTGTACAGTGCTCTTGACGTTACCGTACTGACCGGCCATGCGCTTACCCGGGAATACACGGCCCGGATCCTGAGCCTGACCGATGGAACCCGGCGTATTGTGCGAACGCGAGTTACCGTGGGAAGCACGGTTGGAAGAGAAGTTGTGACGCTTGATCACGCCGGAGAAGCCCTTACCCTTGGAGGTGCCGGTTACATCAACCAGCTGGCCAACGGAGAGGGTTTCAACTGCGACTGCGTCGCCCAGCTTGAAGCTGGAAACAGCGTCGGCCGACAGAGCGAACTCTACCAGGACTTCGCCTGCCTCAACGCCAGCTTTGGCGAAGTGACCGGCTGCTGCCTTGTTGACGCGATTGGCTTTCTTGGAGCCAAAAGTAACCTGCACGGCGTTGTAGCCGTCGGTTTCTGCAGTTTTGATTTGCGTGACGCGGTTAGCGGACATGTCCAGCACAGTTACCGGGATGGTTGCGCCATCTTCGGCAAAAATGCGGGTCATGCCGACTTTGCGACCGACAAGACCTAAACTCATGTTTATTTCCTTTTTCAGGCGCCGATTGCGATTGACCGGCATAAAAAACACGACATAAAAACAAAAACGGACTCGCCAAATTGGCGAGTCCGCTAATGTATCACAGAAAATTCAAGAATCGCAAGCACTTAGCTCGCAAACCCTTGAACTTAAGCGATTACTGCAGCTTGATTTCCACATCCACACCGGCCGGCAGGTCGAGCTTCATCAGAGCATCAACAGTCTTGTCGGTCGGATCTACGATGTCCATCAGGCGCAGGTGAGTGCGGATTTCCAGCTGGTCGCGGGAAGTCTTGTTCACGTGCGGCGAACGCAGAACGTTGAAACGCTCGATCTTGGTCGGCAGCGGAACCGGACCCTTGACCACGGCGCCAGTGCGCTTGGCGGTTTCAACGATTTCCTGGGCGGAACGGTCGATCAGGTTGTAATCGAACGCCTTCAGACGGATGCGGATTTTTTGGCTAGACATGAAAATCTCCGGTCCGATTAAGCGATGATCTTGGAAACAA
>NZ_JYKA01000002.1 GCF_001676875.1 Chromobacterium subtsugae | reverse complement strand
GGCCGGCGGCCTGCTGCTGGGCCTGTGGCTGGTGCGCAAGGTGCCGGCCATCACCCTGTCGTCCGCCGCCGCGCCGCGGGAGCCGCAACATGACTGAAACCACGCCCAATCTGTTGCAGCAGCTGGGCCGCAGCAGCCGCGCCATGTACGGCGCCTTCGAAAGCCGGGTCGGCCACGCGCTGCCGCGCTGGCGCATCCTGAAATCGCTGGAGGAGCTGGAAGTGGCCAGCCAGAGGCAGCTGGCCTGCCATTTGCAGATGGACCCGGGCGCGTTGACCCGCCAGCTGAAGCTGCTGGAGGCCGACAAGCTGGTGCGGCGCGACACCGACCCGTCCGACAATCGCCAGATCCGGGTGACGCTGGACGAGGCCGGCCGCGCGCTGCTGCTGGCGGCCGCGCCGCAGCGGCAGGCCTTCTTCGCCCAGGCGCTGGACGGGATAGACGCGGAGCGGCTGGCGACGGCGCTGGAGGTGCTGCGGCAGCTGGAGGCGCGCTTTCGCGCGATGTCCGCCGCGGGCGCGGACTAGCCTGTGGAGCGGTCCTGCTCGTCGTCGGCGATCACCATCCGGTTGCGCCCCTGCTGCTTGGCGCGGTACAGCTGGCGGTCGGCCGCCTCCACCAGCTGGCGGCTGTCCGGGGTTTCGCGCGGCAGCACCGCGGCGCCGCCGATGCTGATGGTGACGATGGCGGAAATCGCCGAGCCGACATGGGGCAGCTGCAGGTCGCGCACCGCTTCCAGCACCGCCTCGCCGACGCAGGCCACCCCCTCCTCGGTGGTGTCCGGCAGCAGGCAGACGATCTCCTCGCCGCCGTAGCGCGCCACCAGGTCCTGCGGCCGCCGCACGCTGCTGCGGATGGCCTGCGCCACTTCGCGCAGGCAGTAGTCGCCGCTGACGTGGCCGTAGTGGTCGTTGTATAGCTTGAAGTAGTCGATGTCTATCATCAGCATGCCGAGCGAGGTGCCCAGCCGGCGCGCGCGCCGCCACTCGCCGTCCAGGCTTTCCTCGAAGCTGCGGCGGTTGGCGATGCCGGTCACCGGGTCCACCCGCGACAGTGCCAGCACTTCGGCGTGCGACTGTTCCAGCGCCAGCGTGCGGATGCGCACCTGTTGCTCCAGCTGTTCCTGCTGGCGCCCCAGCTCCAGCTTGATCCGGCGCTGCTCGCTCATCAGCGCGCCCACGCATAGCGACACCACGGTCAGGATGCCGACATAGGTCTGCACGATGATCAGCGTGCTGTAGGCGGAATAGCCCAAGTAGGGGCCGCCGCCGTGGCGGGTGCCCCACAGCGCCAGCGCCATGATCAGCAGCAGCGCCAGCACCACCTCGCGCGGGGTGAAGCGGAACGCCGCCCACGCCACCAGCGGCAGCACCAGCAGGTCCAGCGGATAGGTGGTGTCCATGGTCGGGTGCCACCAGACGAAGATGCTGGCGGTCAGCAGCGTCACCATGCCGAAATAGGCCAGCATCTCGTACCAGGTTTCGCGCTCCACCCGCGGCCAGCCATGCTGGTGCAGGATCAGGAAGGCGCTGCCGAACAGCAGCACGCCGCAGCCGGCGCTCAGCCAGCGCAGACAGCATTCCATCACCAGCAGCTTTTGCGGCAGCAGGCCGCACAGGTACAGGCTGGCGACGGCGATCAGCGCGCCCAGCAGCGTCATCGCCGCCACGATGACGAAATACAGCAGGCAATGGCTGAAGCTGTCCAGCGGGTTGCCGCGGCCGATATGGCGCCGCACCAGCCAGGCGCCCAGCAGCGTTTGCGCCAGCACGCCGGCGGCGATGCCGCTGGCCGGCTTCAGCCAGCCTATGCCCGCCACCAGCCCATGCCACTGCCAGCCTTCGGCCAGCAAGGCCCCCAGCAGCACCCCAGGCCAGACCCGCCAGCCCAGCAGCAGCACCGCCGCCAGCGCCAGGCCAGGCTGCGGCCACACCACGCTGTCCATCTCCAGCTCCAGCATCAGCCAGTGGTCGCCCAGCCAGGCGGACGCGAAATACAGCGCCGCCACCAGCGCGCAATTCAGCCAGTTGGGGAATGCAGGAATAGCGGAAAGGATGCCGCGCATGTAGTGCCCTCTGCGAACAGACCGCGGCCGCGGTCCAGCGGGCCAGCCGGGTGGCGTTGGATACCAGGACTGCGCCCTACTGTCATCGTAGTTGGCGAAGCCGGCCGACGCAGCCAGAAAAAAAGCCGAAGCATGGCTTCGGCCTGTTTTCGCGTCCACGCGGGCGGGCGGATTACATCTTCACGCCCAGCTCGCGCAAGCGTTCGTCCAGGTAGCTGCCGGCGCTGTGGCGGTCGGACAGCACCACTTCCGGGCGCGGGTGCAGGAACAGCGGCAGCGAGACGCGGCTCTTCTTCGCGCCCTCGCCGGTGGGGTTGACCACGCGGTGCTGGGTGGATGGGTAGAAGCCGGCGGAGGCTTCCTGCAGCATGTCGCCGATGTTGACCACCAGGGTGCCGAAGTCGCAGGGCACGTCGATCCAGTCGCCGTTCTTGTCCTGCACCTGCAGGCCCGGCTCGTTGGCGGCCGGCAGGATGGTCAGCAGGTTGATGTCGCCGTGGGCGGCGGCGCGCAGCGAGCCGGCCGGCTCCTCGCCGGTCAGCGGCGGGTAGCGCAGCACGCGCAGCAGCGTCTGCTGGCTGTCTGCGATCATATGCGACAGCGGTTCGCGGTAGTTGGCGGCGATGGCGGCCGGGGTGTACTGCTGCACCCAGGACAGCAGCTCCTGCGCCAGCTGGTTGGCGATGGCGTAGTAGCGGTCGGCGTCGGCCTTCAGCGCGGCCGGCACGCGGCCCCACGGGTAGATGTGGAAGTATTCCTTGATGTCCTTGAGCGTGGCGCCCTTGGCGGTTTCCGACACTTCCGGCGAGAACCAGCCGTCCTGCTTCTCCATCGAGAAGGCGTAGTCGAACTTCTCCTCGCTGTTGAAGAAGGCCAGCCATTCGGCGTAGATCTTCTCGACCAGGTCTTGCGGGATGGGGTGGTTGGTCAGCACGCCGAAGCCGGTTTCGTGCAGAGAACGGGTGAACTGTTCCGCGGCGTCCGGGGCGCGGTAATCGACAACTCTGACGTTCATGGGGCGGTTTTCCTGATGAACCCGGCGCCGCCATGCAATATCGGGGCGGTCGCCGGCCGCGCGCATTGTAACGGCTAAATTACAGGCGGCCAAGCCGACGGCATGCCGACTGTTGGAAAACCGCCCGGCGCCGGCGCGCTTGCGCGGCAATGGAAATTCAGCGTTTTCCGGCAGGGTTGCCATGGCGGATCGGCGCGCCGCGCCAGGCGGGCCGCGGCTGGGCATGGCGGCGAAACGCTGTATTTAAATTACAGCGCCGCCGCCGGACGGCGTCAGACCCGCTGGTCCATGTCCAGCGCCGGCGTGCCGGGACAAGCTTGCGCCACCACCCGCGCCGGCACGCCGGCCACGGTGGCGTGCGGCGGCACGTCTTCCAGCACCACGCTGCCGGCGCCGACCTTCGCGCATTCCCCGACCAGGATATTGCCCAGCACCGCCGCGCCGGCGCCCAGCATCACGCCGTCGCCTATCTTGGGATGGCGGTCGCCGCGCTCCTTGCCGGAGCCGCCCAGCGTCACGCCGTGCAGGATCGAGACGTTGTTGCCTATCACCGCGGTTTCGCCCACCACCAGGCCGGTGCCGTGGTCCAGCATCACGCCCTGGCCGACGCGGGCGGCGGGGTGGATGTCGGCGCCGGTCACTTCCGAGATGCGGTTTTGCAGGAACAGCGCCAGCGTGCGTCTGTCCTGCTGCCACAGCCAGTGGGTGATGCGCTGGCTCTGGATGGCGTGGAAGCCCTTGAAGTACAGCAGCGGCGTGGAATAGCTGTCGCAGGCCGGGTCGCGCTCATAACAGGCGCGAATGTCGGCGCGCATCGCGGCGCTGACGGCGGGATCGGCCTGGAACGCTTCGCGGAACAATTCCAGCAGCGCGCGCGGATCCATCACCGGGCTGGCGAGCTTGCTGGACAAATGGAAGGCCAGCACGTCTTCCAGCGTGGCGTGGCGCAGAACGGTCATGTGCAGGAAACTGGCCAGCAGCGGTTCGTCGTTGACCGCGGCCAGGGTTTCATCGCGGATGGCCGACCACAGCGGATCAACCAGAGAGGCACTCATCGGGGACTCCAGGGGGCAATAGCAACTAGTCGAAACATTGTAGCCTGCCGCGCGCCGGGCCGGGAGAACAACATCATCATCGGCAAGGCCGTCAGAATCGGCCGCCGCCGGCGACTAATCTGCAAATGCGGGGAGGAAACGCGATGACACGGTTTGCGGCGGTGTTGCTGGCGGGATGGGTCAGCCTGGGCGCGCTGGCCACGCCGCCCGATGTGCCGGGCTGGCGCGAATACCAGGACGGGCGGCTGGCGGCCGCCCGCATCGCCTTCTGGCAGGCGGCGGAAGGCGGCGACCGGGTGGCGGCCTTCAATCTGGCGATGATGGACTGGCGCGGCGAGGCCGGCAAGGTGGACAAGCCCCAGGCCTTGTACTGGCTGCGCCGGGCGGCCGACGGCCAGCTGGCGCAGGCGCAGTACGCGCTGGGCCTGCTGTACGAAAAGGGCGACGCGGTGGACAAGTCGCTGACCGAGGCGACGCGCTGGTTCGCGCTGGCGGCGCGCCAGGGCTATCTGGCCGCCCAGATCGACCTTGGCACCCAGTATTTTCTCGGCCGCGGCGCGCCGCAGGACGACAGGCTGGCCGCCTACTGGTACGAGGAGGCCGCCAAGCAGGGCGACGTGGGCGCGCAGTACCTGATCGCCAGCATGTACGAGCGCGGCGAGGGCGTGCAGCGGGACATCCCCGCCGCCATCCGCTGGTACGCCAAGGCGGCGGCGCAGGGCGACGTCGGCGCCCGCGCCAAGGCGCTGGACCTGGCCAAGACGCTGGCCCGCCACTGATCGCGGCGCGTCACAGCGCGTCCAGCGGCAGCTTCAGATAGCGCACGCCGTTGTCCTCGGGCGGCGGCAGGCGGCCGGCGCGGATATTGACCTGCACCGCCGGCAGCAGCAGCTGCGGCATCGCCAGCGTGGCGTCGCGCGCCTCGCGCATCGCCACGAAATCGGCCTCTTCCACGCCGTCGCGCGCATGCAGGTTGGCGCGGCGCTGTTCCGCCACCGTCGCGCACCAGGCCGGCGCGCGGCCGGCGGGCGGATAGTCGTGGCACATCAGCAGCCGGGTGTCGTCCGGCAGCGCCAGCAGGCGGCGGATGGAGCGGTACAGCGTGGCGGCGTCGCCGCCGGGAAAGTCGCAGCGGGCGGTGCCGACGTCCGGCATGAACAGCGTGTCGCCGACGAAGACCGCGTCGCCTACTTGGTAGGCGATGTCGGCCGGCGTGTGGCCCGGCACCCACAGCGCGGTGGCTTCCAGCGCGCCGATGCGGAAGGTTTCGCCGTCGCCGAACAGGTGGTCGAACTGCGAGCCGTCGCTGCGGAACGCCGGCTCCAGGTTAAATACCCGGCAGAAAGCGTCCTGCACCTGGGTGATGCGCTCGCCGATGGCGATGCGGCCGCCGGCCTGCTGTTGCAGATAGGGGGCGGCCGACAGGTGGTCGGCGTGGGCGTGGGTTTCCAGTATCCATTGCAGCGTCAGCCGCCGGGCGCGCAGGCATTCCAGCAGCCGGTCGGCGGAGCGGCGCGAGGTGCGGCCGGACTTGGGGTCGAAGTCCAGCACCGGGTCCACCGCCGCCGCATGGCCGCCGTCCCGGTCATAGACCACGTGGCTGACGGTGCCGGTGGCGGCGTCGTAAAAGCTTTCGATCTGCGCGGGCATGGTGTCCTCTGTCGGGGCGGTGCTTTACATCATTATATAAATTAATATAATGATCGGCAGTATATTCTCAGGCGCCTCTCCATGCAATCCCGGCTTGTCATTGTCATTATTTTTATCGGGGCGCGGCCATGCTGCTGATGCTGCTTCTGGGCGCGCTGGTCGGCGCGGTGCTGGGCCTGACCGGCGCCGGCGGCGGCATTCTGGCCGTTCCCGCGCTGATGGCCGCCCAAGGCTGGAGCTTGCCGCAGGCGGCGCCGGTGGCCTTGCTGGCGGTGGCCGCGGGCGCGGCGCTAGGCGCTTACGAAGGCTGGCGCCGGCAATTGGTGCGTTATCGCGCCGCTGCCTGGATGGCGGCCAGCGGCGTGCCGTTCGCGGCGGCGGGCGCGCGCGTCGCCCACCTGTTGCCGGCGCCGCTGCTGTCGACGCTGTTCGCGCTGGCGATGCTGATCGTGGCGGCGCGTTCCTGGCGCACGGCCGGCGGCGCGGCAACTCGCGATGGACGCGCCGCGCCTTGCCGGCTGGACCCGGAGACCGGCCGGCTGCGCTGGAGTCCGGCCGCGGCGGCGGCGCTCGCGGGCGTCGGCGCGGTCACCGGTTTTCTCACCGGCTTGTTGGGAGTGGGCGGCGGCTTCGTCATCGTGCCGGCCTTGCGCCGGCTCAGCGATTTGTCCATGCACGCCATCGTCGCCACTTCTTTGCTGGCGATAGCGCTGGTGGGCTGCGGCGGCGTGCTGGCGGCGCTGTGGCACGGAACGCGGGTGCCCGCGCTGCCCAGCGCCGTGTTCGTGCTGGCGGCGATAGGCGGCATGCTGCTGGGCCGGCGCCTGATCCGCCGCCTGTCGCCGCCGCAGGTGCTGCGCGGCTTCGCCGCGCTGACGGTGGCGGTGGCCGCCGTGGTGCTGTGGCGGGCCTGGGGCGGCTGAGGCGCGTCAGATATAGGCTTCCTCGCCATGCAGCGTGGCATCGAGGCCGGCCTGCTGGACGGCGGCGTCCACCTTGACCGGCGTGACCCGGTCTATCAGCCACAGCATGCCGTAGGTGAAGGCGAACGCCCACACGCCCGACAACAGCGCCGCGGCGGCCTGTTTCCACAGAAAGCCCGGGTTGCCCAGCAGCAGGCCGTCGGCGCCGGCGGCGTTCCAGGCCTTGCTGGCGAACACGCCCAGCAGAATGGTGCCGAGCAGGCCGCCGACGCCGTGCACGCCCCAGACATCCAGCGCGTCGTCCCATTGCAGGCGGTTCTTCAATTGCACGGCGAAGTAGCACACCGCGGCGGCGATCAGGCCGATGACGGCGGCGCTGCCCAGCGACACATAGCCGGCGGCCGGGGTGATGGTGGCCAGGCCGGCCACCGCGCCGGTCAGCAGGCCGACGAATTTGGGCTGTTTGGCGTGCGCCCACTCCAGCAGGAACCAGGCGGTGCCGGCGAAGGAGGCGGCGACGTCGGTGTTGAGGAAGGCGGAAGCGGTGACCGCGTCTACCTTCAATTCAGAGCCGGCGTTGAAGCCATACCAACCGAACCACAACAGGCCGGTGCCCAGCGCGATCAGCGGCACGTTGTGCGGCTTGTTTTCCACCAGCGAGCGGCGGCCGACATACAGGATGGACGCCAGCGCGGCGAAGCCGGCGGTGTTGTGCACCACGATGCCGCCGGCGAAGTCCAGCACGCCCCACTTGGCCAGCAGGCCGTCAGGACTCCACACCATGTGGACGAAGGGGAAATAGACCAGCACCAGCCAGCCGGTGAGGAACAGGAAGTAGGCTTTCACCGTCACCCGGTTGGCGAAGGCGCCGGTGATCAGCGCCGGCGTGATGATGGCGAACATCATCTGGTAGGCGATATGGACCACCAGCGGAATGCCGGCGTCGTTGCCGGCGTACATGCTTTGCAGCGTGACGCCGCGCAGGAAGGCGTAATGGGTCGGGTCGCCGACGATGCCGTGCCAGCTGGGGCCGAAGCACATCGAATAGCCGAAGGCGAACCACAGCACCGTGGTCCAGCCCAGCGACATGAAGCTCTGGGCCATGATGGTGAGCACGTTCTTGCGGCCGACCAGGCCGCCGTAGAAAAAGGCCAGGCCAGGGGTCATCAGCATCACCAGGCTGGCGCACAGCAGCATGAAGCCGGTGTTGCCGATGTTGAGCGGAATCGCGGGGGAATGCATGGTTTTATCCTCATCCAGAATTTATGTATTAGTAAATTATGTATGACGGATATTGCGCCCCATCCCCGGCCGGCTTTCTTGCACCAGATCAATCCATTAACAATCCATTTACAAATCGCAACACTTTCGCTGCGCATTTGGGCCGCAAAAAAAGCCGCCAGGATCATGGCGGCTTGCGCGGCGCGGCTGGCCGGCCTCAGTCGCCGAAGCCGAACGCCTCGCCGCTGCCGGCGCGGATGGCTTCGGCCAGCGTGGCGAAGAACTCGGAGCCGTCGCGGCTGGCGATCCAGGCCGCGCCCTGGCGGGAGAAGTGGTAGCCGCCGCTTTTCGCCGCGATCCACAACTCCTGGTTGACGGCGTGGCGGTTGACGATCACTTTTTCGCCGCTGTCGAACTCGATTTCCAGCACATTGCCCTGGCGCAGGGTATCGGCATCCAGGCCATGGTCGTCGATGGCCGCTTCGATCTGGTCGAAGATGGCGTCGCTCAGTTGCAGAAATTCGCTTTCGGTCATGATGGTTTCCTGTGTGGCCGGCCGGACGCAACACGGGCCGGCGCGGTTTTGCTAGTATGCTGATTTTGCCATATCGGATTGCTGTCAGTATGCGTACCCTGCTCGCTTGTGCAAGCCTGACCCTGGCCCTGGCGGCCTGCGGTTACAAAGGACCGCTGGTGTTGCCCAAGGCGCCGCCGGCCCACGCCGTCGCTCCGGCCCCGCAGGCGGCCGCGCCCGCCGCGGCTTCGGCCGCCCGCTAGCCGGAAGGCTTCTTTCCGCGCTAAGGATATTTCCAAGCAATCGCTTGTCTGAACTCGCGTTGGCCTAGAATGGCCGTCGTCACCCTGCGAATCGGAACCGCCATGCCACATTACGCGCGCCACCTGGAACATCACACCATCGTCAACCCGTTTCCGGGCATCGCCAAGCTGGAGGCGGCGCTGGGGCACAAGGTGGTCAGCCGGCTGGGCGCCAACGAGAGCATGAGCAAGCCGGAGTCGCCGCTGCTGGCGCAGTGGGGCGAGGCGCTGGCCGAACTGGCGCGGCTGTATCCCGACCCCTACGCGCTGGCGCTGCGCGAGCGCGCCGCGCAACGCCACGGGGTGGAGAGCAGCCAGGTGATCTTCGACTGCGGCGCCGACAGCCTGATCCTGCTGGCGCTGCGGCTGCGCTGCAACGCCGGCGACGCGGTGGTGTGCAGCGCCGGCACCTACCCGGCCTTCCGCTATTTCGCCGAGGGCGTGGGCGCGCGCATCCTGGAAGTGCCGTATCAGGCGCAGGGCATAGGCCTGCGGCCGGATCTCGCGCGCCTGTGCGAGGTGGTGCAGGCCGAACGCGCGGTGGCGCTGTACCTGGCCAATCCCGACAACCCCACCGGCCATTACTGGTCGGCCGCCGAGATCCAGGCGCTGCGCCAGCAGCTGCCGACGCAGACCATGCTGATCCTCGACGAGGCCTATGTCGATTTCTGCCAGGACCCGCAGGACGCGCCGCCGGCAGGGGTATTGCCCAACACCCTGCGGCTGCGCACCTTGTCCAAGGCTTACGGCCTGGCCGGGCTGCGGGTGGGCTTCGCGCTGGCGCCGGCCGACATCATCGCCAAGGCCGACCAGATCCGGCCGCAGTACGCGCTGTCGGGCCTGGCCCAGCACGCGGCGCAGCTGGTGCTGGACGACCCGGACTACGCGCGCCAACTGGTGCAGGCCACGGTGCAGCTGCGGGACAAGCTGGAGGCCGCGCTGCGCGCGCGCGACCTCGCCGTGCTGCCGTCGCACACCAATTTCGTCAGCGTGCTCTACCCCAACGCCTCCTGCAGCGAGGCGATCCAGCGCAAGCTGCTGGCCGAAGGGGTGGCGGTGCACCGGCCGCCGCATCCGGCGTTGCGCCATTTGCTGCGGGTCACCGCGCAGCCGCAGGCGCTGTCTAGCAAGGTGCTGGACGCGCTGGCCGGCCATTGAGCCAGACAGGTTGTCATAATTACATTGACAGCCAGCGAACCCAATGACATAAGCGAGGCGGAAATCCTCCCGTATCGCTTATTGATCCCATGAAAAAATCCTTCTATCCCCTGCTCGGCCTGCTGCTGTCGGCAGCGGGCGGCGCGCTGGCCGCGCCCATCACCAACTTCGACAGCGATCCGGTGATCGACCTGGCCGGCCAGCTGCGTGGCCAGCAGCACGCCGGCCGCGCCGTCGCGGCGCAGGCGCTGGACGCGGCCGCCAGCGCGGCCATCCTGCGCGAAGCCGGCGACCGCCGCCAGCTGCTGGATCCGATGAGCATCCCGAAGAACGACAGCCGCATGGTCGCCGCGCATCCGGAATTCAGCCGCCGCCAGGGCCAGTTGCTGACCGTGTCCACCCCGGCCGGCCAGCGCCTGCAGTTCAAGAGCTGGAAAATCGCCAAGGGCGACGGCGACAGCTCCACCTTCCTCTACCAGGGCCCGCTGGCCGGCAACGCGCTGCAGCGCGTCGACCTGCAGTTCGGCCATGACGCGCCGGGCAGCCTGCTGATCGACAACCGCAGCGGCAAGGTCTTTTTTACCTACAGCACCGAGAACATGGTGTCCGCGTCGCCCGACGGCAGCGCGCTGCTGCAGCTGCAGAATTCGCCCGACTGGCGCCTGCAGCTGGTGTCGCTGCCGAACACCGAGCAGGGCAGCCTGTTCTGCAGCCTGAGCGACGCTTCGGTGGAAACCGTCTTCAAATCCTGGCGCGGCAACAGCCTGGGCCTGCAGCTGGAGAAGGGCGGCCAGAAGCTGGCGCTGCGCTTCAGCCGCAACGGCGGCGACTGGCAGGTCGCCGCCAGCCAGCCCGCGCAGCTGGCCAAGCTGGGCCTGCGCTGCAGCCAGTCGCGCTAAGCCAGCCAACCCCAAAGCAAAACAAGCGCCCCTCATCGCAAGGGGCGCGTTTACCGTGATGAGCAGCAAAACATGAAAACCAATCGCAGTTACCTCCTGACCGCGCTGTGCCTGCTGGCGGCCAGCCAGCTGGCCTGCGCCGGCAAGGCTATCGCGGTGCGCGACGACGGCGAGACGCCGATCACGCTGCGCGGCGCCGTGATCGGGCCGATCTCCTCCGGCAGCAAGGCCGACGGCACCTTCTTCAAGGCCTACCACCTGAAGCTGGAGCGGGAAATGACCTTCGACGACGGCGGCGACTGCGGCGAGCAGGCCAAGCGCAGCCTGGCGCTGAATCAGGAAGGCATGGGCCGCTACAAGGGCAAGACCGTGTCGCTGAAGGCCAAGGTGTTCTGCCAGCTGAGCCGCACCGGCACCTACCACCTCAGCGACATCGTGGTGCAGTGAGGCGCGGCGGCGGCCGGTTTCCCGAACCTTGGCCGCCGCTCCGGGTCTACCATCGGGTCTTTCGCCCGATTGCAGACCCGCGCCGCATGCCCTGGATCCATCCCGAACTGATTCCCCTGATCGCCTTGCTGGCGCTTTACGCCGCCTCGCTGCTGTACGCGCTGCGGCTGGCCTGGCGCACCCGCGGCCTGCGCTGGCTGGCTTGCGCGTCGCTGTTGATCGCCGGCTTCCTGGCGATGCTGCTGGCGCGGCCGGCCACGCCCGACTCCGGCGAGATGCCGCCGGGCTTCGGCCTGGGCGCGCTGCTGGCATTGGCCGGCATCGGCGCCGCCGCCGGCGGGGCGGTCTGGCGCGCCTTGCGCCGCCATCGGCGCTGACGCAACAGTCAGCCCTTTTCCCTGCCCATGCCGTGGACATTCGCGGCGCGCGCGCCTACGATGGCGCAAATTCCGGCCATGCCAAAGGCATTGCCGGCCGCGGCCGCGCGCGTCGGCCGCCCATCGCATCCGAAGGAGCCGCAACCATGGATGACGCCCTGCGACGGCGGGCAGTATTGAAGGGCGGCTTGGCCGCCGCTGGCCTGCTGGCCCTGTCCGGCAGGCTGCGGGCGGCAGCCTGGCTGTATCAGGGCTTCGACAACGGCTGGCGCGAGCTGGTGCCGTATCCGCAGAAGATGCCGCTGCTGCGCATCACCACCCGGCCGGTGCATCTGGAGACGCCGTTTTCCCAGTTCGACCGCGGCCTGATCACGCCCAACGAGGCGGTGTTCGTCCGCTACCACCTGGCCGGCCACCCGCTGGACATCGACGCCGCCAGCCATACCCTGACGGTGAAAGGGCTGGTCCGGCAGCCGCTGACGCTGACGCTGCGCGATCTGCAAACCCGTTTCGAAACCGTCAGCCAAACCGTGGTGATGCAGTGCGCCGGCAATGGCCGCGGCCTGCTGCAGCCCCGGGTGCAGGGCGCGCAGCTGGGCAACGGCTCGATGGCCTGCGTCGAGATGACCGGGGTGAGGCTGGCCGATGTGCTGAAGGCGGCTGGCGTGAAGGACGGCGCGGTGCAGGTGGCGTTCCGCGGCACCGACCAGCCGGCGCTGGAGGAGACCCCCAGCTTCATCCGCTCGCTGTACCTGGAGGACGCGCTGCGGCCTGAGGTGATGATAGCCTGGGCGATGAACGGCCAGCCGCTGCCGGTGCTCAACGGCTATCCGCTGCGGCTGGTGGTGCCGGGTTTCTACGCCTCGTACTGGATGAAGCATCTGTCGCAGCTGGAGGTGCTCGACCACGTGTTCGACGGCTGGTTCGCCGCCACCGCCTACACCGTGCCGGACACGCCGGACTACGGCATCGCCCCCGGCGCCAAGCCGGAGCGGACGGTGCGGCTGACAAGAATGAAGGTGCGCAGCTTCATCACCCACCCGGCCGACGGCCAGACCGTGGCGGCGCCGGACGGCCGGCTGGCTTTGCGCGGCATCGCCTTCGACGGCGGCAGCGGCATCCGCCGGGTGGAAGTGTCCGCCGACGGCGGCCGCAGCTGGCTGCCGGCGCGGCTTGGCGAGGAGCGCGGCCGCTTCGCGTTCCGGCCATGGACGCTGACGCTGGATGGCGTCAAGCCGGGCGCGCTGCAGCTGCTGGCGCGCGCCACCGCCAACGACGGCCAGACGCAGCCGCTGGTCCAGCCGTGGAACCCCGGCGGCTACGCCCGCAACGTGGCGGAGCGGGTGGCGCTGGTCATCGGGGAGGCCGGCTGATGAAACCCGCCCTGCTCGTCGCGCTGCTTCTGCTGGCCGGCCCGGCCGGCGCCGTCTCCATCCAGTTGCCCAACGAAACCGCGATGCTGCCCGACAGCGGCCATCCCGGCTATCCGACCGCGCTGCAGCGCTGCCTGATCTGCCATTCGGCCGACTACATCGCGCTGCAGCCCGACTTCAGCCAGGCGCGCTGGCAGGCCATCGTCGACAAGATGCGCGCCGCCTTCAAGGCGCCGATCGCGCCGGAGGAGGTGGCGCCGATCGCCGCCTATCTCGCCGACGCGCAGCGCCGGCGCTTGCTGCAGCCGCGGCCGCCGGCCAAGCCCTGAGCGCGGCGGCGGGTTTGGCCTGGCCGCCGCCTGCCGTTATCATCGTGGGCTTCCGCCACTTTTCCACGGAGCCGCCATGCCCCTGCCGCCCCCCCTGACGCTGGCCGCCTTCGCGCTGCTGGCCCTGGGCCTTGTCGCCGCCAGCCTGCGCCACGCCGCGCCGGGCTGGATAGCCCTGGTCACCAGCGCGATGCTGGCGCTGGCCGCCGGCGTGCTGCAGCCGCTGGGCGTGGTGGCGACGGCCGCCGCCGCCGGCCTCACTTGCAGCCTGCGCCGCTATCCGCGGCCGGAGTGGTACCTGGTGTGGGTGGCCTTGCTGCTGGCGCTGGCGGTGCACGCGCTGCCCGGCTTCGACAACCCCTTGCTGTGGCAGGGCAAGGCCAGCGCCGCCAGCGCGCCGTACCGGCTGTTCTGGAGCTACGACAAGGGCCTGGCCGGCCTGTTGCTGCTGCTCAACCTGTGCAATGCCCCGCTGCCCGGCCGCACGCTGGGCTGGCCGGCGGCGGCGGTGGGCGGCCTCGCGCTGCTGTTCGTGCTGGGCATCGCCGCCGGCTTCGGCATCATCGGCCTGGCGCCGAAATGGCCGGCCTGGCTGCTGCCCTGGCTGTTCGCCAATTGCTTCCTGGTGTCGCTGGCGGAGGAGGCCTTCTTCCGCGCCGGCGTCCAGCGCTGGCTGGAAATCCGCACCGAGCCTTTCGCCGCGCTGATGGCGGCGTCCTTGCTGTTCGGCCTGGCGCACCTGGCCGGCGGCTGGGCCTGGGCGGGGCTGGCCACGCTGGCCGGCATCGGCTACGGCCTGATCTACGCCGCGCGCCGCCAGCTGTGGCTGGCGGTGCTGGCGCATGTGGCTTTCAACACCGTGCATCTGCTGCTGTTCACCTATCCGAAACCGGCGTGAACGGCGGCGATCCCGGGTGGTTATATTCGCTAACTGTCTTGATATGAAAATAAAAAACCATAACGGGTAGCCGGCGGCATCGGTTAAAATCGCGGTCTTCGTTCACCATCCGCGAGCAGCACCGCCATGATTGAAGTCGGCATCGTGATGGGTAGCAACAGCGACTGGGAAGTGATGCAGCACGCCGCGAGCATGCTGAAGCGCTTCGGCATCGCCTGCGAAACCCGCGTCGTCTCCGCCCACCGCACCCCGGACCTGCTGTTCCAGTACGCCGAAGAAGCCGCGCCGCGCGGCCTCGCGGCCATCATCGCCGGCGCCGGCGGCGCCGCCCACCTGCCGGGCATGCTGGCCGCCAAGACCCACGTGCCCGTGCTGGGCGTGCCGGTGCCGTCCAAATACCTGCGCGGCGAGGACTCGCTGCTGTCCATCGTGCAGATGCCCAAGGGCATTCCGGTGGCCACCTTCGCCATCGGCGAGGCCGGCGCCGCCAACGCCGCGCTGTTCGCGGTGGCGATGCTGGCCACCACCCGGCCGGAGCTGGCCGAGAAGCTGGTGGCTTTCCGCAAGGCGCAAGAAGAAACCGTGCTGGCGATGACGCTGCCGGAGGCCGAATAATGGCCGCCATCCTGCCGCCGGCGATGCTGGGCATCCTGGGCGGCGGCCAGCTGGGCCGCATGTTCGCCGTCGCAGCCAAGACCATGGGTTACCGCGTGACGGTGCTGGACCCGGACGAAAGCGCGCCGGCGGCGGCCTTCGCCGACCGCCACATCCAGGCGCCGTACAATGATCCGGCCGCGCTGGCCGAGCTGGCCGCCAGCTGCGCGGCGGTCACCACCGAATTCGAAAACGTCAACGCCGACGCGATGCGCGAGCTGGCCAAGCGCACCCGCGTGTCGCCGTCCGGCGACTGCGTCGCCATCGCCCAGGACCGCATCGCCGAGAAAAGCTGGATCCGCAAGGCCGGCCTCGCCACCGCGCCCTACCTGGCCATCGAGAGCGTCGAGGACATCCAGGTGGACCTGGCGCCCTATCTGCCGGGCATCCTGAAAACCGCGCGCCTGGGTTACGACGGCAAGGGCCAGGTCAGAGTGAACACCCAGGACGAGGCGCGCGCCGCCTACGCCAACCTGGGCGGCCAGGCCTGCGTGCTGGAAAAGATGCTGGACCTGCAATTGGAAGTGTCGGCCATCGTCACCCGGGTCAGCAGCGCGCAAAGCGCGGTGTTTCCGTTGGCGGAAAACATCCACAAGAACGGCATCCTCGACGAATCCATCGTGCCGGCGCGCGTCGCCCCGGCGCTGGCCAGGCAGGCGCAGGAGATGGCCCGGAAGCTGGCCGAGGCGCTCGACTACGTCGGCGTGCTGGCGGTGGAGTTCTTCGTGCTGGCCGACCACAGCCTGGTGGTCAACGAGATCGCGCCGCGGCCGCACAACTCCGGCCACTACACCCTCACCGCCTGCCTGACCGACCAGTTCCAGCAACAGGTGCGCGCGATGTGCGGCCTGCTGCCGGGCCGCACCGACCTGCTCAGCCCGGTGGTGATGGTGAACCTGCTGGGCGACGTCTGGAGGGAAGACGGCCGCGAGCCGCACTGGGACGTGCTGGCCGAAGCGCCCAACGCCCAGTTGCACCTGTACGGCAAGAAAACGGCGCGGCCGGGCCGCAAGATGGGCCACTTCAACGTGATGGCGGCCACGGCCGACGAGGCGCTGGAGCAGGCCAGGGCCTTGAAGGACACCCTGTAGCGAGCGAGATGGCGAGGCCGGCGGCTTCGCCATTTCTCATCGCGATGACGCTGAACGGACGCCATTTTCATTCCCGGCCCGCAGCCGGGGCGGTCATTTCCGCCGCGGCGGCCGGCGCGGTAGGCTTGGCCGTATGCCGGCCAGACCGGCCGGCGGCAACCAGATCAAGAAAGAGCACCGTGATGAATCCTTCCGCATTTTCCAAGACCCTGTCGCAAGCGCTGAGGCCGGCGGCGCTGCTGCTGGCGCTGGCCTGCGCGCCCGCGCTGTCCGCCCATGCCGAGACGCCGGCCGCCGGCCAGAGCCAGCCGCTGGCGCCGCAAGCCAGCGCCAAGCCGATGGGCGACCAGGCTTACCAGCTGATGCAGGCCGGCCAGCAGGTCAAGGCCCACGAATTGTTCATGAGGGCCGCCGAGATGGGCGACCGCCGTTCGCTGTCGCTGCTGGCGGACAGCTATGGCCGCAATCCTAACGGCTACCTCAAGTCGCCAGCGGTGAAGAAGGACTACCCCAAGCTGATCCAGCTGTTGGAGCGCGCCGCGCGCTATCCGGAGCCGGAGGGCAGCGGCTACAGGCTGAAGCAGGACTTCGCCAGACTGCTGATTACCGCGCCCGCGCCCTACCGCGACGCGCCGCGCGGCAGCCGGCTGCTGGTGGCGGCCACCGGGCAGGATGACGATGGCACCGAGAATTACTACCTGCTGGGCCAGATGTACGAGCGCGGCGAAGGCGTGCCGGCGGATGGCAAGCAGGCTGTCTATTGGTACGAGCGCGCGGCCAGCGCGCTTTCCGGCTATACGCCGCCCAAGGTCCAGCGCGCGCTGGCGCGCATCTACAAGACCGGCGCGCCCAATCTGCCCGCCGATCCCAAGAAGTCGCGCGAATGGTCTGACAAGGCCAAGCACAACCCGGGCTTCCAGTCGTGAACGGCGGGATGGGCGGCTAAGCGATGGAAAACGCGCTCGTCGGACTGCCGGAGCTGCGCCGCCGGCTGGAGGCCGCCGCCGACCCCGCCAAACGGCCGGCGATGCGCGACTATATGCGCGGGCAGTTCGATTTCCTGGGATTGGCGACGCCGGCCAGGCGCAAGGCCGCCGGAGCGTGGATCCGCTCACAGGACGCGGCGGGTCCCGATGGCTGGCTGGCGGCGGCGGAAACGCTGTGGCGCCAGCCGGAGCGCGAATTCCAGTACGTGGCGGTGGACCTGCTGGCCCGCCATGCCGCCGAATTGCCGGCGGCCGCCCTGCCGCGGCTGCTGGCGCTGGTTGCCGCCAAATCCTGGTGGGACACCGTCGACGGCCTGGCGGCCTGGATCATAGGCGAGCTGGTCCGCGCCCGGCGCGAACTGCAAACCGACATGGACAGGCTGTCCGGCGACGGCGATTTCTGGCTGCGCCGCGTCGCCATCCTGCACCAGCTGTACTGGAAGCGCGACACCGACGCCGCGCGGCTGTTCCGCTACTGCGCGGCCAACGCCGCCGACCCCGAATTCTTCATCCGCAAGGCGATAGGCTGGGCCTTGCGCGAATACGCCTATACCGATCCCGACGCGGTGCGCGGCTTTGTCGCCGCCGCTCCGCTTGCGCCGCTGTCGCGGCGCGAAGCGCTCAAACGCATTGAACCCTTGCCTGTGAAGGAAGCATGATGACCGGACTCACCACCACCAATCTGACCAGCCTGAAGAAGATCTACTCCGGCAAGGTGCGCGATCTGTATCAGATCGACGAGCAACGCATGCTGATGATCGCCACCGACCGGCTGTCGGCTTTCGACGTGATCCTGGATGACCCCATCCCGGCCAAGGGCCAGATCCTGACCGCCATCTCCAACTTCTGGTTTGAAAAACTGAAGGACGTGGTGCCCAACCACCTGACCGGCGAAAAGCCGGAAGACGTGGTGGCGGCGGAAGACCTGCCGCAGGTGGAGGGCCGCGCGGTGGTGGCCAAGCGGCTGAAGGCGGTGCCGATCGAGGCGGTGGTGCGCGGCTACCTGGCCGGCTCCGGCTGGAAGGAATACCAGCAGTCCGGCGCCATCTGCGGCGTGGCGCTGCCGGCCGGCCTGCGCGAGGCGGACCAGCTGCCCGAGCCCATCTTCACCCCGTCCACCAAGGCGGCGGTGGGCGACCACGACGAGAACATCAGCTTCGCCCAGTGCGAGGCCATCGTCGGCAAGGAACTGGCGGCCCAGGTGCGCGACACCGCCATCCTGCTGTACAAAACCGCAGCCGCCTACGCGGCCACGCGCGGCATCATCATCTGCGACACCAAGTTCGAGTTCGGCCTGGACGAAAACGGCGTGCTGACGCTGATGGATGAGGCGCTGACGCCGGACTCCAGCCGCTTCTGGCCCGCCGACAGCTACCAGCCGGGCAGCAACCCGCCGTCGTTCGACAAGCAGTTCGTCCGCGACTGGCTGGAAGCCTCCGGCTGGAACAAGCAGGCCCCGGCCCCGGCCGTGCCGCTGGACGTGCGCGAGAAAACCGCCGCCAAGTACCGCGAGGCGCTGGAACGGCTGACCGGCTGAAACCAGGCGGCAGCCTGGCAAGCGTATGCCAGCGATTTCGCCGCCAGAGCCTCCCGCCGCCGGCCCCGCGCCGGCGGCATGGCTTGAGCATTGTCCGGCATTGCGACTACTATCTACTGCCTTGTCATAAAAACGCCATGCCATGACCGTCGTCCAACCGATACTCGACACCCCCCGCCTGCGGCTGCTGCCGGCCCATCCGGACAAGGCGGCCGCGGTGCTCGACTACCAGCTGCGCAACCGCGCCCACCTCGAGCCGTGGAACCCGACCGCCGGACCGTTGTTCTATACCGAATCCCATTGGGCGATGCAGTTGCGCCAGGCCGCCCGCAACTGGGAAGAGGGCGCCAGCGCGCGCTTCCTGCTGGCGACGCAGGCCGAGCCGGAACGGATCATCGGCACCGTCAGCTTCAGCAACATCGTCCGCGGCGTGTTCCAGGCCTGCCATCTCGGCTACGGCATCGACTGCGCGCGCGAAGGGCAGGGCCTGATGCGCGAGGCGCTGCAGTCGGCCATCGCCTTCGCCTTCGACGAGCTCAAGCTGCACCGCATCCAGGCCAATTACCAGCCGCACAACGTCCGCAGCGCCGCGCTGCTGCAAAGGCTGGGCTTCGCCGTCGAAGGCCAGGCCAGGGATTACCTGTTTCTCGACGGCGCCTGGCGCGACCACGTGCTGACTGCGCTGACCAATCCGCATTTCGACAGCCGGCCGCTGCTGGGCTGACGCGACGGCCGCGCGCCGCGGCCTGGCAAACCCGCTCCACCAACGCAAGGGCAAGCGCATGCACCGTACCTTTCTGACCGCCGCCGACGGCGAAGCCATTCCGCTGTGCGAATGGCTGCCTGACGGCCCGCCGCGCGCCGTGGTGCTGATTTCCCACGGCATGAGCGAATACGCCGCGCGCTATGACCGTTTCGCCCAAACGCTGACGGCGGCCGGCTGCGCGGTGTACGCGCACGATCACCGCGGCCACGGCGCCTCCCCCGTCCCGCGCGGCTTTTTCGCCGCTGAAGACGGCTGGCGCAAGGTGGTGGATGATGTGGAAACCGTGCGCCGCCACGCGGCGGAGCGGCATGCCGGCCTGCCCGTCATCCTGCTGGGCCACAGCATGGGCAGCTTCATCGCCCGCGCCTATTTCCTGCGCTACGGCGGCCTGCTGTCCGGCCTGATGCTGTCGTCTACCGGCTACCGCCAGCGGCCGCTGGCGCGGCTGTTGGGCGCCGTCGCCCGCTTCCTCGGGCGGCGCAAGGGCTGGGACCGGCCCAGCCGGCTGATGGCCGCGCTGGTGTTCGGCAGCTTCAATCTGGGCTTTCCGCCATGGCGGACCAAGATGGACTGGCTGAGCCGCGACCCGGCCGAAGTGGACGCCTACCTCGCCGACCCGGACTGCGGCTTCGACCCTACGCCGGGTCTGTGGGCCGACCTGTTCGCCGGCATCGTCGAAATGGAAAACGGCGAGGCGGCGGGCCAGGGCATCCAGCGCCGCTGTCCGGTGCTGTTGTTCGCCGGCAGCCGCGATCCGGTCAGCCTGGGCCGGCTGGCGCTGGGCCAGCTGGAAATCCGCTACCGCGACGCCGGCGTGCTGGACTTGCAGAGCCAGGTCTACCCCGGCGGGCGGCATGAGATGCTGAACGAAAGCAACCGCGCCGAGGTGGAAAGCGATATCCTCGCCTGGCTGGCGCGCGTCGCGCCCGCCGCCTGAATCCCCGACCGGAGCCGCCATGATAGAAGTCCACCACCTGAATCAATCGCGTTCGCGCCGCATCACCTGGCTGCTGGAAGAACTGGGCCAAGACTATGCCGTCGTGCGCTACGAGCGCGATCCCAAAACCCGGCTGGCGCCGCCGGCGCTGAAGGCCATCCATCCGCTGGGCAAGGCGCCGGTGCTGCGCGACGGCGACGCGGTGCTGATCGAATCCGGCGCCATCGTCGATTACCTGATCCGCACTTACGGCAACGGCCGCTTCGCGCCGGACATCGCTTCGCCCGACTACAACCGCTACGCGCAGCTGATGCATTACGCCGAAGGCTCGGCGATGCTGCCCATCCTGCTGCAGCTGTATGTCGGCACGCTGGGCGAGGCCGGCGCGCCGCTGCATCCGCGCATCCACAGCGAGCTGGACAACCATCTGGGCTATCTGGATGGCGAACTGGCTGGCCGCGATTACTTCGTCGGCGACGATCTCACCGGCGCCGACGTGCAGCTGTCCTTCGTCGCCCAGATAGCGGTGCGCGGCGAGGGCCGCCAGCGCTATCCCAATCTGGCGCGCTTCGTCGACCGCATCGAGGCCCGCCCGGCTTACCGCCGCGCCGCCGAGCGCCACGGCGAATAAGCCCGCCCGCCTGGCGTTTGCGCAACGCGGGCGGGCCGCCGGCCATGCCCGCGAGCCTTACGGGCGCGGTGGCGGCCCGCGCCGGCGCTCAGGCGGCGATCGCCTCCACTTTGCCGTCCAGCGCCATCAGGTAACGCTCCACCTGCAGTTGCGGGTGCTTGGCGACGATCATGCCGCTCAAGCGCCTCAGCGTTTCGGCGTGGACCTGGGTTTCCCTGGCCGGCTGCTGGCCGAAATCCTCTCCCAGAATCACCTTGTAAGCGCCGCAGTCGCGGTGGTCCAGCAGCACCACCTTCTTGATGTGGTGCAGGTCTAGCGCGATGCCCAGGTGCTGCCAGAATGTGGCGTTCCAGGCCGGGAACTTGTCGGTGACCGCGCCCAGCGCCGCGCCGGCCAGCACGATGTGGTCGTAATTGTCGCGCAGGCCCAGGCTGTCCATGAAGGCGGCGGTTTCATCCACCAACCGGTAGTCCATGCAGGACAATAGCAGCACGTCGGTGCCGCCGGCCGCCCAGGCCGTACGCGGCACAAAGCTGCCCAGCAGCGCGGCGCCGCCGCCCAGCGCGGCCAGGCGCAGGAAGCCGCGGCGGCCCAGCGGGCGCTGTTGCAGCGGGGTCAGGCAATCGGTGTGAGCGTGGTGTGTTTCTTGGCACATCTGTTGTTCTCCTTTGTGAGGGCAGCTTCAAGCTGCCTGCCGCGATTATAAGAGCCTGCGCGCGCAACATGCCAAGCGGTTTGCCGGCGGCCGCGTTGACAACTTACTTACCAGTAAGTATCTTGACTGGCAGAGCTGACATCGCCAGACGAATCAAAGGCTTGGGCGCGCAGCGCCCGGGCCGCTACATAACGGACACGAGGAAGAAACATGAGCGTTTACCCGCACCTGCTGGCGCCGCTGGACCTGGGCTTCACCACGCTGAAAAACCGCGTGCTGATGGGTTCGATGCACACCGGCCTGGAAGAATCCCCGAACGGCTTCGAAAAAATGGCGGCCTTCTACGCCGAGCGCGCGCGCGGCGGCGTCGGCCTGATCGTCACCGGCGGCGTCGGCCCCAATGCCGAAGGCTGCGTCGCCGAGGGCGCGGCGCAGCTGTCCGACGCGCATGAGGTGCCCAAGCACAAGCTGGTCACCGACGCGGTGCACGCCGCCGGCGGCAAGATCGCGCTGCAGATCCTGCATTCCGGCCGCTACAGCTTCCAGGAAAAGTGCGTGTCGGCGTCCCCCTTGATCGCGCCGATCAATTTCTACACCCCGCGCGAGCTGTCCGACGCCGACGTCTGGCAGACCATCGCCGACTTCGCCAACTGCGCCAAGCTGGCGCAAGAGGCCGGCTACGACGGCGTCGAGGTGATGGGCTCGGAAGGCTATCTGATCAACCAGTTCATCGCCCGCGCCACCAACAAGCGCACCGACGCCTGGGGCGGCAGCTTCGAAAACCGCATCCGCTTCGCCATCGAAACCGTCAAGGCGGTGCGCGCGGCGGTCGGCCCCGAGTTCATCATCATCTACCGGCTGTCGATGCTGGACCTGGTGCAGGACGGCAGCAACTGGGACGAGGTGGCGCAGCTGGCGCTGGAAATCGAGAAGGCCGGCGCCACCCTGATCAACACCGGCATCGGCTGGCATGAAGCGCGGGTGCCGACCATCGCCACCATGGTGCCGCGCGGCGGCTTCGCCTGGGTGACCAAGAAACTGATGGGCAAGGTGAAGATCCCGCTGATCACCACCAACCGCATCAACACGCCGGAAGTGGCGGAAGAGATCCTGGCCGGCGGCTGCGCCGACATGGTGTCGATGGCGCGCCCCTTCCTGGCCGACCCGGACTTCGTCAACAAGGCGGCGGCAGGCCGCGCCGACGAGATCAACACCTGCATCGGCTGCAACCAGGCCTGCCTCGACCACATCTTCCAGGGCAAGCTGACCTCCTGTCTGGTGAATCCGCGCGCCTGCCGCGAAACCGAGCTCAACTACGACCAGGCCGCCGCGCCGAAGAAGCTGGCGGTGGTGGGCTCCGGCCCGGCGGGTCTCGCCTTCGCCACCGTCGCCGCCGAGCGCGGCCACGCGGTGACGCTGTTCGACGCCGCGGCCGAAATCGGCGGCCAGTTCAATGTCGCCAAGCAGATTCCGGGCAAGGAAGAGTTCTACGAAACGCTGCGCTACTTCAAGCGCCGCATCGAAACCACCGGCGTGGAACTGAAACTGAACACCCGCGTGGCCGCGGCCGATTTGGCCGGCTTCGACGAGGTGATCCTGGCCACCGGCATCGCGCCGCGCCTGCCGGCCATCCCCGGCGTCGACCACCCCAAGGTGCTCAGCTATCTCGACGTGCTCAAGCACAAGAAACCGGTGGGCAAGAAAGTGGCCATCATCGGCGCCGGCGGCATCGGCTTCGACACCGCCGAATACCTGTGCCACGAAGGCCAGTCCACATCGCTGAACGCCGAAGCCTTCATGCGCGAGTGGGGCGTGGACATGACGGGCGACACCGCTGGCGGCCTGGCGCCGCAGGGCGCGCAGCCGCACCCGAGCCCGCGCGAGGTCTATCTGCTGCAGCGCAAGACCAGCAAGATCGGCGAAACCCTGGGCAAGACCACCGGCTGGATCCATCGCGAAAGCCTGAAGATGAAGCGGGTGAAGATGGTGTCCGGCGTCAGCTACGACCGGATCGACGACGCCGGCCTGCACATTACGGTGAAGGGCGAGCAGCAGCTGCTGTCGGTGGACACGGTGGTGATCTGCGCCGGCCAGGACCCGCTGCGCGAACTGCAGCAGCCGCTGTTGGACGCCGGCAAGCCGGTGCACCTGATAGGCGGCGCCGACGTGGCGGCCGAGCTGGACGCCAAGCGCGCCATCGACCAGGGCTCGCGCCTGGCCGCCGCCATCTGATCGCCCAGTCCGCGCAGCAAAAGCCCCCGCCTCGGCGGGGGCTTTTTATCTGGAAACGAGGCGGGCTAGCGCTGCGCCGACACCAACAGCAGCATCGGCCGCTCTCTTTCCTCGGCCAGCTCCGGCATCGCCGCCACCTGCTCGGCGCTGGGGCCCCAGTCCTCGATGTGGCGCAGCGCGAAGCCGGCGGCCATCACCTGATTGAGCAAGGTGCCGAGGGTGCGGTGCTGCTTGATCACGCCGTCGGTCAGCCAGTGAGTGACGCGCGGCCCTTCGTCCTGGTAGCCGCTGACCGGCCAGCAGCGCCCGCCTTGCGCATCCTGCAGCCACGCCGGCTGCCGGGCGGCCATGAAGATCGGATGCTCGATCGAGAACACCAGGCGGCCGCCCGGTTTCAGGGCCCGGTGGCAGGCGGCCAGCAGGCCGGCCAGGTCGGCGATGTAGTGCAAGGTCAGCGAGCTGTAGACCAGATCGAAGGCGGCAGGCGGCAATTGCAAGGTTTCCAGGTTCTGGCGCCGGTATTCGATGGCGTCGTCGCGGGTCATCGCCGCGGCCTGGGCCAGCATCTTTTCCGAAACGTCCAGGCCCAGCGCGGCGCTGGCGCCGGCCTCGCGCGCCCAGCGGCAGAACCAGCCGTAGCCGCAGCCCAGATCGGCCACCGCGGCGCCTTGCAATGCCGGCAGCAGCGCCCGCAGGCTGGGCCATTCCGGCGCGCCGGCCAAACCGTGCACTGAGCGGTTCAATTGGCTGTAGCCGTGGAAGAATTCGGGGGTGTCGTAGATGTTTTGCGTCATTGTCAAAAAACTCCATGTCGGGAAAAGCCGACGGCTGGGCGTTTGATGCCAACAAGACAAGCCCGGCCGCGGACGGCGGGGCTTGAGA
Organism: Chromobacterium subtsugae; assembly: GCF_001676875.1. Classification (GTDB taxonomy): domain Bacteria; phylum Pseudomonadota; class Gammaproteobacteria; order Burkholderiales; family Chromobacteriaceae; genus Chromobacterium; species Chromobacterium subtsugae. The sequence goes on along the minus strand of NZ_JYKA01000002.1, from coordinate 370,576 downwards.
GGGACGGAGCTAGGCTCCCGGAATGCGCGCGCGCGTTTCCCTCTCACCCCGCGATGGGGTGACGCGGGGTCTGGAGACGATCAGGATGTCGAGTGCGCGCATCCGTCCATTCTAACCCGTTTTCCCGCCGCGCGCCGGCTTGTGGATAATTGCGATGGCGACGCATGGCTGTGGATAAGTGGACACTTGGTTAACATCTGTTGCGGTGGGGCGCGTCTTAAAGCTTTCGAAATAATACTCAATCAGCATGGCGCGCGGTCGACATTTTCAGACCGCCCTACGATACCTACAAAGGAGAAACGCCATGACTGTTCCCACCGCCTTACGCCGCGCCGCCCTGGCCGCCGCGCTCAGCCTCGCCGCGCTGGGCAGCGCCCACGCCGCCCCATCGCCGCTGCTGGACGCCAGCCACCCGGTCAGCTGGTGGTTCGCCTTCAAATTCAACGCCGCCTCCTTTCCCGGCTGCGGCGGCGCAGCCCAGGTCAACAGCTGCCAGTTCGGCGGCAACCCGCAAAGCTATACCAGCGGCAGCAGCTACAGCCAGCAATACGTCTACGCCAGCAGCAGCCAGCCCAGCCTGAGCCAGGGCGGCGGCTGCATCGGCGACACGCCGGCCGATCCGGTCGGCGCCACCTTCAACCAGATCTACAACGGCACCTTGAACTACGTGGTGTGGAACGACCAGTTCTACGACGACCCGTCCATCCCCTCCTGCTCCGGCAACGCCTGCAACGCGCCGTGGGGGCATTCCAAGGGCGTGCTGGCCTGGGACGCGCAGGGCAACGGCGTGGTGATGCAGGTGAGCACGCCGTCGTGGCCGGCTTCCGGCAGCGCGCAATATCCGCGCAGCAGCGACGGCAACACCCTGGGCTGCGTGCAGGACAACGATGTCGAAGTCAGCCAGCATTTCTTCTCGCTGAAACTCAGCCATGCCGACGTGTTGGCGGTGCTGCAGGGCCTGGCCAACGCCAGCGCGGTGACCGATCCGGGCAATCCGCAGATCGTCAAGAACGGCGGCCCGGCCGATATCCAGGCGGCGGTCAGCCAACTGGGCCAGCAATCGGACAGCGTGACGCCGCAGGTGAGCAAGCTGTCCAGCGGCGTCACCCTGATCGCCAAGCCTTCCGCGCTGCAAGTGGCGCCGTGGCAACTGGTTTCGGCCGAGCTGGGCGGCATTTCGCTGCGCGCCGCCACCTGGTGGGAAGCCAGCAAGAGCTACGCGATTCCGACGACCACCAAGGCCGGCGCGCCAGCCTGCTGGGATAGCAGCCTGCCGGCGCCGGGTCCGGTGGCCATCGCCACCTCCGGCAGCTGGGCCGGCCAGACCTTCTCGCTGAAGGGCGGGCTGGGCAAGAACTTCAACCACGCCAAGATCGGCGTCAGCACCAGCGGCGGCACCGCCTACGCGATTTTCGGCGACATGAACCAGGAAGGCGCGCTGTCCGGCAATTGCGCCAGCGCCCAGAACGGCCGCGGCGGCCTGTTCTTCGCGCTGCCCAACGCCGCGCTGGCGCAGTCCATCGGCAAGCTGATCGGCGGCAGCACCGCCGCCGCCGCGCGCTGACGCGGTCCGGTGTTCAGGCGAAGGCGGCCAGCATGAAGTCGATGAAGCTGGCCAGCTTGGGCGTCGGCCGGCGGTCGGCCGGGTAGAGCAGATGCATGGGGCGGCTAGGCAGCGGATGGTCGGGCAGCAGGCGCAGCAGCCGGCCGGCGGCGACGTCGTCGGCCAGCAGCGCCTCCGGCTGCATCACGATGCCCAGGCCGGCGAGGGCGGCGGTGCGCAGCGCCTGGCCGTTGTTGGCGGTGAAGCGCCCGCGCACCGCCACGTTTTCGCCGGAGCCGAAGCGCCAGCGATTCTTGTGGCGCCAGTAGGCGAAGCCCAGGCAATCGTGCCCGGCCAGCTGCGCCGGCTCGGAGGGCGCGCCGCGTTCGGCCAGGTAGGCCGGCGCGGCGCATAGCCACATCCGGTAGGGCTGCAGCGGCCTGGCCACCAGGCTGGAATCGGCCAGCTCGCCTATCCGCACCGCCGCCTCGTAGCCTTCCTCCACCAGGTCCACCATCCGGTCTGCCAATGTCAGGTCCACTTCCACCTCGGGGTGGCGGCGCAGGTAGACGGCCAGCGCCGGCGCCAGGCGCAGGCTGCCGAAAGTCACCGGCGCGTGGATTTTCAGCAGGCCGCGCGGCGCGGCGCGCAAGGCGTCGGCGCAGCCGTCGGCGACGGCGATGTCCGCCAGCAGCTGGCGGCAATGCTGGTAGTAGATGCGGCCGACCTCGGTCAGCGATTGCTGGCGGGTGGTGCGGTTGAGCAGGCGCGCGCCGACGCGCGCTTCCAGCGCGCGGACATGTTTGCCCACCATGGTGGCCGACAGGCCGCAGGCGTCGGCGGCGGCGGTGAAGCTGCCTTTGTCCACGGCCTGCACGAATATCGCCATGCTGCTGCAAAGATCCAGCATTGAGAACTCCTGGTGCGCAGTGATCGCACCGTTCACGCGTTTATCAATCCATTCATCGCAATGATACTGATGACGGACGCATTTGCGTCGGCACGCACAGGAGAATTTCGATGATACGCAACGACGCGCAATACCAAAAAGGGCTGGAGCTGATGGCGTTTCTGCATGGCGGCCACACCGGCGGCGCGCGGGTGGCGCAGATCCAGGACATTTGTCCGGACTTCGCCGACATGGCCATCGCCTGGGCTACAGGCCACATCCTGAGCCGGCCGGGGCTGGACCTGGCCACCCGCGAGCTGATCCTGGTGGCGTCCTGCGCCACCCAGGGCTTCGCGCAGACGCAGCTGGTGGCCCATGCCGAGGCTGCGCTGCGCGCCGGCGCCAGCCGGCGGCAGATCATGGAGACCGTGCTGCAGCTGACTTTCTACGCCGGCGGGCCGGCGGTGAGCAATGCGCTGCTGGCCTTGAAGGACGTGCTGGCCGAGGAGGCGTGAAGCGCGCGGGCCGGAAATCGGCATGACTGATATTTGTCATTGATTTTCAATGCATTATTTGCCATGTTCATATTTTCCGGCCGCTACCGGCATCTCGCCGGCGGGGACGGCCTTTCATTGCGAGGAGCGTTCATGAGCATCAGGCATGTGATTCTGCTGGCGGCCGCCTTGGCCTTGCCGGCCTGGGCGGCGGAGCCGCTGCCGGCCTTCCACGGCGACGCCCGCCAGTCTTCGGTGTCCGGCTTGTCGTCGGGGGCCTTCATGGCGGTGCAGTACCAGGTGGCGTATTCGGCGTCGGTGGTGGGCGTCGGCGTGGTGGCCGGCGGTCCGTACTATTGCGCGCTGGACAGTTTCGCCGGCACCGCCGCCTGCATGAGCGGCCCGCCGCCCAGCGCGGCGCAGTTGCTGGCCGCGGCGGGCATCTTCGCCGCCGGCGGCCATATCGACCCGCTGCCCAACCTGGCCAGGAGCCGGGTCTACCTGTTCAGCGGCAGCCAGGACAACACGGTGAAGACGCCGGTGGTCGACAGTGCCGCCGCCTTCTTCCGCCTGGCCGGGGTGCCGGACAGGCAGATCCAGTACGAGCGCCGGCTGCCGGCCGGCCATGCGCAGATCACGCCGACCTACGGCAACGATTGCGGAACCACCGCCTCGCCCTACATCAATCATTGCAGCTGGCAGGGACAGGGTTACGACCAGGCCGGCGTGCTGCTGCGGCACATCTACGGGCCGCTGCAGCCCAAGGCGCAGGCGCTGGGCGGCCGGGTGGTCCGCTTCGACCAGCGGCCGTATGCCGCCGTCGGCAGCAGCCTGGCCGACGAGGGCTTCGTCTACGTGCCCAAGGCCTGCGAGCAAGGCGAGGCGTGCAAGGTCCATATCGCGCTGCACGGCTGCAAGCAGTACGCCGGCGCGGTGGGCGACGACTTCTACGCTCACGCCGGCTACAACGAGTGGGCCGACAGCAACCGCATCCTGGTGCTGTATCCGCAAACCACCACCTCGGCGGCGAATCCGCAGGGCTGCTGGGACTGGTTCGCCTACACCGGGCCGGCTTATGCCTGGAAGGAAGGCCTGCAGATGCAGGCGTTGAAGGCGATGGCCGACCGCCTGGTTTCCGCGCGCTGAGGCGGCGCCGAAAAGCGGACGCCCCGCTTGGCGCGGGGCGTTTTCATTGCGGCGGGCTGGGCTTACTCGGCCGCGCCGGCGCGGCGTGCCTTCACCGCTTCGGCCAATTGGGTCAGCAGCTTCTCGGTGTCGCTCCAGCCCAGGCAGCCGTCGGTGATGCTCTGGCCGTAGGTCAGCTCGTAGCCGGGCTTCTGGTCCTGGCGGCCTTCCACCAGGTGGCTTTCCACCATCACGCCGAAGATGTTGCGGTCGCCGCCGGCGATCTGGCCGGCCACGTCGGCGCTCACTTCCATCTGGCGGCGGTAGTCCTTGCGGCTGTTGGCGTGGCTGAAGTCCACCATCAGCTTGTGCGGCAGGCCGACCGCGGTCAGTTCGGCGGCGGCGGCGCGCACGTGCTCCGGCGAGTAGTTGGGTTCCTTGCCGCCGCGCAGGATCACGTGGCAGTCCGGATTGCCGCCGGTGGAGACGATGGCGGAATGGCCGGTCTTGGTCACCGACAGGAAGTGGTGCGGCACGCTGGACGAACGGATGGCGTCGACCGCGATTTTCAGGTTGCCGTCGGTGCCGTTCTTGAAGCCCACCGGGCAGGACAGGCCGGAGGCCAGCTCGCGGTGCACCTGGCTTTCGGTGGTGCGCGCGCCGATGGCGCCCCAGCTGATCAGGTCGGCGAAGTACTGCGGCGTGATCATGTCGAGGAATTCGGTGGCGGCCGGCATGCCCTGGTTGTTCAGCGTCAAGAGCAGGCGGCGGGCGATGCGCAGGCCGGCGTTGATGTCGTACGACTCATTCAGGTGCGGATCGTTGATCAGACCCTTCCAGCCGACGGTGGTGCGCGGTTTCTCGAAGTACACCCGCATCACCACCACTAGCTCGCCGGCCAGCGCGGCGCGCAGCGGCGCCAGCTTCTGCGCGTATTCGATCGCGGCGTCGGTGTCGTGGATCGAACAGGGGCCGATCACCACCAGCAGGCGGTCGTCCTCGCCGCGCAGCAGCGCCGAGATGTCGCGGCGGGTGTTGTAGATCAGCTCGGAAGCCTGTTCGCTGATCGGCAGCTCATACAGGTGGGCGATAGGCGGGAGGAGTTCCTTGATCTCGCGGATTCTGACGTCGTCGGTCTGGCGTTGCATGCTGGTGTCCCTTGGCTAACTTGTTTTCTGCATAGCAGCAAGATAACCGCATTTGTCGGCCCCAGACAACCCAGCATGCAAAAAGCGCCACGGCCTGGCGGCGGTGGCGCTGGATTAGGGAAGGCGCGGGGTATCAGTCCGCGTACTGGCGCTTCATGCGTTCGCGGCGCTCTTGCGCCTCCACCGACAGCGTGGCGGTCGGGCGCGCCATCAGGCGTTTCAGGCCGATGGGTTCGCCGGTGTCCTCGCAGAAGCCGTAGGAGCCGTCGTCGATCTGGCGGATGGACGCCTGGATCTTCTGCAGCAGCTTGCGCTCGCGGTCGCGGGTGCGCAGTTCCAGCGCGTATTCTTCTTCCAGCGTGGCCCGGTCGGCGGGATCGGGTGTCGCTTCCTGTTCCTGCAAATGGTTGGCAGTGGCGTTGGCGTTTACCAGCAACTCCTGCTGCATTTGCAACAACCGGTCCTTGAAGAACTCAAGATGGTCGGCGTTCATGTAATCATCGCCTTCCCAGTTGAGGATATCCTGTTCGGTCAGTTTAGCCATGTTTGGTGCTTCCAGCATAGAGTTGGCAACAGGCGGAGAAGATTACCGGCGGGCCAATGTTTGCGCAACTGTCTTGAGCTTGAAATCCAAATAATCACCCACTGCCGCTAACATTCGGTATAGCCCGGTTTCGCACCGATAACAAGCTCGCCCATTTTGGGAAACGTAATCAGAGTGCGGGTTTCGACCGGATATTCCCATACAAGTTCAAAGGCGGCTTTTGCCGCCTTTGAATTGAGGCAAGCCTGGTTGCGGACTTGCCGCACACAGACAATGCCGGTGTTTATTTCTGGCTGAGCACCCATTTGACCAGCGCCTTCAGGTCGGCGTCGGGAATATTCGGGTGCGGGGTCATCGGGATCGGGCCCCATACGCCGGAGCCGCCGTTTTTCACCTTGGCCATCAGCATCGCCTCGGCGCCTTTCTGGCCGGCGTATTTCTTGGCGACGTCCTTGTAGGCCGGGCCGACGATCTTCTTGTCCACCGCGTGACAGGCCGTGCAGCTGTACTTCTGGGCCAGTTGCAGGCTGGCCATCGCCGGCGCGGCGGCCAGGCCCAGCAGCAGGGCGGCAAGCAGGGTCTTTTTCATGTGATTCTCCCTATCGTTTCACGTGGCCGCCGGCCAAAACGGCCGGCAGCTGTCCAAAAGTATGACAAATAACCCGCTTTACTGGAGTACGACCTTGAGTTGGGTCAAGAAGCCTGCTTCCAGCGCCTGCACCGGCAGCATCATGATGACTTGGATGATCAGCAGCAGCACCAGCGGCGACAGGTCGACGCCGCCCACCACCGCGCGGCGGAACGGACGCAGGAACGGCCGGGTCAGGCTGTCCAGCACCGGCGCGATCGGATTGTAGGGGTTGACCCAGCTGAGCACCGCTTGCACCACCACCGCGCCCATCAGCAGGGTCAGCGACTGCTTGAACACTTCCAGCACCGACAGCAGGAACAGCGAAACCCACACCTGCGGGAAAGCGAACACCTCGGGCAGCGAGCCCAGCAACAGCCTCAGGATATTGGCCAGCAGGCAGACCAGCCAGGCCAGCAGCAGGGTGGCGGTGTCGTAATTCCGCACCGAGGGCACCAGCTTGCGCGTCGGCAGCACCAGGAAGTTGGTGGCGGCCATCACGAACTGGCACAGCGGATGCTTGAACGGCGCGCGCGCCACCTGCAGGTAGAAACGCAGCAGCAGCACCAGCACGAACAGGCCGGACAGGGTCTTGATCAGGAACTGCAGGGTATCGACAAACATGATTTCGGCTTACTCCTGGCTGAGTTGTTGGCCCATTTCGATTGAACGCTCGCGGCAATCCATCGCGCCGGCGACGATGGCCGCCTTGACGCCCTCGGCTTCGAAGCGGGCGATGGCGCGCTCGGTGGTGCCGCCCTTGGACATCACGTTCTGCCTGAGCGTCGCTACCGGCAGCGGGCTTTGCCGCGCCAGCTCCACCGCGCCGTCGAAGGTCGCCAATGCCAGCTCGCGCGCCTGGGCCTCGCTGAAGCCGGCCTTCACGCCGGCCTCTATCATGCTTTCTATGAAATAGAACACGTAGGCCGGGCCGCTGCCGGACACGCAGGTGATGTCGTCGATGCCGGTTTCGTCGTCCAGCCAGACGGTGAGGCCGGCGGCGCGCATGATGGTTTCGGCGGCGGCGCGGTCGGCCGCGGGCACGGCGGCGTCGGCGTACAGGCCGGACACGCCCTTGCCGACCATGGCCGGGGTGTTGGGCATCACCCGCACGATGCGGCCGCTGCCCAGCCAGCGCGAGAGCGCGTCCAGGCGGATGCCGGCGGCGATCGACACCACCAGCGCGCCGTTAAGCGCGGGCGCCAGCGCCAGGCACAGCTCGCGCAGCTGCTGCGGCTTCACCGCCAGCACCACCACGTCGCCGGCGTCGAAACGCTCGGGCAAGGTCTGGCCGCCGCTGGCGCCGAAGTCGGCCGCCAGCCGGTCTATTTTGTCCTGCTGATGCTCCACCACGTGGATGCGGTGGCCGCCCTGGCGGGCCAGGCCGCCGATGATGGCGCCGGCCATATTGCCGCCGCCGATGAATGTGATGCGCATGATGCTGTCCCCTTGCGATTGCGGCTCCCGGCCCGGCCGGGAGCCGATGTTTATTGCGGCTGGCCGCGCCGGCCGAAGATGGCCGAGCCCACCCGCACCAGGGTGGCGCCTTCGGCCACCGCCAGCTCCAGGTCGGCCGACATGCCCATCGACAGCGTGTCGAGCGGCAGGCCTTCGGCGCGCAGCCCTTCGGCCAGCGCGCGCAAGGCGGCGAACTGCGCCGCCAGCCTGGCTGCGTCGGCGGTCGGCTCCGGTATGCACATCAGGCCGCGCAGGCGCAGGCGCGGCAGCGCCGCCACCGCTCGCGCCAGCGCCGCCGCCTCTTCGGGCGCGCAGCCGCTCTTGCTGGCCTCGCCGGACACGTTGACCTGCACGCAGACGTTCAGCGGCGGCAGAGAGTCCGGCCGCTGCGCCGACAGCCGTTCGGCGGTTTTCAGCCGCTCTATCGAGTGCGCCCAATGCGCGAGTTCGGCGACGATGCGGGTTTTATTCGACTGCAGCGGGCCGATGAAGTGCCATTCTATCGCCAGGTCGGCCAAGGCTTCGCACTTCTGTTGCAATTCCTGCACGTAGTTTTCGCCGAAGGCGCGCTGGCCGCAGGCGTAGGCTTCGCGCAGGTCGGCGGCGGGGAAGGTTTTGCTCACCGCCAGCAGCGCGGCCGCGTCCGGCGCGCGTCCGGCCTGGCGGCAGGCGTCGGCCAGCCGCGCGCCGACCTGGCGCAGCCGGGTGGAAAGGGTGTCTGTCATGTCGTTTTTGTCCGTGAGCCTCCGCGACGGGGGATATCCGGCTGTCCGGCCAACGCATACAATGCATTGCAGGACCGGCCATGCCAGCGGGGAATCGGCGGCGGCGGCGATGTCATCGAGGAGAATTATATGGAAATTTCCGAGCTCCTGGCTTTTACCGTCAAGAACAAGGCCTCCGACCTGCACCTGTCGGCCGGCCTGCCGCCGATGATACGGGTGAACGGCGACATCCGCCGCATCAACCTGCCGCCGCTCGACCACCATGACGTGCACGACATGGTGTACGACATCATGAACGACTACCAGCGCAAGATCTTCGAGGACGTCTACGAGTGCGACTTCTCGTTCGAGCTGCCCGGCATCGCCCGCTTCCGCGTCAACGCCTTCGTGCAGAACCGCGGCATGGCGTCGGTGTTCCGGGTGATCCCCAGCAAGGTGCTGTCGCTGGAACAGCTGGCGGCGCCGAAGATCTTCCAGGAGATCGCCGGCTATCCGCGCGGCCTGGTGCTGGTGACCGGGCCGACCGGCTCCGGCAAGTCCACCACGCTGGCGGCGATGATAGACTATGTCAACGAAAACGACTTCTCGCACATTCTTACCGTGGAAGACCCGATCGAGTTTGTCCACGAAAGCAAGAAAAGCCTGATCAACCAGCGCGAGCTGGGCTTGCAGACCCAGAGCTTCGCCAACGCGCTGAAAAGCGCGCTGCGCGAGGACCCCGACGTGATCCTGGTCGGCGAGCTGCGCGACCTGGAAACGATACGGCTGGCGCTGACCGCGGCCGAAACCGGCCACCTGGTGTTCGGCACGCTGCATACCAGCAGCGCCGCCAAGACCATAGACCGCATCGTCGACGTGTTCCCGGCCGGCGAAAAGGAAATGGTGCGCTCGATGCTGTCGGAATCGGTGCGGGCGGTGATCGCCCAGACGCTGCTGAAGTCCAAGGACGGCCAGGGGCGGGTGGCGGCGCACGAGATCATGATAGGCACGCCGGCGATCCGCAACCTGATCCGCGAAAACAAGATCGCGCAGATCAACTCGATGATACAAACCGGCCAGCAGCACGGCATGCAGACGCTGGACCAGTGCCTGGCGGAGCTGGTGCGGCGCAATATGGTGTCGCCGGGCGAGGCGCGCGCCAAGGCCAGCAACAAGGATTCGTTCTGAAACCGCGCTTTTGGCAGAAGGCCGCGGCCGCAATCTCCCGCTGCGCATGGCGTCGGCGGGCTAGACTGGAAGCAGTTTCACGCAGGGTAAGCCGCCATGGAAAAAGACCAGGCCTCCAAATTCATCCATGATCTGCTGAAGCACGCGATCGGCAAGAACGCCTCGGACATCTTCATTTCCGCCGAATTTCCGCCGGCGATGAAGATAGACGGCAAGATCACGCCGGTGGCGCCGCAACCCTTGTCCGCGCAGCAGAGCAAGGAGCTGGTGCGCGCCATCATGAACGACCGCCAGACCGAGGAGTTCGAGGCGAAGAAGGAAGCCAATTTCGCGATCAACCCGCCCGGCATCGGCCGCTTCCGCGTCAGCGCCTTCGTCCAGCAGGGCATGGTGGGCATGGTGCTGCGCAAGATCAACACCGACATCCCCAACTTCGACCAGTTGAGCCTGCCCGAGGTGCTGAAGGACATCGCGCTGATCAAGCGCGGCCTGGTGATCTTCGTGGGCGGCACCGGCTCCGGCAAGTCCACCTCGCTGGCGGCGCTGGTGGACTGGCGCAACACCCACAACCAGGATCACATCATCACGGTCGAAGACCCGATCGAATACGTGCATACCCACAAGAAGTCCATCGTCACCCAGCGCGAGATCGGCGTCGACACCGAAAACTGGGAAGTCGCGCTGAAGAACACGCTGCGCCAGGCGCCGGACGTGATCCTGATGGGCGAGATACGCGACCGCGAAACCATGGCCTACGGCCTGCAGTTCGCCGAAACCGGCCACCTGTGCCTGGCCACGCTGCACGCCAACAACGCCAACCAGGCGCTGGACCGCATCCTCAATTTTTTCCCCGAAGAGCGCCACCAGCAGGTGCTGATGGACCTGTCGCTGAACATGCGCTCCATCATTTCGCAGCGGCTGGTGCCGCACAAGTCCGGCCGCGGCCGGGTGGCGGCGGTGGAGATCCTGCTCAACAGCCCGCTGGTGTCGGACATGGTGTTCAAGGGCGAGATCGCCGGCCTGAAGGAGGTGATGGCGCGCTCGCGCGAGGCCGGCATGCAAACTTTCGACCAGTCGCTGTTCGAGTTGTTCGAGGCCGAGCTGATCACCTACGAGGACGCGCTGCGCAATGCCGACTCCATCAACGACCTGCGCCTGAGAATCAAGCTCTACAGCGAAAGCGGCCGCAACCGCGACCCGCTGGAGGGCATCGACCACCTGGATATTGTCTGAACGGCGCCACGCCATAAGCCATCATGCATTTTGACGCCTCTACCACCGTATTGATCATCGAAGACTCCCACACTGTGCGCCAGGGTCTGCGCACCATGCTGTCCATGGCCGGCATCACCCGCTCGGAAGCCGTCAGCAACGCCAGCGAGGCGCGCAACCGCCTGCGCGGCAAGCCTTACGACGTGGTGCTGTGCGACTACAACCTGGGCGAAGGCATGGATGGCCAGGAATTGCTGGAAGCCATGCGCAAGGGCGGCAACCTGCCCTTGGCCACCATCTGGATCATGATCACCGGCGAACGCCACTACGAAAGAGTGGTGGCCGCCGCCGAGATGGCGCCGGACGACTACATCCTCAAACCGTTCGCCTCGCAGCTGCTGCTGGACCGGATGAACCTGGCCGGCCAGCGCAAGGCCTTCCTCGCGCCGGCGCACAAGCTATTGTCCGCCGGCAAAGTGGAGCAAGCGATCCAGGTGCTGCAGCAACTGGCGCGCGAAACCTCCAACCCGCAGTACCGGCTGGACGCGCAGCGCCTGGCCGCCGAATTGCTGGTCAACGAAGGCCGCCAGGGCGAGGCGCTGTCCATCTACCAGGAGCTGCTGACCCAGCGGGTGATCCCCTGGGCCAAGATGGGGGTGGCGCGCATCGTCGCCGAGCAGGGCGAAAGCCAGGAATCCAACGCGCTGCTGCGCGAGATCATCGCCGAAGCGCCGCGCTATACCGACGCCTACGACCTGCTGGCGCAAAACCTGATCGACGACGGCCAGTACCAGACCGCCGCGGTGGTGCTGGAGAAGGCGGTGGCGATCTCGCCGCGCAACTTCAACCGGCTGAAGAGCTGCGGCACCGCGCTCTTGCGCTGCGGCGACCCGACCAAGGCCGCCGACTACCTGCAGCGGGCGGTGGAAGTCGGCCGCAACAACAATTTCTTCGGCCCCGACGTGCTGGTGGACCTGCTGCAGGCCTATAGCGAAAGCGGCCAGACCCAGCAACTGGACCGGCTGCAGGCGGAAATCTCCAGCCGCATGGACGAGTTGCCCGGCGGCCAGCTGACGATGGCGGTGTGCCGGGCGCTGACCGCGCTGGCGCAGAAGCGCCCCAGCGACGCGCTGGCCCAGTTGCAATCGGTGGCGGAAGACCTGCGCGCCCGCGAAACCGACTTCCCCAGCGCCCAGCGCTTCCTCGCCGCCGCGGTGCGGCTGCCGGCGGAAGTCAACAGCGAGCTGCCGCCGCAGTGGGCGCACAGCATCGCGCTGCGCTTCGCCGACGGCCGCCACGAGCTGGGCACGCTGCTGGAGATCGCGCATAAGCACGAGGCCTGCCACGGCGCCATCGAAACCGCCTACGACACGCTGCAGACCGAAAGTAACAAGGCGGTGGAGCTGGCCAGCACCGGCAAGCTGGAAGAGGCCGCCGCCATGCTCTACCTGCTGTCGCAGAAGACGCTGAACGAGCGCATCAGCATGAACGCCTGCGCGCTGCTGCTGCGCACCTGCGAAAGCCGCAGCAAGGCCGGCAAGCCGTACCCGGAGGAAGACCGCCAGGTGCTGCAGCTGATGCACTGGCTGCCGCAGGACAACGAGCGGGTGCGCGGCTTCATCCGCCGCCACCATGCGCTGGACCCGGAATGCGAATGAGCGCGCCGCCGCGGCGCGGCAGGCTAGACTGGTAGCAATCGACGCCGGGTCCGCCCGGTCCGCCATCCACCCCGCCGCGGCCGCCGGCCGCCGGCACCCGCGAGGCTGTCCATGGCTTTCAAGGCGAACACCACGGTATTGATCGTCGACGACGCGCTGACCATGGCCCAGGGCATCCGCGCCATCCTGGCCATGGCCGGCGTCACCCAGTCCGAAACCGCCAGCCACGCCGGCGAGGCCAGCAACCGCCTGCGCGCCAAGCGCTTCGACATCGTGCTGTGCGACTACAATCTGGGCAGCGGCATGAACGGCCAGGAGTTGCTGGAACTGATGCGCAAAAGCGGCACGCTGCCGCTGTCGACGCTGTGGGTGATGATCACCGGCGAGCGCAATTACACCCAGGTGGTGACCGCCGCCGAGACCGCGCCGGACGACTACTTCCTCAAGCCGTTCAGCTCGCAGCAGCTGTTGGACCGGCTGGAGCTGGCGCTGCAGCGCAAGGCTTACCTCGCGCCGGCTCACCGGCTGCTGGAGAAGGGCAAGACCGAGCAGGCGATCCAGACGCTGCAGGAATTGGCGCAGCAGGCCGACAGCCGGCAAAGCCGGCTGGACGCGCTGCGGCTGCGCGCCGAGCTGCTGGTGAGCGAAGGCCTGTACGAGCCGGCGCTGCAGGTTTACCAGGGGCTGCTGGCGCAGGAGGAGATTCCCTGGGCCAAGATGGGGGTGGCGCGCATCCTGGCCGAACAGGGCGACAGCTCCCGCTCCAATGTCCTGCTCGACGAGGTGATCGCCATCGCGCCGCGCTACACCGACGCCTACGACCTGCTGGCGCAGAACATGGTGGACGACGGCGCTTACCAGGAAGCGGCCGCGGTGTTGGAAAAGGCGGTGGGCATCTCGCCGCGCAACTTCACCCGGCTGCACAACTACGGCAAGGCGCTGCTGCGCAGCGGCGAGGCGGCGCGGGCGGCCGACCAGCTGCAGCGCGCGGTGGACATCGGCCGCAACAACGCCTTCTTCGGCCCGGAAGTGCTGGTCGACCTGATGCAGGCGCGCAGCGAAAGCGGGCAGACCCAACAGCTGGACCGGCTGCAGAACGACATCTCGACCCAATTGGGCAAGCAGCCCGGCGGCCAATTGATGCTGGCGGTGTGCCGGGCGATGGCGGCGCTGGCGCAGCAGCGGCCGGAGCAGGCGCTGGGCCAGCTGGAGGAGGGCGCGGAATGGCTGCGGGCGGCGGAAACCACTTTCGACGGCGCGCTGCGCTTTTTGGCGGCGACGGCGCGGCTGCCGGCCGGCCAGGCCGCCGCGCAGGCGCCGGAATGGGCGCGCGTGATCGCCTTGCGCTTCGCCGACGGCCGCCACGAGCTGGGCAGCCTGCAGGAGGCCGCGCGCCAGCATCCGGCCTGCCTGGCGGCGATCAGGACCGCCTACGACGAGCTGCAGGGCAAGAGCCAGGCGGCGCTGGAACTGGCCAACCAGGGGCAGTTGGAGGCTGCCGCCGACATGCTGCGCCGCGACGCGATGGCCACCCTCAACCAGCGGCTGGGCATGTATGGCTGCGCGATGCTGCTGCGCATCTGCGAAAACCGCCAGCAGGCCGCGCAGGACTACGCCGACCCGCTGCAGGATCTGCGCCAGCTGCTGCAATGGCTGCCGCAGGACAACGAAAGGGTGCGAGGCTTCGTCAGGCGGCGGCAGGCGCTGCTGCGCCCGCGCGCCTGAAATGGCCCATGCGCGTCTTCCTGGCCTGTCTGCCGCCGCCCGGCTGTCTGCCGCGGCTGGCGCAGTGGCAGCGGGCGATGCAGCGCGAGGCTGGCGGCCGTTGCCTGCCCTTGCCGCAGCTGCATCTGACCCTGGCGTTCCTGGGCGAGCTTGGCCCGCTGGCCCTGCAGCGTGCCGCCGATTGCGCCGAGCGGGCGGCGGCGGACCTGCCGGCCAGCCTGACGCTGGATTGCCTGGGCAGCTGGGAAGGCGGAATAGGCTGGTGCGCGCCCGCGGCGGCCGACGCGGCGCTGCAGGCTTGGGTGATGGCGCTCAGGCGGGATTTGCGCGCGCAGGGGCTGCGGCTGGACGCGCAGCCGTTCCGGCCGCATCTGACGCTGCTGCGCAAGCTGCGACAGCCATTGCCGCCGCAGACTGTGCCGCCGTTGCGGCTGGCGCTGCGCGAGCTGGCGCTGATCGCGTCCAGCCTGAGTGCCGACGGCGCGCGCTACCAGCGCCTGGACGGTTGGCGCGGCGGCGCGGCTCGCTAGCCGGCGCAGGTCTCGGTCAGGCGGACGCGTCCGCCGCGCCGGCATCCCAGCGCGTCGCGGCTTCGGCGTCGCTGTCGCGCGCCTCCACCCAATGCCGGCTGCCGTCGGCGAGGATCTCGCATTTCCAGAACGGCGCCTGCTGCTTTAGATAGTCCATCAGGAAGGAGGCGGCTTCGAAGGCGTCGCTGCGGTGGCTGCTGGCCGCCACCACCAGCACGATGGGGTCGCCCAGCGCCAGGCGGCCGACGCGGTGGATCAGCGTCACGCCCTTCAGCGACCAGCGCTTGCGCGCCGCGCAGACGATGTCGGCCAGCGCCTTTTCCGTCATGCCCGGGTAATGCTCCAGTTCCAGCGCCACCACGTCCTGGCGGTCGCCGTAGTCGCGGACCAGGCCGGTGAAGCTGACCACCGCGCCGCAGGCCGGGTTGGCCGACCAGCGCCGCACCTCGGCGCCGACGTCGAAGGCCTCGGCCTGCACCCGGATGTGGTTGATCGTCATGTCAGCCTCCGGTCACCGGCGGAAATACCGCCACTTCGTCGCCGTCGGCCAGCGGGGTGTCGCCGCTCGCCATGTCCTGGTTGACCGCCACCCGGAAGGTTTGCCCGGCCGCCAGCGCGCGCGCCCACTCGCCGCCGCGTTGGCGCAGCTCGGCCAGCAGCTCGGCCACGGTGGCGGCCTCGCTGTCCAGTGTTTCCGAATCCAGCCCCAGCGTGTCGCGCAGCCGGGCGAAATACAGCATGTTCAATTGCATCGTGCGATCTTTCCTGTAGGCGGCCGGCAGCGGCCGCGCCTCGATGGGGCTAGTGTAAGCAATCGGGGCCGGCCAGCCAATGCCGGCGCTGGCCTAGGGTTTGGGCGGCCGGTCGCGCAGGGGGTCGTACCACATCGACTTGTCGTTCAGCGGCGCGCTGTCCGGCAGCAGCGGATTGGCGAACGGGATCAGCCGGCGTTCGCTCATCCGCGCCTGGCGCAGCGCGTCGCGGTGGTATTTCCAGAAGATGGCGTCGAAGCTGCCGTCGGCGCGCATCCGCGCAAGTCCCAGCCGCAGGCGTTCCGTCAGCGCGGGATCGTCGCGGTTGCAGGAAAAGTAGTAGGGCCACGGGTAATAGAACAGCAGGCGCTGCTCGACCTCCAGATTCGGGTATTTGCCGTGGAAATGCCGGTATTCGTCGAACACCTCCAGCACGCTGCGCGGCAGCAGGTCGAAGCGGCGCTGGCTTAGCATGCCGAACAGCATGTCGTAGCGGCCGGTGCTGACCCGCAAGGCGGCGGCCTGGTAGACCTTGATGTCGCCCCAGCCCTTGCCCTGGCCGATCAGGAAGCGGCCGAGGTCGGCGCGGCTATGCACCTGGTCGAATTCCGGCTGGCGCTTGCCGTCTATCAGCGCGATGCGGTAGCCGAGCAGCCCCTTGCGCAGGTCCACCCGCACCGGCAGCAGGCTCAGCTCGCGTGCTTCCGAGGTGGAGCTCCAGGCGACGTTGACGGCGTGGCCGCGGCGCAGCTCTTCCAGCGAGCGCTCTTCGTCCATCGGCCAGCCGCTGGGCTGCAGCGTGTAGGGGCCGTAGGCGTCGGCGGTTTTGTCCAGCGCGGCGCGCAGCAGTTCGCGGATATCGTCGTAACGGAACGCGTCGGCGCTGTCGCCGACCGGGTACACCACGCGCATCGGCTCGGCCGCGAGGACGGCCGGCGCCAGGCAAAGCAACAGCAGCCACCGCCACATCGCCGCTCTCCCTCGGGAATGTCACTCCATTCAGCATAGCCGCGCCGATGGCGGCTGGCGGGCGGGCATAAAAAAACCCGCCTGGACGGCGGGTCGGGCAGAAAGCATGGCTTTCGCTTGCCGCGGCGGCTGGCTTGAGCGCGGCGGGGCGAGCAAAGATGTCATGCGAAACCCTTTCCTGAAATGACAAATGAATTATTGCAGCAAGCGCCGCGCGCCGCAAGGCTTTTTACAATAGCCCTACAAACCGCGGCGGCATTCATCGCCGGGCGGGCTCAGCGCACGATCTGCGCGAGCTGGCCTTTCAGGTAGAGATTGGCCATGGTGTCCAGATTGATGGCCTTGATCTTGCTGGCCTGGCCGCAGGCGCCGAAGGCTTCGTAGCGGGCGATGCAGATGTCGCGCATCGCGTCGGTGGACACCTTCAGGTATTTGCGCGGGTCGAATTCCTTCGGGTTTTGCGCCAGGAAGCGGCGGATGGCGCCGGTGGAGGCCAGGCGCAGGTCGGTGTCGATATTGACCTTGCGCACGCCGTGCTTGATGCCTTCGACGATTTCTTCCACCGGCACGCCGTAGGTTTCGCCCAGGTCGCCGCCGAATTCGTTGATGATTTGCAGCCACTCCTGCGGCACGCTGGACGAGCCGTGCATCACCAGGTGGGTGTTGGGGATGCGGGCGTGGATTTCCTTGATGCGGTCTATGCGCAGCACGTCGCCGGTGGGCTTCTTGGTGAACTTGTAGGCGCCGTGGCTGGTGCCGATGGCGATGGCCAGCGCGTCCACGCCGGTGTCCTTGACGAAGCGGGCGGCTTCTTCCGGGTCGGTCAACAGCTGGCTGTGGTCGAGCACGCCTTCAGCGCCGACGCCGTCTTCCTCGCCGGCCATGCCGGTTTCCAGGCTGCCCAGGCAGCCGATCTCGCCTTCCACCGACACGCCGCAGGCGTGGGCGAAGTTGACCACGGTGCGGGTGACGTCGACGTTGTAGCCGTAGTCGGCCGGGGTCTTGCCATCGGATTTCAGCGAGCCGTCCATCATCACCGACGAGAAGCCCAGCTGGATCGAGCGCTGGCAGACGTCGGGGCTGGTGCCGTGGTCCTGGTGCATCACCACCGGGATGTGCGGGAATTCTTCCACCGCCGCCAGAATCATGTGGCGCAGGAAGGGCGCGCCGGCGTATTTGCGGGCGCCGGCCGAAGCCTGCACGATCACCGGCGCGTCGACCTTGTCGGCGGCTTCCATGATGGCGCGCATTTGCTCCAGGTTGTTGACGTTGAAGGCCGGCAGGCCGTAGCTGTACTCGGCAGCGTGGTCCAGCAGCTGACGCATAGAAACGAGTGCCATGAAATTCTCCCTCATGGGCTTCGCCGGCGGCGAAGCTTGTTTGCAAAAAAATGAAGCGGCTGGCGTATCGCCGGCCGCCGAAACTATTGACGCGACAGGCTGGTCAGCAGCACGCCGGCGCCGACGAAGGCGCCGCCGCTGAAGCGGTTGACCAGCTTCAGCCGGCGCGCGCTGTTCATCCAGCCCGCCAGCTTGGCGCCGCTGCTGGCGTAGGTCAGTTGCCAGCTCGACTCGATCACGAAGAACGACAGCGCCAGGATGGCCAGCTGCGGCCCCTGGGGCTGGTGGGTGTCCATGAATTGCGGGAACAGCGCGGCGAAGAAGATCAGCGCCTTGGGGTTGCTCATCGCCACCAGGAAGCCGCGGCGGTACAGCGCCCAGGGGCCGTGCTGGCCGGCGGCGTCCTCGCGCAGTTCGGCCACCGGTTGCGGCGGGCTGCGCCAGGTTTTCACGCCCAGATACACCAGGTATACCGCGCCGGCGTACTTGATGGCGGAGAACAGCACTTCCGAGGTGGCCAGCACCGCGCCCAGCCCGGCCACCGAGGCCAGCATCAGCAGGCCCAGCGCGCTCATCAGGCCGAAGCAGGTCATCAGCGTGCGGCGCACGCCGTAATGGATGCCGTGGGTCATCGCCAGCAGCATGTTGGGGCCGGGCGTGGCGGACACGAAAAACATGGTGGTGATGAACATCAGCCAGGTGTGCAGCGGCATCATTTCTCCTCGGTTGTCGCGGGCATCCGCCGGTAGGATTCCGACCTTGCGATTATCGCCCATCCTGGGCCGGCGCGCAGGCCGGCCGCGGCATGGGTAGTTTTCCTTACTGCGCGCGCTCGGCCAGGATGGCCACCGCCGGCAGCTGCTTGCCTTCCAGGAATTCCAGGAAGGCGCCGCCGCCGGTGGAGATGTAGCCGATGTCGCCGGTGATGCCGTACTTGGCGATGGCCGCCAGCGTGTCGCCGCCGCCGGCGATAGAGAACGCCTTGGATTGGGCGATGGCCTGGGCCAGCGTCTTGGTGCCGTTGCCGAACTGGTCGAACTCGAACACGCCGACCGGGCCGTTCCACACGACGGTGCCGGCCTGGGCGATGATGCCGGCCAGCTCTTTGGCGGAATCCGGCCCGATGTCCAGAATCATGTCGTCGGCGCTCACCTCGGCCACGTTCTTGGTGGCCGCGGCGGCGGTTTCGGCGAATTCGGTCGCGCAGACCACGTCGGTGGGCAGCGGCACGTCGCCGCCGCGGGCGCGGATCTTGGCGATGACGCGCTTGGCGTCTTCGACCAGGTCGGCCTCGGCCAGCGATTTGCCGATGGCCTTGCCTTCGGCCAGCAGGAAGGTGTTGGCGATGCCGCCGCCGACGATCAGCTGGTCCACCTTGTCGGCCAGCGCCTCCAGGATGGTCAGCTTGGTCGACACCTTGGAGCCGGCGACGATGGCCACCAGCGGGCGGGCCGGCGCCAGCAGCGCCTTGGACAGCGCGTCCAGCTCGGCCGACAGCAGCACGCCGGCGCAGGCGAGCGGGGCGAACTGCGCCACCGCGTGGGTGGAGGCCTCGGCGCGGTGGGCGGTGCCGAAGGCGTCGTTGACGAACACGTCGCACAGCGCGGCGTAGGCGCGGCCCAGCTCGGCGCTGTTCTTCTTTTCGCCTTTGTTCAGGCGGATGTTTTCCAGCATCACCACCTCGCCGGCGGCGAGCGGCACGCCGGCCTGCCAGTCGGCTACCAGCCGCACCGGCTTGCCCAGCAGGCTGGACAGGCGCTCCACCACCGGCGCCAGGCTGTCTTCCGGCTTCGGCTCGCCTTCGGTCGGACGGCCCAGGTGGGTCATCAGCATCACGCCGGCGCCGGCTTGCAGGCACAGCTCGATCGACGGCAGGCTGGCGCGGATGCGGGTGTCGTCGCCGATCACGCCGTTTTTCAGCGGCACGTTCATGTCGACGCGGATCAGCACGCGCTTGCCGGCAAGGTTCTGTTCGGAGAGTTTGTTGAATTTCATCGTTTCACTCACTCGGGTTTGGATGCGGGATGATCGGGCAAGGCGGCGGGCCGGGTCACGGCGCCGCCGCATTTCTTGCAGAACGGGAAAAAGGCGAAATTGCGCGCGCCGCAGGCGCAGACGCGGAACAGCTGCAGGCCGCAATGGATGCAGTAGTCGGCGTCGTCGCCGGCGATATTGTATTGATGGTCGCACGACGGGCAGCTGCGCTTCTGATAGGACAGCAGCGCCTTGGCGTAGGCGATGCGGCCGGCGCGCTGGCCCTGGCTTTGCTGCAGCTCCGCGCGTTTTTTCTCGGCGTAGCGCTGGAAGGCCTGGATCATGCGCATGCCGGCGAACACGGTGAGCGCGATGCCGACCAGGAAGCGCACATAGCCGCCGAAGCTGGGCAGATAGGGCAGCAGCTCGACGAAGAAGGCGAACAGGGCGAACAGGCCGAAGCCGTAGACGAAGAACCAGTAGCGGTGGGCGCGGTAGCGCAGGAACAGCCACACGCCCAAGAGCAGCAGCGGCAGGATCACCACCAGCCGCAGCGCGAACACTTTCAACTCGAAGCGGTCGCTGGCCTGCTGGTATTGCTCGCCGGCTTGTTGCTCCAACCGGTCGACCTGGGCTTGCAGCGTCTGTTGCCGTTGCGCCAGCGCCAGCAGGCCGGAGCTGGCCTGGTCTTCTTTCTGCTGCCATTGCAGGATCTGCGCCTGCAGCGCGTCCAGCGCGCGCGCGCGTCGCACCACCTCGCCGCTCTGGCCGGCATCGGCGGTGGCGGCGCGGCTGGCCAGCCAGTTGTCCAGTCCCTGGCGCTGGGTCTGGTAGCTGCGCTCCAGCTGGCCGCGGGTGGCGGCGAGCTTCTCTTGTTCGGCGCGCTGCGCTTCGGTTTGCCGCTGCAGCTGTTCCTGCTGCCGTTTCAGCGGGTCCAGCCCGATGCGCTGTCGGAAAGCTTCCTGTTGCGGCGGCCCGCCTGCCGGCAGGTAGAACAGGTCGCGGATCACCAGTTCGCCGAGGCCGGCCAGCAGCGCGGCGAATACCAGCGCCACCAGCCACGAGGCCAGGCGAACCATTTTTTCCGGCCGGGACAAGGCCTGCCCTTGCTGCATCGCGTTCTCCATCTCAGTGTCCGGGGGGCCGGCCGCCTGGCGCGGGATGGCGGGCCCTGTTGGCAAGTGTATGCCGAAACGACGGCGCAACTTTAACACCAATCAAATTTCATGCGCGCTTTATGTAACAAAACAACAGGGCGAATGGCATAACAGCCGCTCGCCCCGTCGCCATGCGCGCCTGATTCCGGACTCAGCAGCGGAACATCGCGCGCGCGGTGCGCAGCATCTGGCAGCTGAAACCCCACTCGTTGTCGTACCAGGCCAGCACCTTCACCATATTGCCGCCGGTGACCTTGGTCAGCGTGGAGTCGAAGGTGGAGGCTTCGTCGGTGTGGTTGAAGTCGCCGGAAACCAGCGGCAGCGTGTTGTAGCCCAGGATGCCCTGCATGCCGCCTTCGGACGCGGCCTTGAGGATGTCGTTGACCTCGTCCTTGCTGGTGTCGCGGCTGGCGGTGAAGGTGAGGTCCACCAGCGAAACGTTGATGGTGGGCACCCGCACCGAGAAGCCGTCCAGCCGGCCTTTCAGTTCCGGCAGCACCAGGCCGACGGCCTTGGCGGCGCCGGTCTTGGTGGGGATCATGTTGTCGGTGGCGGAGCGGGCGCGGCGCAGGTCCTTGTGCTTGACGTCGGTCAGCACCTGGTCGTTGGTGAAGGCGTGGATGGTGGTCATCAGGCCCTTCTTGATGCCGATCGCGTCGTTCAGCGCCTTGGCCACCGGCGCCAGGCAGTTGGTGGTGCAGCTGGCGTTGGACACCACGGTCATTTCCGGCTTCAGCGTGTCGTGGTTGACGCCGTAGACGATGGTGGCGTCGACATCGTCGCCGCCCGGGGCCGAGATCAGCACCTTCTTGGCGCCGGCGTCGATGTGGGCCTGGCACTTTTCCTTGCTGGTGAAGGCGCCGGTGCACTCCAGCACCAGGTCCACGTCCAGTTCCTTCCACGGCAGCTCGGCCGGGTTGCGGGTGCTGAAGAACGGAATCTTGTCGCCGTTGAGGATCAGGTGGCGCTCATCCTGCTCCACGCTGCCGGGAAAGCGGCCATGCACGGTGTCGAACTGGGTCAGGTGCGCGTTGATGCCAAGGTCGCCGGAGGCGTTGACCGCCACTACCGTGAAATCGTCGTGCAACTTGTTTTCATAGATGGCGCGCAAAACCTGGCGGCCAATGCGACCGTAACCGTTGATGGCGAGGCGGATGGTCATGCTACAGGGTCTCCCGGTAAAACTTTTGTAGTGCGGCGACTACATGGTGTGGCGAAAAAAAGGCCATCGCGTCGCCGCGATGGCCTGATTGCTGGCTTAGCGTATCACGGAGCGGGTCTTGGCGACCACGTTTTCCACGGTGAAGCCGAATTCCTTGAACAGCTGGCCGGCCGGCGCGGATTCGCCGAAGGTGGCCATGCCGACCACCGCGCCGTCCAGGCCGACGTATTTGTGCCAGAAGTCCGGGTGGCCGGCTTCGATGGCCACGCGCGGCAGGCCCGCCGGCAGCACGCTGTGCTGCCAGGCCTTGTCCTGGGCGTCGAACACGTTGGTGCAAGGCATCGACACCACGCGCACCGCGACGCCTTCGGCCGCCAGCGCTTCCTGCGCCTTCAGCGCCAGCTCCACTTCGGAGCCGGTGGCGATCAGCACGGCGCGGGCGCCTGCGGCGTCGCGCAGCACGTAGCCGCCCTTGCGGATGTCGGCCAGCTGGCGCTCGTCGCGGGCGACGAAGGGCAGGTTCTGGCGGCTGAGGATCAGGCTGCTGGGCGTGGTTTTCTGTTCGATCGCATGCGCCCAGGCCACCGCGGTTTCGCTGGTGTCGCACGGACGCCAGGTGTGGTGGTTGGGGATGTAGCGCAGGGTGGCCACTTGCTCCACCGGCTGGTGGGTGGGACCGTCTTCGCCCAGGCCGATCGAATCGTGGGTGAACACGAAGATCGGATTGATCTTCATCAGCGACGCCATGCGCAGCGCGTTGCGGGCGTATTCGCTGAACATCAGGAAGGTGCCGCCGTACGGGCGCAGGCCGCCGTGCAGCGTCATGCCGTTGATGATGGCGGCCATGCCGAACTCGCGCACGCCGTAGCTGATGTAATTGCCGTTGCCTTCGCCGTCTATCCACTTGCTGCCGGACCAATTGGTCAGGTTGGAGCCGGTCAGGTCGGCGGAGCCGCCGACGAATTCCGGCAGGGACGGCGACAGCGCTTCCAGCGCGATCTGGCTGGCCTTGCGGGTGGCCACGGTCTGGGCGGCGTCGCTGATCTTGGCCAGCGCGGCGTTCAGCGTCTCGTGCCAGCCGGCCGGCAGCTCGCCCGCCATGCGGCGCTCGAACTCGGCGGCCAGCTGCGGGTGGGCGGCGCGGTAGGCGTCGAAGCGCTGGTTCCATTGGGCTTCGGCGGCCGCGCCCTGGTCGCGGGCGTTCCATTCGGCGTAGATCTCGGCCGGAATTTCGAACGGCGCGTGCGGCCACTTCAGGCCTTCGCGCGCGGCGGCGATTTCGGCGGCGCCCAGCGGCGCGCCATGGCAGTCGTGGCTGCCCTGCTTGGTGGGCGCGCCGAAGCCGATGGTGGTTTTGCAGCAGATCAGCGTCGGCTTGCCGGCGCTCTTCTTGGCGGTGGCGATGGCGGTGGCCACTTCCACCGGATCATGGCCGTTGACGTTGCGGATCACTTGCCAGCCGTAGGCTTCGAAGCGGGCCGGGGTGTCGTCGCTGAACCAGCCTTCGACATGGCCGTCGATGGAGATGCCGTTGTCGTCCCAGAAGGCGATCAGCTTGTTCAGGCCCCAGGTGCCGGCCAGCGAGCACGCCTCGTGGCTGATGCCTTCCATCAGGCAGCCGTCGCCGAGGAAGGCGTAGGTGTGGTGGTCGACGATTTGATGGCCGTCGCGGTTGAACTGGGCGGCCAGCATTTTTTCCGCCAGCGCGAAGCCGACGGCGTTGGTGATGCCCTGGCCCAGCGGGCCGGTGGTGGTTTCCACGCCCGGCGCGTAGCCGTATTCCGGGTGGCCCGGGGTCTTGCTGTGCAGCTGGCGGAAATTCTTGAGGTCGTCGATGGAGAGATCGTAGCCGGTCAGGTGCAGCAGGCTGTAGATCAGCATCGAGCCGTGGCCGTTGGAGAGTACGAAGCGGTCGCGGTCGGCCCAGGACGGGTTGGCCGGGTTGTGCTTCAGGTGATCGCGCCACAGGACTTCGGCGATGTCCGCCATGCCCATCGGGGCGCCGGGGTGGCCGGATTTGGCTTTTTCCACGGCGTCCATGGAGAGGAAGCGGATGGCGTTGGCAAGCTCGGTGCGGGTAACCATTTCGGTAAAACCTCAAGACTATTGGGAAACCGGTACGACGGCTCGTCCCTGCGCCACCATGCTGCTGGAGACTGGGGTCCACCGCCGCAAAACCGCCGGATTATCGCCGATTTCGGCACTTTCAGGCAACCGGCCGCCGCGCGCGCAAATTGAGTAGAATCAAGCAGAACCATGGCCGGATGGCATGGTCTAGCTGTATTTTCCCCAAAACACGGCGCCGAGCGCGCCGCCATGGAGACCGAGTATGCAGTCATTCGACATCCCGCCACTTCCCCGCAAGGTGGGCGCCGGCCGCGGCTGGCGCTGGTGCGTGGAGGCGTTCCACATCGTGCGGGAACAACCGCTGACCTGGGTGCTGCTGACCCTGGTCTACCTGCTGATCCATTTCGCCATCAACGCGGTGCCGATGATCGGCGGCCTCGTCGGCGCCATCATCGGCCCGGTGTTCGCCGGCGGCTTCGTGATGGCCGCGCGCAAGTCGGAACGCGGCGAGGAACTGGAGCTGGCCGACCTGTTCGCCGGCTTCCGCCTGATGCCCGGCCCGTTGCTGCAGGTGGGCGCGCTGTTCTTCGCGCTGATGCTGGCGGCGATGTTGGCCTTGGTGGCGGTGGGCGCGGCCAGCGGCGTGACCAGCGGGCTGCTGGGCGGCCATCTGCAGCTGCAGGCGCATAGCGATGCGCTGTTCGGGGTGGTGCTGGCGCTGGTCGGCCTGATGACGGTGGTGATGTTCATCGTCAGCCTGTGCTACTGGTTCGCGCCGGCGCTGGTGGCGCTGGGCGGCGTCGCGCCGTGGCAGGCCATCCGCAGCAGTTTCTCGGCCGGCCTGAGCAACTGGGCGGCATTGCTGGTGGCCGGCCTGGCCTTGTCCTTGCTGGGCCTGCTGGCTTTGGTGCCGCTGGGCCTGGGCCTGCTGCTGTGGTTCCCGGTGGTCTACGTCACCGCCTATACCAGCTGGAAGGACATTTTCGGCCAAGAGGACGCGGCGCGATAGCGCGGCGCTTTGCGCCAAGCGAAACGCCGTCCGCTCGACGAGGAGCGGACGGCGTTTTTTATCGGGACAGCCGCGCGATCAGGCTTCGGACAGCACCAGCCGCACGCTGTGCTCCTCCAGCAGCTTGCTCACCGGCTCCGGCGGCATCGCGTCGGTGAACACGGTGTGGAATTCGCTGATGTGGCCCATGCGCACCAGCGCGTTGCGGCCGAACTTGCTGTGGTCGGCGGCCAGGTAGCGGTGGCGGGCGTTGTTCATCATCGCCTGCGCCACCCGCACTTCGCGGTAGTCGAAGTCCAGCAGCGAGCCATCGGATTCGATGCCGGACACGCCGATGATCGCGTAGTCGACCTTGAACTGGTTGATGAAGTCCAGCGTCGCCACGCCGGTGATGCCGCCATCCGACGCGCGCACGGTGCCGGAGGTGATCATCGCGGTGAAGTCCGGGTTGGTGGACATGATCGAGGCGACGTGGATGTTGTTGGTGATCACGCGCAGCCCCTTGTGCGTCGCGGTCAGCGCCTGCGCCACCGCTTCGATGGTGGTGCCTATGCTCATGAACAGCGAGGCGTGGTCGGGGATGCTGCGTGCGATCATGTCGGCGATATGGGCCTTTTCGCTCTGGAATTTTCCCTTGCGCGCAAAGTAGTCCTCATTCTCCACGCTGTTGCCCAGCGCGGCGCCGCCGTGGTAGCGGCGCAGCAGGTTGGCCTCGCACAGCTGGTTGATGTCGCGGCGGATGGTTTGCGGCGTGACGTCGAGCAGACGGGCCAGCTCTTCGATCGGCATGAAGCCGTTTTCGCGGACCAGTTGCAGGATCTTGTCGTGACGTGGAGAGCGGCTCATAACTATTCGGAATCGAAAATCACGTTACTTTAGTAACATATTTGCCCCCCGGATAGCAAATGCCGGCTGCAAATTCCGCCGCGCCGGCTCAGTGCGCGATCACCACCTTGCCCAGGTTGCGGCGGCTGGCGAAATGCTCCCAGGCCGCGCGGGCGTCGTCGAAGGCGAACACGCGGTCCAGCGCCGGACGCAGCCGATGCTGCTCTATCGCGCGCAACATCGCTTCGAATCCTTCGCGGTGGCCGACGGCGATGCGGCGCAAGGTGGCGCCGCTCAGGAAGAAGCGCATGAAGTCGAGCGGGGCCGCGCCTTCGTCCAGAAAGCCTATCACCGCGATCTCGCCGCCGATGGCCGTCGCCTGCAGCGACTGCTCCAGCGTGCCTTGGCCGCCGACTTCCACCACCCGGTCCACGCCGCGGCCGCCGCTCAGCTCGCGCGCCGCCGCGCCCCAGTCCGGGCTGGCGCGGTAATCTATCACCTCGTCGGCGCCAAGCTCCCGCAGCCGCTGCGCCTTGTCGGCGCTGGAAGTGGTGGCGATCACGCGGGCGCCCAGCAGCTTGGCCAGCTGGATCGCGAACAGCGACACGCCGCCGCTGCCCTGGGTCAGCACCGTGTCGCCGGCCTTGACCGGCTGCGGCCCGGTCAGCGCGGTCCAGGCGGTGAGCGCGGCGCAGGGTAGCGTCGCCGCCTCGGCCCAGTCCAGGTGATCCGGCGCGCGCACCAGCGCCTCCTCGCTCACCGCCTTGTACTGGCACAGCCAGCCGTCCAGGTTGCTGCCGTACTGGCGCGCGGCCTGCGGCGGCGGAAACGGGCCGCCGAACCATTCCGGGAAAAAGGTGTTGCAAACCCGGTCGCCGACCGCGAAGCGGCGGCAGTCCTCGCCCAGCTCGACGACTTCGCCGGCGGCGTCGGACAGCGGGATCAGGCCGTCTTGATGGCTCATCGGATAGCGGCCGTTGAGCAGGGCCAGATCGCGGTAGTTGAGCGCGCTGGCGCGCACCCGCAGCAGGACTTCGCCGCGGCCGGGGCGCGGCATGGCGTCGTCGCGGCGTTGCAGGTGGTCGAGATGGCCGAAGCGGGAGAAACGGTAGCTTTGCATGGGGAAAGTCCTGATGCGGTGGGAATGCCGCCATCTTGCCGCGCCGGCTTGATATGATGAATGCTTTGAAACGCCGTTCTATTCACCATTCGTCCAGACTTCAGGAAAAGCGCATGGACTTGCTGGAAGACATTTTCACCGCGATGCAGGTGGAGAGCGCGCTGTACGCGCAGCTGGAGGCGGGCGCGCCATGGGGGATCGCGTTCAGCCCGCACGCGTCGGCCCGTTTCGGCATCGTCAGCCATGGCCGCTGCTGGCTGTCCGGCGCCGGCCTGGCCGAGCCGCTGGCGCTGGCCGCCGGCGACTGCTTCATCGTCAGCGGCGGCAGCCCTTTCACGCTGATGGACCAGCCGGGACGGCCGGCGGTGCCGTGCGAGACGATCTTCGCCGGCCGCACCGAAGGGGTGATCCGTTTCGGCGGCGGCGGCGAGGAAACCGCCATCGTCTCCGGCCGCTTCCTGTTCGACGCCGCCGGCGGCGCGCCGCTGATGGACCTGTTGCCGCCGGTGCTGCATCTGCATCTGGACGACGAGCACGCCCGCCTGCTGCAGGCGACGCTGCAGCTGATCGCGCGCGAGAACGCCGGCCAGGCGCTGGGCGCGCGGCTGGCGGTGCAAAAGCTGGTGGATGTGTTGCTGATCCAGGCGCTGCGGATCTTCTGCCTGGGCGGCCAGGGCGGCGGCTGGCTGGCGGCGCTGGGCGACCGCCACCTGGCGCCGGCGCTGCAGGCGCTGCACCGCGATATCGCCGCGCCGTGGACCGTGGCGCAGCTGGCCGGGCTGGCCGGCCTGTCGCGCTCGGCCTTCGCCCGCCATTTCCGCCAACTGGTCGGCGACACGCCGCTCAATTACCTGACCGGCTGGCGCGTCTACCGCGCGCAAACCCTGCTGCGGCAAAGCCGGCTGCCGCTGGCCGAGGTGGCGCAGCGGGTCGGCTACGACAGCGACGGCGCCTTCCAGCGCGCGTTCAAGCGCGTTTGCGGCGTGCCGCCGGGCGAATACCGCCGCGCCAGCCGGACGGGCTGACTCAGGCGCAGGCCCGGGCGATCGCGGCCTCGGCCAGCGCCAGCGTGGTGTCTATCGCCGGCACGCCGCAATTGGCGTCGTTCAGCGCCAGCGGCAGCTCGGTGCAGGCCAGAGCCACGCCGTCGCAGCCCTGCGCCTTCATCGCCGCCACTACCTGCAGCAGCGCGGCCAGCGTGGCCTCGCTGGCGCGGCCGCTGGGCACCAGCTCTTCGAAAATGGCGCGCTGGATCACCGCCTGCTGCGCCTCGTCGGGAATCACTTCCTCGATGCCGCGCGCGGCCAGCGGCGCCTGGTACAGATGCCGGGCCATGGTCCAGCGGGTGCCGAGGATGGCCACCCGCTTCAGGCCGCGGGCGGCGCAGGCGTCGGCCACCACGTCCAGCATGCTGATCAGCGGAATCGGCGAGCGCGCGCGGATGTCTTCCACCACCAGGTGCACGGTGTTGGCGGGAATCACCGCCAGTGCGGCGCCGGCGCCGGCCAGGCGTTCGAGCGAGCCGACGATGGAGTCGGCGACCTTATCCCAGCGGTCGTCGTCCTGCGCCTGGTGCACCACGCCGAAATCCGGCTGGTCCAGCGCGAAGCGCGGGTGATGGTGGGCGGCGAAGCGGCCGGCGCACAGCCGGTGCATCTTGGACAGGCAGTCTACGGCGCCGGGCACGGTGACGCCGGCGATGCCTATGGTTTTTGCGTGCATGTTCTGCTCGGTGGGTGGCGTGTGGTCAAGAGTCGGCAAGCTAGACTTTCGTCATAAAAAAGTCAATTGCTCGTACCTTGTTGCCAGGTGTCGCCGGCGCGCAGGCGCTGGATGAACTCCTCCAGCGGCATCGGCCTGGCGATGTGATAGCCTTGCAGCCAGCCCACGCCCAGCTGGCTCAGGTAGTCGAATTGCGCCTGGGTTTCCACGCCTTCGGCCACCGTTTCCAGGCCCAACTTGGCCGCCAGCTCGGCCACGCTGTCGACGATGTGGGCGGACAGGCCGTCGCTGCCGATGCCGGCGACGAAGCCCTGGTCTATCTTCAGCCCGTCCACCGCCAGTTGCTGCAGATACACCAGGCTGGAATGGCCGGTGCCGAAGTCGTCCAGCGCGATCTTGACGCCCAGATCGTGCAGCTTCTGGAACAGTTCCGCCACTTCAGGCGTGATTTCGACGATTTCGCGCTCGGTCAGCTCCAGCGTCAGCGCCGCCTGGCTGCCAGCCAGCAATTGCTGCAGCTCTTGGCAATCGGCGTAGAAGTGGGGGTCATGCAGGTGGGCGCGGCTGATATTGAAGCCCAGATGGAAACCGGCCGGCAACGGCTGTTGCCGCAGCCGGCGCGCCACCTGCTTCATCATCCGCCGCGTCATCGGCACGATCATGCCGCTTTCCTCGGCGCGGGGAATGAACAGGTCGGGCCGGATCAGCCCCTCGCGGGGATGGCGCCAGCGCATCAGCACTTCCGCGCCCTGCCAGCCCGGCGCGCCGGGCTTCACCACCGGCTGCAGAAAGCCTTCGAATTCATCATTGGCCAGCGCGCGCTTGAGCTCGTCGGTGGGCGAGGCCGGCCGGCCCAACAGCCAGTACAGCGTGGCGCCGGCGAGCAGGCCCAGCAAGGCCAGCGTCACGGTCAGCGCGGCGTGGTCGTCCCACAGCAAGCTGTGCCAGGGCGGCATGTCGTAGCCTGTCACCACCGAGTAGGGGTAAACCGACGAATGCGCGGTGGCGCGGAATCTCCAGGCCAGCGGCGCCTGGCCGTCGCCGGCGAGGCGCGGCCCTATCCATTCGTCGCCTATCTGCATGAACACCGGATTGCTGTCGCTGGCGTCTTGCAGCGCCAGTTGCAGGTAGCGGCCGTCCACCGTGGCCATCGCGTCGCCGCCCGCGCCTTGCAGCCGGTAGTACAGCAGCGGCACGCCGGGCGTGATCTTGTTGCCGTGGGTCAGGTTCAGCCGCTTGTCGGTGAAGTCGCGCTGCGGCATCGCGATGGCGACCTGGCCGGACACCGAGGTGCAGTACATCAGGTCGCCGCGCGCCAACGACAGGCTGCGCACGAAGGGGGAGGCGGCGGTTTGCCGCCGCAGCGCGTATTCGGCGTCGGCGCATGCGCCGCCGGCCAGCGGCAGGATCGCGCGGGTGGCGCGGGCGGCCTCGTCCAGGATGTCGTCCACCATGGCCACGCCGTGCCGGGTTTGCTGCTGCGCCGTCTGGCGCAGGTCCTGCTGTTCTTGCCATACCAGCGCCGGCGCGGCGGTCAGCAAGGGAGTCAGGCAGACCAGCAGGGCCAGCAGCTGGTGGGACAGCCGGTGTTGGCGGCGCGGGTGCAGGGGGTTCATCGGGTCTCCAGGGCGGGCGGCGCCAATATGCGCCTAGTATTGAATGTTTATAATTTTCGCCTTATTTTAAACAAAAATGCAAAAGGCCCTCCGTTTCGGAGGGCCTGGTCACTGGGCCTGGGCCGGGACGGGCTGTTTCAGCCCAGCCTGCCGCGGTGGCGGGCGATCTGCGCCGCCACCTGCGCCGGGGCGGTGCCGCCGACATGGTCGCGCTGGGCGAGGCTGCCCTCCGGCGTCAATACGGTATAGACATCATCGGCGATCAGCGCACTGAAGCCTTGCAGCGCCGAGAGCGGCAGCTCGGCCAGATCCACGCCCTGCCGCTCGGCGTGGCGCACCGCCAGCGCCACCACTTCGTGGCTGTCGCGGAACGGCAGGCCCTTCTTCACCAGGTAGTCGGCCAGGTCGGTGGCGGTGGCGTAGCCCTGCAGCACCGCCGCGCGCATCGCCTCCGGCTTCACCGTGATGCCGCGCATCATGTCGGCGTAGATGCGCAGCGTGGCCTGCAGCGTGTCGACGGTGTCGAACAGCGGCTCCTTGTCTTCCTGGTTGTCCTTGTTGTAGGCCAGCGGCTGCGCCTTCATCAGGGTGACCAGCGCGATCAGGTGGCCGACCACGCGGCCGGACTTGCCGCGCACCAGCTCCGGCACGTCCGGGTTTTTCTTCTGCGGCATGATGGACGAGCCGGTGCAGAAGCGGTCGGCGATGTCGATGAAGCCGACGCGCGGGCTCATCCACAGGATCAGCTCTTCCGACAAGCGCGACAGGTGGATCATCACCAAGGACGCCGCCGCGGCGAATTCGATGGCGAAGTCGCGGTCGGACACCGCGTCCAGAGAGTTGTGGCAGACGTCGTCGAAGCCCAGCAGCTGGGCGGTGTAGCGGCGGTCGATCGGGAAGGTGGTGCCGGCCAGCGCCGCCGCGCCCAAGGGAAGCCGGTTGACGCGCTTGCGGCAGTCCTGCATCCGCTCGGCGTCGCGCGCCAGCATTTCCACATAGGCCAGCAGGTGGTGGCCGAAGGTGACCGGCTGCGCCACCTGCAGGTGGGTGAAGCCGGGCATCACGGTGGCGGCGTGCTGTTCCGCCAGGTCGAGCAGGCTCTTTTGCAGCTCGGCCAGCAGGTGGACGGTGGCGTCGATCTCGCCGCGCAGCCACAGCCGGATGTCGGTGGCCACCTGGTCGTTGCGGCTGCGGCCGGTGTGCAGGCGCTTGCCGGCGTCGCCGATGCGGTCGGTCAGCCGGCGCTCGATATTCATGTGCACGTCTTCCAGGTCCACGCTCCATGCCAGCTCGCCGGCGCGGATCTGGTCGCGGATTTCGGCCATGCCCTGGCGGATCGCCGCCAGGTCGGCGTCGGACAGCACGCCGGATCGGTTCAGCATCGCGGCGTGGGCCAGCGAGCCTTCGATATCCACTTCGGCCAGTCGGTAGTCGAAACCGATGGAGGCGGTGTAGTGCTTGACGAGTTCGGATACCGGCTCGGAAAAGCGGCCGGACCAGGCGTGTTGGTCTTGCATGGCGTTGCGTCCCACTGGTGATAGTGCAAAGACCCTACTATGCCAGCCGCAACCGCTCAGGGCCAGCTTGGTTTTCGCCGGCGCCCTCAGCGCGGGGCGGCGGCGGCCGGCCGCAATGGCAGCCCGGCCAGGATGCGGGCGACGCTGCCGTCGTCCAGCATCGCCTGCAGCGCCTGCGAGACGCGGGCCTTTTCGGCGTGGAACGGCGAGTTTTGCGCCAGCGCCAGCCGGTGCGGGCGCAGGTCGTCCAGCGTCAGGCCGGCGCGCCGCACCCGGCCGGCGAATTCGTGGCTGGCCGCCAGCAGGCCGGTCTGCTGCTCGTTGCCGATCAGCACGTCGATGCGGCCGGCGGCCAGCTTGCGGAAGCTGGACTCCATCGTCAGCGCGGTGTCGCGGCGCAGGCGCCCGTCCTGGTCGAAAGCTTCCTGGTATTGCACGCCCTCCACCACGCCCACCGTCAGCGGCAGCAGGTCCTGGTAGCGGCGGATCACGCGCGGATCGTTGCCGCGCTGGTACAGCGCCAGCCGGTTGCCGCTGGCGAAGGGCGGCTCCAGGTAGTCCAGGTAGCGGGCGCGCTGCGGGCTGTGCTGCACGCCTATCATCAGGTCGGCCCGGCCCTGCTGCATGGCGGCCAGGCAGCGCGGCAGCGGGCAGTTGAGGAAGCGCAGCGGCAGCCGCAGGCGGCGCGCCAGCTCGCGGACGATTTCGGTGTAAGGGCCGGAGGGCTGGCCCTGGCCGTCGTAGTTTTTCCACGGCGCGAAGGCGTTGTAGGCCAGCACCAGCGGGCGCGGTCCGTTGTCGGAGGCGAGCGCCGGCTGGGCCAGCAGTCCCAGGCAGGACAGCAACAGGGCAAGCAGTGTCTTCACGGCGGCTTTGCTTGGAAATGTTTTCAGCAATCCTAACTGCTAATCGGACAGGGCAACATGTTTGTCGCGGCTTGGCTTCGGCGCTGTTGCAAAAACGACGCGGCCGGCGGGCGGACGCGAAACAGCCCGCGCCGTGGCGCGGGCTGTGTCCGGGCGGGAGCGGGGCCGCTCAGTGCTGCAGGATCTTGGACAGGAACTGGCGCGCGCGCTCGCTGCGCGCGTCCAGGTCGCCGAAGAATTCGTCCTTTTTGCAGTCCTCGACGATGCGGCCCTGGTCCATGAAGATCACGCGGTCGGCCACGCGGCGGGCGAAGCCCATCTCGTGGGTCACGCACATCATGGTCATGCCTTCCTGGGCCAGCTCGGTCATCACGTCCAGCACTTCGTTGATCATCTCCGGGTCCAGCGCGCTGGTCGGCTCGTCGAACAGCATCGCGATCGGGTCCATCGCCAGCGCGCGGGCGATGGCCACCCGCTGCTGCTGGCCGCCGGACAGCTGGCCGGGGTGCTTGCCGGCGTGCGCCTTCAGGCCGACGCGGTCCAGCAGCTTCAGGCCCTTGGACATCGCCTCCTCGCGGCCGCGGCCCAGCACCTTGACCTGGGCGATGGCCAGGTTTTCGGTGATGGACAGGTGCGGAAACAGCTCGAAGTGCTGGAACACCATGCCGACGCGGCTACGCAGCTTGGGCAGGTCGGTTTTCGGATCGCCGACCGAAATGCCGTCGACGACGATCTCGCCCTGCTGGAACGGCTCCAGCGCGTTCACGCACTTGATCAGGGTGGATTTGCCGGAGCCGGACGGGCCGCACACCACCACCACTTCGCCCTTGGATACCTGGGTGGTGCAGTCGGTCAGCACCTGGAAGCTGCCGTACCATTTGCTGACCTGGTTCAGTGAAATCATTGCGCTCATACAGCCAATCCTTGTTGCAGGCGCTTCACCAGCCGGGAAGCGCCGAAGCTGATCACGAAGTAGACCAGGCCGGCGAATATCAGGAATTCGTGCGGCAGGCCGACGATGTCGCCCTTGGAGCGGGCGGTGTTGAGAAAGTCCATCAGGCCGACAGCGTATACCAGAGACGTGTCCTGGAACAGGATGATGGACTGCTGCAGCAGCAGCGGCATCATCTTGCGCAGCGCCTGCGGCAGCACCACCAGCGCCATCACCTGGTGGTAGCGCATGCCCAGCGCGTAGGCGGCGGCGGCCTGGCCCTTGGGGATGGACTGGATGCCGGCGCGGACGATCTCGGCGAAGAACGCCGCCTCGAACATCACGAAGGCGGTGAGGCAGGAGGTGAACGCGCCCACCGGCTCCAGGCTGCCGGTCAGCCAGTTGATCAACAGCGGCACCGCCAGGTAGAACCACGAGATCACCAGCAGCAGCGGAATGGAGCGGAAATAGTAGACATAGGCGGTGGCGAAGCCGGCCAGCAGCTTGTTGCCGGACAGGCGCGCGAGCGCCAGCAGGATGCCGAGCAGCACGCCGCCGGCCACGCCGCCGACCAGCAGCTTCAAAGTCACCGCCATGCCCTGCGACAGGCCCGGCAGCGCCGGGAGGATTTGGCTGAAATCCATCATTTGCCTCCCATCGTGCCGGGCACGCGCAGTTTCTTCTCCAGCGCGTTCATCGACAGCATCAGCGCCATATTGATGACGAAATAAATCACCGTGGCCAGCGTGAAGGCCTCGAACAGATTGGCCGAGAATTCGGCGGTCTGCTTGGTCTGCGCCAACAGCTCGGCCAGGCCGATCAGCGACGCCACCGACGAGTTCTTGATGATGTTCAAAAATTCGCTGGTCAACGGCGGGATGATGATGCGCATCGCCTGCGGCAGCAGCACGTGGCGGTAAGTCTGGCCCAGGCCGAAGCCCATCGCCATCGCCGCGTTGCGCTGGCCGATGGGCAGCGCCTCGATGCCGGTGCGCACCTGCTCCGCCACCCGCGCGGCGGTGAACAGGCCCAGGCACACCACCACCGACAGGAACTGCGAGGTGGTCGGCGACAGGTCCTGCTTGAACCAGGTTTGCGCGGCTTGCGGCAGCAGGTCCGGCACCAGGAAGTACCAGACGAACAGCTGCACCAGCAAGGGCACGTTGCGGAACAGGTCGACATAGGCGGTGGCGAGGCCCGCCACCCAGCGATTGGGCAGGGTGCGGGCCACGCCCGCGGCCACGCCCACCAACAGGGCGATGACCCAGCCGGTCAGCCCCACCGCCAGCGTCCAGCCCAGGCCGCTGACGAACCAGTTGAGGTAGATCTCGCTGCCGACGCCGGTCGGCTTGAAGAACACGCCCCAATCCCAGTGGTAATTCATGATGCCACTCCCCAGCCGCGCCGCAGGATGCGGGGCGCGGCTATCCATGCCCCCCGCCGGCTGGCGCCGGGCAGGGTGAAACCGCCGCCCGCGGCGAACGGGCGGCTGCAGTCGCTATTTCAAGCCGAACCGGCCGCCGGGCGGCCGGATTGCGGCTTATTCGGCGGGCTTGTCCGTCGGCTTGGCCAGCAGCGCCTTCAGCTCGTCGGACATCGGGAAGTTGAGGTTCAGGCCCTTGGGCGGCACCGGGCTGGTGAACCACTTGGCGTAGATCTTGTTGACTTCGCCGGACTTGAAGGTGTTGGCCAGCGCGGTGTCCACCACCTTCTTGAAGGCCGGGTCGTCCTTGCGCAGCATGCAGCCGTAGATCTCATACGATTGCGATTTGCCGGTCACCGTCCAGTTGGCCGGATTCTTGGCCTTGGCCATTTCGCCGTACAGCAGCGCGTCGTCCATCATGAAGGCGACGGCGCGGCCGGACTCCAGCATCAGGAACGATTCGCCGTGGTCCTTGGCCGAAATCACGTTCATGCCCATGTTCTTGCTGGCGTTCATCGCCTTGATCAGGCGCTCCGACGTGGTGCCGGCGGTGGTGACCACGTTCTTGCCCTTCAGATCGGGGAAGTCCTTGATGCCGGAAGTCTTGGCGGTCAACAGGCGGGTGCCGATCTCGAAGATGCCGACCGAGAACGCCACCTGGCGGCCGCGCTCGGCGTTATTGGTGGTGGAGCCGCACTCCAGGTCCACGGTGCCGTTCTGCACCAGCGGGATGCGGGTCTGCGAGGTGACCAGGTTGTAGCGCACCTGCAGGTTCGGCATTTTCAGCTCTTTCTTCACCTCGTCCACTACCTTGTTGGCCAGGTCCACCGAATAGCCGATCGGCTTCTGGTTGTTGTCGTAGTAGGAGAACGGGATGGAGGAATCGCGGTTGCCCAGCACGATCACGCCGGAGTCCTTGATCTTCTTCAGGGTGCCGGTCAGTTCGGCGGCGGAGGCGGTTTGCGCCGCCAGCGCTGCCAGGGCGGCGATGGTACATCCGGCGATGACGGAGGTGCGAATGCGCATGAGTGTTTCTCCTTATGACTCTCTTTGCGGGAAAAGCGGCGCCGCCGTAGACAGCGGCGCCTTGATCTTCTTTGTAGTGATTGTCCGACAGTATGCTGTTATTTTTGGTCGGCGTCAGGCCTTGACGCCCTTGTCGGACAGATGGTTGGCCAGGCGGACGTAGTCTTCCACCGCCAGGTTCTCCGGCCTGAGGCCCGGATCGATGGCCAGCGCTTCCAGGTCGGCGACGTCGGCCAGGCCCTTGAGGTTGTTGCGCAGCGTCTTGCGGCGCTGGGCGAAGGCCTGGATCACCAGTTTTTCCAGCAGCGCCTCGTCGCGCGCCACGCCGCAGCGGCCCGGCGCCGGGATCATCCGCACCACGGCGGAGTCCACCTTCGGCGGCGGCCAGAACGCTTCCGGCGGCACGAACAGGATGTTTTCCATGTAGAAGCGGTATTGCAGCATCACCGACAGCCGGCCGTAATCGGCGGTGGAGGGCTCGGCCACCATCCGCTCGATCACTTCCTTCTGCAGCATGAAGTGCATGTCCAGCACCCGGTTGCCGTAAGTGGCCAGGTGGAACAGCAGCGGCGTGGAGATGTTGTACGGCAGGTTGCCGACGATCTTCAGCGGCGCCGCGCTGACCGAGCCGAAATCGAAGGCCAGCGCGTCGCCGGCGTGGATGGTCAGCTTGTCGGCCGGGTGCTCGGCGCGCAGCCGCTCGATGATGTCGCGGTCTATCTCCACCACGTGCAGATGCTTGAGGCTGGACAGCAGCGGCTTGGTGATGGCGCCGAGGCCGGGGCCGATTTCGACGACGATGTCGTCCGGCTGCGGGTTGACCGCATGGACGATGCTGGCGATGACGCCGGCGTCCTGCAGGAAGTTCTGCCCGAAACGCTTGCGTGGAATGTGCTTGCTCATGAATCTGCCAAATCTTGGAACAGCGGGGATTGTAAACCTTGCACCCGCAAATGTCCCATGCGATTCAGGCAGTTGGCGTCAGGCCTTGCGCTGCAGGAACAGGCATAGCAGCGACAGCGCGACCACCGCGCCGCCCAGCGCCGTCTCGCCCGCCACCGGCAGCGCGGCCAGCGTGGCCGACAGCACCGCGGCGAACAGCATCTGCACGCAGCCCAGGATGGCGGCGGCGCGGCCGGCGGCTTCGCCGAACGGCGCCATCGCCATGCCGGCGGCCGGCCCCAGCGTGCAGGCGAAGCCCACGCTCAGCACCGCCACCGGCAGCATGTAGTGCCAGGCGCCGGCATGGCCGGCCAGAATCAGCAGCAGCGCGCCGGCCGCCAGCATCACCACCAGGCCGCTTCGCAGCACCGCGCGCTGGCCGAAGCGGCCGATCAGCGCCAGGCCGATGAAGCTGGCCGCCATGATCAGCAGCGCGTTGGCGCCGAACAACAGGCCGAAGGTTTGGCTGGACAGCCCCTCGCGGCCGATCAGCACGCCGGGCGCCAGCGTGACGTAGCTGATGATCAGGCCCAGCGCGGTGCTGCCGCAGGCGCCGTTGCGCAGCATCGCCGGATGGCGCAGCACCGCGGCGAAGCCGGGGCCGGCCGGTTTGTCGGTCCGCTCCGGCCGGGTTTCCGGCATCAGCCAGTACAGCGCGGCGAAGGCCAGCAGCGCCGCCGCCGCCAGGAACACGAAGCAGGCTTGCCAGCCATAGGCGACGCTCAGCCAGCCGCCGCAGGCCGGCGCCAGCGCCGGCACGATGTTGAGCGCGCCGTTGAGCAGGCTGTAGCGCTGGCCGGCGGCGTTGCCGGAGAAGCAGTCGCGGATGATGGTGAAGGCGCTGACCGTGCTGGCGCTGGCGCCCAGTCCCTGCAGCAGCCGCAGGGACAGGAACAGTGGCAGCGAATCGCAGCGGCTGGCCAGCAGCGCGCTGGCGGCGTAGACCAGCAGGCCGCCCAGCGCCACCGGGCGGCGGCCGACGCGGTCGGCCAGCGGGCCGAACAGCAATTGCCCCAGCCCCAGGCTGAACACGAACACGCTGATGCTGGCCGCCGCGTCGGCCTGGAAGAACTGCCGCATCGCCGGCAGCGCCGGCAGGTACAAGTCTATGCCCAGCGGATTGAACAGGATCAGCAGGATGGCGGCGGCGGTGGCCGGGTTGGCCTGGCGGACGGCGAGACTGGTGGGCGACATGGCGGGCCTGCGGCGGAAAAGGCGCTCATCATAACAAATGCCATCGCCAAACCCTAATTTGCCATTTGAATATTTGGTTAATGCATTGTTTCCTTTGTCATTTAATCGCTGGGCGAGGCTTGCCGGGCGCTTACAATCGTTCACTATTTATTACGCGCCGCAAGCGGCTGTTTCCGCAGCGCTTTTCCATCGGCGGCGACGGCCGCGCCGCACTAGTGATGGTTGCCGGATGGCCGCTCTGGTAACCTAGGCGACAGCCAAAGAACAAACGAGCAGCCAGACATGAGCACCAATGACACCCGAATATACCTGGCCTCCGGCAGCCCGCGCCGCCGCGAGATACTGGAACAGCTGGGCCTGCATCTGGAACGCATTCACGCCGACATCGACGAATCGGTGCTGCCGGGCGAGGACGCCGTCGCCTACACCGAGCGGTTGGCGCGAGAAAAAGCCGAAGCCGGCTGGAAAGTGGTTTCTTCCTGCGGCCTGCCCGAACGCCCGCTGTTGGCCGCCGACACCACGGTGACGCAGGACGGCGAGATCTTCGGCAAGCCGGCAGACGCCGACGACGCCCGCCGCATGCTGCGCGCCTTCTCCGGCCGCAGCCACCAGGCCATCACCAGCGTCGCCGTGATGCGCGGCGCCAGGCTGCTCGTCAAGACTTCGGTCACCGATGTGTTCTTCAAGCCGCTGTCCGACGCCGAGATCGAACGCTACCTCGCCAGCGGCGAGCCGTTCGACAAGGCCGGCGCCTACGGCATCCAGGGCAAGGCCGGGGTGTTCGTCGAGCATATCGAAGGCAGCTACACCGGCGTGATGGGCCTGCCGGTCCATGAAACCGCGCTGCTGCTGGCCGAATTCGGCTTCGAGCTGCCATAAGCCGGAGGGGGACCACATGCTGCATCAATCGATAGCCTTGCCGCGCGACCTGCCGCGGCCGCAAGAACAGATCCTGGTCAACATCACGCCGCAGGAAACCCGCGTCGCGGTGCTGGAAGAAGGCATCGTCCAGGAGCTGCATGTCGAACGCGCCGCCAGCCGCGGCATCGTCGGCAACATCTACCTGGGCCAGGTGAAGCGCGTGCTGCCCGGCATGCAAAGCGCCTTCATCGAGATCGGCCTGGAGCGCGCCGCCTTCCTGCATATCGCCGACGTGCTGGAACAGCGCCAGCACCCGACCGAGCCGCAGCGCATCGAGAAGATGCTGTTCGAAGGCCAGACCGTGCTGGTGCAGGTGATCAAGGACCCGATCGGCACCAAGGGCGCGCGGCTATCGACGCAGATTTCGCTGGCCGGCCGCTTCCTGGTGCACCTGCCGCAGGAAGAGCACATCGGCGTGTCGCAGAAGATAGAAAGCGACGCCGAGCGCCACAGCCTGAAGGCGCGGCTGGAAAAGCTGCTGCCGGACGGCAGCCCCCGGGGCTACATCATCCGCACCAGCGCCGAGACCGCCCGCGACGACGAGCTGGCGGCCGATGTGGAATATCTGTCCAAGCTGTGGACCGACATCCGCCTGAAGTCGCAGACGCTGCCGGCGCAAAGCCTGCTGTACGACGATCTGCCGCTGGCGGTGCGGGTGCTGCGCGACATGGTCAGCGGCTACACCGACAAGGTGCTGGTGGACTCCAACGAGAACTACGGCCGCATGGTGGAGTTCGCCGAGCAGTACGTGCAGATCGCCGTCGACAAGATCGAACGCTACGCCGGCGAGCGGCCGCTGTTCGAGATGCACGGCATCGAGGCCGAAATCGACAAGGCGCTGGCGCGCCGCGTCAACCTGAAGTTCGGCGGCTATCTGATCGTCGACCAGACCGAGGCGATGACGACGATAGACGTCAACACCGGCGGCTTCGTCGGCAACCGCAACTTCGACGAAACCATCTTCAAGACCAATCTCGAAGCCACCCAGGTGATCGCCCGCCAGCTGCGGCTACGCAATCTGGGCGGCATCGTCATCGTCGACTTCATCGACATGGACAACGACGAGCACCAGGCGGCGGTATTGGCCGAGCTGGCCAAGGCGATGGCGCGCGACCGCACCCGGGTGACGCTGAACGGCTTCACCAGCCTGGGGCTGGTGGAAATCACCCGCAAGCGCACCCGCGAGAGCCTGGCCCACGTGCTGTGCGAGCCTTGCCCGACCTGCCAGGGCCGCGGCGAGATCAAGACCGCGCAGACGGTGTGCTACGAGGTGCAGCGCGAGATCGTGCGCGAGGCGCGGCAGTACGACGCCAAGGGCTACCGCATCCTGGCGGCGCAGTCGGTGATCGACATGTTCCTGGACGAGGAATCGCAAAGCTTGGCGATGCTGGTGGACTTCATCGGCAAGCCGGTGTCGCTGTCGGTGGAGTCCAGCTACACCCAGGAGCAGTTCGACGTGGTGTTGTTGTGAGCTAGCGCCGGGCGCGCTTGGCGCGCCGCGGCGACGCGAAAACGGGCAGCGGCCGCGAGGCCTCTGCCCGTTTCTCATGCGGCGAACGCCTGCGGCTTACATGCGGGCCAGCTGTTGCTTGGCCTTTTGCGCGGCGTCGCTCTTCGGGTACAGCTTGATCAGGCGGCGGAAAGTGTTTTTCGCCTGGTCCACCTGGCCCAGCTCGCGCTGGCAGTTGCCGATATTGCGCAGCGCGTCCGGCGCGAAATGGTGGCCGGGGTTTTGCTCGACGAAGCGGCGGTGGATGTCGATGGCGGCGTCGTACTGGCGCAGCGCGGTATGGGCGACGCCCAGCCAGTAGCTGGCCTCGACCGCTTGCGGCGCCTGCGGATTCTGCTGGATGTAGAGGCCCAGCGCGTTGATGGCGTTGGGGAAGTCGCGCGCGCGCAGCAGGTTCAGCGCCTTGTCGTAGTCGGGGCTGGCCTGGCTGTCGCCGGCGGCGGCTTGCCGGGCGGCGGCCGGTTGCGAGGCGTCCTGCTTGCCGGCGCCCTCCAGATGGGACAGGCGGCCGTCCAGGTCGTTGTAGAGGTCGTTCTGGCGCTTCTGCGTGGTTTGCAGATTGTAGTTCAGCACTTCGATGTCGCCGCGCAGCTTGGCGACTTCGGCCTTCAGGCTGTCCACCTGGCTGACCATTTCCAGCAACTTGTCGTTGGACAGCTTGGTCTCCACCGCGGCGATGCGGTTGGTGGCCTGTTGATTCACCAGGTCCAGCTGGCGGCGGGTGGCTTC
Source organism: Chromobacterium subtsugae (assembly GCF_001676875.1). GTDB lineage: Bacteria > Pseudomonadota > Gammaproteobacteria > Burkholderiales > Chromobacteriaceae > Chromobacterium > Chromobacterium subtsugae. The sequence goes on along the minus strand of NZ_JYKA01000002.1, from coordinate 328,958 downwards.
CAGGTCGCTGTTGCTGGCGCAGCCGGCCAGCGTCAACAGCAGGGCGCTACTGATGGCGATGCGGTTCATGGGCTTTCCGATGGAGGAAGACTGCCGGATATCATAGCGGCTTGGCCGCCGCTTGGCACCCGGCAGCGGAAACGACGGCGGACGGCCCGCGGGCCGTCCGCGTCAGGCGCTTACTGGCCCTGGTAGACGATGTCGGCGCGGCGGTTTTCCGCGTAGTCGGCGTCAGACGTGCCGGTAGCCTTCGGCTTTTCCTTGCCGAAGCTGACCGCTTCCAGCTGGTTCTCCTTCACGCCCAGCACTTCCATCGCGTGCTTGACGCTTTCGGCGCGGCGCTGGCCCAGGGCCAGGTTGTATTCGCGGCTGCCGCGGGCGTCGGTATTGCCCTGGATGATCACTTTCTTGTCGTGGCCCTTCAGGTAGTCGGCGTGGTTGGCGACGGTGTTCTTGCCTTCGCCGTCGACGGTGGAGGAGTCGAAGGCGAAGTAGACGCTGCGCTTGGCCAGCGGGCTGTTCGGATCGTTCAGCGGATCCATCGCCACTTGGCCCTGGTTGCTGGCGGAGGTGTCTGCCGGCGCCTGGGTGACCGGCGCCTGGGCGGCCGGGGCTGCCGGGGCTTCAGCGGGCTTGGTGCTGGCGCAGGCGGCGAGCAGGGTGGCGACCGCGCTGCCGAGGACGAGTTGTTTCCAGTTCATTGTTGGCTCCCTCAAGGATTGTTGAATGGACCCCATGCCGGGTCCTGCACATCGCCATTGAGCACCGCCAGCTTCACTTTGCTGCTGCCGTCCGCGGTGGCCGCGTACAGCACGCTGCGGCCGCCGATATCGCTGGAGTACAGCACCATGCGGCCATTGGGCGCGAAGCTGGGGCGTTCGCTGTAACTACCATCTGACAATAGACGCGTGTCATTAGTTGCGAGATCTTGCGACATCACGCGGAAATTTCCGGCTTCGCGACGGATGTAGACCAGGGTCTTGCCGTCCGGCGACAGCTTGGGAGACACGTTGTACTTGCCTTCCCAGGTAACGCGCTGCGCGTCGCCGCCGTTTACCGGCACGCGATAAATTTGCGGGTTGCCGCTGCGGTCGGAGACGAAATACACCATCGAGCCGTCCGGGCTGAACGCCGGCTCGGTGTCGATGCCGCCGTTGTACATCAGCCGGCGCGGGCTGCCGCCGGCGGCGTTGAGGATGTAGACCTGCGAATTGCCGCTGGTGGTCAGCACCACCGCGAGCTTGCTGCCGTCCGGGCTCCAGGCCGGGGCGGAGTTGCTGCCCTTGAAGTTGGCCACCGCGCGGCGCTGGCCGGTGGCCAGATCCTGCACCCACACCACCGGTTTCTGGCTGGCGAAGGAAACGTAGGCGATGTAGCGGCCGTCCGGGCTCCAGCTGGGCGAGATGATGGGCTCGCTGGAGCGCAGGATGGTCTGGCTGCGCTGGCCGTCGACGTCGGAAATCTGCAGCGCGTAGCTGCGGCCGGATTTCAGCACGTAGGCGAGGCGGGTGTTGAAGAAGCCCTTCTGGCCGGTGATCGCCTCGTAGATCATGTCGGCGATCGCATGCGCCACCTGGCGGCTGCGGTCCGGCGTCACTGTGAATTCGCCGCCGGTCAGCTGCTTGCGCTGCGACGCGTCCATCAGGCGGAAGCTGATCTTCAGCTGGCCGCCAGCGGCCTGCTCCACCTTGCCGATGGCGATGGATTGCGCGCCGGCGGCCTGCCACAGCGGGTAGCGGATGTCGGCCGGCTCGAACGGCACGTTGGCGACGGCGGACGGGTCCACCAGGCGGAAGGCGCCGGACAGCGCCAGGTCGTTGCCTATCACCGGGGTGAGGTTGCCCTGGGTGGGCGCCTCGTCCTTGAACGGCACGATGGAGATGGCGTGGCGGCTGTTGCCGCCGCCGATGATTTCGATATTCAGCTCGGCGCGGGCGCTGCCGGCGGCCAGCATCGCCAGCAGCAGCATCCCCTTCAGTACAGTTCGCAAACTCGGCATGTCTTCCTCGTGACAGGGGTGGCGCCGCCCGCTCAGTGCGGGCGGAAGGTCAGGGTAAAGGTTCGGTAGCCGTCGTTGAAGTTGGCCCCGGCGGGCAGTTTGGGGAAGGTTTTCGCCTCCCAGACCGCTCTTTGCACTGCATCATCATAGGCCGCCTGGCCGCTGCTTTTCACCAGCTGCACGGTTTTGACTTCCAGGGTGGGCAGCAGCGTGATCCGCAGCACCACCGCCGGATTGCCCTGGATGCCGGGCGGAATCTGCACCAGCGGGGTGACCTTGGCCTTGACCATGTCTATCCAGCCGGCGTTGACTCCGGAGCCGTTGACCGCGCCGCCGGCCACGCCGTGCTTGCTGCCGGCCTGGTCGCTGCGGGCGTTGGGCTTGCCGCTGACGCGGGTGCTGTCCAGGCTGGCGAGCAGGTCGTCGGCCTCGTTGTTGTAGGTTTTGTCCGGTTTATGGCCGTGCTTGGCCGGCGGCGGCGGGGTGGCCTTGACGGGCTTTTTCTCTTCGACCGGCTTGGGCTTGGCCTGCTCCGCCGGCTTGGGTTTGGGCTCGGGCTTTTTCGGCTCTTCCGGCTTGGCCACGTGCTTCTTCGCCTCCGGCTTGGGCTCTTCCGCGGGTTTAGGCTTTTCTTCCTTCTTCGGCTTCGGCGCGTCCTTCCGGCCCAGGTTCACCTCGGCCGGCGGCGCCGCGACCACCGGCGCGGGTGTCGGCGCAGGCGTAGGCTCAACCGGAACCGGCGTCGCTGCGGGCGGCGGCGGCGCGGTGGTCCACAGCTCCAGCGCCAGCGGCGCCGGGCTGGGCGGCGGCGTGGTCTGCAGGCCGCCCCACAGCAACAGGCCGATCACGATGGCGTGGAACAGCGCCGAGGCGATCAGGGTCCAGGGGCGCAGGGAGGAGGGCGATTGCGAACTCATTGCTTCGGCGTTTGCTTGACGGTCAACGCCACGCGCTTGACGCCGGCCTGGTGCAGGCGGTCGGCTATCCGCACCACCTCGGCGTATTTGAGGTTGGCGTCGGCGGAGATGGCCACCGGGCGCGGGTTCTCGCCCACCAGCGCCTGCAGCTGGCTGGCCAGGTCATCTAGCGAATCGACGCGGCTCTTCTGCTCGCCGTCCACCAGCTCGATCTTGCCGGTGGCGTCCACCGTGACTTCTATCGGCCGCACGTCGATGGCTGGCGCCTCTGAAACACTGGGCACGTCGATCACGCCGGGCGTGAACATCGGGGCGGTGACCATGAAAATCACCAGCAAGACCAGCATCACGTCGATATAGGGCACGACGTTCATCTGGTTCATCTGGCGGCGGGGACGGCGGTTTAGCATGACGGATTCTGGCTCGGCTCGGTCAAACGGTCATCATAGCATCGTCAATTCCAACGATGCTGAGGCCAAAAGGTTTCAGAGTGTTTGCTGCTCTGGAAAGTTCTAACGCCGCAATCAGCGCCGCGTGCACAGCGTCAGGCCGTCGCCCACCGGCAGCACGCACATGTGCACGCGCGGGTCGGCTTTCAGGCTGGCGTTGAATGCGTGCACCAGGTGGACGCCGGGCGGGTCTTCCGGCTTGGGCGCCACCACCCGGCCGGACAGGAAGATATTGTCGATGGCGATGACGCCGCCGGGACGCACCAGTTGCAGGCAGGCTTCGTAGTAGTCGCGGTAGGACGGCTTGTCGGCGTCGATGAAGGCCAGGTCGAAACTGCCGGCCCGGCCGTCGTCCAGCAGTGTTTGCAGCGTATTGAGCGCCGGCTGCAGCCTGAGGTCGATGCGGCCGGCGACGCCGGCCTTGGCCCAGTATTCGCGGGCGATGGCGGTGAAGGTGTCGCTGACGTCGCAGGCCACCACTTCGCCGTCTTCCGGCATCGCCAGCGCCACGGTCAGCGCGCTGTAGCCGGTGAACACGCCGATTTCCAGGTAGCGGCGCGCGCCGATCAGCCGCGCCAGCCAGCCCATGAACTGGCCTTGCTCCGGCGCGATCTGCATCTTGGCCAGCCGGTGGCCGGCGGTGAATTCGCGCAGCTCGCGCTGCACCGGGTGCTCGGCTACGCCGATGTTGAACAGGTAATCGTGCAGGGCGCGGTCTAGCGCCACGGTGCGGCTGGTCATGACTGGGCTTCCGGAAAGACAAAACGCCCGCTGGGGGCGTTTGGAGACGGGCGGCGGCGGATTATTCCGGCTGGTAGACGTAAGGCTTTTGCGGCACTTGCGATTCTTTCCAGCGGCGCTGGTCTTCCAGGTTGGGCTGGCGGTCCCACAGGGTCAGGCGCAGTTCGCGGCGCTGGCTGTCCACTTCCGGGTTTTTCTCCAGGAAGCCATTGATGAACTGGGTGAATTCGGACTGGTACATCGTACCCTCCATGGTGGCTGATGCGTCGATTTTAATCGATTCCGCCGGCCGCCGCCATGCCGCCTCAGTCCGGCTGGCCGTCGCCGTACAGCAGGCATTCGATGCGCCGGTCGGGAATCAGCCAGGCCAGCGCCACCGCCAGGTACAGCAGGCCGGACAGCCAGGGCAGGCGCCAGGCCAGGCAGATCGCCAGCAGGTAGCAGACCGGCGAGATCTTGCCCTTGATGTCGCCGCCCAGCGCCTCGGCCAGCCGGGTGCGGTTGCCGGGCAGGCACAGCAGCGCCTGCTGCATGATCCACCAGGCGATCGAGCACATCAGCAGCACCGCGCCGTACAGCGCCACCGGCAGCGGCTGGAAATGGTTTTCGCCCATCCAGCCGGTGACGAAGGGAATCAGCGACAGCCAGAACAGCAGGTGCAGATTGGCCCACAGCACCCGGCCGTCGATGCGGCGGGTGGCGTGGTAGAAGTGGTGGTGGTTGTTCCAGTAGATGCCGACATAGACGAAGCTCAGCAGGTAGCACAGGAAGATCGGCCACAGCTGCAGCAGCGCGGCGAAGGTGGTGTCGTGCGGAATATGCAGATCCAGCACCATGATGGTGATGATGATGGCGATCACGCCGTCGCTGAACGCCTCCAGGCGGTTTTTCTCCATGCCTCGCTCCTCGTGTTTTGCGCCGCGCCTTGCAAGCAGCTTAGCCGTTCCGCTCCGGCTTGCCGGCGCGGCGGTAGGGCAGGCGGATCCGCGTCAGGTAGCGGTCGCCGCGCAGCTCGCCGGTCAGCGAGGCCTCGGCGTCGAAGAACAGCGCCAGCCGCTCGCGCAGATTGCTCAGCGCCATCCGGTTGCCGCCTGGCCGCGGCGAGGCCGGCGCCGGATTGTCCAGCGTCAGCTCCAGCTGGCCGCCGTAGAGGCGCGCGCCGATGACGATCTCCACCTCGCCGCCCGATTGCTCGGCGCCGTGGTAGACCGCGTTTTCCGCCAGCGGCTGCAGGATCAGCGGCGGCATCGCGGCGTCCAGCGGCGCCTCCACCCGCCAGCTGATCTTCAGCCGCGGCCCCAGCCGCTCGCTTTCTATCGCCAGATACATGCCGGCCAGCTCGATCTCGCGCGCCAGCGTGGAGGCGCGGTCGGGGTCGGCCAACTGGGCGCGGAACAGCTCGGCCAGGTTTTCCAGCACCGTCTCGGCCTGCTGCGGCTGAGAGCGGATCAGCGCGATGGCGGCGTTCAGGCTGTTGAACAGGAAGTGCGGTCGGATGCGCGCCTGCAGCGCGGCCAGCCGGGCTTCGGCCAGCGCCGGCGACAGCGCGCGCTGGCGCAGCGACAGATAGTGCAGCAGCAGCGCCATCGCCAGCATCGCCAGCGCCGGCGTCCGCCAGGCGAAAGGCGCTTCCGGCTGCAGCCGCCATTGGCAGAGCGCGAAGCCGGCGCCGGTCAGCGCGGTGGCCCAGCTCGGGCCCAGCCGCCGGCGGGCCAGCCAGGGGCTGGCCAGCGCCAGCAGCGCCAGCGAAAGCAGGCTGCCGGGCAGCAGCAGCAGCGCTAGCTGCAGCCAGCGCCATAGCGGCTCCGCCGTCGGCGGCGCCAGCAGGCCGTAGATGAATAACAGCGCCAGCGGCAGCAGCAGGATGCGCAGCATCACGCCTAGATTGCGGAAGTCCGGCAGCGGCGTCGGAATAGGGCTGGGCATGGCGGGACACGGGAAGGGGCGATGCTGCGATCATAGCAAGCGGCCGGCGGCGCGGCATCCGCCGCCGGAGAAAAGCGCCGGCGCGGTGTATAACGGAAGCGGAAGATGCGGGGAGGGGCGGAGCGATGAAATCGATGCTGGCCTGCGCGCGCGCGCTGTTGCTGGGCCTGTGGGCCGGCTGGGCCGGCGCGGCCGAACTGCTGGTTTCCACCGGCGAATACGCGCCGTGGAGCGGGGCGCGGCTGCCGGGCCAGGGCTTCGTCAACCGGGTGGTGCGCGAAGCCTTCGCCCGCGAGGGCGTGGCGGTGCGCTTCCAGTACCTGCCGTGGGCGCGGGCGCTGGAGGCGCTGCGCAACGGCAGCGTCGAGGCCAGCTCTTTCTGGTTCGACGATCCGGGCAAGGCCAGGGAGTTTCTCTACAGCGCGCCGTTGTCGGAGCACCGCGAACTGTTGTTCCACCGCAAGGACCTAGCGGTGCCGGCGTGGGCGCGGCTGCAGGACCTGCACGGCCTGCGCTTCGGCGCCACCCGCGGCTATTCCTACACCGCCGAGTTCCGTCAATTGGCGAAGCAGGGCGCCATCGAGGTGGAGGAAGCGGACGATGACAAGACCAATCTGCTCAAGCTGCTGGCCGGCCGCATCGAGCTGTTTCCAATAGACGAATTCACCGGTTGGCAGCTGCTGGCGTCCGACACCTTTCCGCGCGGCGCGCACGACCTGGTCACCACCGAGCCGCGGCCGTTCAGCACTCAGTACGGCCACCTGCTGATGCTGCGCTCCGCCCGCAACGAGCAGCTGATGGGCCGCTTCAACGCCGGCCTGGCCAAGCTGCGCGCCGACGGCACGCTGGAGCGCTTCCGGCTCGACCTCTACCGCGGCAGCGGCCTGGGGCCGTGAGCGGCGTCTGATCTGGCGCAAGGCGTTGCCATTTTCGCGGCTTTCCCGTCTTTACAGCGCGGCGCGCTTTTCGCTAGTGTCGATTATTGCGCCGCAATATCAGATTGTTCTTATTTTGTGGGATTTTCCACACCTTGCCGCCGCTGCCGCGCCTTGTCATCGGCATGGCATATCGAGCTGCTGCAATGACGGCAAGGCTTGATGACTTTGGCATGGCCATGTCCGATCGCCCAGTTGAGGCTGCCGTGTCCGACGATATACGGTAGTCAATATATGCCTTGCATAACGCGGCGCAGCATGCTTCTAATCATTTTCAAACGGCCGTTCTAAATTGCGCCGCGCGGCGGTTTCAAGCTACTGATTTCACAATTCCATACCAGGAGACACGCAGATGCATATCGTCATCCCAGCCGAACGGCTGGCCGGTGAACGCCGCGTGGCGGCGACGCCTGACACGGTGAAGAAGCTGGTCGGCGCCGGCCATGCCGTCACGGTGGAGCGCGGCGCCGGCATCCCGGCCGCCATCCCCGACGCCGCCTACGCCGAAGCCGGCGCCAAGCTGTCCGACCAGCGCCAGGCGCTGCTGGCCCAGGCCGACATCGCGCTGACGGTGCGCATGCCGGCAGCCGCCGATCTGGAGGCGCTGAAACCCGGCGCGGCGCTGATCGGCATGCTGGCGCCATACGGCAACCCCCTGCTGCCGGAGCTGGCGGCGCGGGGCATTTCCGCCTTCGCGCTGGAGCTGCTGCCGCGCACCACCCGCGCGCAGAGCATGGACGTGCTGTCCAGCCAGAACAATATCGCAGGCTACAAGGCGGTGCTGCTGGCGGCGGAATACTACCCGCGCTTCATGCCGATGCTGATGACCGCAGCTGGCACGGTGAAGCCGGCGCGGCTGCTGGTGTTGGGCGTCGGCGTCGCCGGCCTGCAGGCCATCGCCACCGCCAAGCGGCTGGGCGCGGTGGTGGAGGCCTACGACGTGCGTCCGGCCACCCGCGAGCAAGTGGAGTCGCTGGGCGCCAAATTCGTCGAGGTGCCGATGACGGACGAGGAGAAGGCGGCCAGCGGCGGCGTCTACGCCCGCGAGATGACCGCCGAATTCCTGGCGCGGCAGAACGCGCTGCTGGCCAAGCGCGCCGCCGCGGCCGACATCGTCATCACCACCGCGCTGATTCCGGGCAAGCCGGCGCCGCGGCTGCTGGATGCCGCCGCGGTGGCGGCGATGCGGCCGGGTTCGGTGATCGTCGACCTGGCGGCGGAAGCCGGCGGCAACTGCGAGCTGACCCGCGCCGGCGACGCCTGGCAGACCGACAACGGCGTGCACCTGGTGGGTCTGGCCAATCTGCCCGCGCTGCTGGCGGCCGACGCCTCCAGCCTGTACGCGCGCAACCTCCTCGCCTTCCTCTGCCTGCTGTTGGGCGCCGAGGGGCTGCGGATCGACCTGGCCGACGACCTCATCGCCGCCACCTTGCTCACCCACCAGGGCGAACAGCGCTTCGGCGCCGCGCCGACCCCGGCCGCTCCGGCGCCGGCACGACAGGAGCCGCATCATCATGGTTGATCCCTTCATCACCAGCTTCACCATCTTCGCGCTGGCGGTTTTCGTCGGCTACCACGTGGTGTGGAACGTCACTCCGGCGCTGCACACGCCGCTGATGGCGGTGACCAACGCCATCTCCGGCATCATCGTCGTCGGCGCCATGCTGCAGGTGGTGGACGTGGGCGGCCAGCAGATCACCGTCACCTCGGTGCTGGGCGCCGTCGCCATCTTCCTCGCCAGCATCAACATCTTCGGCGGCTTCCTGGTGACCCAGCGCATGCTGGACATGTTCAAGAAAAAGAACAGGGGATAATCCGATGCAGAACATTTCCGCGGTTCTTTACCTGGTTTCCGCCGTGCTGTTCATCCTGGCGCTGAAAGGGCTGTCCAGCCCGGCCTCGGCGCGGCGCGGCAATCTGTACGGCATCGTCGGCATGGCCGTCGCCGTGCTGACCACGCTGCTGATCATCGACAAGCCGGTGCTGGCGTTGATCGCCGGCGCCATCGCCGCCGGCGCGGCCATCGGCGCCTGGAAGGCGCGCACGGTGGAAATGACCGGCATGCCGGAACTGGTGGCGGCGATGCACTCGCTGGTGGGTCTGTCGGCGGTGCTGATCGCGGTGGCCGCCATTTTCCACGGCGGCGTCGAGCACACGCCGGTGCAGAAGGTGGAGCTGTTCATCGGCGCCTTCATCGGCGCGATCACCTTCACCGCCTCGGTGATCGCCTACGGCAAGCTGTCCGGCCGCTTCGGCGCCAAGGCCATACACTTCGCTGGCCAGCATCCGCTCAATCTGTTGCTGGCGCTGGCGATGGTCGGCTTCGGCCTCGCCTACTTCGCCACCGACAGCCAGGCGGCCTTCCTCGCCATGGTGGCGGTGGCGCTGGCGCTGGGCGTGACGCTGATCATCCCGATCGGCGGCGCCGACATGCCGGTGGTGGTGTCGATGCTGAACAGCTATTCCGGCTGGGCGGCGGCCGGCATCGGCTTCACGCTGGACAATCCGGTGCTGATCATCGCCGGCGCCTGCGTCGGCTCGTCCGGCGCCATCCTGTCCTACATCATGTGCAAGGCGATGAACCGCTCCATCGTCAGCGTGCTGTTGGGCGGTTTCGGCAGCGAGGCCGCCGCCGGGCCGGCGGCGGGCGACGCGGCGGCCAAGGCCTACAAGGCCGGCAGCGCCGAGGACGCCGCCTTCCTGATGGGCAACGCCGACCAGGTGGTGATCGTGCCCGGCTACGGCCTGGCGGTGTCGCGCGCGCAGCACGCGCTGCAGGAGTTCGCCGAATTGCTGCACGAGCAGGGCGTCAATGTCCGCTACGCGATCCACCCGGTGGCGGGCCGGATGCCGGGGCATATGAACGTGCTGCTGGCCGAGGCCGAGGTGCCGTACGAGCAGGTGCTGGAGATGGAGGAGATCAACGCCGACTTCTCCACCACCGATGTGGTGCTGGTGATAGGCGCCAATGATGTGGTCAACCCGGCGGCGCAAAAGGACAAGCAAAGCCCGATCTACGGCATGCCCATCCTGGAGGCGCACAAGGCGCGCAACGTGATCGTGGTCAAGCGCTCGATGAGCGCGGGATATGCCGGACTGGACAACGAGCTGTTTTACATGGATAAAACCATGATGGTGTTCGGCGATGCCAAAAAAGTGGTGGAGGATCTGCTGAAAAACGCAGCGCACTGACCCGCCGCCGCTGTCGAATCGCCCGCCGCCGGCGGGCGGTTCGCCATCCGCCGCCTGCCCCGTCCCGACCAGACAAAGGAACGCGCATGCCCATCCTCAGCTCCATTCTGATCAGCGGCAGCATGATGCTGCCGACCCAGGCCGAACCGAAGCTGCAGAACACCGAATGGCTGCTGGAGGCGCCGGCGCAGGCAGCGCCGCTGCCGACGCTGAGCATCGCCGACAGCCGCATCAGCGGCTTCGCCGGCTGCAACCGCTTCACGCTGGGCATAGACGACGACGGCAAACATCAGGTGGCGGCCACGCGCAAACTGTGCGCGCCGGAGGTGATGCGCCGCGAACAGGCGCTGCTGAAATTGCTGTCGGCGCCGTTCCGCCTGCTGCCGGCCGAGGACGGCAAGCACCTGACCCTGCTGGCGGGCAAGACCGGCTACCGCTTCGTCCGCCAGACCGCCGCCGTCGCGGCGGAGCCGCCGGTGCCGGCCGTCGCCGCGCTGCGGCCGGTGGCCGGCGAGCAGTACTGGTATGTCGCCAGCCAGCCCTGCGGCGCGGGCGCCGCCGCCTGTCTGCGGGTGCGCAGCAGCGAGGACCAGCCCTGGCGCAGCTACGCCGGCTCCATCGCCGGCTTCGTGCCGGAGGCCGGCAGCCGCTATTACCTGAAGCTGCAAGGCGTGCCGTCCGTTGACGGCCAGCCGGCGCTGCAATTGCTGAAAGTGGTATACCGCGAAACCGTGACGCCGCTGGCCGACTGAACGGAACCACCGCGGCCGCGGCGCGTCATAGCTTATTTATCAGGAAATCATGATGCTGCAACGCTTGTCCCTATTGGCCCTGAGCGCGACCCTGCTGAGCGCTTGCGCCGCGCCGAGCGCGCCCGCCGTTTCCGCCGCGCCCCCTTCCCTGGCCGAGCTGCAGGGCGAATGGAAGCAGACCAATGGCGGCGAGCAGGCCATCTTGCTGCGCATCGACCAGCAGCGGCTGTTCGCCAAGGCCGGCTGCAACGGCATGTTCGGTCCGGCCGCGCTGGAAGACGGCAAGCTGCGCGCCGAACGGCTGGCCTCGACGCTGATGATGTGCCCGCCCGAGGCGATGCAGCGCGACGCCAAGCTGTCGCGCCAGCTGGAGGCCGGCATGACGGCCAGCCTGGACGGCGGACGGCTGAAGTTGTCCGACGGCAAGGACGCGTTGATCTTCGAACGCCAGCCGCAGGGCGAGATCAAGTTCATCTATGTCGCGCCGCAGCGCAAGGCCTGCGTCGGCGTCGCGCCTATGCAATGCCTGCAGGTGCGCGACGACAAGTCCAAGCCGTGGGAGCTGCATTACGGCGAGATCGAAGGCTTCCAGCCCGAGCCCGGCGTCGCCTACCGGCTGCGGATCAAGGAAGTGAAGGTGGACAATCCGCCGGCCGACGCTCCTTCCATCCGCTGGATTCTGGATCTGGTGGTCGAGCAGGAAGTGGTGAAGAAGCCCTGAGAGGTGGTTCGCGATCTTTCGTATCGAACTTGCGAGAGACGACGCGCAACATGTATGCGATGCGCCCGGAATCCCTTCAAGCCTGCCGCTGGGTGGCAGGCCCGAGGTTTTAAGCGGCTGCTTGTTTGAGCCCCGCGACGTTAGCGCGGGGCGAGTTCAGCCGCGCCTCGGGCCTGACCCGACCCGGCGGGTAGCCGAAGGCCAGGCTTGCAGGGTGGCCTTTAGGGGTGGAGGGGATATTTGGCCAAGCAAATATCCCCTCTCTGCTCGCCGGGCAGCCCCGGCTATGAAAATCATTATCCGCGCAGCGGATTCAAGACGATGAAGATTGCGGGCAGACTCCGGCTCGGGCGCGGGATGAGCGCTCTGCTACAATCGCGGCATTGAAATTGCAGGAGGCCGCCATGAGCCTGATTCCCGAAATCAAACCGCAGCAGTCGCTGGAATTGCTCAAAGAGCTGCACATCCTCACCCGCGACGGCAAGATCAACCAGGACACCCGCCGCAAGCTGAAGCAGGTTTACCACCTGTACCAGTTCATCGAACCGTTGATGGCCGACGTGCTGGCCAGCAAGGGCGCGATGACGCTGGCCGACCACGGCGCCGGCAAGTCCTACCTCGGCTTCATCCTGTACGACCTGTTCCTGAAGGACAAGCCGGGCGCCCATGTCTACGGCGTGGAAACCCGCCAGGAGCTGGTGGACAAGTCGGATGAATTGGCCAGGCGGCTGGGCTTCGCCGGCATGAGCTTCCTCAACCTCAGCGTCGAGCAGTCGATCACCTCCGCCGCGTTGCCGGCGCAGGTGGACATCATCACCGCGTTGCATGCCTGCAACACCGCCACCGACGACGCCATCCGCTTCGCGCTGGCCAAGGACGCCAAGTACATCGTGCTGGTGCCCTGCTGCCAGGCCGAGGTGGCGGCGACGCTGCGGCAGAAGAAGAACGAGACCTTCGGCAAGACGCCGCTGTCCGAGCTGTGGCGCCACCCGATCCATACCCGCGAATTCGGCAGCCAGCTGACCAATGTTCTGCGCTGCCTGCAGCTGGAGGCGCGCGGCTACCAGTTGACGGTGACCGAGCTGGTCGGCTGGGAGCACTCGATGAAGAACGAGCTGATCATCGCCAAGAAGACCGGCAAGGGCAAGAGCAGCGCCCGCGAGCGCCAACTGGCCATCCTGGACGAATTGAACCTGATGGACCTGCGCGAGCGCTTCGCCTACTGATGACGGCGCAATGCGGCGGGGCGTTCGTCCCGCCGTTCGGTTTTCTTCCTAGCGCGCCGCCGCCGGGACGAACTTGAACTCCTGGATCACCACTTCCACCTCCTTGCCGTCCGCCGGCGGCTTGCCCTGGAACAGCCACAGATTGATGTGCACCGGCAGCGGTTGCTGCGGCACGCGCCGGGCGGCGTCGGTCGGGGCGAAGCGCCAGCTGGCGATCGGGTACTGGTCGCTGTCCTGGAAGCCGTGCAGCGACTGGTAATAGACCTGGCCGGCGTTCCAGTCGAAGCGGTGGGTGCTGTAGCCGCCGTTGAGGGCGAAATCGAAGCTGTACGAGGTCGACTGCAGGCCGGCCTGGGCCGGATAGACGGTGTAGTTGCCCATCGGGTTGCTTGAGCTGCCCCAGCGCGAGAATTCGATGTCGATCTCGTTGCTGCCATCGGGGCCGACATCGGGCGTCGGGTAGTTGAACAGGCCCAGCACGATGTTGGGGTCGAACTGGTCGGGCCGGCCGATCAGCTTGAACTGGTAGCGGCCGAAGCCCAGCCGCTGCGGCAGGTAGAGTTCGGCGGCGGTCCATTGGCCGCCGCGCTTGGCGATTTTCAGGTGCAGCCGGCCCTGGGCGTCTAGCCAGGCGTTGTCGTCGTCCCAGACATTGGGGCCGGGGCCGCTGCTGCCCTGATTGCGCACTTCCCAGTCGTAACCGGAAAAACGCAGGGTCTTGGCGGCGGCGGCGCCGCACAGCGCCAGGCCGGCCAGCAGGACTGCGGCGTTACGCAGCGTAGTTTTCATGGTGGGGCTCCGTGAGATGGAGCCGCCAGTGTGCCACGGCGGCATGACGGCCGGGCGACCGCCGCGCCGCAAGGACAGGCCCGCTACAGCCGGAAGCGCGCGGTCACGTTCTGCAGATTGTGCGACAGCGCGTTCAGCTCGCTGGAGGTGGTGGCCAGCTCCTCCACGGTGGCGCTGTTGGCCTCGGCCATCTGCGATACCTGCTCCATGCTCTGCGCCAGGCTGAGGCTGGCGGTGCGCTGCTCGCCCAGCGCGCTGGTGATGTTGCCTATGGTGCCGACGATGGAATGGGTGCTGCCGGCGATCTCCTCCATCGAGTCGCTGGCCTCGCGCGCGCTGCCGGAGACCGCGTCGACGCTGGCCAGGCTCTGCTCCATGCTGCCCACCACTTTCTCCACGCCCTGCTGGATGGCGGTGATCATCTGGGTGATTTCCTGCGCCGAGCTGGCGGTGCGTTCGGCCAGTTTTCTCACCTCGTCCGCCACTACCGCGAAGCCGCGGCCCATCTCGCCGGCGCGGGCGGCCTCGATGGCGGCGTTCAGCGCCAATAGATTGGTCTGGTCGGCCACGTCGCGGATCACGGTGACGATATTGCCGATGCGCTGCACCTCGCCGGTCAGCGTGCGCATTTCCTCTGAGGTGGCGGCCACCGCGCTGCTGACCGACTGGATCTTGCCCACCGAGGCCTGCACCGCGTGGCCGCCGCGCCCGGCCAGGTCGCCGGCCTCCCGCGCCTGGCGCGAGGCCTGGTCTGAGTTGTCGGCGACATGGTTGATGCTGACGGTCAGCTGTTCGATGGTGGCCGCCGCCTCGGCGGTGGCCTCGGACTGGCGCTGGGCGCCGCCGGCCACCTGCTGCGCCATGCTGGCCAGCTCATGGGCCGAGTCGGACACCTGGTTGGCGTTGTCCTGGATGCTGGACACCACTTCGCGCAGGCCCTGGCGCATGTGCTGGATGATGCGGGCGATTTCCACCGCCTCGTCGCGGGAATCGGGCAGCGACTCGTCGGCGCCGGACAGGTCGCCCTGCTGGATGTTGCGCACCAGTTGCGCCGATTTGCGCAGCGGGGTGGTCACCAGATTGGCGACGAACAGCGCCACCGTCACCGCGATGGCCAGCGCGATGGCGGCGGAGATCAGCATGATGGTGACGGCCTGGTTATAGGCGGCCTTGCTGTCGTCCAGCGCCTGCTGCACCTTGTCGTTCTGGTAGGCGGTCAGCTCGTCCAGCGTCTGGGCGAAGGCCGCGTTGGCCGGCACGAAGCGCTGCTTCAAAAAGGCGACCGACTCCGCGTCCTTGTTGGCGCGGATCAGCGCATACAGCGGCGCGTACAGCGCGGACAGCGCGCCGCGGGCCTGCTGCACCCGGGTGAAGACTTCGCGGCCCTTGGCGGACACCAGGGTCTTGTCCAGTTGTTCCAGGCTGGCGGTGTTCTGCGCGCGCAACTCCTCCGCCTTGCTGATATTGGCTTCGATTTCCTGCGGGCTCTGGGCGATGATGGCGTCGCGCACCGCGCGCGCCACGCCCATGGTGGCCAGCACGATCTTGTTGCACAGCGCCGCCTTCGGATAGCGGTTTTCGGTGATTTCCACTTCCTTGGCCTGGATGGCGTTCAGCTTGAGGATGGCTGTCAGCACGATGGCTGCCAGGATCAGAATCATCAGGCCGTAGCCGGCCAGCAGCTTCTGCTTGACGGAGAGTTGGTGCAGCATCGGTTTCTCCTATGAGGCGGCCAGGCCGCGCGGCGATGGGGCCGAGCCGCGGCGCGCCCCATATGCTGAAAAATAGTTGCCGCGCGGCAAATAGGGAAACTCATTCTTGCCATCGCCGGCGGCCGCGCGACGGTACCGATGGCCAGCCGGCGGCGTTTCCCCTTCCATTCGCCATGGTATTGCCTAAGCTCAAACCACCTATACCCGGACGGGAGAGCGAGTGATGCAAGTGGCCGAGATCTTCGAGAAGGCGTCGGGCAAGCTGCCTATGGTGCCCAAGGTGGTGCAGGAGCTGGTGGCCAGTTTCCATCGCAATGACGTCAAGATCGACGAAATCACCGACAAGGTCGGCCACGATCAGGTGCTGACGGCGCGGGTTTTGCGGCTGGCCAACAGCGCGCGCTTCGGCAGCAGCCGCAAGGTGGGTTCGCTGGACGACGCGGTGGTGCTGCTGGGCTTCGACAACCTCAGGGTGCTGGTGATCGCCTCCGGCGTCACCGGCGCCACGCTGGGCATCCACGGCTTCGACATGAAGGCGTTCTGGACGCGCTGCTTCGCGATGGCCAACACCGCCAAGCTGCTGGCCAAGCTGGCGGGCCTGGACGCGCAGCTTGGCTATACCTGCGGCCTGTTGGCCAATATCGGCGAACTGGTGCTGTACGTGGCGGTGCCGGAGCAGGCGCAGCAGATAGACAAGATCGTCGCCGGCGGCGCCGAGCGCATCAGCACCGAACGCATGCTGCTGGGCATGGATCTGACCGAGCTGGGCGCGGAGCTGGCGCGGCGCTGGAATTTCCCGGACGCGATCCAGGAGGCGATCTACAACCAGCACGACCTGCTGAACGAAGACGCGTCGCCGTACGCGCTGCTGATCGGGCTGTCCACCTTCCTGGTGGCGGGCTTCCGCAATGAGATGGGCGTGGCCGACATGCTGGTCAGCCTGCCGGAGCGGGTGCTGGAGCGGCTGGGGCTGGGCCGGGAGCGGGTGGAGGCGGCGATGGAGCCGCTGCAGCAGGCCTGCACCCAGGTCGACGACATGTTCTGATCCGGCCTGCCCGGGCGCGCTTCAGGCGCCCTGGCCGCCGCGCAGTTCGCGCCGCAAGATCTTGCCGACGTTGGACTTGGGCAGCTCGTCGCGGAATTCGACATGGCGCGGCACCTTGTAGCCGGTAAGGGCGTCGCGGCAATGGCGCAGCCGCTCGTCCACCGTCAGCGCCGGGTCCTGGCGCACCACCACGATCTTCACCGCCTCGCCGCTGCGCGTGTCGGGCACGCCGACGCAGGCTACCTCGCGCACGCCCGGATGCCGCGCCACCACGTCCTCCACCACGTCCTCCACTTCGTTGGGGTAAACATTGAAGCCCGATACCAGCACCATGTCCTTCTTGCGGCGTCGGCGGTGCGCACGCCGATGTCGCCGGTGGCGAAGAAGCCGTCGGGATGGAAGGCCTTGGCGCTGTCTTCCGGCCGCTGCCAGTAGCCGGCCATGATCTGCGGGCCGCGCACGCAGACTTCGCCGGCCTCGCCGTCGGCCATCGGCCGGCCGGCGTCGTCCAGCAGGCATTGGCCGCCCAGCCGGTTGACCAACAGGCAATTGATGGCCAGCGCGAACACGTGGTACAGCGGCAGCGGCAGCGGCGTGGCTACCACGGCGCGGCTTTAGCGGCGTGCCGGCGCGGGCCTCTGCCACCACCTGGGCGAAGTTTTCCAGCGCCATGATGGAGCTGGACTGCGCGGCGGCGGGCCTGCGGCGCTTCCAGCGCGCGATGGACGCAGGCCACGGCGACAAGGACATGGCGGCGTCCTTCCTGGTTTGAGCGCGAAAAAGCCGCCGGGCCCGGCGGCGCGGCGGCTTGGAGTCAGATAGGGGACGGGCTCAGCTTTCTTCGTCCTCGCCGGCCTCTTCGACGTGGTCGAGGCGGCCGGTGTAGCGCAGCTCCACTTCCTGGGTCAGCAGGTCCACCTTCACCACCGACAGCTGCACGCGGTCGCCGCGGGCCAGTTCCGGCAGGCCCGGGATGCGCAGGCGCAGCGGCAGGCCGTCGATGCGCACCAGGTCTTCCTTGATCACGGAAGCGGTCGGCTCGGTGATGTTTTCCTGCAGCAGATACTTCAGGCACCAGTAGTGTTCCATCTTGTCCTGGAACGACAGGTAGGCGCCGTAGGTGGCGTCGAAGTCGCGCAGAATGGCGAACAGCATCGCGTCGCCCTGGGCGAACAAGGGCTTTTCGCCGCGTATCATCGCCGAGAGCTGGCGCTGGTTGATGAAGTCGCTGGCGCGGCGCAGCGGCGAGGTGCTCCACGCGTACTGGGCCACGCCCAGGCCCATGTGCGGCTCGGGGCGGGTGGTCATCCGCACCTTGCCCATGCTTTGCGCGCGGTACATCGCCGGGATGTCGGCTTCGGCCAGCATGCGGCCCCATTCGCTGTTGGCCAGGATCATCAGTTCGGAGACCAGCTTGTCCATCGGCGCGCCGCGCTTGCGGATGGTGATGGACACTTTGCCGTCGACCACGTCGATGTTGTAGTCGTGCTGCACTGGGCGGGTCGGGTCGTATTTGCCGCGGCGCTTTTCCAGCGCTTCGGCGAACTGCCACAGCCACACCAGTTCGCGTTTGAACGGATAGTCTACGCCCGGATCGTTGGCCAGCGTCTGCTCATTGAACACCTGTTCCAGTTCGGCGTGGCGCAGGTTGGCGGCGATCGGCACCAGCTCGATGCGGTTCTCGAACGCCACCGGCTCGAACTCCGGCGTCACCTCGGCGTACAGCGAGAACGCCGGGCAGGCGCGGCCTTCCTGCAAGGTGAAGGCCTGCACCACGTCGTCCGGCAGCATGGTGATCTTGTCGCCGGGGAAATAGGCGGTGGACAGGCGCGACAGCACCATCTTTTCGATGTCGGAATCCACCGGCACGCCCAGCGTCGGCGCGGCGATGTGGATGCCGACGCGCTTGTTGCCGTTGGGCAGCTCCTCGACCGACAAGGCGTCGTCGATTTCGGTGGTGTTGGCGTCGTCGATGGAGAAGGCCTGGGCCGAGGCCAGCGGCAGCTCCGGCAGCGCGGCCGGCGGCGCGTACTTGCCGAAGCCGACGCCCTTGGGGAAGTACTCCATCTGGAAGCCGGCCATCAGGTAATCAGGCACCGAGGGAATGCCGCCTACCTTGTCGGCCAGGCGCAGCGGCGGCAGGCCGGTTTCGCGGCTGGCCTGGTCGAAGGCCTTGTATTCCAGCGTGTTCTTGTCGGGGCGCCACAGCAGAGTCATCAGCTGCGAGCGGATGGCTTCCGGCAGGGCGCCGGTTTTCAGCTCGCGGACCCAGCCGTCGATCTGCTCCTGTTCGCGCTTCTTGCGCTCGACGCCGGCCAGCGCGGCTTGCAGCGCGTCCTGCGGCGCCTTCTTGTAGCGGCCTTTGCCTTTTTTGTAGAAGTACATCGGCGCGCCGTGCAGCCGGCAGATCAGCGCGGCGGCCTCGACGGCCGACGGCGCGTGGCCGAAATAGTCGGCGGCCAGGTCCTGGTAGGAGAACTCGTCGTCCTGGCTGCATTCCCACAGGAAGTCCAGGTCGATGTCCGCAGCCAGCGCGTCCACGGCGGGCAGAAAATCCGCCAGCGGGGAGCTAAACTCCAGAAACACATTGGCGCTCTTGAGCTTGGCGCGCTTGCCGTGCTGGGTATCCACCTGCAGGCTGGCGTCGCTGCGCGAGACTATGCTGCCAACCTTGAAACTGCCGCTCTCTTCGTAAAAAACGTTCATCAAAACATGCCAGGCCGTTGAATTTAAGGGCGGATTATAGCAGTTCGCCCGCGGCTCAGGCGCCATAAACTTGCACGCGATGCGGGCGGAACCGCATCGCGACGGGAAGGCGATGTCATGAAACCGGCTGCGCCCCTCTCCCCCGGCCAACGCACCCAGCTGGCGCGGGAAATCGACCGCATCGGCTACATGCTGGTGTCGCGCTGGGAGCGTCCGCTGGCCGCCCACCTGCTGTCGCTGGCCATGCGGCTGGAGGCGCTGGCGGGTTCGGTGGGGCGGGTCGACATCGCCGCCGAGGCGCGCGAGCTGGCCGACCTGCTGCGGCAGTGGTTGCAGCAGCAGGCGGAACCGTCCGAGCAGGAACGCTATGGGCTGCTGCGCCATCATCTGGGAGTGGTCAGCCAGCTGGGTTTGATGGAGCGGCAAGCGGGTTCGAGCAGCCAGGACGCGGCGGAGCGCAGCGGCAACCCCCTGCTTTACCTATGGCTGCCCGGCGGCATCGACGCCGCGCCGCTGCAAAGGCAGCTGGCCTGTTTCGGCTACGAAGCGCTGGCGCTGGCGCAGGCCGCCAAGCTGGCCAAGGCGCTGCAGGAGGAAACGCCGGCGGCGGTGGTGGCGTTCGCCGACTTCGCCGACGGCGACCCCATCCTGCAGTTGGCGCCGGCGATCAGCGGCAGCTGTCCGCTGGTGCTCACCTCGCCGCGGCGGGATTTTCCGGCCCGGCTGGAAGCGGTGCGGATAGGGGCC
Source organism: Chromobacterium subtsugae (assembly GCF_001676875.1). Taxonomy (GTDB): domain Bacteria; phylum Pseudomonadota; class Gammaproteobacteria; order Burkholderiales; family Chromobacteriaceae; genus Chromobacterium; species Chromobacterium subtsugae. The sequence continues at coordinate 309,101 of NZ_JYKA01000002.1, read as the reverse complement.
AGCGGCTTTCTCGATTGGCCGCTGCAGGTCAACCAATTGGTGGACCTGCTCAGCTTCGGCGACATCGGCGAGCGGCGCGACCCGCTCAGGGTGCTGATCGTCGAGGACATGGCGTCGCTGGCGGGGCTGTATTCGCGCGCGCTGGCCGCCCACGGCGTGGAGGCGGTCAGCGAGACCGACCCGGAGCGGGTGCCGGAGCTGATCGAGCGGCTGAATCCGGACCTGATCCTGCTGGACATGTACATGCCGCAATGCAACGGCATCGAGCTGGCCAAGGTGATCCGCCAGCAGCGGCTGCTGGACGGGATTCCCATCGTGTTCCTGTCGGTGGAGAAGCGCCAGGCGGTGCAGCTGGACGCGCTGATGCTGGGAATCGACGGCTTTCTGACCAAGCCGGTGGCGCCGGAAGAGCTGGTGGTGACGGTGGTGAACCGCGCGCGGCGCTACCGCAAACTGCGCTCCTACATCGCCAATGACAGCCTGACCGGCCTGCTCAACCATTCCCATCTGCACGGCCAGCTGGACAGCGCCGTCGAGCGCGCCCGCCGCGCCGGGCAGCCGCTGTCGCTGGCGATGCTGGATCTCGACTATTTCAAGCAGGTCAACGACAACTACGGCCACCAGGTCGGCGACGAGGTGCTGCTCAATCTGGCGCGCTTCCTGAAGGAGAGGCTGCGGCGCACCGATCTGGTGGGCCGCTACGGCGGCGAGGAATTCGCCATCGTGCTGACCGGCACGCCGGCGGACAAGGCGTGCAAGATGCTGGAGACGCTGCGGCAGGATTTCTGCCGGCTGGAGCAGCAGGTGGGGGAGAGGACCTTCCGCCAGACTTTCAGCGCCGGCGTCAGCTCGCTGGCCAGCGCCGAAGACGCCACCAGCCTGGTGCAGCAGGCCGACGAGATGTTGTACCTGGCCAAGGAAAACGGCCGCAACCGGGTGGAGAGCCGCGGCGGCTGAGGCGCGCAAAACAAAAGCCCCCGCAGTGGCGGGGGCATGCAAGCGGCGGAGCGGCTCCGCCAGCCCGCCCGCGCGAGGCGGGCGAGGCCGTCCATCAATTACTTGATGTTGTATTTGATCGAGTAGATCACGGCGTTCTGGTACGCGGTGCTGCCCAGCTTCTGGTCGGCGTAGCGGTACTGGATGCCGGTGGTGACCGCCTTGGTCGGGGTCCACCACAGCGCGATGGCACCGTTCTGGCCTACGCGCGGACGGTCGCCGCTCTTGTACACGCTGATAAACTTGTCCTGGCGGTTGAACTCGGTTTCATGCCATTGGGTGATCATCAGGTTCTGGCCGAAAGCTTGGAACGGGTACAGCATCACGTAGCCGGTCATGAAGCCGTTGTAGCCGGATGCGGAACCAACTTGGTGAGCATCCATCTCGTTGTGCACGCCGAAGAACGGCTTGATGCTCAGCGCGCCGAAGCTCAGATCGGTGCCCAAGCCCAGTACGCGGTTCTGAGTGAAGAACTCGTTGCCGCGGGTGTCGTAGATGTGGGCGTACAGTTGCACCGGCACGCCGCCGATGTCGGTCAGGTTGTAGCGGCCGATTACCTTGGTGGTGTAGCGGCGGTCTTTGGTGCCGGTGCCGTTATTGCCCTTGCCCGGGTTTTCCAGGTCGAAGAAGCCATAGACTTCGCCCCACTTGGCGCCCAGGCCGCCTTCGGCTTCCAGGTAACCGAAGTCGCGCTTGCCGCTTTGTTCGGTGGTGCGGTTCGACCAATCCAGCCAGTTGGCGCTAACGTTTGCGAAGGAGTATTCACCGCCGGCGTGAGCCAGGGCGGAAGCGGCCAACAGAGACAGGGCCAGCAGCGACTTGCGAGTTTTCATTGTTTCACCAGACTATTTTCATGTAGTAACCGTCCGACAAGCTGTCGGCGAGCGCGCGCAGATTAGACGTAGAAATGGCCTTGTGCAAACAATTTGTCACGCTTCTGTCGCTTTTCTGCAAAGAATGTTTGCTTTGTTGTAGCAAGATGACAAATAAGTTACATTTTGTTGCTGAAATGCCACATGGAAATATCTCTACGTGAAGATAAGTATCTGAGCACGCACCGGTTTCTGGTTTGTTTCAAGTCAAACCATCTGGTCGGGCCAGCCGAAAATCCGCAGGCATACCTTGCCGCTGGCATTGAATTCCACCCCTTCCTCTTCCAATAGCAGCCGCTGCCAGTCGGCATGCTGGCTACCGGGGCGCGACAGCCTGCCGCCGGCGCCCAGCACCCGGTGCCAAGGCGCGGTCACCCCCTCCGGCAGGTTGCCGAGCAGGCGGCCGACATGGCGCGAGTGGCGCGGATAGCCGGCTTGCTCGGCCAGCGCGCCGTAGGTGGTGACGCGGCCCGGCGGCACGTCGGCCAGCAGCGCCAGCACGCGGCGGGCGAATTCGGGCGGCATCAGCGGTAGCGCGGGTCGGCGGCGTAGGGGTTGCTGCGCTTCTCCACGCCTATGGTGGTGAACGGGCCGTGGCCGGGGATGACGGTGGTGTCGTCCGGCAGGATGAACAGCTTTTGCTGGATCGCGTCTATCAGCTGCTGGTGGTTGCCCATTGGGAAGTCGGTGCGGCCGATCGAGCCCTGGAACAGCACGTCGCCGGCCACCAGCAGGCTGGCCGCCGGGCTGTAGAACACCACGTGGCCGGGAGTGTGGCCGGGACAGTGGATGACTTGCAGCGTCTCTTCGCCCACCGTCACCGTATCGCCTTCTTCCAGCCAGCGGTCCGGCGTTAGCGGCTCGCTGCGCGGAAAGCCGAACATGCCGCCCTGGGTGGGCAGCTGGTCCAGCCAGAAGCTTTCCGCGCGTTGCGGGCCTTCGATTTCCACGCCCAGCTCTTCCGCCAGCTTGGCCGCGCCGCCGGCGTGGTCGATGTGGCCGTGGGTCAGCAGCAGCTTTTCCACCGTCAGCCCCTGGCTGTCGATCCAGGCGCGGATGCGCCCGATGTCGCCGCCGGCGTCGACGACGGCCGCTTTGCGGCTGGCGCTGCACCACAGCACGCTGCAGTTCTGCGCGAACGGGGTGACCGGGATGACGTGATGCTTCAAGGCCATGGCTATGCTCGCGGAAAAACGGAATCTGCCATTCTGGCATGGCCTGCCGGGTTTGGGGAGGGGTGGCCGCGCCCGCCGGGCGGGCGTTTCGCCACTGGCCGCGCCGGCGCGGCGGATCGCCCGGCGATGCCGGGCATCCGACCTACGCGTACAGCGCTCGCTCGATGAACTGGCGCGGCACTTTTGGCTTGGGCACCCGCACGTCGAACCAGCCGCGCACGTCGCCATCCAGGCCGATGCCGTGCATGAAGTTGTACAAAGCCTTGTTCAGGCCGCGGCCCATCAGCTCGTGGTCGGTGCCGGTGGGGTCGATGAAGCCGACGTCGTTCTTGGCGAAGTCGCCTTTCGGCAGCGGCACCAGCTTGACGCCGTATTCTTCCGGATTCTGGCCCACCGGCGAGTGCACGGTGCAGGCGAAGCGGTGGAAGAAGCCCGACTGGATGCAGCCGTTGTCGAACAGCTGGCGCACGTATTCCAGCGCGTCCACCGTGTCCTGCTCGGTCTGGGTGGGGAAGCCGTACATCAGGTAGGCGTGCACCAGGATGCCTGCCTCGGCGAAGCCATGAGTGACCCGTGCCACTTGCTCCACCGACACGCCCTTTTTCATCAGCTTGAGCAAGCGGTCGGACGCGACTTCCAGGCCGCCGGAAATGGCGATGCAGCCGGATTCCGCCAATAGCTGCGCCAGCTCCGGGGTGAACGATTTCTCGAAGCGGATATTGCCCCACCAGGAGATGGACAGCTTGCGCCGCAGCAGCTCCTCGGCCAGCGCCTTCAGCATCTTGGGCGGCGCGGCCTCGTCGACGAAGTGGAAGCCGGTCTGGCCGGTTTCGGCGATGATGGCCTCGATGCGGTCCACCAGCAGCTCGGCCGACGCCGTCTCATAGCGCGAGATGTAGTCCAGCGTCACGTCGCAGAAGCTGCATTTCTTCCAGTAGCAGCCGTGGGCGATGGTCAGCTTGTTCCAGCGGCCGTCGCTCCACAGCCGGTGCATCGGGTTCAGCATGTCCAGCAGCGACAGGTAGCGGTCTATCGGCAGGCCGTCCCAGGTGGGGGTGCCGACCTCGGAGAACGGCACGTCGGCTTCCTGCATGTTCACATAGCGCACCGCGCCGTCCTGGCGCAGGAAGGTGCGCACCAGGCGGCTGACGCCGCGTTTGCCCTCGATGTGTTCCATCAGCGCCAGCAGCGGCCGCTCGCCGTCGTCCAGCGTCACATAGTCGAAGTAGTCGAACACGCGCGGCTCGGCCAGCTCGCGCAGCTCGGTGTTGGGGTAGCCGCCGCCGAGGCAGGTTTTGACTTCCGGCCAGTGGCGCTTGATGGTCTGGGCGATGCGAAAGGCCGCGTACACCGCGCCGGGGAAGGGCACCGAGATCAGCACCAGCTGCGGCCGGTGCGTCGCCATCGCTTCGCGGGTCAGCGCGTCCAGCGTGTCGTCCACCCAGTTGGGCGCCGCCGCCAGCGCCTTGGCCAGCGGCTCGAAGGTCGGCTGCGACAGCGCCAGCGATTCGGCGTAGCGGACAAACTCGAAGCGCGGGTCCACCGCCTCGCGCAGCACGTCGGCGATATCGTTCAGGTACAGCGTGGCCAGGTGGCGGGCGCGGTCCTGGCTGCCCAGCGCGCCGAAGGCCCAGGCCAGCGGATCGCCGCCGTCCGGATCGTCCGGGTCCATATACACGTCCAGCGCGGCGAAGCGCGGGCCTTCCGGCAGGTAGTTGCGGCCGGCGATGCGGTAGGACAGCGTGGCGTCGCGGCCCTGCAAAAAGCCGATCACCGCGTCTATCGTCGCCGCGTAGCGTTCGTACGAGATGTCGAACTGCATCATGCAGTCGGTGCGCTGGCGCATGGGGATGCGTTGCACATGCTCGCGCAGCGTCTGCATGCCGGCGCGCGAGAACAGTTGCAGCACCAGCGCCAGCGCCAGGTCTTCCTGCGAGGCCGTGACGCCGCGCGAACGCAAAAAGCCGGTCAGATAGGCGGTGGACGGGTAGGGCGTGTTCAGCTGCGTCATCGGCGGGATGAGCGACAGCACGCGCAGGGAGCTGGCAGACATGCGAAAAATCCGGCGGGTGGTTCAAAAAGCATAGCCGGGCTCAGGCCCGGCTGCGTGCGATTGTCCCACAGCAAACGATGCGAGACTAGGCGGTCTTGGCGCTGAACTGCTCAAAGGCCTCCAGGGCGTTGGCGGAATACATCAAAGAAGGGCCGCCGCCCATGTAGACGGCCATCGCCAGCGCCTCTTCCACTTCCGTCTTGCTGGCGCCCAGCTTGACCAAGGCCTGCGCGTGAAAGCCCAGGCAGCCGTCGCAGCGCGCGGCCACGCCCAGTGCCAGCGCGATCAGCTCCTTGGTTTTCCTGTCCAGCGCGCCGTCGCGGCTGGCGGCGCGGCCCAGGTCGTTGAAGGCTTGCATCACGTCCGGCACGTCGGCGCGCAAGGTGGCCAGGTGTTGGGAGATGGCGTGGGTCAGTTCGGGGTAGTGGATTTCGCTGCTCATGATCGTCGCTCCATCTGCGGGTTAAGATATATTGATTTATATAATATCAATTGATATATTGTAGTCAAGTGTCTAATCCGAAAGAAAGTTTTCCATGCCGTCTCCCACCATCGCCATGATGCGCGCCGCCGCCGGCCAGGCTTGCGGCCTGCTGCGCGCCTTGTCCAACGAAGACCGGCTGCTGTTGTTGTGCCAGCTCAGCCAGGGCGAGCAATCGGTCGGCGAGCTGGAGCAGGCGGTGGGCATCCGCCAGCCCACGCTGTCGCAGCAGCTGGGCGTGCTGCGCAACGAGGGCCTGGTCGCCACCCGCCGCGACGGCAAGCGCATTTTCTACGCGGTGGCCGACCCGAACGCGCTGAGCGTGCTGGCCACCCTCTATCAGTTGTACTGTCCCAAGGAGTAGCCATGCAGCTGGACTGGAGTCATTTCACGCCCTGGAGCGCGCTGGCCGGCGGCATGCTGATCGGCTTGGCCGCCGCCTGGCTGATCCTGCTGAACGGCCGGGTGGCCGGGATCAGCGGCATTGTCGGCCAGCTGCTCTCGCCCGGCGGCGACAAGGGCTGGCGGCTGGCTTTCGTCGCCGGCCTGGTTCTGTCGCCCTGGGCATACCGGCTGTGCGCCGCGCCGCCAGCCATCGCTCTGGATCACCGGCCCTGGCTGTTGATCGCCGCCGGCCTGCTGGTGGGGTTCGGCAGCCGGCTCGGCTCCGGTTGCACCAGCGGCCATGGCGTGTGCGGGCTGGCGCGGCTGTCGCCGCGTTCGCTGGCGGCCACGCTGGCCTTCATGGCCGCGGGGTTCGCCGTCGTCTGGCTGATGCGTGATGGAGGCGTGCTATGAAATCGCTCGCAAGCGCAGGCTGCGCCGGCCTGTTGTTCGGCCTGGGACTGCTGCTGGCCGGCATGGCCAATCCGGCTAAGGTGCTGGCCTTTCTGGATATCGCCGGCCGCTGGGATCCGTCGCTGGCGCTGGTGATGGCCGGCGCCATCGCGACAGCGCTGCCGGCCTTCGCGCTGGCGCGGCGCCGCGAGCGCGCGCTGCTGGGCGGGCCGATGCAGCTGCCCGCCGTTCGGCGGATCGACCGGCCATTGATCCTGGGCAGCCTGATTTTCGGCGCCGGCTGGGGGCTGGCCGGCATTTGCCCGGGGCCGGCGCTGGTATTGGCCGGCAGCGGCGCCGGCGCCGGGGTGCTATTCGCCGCGGCGATGCTGGCGGGCATGGCGCTGCATGGCCGCTGGGCGCGGCGCCGGAGCTAGCGGCGGGAAATCCGCGCGCTCGGCGCGTATAATCCAGACGTCATCGACAATGGAGCGCGCAGAGTGAAAACCGCGGGATGGATGGTGCTGGGATGGATGTGGGCGGCGGCCGCGCTGGCGGCGCCGCGGCCGGCGGAGCTGTGCGGCAGCTGCCACGGCGCCGACGGCAACGGCGCTTCGCCGCAGTTTCCGCGGCTGGCCGGCCAGCAGGCGGTCTATATGGAGCAGCAGCTGCTGCTGTTCCGCGACGGCAAGCGCGACGACAAGGCGGCGCACCGCGCGGCGCTGGCCAAGCTGGATGATGCCGGCATCCGGAGCGCGGCCGCGTATTTCGCCGCGCGCGCGCCGGCGGCCAACGCGGCGGCCGGGGCCGATCCCAAGCTCGTCGCCGCCGGCGCCAAGCTGTTCCGCGAGGGCAATCTGGCGGTGGGCACGCCGCCCTGTTTCTCCTGCCACGGCGACCGCGGCGAGGGCAACGCGACGGCGCCGCGGCTGGCCGGCCAGCATGCCGCCTATCTGCAAAGCCAGCTGCGGGTATTCGACGTGTCGCAGCGGCCGGCGGCGGCGGAGATGCAGGAAATCGTCAAAACCATGAGCGAGGACGACATCAAGGCCGTGCTCGCCTACCTTCCGGGCATGTAGCCGACAAAAGAAAAGGCCGCGGAAGGCGGCCTCAAGGTTCGGAGAAAAACGACCGCCGGGCGGCCGGTTTTCCGTCGGTGATTCTAGCGCCGTCTGGCGCGCGCGGCAACGCCGCTCAGTCGCCCAGCGCCGCCAGCAGCTCGGCCTGCTGTTCGGCCACCAGCGCGTCGGTCAATTCTGCGATGTCGCCGTCCATCATCTGGTCCAGCTTGTACAGCGTCAGGTTGATGCGGTGGTCGGTGAGGCGGCCTTGCGGGTAGTTGTAGGTGCGGATGCGCTCGGAGCGGTCGCCGGAGCCGATCAGGCTCTTGCGCTCGGCCGCTTCCTTCTGATTCTTTTCCCGCAGCTGGATGTCGTAGATGCGCGCCGCCAGCACCTGCATCGCGCTGGCTTTGTTGGCGTGCTGCGAGCGGCCGTCCTGACACTCCGCCACGATCCCCGTCGGCAAGTGGGTGATGCGCACCGCCGAGTCGGTCTTGTTGATGTGCTGGCCGCCGGCGCCGCTGGCCCTGAACGTGTCGATGCGCAGATCGGCCGGGTTCAGCACCACTTCGGCGATCTCGTCGGCTTCGGCCATCACCGCCACCGTGCAGGCGGAGGTGTGGATGCGGCCCTGGGTTTCGGTGGCCGGCACGCGTTGCACGCGGTGGCCGCCGGACTCGAACTTCAGCCGCGAGTACGCGCCCTGGCCCACCAGCCGCACGATCACTTCCTTGTAGCCGCCGAGGTCGGACTCGCTGGCGGAGACGATCTCCGCCTGCCAGCGGTTGCGCTCGGCGTAGCGGGTGTACATGCGCAGCAGGTCGGCGGCGAACAGCGCCGCCTCGTCGCCGCCGGTGCCGGCGCGGATTTCCAGGAAGATGTTCTTGTCGTCGTTGGGGTCCTTCGGCAGCAGCAGTTTCTGCAGCTCCACCTCCAGCGCCGCCAGCTTGTCCTTGCCCTCGAGGATTTCCGCCTGGGCGAATTCCTTCATTTCCGGATCGGCCAGCATCTCTTCGGCGGCGGCGATGTCGCCTTCGCACTGGCGGTAGGCGGCGAAAGCCTCCACCACCGGCGTCAGCTCGGCGTGCTCGCGGGTGAGCTTTTTGAAGGCCTCCATGTTCTGGGTGGCCGTTTCGCTGGCCAGCAGGTGGGTCACCTCTTCCAGGCGGTCGGCCAGTTGCGCCAGCCTGGTTGCGATAGACGCTTTCATTACGACTCCGGATGTAAACGGTAAAGCCGCGCGATGGCTTGCACCTGCGCGTCGTGCTCCGCGCCGCTGCCCGAGGACAGGGCCTGGGTGGGCGGGTGCATGAGTTTATTTGTCAGTTGGACGGACAAGGCCTCCAACACTTTGTCCGGCGCGTCGCCGCGCGCCAGTTGCTTCATCGCCGCTTCCAGCGCGTGGCGGCGGGTGCGGTCGGCCTCGTCGCGCAGCGCGCGGATCAGCGGCACGGTCTCGCGCTTCTTCAGCCAGTCGGAAAACTCCGCCACCCGCGCCTGGATGATGGTTTCGGCTTCGGCCGCCGCCTGCTGCCGCGCTTCCTTGCCCACTTCGACGATGCCGGCGATGTCGTCGACGCTGTACAGGAACACGTCGTCCAGCTGGGCGACTTCCAGCTCGATGTCGCGCGGCACGGCGAGGTCCAGCATGAACATCGGCCGGTGGCGCCGCGCCTTGATCGCCCGCTCCACCATGCCCTTGCCTATCATCGGCAGCTGGCTGGCGGTGGATGTCACCACCACATCGTAGCGCGCCAGCGCCTCTGGGAGCTCCGACAGCGTGATGGCGTTGCCGCCGAACTGTTCCGCCAGCCGCTGGCCGCGCTCCAGCGTGCGGTTGGCCACGGTGATACAGGACGGGTTGCGGGCGGCGAAATGGGTGGCCACCAGCTCTATCATCTCGCCGGCGCCGACGAACAGCACGTTCAGCTCGGCGATGGACGGGAAGATCTGCTCGGCCAGCTTCACCGCCGCCGCCGACATCGACACCGAGCTTGCGCCCACCGCGGTGCTGCTGCGCACTTCCTTGGCCACCGCGAAGGTGCGCTGGAACAGGCCGTTGAGCATGGTGCCCAGCGTGCCGGCGTGCTCGGCGCTGCGCACTGCGTCCTTCAGCTGGCCCAGGATCTGGGTTTCGCCCAGCACCATCGAATCCAGTCCCGAGGCCACGCGGAAGGCGTGCCGCGCCGCGCCGGAGGCTTCCATCCGGTACAGATAGGGCTCCACCTCGGCCAGGCTCAGGCCGTGGAACTGGCACAGCCAGGACAGCGCGGCGTGCGGGTCCGGACTGCAGCAGTAGATCTCGGTGCGGTTGCAGGTGGAGACGATGGCCGCCTCGCGCGCGGCCTGCGAGGCCACCAGACTGTCCAGCGCGCGCGGCAGGGTTTCAGCCGGAAACGCCAGCTTTTCCCGTATCGACAGCGGAGCCGTGTGGTGGTTGAGTCCGAAGGCAAGCAGATGCATGGGCGGAAAGTGCCGCAGACGAAAACAGGACATTTTAGCCTAAGTGGGCGGCGGCGTCCCGCCGAGCTTGCCCGGACGGCATGGCGGCGGCGGGCGCGCAGGCGGTATAGCGCCGACGCGGCGCGCGGCATGTTGTTTTGTTGAGACACGGACAATGGGCGAGTTGCCGCTGTCATTCATAAAAAAACACAATTTTAATCAAAGTTTTAACAATTCTCTGGTTTTGGCCTGGCGATGCCAGGGGCTGGCATAAGGTGCTGAAGTATTTGCCATGCCCGATGATTAATGCCATTTTCATCGCTTGCGTGCATGTTTCAGGCATGTGACAGAGGCAAGGCAGATTTGCGCCAAAGCAGCGCAAACGCCGTGATGAACAAAGGGAAAATGATGAGAATCAAGATTCTGGCCCAGGCGATCGCCGCCTTCGGCCTTATGGGGGGCGGCTTTGCCCATGCCGCGGACGGTAGCGACAGCCAGCTGGAGCGGGTGACCATCACCGGCTCCAACATCAAGCGCATCAGCAAGGAAGGCGCGCTGCCGGTTGAAGTCCTGAAACGGGAAGACATCGAAAAAACCGGCGCTTCCACCACGGTGCAGCTGCTGGACAACCTGACTTCTTCCGGCAGCGTGCTGTCGGGCACCAATTCGGCCAGCTTCGCCGCCGGCGCGGCCACCGCCGGCCTGCGCGGCATGAGCTCCAAGTATGTGCTGGTGCTGATCAATGGCCGCCGCCTGCCGAACTACGCGATGTTCATCAGCGGCACCGACTCTTTCGTCGACCTGAACACGATTCCGCTGGCGATGATCGACTCGGTCGAAATCCTGCGCGACGGCGCTTCGGCGATCTACGGCTCCGATGCGGTGGCCGGGGTGATCAACTTCAAGACCAAGCGCAATTTCCAAGGGGTGAAAGCCACCACCCGCTACGGCCAGACCGAAGACGGCGACGGCATGGAGCAGGGCGCCGGCCTGATGGGCGGCATCGGCGATCTGAGCAAGGACGGCCAGAACTTCATGTGGTCGTTCGACGCTTACCATCGCGAGCCGGTGTTCGCCAGCAAGCATGAGCCGACCAAGACGCTGGATTACCGCCGCTTCGGCGGCAAGGATTCGCGCAGCGGCACTTTGTGGGGCTCTTGGAAAGACTATTCCAACGGCAAGTTCTATAACCCTCTGCCCGGCTGCCCCAAGTCGCTGGTGACGCTGTCCAACGGCAACACCATCTGCCCCAGCGACAACGACGAACTGGGCACCCAGCTGTCGCCGCGGACTTCGCGCTACGGCCTGAACGGCAACTACACCAAGCGGATCGGCTCGGACAGCGAGCTGTTCGTCGAAGCCAGCGTCAACCGCAGCCAGACCTCCCTCGACGGCGGCTACGCCTGGATGAGCCAGGTGCAGATCAAGAACGGCAACGCGGCCTATCCCACCAATCCGGCCACGCTGGCGGCGATGCAGGCGCTCTATCCGCAGTTCACCCCCGGCGACACGCTGCAAGTGACGCGCAGCCTGTATGAGCTGGGCAAGAGCATGGTGGATGTGACGGCCGACACCTACCGCGTGGTCGCAGGCGGCACCACCACCATCGGCGATTGGGATTTTGAAGGCTCGGTGAACCTTGGCGAATCCAAGGTGACCATGCAGACCAGCAATGCCATCCTGAACGCGCCGTTCATGAACATGCTGCAAAACGGCGCGCCCGCCGGCCAGCCCATGTTCGATCCGTTCGCGCAGAACAACCAGGCGGGCAGCCTGACGCCATACGCCACCAACCTGACCAACAGCGCCAATTCCAAGTTGCAGATGCTGGAGTTGAAGACCAGCAAGAGCGAGCTTGCCCAGCTGCCGGGCGGCCCGTTGGGCTTCGCCGCAGGGGTGCAATGGTGGCATGAGTCGATCGAAAGCTCGCCCGACGCGCTGATCCGCAGCGGTTCTATCATGAACTACGCGGCGCAGCAGGGCCTGCAGTCCAGCCGCTCGGTGGCGGCGGCGTATGCCGAGCTCAGCCTGCCGGTGATCAAGAATCTGGAAGCGCAGCTGGCGGTGCGCGCCGACCACTACAACGATTTCGGCGATACGGTGAACCCGAAGTTCGCCTTCTCCTATCGTCCGTGGCAGCAGGTGATGTTCCGCGGTTCGGCCACTTCGGCGTTCAAGGCGCCGTCCCTGCCCCAGTTGTACGCGTCGCGCCAAGCCTACCAGTCGATTTACGACTACGCGCAATGCGCGGACAAGGGCATCTCCACGGCCAATTGCACGTCGGTCAAGCAGCAGATCCGCAGCGGCGGCAACCCGAACCTGAAGGCGGAAACCAACAAGAGCTACGGCCTGGGCGTGGTGCTGCAGCCGATGAAGGAGCTTTCCGCGTCGATCGACTGGTACAAGCTGGACCAGAAGGACACCATCCAGGCGCTGCCGGCGCAGTACGTGGTTGACCACCCGGAATTGTTCCCCGGCTACGTGGTGCGCAAGCCGTCGGGCATCGCCGGCATCCGCGGCGACATCGACTACATCAGCACCCCGTACGCGAACGCCGGCAAGACGATCACCTCCGGCATCGACATCGACGTGCAGTACGATCTGTCGCTGGGGGGCTACGGCAAGCTGAGTTTCCGCGAGCAGCAAACCCGCTACCTGACGTATCAGGACACGGTGCTGCCGACCGATTCGCTGCTGGAGAACGTCGATTACGGCGGCATGCCGCGCTGGAAGAACCTCTTCACCGTCGACTACCGCTACGACAAGTACAGCGCCGCGATCACCGCGCGTTCCTATGCCGGTTACAAGAACGCGGCGTCCCCGCGCGACACCATCGCGGCCAACGTGCCGCAGCGCGTGCCGTCGTACACGGCGTTCGACCTCAACTTCGGCGTGCGGCCGCTCAAGACGCTGGAAATCAACGGCGGCATCCGCAACGTCGGCAACCGCGTGCCGCCGTACGCCGCCGGGGCCAGCCTGGTGACGTTCTCCGGCCCGTCCACCGATCTGTGGGGCCGCACCTACTACATCACCGCCGACTACAAGTTCTGATAGCCAGTCGCCGCGCGCAGGCCATGCCGCTCCCTCGGGAGCGGCATTTTCATTTGCGGCTCAGCCTTCCCGCCGCATGTCCAGGTGCAGTATCCCGCCGTCGTCGTAAGGCTCCGACACCGGTTCGAAGTCGAAGGCGGCATACATCGCGCTGGCGTCCTGCTGCGCCGACAGCATGATGGCGCGGCCCGGGTAGCGCGCCTGGCATTGCGCCACCGCCTGCGCCAGCAGCGCCTTGCCCAGGCCCTGGCCGCGCGCGGCGGGTTCCACCACCACCCGGCCGATGGCGGCGGCGTCCGGGTATTTCTCGCCGGGGGCGATCAGCCGGGCATAGGCCAGCAGCCGGCCGGCCTCGTCGCGGCCCGACAGGTGCAGGCAGTGGGTGTCCACGCCGTCCACGTCGCCGTACAGCGATTGCTGCTCCAGCACGAAAACCCGATCCCGCAGCTGCAGAACCTGGTACAGCGCCAGCGGGGTGAAACCGTCGAAACCGTGGCAATGCCACGCTATCCTGTTTGCCATAGTAGAATTCCTCCATTTCCCGTACCGGCCGTCTTCGGCATCCCGGCACCGTGATGATGCTATACCACCCGGATCGGCCGCGTACCCAAATCCAGATCAAGACACTAGCATTGATAACATGAACAGCAACGACCTCTTCGCCCCGCCGGGTTCCGCCGGCGACCCGCCGCCGCCTCCCGCCGCGCCGGAAGCCGCCAGCGGCGACTGGATTCCGCTGGACCTGTACGCCGAGCGCGCCTACCTCGAGTACGCGATGAGCGTGGTGAAGGGGCGCGCGCTGCCGGAAGTGGCCGACGGCCAGAAGCCGGTGCAGCGCCGCATCCTGTACGCGATGCGCGACATGGGCCTGGCGCACGGCGCCAAGCCGGTGAAGTCGGCGCGGGTGGTCGGCGAAATCCTCGGCAAATACCATCCGCACGGCGACAGCTCGGCCTACGAGGCGCTGGTGCGGATGGCGCAGGACTTCACGCTGCGCTATCCGCTGATCGACGGCCAGGGCAACTTCGGCAGCCGCGACGGCGACGGCGCGGCGGCGATGCGTTACACCGAGGCCCGGCTGACGCCTATCGCCGATCTGCTGCTGTCCGAGATAGACATGGGCACGGTGGATTTCGTGCCCAACTACGACGGCGCCTTCGACGAGCCCTCGCTGCTGCCGGCCCGGCTGCCGATGGTGCTGCTCAACGGCGCTTCCGGCATCGCGGTGGGTCTGGCGACGGAAATCCCGCCGCACAACCTGACCGAGGTGGCCGGCGCCTGCGTGGCGCTGCTGGACGACCCGACGCTGGACACCGCCGGCCTGATGCGATACGTGCCCGGCCCGGACTTCCCGGGCGGCGGCCAGATCATCACCCCGGCGGCGGACATCCTGGCCGCCTATGAAAACGGCCGCGGCAGCGTGCGGGTGCGCGCCAAGTGGGAGATAGACCGGCTGGCGCGCGGCCAGTGGCGCATCGTGGTGACCGAGCTGCCGCCCGGCTCCTCGGCGCAGAAGGTGCTGGCGGAAATCGAGGAAGCCACCAACCCCAAGGTCAAGTCAGGCAAGAAGGCGCTGACCCAGGATCAGGCCAATCTGAAGAGCCTGATGCTGTCGCTGCTGGACCGCGTCCGCGACGAATCCGACAGCGAAAGCCCGGTGCGGCTGGTGTTCGAACCCAAGTCCAGCCGCCAGGACCCGGACGAATTCATGAACATCCTGTTGGCGCAGACCAGCCTGGAAGGCAACGCTTCGCTGAACATGGTGATGATAGGCCTGGACGGCCGGCCGGCGCAGAAAGGCCTGAAGTCCATCCTGACTGAATGGATAGACTTCCGCCGCTCCACCGTCACCCGCCGCCTGGCGCACCGCTTGTCGCAGGTGGACAAGCGCATCCACATCCTGGAAGGGCGGATGATCGCCTTCATCCACATCGACGAAGTGATCCGGGTGATCCGCGAGTCGGACGAGCCGAAGCCTGACCTGATCAAGGCCTTCGGCCTGACCGAGGTCCAGGCCGAGGACATCCTGGAAATCCGCCTGCGCCAATTGGCGCGGCTGGAAGGCTTCAAGCTGGAGAAGGAGCTGTCCGAGCTGCGCGAGGAGCGCGAGGGCCTGCGCCACGTGCTGGACACCCCGGACGCGCTCACCCGCCTGATCCGCGACGAGATCCAGGCCGACGCCGCCAAGTACGGCGACAAGCGCCGCAGCGAGATCAAGGCCGCCGAACGCGCGGTGCTGACGCAAACCACCGCCGACGAGCCGGTGACGCTGATTCTGTCGCAAAAAGGCTGGATCCGCGCCCGCGTCGGCCATAACGTCGACCTGGAGGCGCTGAGCTTCAAGGATGGCGACGCGCTGGCGGCGGCGGTGGAGACCCGCACCGTGTGGTCGGCCATCGTGCTCGACCACAACGGCCGCGCCTACACCATAGACCCGGCCACGGTGCCGACCGGCCGCGGCGACGGCGTGCCGGTGGCGTCGCTGGTGGACCTGCAGGACGGCGCCAAGCCGGCGCAGCTGATCTCAGGCCCCGACGCCGCCCGCTTCATCGTCGCCGGTTCCGGCGGCTACGGCTTCATCGCCAAGATCGGCGACATGGCCGGCCGGGTGAAGGCCGGCAAGGCCTTCATCACGCTGGACGCCGGCGAGAAGGTGCTGGCGCCGGTGCCGGCGCCGCAGGGCGCCGGCCTGGACGCGCTGCAGCTGGTGGCCGCCGCCGACAGCGGCCGCCTGCTGGCCTTCCCGGCAGGCGAGCTGAAGGAATTGTCCAAGGGCCGCGGCCTGATGCTGATGGCGCTGGACGAGGGCGCGGCGATGACGGCGATAGGCCTGGTGGCCGGCGCCAAGGCGCTGCTGTCCACCACCTCGGTGCGCGGCAAGGCCGGCGATGAGAAGCTGGCGCTGGAGGAATTCATCGGCAAGCGCGGCAAGAAGGGCAAGCTGATGCCGAAGAAATGGCTGGTCAGCGCCATCCGGGAGCTGCCGATGTGATGACACGGACCAGCCAGCCGCAAGCCCTCACCCCCCGCGCCGCGCTGTTGTTCGTCAACGGCTTTCGCGCGCTGCTGCTGCTGGTCCTGTTTTCCATGTCGCTGCTGCCGGGCAGCGACGGCCTGTCGCTGATAGAAGGCGGCAGGCATTTTTATTTGTGGTCCGGCGTCTACCTGCTGCTGATCGCGGTGTGGTTCCTGCTGCGCGAAGGCAAGCTCGGCCACACGCTGCAGCTGACGCTGGCCATCGCCGCCGACATCGCGATGATGGTGTGGCTGATGGCGATGAACGAGGGTATCCGCGGCGGTTTCGGCCTGCTGCTGCTGCCCTACCTGGCCGCCGCCGGCCTGCTGTCCACCGGCCGCTACGCGCTGTTCTACGCCGCCATCGCCACCCTGACGCTGTTCGGCTACGCCGGCGTCGAGCATTGGCTGGGTCTGCCCCATAGCGCCGACCTGTCCTATAGCGCGCTGCTGGCGGCCGCCTGCTTCATCACCTCCATCGCCACCTGGCAGCTGGGGAGGATGGCGCGCGCGTCGGAGGCGCTGGCGGCCAGCCGCGGCGGCGAGATCGCCAACCTCAACCGCCTGAACGAATTGATCCTGCAAAGCCAGCGCGACGCGGTGATGGTGCTGGACGAGGACGGCTGCCTGCGCCAGTTCAACCTGCAGGCCGAGCGCTACTTCAGCCGCCTCTCCCGCGGCCAGTCCATGCCGGAGTTGCTGCCGCTGGTGCGGCGCTGGCAGCAGAGCGGCTATCCGGCGCTGCCCACCTTCATCGAGCACAGCGCGCGCGGCCGCCAGCTGGTGGGGCGGCTGGCGCCGGTGCCGGTGCGCGAGGGCGAACTGCGCGGCGTGGTGCTGTTCCTGCGCGACATGGCGGACATGGCGGAAGAGGCCAAGCGGGTGAAGCTGGCGGCGCTGGGCCGGCTCACCGCCAACATCGCCCATGAAATCCGCAACCCGCTGTCGGCGATCAGCCATGCCGGCGATCTGCTGGCCGAGGATGAGGCGGACCCCGCGCGGCGGCGGCTGGTCCGCATCGTGCAGGACAACACCCGCCGCATCAACGGCATGGTCGAGGATGTGCTGATGCTGGGCCGGCGCGATCGCGTCAAGCCCGAAGCCATCGCGCTGGCGCCGTTCGTCGCCGAGCTGCTGGAGCATTTCTCCATGGCGCAGCCGGACGCCGCCGGCGCCGTCGCCTGCCAGCTGCCGGCCGATTGCCAGCTGCGCTTCGACCGCGGCCACCTGGCGCAGGTGCTGGGCAACTTGCTGGCCAACGCCTGGCGCCATAGCAGCCGCGCCGCCGGCGCGGTGCAGTTGCACGCCAGCGTGGCTGAGGATTACCTTATCCTGCGGGTGATCGACGACGGGCCCGGCGTGGCGGAAGCCGAGCAGTCGCGGTTGTTCGAACCCTTTTTCACCACGGAAAACGCCGGCAGCGGCCTGGGCCTGTACATCGCGCGCGAACTGGCCGAGGCCAACGACGCGCGGCTGGATTACAGCCCGCCCGGTGGCGTGTTCCGGCTGATCTGTCACCTGGCCTATGACTAAGACACCGATGCGGGTATTGGTAGTGGACGACGAGCCGGACATCCGCGAGCTGCTGGAGCTGACTCTGCTGAAAATGGGCTTGCTGCCGGTCTGCGCCGGCAGCGTGGCCGAGGCCAAGGGCATGCTGGGCGCCGGGCCGTTCGACCTGGCGCTGACCGATATGCGGCTGCCCGACGGCGAAGGGCTGGAAGTGGTGCGCCACATCGGCGAGCAGGCGCTGGACGTGCCGATCGCGGTGATCACCGCCTACGGCAGCACCGACAACGCGGTGCGGGCGATGAAGGCCGGGGCTTTCGACTATCTGCAAAAGCCGGTGAGCCTGGCGCAGCTGCGCAGCCTGGTGAAGACCGCGTTGCGGGTGGAGGGCGGCAAGCCGGCGCAGCAGCAGCGGCTGGTTGGCGACTCGTCGGCCATCCAGGAAGTGCTGCGGCTGATAGAAAAGTTGTCGCGCAGCCAGGCCGCGGTCTATATCCGCGGCGAATCCGGCACCGGCAAGGAGCAGGCGGCGCGGCTGATCCACGAGCAGGGACCGCGCGCCGAGCGCCCCTTCGTCGCGGTCAACTGCGGCGCGATCCCCGACAGCCTGATGGAAAGCGAATTCTTCGGCTACAAGAAAGGCGCCTTCACCGGCGCCGACGCCGACCATGACGGGTTTTTCCAGCAGGCGTTGGGCGGCACGCTGTTTCTGGACGAAGTGGCCGACCTGCCGCTGGCGATGCAGGTGAAGCTGCTGCGCGCCATTCAGGAGAAAACAGTGCGCAAGCTGGGCGGCAGCCAGGAAGAGGCGGTGGACGCGCGCATCATCTGCGCCACCCACCAGGACCTGGCGGCGCGGGTGGAGGCCGGCAGCTTCCGCCAGGACCTGTACTACCGCCTGAACGTGCTGCCGCTGCGGATGCCGGCGCTGCGCGAGTTGCGCGAGGACATTCCGCTGTTCGCGCAGCAGTTGCTGCAGCGCTACGCCGGCGACGGCGCGGCGCCGCAGCTGGCGGCGGATGCCCGCCAGGCGCTGCAGGACTACGGCTACCCCGGCAATTTCCGCGAGCTGGAGAACATTCTGGAGCGGGCGGTGGCGCTGGCCGCCGGCCCGGTGTTGAGCCGGGACGATCTGCAACTGACGCCGCCGCGCGAATATTGCCCGGAGCCGGGCAGCGCCGAACCGCTGCAGGACTATCTGGACCGGGTGGAGCGCGAGGCGATCGCCAAGGCGCTGGACGCTACCCATTACAACCGCACCCAGGCCGCCAAACGCCTGGGCGTGACCTTCCGCTCGCTGCGCTACCGGATGGAGCGGCTGGGGGTGAGGTAGAGAAGAAGCGAGCGCGGCGTCGCCGCCGCGCTCCTGGCGCAAGTGGTTCCGACTGCCGCCGCCGAGGCGCGGAAAGGCATTTGCGCGGCGGCGTCAGCCGGTCGTCACTGGCGGGCGACCTTGTCGATGCCGCGCCAATGATATAGCTCGTTCAATATGTATAAGCCGACCTGGGCGGGCCAGCTCTTGTCCAGAATTTGCAGCAGATCGGCTACTGCTTCCGTCCGGCCTTCGTTCAGGCGCTGTATCAACGCCAGCACGCAGGGGAAGCGGTTGAATTCGATTTTATGGCCGCGGACGTAAATGTAGATCTTGTCGGTGTTCTCCGACTCGCGCGCCAGAATCTTGTAGGGCGATTCGATGGCGATCCGGTCCTGCAGCGCTATCTTTTCCAGCCCTTCGCGCGGGAACGGGCTGTTGCGGTAGCCGGCGTTGCTGTGCACCGAGTAGCGCCAGTCCTGATAGGTTTTCCTCAGCAGCTCGCTGTAGTTCAGATTCTTGCATTCATCGGTCAGGCTGTATTTCTCGATGATTTTGTCCAGGCCGCTGGTGTCGTCCAGCGAGTTCTCGTCGTGCTGGAAGTCTTCGGTCTTCTCCACCGGGATCTGTTTGAAAATGCGCTGGTGCAAATGTTTCGCCAGCAGATCGTCGGTATGGCTGTAGCGCCATACGGTGATGCCGACGGATAGTCCCTCCTGCATGCCGATATGGTAGGTGCCTTCCGGCATGAAATACAGGTCGCCGCTTTCAAAGTGGAATTCGGACGCATACGGCCGCAGCTTGGCGAAATCCTTGCGCGTCAGGTTCTGCGTTTCCAGCAGATTCTTGTACTGCTCTCGGTCCCATACATACATGGTTTTGCTGCCGGGGCCGACGTGGAAATGGATCACGCTTTCGCCGCGCTGGTCCTGGTGAATGCCCAATGGGGTTTTGTCGTAATTGCCGATGAAGATGGTGAATTGCACGCCGCCGCGCGGGTAGCCGATCTCGTCGAATAAGGGCGCCAGGGCGACGGCGATTTCTTTTGATAAGGCCTGGTTGAACTTCTCGCCGGAGTTCAAGATGATGCCGAATCGCTGGTCTCCAAATACCCTGGCGGCCCACGTTTCCAGTTCTTCGTTTTCGAGCGGCGCGGATTTTTCGAAAATATCGTCCATCTCGTTCGGTCCCAGCAGCCGTCCTTCGATGTAAATGCGGTAGCCGAATTGCGTGGTTTTCAATTTGGCGAGGTCCGCAATGATGCTGAGGACGTTTTGCTGGTGGTGGCGGAATTTTTCCTGGGGGATGGCGTTCTTGACGACGACGGGCTTGCTGAGGTTTTGCGACCTATCCATGAAATCCGCCCACCAGGCTTCGCTGAAAGCGGTTGCGTCTTTTTTCTCTATGGTTTCATTCATGGTGTTTCTGCCCTGATCAAGATTGAATATGAAATTTCCGCCATGGCGACGCGCGCGAAGAGGGGGGCGAGCATGCGCAGGCCAAGAAAGTCGAGGGCGGCATGCCGCGATGTTTTGCGGCATGCCGCTCTGAGCGAGCGGGAAGCTGCGATGGGTGGCAACTTATTCGCTCATCAAGCAGACATTAATCAACGTGCTGTTGTTCTTGTTGCTTTTCTTGGTGCTGGCCGCCGCCGGATACCGAGATTTCTTCCGCCGGAGTCAGGACTTGAATGCCCAGAAAGTCCTTGATGTCTTGTTCTTTTTCCAGTTGGGCGACTTGGTTTTCCTTGGTCATGGTATTTCCTCTATTTTGATTAGGATTGGAAAGGCGGCCAATCCGTTCCGCTACTGCTCCGCTCTGAACGGCAATTGGTTCAGAAGATGAATATTCATATCAAAAATATCTGCAGCGGTTCAAGCCGGCCGCCTGCGGATTTTGTCGGTAGGAAAGACCGCGCATCGCCTGGCATCGTCCTGCTGGCGAGATGGTTAATTGTTTAAATGTGTAATTTAAATAAACAAAATCCCAATCTGTAGCGATGGTTTGATTGGCGATGTCAAAATTATACTAATGTCATAAATTAAAAGATGCAATAAAATACCGCCAGTGTCAACGGAATGCATGCGCGGTTGTGGGTTTTTAACAATGCGGCGGCAATAAACGATTCGATTGCCGAAATGACTGCGGCTAACGCTTGGGGCTCGGCATGGCGGACGGCGCAATGGCGCCGTGGGGGGAAAGTCCGGCCGCCGCGTCTGGCGCGGCGTGCGCTTGGATTGGCGCCCGCGGGGGCGGGCGCGATGTTTAGCGGCTGGGCAGCGACGCGGCGGCGGCGGGACCGCGCCGGTTCAGGTAGCGGTTGCGGATGCCGCGATTGAGCGGTTCGGCCAGGTAGCGGCCGATCAGGCCGGCTACCAGCACGGTCAGCAGCAGAAAGCCGATGAACAGCGGCAGCCGCGTCCAGTAGCCGACGGCCTCGCGCGGCACCAGATTGCGCAGCAGCGCCAGCACGATGATGTGGAACAGATAGATTTCGTAGCTGTGCCGGCCCAGCCAGCGCAGCGGCCGGCTCAGCCGTTCGGACCCGCCGCGCAGCGTCGGATCGGCGGCGGCGCCGAGCAGGAAGAGCGCGGCGCTCAAGGCCAGCCAGGTGAAGCCGAAGGCCTCGTGGCCGGAAAAGCCGCGCAGGTAGTTGAAGGCCAGCAGCAGCCCGCCGGCCCAGCGCAGCAGGCGGGCGGCGCGGCCGAGCAGCGGCCGGCGGCGGGCGATCAGCGCGGCCAGGCAGCCGATGGCGATGGCGTCGAAGCAGGCCAGGTAGCCGTACAGGTAGTCGATTTCATTGTCGGCGTGTTGGCCGCGGTAGATCGGGGCGACGACGATCAGCAGCGCGCAGCACAGCGTCAGCAGGCTGACGCGGCGCAGGCACACGCACAGCAAGGGCAGGGCCAGGTAGAACACCTCCTCCACCGACAGCGACCAATAGACATTCAGGCTGTAGTTGAAATAGCCGACCTGCTGCATCAGCAGATTGTGCCAGAAGGTCAGCACCGAGCCGGCGGCGACCAGGAAGAACGACGCGGGCATCGCCTGGCCATGGTCCTTGTTGATGAAGTAGGGCAGTCCCAGGCAGCCCAGCGCCACGATGATGGCCAGGGCCAGCAGCAGCATCGGCATGATGCGGGCGAAGCGGAAGACGTAGAAGGCGCGGATGTTGATGGCGGCCAGGCTGCCCCAGCGCCGCAGCGACTGCGAGGTGATGAGGAAGCCGGACACCACGAAGAACATGGTCACGCCGTAATTGCCGTTCCACACCAGGCTCTTGAGCAGCCAGGGGGGCAACAGGGTGCCCAGCGGGCTGTCCTTGACGCCGTAGGCCAGCGCGAAATGCAGCAGCAGCACGCAGGAAATGGCGATGCCGCGCAGATTGTCGACATGGTGGTTGCGGGAGGGATGATGGTCCATCGTGTTCTCCTGAACGGGTGGCCCGGCGCGCGGCGGCGCCGGGGGAGAAGGGCTCAGGCCGCGGCCAGCCGCGCCAGCCGCTGCCTGGGGTAGTCGCCGTAGGCCCAGTGCTGGACGCCCAGCACGGCGTCGGCCGGCGGCCGCTTGCAGACCAGCGCCATCCGGTACCAGTGGGCGGCGTATTCCCGCTGGCCGGTGCTGGAGTAGATGTCGGCCACCAGGCAGGGGCCTTCGGCGTAGCGCGGATCGGCGCGGATCGCCAGCAGCGCGTAGTCCATGGCCTGATCCCACTCCTCTTTGAGCAGATGGCAGACCGCCAGGTAGTAGGCGCTGTGGAAGCGGCCGATCGGGAAATTGCCCAGCGCCAGCGCCTGGCGGTAGCAGGCGATGGCTTCGTCGAAGCGCTGGCTTTCGCGGTACTCGTTGGCCAGGTAGTGCAGCGTGCGGGCCTCGTCCGGCCTTTCTGCCAGCGCCAGCAGGCACAGGCGGATATTGCGTTCGCTGGCGCTTTCCTTGCCTTGCTTGTTTTCCAGGTTTTCGATGCGGATCCGCTTGTCGGGCAGCAGGCCGCCGCCCTGCACCAGGTATTCGTGGATGCGGCTGCGGTAGTGCGCGTCCGGCGTGCGCCGGAACAGCCGGGCCGACACCCAGTGCGCGCCGTTGGAGGATAGGCCGACGCCTATCATGCCTGGATGGGCGCTCCTGACATGCCGCTTGATCTGGGCGTGGCCTTGGCGCAGCACCTCGTCGGCGTCGATCTGCAACACCCAGTCGCCGCTGGCCATCGCCAGCGCCTGGTTGCGCGCGGCGGCGAAGTCGGCGATGCGCCCGTCCGGGCCGTTGCAGCCGGCGTAGCGCTGGACGCGCGCGCCGTAGCGCTCGGCGATGGCGACGGTGTCGTCGCGCGAGCCGGTGTCGACGACGCAGAGCTCGTCGTGGATGCCTTGCAAGCTGTCCAGGCAGCGCGCCAGCACCGCCTGCTCGTCCCTGACTATCATGCAGACGCTGAGGCGGGCCGGGCGGCGCGCCGGTTTCGCTGGCGGCCGCTCAGGCATGGACGGCTCCGCTGTCGGCGGCCGCGCCGCGGACCATGGCGATCCGCCCCTCCAGCCTGGCCAGGTCGCGCGGGTAGCTGCCGCTGAAATTGGCGTCGTCGTAGTTGGCCAGCGCCTGGCGGAACATCCGGTCGCGGCTTTCCCAGCGCGACGCCACCTGCGGGTAGTGGGCGATGCGGGCGTGGTCGTCGTGCGAGATGTGCACGGCCACGCCCTCGTTGACGCGCTCCAGGCCGCGGCCCAGGGTCAGGCGGGAGATCATGTCCTGATCCTCCCAGCCCCAGCCGTGCAGGTCGGAGTTGTAGCCGCCTATGGCCAGGAAGTCGTCGCGCCGCGCCAGCAGCAGGCCGGGAGCCTGGCGGGTGCCGGTTTCGCCGTCTTCCTCATTGTCGACGATGCGCAGGCGGCGGCCGTCGGCGGTGCGGATGTTCAGTTCGTAGCCGAAGGACACCACGTGGCGCGCCTGGCGCGAATTGACTTCCGACTCCTGCACGCCGGCCAGGGTGACGAAGCGGCCGGCGCCTTCCGCCAGGTGGGCGCACAGCCGCCGCAGCAGCGCCGGGTCGGGCAGGATGATGTCGCAGTCGCAGAAGAACAGCGCCGGATGGCGCGCCTGCGAGGCGCCGACGTTTTGCGCGGCGGCCTTGTTGAAGAATTCCTGCCCGTCGACGTTGATGATGTTCAGCTGCGGGAGGTAAGCGCCGCATAGCGCCGCCAGCTGCGCGGCGTCGCCGGAGTAGTTGACGATGTTGACGTCGCCGCCGACGCCATGGGCCGCTGCCAGCAGGCTGGGCAGGGCCTGCGCCAGTTCTTTGCGGTTGCGCCAGGAAATGATGATGGAAAGCATGCGGTTTCTCCGGAAGGCTTAATGGGGGCGGAGCGCGGCGAATTCGGCCACCTTGGCGGCCAGCGCCTCGGCGGACAGGCCGTGGCGCGCGCGCAGCGCCTCGTCGGAGCCGGACTTGCCGGCGTAGTCCGCCGGCCAGCCGCAGGCGGCGATCGGCGCCTCCAGCTGCAGGCCGGCCAGCAGCGAGGCCAGGCCGCCCATCACGCAGTGGTCCTCGATCGCCACCAGCCGGCTGACGCCCGCCAGTTCGCGGGCGATGGCGTCGCGGTCGCCCAGGTAGGGGCAGTGCAGCAGGCCGACTTCCATGCCTTGCCGCTGCAGCCGTTCGGCGGCTTCCCGCGCCCAGTGGCTGCCTAGTCCGGTCGACACCAGGGTGAGCGGGCGCGGCGGCAGCAGCCAGCGCAGCGGCGCGGCCTCGCCCGGCAACTGCTCGTCGTAGCCGAAGGCGCGGCGCGGCATGCGGATGTAGTTGGCGGACGGACTTTGCAGGCAGGCGCGCACCGCCAGCTCGACGTCGGCGAAATCGGCCGGCGCCCAGACCTCGATATTCGGCAGCGACAGCATCAGCGCCAGATCGTTGATCGCGGCGTGGGTCTTGCCGTTGCGCGCGGCCAGGCCGCCGGCGTGCGAGCCCACCATGGTGACGGCCTGCCGGCATTGGCTGAGGCCGATCCGCACCTGGTCGTAGGCGCGGTAGCACAGGAAGGCGGCGAAGGAGAAGACGAAGGGCCGGAGCTTGCAGGACGCCATGCCGGCCGCCACAGACAGCATGTTCTGTTCGGCGATGCCGGTCATCAGGAAGCGCTGCGGATGGGCTTCGGCGAAGTGCATGGCGCCGTCGGAATCGGCCAGGTCGCCGTCCAGCACGAAGATGCGCTCGTCGTCCGCCGCGCGGCGCGCCAGGGTGTGGCCGAGATAGTCTGCCAGTTTCATGCTCATGCCAGGCTCCTCAGCATTATGTCGTGTTCTTCGTCGGATACCGTCTCGCAATGGAAGCGCCACGGCGCCGCCTCCACCAGCGGCACGCCCTTGCCCTTTTGCGTGCGCGCCAGGATCACGCTGGGCTGGCCCTTGTGGCGTTGCGCCTCTTGAACTGCCAGCTCCAGCGCCTGGTGGTCGTGGCCGTCGCATTCGATCACGTGCCAGCCGAACGCCCGCCATTTGGCTGCCATCTGCGGCACCGGCTCCGGGTGCGGCGCGTCGGGCGTCGGCGCCCAGCCCCACTCCTGGAAGCGGTTGCAGTCGACGATGGCGTGGATGTGATCCAGGCCGCAGGCGGCGGCCAGCATGGCGGCTTCCCACACCTGGCCTTCCTGGCATTCGCCGTCGCCCAGCACCACCCAGGTGCGCTGCGCCGAGCCGCGCAGCGCCAGGGCCATGCCTATGCCCACCGACAGGCCCTGGCCGAGCGAGCCGCTGGAGAAGTCCACTCCCGGCACGCTCAGCATGTCGGGGTGGCCTTCGAGGATGGAGTCGAAGTCGGCGTAGTTGTCCAGCGGCTCGGAGAAGAAGCCCAGCCGCCGCAGCACCGCGTACAGCGCCACCGCGGAGTGGCCTTTCGACAGGATCAGGCGGTCGCGCTCCGGGTGGCCGGGCGCGGCCGGCGCCACCCGCAGGCAGCGGCGGTACAGCACCAGCAGCAGGTCGATGCAGCTGAGGCTGCCGCCGTAATGGCCGCCGCCGACGGCGTGCAGCGCGCGGATGATGTCCAGGCGCAGCGCCTTGGCCTCGGCGGCCAGCGTCAGGCCGTCCGGCGCGGCGGCGTGCAGGATGGGGGCCGAGGCCGGATGCCTGGCCGCCAGCGGTGCGGAGATGTCTATGGTCATGATTAGCGTGCTACCCATCGTTGGTGCCAGGCGGCCAGCGTCGCCAACACCCACATCTGCCCGAAGCAGGTGAAGTGCGCGGCCTTGGCCCGGGGTGTGTAGGATCGTATCTGCGCCTCGACTTCGGACAACCAGCCGCGCTGGACGAAGCCGCTGTCCCACAGCGGGGCGTCGCGCAGTTGCGCATAGATGGCGGCGGAGAAGTCCGGGTGTTGCATCCACTGCGCGATCGGGGCGTTGTAGCTGTACAGCGGGCGCTGCATGATGGCGTCGGGCACCCGCTTGGCGGCGATCTCTCGCAACACTTTCTTGTTGCGCCAGCGGTTGTCCTTGCGCCAGAAGCGCTCGGCGGCGCCCAGTCCGCAGGCCTGCTCCGCCACTTCCGGCGCGAGGAAGGGATAGGCGGTGTGGATGCCCTGGCTTCTGGCCGGAGGCTCGAAGCCGGCGAACAGCAGGTCGGGCACCCGGTGCTGGCACTCGTGGGCGACCATCAGCTCGAACAGGTGGGCGTCCGGCTTGTAGCGGCGGCACTGGCGGTAAAACTCGATCAGCTGCGGCGCATGGCTCCACGACTTGTACGGCTGCGGCAGCGCCGCCCGCAGCGCGGAATCGGGATGGAAGCGCGGAATGCCGGAAAACAGGCGCGAGCGCGCCGGCGTCGGCTGCCACATCAGGCCATCGATGGAGTCGACGGCGTCGGCCGCCGGCCAGCTTTCCTCGAAGAAGCGCAGCTTGGCGTACGACTGGAAGAACTTCCAGTAGCCGCCGAACACCTCGTCGGCGCCCAGTCCGGATAACAGGCTGCGGTGGCCGTCGGCGCCGATCCGCGCCAGCAGGTGGCGGTGGGTGATGCTGCTCCAGGCGCTGCAGGGCTCGGCGGCGGCGAACACGTCGGCCAGCGCGGCGGTGGCCTGCTCCGGGCCCAGCTCCACCGCGTGGTGGCGAATCCCGTAGGCGTCGGTGACGATGCGGGCGTATTGGCTTTCGTTGTGGGGGTAGGGCGCGGTGAACTCGATGGTGTAGGCGTCGAGGCGTTCGCCGCCGGCGCGCATGGCGGCGGTGGCGGCGATGTAGGAGGAGTCGACGCCGCCGGACAGCAGGATGGCCTGGCCGCCGTCGGCGAGCCGGGCATGGATGGCCTGGTCCAGCGTGCGCTCCAGCTGCTCGCGCTCGGCGGCGCCCACCACCTTGGGCGCGTCGAAGCCTATTGGGGTGTAGTAGCGGTGGCTGAGCAGCGGGCCGGCGCCGTTCCAACTCAAGTAGTGAGCGGCCGGCAGTTTGCTGACCCGGCGCGCCAGCGTGCGTCCCGGATAGGGCGCGCCGAACATCAGGTAATGCACCGCGGATTCGGCGTCGAGCTGGCAGTCGAAATCGGGATCGGCCAGCAGCGGCTCCAGTTCGGAACACAACAGGTAATGATGGGCGTCTTCGCGGATGAACAGGCTGCGCTGGCCCATCTGGTCGCGCGCCAGCAGCAGCTGGCCGCGCGCCTCGTCCCAGAACGCCAGCGCGAACTCGCCGGCGCAGCGCTCGAAGGCGCGCGCGCCGTCGCGCTGCAGCGCCTCCAGCGACAGCGCGGCGGCGCCGTAGGTGCGGCCGCGGCAGCACAGCGCCGACTGGCCGCCATGCGGGCCGGCGCTGGTTTGCGGCGCGTGCAGCGCCAGGCCGGCGGCTGACACGAACCAGTCGGCGCCGGCGGCCGGGAAGGTGGCGGGCAGCCGCTGCCGCCAGTGGCCGGCGAAGTCGGCGCGGGCGACGGCGGTTTTGGCGATCAGGCCGTAAATCGGTTCGGCGCTCAGCATGCCGGCCGCTCCAGGTGGCGTTGCAGCAATTGGAAGCGCGGCAGCGCCTCGTCCGGATGCATGGGGTCCGCCAGTTCCCGCAGCGGCGCCGGCAGCGCGGCGCGCAAGGCGTCGGTGAAGTGGGCGGTGCCGTCGGCGGCGATATCGGCCAGGCCGTCGCCGGCGGCCGCTTCGCGCATATAGGGCAGCATGTCGGCCGGCTGGATGCCGGCAGGCAGGTCGAGCGCGACGGCGCCCTGGCCCACCCGCACCGGCCAGCCGCCGGGCAAGCCGCGCGGACCGGGCGCGGCGGTGAGCAACTCCGGCGCGCCGGGCAGCAGCGCGTCGATCAACTGCAGCGCGTGGGCGGCCGATAGCGCGTTCAGGTCCTGGTCTTGCGGAATGGCCGGGCCGCGGTACAGTTCGCCGGCGTCCAGCCGCTCGTCGCCCAGGTACAGCAGCGGCGGCGGCAGGCCGCGCGCCGCTTGCGGCTCGGCCCTCACCACCGCGCCGACATGGGCGTGATGGGCGAAGACACGCAGCGGGCGGGAGGCGTCGGCCGCGCACCGGCGCGCCAGCGCCAGGATCATGCCGGCGTTGCCTATGCCTATGGTCGGGGCGAGTCCCAGCCGCTCCAGGATCGGGTGGGTGGCGTCCGGGTAGGAACAGTTGACCACCGGGCAGGAGACGCCGCTGTCGCGCACGGCCTGCATCAGGTTGCGGATCACCGGCAGCTGGGCCGGCAGCTGCAGCGCGAAGCCGGCCTGGCGCAGCGCGACCGCTTGCGGGTCATCGCGCTGGAACAGCGCCCACGGCGACATCAGGCTGGCCGCCTGCACGATCAGGTCGGGACGTTCGCGCTCCAGCAGCGCGGCGAGGCTGTCGGCGTCCAGGCCGTCCAGCGGAATGAAGCGTTGCGGCGTCGCCGAGCAGGCGGAGGACAGGCGGGCGAAGGATTCGCCGCGGCCGCGGTCGCGGCTGGCGAGCAGCAGGGAGAGGTCGCGATTCAGCAAGGGCAGGGTCAGAGCCAATCGGCGTCCCAGATCGCCCAATCCCAGAATGAGTATCTTGTCTTGTTTCATTGGCAAGCCTGGTCATGGCCGCTTGTTCAGTCCGGGCCCGGGTGCTCGGGCGGATCGGACCGGCGGGCCGGTATTGCATGGCGCCTGGCCGGGCAGAACCGGAAAGCGAGCGGGGCTGCGCTTTCCGGTGGTTCAGGGGCGGTGAGGCCCGTGAATGCTTACTTGGTGCTTTCCGAAACCAGCTTCAGGTATTGAGCCTGGATTTCGCCGGATTTGGTGTTTTCCGCGCGCAGTTTCAGGTACTTGGCGGAGATTTCGCCGGCGCCGCCGCTGACTTCGCTGATTTCGGTGGCATCCAGTGTTTTCAGGTCTTGCTGGTTCATGGTAAGTCCTCCTTGAATGTCTTCCGGTATTGGAAGATCATAAGTTTTGCAATCGTCATGTTTGTTTGTCAACATATTGGACTATTCGCATAGAAAAATCTGCCAGCCACGTGCCAAATCCACCCACTCCTGAATCCGCGGCCAGCGGCAGCCGCTTGTTCCGCAAGGAAGCGCTGCGCCAGCTGGATACCCACCGCTATGGCAGCATCGTGCTGAAAAGGCCGATCAGCCTGGCTTGGCTGACCGGCTTGTTCAGCCTGATCGCGCTGGCCATCGTGCTGTTCTTCTGCCTGTTCAGCTATACCCGCAAGGCGCAGGTTGCCGGCGTGCTGCTGCCGACCCAGGGCTTGATCCGCCTGCTGCCGTCGCAGTCCGGCACGGTGGCGGAGGTGCGGGTCAAGGAGGGGCAGCGGGTGCAGGCCGGCGAGGTGCTGTTCGTGCTGGCCAACGCGCGCGCCAGCGCCACCAAGGGCGACGCCGAGGGCGCGATCACCCGGTTGCTGGAGTCGCGGCGCGACAGCCTGGCCGGAGATCAGGGCATGCTGCGGCTGCAGGCGCGGCAAAAGCAGGCGGCCTTGCAGCGCCGGGTGGAGGATCTGGACAAGGAAGTGCAGCGCATCGACGAGCAGATCGCGCTGCAGCGGCGGCGGGTGGCGTTGGCGGAGGAAACCGTGGCGCGCAACCGCAAGCTGCAGGAGGCCAATTTCATCTCCGCGGCGGGGCTGCAGGACAAGCAGGCCGAACTGATAGACCAGCAGGCCCGGCTGGCCGACCTGCAACGCTCGCGCGCGGCCACGCTGCGCGACCAGGACGGCAGCCGCGCCGACCTGCGCGACATCCAGACCCAGGCGCAGCGCGACGAGGCGGCGGCCCAGCGCAGCGTCGACAGCATCGAGCAGGACCTGACCGAGAACGAGGCGCGGCGCAAGCTGCTGGTGCGGGCGCCGCAGGCCGGCATGGTCAGCGGCCTGACCGCGCAGCCGGGCCAGACGGTGGCGGCCAACCAGCCGCTGGCCAATCTGTCGCCGGCGGGGTCGCCGCTGGAGGCCGAGCTGTACGCGCCGTCGCGCGCGGCGGGCTTCGTCAGGCCGGGCATGCCGGTGCTGATCCGCTATCAGGCCTATCCGTATCAGAAGTTCGGCCAGTTCAAGGGCACGGTGCGCGAGGTGTCGCGCAGCGCCTTGCGGCCGGAGGAGCTGTACTTCACCAGCCCGGGGGCCAGCCCGGACAGCGAGGCGCTGTATCGGGTGAAGGTGACGCTGGAGCGGCAAAGCGTCACCACTTACGGCCAGTCGCAGCCGTTGAAGGCGGGCATGGCGCTGGACGCCAGCGTGCTGCTGGAAAAGCGCAAATTGTACGAGTGGGTGCTGGAGCCGCTCTACAGCATCAGCGGGAAGGTGTGAGATGAGCCATCAGCAACCCGTGCTGCAATTCTGGGGCCGCAAGCGCCTGCCGCTGCTGCTGCAAACCGAAGCCGCCGAGTGCGGCCTGGCCAGCCTGGCGATGGTGGCCGGCTACTGGGGCCTGCGGATAGACCTGGCCAATATGCGGCGGCGTTTTTCGGTATCGCTGAAAGGCACCACGCTGAAAAGCCTGATCGCGATGGCGCAGGGCCTGGGCCTGCAGCCCCGGCCGCTGAAGCTGGACATGCAGCATCTGCCGCAGCTGCAGCTGCCTTGCGTGCTGCATTGGGACATGAACCACTTCGTGGTGCTGAAGGCGGTGGCCGGCAAGCACATCGTGATCCACGACCCGGCGGTGGGCGAGCGCAAGCTGCCGCTGGCCGAGGCGTCCAAGCATTTCACCGGTGTGGCGCTGGAGCTGACGCCGGGCAACACGTTCCGCAAGGCCGAGGCCAGGCAGCAGTTCAGCCTGCTGTCGCTGATGGGCCGGGTGGACGGCTTGGGGCGCGGCATCGGCCAGTTGCTGCTGCTGGGCATCGCCTTGCAGGTGTGCGCGCTGGCGGCGCCGTTCTATCTGCAGTGGGTGGTGGACGAGGCGCTGGTGGCGGCCGACCGCAATCTGGTGACGGTGCTGGGCATCGGCTTCCTGCTGTTGGTGCTGCTGCAGACCGCCATCGGCGCAGTGCGCTCGTGGGCCGCCACGGTGCTGGCCACCAGCCTCAATTTCCAGTGGCTGGGCCATGCCTTCGCCCATCTGCTGCGCCTGCCGCTGCCCTGGTTCGAAAAACGCCACCTGGGCGACATCGTCTCGCGCTTCGGCTCGATCCAAACCATCCAGCGCAGCCTGACCACCCAGTTCGTCGAAGGCGTGATAGACGGCCTGCTGGTGTTGGCCACCTTGGGCGTGATGCTGCTGTACAGCCCGTCGCTGGCGGCGGTGAGCCTGGTGGCGGTGGCGTTGTACGCCTTGCTGCGCTGGAGCATCTTCCGCGCGCTGCGCGAGGCCACCGCCGAACAGATCGTCCACGCCTCGCGGCAGAGCACGCATTTCATGGAGTCGGCGCGCGGGGTGCAGAGCGTGCGGCTGTTCGGCCGCCAGGAGGAGCGGCGCATCGGCTGGATGAACGCGCTGGCCGAGCAGTTCAACGCCGATCTGCGCATTTCCCGGCTATCCATCACCTTTCAAACCGCCAATACCTTGCTGTTCAGCGCCGAACGGGTGGTGGTGGTGTGGCTGGCGGCGCTGGCGGTGATGGACAACCGCTTTTCGGTCGGCATGCTGTTCGCCTTCCTCAGCTACAAGGACCAGTTCAGCCAGCGCATCGCCGCGCTGATCGACAAGCTGTTCGAATTGCGGATGCTGCGGCTGCACGGCGAGCGGGTGGCCGACATCGTGCTGACCGAGCCGGAGCCGGAGTTGAACGATGTGGAGCTGGACCCGGCCCATGTGCAGCCGACGCTGGAAGTGCGCAACGTCGCCTTCCGCTACGCCGACAGCGAGCCGTATGTATTGAAGGACCTGAACCTGACCGTGCCGGCTGGGCAGTGCCTGGCCATCACCGGCGCTTCCGGCTGCGGCAAGACCACGCTGCTGAAGCTGATGCTGGGCCTGATGGAGCCCACCGAGGGGGAAATCCTGGTGGGCGGCATCCAGTTGAAGCAGCTGGGCCTGTCCAATTACCGCAAGCTGCTCGGGACAGTGATGCAGGACGATCAGCTGTTCGCCGGCTCCATCGCCGACAATATCTGCTTTTTCGACCCGCAGCCCGACCAGGAGCGCATCCGCCATTGCGCCGGGCTGGCCGCCATCCACGACGAGATCATGGCGATGCCGATGACCTACAACACGCTGGTGGGCGACATCGGCTCCGGCCTGTCCGGCGGCCAGAAGCAGCGCATCCTGCTGGCGCGTTC
This sequence comes from Chromobacterium subtsugae, assembly GCF_001676875.1. Classification (GTDB taxonomy): domain Bacteria; phylum Pseudomonadota; class Gammaproteobacteria; order Burkholderiales; family Chromobacteriaceae; genus Chromobacterium; species Chromobacterium subtsugae. The sequence continues at coordinate 276,703 of NZ_JYKA01000002.1, read as the reverse complement.
GCTATACAAGCAGCCGCGCCTGCTGGTGCTGGACGAGGCCACCAGCCATCTGGACGTGTGGAACGAGAAACTGGTCAACGCCGCCATCCGCAATATATCCATGACGCGCCTGCTGGTGGCGCACCGGCCGGAAACCATCGCCATGGCCGAACGGGTGGTGGTGCTGGAGCAGGGGCGGATCGTGCAGGATACGACGGTGGCGGCCGCGCCGGCCTGCGCGTCGGCAGGCACTGCGATCTGAGCCGCGGCGCGGCCGTTACGGCTTCGCGGCCGGCGCGCGCGGCATCAGCCGCATCGCCGCCACTTCCTCCTGCAGCCATTCGACGAACTGCCGCATCTTGGGCTGGTCGTCGCGGCAGAACACGCTGTAGCCATAGCCGGACGGCAGGGCGATATGGGGCAGCATGATCAGCCGGCCTTCGACGATATCTTCGTAGGCGAGGCAGTAGGGCAGCAGGCCGACGCCCAGGCCCGCCACCGCCGACTGCACCAGCAGGCCTGAATGGCTGTACTGATGGGAAAGATCGTAGCGGTGCCGGTCTAGGCCATGGACATTCAGCAAGGTGTGCCAATGTTCGGGCGAATCTTCATACAGCAGCGGGTAGCGGAGTAGCTGCTGCAGGGTGACCGGCCCGGTTTCCGTTACCAGATTCGGGCTGTAGGCCACGATCAGGTCTTCGCTGACCAGCAGCGAGTTCATTGCGTCCCTTTGCAGCTTGTGATGACGGATGGCGATGTCGCACACGCCCTCTTGCAGCGTGCGCAGGGCATCGCTGGAGTCGATGCGCAGATCGAAGCCGGGAAAGCGTTCGGTATAGCGCTGCAGGCGCGGAATCAGCCATTTGATGGCGAACGAATGGGTAGCGGTGACATGCAGCGTCTGGGCGCCCTCGGGGACTCTCAGCATTGAGATTTTGGCGCGGAGGTCGTGCAGCATGCGCGTGATCAGCTGGGATAGCTCCTGCCCTTGCGGCGTCAGGCAAATGTGGCGGGGATGGCGCTCGAACAGCGAAATGCCCAGCGTCTGCTCCAGTTGCTTGACTTGTTGGCTGATGGCGGCGGGCGTCTTGTTCAGCTCGGCCGCGGCCAGCCGGAAGCTCCGGTGCCTGGCGGCGCACTCAAAATCTATGATGCCGGATAGCGTGCGAAGATGCGGATCCATGCTGACTGTCACCAATGAGGCTTATTTATTAAGGCTTGGCCGCAGTTCGACGGGCCGGCGCGCTGATTGCCGGGCGCCAGCGCGCCGCAGCAGTATCTCTGTCAGGACGCGAATGGTCACGCGACAGACCATTATATGACCATTGAGTGACGATGCATACGTTTGGCATACACTATTTTCTCGGCCGCCGCCTGGCACCGTGCATTAGCAAAACTCTCGCCATGGGCAAGAATTTATCGCGCGACAGCGCGGACGGGCCCTGCGTATATTGGGCCGGCCGTCACGCGGGGCGCGGATGGCTCGCGCGCGGGATGCGCCGATCTTTGCCATGTCAAGCCAGGAAGGTATGTATGCAAACTGCGGATGTGTTTCATCTGATCGTGGCCATTTCGGCCCGCACGCCGGCCGATATCGAGCCTATCGCCGATGCGCTGGCGCGCATGCGCCCCACATGTCTGGCGGAGCCCGGTTGCCTGGCGTGGGAGGCCTACCACTCCGCCGATGCCGCGGAGAAGTTCTATCTGGTGGAAACCTGGGCGTCGCGCGCCGCCTGGGAGGCGCATGGAGAACTTTCGGCGATCCAGGACATTTACGTGCCGGAGATCATGCCGCGGATCAACCGCGAAGTGCATCCCTGCTCCCGGATCGGTTGAAGCGTTCCGGCGCCCGCCATCTGGTTTGAGGAGGCGTCGCCCTTTTTCAGCATTAGAAAAACTTGTGCAATGCCGGGCAAATAGTCGTTCGACACGATGCGAGGCCCCGCCTACGCTTGGCGGATCGATGCCCGCGCCGATCGGCGCGCGGCGGATGGCTCGTTTTTCAATCATCCTGAAGGTGAGGCTTGGACATGTCTGCACAAAAGGTCGCCCTGATTACTGCCGCGGGGAAGGGGATCGGCGCCGCCATCGCGCGTGATCTGGCGTCGAATGGTTACCGGGTGGCGCTGATGTCGCGCTCGAACGCGGCCATTGAATTGGCGCGCGAACTCGGCGGCGTCGGCGTTTCGGGCTCGGTCACCGAGTTCGCCGATATGCAGCGGCTGGTTCAGGCCGCATTGGACGCTTATGGCCGCATCGACGCGGTGGTCAACAATACCGGCCATCCGCCCAAGGGCGACCTGCTGTCCATCCCGGATGAGGAATGGCATCGCGGCTTGGATCTGCTGCTGCTCAATGTGTCGAAACTGATGCGCCTGGTCACGCCGATCATGCGGGAACAGGGCGGCGGCGCGGTGGTGAACGTGTCGAGCTTCGCCGTCGAGGCGCCTGAGCTCGGCATGCCGGTGTCCGCGGTGATCCGGGCTGGGCTGAGCGTCTGGACCCGGCTGTACGCCGAGCGCCACGCGGCGGAGAACATTCGTATGAATACCGTCTTGTCCGGCTTTGTCGACAGCGCGCCTTTCGATGAAAAACGCGCCGCTTCCATCCCGATGGGCCGCTATGGCGATACCGCCGAATTGGCCGCCGCGGTGCGATTCCTGCTGTCGGCGGAATCTTCTTATATCACCGGCCAGAACATCCGCGTCGATGGCGGCTTGGTTCGGGCGGTTTAAGCCGCCGGCGGGCTGCGGCCAACGCCTCACTACATCGGGAGACATTCATGACGAAACAAGTTCTGGTGATCGGCGGAACCCGCTATTTCGGCAAGCGGCTGGTCGCGAAACTGCTGGCGGCCGGGCATCGGGTCACCATCGCCTCGCGCGGCAACGCCGCCGATGATTTCGGCGACCGGGTCGAGCGCATCCGGGTAAACCGTTCGGATCGGGCCGCCATGACGCAGGCGTTCGCCGATGCGCGCTACGACTTGGTCTACGACCAGGTTTGTTACAACCCGGTCGATGCCAAGCTGGCTTGCGATGTGTTTGCCGGCAAGGTGGGGCGCTATGTGATGGCCTCCACCATCGAGGTCTACTATCCGCTGCGGCGCGCCGTGCAGCGGCCGTTCCGCGAGCTCGATTTCGAGATGCGGGGCGAGCTGCTAGAGATGGGAACATCCTGGCACGAGATGGCGACGCCGGATCAAAACTATGTGGCCGGGAAAAGGCAGGCCGAGGCCTGCTTCCATCAGGACGGCCGCTTGCCGCTGGTGGCGGTGCGCATCGGGCATGTGCTGGCCGATGGCGAGGAGGAATTTCTGGGGCGTGTCGCCAGTTACGTCGAGCGCGCGCGCCGGGGCGAACGCCTGCGGTATGCGGTGGCGTCGGGGCGCAGCTCGTTCATCCACGCCGAAAGCATCGCGGATTTCCTGTTGTGGACAGGCGAGCAGGCATTCCTGGGGCCGATCAACGCGGCTGACGATGGCGGCCTGACGGCGCTGGAGATTCATCAACGCGCCGCCGCCGCCCTGGGCGTGCCGGCGCATGCCGAAGCCGACCTGGACGAGGAGGCTGCGACCAGGCTGAGCGTCTTCGACTTTCCTTTCGAGTATGAGATGGATACCGGCAGAGCGCGCGAGCTGGGCTACCGGTTTGCGGATGTGGAGCAATGGATCGGCGGCGTGTTCGCCGGGCATGCTCAAGCCTGATTAGCGGCGGTCGCACGCGGCGGCGCTTTCGCGCCGCCGTTTCTTTTTCTTCGTTTCCCTCGTGTTCTTTCCCGGCTTTCCTTCGGGCGGCTGGCTTCCGCGCGCCGCCGTCGCGTCCGCCATTTCGCGGCGAGGCGCCTGCAATCCCAAATGGGATTTATTTTGAAAAAATAAACATGACGTTAGTGTGGCCATTTTGATGGCAAGCTCGCTTGAAAATAAGACTAATAAAGACAATTCAATTCAGTATAGAATGAAGTTCTATTTCAATTCCCTGTTTTAGATGAGTTTTGTCGAGAGAAGATCGGGCAAGAATAACTTGAGCTTAGCCATTGGCATACCTTTTATTTTCCTAAATGAAAATGTATGGAGATGCAATTAATTATGACGTATGATTCTTTTTGAGATTTGCTGGATGAGTAGGAAATAAATTCTAATTTCATGAAACCATATGAAAATTTCTGGAATATAGATTTTTTTATCCAAGAATTTTCATAAATGCCTTTATTTTGGTTTTTTAAATTAGTTGATCCTAATTTATCTTCCATTGCCAGGGTTGGCATCGGGGCGAACTGGTTCGCATGGCGCTGATGCGGATTCGCATATTGGGCGCGCAGGCCGGACGGCAGATCTTGTTTCTCTATATTGGCTGGTTTTGGTCGGGGCCGTCAGGCATGCCTGAACAGCGTCCGAATCTTGGCGGACTGAGATCAAGGGCCGTTCGGGATTGGCGATGGCCGCGACCGATGTGAAGCCGTTTTTCAATATCTCGCATCGAATGGAAGATCAAATGAGTAATGAATGTCTGGTTTGCTCCGAAGCCGTCAACATCAGCGCGGATGTGCTGGTAGGCGAAATCATCGCATGCGGCGCATGCGGCCAAGAACACGAACTGCTGATGGTTGATGGCCAGCCCAAGCTGGCCCTGGCGCCGGAAGTGGAAGAGGACTGGGGCGAGTAAGCATGTCGCAAATAACGGTACTGCTGATTCTGACCAAGATGCGGCCGGAAGAGAAGGCGATCGTCGAGGCGCTGGAGCGCCGGGGCGTCAAGGTGATCGTCAGCGTGGACGGCAGGGATCTGGGCTGGCTGTTGCAGGGCGAGAGCGGAGTCGGGCATCCGCAGGTTGCGATGCTGCGTTGCTTGTCGCAATCGAGAAACGTCGAGTTGGCTCGGTTGCTGAGGGCTTGCGGCATTCCGACCATCAACTCGGTCGATGCGATCGACATTTGTTGCAGCAAAGTGGCGCAGGCGATGCTGTTCCGGCAGTACGACATTCCCGCACCGCAGTCCGTGATCGCCTTCCAAGCCGATGAAATCACGCGCTATGGACAGCGGCACGGCTTCCACTTCGTCCTCAAGCCGGCTTCTTCATCCTGGGGACGCGGCGTGACGCTGATCCGCGATGAAGAGGCGCTGGAGGCGTGGCGGTCGGCGTGGGAAACACATGATGCGCTCTACAAGCATTTCCCGGTGCTGATCCAGGCTTTTGTCGAGAAGCCTGGCTACGATCTGCGCGTGGTGATCGTGGGCGAGCGTCCCATCGTGGCGTTCCGCCGCGCTACCGATCACTGGAAAACCAACACGCACCTGGGCGCGCAAGTCGTGCCTTGCGAGGTGACCGACGCGATCCATGATCTGACGACCCAGGTGGTGGAGGCGATCGGCCCCGGCATCTACGGGCTCGATATCTTCGAGCAAGTGGGGTCGGACGAATTGCTGGTCTGCGAGATCAACCAGAATCCGGAATTCTGGCGTTCGTCGCAGATTCACCAGGTGGACGTCGCCGGCGCGATCGCCGACTGGGTCGCGGCCGACGCCGCCACCTACAACCTTTCTTTCCAAGTCAATTCCGCTACATCGCTTGCAATGGTGGCTTCATGAACAACTTCCAGCAATCGCTCATTCTCTCGCGCGTGATGACCAGCGGCGTGGTGATGAGCATCGAGAAAAACGACCGGCAATTGCCCGGCCTTGAAAGCCTGATTCGCAGCAGGACGGGCCTGCAGCATGTCGCGCTGTTCAACTCCATTACCGGCGCCATTCATGGCGCTCTGCATGGCCAAGGCATCGGCCATGGCGGCCGCGCGGTATTCCCCGGCATTTCGGAACGCGAGTACAAGTTTCTGACCTGGCTGGGGGTGACATTCGAAGAAACCCGCGCCGAACCGAGAACCTACGGCCTGGCGAGCGTGGCCTGGCGCGATGAGCAGACCGACTTCGCCGCCGCTGCGACCCGGCTGGCGGATGACAAGGTGCAGGTTTATGACTTCGCGGCGCTGGGTTTCGGGCCATGCGCCGCCATCGCCACCAACGATGAGCAGGTGTGGAAACGCGCCGAGCGGCTGAAGATCTTCGGCGCCTTCGACTTGCGGACCATGTGGTCCCAAGCCGAAAGCGAGCCGGATATCCAGCCGACCATCCAATTCAACTACCGACTGAGCCCGCTGGTTGCCGCGTGCGTTCGTCAGGCAATCCAAGGGGACTGATCATGCAAACCGATTTTCCGGCACTGCCGCTGCCGTGGCCGACAGATAGCGTCCTGCGCGACGAACTGGCGCATCTTGGCGGTCCGCCTGTCATTGGCCAAGGCTTCCGCCGCACCCTATTCCCGGTGATCACCAAGGAAGATGTGCTGCAGATGCAGATCAGCATCCTGCGCAATCATTCCACGTCGGTGGCGCAGTTCACCGAGGACTACCGCCAGTATGTCGGCGCGCCGTTCGCCATCGCGACCGCCAGCGGCACGTCTTCGCTGCACCTGGCGCTGATCGGTGCCGGCGTGGAGCCGGGCGACGAGGTGATCGTGCCTTGCTTCACCTTCATCGCGACCGCTCAGGCCATCGTGGCCGCCAAGGCGATTCCGGTGTTCGTGGACATCGACCCGCAGACCTACTGCGTCGACGTTGCCGCGGTGGAAGCCGCGATCACGCCGCGTACCCGCGTCGTGATGCCCGTGCATGTGCATGGCCTGCCGGCCAATATGGCGGCGTTGCGCGACCTCTGCGACCGCCACCAGCTGGCGCTGGTCGAAGATGCTTCCCACGCCCACTCCGCCTCCATCGACGGCAAGGTCTGCGGCTCGCTGGGCGATGCTGCCGGGCAGAGCTTGATGGCGGATAAAAACTTCCCGGTCGGCGGCGAGGGCGGCATCGCCTTCTTCTCCGACGAGGAGAAATACCAGCGCGCGCTCAAATTCCTGGAAACCTCGGGCATCGACTACGCGATGTCGGGCATCGTCGCCTCCTTCGGCATCAGCCAGCTCAAGCGGCTGGGCTACTATGACGCGATCCGCCAGCGCAACGCCGACTATCTGACCGCGCAACTGGCCACCACCGGCCTATTCAGCGGACCGACGGTGCCGGCCGGCTATGTCCATTCCTACAATATGTACCGGATCAAGCTGCATCCGGCCGCCGCCGGCCTGGACGATCTGCCCGTGCATGCGGTGAAGGCCGCGGTGCAGGAGCTGCTGCTGGCCGAAGGCGTGCCGGCGCGCGAATGGCAGAACCGGCCGATTCCGGGCCACCTGCCCTTCCAGAACCGCACCGGTTTCGGCAACGGCTATCCCTTCTCGCTCAGCGACCGCGACTTCAGCGAATACCAGATCGAGCGCTTCCCCAACACGCTGGACATGCTGGAATCGACCCTGACCCTGTGCCGCGAATTGCGTTCTCCGGTAGAGACCGAGCGCATCCAGTCGTACGCGCTGGCGTTCCGCAAGATCGCGGCGCGTCCTGACGTGATCCGCGAGCTGGCGACGAAGGGCGAGTTTCCGCTGCCATATCAACGCGATAGCCGCCTGGGGTAATGATGAAAACGGTAACGGTATCCGTTTTGGGGGCCGCGGGCTTCGTGGGGGGCGAGCTGATCCGCCTCCTGCAGGGCCATCGCCATGTCCAGCTGGTCGACGTGACGTCCCGCGCCCGCGCGGGCCAGCCGATCGGCCGGACCATCCCCTCGCTTCGCCACTTTCCCGAAACCGGGCGGAAGCGGTTCGTGGCGATGGAGTCGATGCAGCCTGTCGACATCGTGTTTTCCTGCCTGCCGGGCGGTGCGCTGCCCGGCATGCTCGAGCAGATTCGCGGCAAGGCGCGCCGGATCATCAATCTCGCCGGCGATTTCCGTCTGCGCGATCCGGAGCTGGTCGCCAAGCACTATCCGCAGACGGCCGCGCTGGGAATGCCGGCGGATGCGCGCTACCTGATTCCGGAGTTCTGGCAAGCCGAGTATGCCGATGCGCCGCTGCTTAATTTGCCAGGGTGCATGGCGATCGCGACCTTCTATTCGCTGTATCCGCTGGTGGCGCGGGGCCTGGTCGAGTCAGACATCGTCGCCGAGGCCAAGACCGGCTCGAGCGGCAGCGGCAAGGAGAGCGCGGAGCACCCGGCCGAGCGCGGCCATAACTACCGGCCGTACAAATTGTCCGGCCACCGGCACGAGCCCGAGATCGTCGAGGCCCTGGCCGAACACGCCGGACAGCGGGTCGACCTGCGTTTTTCCGCCGGCAGCCTGGATAGCCCACGCGGTATTTCGGTGTCGTCTTTCTTCACCTTGCGCGAAGGCGTGCAGGAGCTGGATGTGCGCAAGGCCTTCATGTCGGCCTACGGCAACACGCGCTTCATCCGTTACCTCGGCCCGGCCCAGGGACCGTGGAATATGCCGATGCTCAAAACGGTGGTCGGCTCGAACGCGGTGGAAATCGCCACCGACACGGTTGGCCGCCGCTGCACGGTGGTCAGCGCGCTGGACAACCTGATCAAGGGCGCCGCCGGCCAGGCGATTCAGGCGATGAATCTCGCCGAAGGCTTCGACGAGGCGGAAGGACTAGCCTATGGAGGAATGTGGCCATGACAGCGCTTTTCAATCCGGGATCCGTTCCCGCGCAGGCGCCGGCGCCGGGAGCGGCCATTCCCAAAAGCCGGATGCCGCTTTATGTCATCAAGGTGGGCAGCGCCACGCTGGATGCCGGCAGCGCGGTATTCGGCGAAATCGCGGCCTTGGCTGAAACCGGGTGCCGCGTGCTGGTGGTTGTCGGCGGCGGCAGCGCCATCGAGCGGCAATATGCCGCCGAAGGCCTGCCCTTGCGCTACCACACGCTGGCCAACGGCGACGCGGTACGCACCGCCAGCCGCGAAGATATCGACCTGTTGGTGCGGACCTACCGCGACCAGGTGATCCCGTCGGCGCTCAAGGGCTTCGCCGACGCGGGGCTGCGCGCCTTCGCGGCGCCCGGCCACCAGTTGAGCTTGGTCACCGCCCAGCGCAACCGTCCGATCAAAGTACAGGTGGACGGCAAGGCGTTGGTGGTGCGCGAACATCTGGTCGGCACGCCGGTCGATTGCCAGCGCGCGCTGCTGGGGCATCTGCTCGAGCAGTACGACGTGGTCTGCCTGACCGCGCCGGTGGCCGGCGCCGACGACGCCGCCGCGGTGCTGAATACCGACGCCGATATGCTGGCGGCCTTTCTCGCGACGGCGCTGCAGGCGGACCATATCCGCTTCGTCACGTCCACGCCGGGCATCCTGCGGGATATCGACGACCCCGAGTCGGTGGTCGCCGATATCTTCCCCGGCGTCGAACTGGACTTCGTCAAGGGACGGATGAAGCAGAAAATGCGCGCGGCGCGGCATGTGATCGAGAACGGGATCGCCGATGTGGCCATCGTCGGCCCGCACTCGTTCGCGCAGGCGGCCGGCGTGACCCGGGTATGGCCGCTCCCGCCGCCGCACCCAGCGCTGGCCAGCCTGACGAAGGCGGTTTCCATCAATTCGGTGTCGAGGGACGAGGCCGAGATCGCGAAATGGCTGGTGGCGTATTGCCGGCAGCAGGGCGTGGACGCCCATGTCGACGCGGCGGGCAATTTCGTCGCCAGCAAGGGGAATGGCCCGCAGCATCTGCTGTTGCTGGGGCATATCGACACCGTCCCCGGCCCGTGGCGGCCGATCCTCAACGCCGACGGCCATTTGAGCGCGCGCGGCGTGGTGGACGCCAAGGGATCGCTGGTCAACTTCGTTGAAACCTTGCTGGCGGCCAGCGTGCCGGAGCACGGCCGTCTGACGGTGGTGGGCGCGGTCGAGGAGGAAGTGTCCTCGTCCAAGGGGGCTTTCCATATTCGCGACAGCCTGATCGCCGACGCGGTGGTCATCGGCGAACCCAGCCGCGCCGATACGTTGACGCTGGGCTACTACGGCTTGCTCAAGATACGCATCATCGCCTCGGTCCGCCATGCGCACTCGGCCGGTAAAGGCGTGGTGTCGGCGCCGGACCTGATGGTGGAAACGGTGGCCACACTGCGGGACTGCGCGGCCCGTTTCGATCCGGAAGGCATCAGCGCGCTGATCTCGACCAAAAGCTGGAGCGACTCCAACCGGCAGCACGCCGAGGGGATACTCAATTTCCGCGTGTCGCCATCGGCGGATTTGCCGGCCCTGCTGGCGGCGGTCGAGACCTGCGCGAACGAAGAGGTGCGCTGCGATATCGAGCGGGCGACGCCGGGATACGGCACCACTCGGACCTGCGAGCTGGCGCGCTGCTTCGGCAGGGCTTTCGCCTCGCAGGGGATCGCGCCGCGCTACGTGGTGAAGAAGGGCACCAGCGACATGAACACGCTGGCGACGCGCTGGACTGGCGTGGACATGGTGGCGTACGGCCCGGGCGATTCCGCGCTGGACCATACCGACCACGAGTTCGTGACCGCCGAGGAGTTCGGCCGGGCGCGCGAGGTGCTGGATGCGGCGGTGGCGCAGTGGTTCGCGGTGCGGGGAGGGCGGCAATGAGCGAGATCATCGAAACCGGCGCCCAGTCCGCCGCATGGGACAAGGTCGGGCTGGACGAATTGCAGCGCCGCGTGCGGCGCACCATCGTCGACCTGGCGGCGACGCCGACCGGCTGCCATATCGGCGGCAGCCTGTCTGTGGCCGACATCCTGATCGCCGCCTTTGCCAGCGTAGACCGCGCGGCGGGTGACGAGGTGATCCTCAGCAAGGGGCACGCCGCTGCCGGCCTGTACGCGGTGATGCACCACCTGGGCATCATGCCGGAGGACCCGGTCGCCAGCTATGGCGCGGCCGGTTCCATCCTGACCGGCCATCCCAACCACAAGATACCCGGCGTGCGCTTCGCCACCGGCAGCCTGGGCCACGGAGTGGCTTACGGCGTCGGCTGGGCGCTAGCACGCCGGATCAAGGGCGACCGGCGCCGGGCGATCGCGGTGGCCGGCGACGGCGAATTGCAGGAGGGCCTTTGCTGGGAGGCGTTCCAGCTGGCCAGCGGCAAAGGGCTGGGTAACTTCATCGTGATCGTCGATCGAAACGGCGGGCAGAACGACGGCGCGGTCGACGAGATTTCGCCGATGCCGGATCTGCTCAGGCGTTTCGAGGCCTTCGGCTTCGATTGCGCGCAGGCCGACGGCCATGATCCGGCGGCGCTGGGCGCGATCATCGATGCGCATGACGCCAGGGGCGACCGGCCGCTGGCCATCGTCGCCGATACCGTCAAGGGCAAGGGCGTCGGCGCGATCGAGAACAATCCCGCCTGCCACTATGCGGTGCTGAAGCCGGCAGTCGCCAAAAAATGGAAGGAGACCATCGCATGAGTCTGGCTGGTCGAATTGCTTATCGGGAAGAACTGACGCGGCTGGCGGTGGATGACGCCGCCATCGTCTGCCTGGAGGGGGATCTGGGTGGCGCCAAGCATCCGTTCCAGAGCGCCCATCCTGACCGTTTCTTCAATCTCGGCATCGCCGAAGCGGCCGCCATCGATTGCGCCACCGCGCTGGCCTTCAACGGCTTGACGCCGTTCTTCAGTACTTTCGCGCCGTTCGCGGTGCTGCGCGCGGCGGAAAGCATGAAGCTGTCGATGGGTTATATGGCGGCCAACATCAAGGTGGTTGCGCCTTACGCCGGCGTGGCCGGCGGCTGGTTCGGCACCACGCACCACTGCCTGGAGGATCTGGCCATCGTCCAGTCTTTCCCTGGCATCCGCATCCTGGCGCCTTACGGCGAGGAGGAGACGCGTCAAGCGGTGCGCTTGATGGCCGAAACCCCGGGCCCGTTCTACATGCGGCTGGGCAGAAACGGCGCCTATGCCAGCCTGGACGGAGAACGAGACCGGCACGGCATCGTCTGGCAGGCGGCCTCCGGTTCGGCCGCGCCGACGCTGGCGGTGGTCTCCGCCGGGGAAATGGCCACGGCGGCGGTGTTGGCGGCGCGGGAGCAGGGCGCCGAATTCGCGCACGCGCATTTGTGGCGGCTGGATAGCGAGGCGCTGGCCCAGGCCGCGGCGGGCTTGGCCGGCTTCGATGCCGTGCTGGTGGCGGAGGAGCATCGCGCGCAAGGCGGCATCGGCTCGGCCCTGGCGCTGCTGTTGCCGGAAGTCCGCGTGCACTCCTTCAATTGCGGCGAGGGCTGGCCCGGCGTCGGCGGCTCGCACGAGGAAGTGCTGGCCTCGCTGGGCTTTACCAGCGAGTCGCTGCGCCAGCGCATAGAACAATTGCTCCCGGCCGCTGCTCGGCGCGCCGGCGACCTATCTCATTGAACAAGGAATCAAAAAATGCATATCTTGATGATCGAATGCAATCCCAATGGCATCGCCGGCATCGCAAACGCGCTGGAACTGGGCCATGACGTCACGCTGGTCTCGGCGGACCCGGATTTCTACCTGAACGTATCGCCGCTGGCCAAGGCCGCTTTCGAGCATCCTCGCTGCCGCGTGATCAAGTCCGACGACGCTTTCGTCATCGATGCGCTGCTGGCGTTGGCCAAGCGCCTGCATGCCGAGAAGCCGGTGCACGGCGTGGCCACCTATAGCGAGTACCACACTGTCCACACCGCCACCGTGGCGCAGGCGCTGGGCCTGCCGGGCATGAGCGTGGAAGGCGCGCTGAATGCCCGCCACAAGCACCGCACCCGCACCAAGCTGGCCGGCTCCGGCGTTCGGCAGCCACGCTTCGCGCATGTCAGCGACCCGCAGCAGGTGGAGGCGGCAGTGCGCGAAATCGGTTTCCCCTGCGTGGTCAAGCCGTCGGATGGCACGGCCAGCCTGCATGTGCTGCATCTGACCAATGAAAAAGACCTGGAGCAATACCTGGCCGAGCTGGCCAAGATCACCGATTACGGCCGCGGCGTGGTGCGCATTCCTGACATCCTGGTCGAGGAATTCGTCGAGGGCGAGCTGGTGTCGGTGGAAGCCTGCGTGCAGCAGGGCGGCAAGGTGGTCAACCTGGGCATCACCGACCGCGCGCTGAGCGGTTTCCCCTACTTCATTGAAATGGGCGCCACCTATTTCAAGGGCCATCCGCTGCAGGACGAGCTGTTTGCGATGAACGAGAAGGTGCTGACGCATTTGGGCGTGGACTTCGGCTTCATCCACACCGAATACCTGCTGAGCCAGGATGGCCCGGTACTGTGCGAGGTCAACGGCCGTCTGATCGGTGGCGTTGTGCCCAGCCTGATGCAACTGTCCAGCGGCGTGGATCCGTACCTGGAAGTGATCCGCCAGGCGCTGGGCGAGACGCCCGAGCATCCGGTGCCCGGCGATGTCGTCGCCAGCGTCCGGTGGTTTGGCTCGCCGGTGGACGGCACGCTGTCCAAGATCGACTTCTCCCAACTGAAGACCTTGCCCGGCTATCACGATGCGCTGAGCTACCGGGCGCCGGGCCGTCCCGTTTCCCGTCTGTCGAAGAGCAATTTCGATTGGCTCGGCCACATGGTCTTCACCGGCGATAGCCGCGAGCAGGTCAATCAGCGCTGCGAGGCCGCGCTGGACAGCATTCATCTGGAACTGGCGGTAGGGGTGGCGAAGTGAGCGCAGCCGTTGCCGAAAGCAGGCCGGCGACGGCTGCGGGCGACGGCGCCCGCCGCGCGCTGCGCCGGGTGGCGATTCCGGTGCTTGACTCGTCGCAGCTGTTCGATGTGGAGGTGGAGGATGGGCATTTTGCCTCCATCCGGGCGGTCGGCGAAACGGCGGCCGGCGCCAAGCCGGCGGCCAGTCTGTGGCCGGGGTATACCGAGTGCCATGCGCATATCGCGCTGCCCGCCAATTTCGACGACAGCATAGACGAGCCTGAACTGGTGGCGCTGCAATACCTCTACCACGGGGTGACGCAGGTGGTGGACATGTTTGGGTTTCCGTTGGTCCGGCAGCGCTGGCAGGACGCGGCGGCGGCGTCCTGGCTGCCCTATCCGGAGGTGGCGCACTGCGGCTACGCGATTACCGCGATGTGCGGCTATGACGGCAAGGGCGCGCACGGCACCGAGTTTCCGTCGCCGGTGTTCATGCTGGGCTGCGAGAGCGACCTGGATACGATTCTGGAGGCCAACGCCAAGCTGGGCGCGAGCTTCCTGAAAGTGATGTTCACCGATGGCGTCGAGCAGCCTGGCTCGCCGGTCAAGTTCAACCGGCTGTCGGCGCCGCTGCTGGAGGCGCTGGCCAAGGCGGTGGCGGCGCGCGGCATCCCTTGCGTGCTGGACTGCAATACGCGCGAGGAGGTGCTGCTGGCCTATCGCTTCGGTTTCCGCTATTTCGCCCACGCCGTGCGCGATGTCGAACTGAGCGATGCCGACTGGGCGAACCTGCCGGGGGCATCCTTCGTCTCGACGCTGTCGGGCTTGCGGCCGATGGTGATGAGCCGCGAGGAGTTTCTGGACGAATATGGCCATGCCGGCTTCGTGCAGACGCAGGATGCGGCGAACCTCGATTTCGTGGCGGGCATCGAGCAGCCGTTCGGCGTCGCCCGCAACTGTTTCGAAACCCGGACCGGCGCGCTGCGCGCCATGCGGCAGAACAGCCGCGCCGCGCTGGCCCGCGGCGCCCTGCGAGTGGGAACCGACGCCGGCAACGCCGGCGGCTTCCATGGCTACAGCCTGCTGGCCGAATTGAGGCTGCTGGCGGAGCGGCGGGGCCGGGCCGACGTCGCGCTGCAGACCAACGCCTGTCTCGACGGCCGCCGCTTTTTCGAGCTGCTGGCTGGGCGCGCCGCCACTGAGCCGTTCGCAGTCGGGGCCGCCGCGACGTTCAACCTGTTTCGCGACGCCGATGCGGCGACCGGCGCCTTGCCGGATGAGACCGTGGTCCGCGGCATCGCGGTGGACCGCGCGCGCATCGCGCAATTCATTCACTCCAGACGCGCTTCCGCGACCAAAGGGAAAGTCTCGCTATGACACCGCAACATAGACGCACCATGTATGGCATCAATATCGGCATCGCGTTGGCGGGTATTGGGAATTTCATCTATTTTCCGCACCTCGTCGCCACCTTGGGATCAAGCTACAGCGGGTTCTGGGCCGGCTTCGTCATGTTCATGACCTATGTCGGCCGTTTGAGCGCCACCTTCAGCTATGAGGGATTTTCGGCGCGGGTCGGCAAGCGCCACGGCATCGTCATCGGCATCCTGGTGGAGGCGGTGGCCCTGGGCCTGATGGCTTTCGCGCATGACGTCGTCGCCTATAGCGCGCTGGCCTTCTTCGTGGGCTTCGGCTCGGGCACCTCCTTCCCCGGGCTGAAGAACGTGCTGGGCGAATTTCCGGAAGCGGCTCGGGCCAAGGCGTTTTCCAGCTTCCAGCTGGCATCCCAGTCCGGCATCATCCTCGGCGCCCTGGCTGGCGGCCTGTTCAGCAATGCCCAGATGCCGCTGGTGTTCCTGGTGGTGTTCCTGCTGTTCATCGGCTACTGCATCGCCGCGTACTTCGTGATTCCGGGCGAGACCCATCCGCCCAAGCGCGACGTGCCGCTGTTCAACGCCGGCATCTTGAAAGGGCTGGAGTTGGGAGAGGGGACCTTCTACTTCCTGTTGTCCAGCTTGTTCTGGCTGCTGTCTCTCAACTTCGTCGTCTCCATGCCCTTGCATATGCAGGCTTATGTCAAGGAGCTGCCGCTGACGGTTCCGTTCTGGATCACCGGCGTGGCGATGCTGTTGCTGCAGATGCCGATCTTCCGTTTCTTCAACGGCCGTTTCCCGCCTGGCTACGTGATGGCGATTGCCTTCATCGGCATGAGCGCCGCCTATCTGATGTTCGGGATGGGCGTCTCCGCCTATTGGGTGGTGGCGGGCTGCCTGATCGTGATCCTGGGCGACATCCTGTTCACGCCTTCGTTTGATATGTGGGTTTCGGCCAAGATCCCGGCCGATCGGCTATCCCGCGCGATGGGCGCGATGCACTTCTTCCGCAGCCTAGGCAACATGCTGGGTTCGTTCCTGGCCGGCTTGCTGTTCGACCTGTCGCGCCATATGGGACGCCCGGGCCTGAACTGGCTGATTGTCGCCGGCCTGGCCTTGTTGTGCGCGGTGGTGAGCTTCGCCAGCGTCAAGAAGCGCGTGCCGCTGGCCGAGCAGTTGTCCGGCGCCAAATAGGCAAGAGCGGGCTCGCGGCGCGCGGGCCTGCGTAACCGTTACGGCAAGGAAAGAGACATAGAAATGACGGAATTGAAATCCATCAATCAGCAACGTCCGACCGTCCTGGTGATTTCCACTGGCTTTCACCTCTATCGCGAATACCTGCTGCGGCAAATCGTAGAGGAGGCGAATGTCTGGCTGTTCACCGATGCTGCGCCGACCTGGCAGATCCCCTATCTGAACGGATACACGCTGGTGAACACGCTGGACGCCGAGGCGATGGCGCGGGAGGCGTTGGCGCTGGCGGCCACGCGGAAGATCGATGGCCTGATCTGCTGGGACGAGATCCGGATGGTGCCGACATCGCGGGTCGCCGCGGCGCTGGGTCTGCCTGGCGGCGAAACGGACGCCTACGCGCGCTGCCGCGACAAGCATGAAACCCGCCAGGCGTTGGCCGCCGCCGCGGTGCCGCAGCCGGAGTCGGTGCTGGTGGCCGACATCGGGCAGGCGGTCGCCACCGCCGCCCGCATCGGCTATCCGGTCATCGTGAAGCCGCGTGGCCTGGGGGGCAGCTACGGCGTCACGCTGGTGAACGACGAGGCGGAATTGACCGCCGCCATGCAGCATGTCGACCAGCATTGCGAACTGCTGGCCGGCAGCGGCTATACCCGCTATGAAAGCAGCGTGCTGATCGAGGAGTACATGACTGGCGAGGAGGTCAGCGTGGACGTAGCCTGGGTGGACGGCCGGATGCATCCTCTGTTCGTCGCGCGCAAGGAAACTGGCTTTTTCCCCCATTTCGAAGAGATCGGCCACGTGATTCACGGCCACGATCCCCTGCTGGAGGATGCCGAATTCCTGGCCGTGCTGGGAGGCGCGCACCGCGCGGTGGGTTTCCGCAACGGCATTACGCACACCGAGCTGATGCTGACCGCGAAAGGGCCGAAGATCATCGAAATCAATTCGCGTCTGGGCGGCGACATGATTCCGTATATTGGTGGCATTTCCAGCGGCATCCGCGCCGGCGCGGTGGCTGTGGCGGTGGCTTGCGGGCGCGCACCGGATGTGGCTCGGACCCGTCAACGCACGGCCGCCGTCCGTTTCTTGTATCCGGACGGCGACTGCGTGGTCCAGGCGCTGGCGGTGGATCGCGACGCGTTGCCGGAGAATGTCGACGACGTGTGCCTGCTGGTGGAGCCGGGACATACCCTGTATTTCCCGCGCGTCTCCGGTCGTTACGCTTTCCTGACCGCCTATGGCGATAGCGAGGCGGCGTGCAAGGCGGCGCTGGATCAGGCCGCCGCCGCGGTGCGCTTCGAAGCCGAGCCGTTGGCCGAGGCGGCGGAAGCGGTGTAAGCCAGGCGCCGGTTCCCGCCAGACGTCCGGCGGGGCCGGCTCAGCGCCAGTCTGCGGCGCCTGGCGGTGGAGAGCGCCACGCAGCCTGCAGCCGCCGGCCGCCTGTTCCGGCATTTGTTGCTGGCTCAGCACGAAGCGGCTATCTGCTTCTTTCACCCGCGCCAAGCCCTTGGCGGATTTCTGGATGTCGTCATCGATGGCGGGGTCCTTGTCGAAGTTCACCGTCTCGCCGTCCACGCCGGAGTGGAAAGTCTTCCGCTCGCGGCTGGCCACCGACCCGTTCCAGGGGGCAGCCAGCGCCCGGCGCGGCTGTTCCGCGTCAACCAGCTCAGCCTGTTCAAACGCGCGCGCTGGTAGCCGGCGGTAATCCTTCCTTTGTGCCGCGTCGCCGGCTGCGTTACCTTCGAAGGTCGGGGCGCGCCGTGCGGCGGCCTCGCCATGAAGACACATGCGAATGCTATAACGGCGGAACCGGCATCCGCCCGCCGCGGGGGCGGCGTTGGCAAGGCAAGGGGAGACGAATGATTACCACCATAAAAGGCAAGATACTGGCCGGTTCCGGCCTGCTGATCCTGATCGGTTTTATCGTGCTGGCAGGCGCCAACATCTACAACAGCTACCGCAACGCCGAAAACGCGGTGCTGGACCACGCCCGGCTGCTGGCCGACAGCGAGGCCGGCCGCGTGCAGCGGATGCTGGGCAAGACTTACGATTCGGCGCAGGCGATGGCCGAGGCGGCGACCGGCGTGCGCGCCGCGCTGCCGGCCAACGGCCGCTCGCTGCTGTCGGAAGTGGTGAAGCGGCAGCTGCCCAACAACCCGGACGCCGTCGGCTACTGGGTGGACTGGGAGCCGAACGCCTTCGACGGCCGCGACGCCGAGCTGGCCGGCAAGCCGGAAAACGACCATACCGGCCGCTACGGCGTGTACTGGTTCCGCAAGGCCGGCAAGGTGGACGTGGTGTGGGGCAGCGACGGCGTCGACGAAAGCGCTTATTACACCGAGCCGCGCAAGACCGGCAAGCCGATGCTGACCGAGCCCTATGTCGACCCGGATGTGAAAATCCTGATGGGCACGCTGTCCTTCCCGCTGATCCTGAACGGCAAGGTGCTGGGGGTGGCCGGCTGCGACATCGCGCTGGGCCATCTGCAGGAAATGGCGGCCAAGGTCAAACCGTACCAAAACGGCTTCATGAGCCTGTATTCCAACGGCGGCGTGCAGTTGGCGGGCCGCGAGCCGGCGCTCAACGGCAAGGCCGCGCCCGACCTGCCGGCCGAAGCCAAGGCGGCGATCAAGGAAGGCCGGCCGGCCGAATACGAAAGCGCCGACGGCTATCGCCACTTCATCATGCCGATCACGGTGGGCGACGCCGGCGCGCCGTGGGCGGTGCGCATCTCCATCCCGCTGGACGAAGCCTTCGCCCCGGTGCGGGCCGCCAGCTGGCAGTCGGCCTTCATCAGCCTGGGCATCCTGGCGCTGATCCTGCTGCTGCTGGGCGCCACGCTCAGCCAGCTGCTGCGCCCGCTGGGCCGGCTGCAGGGCGCGATGACCGAGCTGGCCTCCGGCAGCGGCGACCTCACCCGCGAACTGGCCATCGCCAGCCGCGACGAAATCGGCCAGGCCGCCGGCGCCTTCAACACCTTCACCGGCTCTTTGCGCCACATGATGCTGGACGTGCGCCGCCACGCCGGCGACGTGCTCGGCTCGGTGCGCCAGCTGTCCGGCGAAGTGGACCAGATCCGCGGCAGCTCCGCCCGCCAGGCGGAAGCCGCCAACGCCACCGCCGCCAGCGTCGAGCAGCTGTCGGTCAGCGTCAGCCACATCGCCGAATCGGCGCGGGTGGCAGAGCTGCGCGCGCGCGAAGCCGACGCCCTGTCCGGCCAGGCGGCGGCCAATGTCGACGCCACCGCGGCGGAAATCGGCCGCATCGCCAGCACCGTGCGTCAGCTGGCCGATGTGTTGGGCGGCATGCAGCAGCGCTCCGACCAGATTTCCGGCATCGTGTCGGTGATCCGCGACATCGCCGACCAGACCAATCTGCTGGCCTTGAACGCGGCGATCGAGGCGGCGCGCGCCGGCGAGCAGGGCCGCGGCTTCGCGGTGGTGGCGGACGAAGTGCGCAAGCTGGCCGAGCGCACCGCCCAGGCCACGCTGGAAATCTCCGGCGTGATCCAGACCATGCAGCGCGACACCGCGCAGGCGTCCGACAGCATGGGCGGCGCGCTGCAACAGGTGGACCAGGGCGTGAGGCTGGCCGGCGAATCGTCGCAGTCCATCCAGCAGATCAGCGGCCACGCGCTGCAGGTGGTGCAGTCGGTGGGCGACATCGCCGCCTCCACCGCCGAGCAGTCCAGCGCCAGCCAGGAAATCGCCCGCCACATCGAAAACATCCACACCATGCTGCTGCAGACCGACGGCTCCATCGAGCAGGCGCAACAGGCCACGGTGGCGCTGGCGCGGCTGGGCGAGGAGCTGGAGTCGCTGATCGGGCGCTTCAAGCTGTAAGCCGGCAGGCGGCGGACCGGCAAGAGCGAGGCGATAGACCGCCTCGCTTTTTTATCGCCGCCGCGCGGGGTTCAGGCGCGTTGCGGCTATGGCCGCGCGCTGTCGATGGTTTGCCGCAAGCTGTCGACGAAGCGCGCCAGCGCCGGATTGCCGGCCTCGCGCCGCCAGACGAAACACAGCGGCAGCGGCACCGACAGGTTTCGCAGCCGGTAAAACCGCGCCTGCGCCGGCGGCCGCGCCAGGTTGGCGGCGTTGACGATGGCGGCGCCGACCCCGGCGCAAACCAGCGCCAGAATCGCCGCCTCGGTCGGCTGCTCCTGCACCACGTTCAGCCGGACGCCGGCTTGCAGGCAGGCGCTGAACAGGCGGTCGTGGTATTCGGGGTAGACGGCGCGGGGAAAGGCGATGAAAGGCCGCCCGGCCAGCGCGCGCAGGTCGAACGGCTGCGTCTCGTCATGTTCTATCCGCCAGGCGCGCGGCAGCGCCAGCACCACGTCCTGCTGCCGCAGCGGCAGGGAGGCGAAACCGTCCGGCAGCGGCTCCAGCTGGTAGATGAAGCCGCCGTCCAGCGCATGGCGGGCGATGGCGGCCAGCTGTTCCGGGCTGTTCAGCGCCGACAGTTCGACGGCGACTTCCGGCGCTTCCGCCTGGAAACGCTGCAGCGCCTGCGGCACCGGGCCATCCCAGCCGGTGTTTTCCACATAGCCCAGCCGCAGCTGTCCGGCCGCGCCGCCGGCGACGCGGCGGGCGCGCTGGCCGGCGGCGTCTAGCGTCGTCAGGATAGCGTGGACATCGCGCAGATAGCTGTCGCCGGCCGGCGTCAGCCGCAGCCCGCGCGGCGAGCGCGCGAACAGCGCGAAACCCAGCTCGCCCTCCAGATCCTGGATCTGGCGCGTGATGGCGGGCTGGCTGATGTGCAGTGTCTCCGATGCGGCGCGGATGCTGGCGTGTTCGGCCACCGCCGCGAAATAGCGCAGATGCCGCAGCTCCATGCTGGTGTTCTCGGTTTTATGATGTTTTTAAGTTATCACAAAATCATAATACGGTATTGGAATGCATTGGTAGTTTCCGGGATAGTAGGGACATGCCTAGCGCGGACATGCCGCCAACCGACCAGAGAAACCAGATGAACGCCCACACTTACACCATCGGCAATGCCCGCGTGACCCGCGTGACCGACACCCTGCTCACCGGCATCACCCCGGCCTATCTGTACGCCGACTGGCGCGACGCCGCGCTGGATGAGCAGCCGCAGCTGCGCGAGCTGTTCGATGCCAGCGGCGAGCACATCATTCTCAGCGTGCATACCTGGGTGGTGGAACTGGGCGGCAAGGTGTATTTGATCGACACCGGCCTGGGCAATGACAAGGAGCGGCCGTTCAACGCGCTGTTCCACCGGCTGCGCACGCCGTTTCTGCAGCGGCTGGCCGCGCTGGGCATCCAGCCGGAGGATGTCGACCATGTGTTGCTGACCCATCTGCACGCCGACCACGTGGGCTGGAATACCCGGCTGGCGGAGGGCCGCTGGGTGCCGACTTTTCCGAATGCCCGCTACGCGATGCCGCAGGGCGAGCTGGATTTCTTCGCCACGCCGGAGGCCGACAAGCGCCGCGTGGTGTTTGACGACAGCGTGGCGCCGGTGCTAGCCAGCGGCCAGGCCGTCGGCATCGCCGCGGCCGGCGCCGATTACGCAGACGCCTTCCATTTTCACCCGACGCCCGGCCACTGCGCCGGCCATATGTCGATCACGCTGCATTCGGCCGGCGCAACCGCCATCTTCAGCGGCGACGCCATGCACTCGCCGGCGCAGGTCTACCACCCGGAATGGAACTCGGCCTTCTGCCGGGAGCAGGACGGCGCGCGCACCTCGCGCCGCTGGCTGCTGGACTATGCCTGCGAACATCAGGCCACCGTGTTCACCGCCCACTTCGGCGCGTCGTCGGCCGGGCGGGTCGGCCGCTCGGCAAACGGGTATGGCTGGCAGTTCCTGTGAGGCTGGCCGCTTCGCCAGCGGATTCCCGGCCGGCGTCCGCCGGCGGCGGGCTTAGTTGCACTTCATCGCCAGCTTGACGGTGTCTATCAGGCTGGCGCGGTCGGCGCCATCGCGCGCCTGCAGCGATATGCCCTGTATCACGGTGAAATAGAAGTTTGCCAATTGCTTGCAGTCCGCGTCCGCGGGCAGCTCTCCCTTGCCTACCCCGTCTTCCAGCCGGCTTTGTATCAGCTGGATGGTGTGTTGGCGGATTTGCCGCAAATAGTCCTGCAGCGCGACGTTGTCCGGTTCGCAATTGACCAGGCCCAGGATCAGCAGGCAGCCGTTGGCCCCCGGGGAGGCCAGCACCGTATCCACGCTGGCCAGCAGCATGCCATGTATCGCTTCGGCCGTTGTCGCCGCGCTCGCCAGCGCGCGCATGCTGGCGGAGCCTTCCGAGTGCAGATACAGCTCCACCGCTTCGCGGAAGATGGCTTCTTTGGAGCGGAAAGCCGCGTAGAAGCTGGGCGGCTTGATGTTCATCACCTTGGTCAGCTCCGCCAGCTGGGTGGCGTCATAGCCCTTGGCCCAAAAGACGCGCATGGCCGAACGCAGCGCCTGCTCGCGGTCGAAGCTGCGCGGTCGTCCTCTGACGCTCATATATTTTTCCTTTCTTTACTTTCCACTACATAAATAGTTGACATTTAGATATTTGGGCGGCATATTTCGATTTATGTATCAGCTGCTACAAAAATTACCAGCTAGCGCCATGCTTGTCTAGCAAAGGCCGGATTTCGTCCGCATGCCGCGATGTTTTTGTCGCGCATCTGGCGAGCAGGGCGCTGCGCGGAGGTGGGAGACGGGAGAGGGCGCACAGCCATCTTCCGGCGAGATCGGTTCGTTTTCACTTGAATGGGGTGGCATGAATGAAGTGGATTTCACAAGCGCTGGCTAGACGCGGGCAGGGGCAATCGACTGGATGGTGGGTGGGGTACTGACACGATGGCTCAGCTAGCTGAACTGCATATCGAGTCCGTGCTGATCAATACGGACAATCTGGCCTTGCGTCCCTGGCGTGTCAAAGAGGTGCATGAATTATACGCGGCGATACAAGACAGCCGCTTTCAGCAGTCGATGCTCCAGGCAGACCCTTTCCATCAGGCCAATGCCGCGATGGCCGCCCTGAAAAGCGCGATTGCCCACCCGCGGGCGTTGCCGGTGGCGGAGTTCGCCATCACCCGGGTGCGCGACAACACGATAGCGGGTTCCGCGCTGGTCAAGCTGACCGATGCCCGCACCGCGGCGGTGGAGATCGATTACGCCCTGTATCCCGCTTTTGCCGGCCAGGGCTATGAGGCCGAAGTGCTGGGCGCGTTGGCCGGCTGGATTCTGGAGTGCGGGGCCGCGCGGGTGGAGCTGGTGTGCGGACTGGGCGACATCCATCGCGCCAAGACCGCGCTGGCTTGCGGCTTCCGCTATGAGGGCGTGCAGCGTTGCGCCATCGCCACGCTGCACGGGCTGGAGAGCGGCGGCATGTTCGCCAGGCTGCCCGAAGATGCCGGCACGCCATTGCGGCAGGTTTTTCCCGATTTGCCTCCCGAGGGGCTGAGCGACGGCGTCGTCACCTTGCGGGTCGCGGCGGTGGCCGACGTGGAGGCCTTGCTGGCCGAACAGACCAATGTCGAGGCCAGGCGCTGGTCGCTGATCGAACCGCTGTCGCGCTGCGATATCGCCAGCCGGGTCGAGAAGGCCGCGCTGGAATGGCTGGTCGGGCCGAATGCGTTTTTCAGCATTGTCGATTGCGAAAGCGGAGAGGTGGCCGGGCGCATCGTCCTGCGCGCGGTGGTGCCGCCGCAGGTGGCGGATGTCGGCTACGGGGTGTTGCCGTCGTTCCGCGGCCGCCGTTTTGCCTCGCGGGCGCTGCAGCTGCTGTCGCAATGGGCGTTCGAACAAGCGGGCTACGTGCGGCTGGAGCTCGGCGTCAAACCGGGCAACGTGGCGTCGCGGGCGGTGGCGGAAGCCGGCGGATTCCGCTTCGACGGCATGCGCAAATCCCGGCTGCGCAATAGCGACGGCAGCTTCAGCGACGAATTGCATTTCGTTCGCGTCAATCCCGCCTATCTGGAACCGGACGTGCCGCTGGTCATCGCCAGCTGAGCCGCGGGCGGCATCGCCTAGTTTGCTTACCTTAGATCAAGAAAGATGGAATGTGATGACACAAGATCAACTTCAAGACGCATCGCTGAGTGAAATGCTGACGGCAGGCGGACAACCGTTCAAAACCTGGCTGGCAGGCCTGGTGGCGCAGGTCGCCGGCGACGACAACGTCGGCATGTACCGGCCGCGCTCGCGGAAGGGCGTGATCCGCCCGAATAGCGTGGAGCAGGTGCGCGACGTGCTGCGCCTGGCCTCGCAGAGCGAGGAATCCGTGGCCCTGCATGCGCTCAGCACCGGCCGGAACTGGGGGCTGGGCTCGCGGGAGGCGGCGCAGGACGCCTCGCTCGCGCTGGACTTGTCCGGCCTGAAGCAGGTGCGGGCGCTGGATCTGGATGCCGGCTGGGCGGTGGTGGAGCCCGGCGTCACCCAGGGCCAGCTGGCGGCATTGCTGGCGGGAAGCCCGCGCATGATCAATGTCACCGCCTCCTCCGCCCACAGCAGCGTATTGGGCAACGGCGTGGACAGGGGAGTGGGCTTGCGCCGCCAGCGGGTGGAAGACCTGGTGGGTCTGGAAGTAGTGCTGCCCGATGGCGAGGTGATGAGGGTGGGTTGGTGGCCCGACGCCGAGCGCCCCTCCCCGGTGTATCCGTACGGGCTTGGGCCGTCGCCGCTGCAGCTGTTCTTTCAATCCAATCTGGGCGTCGTGACGGCGGCGGTGGTGAGGCTGATGCCGCGCCCCGAGGCGCTGCGCGTGGTGCGCCTGAGCTTCGCCCGCGAACGGCTGGCCGAGGCGATCGATGTGCTGCAGCGCTGGAGCGCCCAGGGAATGGTGCGCGGCGTGCTCAAGGTCTACGACGCGACCGCCGGCGCGCTGTATGGCGGCGGCATCGGCGAATACCTGACCCATGTCTGCGTGGACGGCACCGCTGCCGTGGTGGAGGCGATGACCACGGTGATCCTCGACGAGGCAAACCGTTCCGGCCTGTTCCTGCACGTATCGCATTCGGATCAGCGCGATCCGCGGCTGAGCGGCAACGTGGTGGCCGAGATGGTCGCCAGCGCCTACGCCGGCGATCCCAGCCGCAACGACACGCTGCTGCAGGCCACGCTGGGGCAGGATGCGGAAAATATCGACGCCGCGGGCCGCGGCTGGCTGTTCTTCCTGCCGCTGATCCCCTTCCACGGCGAAGCCATCGACCGGGCCCAGCGGCTGCTGGCCCAGGTATACGACGAGACCGGCGTGCATTGCGGCGCCACCATCAACGCGTTGAACTCCGACGTCATCGACTACGTGGTCGCCATCAAGTTCGAGCGCAACGCCGACGAGGCGCGCCGCGCCCACCAGGCGCTGGACCGCCTGTACCAGCTGTTCTCCGCCGCCGGCTTCATCCCGTATCGGCTGGATGTGGATCACCAGGACTGGATAGACGGCCTGAGCCCCGATCAGGCGGCGCGCGACTTCGTGCGCGGCATCAAGGGGATGCTGGACCCGCGCGCGGTGATCGCGCCGGGCCGCTACGCGTGAACTCCGCCGGCCAGCGCCGGCCATCGAAAACGCATTATCGAATTTCATTTCGCAGGGAGTGACTGGAATGGCTTATCTGGAAAAAGAAAACATGGGTCAGGCGGCCGCCGACGAATGGACGGCGGAGCGGATTCTGTCCCGCGCCCGCGAACTGGCGCCGGTGCTGCGCCAGCGCGCGGCGGAAATCGAGCAGAACCGCCACTTGCCGGCGGACGTGGTGGAGCTGCTGCGCGGCACCGGCGTGTTCCGCATGGCGATGCCCAAGTCCTGGGGCGGGCCCGAGCTGGATTCGATGCAGCAGACCGAGGTGATCGAGGCGCTGGCCATCGGCGACGCCTCCGCCGGCTGGTGCGGCATGATCGGCGCCGACTCCGGCATCTACTCCGGCTATCTGCGCGAGGAAACCGCGCGGGAGATGTTTCCGCGGCTGGACATGATCACCGCCGGCTGGATTCACCCGGAAGGCCGCGCCGAGCGCGTGGCCGGCGGTTACCGGGTGACCGGCAACTGGCGCTTCGGCAGCGGCAGCACCCACTGCGACTGGCTGGCGGCCGGCTGCGCCGTTTATCAGGACGGCGAACCCGTGCTGGCCGAGAACGGCAAGCCCGAGTGGCGGATCATGTACGCCCGTCCCGATGAATACCAGATCCGCGATACCTGGCATACCACCGGCCTGGCTGGCAGCGGCAGCCGCGACTACGCCGCCGTCGATCTGTTCGTGCCGGAAGAGCGTTCCTTCTCCTTCCGCGAACCGCGCCGCGAGGGTCCGCTGCATATCGCGCCGGACGCCATCCTGCGCAAGATGTCCGGCGTGCCGCTGGGCGTGGCGCGCGCGGCGATAGACCACGTGCGCGAGCTGGCGGCAAGCCGTTTCGACCGGGTGACGCAGCTGCCGTGGCCGCAGAGCTACCGCATCCAGACTGCGCTGGCCCAGTCCGAGATGGAGCTGCACGCGGCCCGCAGCGGGGTGTTCGCCAGCCTGGAGCGGCAGTGGGAAAAGCTGTCGGCCGGACAGCCGCTGAGCACCGGGGAGCGGGTTTCGGCCGCGCTGGCGCGCCACCACGCCTTCGGCACCGCGCGCGCCATCGTCGCCAGGTTGTTCGACACCGTGGGCGGCGCCGCCATATACCGCGCCAGCTCGCCGCTGGATCGCTGGCTGCGCGACACCAACACCATGTGCCAGCACGCGGTGGCGCAGGACATGATTTTGCAGACATGCGGCGAATTGATGCTGGGCGGCCAGCCGGACAATCCGTTCCTGTAAGCGAGCCGGCGCGGGCGGCGCTGTTCCGCCCGCTCTCCCATTTTCTTGTTTGGAGCAGACCTGATGCAAGACAACACCGACAACGATCTGTCGGCGCGACGCGCCGACGGCCCCGGCCACGCCTACCTGCCTGCCGGCAGCGGCCAGCGCGTGTGGATGAGCGGGGACGAGTACCGGATTTTGCTGGATGCCGCCCACAGCGCCGGAACCATGACCTTGCTGGACGCGCTGGTGCCGCCGGCGGGCGGGCCGCCGGAGCACGCCCACGCCGATGTCGACGAGCTGTTCGTCGTGCTGGACGGCGAGCTGGAGATCATGGCCGACGGCGCGAAGTACCAGGTGGGGCCGGGGGGGCGCGTGTTCGTCCGGCGCGGCACGCCGCATGCCTTCCACAACCGCAGCGCAGACCCGGTGCGGATGCTGATTTTCTATACCCCGGCGGGCGTGGAGGAGTTCTTCCTGGCGGCCGGGGTGCCGGCCCAGGACGGCTTGCCGCCGCCGCCGGCGGATGAGGAAAGCACCGCGCGGGCGATCGAGGCGGGATTGCGTTTCCAGGTGTCGCAAGCGGCGCAGCCCGCCTGAGCATTGACTTGAATAAAGAAAGGTAAAGCCATGCCATTGGCAATCTATGTGTTGGGTTTGAGCATTTTCGCCATGACCACGTCGGAGTTCATGGTAGCCGGGATGATGCCGTCGCTGGCGGCGCAGTTCGGCGTTTCCCTGACGGCCATCGGGTACCTGGTGTCGGCTTTCGCCGCCAGCATCGTGGTGGGGGGGCCCATCCTGACGGTGATGCTGCTCAAGGCGTCCAAGAAGAACACCCTGCTGACGCTGGTGGCGCTGTTCTTCGTCAGCCAGCTGATCGGCGCCACCGCCCACAGCTATGAAGTGATGCTGGCGTCGCGGGTGTTGTCCGGCGTAGCCGAGTCGGCGTTCTTCGGCGTCTCGCTGGCGGTGTGCGTCGACATCGTCGGCCCGCAGCGGATCGGCCGCGCCTCCTCCATCGTGCTGGGCGGGCTGATGGTGGCGTCGGTGGTCGGCCTGCCTGCGGCCACGCTGATCGACCAGCATCTGGGCTGGCGCGCCAGCTTCTGGATCGTGGCCGGGATGATGCTGTTCTGCGGGCTGGTGATCGCGGTGCAGGTGCCCAAATCGCCGAAGGCCGCCGAGATCAGCCTGAAGCAGGAGTTCGCCGCCTTCCGCAATGCCGATCTGTGGGCCGCCTACGGCACCAGCGGCCTGATCATCGGCGCCACTTTCGCCGCCTTCACCTACTTTGCGCCGATTTTCACCGAGGTGAGCGGCTTCTCCACCGCTACCGTGCCGGCGCTGTTCGCCTGCTACGGCCTGGCCACCATCGTCGGCACCATGATCACCGGCCGCCTGGCCGACAAGCACACCATGGGCGTGCTGGCCGTCGGGCTGGTGATCCTGATCTCGCTGCTGGCGCTGTTCGCGCTCAAGGCCGAATCGCAGGCGGTGACCATCGTCGCGGTGGCGCTGCTGGGCTTGGTCGGCCTGCCGATGAATCCGGCGATGGCGATCCGCGTGATGCGCGTCGCCAACAACGGCCCGCTGGTGAACACCGTGCATACCGCCGTCATCAATGTCGGCATCGTGGTGGGCTCCTGGGCCGGCGGCTCGGTGATGAGCGCCGGACACGGTCTGCGCGCGCCGCTGTGGGTGGGGGTGGCGCTGGCCATCGCCGGTCTGGTCAGCGTGCTGCCTTTCCTGCGCCGTCACAGCGCGGAAGGCGTGCGCGCAAGGTTGGCGGGCGCGACCCGCTGAATCGCGGCATGCGCCGGGCCGGGATGCTCCCGGCGCCGGGCGCCGCATCTGAATGGAAATGAAAGCAATGGATACGAAATTCGCAGGGAAGGTGGCGCTGGTGACGGGAGCTGGCAGCGGCCTGGGGCGAGAGCTGGCGCTGGAACTGGCGCGACAAGGCGCGGCGGTGGTGCTGGCCGGCCGCAACGAGGACAAGCTGAAGGCGGTGCAGAACGAAATCGAGGCGGCCGGCGCGCAGGCGCTGTCGCACTCGACCGATATTTCGCTGCCGCATGAGGTGGACGGGTTGTTCGAGGCGATACGGCGCCGCTATGGCCGGCTCGACATCGCGGTCAACAATGCGGCGATCTGGGAAACCGGCCTGGTGGCCGAACAGGACGAGGCCGCCTGGCGCCGCATCATCGACACCAATCTGAACGGCACCTGGCGCTGCATGCGGGCGGAGATCGGCTTGATGCAGGAACGGGGCGAAGGGGTGATCGTCAATTTGTCGTCCATCGTCGGCGGCCATTTTGCGATGCCCGGCACCGCGGCTTACGGCGCCAGCAAGGCCGGTATCGAGGCGTTGACGCGCACGGCGGCCAAGGAGTGCATCCAGCAGGGCATCCGCATCAACACCGTCAGCCCGGCGGCGCTGGACACCCCGATGTCGCTGCTGGAGGGCGAAACCGAGGAGGAGCGCGGCAAGCGGCTGGGCGGCATCATCCCCATCGGCCGGGTGGGACGCTTGTCAGAGGTGGTGCAGACCATTTTGTGGATCTGCTCCGGCGATGCCTCGTTCTTCGTCGGGCATGACTTTGTCGTCGATGGCGGCGTGACCGCCTGACCGGATGCCGCCGGAACAGGCCGGCGGCGAGTCCGGCGCGGCGTCGGCAGCATAGGCAGGGAGAAAGCTATGGAAGTCTTGAAAAAGCATCACATCGAATGTGACGGCCAACATTGGCAACAAGAGTACAAGAGCACGCTGGGGCGCTTCCCGACCGGCGTTTGCCTGGCGGTGCTGGAAGAGGGCGACGACAAGATCGCCATCACCATCAATTCGTTCAGTTCGGTTTCGCTGGTGCCGCCCATCATCCAGTTTTCGCTGAAGAACCATTCCCGCTTCCTGGGCAAGGTGCGCGACGCCAGGCAATTCAGCGTGTATTTCCTGGCCCGGCCCCAGGCCGAGGAGGCGCTGATGTTCGCCAAGCAGCCGGCCAGCCCGGTGTCGCCGCAAGTGCTGGGGGATTCCGCGGCCGCCATTCACTGCCGGCTGGAGGACACGTATCAGAAAGGCGACCACACCATGGTATTCGGCGAGGTGAAGGCGGTCGAGCATGGACGCGGCGACGCGCTTGCCTACTACCGGTCTCATTTCACATCGGTAGAGGGCTACGCATCGTGACGTACTTGCAATCGCCGAACGGCCCGGCGCCGCGCCTGCCCTCGTTGACCGGCATGCGATTCGTCGCGGCGGCGCTGGTGTTTCTGTTTCACGCCTCGTTGCTGGCAGCCGTCAAATTCAACCCTTATCAGGACAGCGGCGCGGCGCAGCTGTTTCAGTCCATCTTCAGCAAGGCCGGCTGGCTGGGTGTGTCGTTCTTCTTCGTGCTCAGCGGATTCGTGATGACCTGGTCGGCGCGGGCGGACGACTCCGCCGGCGGCTTCATCCGGCGCCGCCTGCTGAAGATCTACCCCAACCATTTCTTCACCTGGCTGCTGATGATGGTGTGCATGGGGAATGTGTTCGTCGACCCCAGGGTCTGGCTCAGCAATCTGCTGCTGCTGCAGTCGTGGGTGCCGCGCCCGGAGGTGTTCATGGGCGTCAACAGCCCGTCCTGGTCGCTGTGCTGCGAGCTGCTGTTCTACCTGGCCTTCCCGTGGCTGAACCAGCGCATCGCGCGCATTCCGGCCGGACGGCTGTGGCCGTGCGCGGCGGCGGCGGTGCTGGCGCTGTTCGCGGTGCAGCTGGCGGTGGACAGCTGGGTGCCGGCCACGCCCAAGGGGCCGGGCCTGCCGATTTCGCTGCAGCAGTGGTGGCTATCGTATTTTTTCCCGCCGTTGCGGATGTTCGAGTTTGTGCTGGGCATGCTGATGGCGCGCATCCTGCGGGCCGGCAAATGGCCGGATCTGGGCCTGCTGCCCGCGGCGGGCTTGTTGCTGGGCGGTTATCTGCTGGCGCGGGAAGTGCCGTTTTTGTACGGACTGAGCACGGCCACGGTGATTCCGGTGGCCTTGCTGATCACCGCGGCGGCGGCGGCCGACGCGCAGCGGCGCCCCACCGGCTTCAACGGCCGGCGCATGGTGTGGCTGGGTGAAGTGTCGTTTGCCTTTTACATGGTGCATATGCTGGTGCTGGATCTGGCTAGCGCCTGGCTGGATGGCCGCCGTTTCGAGCCCGCCGCGGCGACCCTGGTGGTGCTGGCGGCCTTCCTGGCCAGCCTGTTGGCCGGCTGGTTGCTGTACGCGCTGGTGGAGCGGCCGGTGATGCGGTACTGGAGCCGCCCGCGCGCCGCCGCGGTCAGGCTGCAATCGGCCGACGCCTGAGCGGGCGACGCCGCAGAGGCGGCCCGCGCCAAATCAATGCTAATGAAAATTATTTAGTTCCGGGGTGCATATGGATAAGTTTTTGAAGGGACGTGTCGCGGCGTCGTTGCTGCCGCTGGCCGCCGCGCTGGCATTGGCCGGCTGCGGCAAGGATCTGGGCGCGGCGCAAGCGGCGGCGCAGGCGCCGGCGCCTGCGGTGCCGGTTTCGGTGCAGCAGGTGGCGCCGGGCAATGTCGATGTCGCGTACGAGTATGTCGGCCAGTCGGCCGGATCGCGCGAAGTGGAGGTGCGGGCCCGGGTGGGCGGCATCTTGCAGAAGCGGATGTTCACCGAGGGGCAGCCGGTGCGGCAGGGCGATCCGCTGTTCCAGATCGACCCGGCGCCTTTCCAGATCGCGCTGGAGCAGGCTGTCGCCGCGCTGCGCGACCGGCAGGCCGAGCTGACCCGCGCGCAGCAGAATTACGACCGCGTGCAGCCGCTGTTCCGCGAGAACGCGCTCAGCCGCAAGGATTTCGACGAGGCGGCCGCCAATCGGGAAGCCGCCCGCGCCCAGGTGATGGCGGCGCAAGCCAAGGTGAAGGAGGCGCAGATCAACCTGGGCTATACCCGGGTGTCGGCGCCGATTTCCGGCCTGACCAGCCGCGAGGTCCGCTCCGAGGGCAGCCTGGTGGGCGGCAGCGCCGACGCCAGCATGCTGACCAAGATCAGCCAGAACGATCCGATCTATGTCAATTTCAACGTGCCGGAGGCGGATCTGGACGCGCTGCGCGGCCAGCAGTCGTCCGGCGCGCTGAAATTCCACGGCGGCGGCTTCAAGGTGTCGCTGCGGCTGTCCGATGGCAGCCGTTTCGAACGCAGCGGCTCGCTCAACTTCACCGACCACCTGGTGGACGCCTCCACCGGCACCGTGCGCCTGCGCGCCAGCCTGGCCAATCCGGACGGACGGATTCTGCCGGGGCAGTTCGTGACGGTGCTGCTGCAAGGCGCTTACCGCGCCCAGGCCATCGCCATTCCGCAACGGGCGGTGCTGACCAGCCAGCAAGGCAAGGCGGTCTGGGTGGTGGGCGCGGACAACCGGGTGCAGCTCCGCCCGGTGGAGGCCGGACAGGAACAGGGCCTCAATGTGCTGATCAACAAGGGGCTGAAGGCCGGCGACCGGGTGGCGCTGGACAATCTGGTGAAGCTCAGGCCCGGCGCGCTGGTGCAGATCAGCCCTGAGCCGGCCGCAACCGGCGCGTCTTCCCGCAGCTAATACTGGAGCCTCGCAATATGTTTTCCTCCTTTTTGATCCGCCGACCGATCTTCGCCTGCGTGCTCTCGCTGATCATCATGCTGGCGGGGGTGGCGGCGATGGGCGTGCTGCCGGTCGAGCAGTACCCGCAGATCGTGCCGCCGCAAGTACAGGTGGTGGCAAGCTATCCCGGTGCCTCGGCCGAGGTGATCGCCAATACCGTGGCCGCGCCGCTTGAGCAGGCGATCAACGGCGTCGACGACATGCTGTACGTGCAGTCCATCAGCGCCAGCAACGGCCAGTTGACGCTGAACGCCACGTTCAAGATCGGCACCAGTCCGGACCAGGCCACCATCAACGTCAACAACCGCGTGCAGTCGGCGCTGGCGCAGCTGCCGGAAGAGGTACGGCGCCAGGGCGTATCGGTGCGCAAGCAGTCTGCGGCGTTCCTGCAGGTGATCGCGCTGTACGCGGAGAAGGGGCGCTACGACACCCTGTACATGAGCAACTACGCGCTGCTCAACGTGGTGGACGAACTCAAGCGCATTCCCGGCGTAGGCGACGTGATCAACTTCGCCGGCCGCGACTATTCGATGCGGATCTGGCTCAAGCCCGATCGTCTGGCGCAGTTGAAGCTGACGCCCAGCGACGTGGTCGCCGCCATCCGCGAGCAGAACGCGCAGTTCGCCGCCGGCAAGCTGGGCGCCGAGCCCAGCAACCAGGCGCTGGACTTTACCTACACCGTCACCACCCGCGGGCGGATGAGCACGCCGGAGGAGTTTTCCAACATCATCGTGCGCGCCAATCCGGACGGCTCGGCGGTATTGCTCAAGGAGGTGGCCAAGGTGGAGCTGGGCGCGTTGAACTATGACTTCAACGGCAAGATCAACGGCGATCCGATGGCGCCGATCGGGATTTTCCTGGCGCCGGGCGCCAATCAGCTGGAAACGGCCAAAGCGGTCAAGGACACGATGGCCAGGTTGTCCGGCCGCTTCCCCGACGGTCTGAAATACCGCATCCCGTTCGATTCCACCAAGTTTGTCGAGGTGTCGATCGAGGAAGTGTACAAAACGCTGGCCGAAGCGATGGCGCTGGTATTTCTGGTGGTGTTCCTGTTCCTGCAGAACTGGCGCGCCACGCTGATCCCGTGCCTGGCGGTGCCGGTGTCCATCGTCGGCACTTTCGCCGGCATGTACGCCTTCGGCTTCTCCATCAACCTGTTGACGCTGTTCGGCATGGTGCTGGCCATCGGCATCGTGGTGGACGACGCCATCGTGGTGCTGGAAAACGTCGAGCGCATCATGAGCGAGGCGAAGGTTTCCGCCACCGAGGCCACCCTCCAGGCGATGAAAGAAGTGTCCGGGCCGGTGGTGGCCATCGTGCTGGTGTTGTGCTCGGTATTCGTGCCGGTGGCTTTCCTCGGCGGCATCGCCGGCCAGATGTACAAGCAGTTCGCCATCACCATCGCCATTTCGGTCAGCATTTCCGGCCTGGTGGCGCTGACGCTGACCCCGGCGCTGTGCGCGCTGATCCTGCGGCCGGGGCACCAGAGCCGCAATCGTTTCTTCGACTGGTTCAACCGCAACTTCGACGCCGTGGGCGGCCGCTACGTGCGCGGCGTGGCGTTCCTGTCGAGGCGCAGCGCGCTGGGCCTGGCGCTGTTCGGCCTGCTGTTGCTGGTGTCGGCATGGCTGTTCCGCGCCATCCCCACCAGCCTGGCGCCGGATGAGGATCAGGGTTATGTGATCGCGGCGGCTTTCTTGCCCGACGGCGCGTCCTTGCAGCGCACCGCCAAGGTGATGGACAAGCTGGACCATCTGGTTTCGCGCAATCCCGCGGTGAAGGACATGCTGTCGATGTCCGGCTTCGACATCGTCACCGGCGGCAAGAAGACCAATGCCGGCGTCTCCTTCATCCAGCTGCAGCCCTGGGAGGAAAGGCGCGGCGCGGCGCAGTCGGCGCAGGCGGTGGTCGGCGACATCTTCGCCAAGACCGGCGCCGGCATCCGCGACGGCTTCATTTTCGCGGTCAATCCGCCGCCGATCTCCGGCATGTCCAATACCGGCGGTTTTGAAGGCTATCTGCAGAACCGCAACGGCGCGTCGCCGGCCGAGCTGGAAGGCGTGTCGCGGCAATTCCTCGCCGCCGCGGCCAAGCGGCCGGAGCTGGCCGGCGTGCAGACCACCTATTCGGCGTCGGTGCCGCAGGTGTACATCGAGCTGAATCGGGCCAAGGCCAAGGCGCTCGGCGTGCCGATCAACACCGTGTTCGATACCCTGCAAAGCACGCTGGGCGAGCTGTACGTCAACGACTTCAACAAGTTCGGCCGGACTTTCCGCGTGCAGCTGCAGTCGGAAGCCTCCTACCGCAGCCACAGCGACAACCTGGCCAAGGTCTTCGTGCGCTCCACCTCTGGCGCCATGGTGCCGGTGACGGCGCTGCTGGACATCCAGCGCAGCACCGGTCCGGAAGTGCTGGAGCGCTACAACCTGTATCCGTCGGCCAAGCTGATCGGCGGCCCGGCGCCGGGCTACAGCTCGGGCGAGGCGCTGGCGGCGATGGAGCAGGTGGCCAAGGAAACGCTGCCCGACGGCTACGCGCTGGCCTGGACCGGCAGCGCGCTGCAGGAGAAGGCGGCCGGCGGCTCCTCCGCCAAGGTGTTCCTGTTCGGCATCGTCGTGGTGTTCTTGATCCTGGCGGCGCAGTACGAACGCTGGACCCTGCCGCTGGCGGTGTTGCTGGCCGTGCCGTTCGCGGTGTTCGGCGCGCTGGTGGCCAACTGGACGCGCGGCCTCGCCAACGACATCTACTTCCAGGTGGCGCTGGTGACGTTGATCGGCTTATCGGCCAAGAACGCCATCCTGATCGTGGAATTCGCGATGCTCAAGCTGGACGAGGGCATGGAGTTGGTGCAGGCGACCATGCAGGCGGCGCGCATGCGCTTCCGCCCCATCGTGATGACGTCGCTGGCCTTTGTGCTGGGTTGCGTGCCGCTGGCCGTTTCCAGCGGCGCCGGCTCCGCCAGCCGCCACTCGATCGGCACCGGCGTGATCGGCGGCATGCTGGCCGCCACTTTCATCGCCACCTTCTTCATTCCCTTGTTCTTCATTCTGATCATGAAGGCATTCCATAAAAAAGCCCCGGCGGCTGCGGCGGCCGAGGAGGAGGTGCTCAATGTTTAAACCGCTATTTCTCGCCGCCGCGTTGAGCGCCGCCCTGGCGGCTTGCGCGGCGGGCCCCGACTACCAGCGCCCTCAGCTGGCGTTGCCCGACGGCCAGGCGCAGGCGGCGGCCGACGTGGCCGGCTGGTGGCGGCAATTCCAGGAGCCGGAGCTGGACCGGCTGATTGCCGTCGCGCTGGCGCGCAACCAGGATCTGAGCGAAGCGGACGCCCGTCTGGCGCAGGCCGAGGCGCTGGCCGGCATCGCCCGCAGCCAGCTGCTGCCCAGGCTGGACGCCGCCGCCGACAGCCAGCGCCAGCGCGTCAGCGCGACGCTGCCCGCCACGGCGCCGGGCGGCCTTTACGACAGCCGCGATTTCAATCTGCGGGCATCGTGGGAGCTGGACCTGTGGGGCCGCCTGCGGCGCGAGCGCGAGGCGGCGGTTTCCCTCGCCGCCGCCAGCCAGGCCAGCCGCGACGGCCTGAGGCTGGCGGTGGCGGCGCAGGTGGCGCAAACCTATTTCCAGCTGCGCGCCTACGATGCGCAACTGGAAGTCTCCCGGCGCACGCTGGCCAACCGCCGGGCCGCCGCGACGCTGAACGAGAAGCGCTTCCGCCAGGGCGACGCGTCGGAACTGGACTGGCGCCAGGCCGAAGCGGAGGTGGCGGTGGCCGAGGCCAGCGCCGCGCAGTTCGAGCGCAGCGTGGCGCAGACCGAAACCGCGCTGGGAGTGTTGCTGGGACGCGAGCCCAGACAGTTGCTGGGCGAGGGAATCGCGCGCGGCCAGGCGCTGGATGCGCTGAGCCTGCCGCCGGCCTTGCCTTCCGGCTTGCCGTCCGACCTGCTGGCGCGCCGGCCCGACATCGCCGCCAGCGAGGCTGGCCTGGTGGCGGCCAATGCCCGCATCGGCGTGGCCAAGGCGGCCTATTTTCCCAGCATCAGCCTGACTGGCGCGCTGGGCAGCGCCAGCCCGGATTTGCGCCAGTTGTTCAGCGGGCCGGCCTATGTCTGGAGTTTTGCCGGCAACCTGGCGGCGCCGGTATTCAACTTTGGGCAGACGGCGGGAGCGGTGGACGTGGCCAGCGCCGGCCAGCAGCAGGCGTTGGCGCAGTACCGCAAGGCGGTGCAGCTGGCGTTCAAGGATGCGGCGGACGCCTTGAGCGCCATGGCGGCGGCACGGCGCGTCAACGATGCGGAAACCGCGCGCGTCAAGGCATTGCAGCGGGCGGTGCGGCTGGCCACTTTGCGCTATGACAGCGGGCACTCCGCTTACCTGGAGGTGCTGGATGCCGAACGCGGCGCGTTCCAGTCCGAATTGAGCGCGGTGGATGCCCGGCTGGATCTGTTCAACAGCGCGGTGGCGCTCTACAAGGCGCTGGGCGGAGGCTGGCGCGCGAGCTAGGAAGCCTGGCCGTCCGGCAGCGCCCGCTCGGCGAGAAAGTCGATCAGCGCGCGCAGCCGGGACGGCATCTGGCGGCTGGAGCTCCAGACGATGCGGATAGTGCCGCTTGACTCCATGAAGTCGTCCAGCACCAGCTCCAGCGTGCCGTCCGCCAGCGCGTCGCGCACCGAGAAATCCGGCACGCAGGCGATGCCTTTGTCACGCTGGGCCAGGTAGATCAGCGCTTCGCTATTGGTGCAGATCACGGTGCTGGGCAGCAGCGGGGCCGGTTCGCCGGGGAGAGGGCGCAGCGGCCAGCGCGCCAGTTTGCCGCTGTTGGGAAACTTGTATTGCAGGCAGGCATGGCGTTGCAGATCGGCCGGCCGTTGCGGCCGGCCGCGCTCGCTCAGGTAGCCCGGCGCGGCGACCAGCACCAGGCGGAACGAGCCCAGTCGGCGCGCCAGCAGGCGGGAGTCCAGTTGCTCGCCGGAGCGGATCGCGGCGTCGAAGCCTTCTTCAATCAGGTCCACCAGCCGGTCGCTGTAGTCGAGATCCAGCTCGACCTCCGGATAGAGGCTCATGAATTCGGCCAGCGCGGGGTTGAACAGATTGCCGTCCGGCAGGCTGACGCGCAACCGGCCGCGCGGTCGGTCGGCGCTTTGCGCCAGCTCGCTTTCCGCGGCATCCAGCTCGGCGAAGATGCGCTGGCAGCGGCGCAGAAACAGCTCGCCTTCGGCGGTCAGCGCCATGTGCCGGGTGCTGCGCTGCAGAAGCCGTATGCCCAGCCTTTCCTCCAGCCTGGCGATGCTTTTGCCGACTGCCGAGGCGGAGATGCCCAATTGGCGTCCGGCGGCGACGAAGCTGGAGGTTTCCGCCACTTGTACGAATACGTGTATCCCGTTGAGTTTTTCCATGGTGGCGTTCGAATTGCGGACAAATTTATCCGCATAAAATGGAAATCTAACATGTTTTTATGCTTTTGGTCTTGCCTTATGCTGGTGTGACTGGCAAAGGCCATCCATGACATCGCTAAGAAAGGAAGAGTTATGCTGACTGCGGAATTGTCCAACCCGGTAGTGCAGCCGGGAGTGCATCAATACGGTATCGCCGAGCGGATCGACGACGCCATCCATCGCGCGCTGGCCGAGCAGAGGCTGGTCGGCGCGGTGGTGCTGGTAAGCGTCGACGGCAAGCTGATCTACCAAGGCGCCAAGGGTTGGGCCGACCGCGAGGCGGAACGGCCGATGACGGCGGACGCCCTGTTCCGTTTGTCTTCTTTGAGCAAGGTCTACGTGTCCACCGCGGCGCTGGCGATGGTCGAGGCGGGCATCATCGGCCTGGACGACGCTGTCACCCGTTGGCTGCCCCATTTTGCGCCGGCCTTGCCGGATGGCCGCATTCCGGAAATTACCGTCCGGCATCTGCTGACGCACACCGCCGGTCTCGGCTACGGTTTCCTGGAGGGCGAGCAAGGCGGTCCTTACAAGCAGATGGGCATTTCCGACGGCATGGACCATTCGGTGCTGTCGCTGCGGGAAAATATCGAACGGCTGGGCCAAGCGCCTTTGCTGGCCGAGCCGGGCAGCGCCTGGATCTATTCGCTGGCGACCGACGTGCTTGGCGAAGTGCTGGAGCGCGCGACGGGCAGCCATCTGCATGAAGTGGTGCGCAAATGGGTTACCGAGCCGCTGGGCCTGCAGGACACCCGCTTCGCCGCCAGCGATTACCGCCGTCTGACCACGGTGTACGTCAACGAGCAGCCGGCGCCGCGGCGGATGCGCGACCTGGAGCTGGTGCCGATTCTGGAAGGCTTCCGCGGCGTCAGCCTGGCCCCGGGCCGCGCGCTGGATCACAACGCCTTCCCCTCCGGCGGCGCCGGCATGGTGGGAACCGCGGGTGATTTCATGACCTTGCTGGAATCGCTGCGCAGCGGCGGCGGACCTTTATTGTCGGCCGCCATGGCCGCGGAAATGGGTCGCAACCAGACTGGAGACTTGCCGCTGGCCCCCTGGCCGGGCCGGGGATATGGCCTGGGTTTCACCGTGTTGACCGATCCGCAGGCGGCCAATACGCCGGAGTCGCCGGGCAGCTGGCGGTTGGCGGGGGTGTTCGGCCATTCGTGGTTTGTCGATCCGGCCAAGCGCATCAGTGTGGTGGCGCTGACCAATACCTTGCTGGAAGGCATGCTGGGGCAGTTTACCGTCGATATCTGCAACGCGGTTTACGGCCAGGTTTGAGAGGCGGGGGTTTGTCTGCCAAAACGGCCCGGCGGCGATGCCGGGCCGATTTCGTATGGCCAGCGCGCAGGGCCGTGCCGACCGCGTCTGGCTTTTAAGTCGCATGGCTGGACAAATTAAGATGGCAGAATTGTTAACGCGTATTGCTGAGACATATAATGCTTTTTTAATTCACTTAATTGGAATTTTGTCGCTGTGAAAACAAAATTCCGGCCCGCATCGTCATGGACCTCACCAACCTGCTGTCCTCCTTCGCCTCCGCCTTCACCCAGGACCGCCGCCAGCTCACCCTGCAACTGGGCGACGGCCATGTCGCGGCCGAGCAGCTGCTGCCGCAAAGCCTGGACGGCGAGGAAGGCGTGTCCCGGCCCTATCGCTTCACCCTGACCTGCCTGTCGCCCGACGGCGCCATCGCACTCAAGACCCTGCTCGGTCAATCCGCCCGCCTCGGCATCGCCGACGCCCAGGGCCAGGAGACGATACGCTGCGGCGTGGTGTCCCAGGCCCGGCAGCTGGGCGCCGACGGCGGCTTCGCCCGCTACGAACTGACCATCGAGCCGCCGTTCGCGTTGCTGCGCCACCGCCGCACCTCGCGGGTGTTCCAGGACCTGACGGTGCCCGACATCGTCCAGCAGATCCTGCAAGAGCACCAGGCCGCCAACCCGGCCTTCGCCCGCGGCCAGGCCATCGAAATCCAGGTCGGCCCGGCGCAGCCGCGCAGCTACTGCCTGCAATACCGCGAAAGCGACTATGACTTCATCGTCCGCCTGCTGCACGAGGAAGGCTACGCCTGGCGCTTCGAGCATGTCGACGGCGACACGCCCCAGGTCAAGCTGGTGGTGTTCGACGACGCCTACAGTCTGCCGCCGGCCGAGGTGGAACGCGTGCGCTTCCACCGCAGCGACGCCACCGAAGACGAGGATGGCCTCACCGCCTGGCACGCCAGCCGCCAGATCGTCCCCGGCAACGTCGCGCTGGCCAGCTTCGACTACCAGCCGGTGTCCACCCAGCACAGCGGCGACAGCAGCCAGATCGACCAGGGCCAGGGCGGCCAGGCGCTGCAATCCAGCCTGCAGGACTACGACCCGCAGGGCCTGTACTACGCCGGCGACGCCGACCAACTGAGCCACTACGCCCGGCTGCGCCAGCAGGCGCACGACCTGCAGGCCAAACAATTCGAAGGCGGCGGCGCCGTCCGCGGCCTCACCGCCGGCCAATGGTTCCGCCTGGACGACCACCCGGCGCACGAAGCCGACAGCCACGAACAGCGCGAATTCGTCGTCACCGGCCAGACGCTGCAAGCGCGCAACAACCTGCCCAGCGAGCTGACCCAGCAACTGCGCGCCCTCGCCCCCAGCCTGCTGGCCGACAGCGACAGCCAGGCCGCCCCCTTCGCCAGCCAGATCCAGGCGCAGCGCCGCGGCATCCCGCTGACGCCGGCCTACGCCGGCACCGAATCGGCCAAGCCCACCAGCCTCGGCGTGCAGACCGCCACCGTGGTCGGCCCCGCCGGCGAAGAAGTCCACACCGACGCCCAGGGCCGCATCAAGGTGCAATTCCACTGGCAGCGGCCGGACGAACACCCGACCATCGGCGCCGGAATGGACGACACATCCTCCTGCTGGCTGCGCGTCGCCATGCCCTCGGCCGGCGCCGGCTGGGGCCACCAGTTCATCCCGCGCATCGGCCAGGAAGTGCTGGTCGACTTCATCGAAGGCGACATCGACCGCCCCG
Source organism: Chromobacterium subtsugae (assembly GCF_001676875.1). Lineage (GTDB taxonomy): Bacteria > Pseudomonadota > Gammaproteobacteria > Burkholderiales > Chromobacteriaceae > Chromobacterium > Chromobacterium subtsugae. The sequence goes on along the minus strand of NZ_JYKA01000002.1, from coordinate 235,848 downwards.
TCATCACCGGCGTGCTGTACAACGGCAGCCACCCCACGCCCGACTTCAGCGGCGCCGGCAGCCTGCCCGCCAACAAGACCCTGTCCGGCATCAAATCCAAGGAACACCAGGGCGGCGGCTACAACGAACTGCTGTTCGACGACACCCCCGGCGAAGTGCGCGCCAAGCTATCCAGCGAAGCGGGCAAGACCCAGCTCAACCAGGGCTACCTCGCCCACCCAAGAAGCAACGGCAAAGCCCAGCCGCGCGGTGACGGCTTCGAACTCAGAACCGACCAGCACGGCGCCATCCGCGCCGCCCACGGCCTGCTGCTGTCCACCGAGGCGCAAAGCGGCGCATCCGGCAAACAACTGGCGCGCGAGCACGCCCAAAGCCAGCTCGACGCCGCCCTCAGCCTCTCCCAAGCGCTGGCCGAAACCGCCACCGGCCAACTGGCCGACAGCATGGAAACCGGGCCCGACGAAATCAGCCCGGACAACGCCAAAGCCGGCAAAAAAAACCAAGGCCACCTGCAACACCACGCCGAGGCGCTGAAGGCCTGGGAAGCCGGCAGCAACACCGACAAAGACGGCAAAACCGCCCAGGACCAAGCCGGCCAGCAAGCGCTGCTGGTGCTGTCCGGCCCCGCCGGCATCGCCTCCTTGACCGAGCAAAGCCAAACCGTCTCCGCCGGGCAAAACCTGAACCTCATCGCCCAACGCGACGCCAACCACACCACCGGCCGGCGTTGGATCCACAACGTCGGCCAGCACCTCAGCCTGTTCGTGGCGGGGGTGAAGGACAAGGTGGCGCTGAAGCTGATCGCGGCGAAGGGGAAGGTGCAAGTGCAGGCGCAGAGCGACGCGATGGAGCTGACGGCGGATCAAGACCTCTCCATCACCTCGGTGAAACAGAAAATCCACCTCAACGGCAAACAGGAAATCCTGCTGACCAGCGGCGGCGCTTACGTGCGGATCAAGGACGGCAAGATCGAGCTGCATGCGCCGGGCACCGTCAGCTTCAAGGGTGGTAGCCATGATTGGAGTGGGGGGACGAGTCTTGGCCAGACCTATAACGCCATGCCGCAAGCCAAGTTTGATGATCGTTTCCAGCTAGTAGATCAGCATACGGGCCAGCCTCTGGTTAATCATAAGTATGAGATACATCGTGAATTTGGGGGAGTAGAGCGAGGATATACTGATAGTGAAGGATTTACCCACATGATAAAAAATCCTGATGCAGCAGAGAGTATTGAAATTAAAATATTTAAGTAATGTTGGAAGGGTAAATGTATGGCTAATCAAGTGTTGCAATCGCATTCAGCAGTACTGTCACCAGAGGCAAACAAGAGCAATAAGAAAATTTTCATATGCAAGCCGCCTAAGATAGTTATTTTTTTGTGGGCGGAGCCGGGGATAAAAGGCAATTTTTAGGTAGCGGTCCAAATCATAATATAGTTGATGTTCAGAAGTACTTTGAAAGTAATTTCAAGAAAGAAATTTCTGAAGTTCTGATAAGTTCCGTCTATGTTGGGTACTATGAGCTTCATGATGAAGATAATTTAAAAAGTATTGCTAACCAATTTATTTTAGACAAAAAGGCCAAGGTTTATATTGTCGGGCACAGTTTGGGGGGGTGGAATGGCGCACACTTTTCAGAAAAATTATCTAAGCTTAGTTATGATGTTGAAATGCTGATTACTCTTGACCCAGTTGGTGAGGATTTTTCATTGAAAATGTTTGCGGATATATATGCATCTGTTCCTGAGCCAAAAGCATATATCTGGATTAATTTACGCTATGACCAAAGCTATTTTTCAATCGTAAAGAAGTACCTGCCAAGAAAAAAATATGATGATATGAAAGTGGATTTATCTGCAAATTTTGTCGCTGACCTAGGTCGGCAATGGTGGATTGGGCCTCGTTTTGATGGAGTTAAAATTCCTGATCGCAGGCCAGATTTAAATAAGTTTATAGACGTAAATCATGTTGAAACGTTGCCTGCCATGCTATATCCTTTGGATAATAATATAACTGCCTGGAGTATCTTGAAAGGCAGTGTTGAAACAAATTTGAAAGGCGAGTAAATGAGGCTGGTGAGAGTAATAATGGTATGTACTGTGCTTGCAGTGCTGCTGGCATGGGTATCAAGTTCTCCTCCGATAGTTAAGTATGATCACCTAGCATTAGGGGAGGGAGGGTTGGTTGAAATTTACTTTTCAAGTGATAAAAATGACTTTGGTGGGGCCTACAATATAGCGTGTGCGTTATCTGAAAAAACTAAATATCCAAATGTTTTTCCAGATGATGGTGTTGCAATTTACGGTAAAGTCATTAACAAAATTGGGGGCGGAAAGTTTAAGGCTATGGTTTTTATGGATGGCTTCAGCCGCAGTGGTCAATACGCGGTAGGGAAGTTTGATATTGATAGAGAGTTAAACGGGGAGAAATATATTCCTTGCGTCATTTATCGAAAAGGTTTCTTTTCTTTTGGAGAAACTACCAAGCCTATTGAAGTTCCTGTTAAGGATTTATATTCGGTATTGAGTTGGTGATGCGTCTATGAAAAATAATCCAGATGGCTGATGTGCTGAGCTGGGTTTCTATTTGGGTTAAGGTGGGGAGTGGAGGTTTTGATTATGATGGTGTTGCTGGCGAGTATAAACATAAGGCAAATTAGGTTGAGTACAGTTGCAGGCATGAATCAATAGAAGACGTGTCATCCGATGAAGTCAAAGCCGCTTTTCAACGAGTAAATATTTGGATTGTAGAGTGGTTGTAAGAAATTATGTGGCAGGGCCAGCACTATCTGATTCAATCAAAATATCTGTAAAATACTTTCTCAATCCATATTCTTGGTGATGGGTGATTATATGTGTAAAATTCTCCTGAAATAGTTTGGATAGTGTTGAAATAGATAGAGGATTTTTCAACTATTTATTTTCATGCCAAGTGATTGTGGTGAAATTTTTCCGTGATATTGAGTTAAGCTGGCGGATTTTATGTTTTTAAATTTGTAATCTGCGGCAGTGTCCCTGCGCGAAAGATTAATTGAAAGCTTGGGCCTTATTTATATGCCGCTTCTTATATTTTTCCATGTAATGGCCTTGGTAATCAGCTGGGCAAGTGCTATTGGTTCAATTCAATATGTTGCTGCTGAGAAAGCTACGGCGGAGGTGGTGTTCAAATTTTCCAGCGAAGAATCTGCGTTAGCTGGGAAGTTAAACCGGCTAAATTGTCGGGTAGGTAGTCAACCTGTTGGCAGCTTTATTAATCTGGATGATGGGCTGTTTTGGAGTGGGAGTGTCGAGGAAGTTGGCCATGAAGGACGAGTGTTTATTTACAAGGCAGATGCTTTAGAAAATTATGTAGAAGAAGGGCGGTGGTTGCTACCTTCCAGTCATAACATTATTCAGAAATTGACAGGAGAGGAAGCTGTGCAATGCCGTGTAGTACAAGGTAGCTATCTTCACAGGCCAACCGCTTCGCCAGCGATGATAGTGCCGATCAAAGCAATTTCGGCAATATATCGTGATTGAGCTATCCGTGATTGGAATGGATTTCGGAATGCCATTTCAATTGAGAAAAATCTCGTAATGGTGTTGATTTTTTGTGTGGTTTTCCGATTTTTTCTATTCAAAATTTAGGAAAATGCAGAGCAAAATGTAATTGTGGTAGGGCGCCCTCACGTGATACCTGTAGTTTACTAATCAACCCATCGAGGGCGCTGCCCATGCGGACTACCCTGGCGCCGGCCTCTTGCAGGCGGCGCGACAAGGTGGGCTGGCTAAGGCCAAGCTGGGCGCAGAGTTCCGTCGCGGTTTTGGGGTCGCTTCGCAGGCTGGTGAGGATAGCTTCAACAGACATGGGCTGGGATTTGAATAGATATTGAATAGATACTAATAGATAGAATCCATAAAATACAATAACTTGCTTGTATTCGTGCAGTAAGTTTGAATAGATTCCTGACGGCGCACAGCTAGCCTAGTGTCTGCGCGCCAGCTTAAAGCCCACCCCGCCATCCGGCCGGGTGGGCTTTTTTGCTACACCCTGCCCTCCAACTGGTAACGGGCCTGCAGCAACTGGCGGTGCAGCGGGGAGATCAGGCTGAACAGCTGGCGCGAGGGCAACGGGGTGGCGTCGGCCAGCAGCAGCAGGTTCAACAGCGACTGCATGCCTTCGCTGACGCGGGCCAGCGTGTGGCTGCTGGCGCTGAGGGCTTGTTCGATGTCGCGGTCCAGCTGGGCCAGCCGCTCCATCGACAAGCGCAGCGTGGTGGGGCAGGTAGGGTCATGCGGGCTTTGCAGCTTGGCGATGACTTGGCGCAGCTCCACCAGCGCCGCCGCGGTGGCGGGGAGCGGGGCGGGCCTGGGAGCGGCGGGCGGGACAAATGGCGAGACATTGGACATGGCGCATCCTTCACGGAACGGAATGATGAAAACAGCCGGGCCAGCGCGCCGGCCCGGCTGAGGCGCGCTTAGCGCACCTGGGCAAGCAGCGTCAGCGCCTTGTCCATGCGCGCATCCAGCGGCAGCAGCAATTCCCGCAGCCGGCTGGAAGGCAGGCGCAGGTCGTCGCCCAGGCAAGTCAGCAGGTCCCGCACCGCGTGCTGGCTCTGCTGGCCGTCGGCCAGGTGGCAGATGGCTGCCACCACCGCGCCTTCAATGTCGCCGCATAGTTCGTTTAGCCGCGCCAGCGGTTGGTTCAGGCTGGCCAGGTCCGGGTCGGCCAGCATGGCTTGCAGCTGGGCCAGGGCTTGCTTCAGCCCTGCCAGCGCGGCGGTGGGTTTGGCCGGCTGCGGCCGGCGGTTTGCCGCGCGGGCTTGGGCGGAAGTATGGGGCGCCAGTTCGGTGTGATGGGTCATCAGTGTTCTCCAGGGAGAAAGCCCGCCCACCCGCGCGCGCGCCAGCGCCTGTCCGGCCAGCGGCCGGGGAAAGGCCAACGTGCGCGGGCGAGCGGTAAGTCAGTGCGTCCCGTGTGGGGGCGGAGAAAGCGGCGAGGGCGGAAGGTGCCTGATGCGCAGGCGGCGTGGGGCGCGATGGGTGAGTGCGCCCCCAAGGTGCCGCCACGCCGCTGCCCACCCCAACACGGGGTTCTCAGCGGCCGCCGTGCCCGGATGGGCCGCGGCGGCAGCGGCTTACAGCACGCCGGTCAGCCGGCTAAGCGACGCCTCCACCCGCTTGTCCAGCGGCTGCAATAATTGCAGCAGGCGGCTGGAAGGCAGGCGCACATCGTCGCCCAGGCAGGCAAGCAGGTCCAACAGCGCCTGCAGGCCCAGCTGGCTATGGGCCAGGTGGCAGATGGTTTCTACCACCGCGTCCTCAATGTCGCGGCACAGATGCGCCAACTGCGCCGCCGGCACGCGGGCGCAGGCCTGCGGCTTGCGGGCTAGCTGGTCCTGCAAGGCGGCAAAGGCATCATGCAGCCTATGCATGGCCAGCAGGCTGGGCTGAGACAAAGAGGCAGACGCCCCGGAACGGAGCAAAGGGCTGGAGGATACGGCAAGGTGAGACGCACTGCGGGAAATGCTAGTCATAGCAAGATCCTCACGGAGATGAGTGCTCAATCCTGCTTTCCCGACGCCAATCGGGGGTGGCAGGCGCATGGCGGGATTGGCGTTACCGGCATCTCCTCCGGCGTGTCTCGCGACACTCCCACCACGGCCCGCCATAAATTGCGCGTAGCAATGATGATCGAACTGGCGCGGCGAACGCGGCAGTTCGATGGAAGATGTAACAGGACGCCAATCCCGGTGCCGCTATTGAACGGCACGGGGTCAATTATCCGGTGGGGGGATCAGGCTGGCAAGGCTGGGATTAACACTTATTCCAGTCTTGTGGCCGCAGGCGGCCGGTTTGGTAGTAAGTGGAAACCAGTTCTACAAATTCGCGCATGTCTTCGTTTTCTTCCACCAGCCGGTGGACCGATTGCCAGTCCACATCCTGACGGGCTCGGGCGGGGACGACGATCTCGCTCTCGCTGGGGTTGCTGCTGTCCAGTACGATCACGCCTATACCGTGCAGGGCGGACAGCATGCGCAATTCGTCTTCCGTGTCTTTGCCGACGATGCCGGTGCAAACCAAGTAGCCTTCGTTAGCCCAGCTGGAATTACTGACGGCCTGGAAGAAGGACTTGCGCACATTACCCCGGGTTAGTTCTTTCTTTACTTCAAAAGCCCACAGCCGCACGCTCTGGCCACCGCCATGCAGTACGCAGCTGCGTACCAGCTCGTGCCAGTCTTTTGCCACTGGTTGCATGGCTACCAGGTCTGGGTGCAGCCAATGGTTGCCGCCGCTGCCGCGCTGGTTACGTGAGCGTTTTTCGTCGACACGCAGGCCATACAAAGACAGTTCGGTTTGCAGATACTGCATCAGCAAGGGGTACAGTTGGTACTCGCTTAGATCGGCCTGCTCGGCTGCCGGGCTGTCATCTTCGTCTTCTTCAATTACCGTTTCCACCACCGCATCCGTGGTTTCATACCAGTACACCCGTGGCCGAGGTTTGTCTTGCCAGCGTATCCGGCTATCTGCGCCGATGATGGCATCTTTCTGCGCGCCAATCTCCGCTACCACTTGGGAGAGAAATGCCTTGTCGTTGGCAAAACGCGGGTTGCTGCGCTTGTCTGCATAGTCTTCTGGGTATTGATGCACGATGGTGCTGGCAATCTGGCGGGCGGTGAAACGTTGACCAGGGTGGCTGCGCAGCAGTTGCGCCACTTTTTGGGATTGGGACAGGCGGCTCATGTCAATGATCTAAACATGCGAAAGCGTAATGATACAGGATGCAATGCAGCTTATGCATGATTGCCATGCCATTCAGGTTGCTTGTTCTGCAACTGTGGTCGGAAAAAAGCCAAGCTACGATAGCTTGGCTTTTTCGTTTTTGGTTCATGTCTGGTTGCAGCTACATTCTACTACGCAAACCATTAAGGCAATAATGGCAGCCCCAATTCTTTGAGGAAGGTATTGTGTTTGGCCTTGGCCTTAGCAATCTCTTGCTCGATATCGCCCAGTGTCTGATTCAACTCATCTAATTTGATTTCTTCTTCAGCCACTGCCGTGCTGATGTAGCGGGAGATATTCAGGTTGAAGTCATTCTTCTCAATCTCCGCCATCTCAACCCTGCGGGCGTAGCGCTCGATAGGCTTTTCTGGCCGTTGCTGATAGGTGTCGATAATTTTTGCGATGTGCTCATCGCTCAGCTGGTTCTGGCGCTTGCCTTTCACAAAGTGCTCGGCGGCGTTGATGAACAACACGTCGTCCGGCTTCTTGCACTTTTTCAGCACCAGGATGCAGACCGGAATGCCGGTGGAGTAGAACAGATTGGCAGGCAGGCCGATGATGGTGTCGATGTGGCCGTCCTTGAGCAGCTTGGTGCGGATGCGTTCTTCCGCGCCGCCGCGGAACAGCACGCCGTGCGGCAGAATGATGGCCATCACGCCTTCGTCTTTGAGGTAGTGGAAGCCATGCAGCAGGAAGGCGAAGTCGGCCGCGGACTTGGGCGCTAGGCCATGGCTCTTGAACCTCACATCGTCGGCCAGCGCGTCGGTCGGTTCCCAGCGGTAGCTGAAGGGTGGATTGGCGACGATGGCGTCAAAGCTAGGCCTCTTGGCCGGGTTCTGCTCGCGCATCATGTCCCACTCGTTGAGCAGGGTGTCACCGTGGAAGATCTCGAACTCCGTGTCCTTCACCCCGTGCAACAGCATGTTCATGCGTGCCAGGTTGTAGGTGGTGATGTTTTTTTCCTGGCCGAAGATCTTGCCGATGGTGCCGCCCGCCTTGGCTACCTTCTTGCGCACGTTGAGCAACAGTGAGCCGGAGCCGCAGGCAAAGTCCATCACGCTTTCTAGCCGCTTCTTGGTGCCGGTTTTCGGCTCCTGGCTGTCCAGTGTGACGATGGCGGAGAGGATGTCGGAAATCTGCTGCGGGGTGTAGAACTCGCCCGCTTTCTTGCCCGACCCGGCGGCAAATTGGCCGATCAGGTATTCATAGGCATCGCCTAATGCGTCAATGTCGGTTGAGAATTCCGCCAACCCTTCGGCAATCTTCTGGATGATGGTGCAAAGCTTGGCGTTGCGATCTTCGTAAGTTTTGCCGAGCTTGGGAGAGGAGAGGTCAATCTCTGAGAACAAGCCCTGGAAAGTGCTCTCAAACGATTCTGTCTCGATATATTTAAAACCATCCTGCAACCTGCTCAACAAATACTTGCTCTGCGTGCGTGCCAGATTGGCAATACTATTCCATAGGTGTTCAGGCCGGATGACGTAGTGCACCTTGCGGCGCATCTGCTTTTCAAACGCAGGAATATCACTCTCATTGGCGTCGTACCAGCGCGCCAGCGGCACCTGACACCCATATTCGTCATCTTTCGGATAGTCCCGCCCTAACTCTTTCTTCGCCGCCGTCTCGTAGTTGTCGGAGAGATAGCGCAGGAAGAGGAAGGACAGCATGTAGTCGCGGAAGTCGTCCGCATCCATCGCCCCGCGTAGTTGGTCGGCGATGCTCCAAAGGGTGTTGCCCAATTGTTTTTGGTTTTGTTCGGTCATGGTGTGTTTTCGTCGTGTTCGTTGGATGGGCGCGGTGGATGGCTGCGTGCCGGTTCCTGGATAGCCTTGATGTCTATGTGGAAGCGGACCTGTTCGCTCATGGCTTTGCCCGCCTTTTCAAGGTGTTCTCCAGTGCCTTTAGATCGATCTCGTCCTGCTGGTCGGCAGCAATCGCTTCCTGCCGTTTGCGGTTCTGGTCAAACTGGAGATATAGCTCACCTGTGCGTGCTTCCATCTGCTCATGGCTGATGGTGCCGGCGTGGGTGAGCAGCGGGAATCCGTTGAAGGTGATGATCTGATCCACGTTCTGTTTCCAGAAGGCCATGCGCGTTTCTTGCTTGCTCTTGGCCCGCAGCTCGGCGGTTTCCAGGAAGATGACCACCAGCCGGTTCAGGGTGTCGATCTCGTCCTCGGTCAGGTAGTTCTTGGCCACCACAATGTCTGCCTTGCGTACCTTGTTACCCTTCCAGGCGAGTAGGCCGAAATTCGGATCAGCCACATTGGCGCGGGCGGTAATGAGTTCAGCGGCGGTCTTCTGCGTCACGGCATAGATCAATAGGTTCTGCACAGTGGCAAAGAAAACCTGCGTGGCCTTGTCCGTTTTGTCGTAGTCGCTGGAGAGCGCAAACAGATCGCGTACCTTCTGGTAAAAGCGCTTCTCGGAGGCCCGGATATCCCGAATGCGCGCCAGCATCTCGTCGAAATAATCCGGGCGGCCATCCGGATTCTTCAACCGCTCATCGTCCATCACAAAGCCCTTGGTCAGGTACTCTTTCAGGACGGTGGAAGCCCAGCGGCGGAACTGCACCCCGCGCGGTGAGCGCACGCGATAGCCGACGGCGAGAATGGCATCGAGGTTGTAGAGCGTGACGGGGCGCTGTACCTTGCGGCTGCCCTCGATTTGAACTGTCAAGGATTCCTTGACAGTTGCCGCTGCGTCCAACTCCCTGTCTTCGAAGATGTTTTTTAAGTGCAGGGAGATGTTCTGCTTGCTGGCGTCAAACAGCTCCGCCATCTCCAGCTGTGTCAGCCAGACGGTTTGCTCCTGCGCTCGCAGCTTGATCTGGCTGCGGCCGTCTTCGGTGGTGTAGAGAATGAGATCGGTCATGGTGCAGGCTCGGGTACAGGTGCAGCCACAGCGGGCGTTGTCGCCAAAATCTCTGGCAGGTCAAACTGGAACTGAGTAGTGAAATCTCTAAAAATACGCCGGAAGAGGTCTTTGTTGTCCTCGCCCATTTCGGTCGGTTCGTGGATGGCGTATTTGCCGTGACTGAGCAGGTTCAGGGCGCGGTTGTAGAGTGCCACATCTTCGGTGTTCAGCGCCTTGAGGCAGAAGGAAATATCCGCATGGCCAAAGAAGGACGCGGTTTTTTCCATGATGCTGCGCAGGGCGTTGAAATGGAAAGTATAGAGCTTGCCGGTGCCAGGGGCCGCGGCCAGCTGAAGCTCGGCGAGTGATGCAACGTGATGAAAGAACGGCGTGTCCTCTGTGGCTCGCAAGGTATATTTCCCATCGCCATTCGGGCGATGCAGGAAATAACGCCTGTGGCTGACTTTCGTCTCCCCTTCTTTCGTCCTGCCAAGCTCGTTGCACATTACGTTGAAGAACAGCGCGTGATGGGACGAGAACACCACTTTGATGGGCGCGAGCGCGCCGCTCTCGTCTTTTCGGCTCGCGGCTCGGCGCAGGAGCTTGGCGAGGTCACAGGCCACGGCGATGGCGTTGTTGTCGTCCAGCGAGGAGATGGGGTCGTCGATATAGAGGTATTTGTTCGACTGATAGGAGACGTGTCCGTCGAGCATCCGCTCGCAAATGGCCATGAATAGGCACCAGATGAAGATGTTCTGCTCGCCACGGGAGATCTTAATATTTTCGTCCTCCCCTTTGCGAAAAGAGACCTTCCATGTCTCGTAGTCAATGTCGAAATCGAAGTCTGCGTAGCGGTCAAGGTAGCCTGCAATCGTTGCGTCCAGCGCCAGGTCTTTCAGGCCATTGAAAAAAGTGGAGTTGGCATTGAGCTGGAGCTGTCGGACCTTATCACCGTCGAGGTCGTTGTCCCAGGTGAACAAGTCTTCGGTATAGGCATTGAAATAAAGCGTGTCGGCGATTCCGTCCGGATTCTTTTTCGTCTTACGCTTACCGTCATCCTTGAATTCCATCGATAGCCGCGTCTTGCCGGTACGGTTGTAGGCATAGAGCAGGATGAGATCAATCCCGGTGAGGTCAGACCGCAGCTTTTTCGCGAGCGTCTGCAGATTGGCATAGCTGTTGATCGTAGGTTTGCCGCTCATGCCTCGACCTCCTCCGAGGATGGAAATAGCTGCTGCATCAGGCCCTTTTTGTGGGTCTTGAGGGCCTCGAGCTTTTGGGTTTCGGCGGCGATCAGAGCATCGAGGCTGCTGAAACTAGTGGCTATTTTTCGCTGCTCTTCAAGTTGCGGGAGATAAACCTCTAGTGTTTCTAATGCACCGGCATTGACGTTCTTTTGTGCCCCTCCCGCTTCTGCTCCTAACATAAATTTTTTCCCAATGGGGGAATTTATATATAGACATAGATAATTTGAATCTAAAATATCAGCTTTTGGACGAGTTATTAGGGATGTAAAGCACTGCGCATTTTCAAAGGGTTTGGTAACTACCGCAGACAAACCCGGGTAGCCAGTTCTTACGGTGATGACATCGCCCGCTCTCAATCGTTTGTTCTTGTGAGTCGCTTCGTAAGTGGGGTCGATATATAGAAGGCTGGAGTCATCAATTCCACTCTCCTTAATATTTAGATTCCTCAACATAGGCACGCCTGTTTCACGATATGCATGAGTAGCCGCACTTGCAATTCCTACCATAATCTTGTCTGTCAAAACTGCAAGTGGCAAAACTTTCCAATTCCCTTCCTTTTGAAACTCCGGAAACCGAAAGCTAGGCAGTGTCTCACCTTCGCGGGGAAAAAGCTGCTGCATCAGCCCTTTTTTATGGGTATTGAGCGCGTCCACTTTCCGCGCTTGCGCGGTGATCAGCTCATCCAGCGAACTCAGGCACTCGGCGATTTTTTGTTGTTCGGCGAGGGGTGTCGTGCCTGTCGGGATGGGAACAGGTAGAGCCATCAGATCGCTGTCGTTGATGCTCAACGAGCCATGGGCCCTAGCGCCTACCTGAATAAATTTGCGCAGCCAACGCCCGTGAATGTTGTCTGAGAATTGATAGTTTAAAAACAGCGCATCTGGTGACTCCCCGTTGATTCGGAAACAAGTGAATATGCTGTTCGGAACCGCTGCCAGCTCAGTGCCCGAGTACAAGGTGAGAAAACCTTCGGGATATTCTTTGGTGGCGCTCTTGTTGTACGCAAAATCGTATGGCTTCAAGAGCAGGTAATTTCTGTATGAGTCGCCCGCAATTACGCGCCCAAATTTTTCTTCTTGGCTCACAAGTCCTACGCCCGATGTGATGCTCATCGGCACGCAAATGTTCTTGCCAACTTTTTCCGTACAGATCGTCGCAATTGCTCCGAGCTTTACTGTCGTCCAATCGCCAGCGCTTTGAAATTCAGGAAACCGCAGCTTCGGCACCAGCGTGGGCTTTTTCTCTCCCGTCATCGCGGTGGTTTTGTTCTTACTGCTCATACGCACTGAGTCCTGAAATATCGCGGCCAGCGGCGCGTTGGGTGAGTAGGGGGTGCAAATCTTCCATTAAGGCAAGCTCTGCCTGGGTGCGGGCTTTCCAGCCGAGATCTAGCGGGGCCATCAGGTCGCTGAGCTGTTCGCCGTCGAAGATCATGCGGTCGAGGATGCTGTCGACAAAGTTTTGTAAGGCGGCAGTGTCCAGACCGTGTTTGGCGGCAATGGCGGCGAGTTGCGTGGCGTTCTTCTCGGCCTTGAAGCGGGTATAGCCCTCTTCGATGGCGGCCAAGGAGAGACCCTCGCCGGCCTGGAGTGTGGCGATGTATGCGGCGATGTCGTCGCGCTCGTTGATGAACTTGGCGTCGGCGCTGATAACGCCGATGAGTTCCTCGCGGCTCATCTTGGCCTTGCCCGGCTCCTTGGCTGAGTAGTTGGCGAGCAGGCCCATGATGTAGTCGTAGTCGATAACGGCAGAAGCGAAGAGGACGAACTCGAAGTCGAGTTGGTCCAGCGGGTCTTCGGTGGAGTCGTCCTTGCCGCTGGCTTTGTTCTGCTGATCTTTAAGCCGCTTGGCGGTTTCCAGGTACTGGCCCTTGAAGCCGCGCAGGTTGTCATTAGGCAGCACCTGCTCGATGGTGGCTTTGTTGTCTTCGCTGAGGTCGGTGTATTGATCGAGCTGGGTTTTGAGCCGCTGCACTTCTTTGAAGTGGGTAACGAAGGCGGCACGAGCGGCGTCGCCTTTCAGGTTGGCCACCTCGGAAGGGGTGCAGGCCAAGCCCTGGGATTTCATGAAATCGTCCAGTTTCTGTACTGCGGTCTCTAGCCGCTGGATAACCAGCGGGGCCTTGTCCACCAGCCAGATTTCCCGTGCCTTCTCCTCGGATTTCTCGCCGGAGAAGAGGGCAATGGCGGCATCCACAGCATCTTTCTGTTGACGGAAATCGAGAATGTTGCCGAATGGCTTGGTGCCATTCGGTTTCTTGTCATCTGTCTGAATGCTGGTCAGCACGCGGTTGGTGCGCGAGAAGGCCTGGATCAAGCCGTGGTGCTTGAGGTTCTTGTCCACGTAGAGTGTGTTCAGGAACTTGGAGTCGAAACCGGTGAGCAGCATGTCCACCACGATGGTGATGTCGATCTTCTGCGTGGCCGGGTAATCGCTGTTTGGCCACTGCTGGTCTTTGATGCGCTTTTGCACATCCTGGTAGTAGAGGTCGAACTCACTTAAGCGGTGGTTGGTGCCATAGCGGGTGTTGTAGTCGGCCAGGATGGTCTTGAGCGCGGCTTTCTTGCCCTCGGGGTCTTCTTCGTTGTCTGCCTGCTCCTGTGGCAGGTCTTCCTGGATCTGCTTCACATCGGAGTTGCCCTCGGCGGGCGGTGAGAAGACGCAGGCGATGTTTAGCGGCTTAAAATCGGGATCAGCGGCCTGTTTCTCCGCCTGCATGGTCTTGAACAGGGCGTGATACTCGATGGCGTCATTGATGGACGCGGTGGCGAGGATGGCATTGAAACGGCGCCCAGCCGTGGCGGCATCGTGTTTGGCGAGAATGGCCTCGATGACGGCTTTCTTGGCGATGGCTTCGCCGGGTTTGGGCGGTTTTTTACCTTCAGGCTTGAAGTAATCGACGTGGAAGCGCAGGACGTTGCCGTCCTCGATGGCGTGAGTGATGGTATAGGCGTGGAGCTGCTTGTGGAAGAGCTCTTCGGTGGTCTGATATGAGGCCACCTCTCCGTCGATTTTTATGCGAGTGGCGTTGCCATCTTCTCCACCAAATATCGGCGTGCCGGTGAAACCGAACATCTGCGCCTTCGGGAAAAATGCTTTGATGGCCTTGTGGTTGTCGCCAAACTGCGAACGGTGACATTCATCAAAGATGAAGACGATGCGCTTATCTTGCAGCGCTTCGAGCTGTTCCTTGTAGGTGGCTTGGCCGCTCTTGCTGCGCTGCTTGTTGCGCTTGCTGTTTTCGTCCAGTGCCAGGCCCAACTTTTGGATGGTGGTGACAATGACCTTGTCGGCGTAGTCCTCCGACAGCAAGCGGCGCACCAAGGCGGCGGTGTTGGTGTTTTCTTCGACGCAACCCTCCTGGAAGCGGTTGAATTCCTCCCGCGTCTGGCGGTCGAGGTCTTTGCGGTCCACAACGAACACACACTTGTGGATGTGCTCGTTTTCCTTCAGCAAGGTTGATGCCTTGAAGGAGGTGAGTGTTTTGCCACTGCCCGTGGTGTGCCAGATAAAGCCGTTACCGTTGTCTTCGTCGATGCACTTGATGATGTGCTGTACGGCATAGACCTGGTAGGGCCGCATGACCATGAGCTTCTGCTCGCCGGCGAGCAACACCATGTAGCGGCTGATGGTGCGGCCGAGGTCGCACTTTTTCAGAAAGTGCTCGGCAAACTCGTCGAGTTGAGTGATTTTGCGGTTGTCTTCATCTGCAAACTCATAGATGGGCAAAAAGCGCTCGTCGGCATTGAAGGCGAAGTGGCGGGAGTTGTTGTTGGCGAAGTAGTAGCTGCGGTCGCGGTTGCTGACGATGAACAGCTGCATGAAGCAGAGCAGCGTCTTGCTGTAGCCGTTGCCGGGATCGTTTTTGTATTCGACGATCTGCTCCATGGCACGGCGCGGATTGACGCCCAGGGTTTTCAGCTCGATCTGCACGCAGGGCACACCGTTGATGAGCAGGATGACATCGTAACGCTGGTGGCTGTTGTCGGTGTTGATGCGCAGCTGATGGATGACCTCGAAGTGGTTTTTGCACCAGTCCTTGATGTTCACCAGCATGTAGTTCAGTGGTGTGCCGTCGTCGCGGGTGAAGGCATTGATGCTGCGCAGGGTCTTGGCGGCGGTGAATACGTCCGAGGTGACTATCTCGTCATGCAGCCGCTTGAACTCGGCGTCCGTGAGGCGGACGCGATTCAACGCTTCGAATTTTTCGCGGAAATTGTTCTCAAGCGCAGCACGATCATTGATGTCTGAGCGTATGGTGTATTTGAGCTCATTGAGCTTGGCGATGAAATCATGCTCGATCTGACGTTCATGCGTGTTCATTTTGTCTATTTCTGTGCTCAATATTCGTGAATTCTATAGATTTCGCGCTGATCTGACACCCCTGCGCAGAGTGCAAGCCATGGTGGCAAGGTGGATGGCTGCACGCTGTGGTAGAACGATATTGTGTATTGGGTCACCGCCGTGTGGGCCCGTTAACGCTGACAGTGCGCCGTTTGTATTGTACGCATGGTGCTGCTGGTGACCGTCTGCAGGGTTGCTACGCAACATAGAAAAAGCGGCCACTCGGCCGCTTTAAATTTAATGTTTAAAATTAAAAATTTATTTTAAACATCTATGTTGCGTGCGATCAAGGCGTTTCCTTCAATGAACTGACGTCTCGGCTCCACCTCGTCGCCCATCAGGGTGGTGAACACGTCGTCCGCGCCCATCACATCTTCGATGCGCACCTTCAGCAGGCGGCGCACGGTCGGGTCCATGGTGGTTTCCCACAGCTGTTCCGGGTTCATCTCGCCCAGGCCTTTGTAGCGCTGGATGTTCATGCCCTTTTTCACTTCGGCCAGCAGCCAGTCCAGCGCTTCGCCAAATTCCGCCACCGGGCGCACGGTTTCGCCGCGCTTCACCTGGGCGCCATCGCGCAGCAGGTTGTTCAGCAGGTCGCCGGTTTTCTTCAGCTCGGCGTAGTCGCCGCTGTCCAGGAAGTTTTGGTCCAGCACCGTCACCAGCACGTTGCCGTGCAGCTTGCGGATGATCTTCACCAGGTGGCCGTCGTTCTTTTCGTCGCGCAGCAGCTGCAGGTCGATGGTTTCGGCCGGCAGCAGCGCTTGCAGCGCGGCGACGCAGGCGGCGGCTTCAGCCTGGCTTTGCAGCGACAGCGGGCCGCTCTTCAGCATGGCTTCCAGCACCAGCGGGTCGATCACGCGGCTTTCGCGCTCTATTACCGCGCGGGTCAGCAGGAACTGGCGGGCGATTTCGGCCAGGGTGTCGCCGGCCAGCGGGGCTTCGCCTTCGGCCGGGATCAGCTCGGCTTTTTCCAGCGCCAGTTGTAGCAGGTACTGGTTCAGCTCGTAGTCGTCCTTCAGGTAGCGTTCCTGCTTGCCGTGCTTAGCCTTGTACAGCGGCGGCTGGGCGATGTAGATGTGGCCGCGCTCCACCAGTTCCGCCATCTGGCGGTAGAAGAAGGTGAGCAGCAGGGTGCGGATGTGCGCGCCGTCCACGTCGGCGTCGGTCATGATGATGATGCGGTGGTAGCGCAGCTTGTCCGGGTTGTATTCGTCCTTGCCGATGCCGCAGCCCATGGCGGTGATCAGCGTGGCCACTTCCTGGCTTTGCAGCATCTTGTCGAAGCGGGCGCGTTCCACGTTCAGGATCTTGCCCTTCAGCGGCAGGATGGCCTGGAATTTGCGGTCGCGGCCTTGCTTGGCGGAGCCGCCGGCGGAGTCACCCTCCACCAGGTACAGTTCGCACAGCGACGGGTCTTTTTCCTGGCAGTCGGCCAGTTTGCCGGGCAGGCCCAGGCCGTCCATGATGCCTTTGCGGCGGGTGATTTCGCGGGCCTTGCGCGCGGCTTCGCGGGCGCGGGCGGCTTCCACGATCTTGCCGCAGATGATCTTGGCGTCGTTCGGGTTTTCCAGCAGATAGGTCTTCAGCGCTTCGCTGATCACTTCGTTGACCACCGGGCCGATTTCGCTGGAAACCAGCTTGTCCTTGGTCTGGCTGGAGAACTTGGGGTCGGGCAGCTTGACGGACAGCACGCAGGTCAGGCCTTCGCGCATGTCGTCGCCGGTGGTGTCCACCTTGGCCTTTTTGGCCACTTCGCTCTCTTCGATGAACTGGTTCAGCGTGCGGGTCATCACCTGGCGCAGCGCGGTCATGTGGGTGCCGCCGTCGCGCTGCGGGATGTTGTTGGTGAAGCACTGGACGTTCTCTTGGTAAGAGTCGTTCCATTGCATCGCCACTTCCACCGTCATGCCGTCTTTTTCGCCGATGCCGTAAAAGGTTTTCGGGTGCAGCACGTTCTTGTTGCGGTTCATGTATTCGACGAAGCCGGCCACGCCGCCGGAGAAGGCGAAGTTTTCTTCCTTGCCGCTGCGCTTGTCGATCAGCTGGATGCCGACGCCCTGGTTCAGGAACGACAGCTCGCGGATGCGCTTGGCCAGGATGTCGAAGTGGAATTCGATGTGGCCGAAGGTTTCCACGCTGGCGAAGAAGGTGACTTCGGTGCCGCGGTGGCTGGTATGGCCGGTGACGGTGAGCGGGGCCACCGCGTCGCCGCGGCGGAATTCCATTTCATGCACCTTGCCGTCGCGCCAGATCTTCAGCTTCAGCCAGTCGGACAGCGCGTTCACCACCGATACGCCCACGCCGTGCAGGCCGCCGGAAATCTTGTAGCTGTTGCTGTCGAATTTGCCGCCGGCGTGCAGGATGGTCATGATGACCTCGGCGGCGGAGCGGCCTTCTTCCGGGTGGATGTCGGTGGGAATGCCGCGGCCGTTGTCTTCTACGGAGACGGAGTTGTCCGGGTTGATGGTGACCTTGATGGTGTCGGCATGGCCGGCCAACGCCTCGTCAATGGCGTTGTCCAGCACTTCAAACACCATGTGGTGCAAGCCGGTGCCGTCCTGGGTGTCGCCAATGTACATGCCGGGGCGCTTGCGCACCGCATCCAGGCCTTTAAGCACCTTGATACTGTCCGCGCCGTATTCTTGTTCGCTCATACTCACACTTTCCAAATGGCGGCGCTCTGGCGCGGCGGGGATGGTTTCCCGCCGCTGCCGGCGCGCTGCCGGTCATTCTTAAACCCGGTTGGGAGGCCGCGGCCTCCCGCTCACATCACGGTTCGCGCTGTCAGATGCGCATCGGCATCACGATGTACTTGAAGTTGCTGACGTCCGGAATGGTGAACAGCGCGCTGCGGTTGGAGTCGCCAAACGCCAGCTGCAGGGTGTCTGTCGGCAGGTTGGTCAGCACATCCAGCAGATAATTGATGTTGAAGCCGATTTCCAGCGTGCCGCCCTGGAAGGCGATTTCCAGCTCTTCTTCCGCTTCTTCCTGTTCGCTGTTGGTGCACAGGATGGACATCTTGCCCGGCGCCAGCACCAGGCGCACGCCGCGGAATTTCTCGTTGGCCAGAATGGCGGCGCGCTGCAAGGCGTGCAGGAATTCCAGGCGTTCGATCAGGAAAATCTTTTCGTTGTCCAGCGGGATCACGCGGTTGTAGTCGGGGAACTTGCCGTCGACAACCTTGCTGATGATCACGGTGGCGCCGAAGCTGAAGCGCACCTGGTTGGCCAGCACTTCGATCTTGATTTCGTCGTCGCTGTCCTGCAGCAGCTTGTACAGCTCGATGATGGTCTTGCGCGGCAGGATCACCTCGGCCTTGGGCAGGGTGGCGGCGACGTCGGCGCTGGCGAAGGCCAGGCGGTGGCCGTCGGTGGCCACCAGGCGCACCTGGTTGCCGTCGGTCTGCATCAACAGGCCGTTCAGGTAGTAGCGGATGTCCTGCACCGCCATCGCGTATTGCACCTGGGAGATCAGGCGCTTCAGCTCGCGCTGGCTCAGCGTGAAGCTGGAGTCGCTGGCGTTGCCCACCGACAGCAGCGGGAAGTC
Organism: Chromobacterium subtsugae; assembly: GCF_001676875.1. Classification (GTDB taxonomy): domain Bacteria; phylum Pseudomonadota; class Gammaproteobacteria; order Burkholderiales; family Chromobacteriaceae; genus Chromobacterium; species Chromobacterium subtsugae. The sequence continues at coordinate 217,098 of NZ_JYKA01000002.1, read as the reverse complement.
TTCCGCCGGCAGCGTCTGCAGGTTGAAGCGGCTCTTGCCGGCCTTCAGGGTGAGGCGGCCGCCGTCCAGCTGTTCCAGCGTGACGGTGGCGTTGCCGGGGATGGCGCGCAGGATGTCCTGCAGTTTCTTGGCGGACGTGGTCAGGCGGAAGTCTTCGCCCGGCAGTTCGTCGGCGCTGGCGGTGGTGATCTGGATTTCCAGGTCGGTAGCCAGAAAGCCCACCTGGCCGCCCTTTTTCTCGATCAGGACGTTGGACAGGATGGGCAGGGTGTGGCGACGCTCGACAATGCCGGTCACTGCCAGCAGGGGCTTGAGCAGGGCATCGCGTTCGGCTTGCAGGATCAGCATGTGGCGGGCTCCCGTTGAATGGTGAAGAGTCGGTTCATGGTTGAATTATCAGTTGCGCAGCATGGCCAGCAGCGTGTCGTAGTCGTGGGCGATGTCGGCGTCGTTGGCGCGCATTTCATTGATGGTTTTGCAGGCGTGCAGCACCGTGGTGTGGTCGCGGCCGCCGAACGCGTCGCCGATATTGGGCAGCGACAGCTGGGTCAGCTCCTTGGCCAGCGCCATCGCCACCTGGCGCGGCCGGGCGATGTCGCGGCTGCGCTTCTTGCTGTGCATGTCGGACAGCTTGATCTTGTAGTACTCGGCCACCGTCTTCTGGATGGCGTCCACCGTCACCTGGCGGTTGCCGGCGGCCAGAATGTCCTTCAGCGCTTCCTTCACCAGCTCCAGCGTGATGTTTTGGTTGGTGAAGCGGGCGTAGGCCACCACGCGCTTCAGCGCGCCTTCCAGCTCGCGCACGTTGGAGCGCACGTTCTGGGCGATGAAGAAGGCGACGTTGTGCTCCAGCTTGATGCTGTCGGCCTCGGCCTTCTTCATCAGAATGGCCACGCGCATTTCCAGCTCCGGCGGCTGGATTTCCACCGTCAGGCCCCAGGAGAAGCGCGAAATCAGCCGCTCTTCCATCCCTTCAATCTGCTTGGGGTAGCTGTCGCAGGTCATGATCACCTGCTTGCCGCCCTCGATCAGCGCATTGAAGGCATAGAAGAATTCTTCCTGGGTGCGGTTTTTGCCGGCGAAGAACTGGATGTCGTCAATCAGCAACAGGTCCAGCGAGTGGTAGTAGCGCTTGAATTCGTCAAACGCCTTGTGCTGGTAGGCGCGCATGATGTCGGCCACATAGCGTTCGGCGTGGATGTAGCGGATCTTGGCCTGCGGGTTCTTCTGGAACACGTGGTTGCCGATCGCCTGGATCAAGTGGGTTTTACCCAGGCCGACGCCGCCGTAGACGAACAGCGGGTTGTAGGCCTGGTCGCCCGGGTTTTCCGCGATCTGCATCGCCGCCGCGCGCGCCAGCTGGTTGCCCTTGCCTGTCACCAGCGTGTCGAAGGTGAAGGAAGGGTTCAGGCGCGTGCTTTCATGGCTGCCGCCGATGGCCTTCACCGCCGCCTGCTTGGCGGGGGACGGCGCCGCCGGCGCGCTGGCCGCGGCCTTGGCGGGCTCCTTGGCCTTGGGCAGGCTGCTGGCCGCCGGCTGCAGCGGCTTGGCCGACGGCGCGCCCAGGCGCAGCTCCACCGGGCATTCGCCGATCAGTTCCACCGCCAGTTCCTCGATGCGGCCCAGGAAGCGGTCCTTGATGAACTGCATGATGAAGCGGTTGGGCGCGAGCAGCGCAACGCCCTCGTCGCCGGCTTCGGCGGTGAGGGGTTTGATCCAGGTGTTGAACTGTTGCGAAGACAGTTCGGCCTCCAGGCGAGCGAGGCAAGCAGGCCAGAATTGATCCAGTTCGGTCATTACATACACGCAAGTGAAAGCGAAAAACCCGCTGCCGGCGCAAGGCTTGCAACAGCGGGAGAGGCCGCCTGCGACCTTTATAGAGCAAGGCGGCGCAGGCGGCGGGTGTTCGGCATGGAAGCGGCCGGCAGGCTGCGGTGGTTTGGACGCGGCGGGTTGTGGGCCCTGGGTGCGTTCATTTGTTGTGCAGCCGGACGGCAACGATAAGCCCAGACATTCTAACGGTTTTTTGCAAAGTTATCCACAGGGTGGCAGAAAATTCCTCGTTGACAAAGCCGCCGATTTCGAGTCAAATCACGCGTTTATTTCCGTTTCGAAACAGGAAACCCATATCATGAAACGTACTTACCAGCCTTCCAATACCCGTCGCAAACGCACTCACGGCTTCCTGGTCCGCATGAAGACCCGCGGTGGCCGCGCCGTCATCGCCGCTCGCCGCTCCAAGGGCCGCAAGAAGCTGGCCGTATAAGCCCCTTGTCGGCTTACCGCTTTCGCCGTGCGCACCGGCTGTTAAAAACGGATGATTTTTCATCCGTTTTTAGTTTGCGGCAACAACGCAGCAATGCGTTCTTCCAGGTGTATGTCCGCCCCAACGGGCTTGACCATCCCCGCGTAGGGCTGGTGGTCGGCAAAAAGGTGGCCAAGCGGGCGGTGCGCCGCAATTACATCAAGCGCTGCGTGCGCGAGTGGTTCCGCCTGCATCGGCAAGAGCTGGGCGGCGTGGACTACGTGGTGCGGGCCAAGCTGGCATTCACCCGAGAGCAACGCGGCGAAGCTGTCACAGCTTTGTCGGCTCTGTTTGCTAAACTGGCACGATGTCACGCATCCTCATCCTCCTGATCCGCTTTTACCAGCTGGCTATCAGCCCGTGGCTGCCGCCGCGCTGCCGCTATCAGCCCACCTGTTCCAGCTATGCGATCGAGGCGGTGAGGAAACATGGCGCACTCAAGGGCGGCTGGCTCGCCGCCAGACGCATCGGACGTTGCCACCCCTGGGGCGGCAGCGGCTATGACCCGGTTCCCTGAACTTTCCGGTATCGAGAGATGGATTCCAAGCGACTCATAATCTTCGTTTTACTGTCCGTGGGCATTCTGTTTGGCTGGAATGAATATTTCATGCCCAAGCACAGCCAGCAGCAGGCGGCACAGACCCAGGCCGCCGCGGGCGCGAGCAATGCGCAGCAGCCGGCCGACGTCAACAAGCTGACCCGCGGCCAGCGCATCCACGTCAAGACCGATCTGGTCGAGGCTGAAATCGACACCGTCGGCGGCGATCTGCGCTCGCTGCAGCTGCTGAAGCACGCCGCCGCAGAAGAACACGGCAAGCCGTTCCAGCTGTTCGAGGACGACGCCAAGCGCACCTACGTGGCGCAAACCGGCCTGGTGGCAGCCAGCAACCCGGCGCTGCCCACCCACAAAACCGTTTTCACCGCCGCCCAGTCCAGCTACCAGCTGACCGGCGACAAGCTGGAAGTGAAGCTGACTGCGCCGGACGCCAACGGCGTCAAGGTGAGCAAGGTCTACACCTTCAGCAAGGGCAGCTACGAGATCGGCGTCCGCTACGACATCGTCAACGGCGGCTCCGCCCCGGTCGCGCCCACCGCCTACTACCGCCTGCTGCGCGACAGCCAGGCGCCGGAAGGCGAAGGCCGCATGGCCCACACCTACACCGGCCCGGCCGTGTACACCTCCGAGCACAAGTTCCAGAAGGTGAGCTTCGACGACCTGGCCAAGGGCAAGGGCGACTACGCCAAGACCACCACCGACGGCTGGGTGGCGATGGTGCAGCACTACTTCATGTCCGCCTGGATCCTGAAGCCGCTGGACGCCGCCTCGGTGTGCAAGGACGACAAGTCCTGCCGCTTCGAGCTGAAGCAGAGCAACGGCCTGAACTCCGCCGCCGCGCTGGTTGACTACGCCACCATCGCCCCGGGCAAGAGCCTGAGCGTGAGCGTGCCGCTGTACGCCGGTCCGGAAGAGTACAGCATCATCTCCAAGCTGGCCGACGGCATGGAATACGCCAAGGACTTCGGCATCTTCTACATCTTCTCCTCGCCGCTGTTCTGGCTGCTGGTGAAGCTGCACGCGCTGGTGAACAACTGGGGCTGGGCGATCATCCTGCTGACGCTGACCATCAAGGCGGTGTTCTACCCGCTGACCGCGGCGTCCTACCGTTCGATGGCCAAGATGAAGGCGCTGGCGCCGCGTCTGGAGCGGATGAAGGAACAATACGGCGACGACCGCATGAAGTTCCAGCAGGCGGTGATGGAGATGTACAAGACCGAGAAGGTCAACCCGCTGGGCGGCTGCCTGCCGATGCTGATCCAGATTCCGGTGTTCATCGGCCTCTATTGGGCGCTGCTGGCCTCGGTAGAGCTGCGCGGCGCGCCGTGGGTGCTGTGGTACACCGACCTGGCCCGCCCGGACCCGTACTTCGTGCTGCCGGTGCTGATGACCGCCACCATGTTCCTGCAGACCTTCCTGAACCCGCCGCCGGCCGACCCGATGCAGGCGAAGATGATGAAGATCATGCCGCTGGCCTTCTCGGCGCTGTTCTTCTTCTTCCCGGCCGGCCTGGTGCTGTACTACGTGGTCAACAACGTGCTGTCGATGAGCCAGCAGTGGTACATCAACCGCAACATCAACAAGCAGAACAAGGCCGCGCTGCAATCGTAAGCGCTGAGTCTGGACTGCTGACCGAACCCGGCCCCAGGCCGGGTTTTTTGCTGGCCGGGCCGCCGGCCCCCTCTCGCTCATAATCAAGAGGCCGGACTTCGGCTTGCCAGGATCCATTCGCAGCGAAAGCCGCTTCGAAGCGCTGGAATTGCGGGATAATGGAAGCAGTGAATGCGTCGCGATGTCTGCGCCAGAACGCATGAGCGGGCGCCCGCTCTCTCTGGGGGAGAGGGCCGGAGCGATGCAGGCAGCTTCCACCGCCAGCCAGCAGCAGGCAGATAAATCGCGGCCAAGCCATCAAGGAATGTCGATGAACCTCAGTTACACCCCCGCCACCATCTGCGCGGTCGCCACCGCTCCGGGCCGCGGCGGCGTCGGCGTGATCCGCGTCTCCGGCAAGGACCTGCTGCCGTTCGCGCAGGCCATTTCCGGCGGCAAGTCGCCCAAGCCGCGCTATGCCACCTACACCGACTTTTTCGATGCCCACGGCCAGGCCATCGACAACGGCCTGCTGCTGTACTTCCCGGGGCCGAACAGCTTCACCGGCGAAGACGTGCTGGAGCTGCAGGGCCACGGCGGGCCGGTGGTGATGAAGATGCTGCTGGCGCGCTGCGTGGAGCTGGGCGCGCGCCTGGCCGAACCGGGTGAATTCACCAAGCGGGCCTTCCTGAACGACAAGCTCGATCTGGCGCAGGCGGAAAGCGTGGCCGACCTGATCGACGCCAGCAGCGAAACCGCCGCCAGGAGCGCGCTCAAATCGCTGAAGGGCGCGTTTTCCAAAGAGATCCACGTGCTGGTGGACGAACTGATCACCCTGCGCATGCTGGTGGAAGCCACGCTGGACTTCCCGGAAGAGGAAATCGACTTTCTCAAGCAGGCCGACGCGCTGGGCAAGCTCATGCGGTTGCGCGACCGGCTGGTGCAGGTGCAGGCCACCGCCAAGCAGGGCGCCATCCTGCGCGAGGGCATGCACGTGGTGCTGGTGGGCCAGCCCAATGTCGGCAAGTCCAGCCTGATGAACGCGCTGGCCGGCGACGACATCGCCATCGTCACCGATATCGCCGGCACCACCCGCGACACCGTGCGCGAGGAAATCGTCATCGACGGCGTGCCGGTGCACATCATCGACACCGCCGGCCTGCGCGACACCGACGACGTGGTGGAGAAGATAGGCATCGAGCGCACCTGGCAGGCGGTGGAGCGCGCCGATCTGGCCCTGCTGCTGGTGGACAGCCGCGAAGGCCTGACCGCCGAGGTGCAGGCCATCCTGGAGCGGCTGCCGCCGGCGCTGCCCAGGGTGCAGGTCTTCAACAAGGTGGACCTGTCTGGCGAAGCGGCGGGCCTGTCGGTGGAAAACGGCCACCCGCTGGTGCGGCTGTCGGCCCGCACCCACCAGGGCGTGGACGTGCTGAAGGCCAAGCTGCTGGAGATGATAGGCTACAGCGGCGCCGACGAGGGCGTGTTCCTGGCGCGCCAGCGCCACCTGGATGCGATCGCCCGCGCCGCCGAGCACCTGGAGCTGGCTCACGCCGATTGGGAACAGGTGGAGATCTTCGCCGAGGAATTGCGGATGGCGCAGAACGCGCTGTCCGAGATCACCGGCGAATTCAGCGCCGACGACCTGCTGGGCGTGATCTTCTCCCGCTTCTGCATCGGCAAGTAAGCCGCCGCCGCGAATCGCGCATCAGCCCCGCCTGGCGGGGCTTTTTCTTTGCGTCGGCGCAATATCGCCGCACTCGCGCTGTCAAGTCATTTGGCATTCATGGCGCAGCATGGAAAATGAATAGCGAGCCGGTCAATTTTTATGAATTTTGGAATAAGATACGCGCTGACGCCGCAATATGGCCTTGTCCTGGCGATTGGGCGCCAGTCCCGGCATTACCGCGGCCGCCTTGCCGGCTGTACTGATTTTTGAATCGTGCTGGTCATTATGTTTCCCATTGAAAGGATTTCATGTTGCGCAGATGGCTGGGGGTGTTATTCGGCATTTTGATGGCAAGCGGCGCGGCGCTGGCGGCGGAAGACCCGGTGATACTGACCGTTTCCGGCCAGATCGGGAAATGGACGAATAATAAAAGCCGGACATACGAATTCCGCGAAAGCGACTTGCAGGCTTTGTCGCAGCACGCCATCACCACCCGCACCAGCTGGACGCCGGAGGCGGTTTTTTCCGGGCCGCTGATGCGGGATATCCTGCGCCGCGTCGAAGCCAGGGGCGGGCAGGTGAAATTCGTCGCCTTGAACGATTACGCCTATACGGTGAGCCGCGACGAACTGGAAAAATACAATGTGATTCTGGCCCGTTCGTTCAATCACAAGCCGATGGCGATCAAGGAGCGCGGGCCGCTGTGGCTGATGTATCCGCTGCCGGACATGCCGGCGGAGGAAAGGGGACCGCTGCTGGATGCGAAATTGATCTGGCAGGTGTATCGGATCACGGTTTATTGAGGCTCATTCTGGCGCGATGAATATGGCAGATGGCGAAAGCAGTGCGAGCAAGCAGCCGTCCTGGCTGCTCTGGGGTTTGTCCCCGATATTCTGGCTGGTTGTCCTGCTGGTCTCCATCAGCATGTATATCGCGGTGGACCGTTACGCCGCGATCAAGAAATTCGATGGCCGCAGCGAGGACCTGTATTGGTCGGTGGCGCAGCTGCAGATCGCGCTGGAGCGCTCGCGCGCCGAGCTGGTGCGGCTGAAGGCCGGCGAAATCAGCCCGGAGCAGGCAGACATCCGGCTGGAGATCGCCAAAAGCCGCTATCAGGACTATGTCACGCCGTCGACCCTGCACGGCATGCTGAACGCGGTGCCGGGCTTCCGCGAAACCGCCGACATGCTGGGCAATTTCTTCCGCGACGGCAATATCGGCCATCTGAGCCGGGATTCGGCGCAGCGGCATATCGACCAGATCGACGACATTCGGCCGCGGCTGGCCGAGTTCGCGGTGCAGTCGCGGATGTCGGAAGTGTCGTTCCGCGATGAGCGCAACAAGGATCTGGAACGCAAGCGGCTGGTGTTTTCGTTGTGGTTCGCGTTGTGGGGCGGCATCGTCATCGTCATCTGGGTGCTGCTGTCGAGCTACCGCCGGGCGCGCCGCGACGTGGCTTCGCGCCAGGCGCTGCTGGAGAAGGAAAGGGCGGCGCACAAGGCCACGGTGTCGGCCGAGCTGGACCGCACCACCTTTCTCGCCACCATCAGCCACGAAATCCGCTCGCCGCTGCAGACCATGCAAGTGTGCGTCGAGCTGATGGAGCTGGATGTGCAGCCCGGCAATCGCATCCACGCCAACCTGATGCGGCTGAAGGCCAGCATGAGCCATCTGCTGAGCCAGGTGCGCGACATCATGGACATTTCCGCCATCAACAATATGCAGCTCAGGCTGCATCCCGAGGACGTCAGCCTGGCAGGCATCCTGACCGAGGTGGTGGACGCCTACCGGGTGCAGCTGGAAGGCAAGGGGCTGCGGCTGCATTTCGCGATGGCCAATCTGCCGGAGACCGCCACCCTGGACGGCAACCGGCTGCGGCAGGTCGTCGGCAACCTGCTGGCCAACGCCATCCGCTATACCGATCACGGCGAGGTGTCGGTGACGGCCCGGGTGGACGGGGTGCGCGGATTCCATCATCTGGAAATCCGGGTGCGCGATACCGGGGTGGGCATCCCCGCCGACTACCAGTCGCGGATTTTCCAGCCCTTCTTCCAGGGCAAGCAGCGCCGGCCGGGCAGCAGCGGCCTGGGGCTGGCCATCGTCAAGGAGCTGGTCAGCCTGCTGGGGGGCGAGATCGAGCTGAACAGCGAGGAGGGCCGCGGCTCGGAGTTCATCGTCAGGCTGCCGGTGCGCATCCAGCCGGAAGAGGGTGGCCATGAGCGTTCGGTGCTGCTGGTGGACGACGACCAGAACATCCGCGAGCCTTTCGCCGACTGCCTGAGCCTGGACGGCTACGCGGTGGTGATGGCCAGTTCGGTGGCCGAGGCCTGCCAGCAGGTGCAGCAGCGGCCGTTCGACGCCATCCTGCTGGACATGCAGCTGGGCAACGAAAGCGGCTACAGCGTGCTGGAGTTCATCCGGAAAAGCCGCAACAACCAGCAGGCCAGCATCATCGCCATGACCGCCTACCCGGAAGAATACGCCGACCCCCGCTCCGCCTGTTTCGCCGAGCGGCTGGAAAAGCCTTTCGACTTCAACCGCTTGCGCGCGGTGCTGAAGCGGCAGATGTCCTAGCGTTCGCCCCCGGGCCGACGGCTAGGCGTGTCTTTCCGTCCACAAATGCTGAATCGCATAGGCGCGCCATGGCTGCCAGGCTTCGGCGCGCCTGTGCAGCCGTTCCCGCTCGGCGGCGCTCAGGCCTAAATCCTCCAGCAAGCGTTGGCGAACGGCCGGGTAGGCATCCGGCTCGGCTTGCGCCGAATCCGCGGCGGCGTCCGGCGCGTCCCAGCGGCCGGGCAGCCGCAGGCCGGGCCGCGCGGCGATCAGGCCCGCCAATCGCGGATCCTGGGATAGGTGCCGCTCAATCATGGCGGGGTCGGCCGCCAGATCGAACATCGCCCGCACCCGCGCCAGGATGGCCGGCAGCGCCGCCAGTTGCGGGAAGCGGATGGTGACGCTCAGCGCGTGGCCCGCGCCGGGACGCACCGCCAGTTCGCCGCGGGCGCCGTTCCACGCGATGGTCCGCGCATAGCCGTCGTCCTGCACGGTTTCCACGCCGGGAATGGCGTGGGCGGCCAGGTGCAGCAGCATGGCCGGCCAGTGGTAGGGCGGCCGGTAGCGCAGCAGCAGGGTGATCTCGCCGGGCGCGGCCGGCGCGGCGCCGGCGTCGCGGCGCAACGCGCCGGGGGGCCGCCGGTACAGCGCCTGGAATACCTCGTTGAAGCGGCGTACGCTGCCGAAGCCGGCGGCGAAGGCGATGTCGGTCAGCGGCATCCGCGTTTCGTGGATCAGCTGCTTGGCCAGCAGCACCCGCCGCGTTTGCGCCACCGCCAGCGGCGGCGCGCCGACGTGTTCGGCGAACAGCCGGCGCAGTTGCCGCTCGCCCACGCCCAGCTTGTCGCACAGTTCGGCCAGGCTGGCCTCGTCCAGCATGCCGCGCTCGATCCAGGCCAGCGCGCGCGCCACGGTATGGCTGTGGCCGCTGTTGGACACGCCGCGCCAGGCGCCGGAGTCGGGCGCGGCTTCCGGCCGGCAACGCAGGCAGGGCCGCAGGCCGGCTTCCTGCGCCGCCGCCGCCGTGGGATAAAAGTCCACGTTCTCGCGCTTGGCGGTGCGCGCCGGGCAGATCGGCCGGCAGTAGATGCCGGTGGTGCGCACGCCGATGAAGAAGCGGCCGTCGAAGCGGGCGTCGCGGCTGGCCAGCGCGCGGTAGCAGATGTCGGGATCGAGTCGCATGCGCGCATCATCCAGCGAAACGCCGATGCCGGCCAGCGGTTTTCGGCCGCCGACTGCTTGATGGCCAGGTCCGAAAACCGCCAGCCGGCGGCGGCGCGCGGCGGCAAGATGCGGGCCTTGTCCTTTTCCGACGCACGGAGCGCGCCATGGCCGCAGACATTCAGCAGTTTCATCATTTCCGCCAATTGAACCGCCAGGGCCGCCTGTTGCTGCCCAATGCCTGGGATTGCGCCAGCGCCCGGCTGTTCGCCGCCGCCGGCTTGCCGGCCATCGCCACCACCAGCGGCGGCATCGCTTACGCCCGCGGTTGCCACGATGCCCAGCACCTAGGCCGCGAGGCGATGCTGCGCGAGATCGCCGCCATCGCGCAGAGCGTCGATCTGCCGCTCAGCGCCGACATCGAGGCCGGCTACGGCCTGGCGCCGGAGGACGTCGCGCTGACAGTGCAGGGCGCGCTTGCCGCCGGCGCGGTGGGGGTGAATCTGGAGGACAACGGCCATGGCCTGCTGGCGCAGCCCTTGTTCGACATCGCCGCGCAATCGGCGCGCCTCGCCGCCGCGCGCCGGGCGGCGGAGCAGGCCGGCCTGCCCTTGTGGATCAATGCCCGCGTCGATGTCTGGCTGCTGGGCCTGGGCGGAGATGAGGAGGCGCGCCTGGCTCAGACCGTGGCGCGCGGCAATGCCTACCTGGCGGCCGGCGCGGACATGGTGTTTGTGCCGGGGCTGGCCGACGCGGCGTTGGCGGCGCGCTTGGCGGCGGCCTTGAACGGGCCGCTCAATCTGATGGCGCTGCCCGGGGTGGCGGGGGCCGAGGCCTGGTTTGCCGCCGGGGCGAGCCGGGTCAGCCTGGGCGTGGGGCCGATGCTGGCCAGCATGGGGCTGGTGCGCGAGATGGCGCGCGAGGCCGCCCAGGGCGTCTGGCCGAGCATGGCTGCGCACTTTTACGGCTTCGCCGAGGCGGAAGCCTTGTTCGCCGCCGGCTGACGCTGCGGCGCGACGGCATCGTCCAGCCATTGGAACAGCTGGTCGACGACTATCGCCAGCAGCGCCACCGGCAGCGCGCCCTGGATCACGTAGGCGGTGTTGAAGCCGGACAGGCCGACGATGATGGGCAGGCCCAGGGTTTTGGCGCCGACGGTGGAGGCCAGCGCCGCGGTGCCGACATTGATCACCACCGCGGTGCGTACGCCGGCCAGGATCACCGGCGCGGCCAGCGGCAGCTCGACCCGCAGCAGGATCTGCCGCCGGCTCATGCCGATGCCGGCGGCGACTTCGCGCATGTCCGGCGGCACCGAGGCCAGGCCGGCCAGGGTGGCGTGGGCGATCGGCAGCAGGCTGTACAGCGTCAGCGCCGCCAGCGCCGGCAGCGCGCCGAAGCCCAGCAAGGGCACCGTCGCCGCCAGCACCGCCACCGGCGGCAGCGATTGGGCGAGGGACAACAGCGATTCCAGCAGCGGGCGGAATTCACGCCCGGCGGGGCGGCTGGTCCACAGCCCGGCGCCGCCGCCCAGCAGCAGCGCGAGCGCGCTGGACAGCGCGACGATGCCAAGATGGGACAAGGTCAGCGCGGCGAAGTCGTCCTGCAGGTATAGCGGCCGCTCCAGTTCCGGGAAGGCGAGGCGGAACAGCGCGGCGCTGCGCGGCAGCGCCAGCAGCAGGCCGGCCAGCGCCAGGCTGGCCAGGATCAGCGCGGCGCGGCGGCGCAGCCAGCTCATGCGCGCGGGCCCAGCAGGTCGTCGAAACGCAGCGCGCCTATCCTGGCGCCCTGGCCATCCTCCACCGGCAGCGCCGCGGCGCCCTGGGCGACGAAGGCCGACAGCGCCTCGCGCAGAGTGCTGTCGGCGCGGATGGCCGCGCCGTCGGCGCGCTCGCCCGGCCGCATCCGCTCTCCCACCCGCACCAGGCCCAGCAGGCGCACGCCGACATCGGCCGGGTTGAAGAATTGGCGGACAAAGTCGGTGGCCGGGCGCAGCAGGATGTCGCGCGCGCCGCCCTGCTGGACGATGCGGCCCTGGTCCATCACCACGATGCGCTGGCCCAGCAGCAGCGCCTCGTCGATGTCGTGGGTGACCAGGATCACGGTTTTGCCGAACAGCCGCTGGATGCGCGCCAGCTCCTGCTGCAGATTGGCGCGCGTCACCGGGTCCAGCGCGCCGAACGGCTCGTCCATCAGCAGCACGTCGGGGTCGGCGGCCAGCGCGCGCGCCACGCCGACGCGCTGCTGCTGGCCGCCGGACAGCTGGTGCGGATAGCGCGGGCCGAACTCCCGCGCCGGCAGCCGCAGCGCGTCCAGCAGTTCTTCCACCCGGGCGCGGATGCGCGCCGGCGGCCATTTGAGCAGCTGCGGCACCGCGGCGACGTTCTGCGCCACCGTCCAGTGCGGGAACAAGCCTACCGACTGGATGGCGTAGCCGATGTGGCGGCGCAGGATTTCCGGCGGCTGGCTGCGGATGTCGCGGCCGGCGACGCGGATGCTGCCGCTGTCGGGTTCGATCAGCCGATTGAGCATTTTCAGCGTGGTGGACTTGCCGGAGCCGGAGGTGCCCACCAGCACCGCCAGTTCGCCCTCGGCCACTGTCAGGTCGAGGTCGGCCACCACGCGCGAGCCATTGAAGCTTTTGTTGACGCCAGCGATTTCAATCATGGGCAGCGTGGTCCATCCGGGAGATGACGATCTTGAACGCGGCGTCGCACGCGGCAGCCAGCAGCGCGATGGGCAGCACGCCCAGCAGCGTCTGGTCCGGCGCGCTGGCGGACAGGCCCTGGAACAGGATGGCGCCGAAGCCGCCGGCGCCGATCAGCGCCGCCACCGCCGCCAGCCCCACCGCCTGCACGGTGGTGACGCGCAGGCCGCTGAGAAACACCGGCAGCGCCAGCGGCAGCTCCACCCGCGCCAGCAGCTGCCATGGCGACATGCCGATGCCGCGCGCGCTGTCGCGGGCCGCCGTCGGCACCTGGCGCAGCGCGGCCAGGGTGCCGTGCGCCATCGGCAGCAGCGAGTACAGCGTCAGCGCGGTCAGCGCCGGGGCCAGGCCGACCCCGGCGATGCCGGACTGAGGCCACAGCCGGCCCAGCCAGGCCAGCGGCGCGATCAACAGCGCGAACAGGGCGATGGACGGCACCGTCTGCAGCGCGTTCAGCGCCGGGAACAGCCAGGCTTCCACCCGCGGGCGGCGAAACGCGGCCAGGCCCAGCGCGCCGCCCAGCAGCGCCGCCGGCAGCACCGAGAAGCACACCAGTTGCAGGTGGCGCAGCAGCGCCAGGTGGAAGCTGTCCTGGTAGTTGCGGTATTCGCGCAGCAGCGCCAGTTGGTCCAGCGCGCCGCCCAGCAGCATGGCCAGCGCCGGCAGGCAGGCGGCGCAGACCATCAGCGCGCGCCGCGCCGGTGATGGCGACAGGCCGCGCAGCGCTTCGGCCAGCTGCAGGCCGGCGGCCAGTTGCAGCAGCCAGAAGCCGGCGCCGAAGGCGACGCGGGCCAGCGCGTCTTCGCCGGCGGCGAGGCGCAGCGCCTCGCGGCCGGCCACCCACAGCAGGCCATTGCCCAGCAGGCAGGCGCACAGCGCCAGCAACAGCTGGCTGCCAGCCGAGCGGCGCAGCCAGGGCGCCAGCGCCAGCGGCAACGCGGCCGCCAGCAACAGGGCGGCCTCGGCGCCGGGCAGGCTGGCCAGGTACAGGCCCTGGCCGCTCAGCAGCCGGTTGGGGGCATAGCTGAGCAGCGGGCAGCAGAAACCCGCCGCCAGCAGCAGGGCCAGCAGCAGGCCAACCCGGTTGCGCAGCCGCATCAGCCGCGGCGCCTCATCGGATGAAGCCTTTGCGCTTCAGGTAGTCGGCCGCCACCTTGCGCGCGTCGCGGCCCTCAAGGGCGATGCTGGCGTTGAGCTTCTGCAGCGTGGCCTCATCCAGCGACTGGAACACCGGCTTGAGCCAGACGGCGATCTGCGGCTGGCGCGCCAGCGCGTCGGCGCGGATGATGGCCGCCGGCGCGTATACCGGCTGCACGCCCTTGGGGTCGCTCAGCGTCGTCAGGCCAAGCGCGGCCAGAGGGCCGTCGGTGCCGTAGGCCATCGCGGCGTTGACGCCGGAGGTTTGCTCGGCGGCGGCTTTGATGGTGGCGGAGGTGTCGCCGCCGGCCAGCGTCAGCAGCTGGTCCTGACGCAGCTTGAAGCCGTAGGCCTGTTGGAAGGCCGGCAGCGCGTCGGGCCGCTCGATGAATTCGGCCGAGGCCGCCAGCTTGAAGCGGCCGCCCTTGGCCAGCCAGCGCTGGAGGTCTGCCAGCGAGGCCAGATGGTTGGCGGCGGCCAGGTCGCGGCGCACCGCGATGGTCCAGGTGTTGTTGGCAGGCGCCGGCGCCAGCCAGACGATGCGGTTCTTGTCGTAGTCCAGCTGCTTGACGCGCTGGTAGCCGGCGGCGGCGGATTTCCAGGCCGGGTTTTTCTCGTCGGCGAAGAAAAAGGCGCCGTTACCGGTGTATTCGGGGTAGATGTCGATTTCGCCGGCGGCGATGGCGGCGCGCACTACCTTGGTATTGCCCAGCGACAGCCGATTGGCGGTTTTGACGCCGTGAGCCTCGAGCACCTGCTGGATGAGGTTGCCCAGCAGCGCGCCCTCGGTGTCTATCTTGGAGCCGACGCGGATGGCGTCGGCGGCGCCGGCGGCGGCGGCGGACAGCAGCAGGCCGGCGGCAAGCGCGGCCAGCGGGGCAAGGCGGAAAACGGGGCGCGGCATGTGGGCTCCTCGGTTTGCTCGGCGGCGGTCAGACTGGGCGCGGCCGCATGACATGCGGCTGGCTGCGCTCAATATACCGCTCCTTGCCGGCGTTCGGCCAGCGGCGGGGAAGGGGGAGGGAAAAGCGAGGCGGGTTTAGCCCGCGGCGTCGCCGTGGCGCGCCAGGAAGTCGCGCTTGGCGGCGGCGGAGAGCTGCTTGAACGCGTATTCGGCCTTCAGCGCGGTGGAACGGTCCGGGTATTCGATCACCAGCGCGATGGCGCTGGGCGGGTTGAGGCGGGTGTAGCGCGCGCCCTTGCCGGCCTGGTGCTGGCGGTAGCGGCGCGCCACGTCGGTGCTGACGCCGGTGTAGAGCGCGCCGCCCGCGCAGCGCAGCACATAGAGAAACCAGGGCCGCGGCGGCCCCGGCTCATGCTCAGATGGCGGCATCGAAGCCGTCGGCGATCGGGCTGATCAGCACCCGCTCGGTGCGGTTGCCTTTCTGCGCGGTGACGCGCAGCTTCCATTCGCCCACCGTCACCTCGTCGCCTTCGCGCGGGATGCGCTCCAGGCAGTCCATCAACAGGCCGGCCACGGTGTGGAAGTCTTCGTCCTCGAAGTCGCCTAGCGTCAGGTATTGCTCCAGCGTCATCAATTCCAGGCTGCCCTCCACGTCGTAGCTGCCGTCGGCATTGGCCACGATGGCCGGCAGCTCGTGGCGTTCGTGCTCTTCCGGGAATTCGCCGGCGATCGCCTCCATGAGGTCTTTCTGGGTGACTATGCCTTCCAGGCTGCCGAACTCGTTGACCACGAAGGCCATGTCGGCGGCGTGCTGGCGGAAGCTCTCCAGCGCCTTCAGCACGGTGACGGTTTCCGGCAGCACCAGCGGCTGGCGCAGCGCGGCGTCGATGTCGAGCTGGCCGCCATCCAGGAGCTGCGCCAGCAGGTCCTTGCGCGCGACGATGCCCAGTGGCTCGTCTATGCTGCCGTCGCGTATCACCACCAGCCGCGAGTAGGGGCTGTCGCGCAGCGCCTTGCGGCGGGCGGCTTCAGGCTGGCTGAGGTCCAGCCGGTGGATGTCGGCGCGCGGGGTGGCGATCACGCGGATCGGCCGCTCGGCCAGCGTCAGCACGCTGTGTATCATCGCGCGTTCGTTGTGGCCGAAGGCGGTTTCCTCCACCGGCTGCGGGCCGACTTCGGGCTTGGCCTCGGGCTTGGCTTCCGACAGGCGGGTGCCCATCAGGCTGAGCACCGCGTTGGCGGTGCGCTCGCGGAAGCTCTGGTTGCGGTTGAGGTAGCGGACGCGGTTGGCCTGCGCCACCTGGTTGAACGATTCGATCAATACCGAGAAGCCGATGGCGGCGTACAGATAGCCCTTGGGAATGTGGAAGCCGAAGCCGTCGGCCACCAGGCTGAAGCCTATCATCAAGAGGAAGCCCAGGCACAGCATCACCACGGTCGGGTGGGCGTTGACGAAGGCGGTCAGCGGCTTGCTGGCGGCGATCATCAGGATCATGGCGATGATCACGGCCAGCATCATCACCGGCAGGTGTTCGGACATGCCGATGGCGGTCACCACCGAGTCGATCGAGAACACCGCGTCCAGCACCAGGATCTGGGCGACGACGGTGGCGAAGGCGGCGTAGGCGCGCTGGCCGCTGGCCTTCACTTCGTCCACGCCTTCCAGCCGCTCATGCAGCTCGGTGGTTGCCTTGAACAGCAGGAACACGCCGCCGCCCAGCATGATCAGGTCGCGGCCGGCGAAGCCCTGGCCCCAGATCGAGAACAGCGGGGTGGTGAGGGTGACCAGCCAGGAAATGCTGGCCAGCAGGACGAGGCGCATCAGCAGCGCCAGCGACAGGCCGGTGATGCGGGCGCGGTCGCGTTGTTCCGGGGGCAGTTTTTCGGCCAGGATGGCCACGAAAATCAGGTTGTCGATGCCGAGCACGATCTCGAGAATGATCAGCGTCAAGAGGCCCAGCCAGGCGGCGGGGTCGGACAGCCACGATAAGTCCATGATGGTGTAGTACGTTCCTTAGAGGGATAAAAAAGCGCTAAAAGCGCTACAAGGATACCAAATGCCGCCGCCGCGGGCGGGGAAAATGCAAAACGCCCCGCGCAGACGGGGCGTCGATGATGCCTGGGAAAGATTACAGGCCGCCGTACGAGTGCAGGCCGGACAGGAACATATTGACGCCGAGGAAGGCGAAGGTGGTGACCAGCAGGCCGCCGACCGACCACCAGGCCAGCGGCGCGCCGCGCCAGCCCTTCACCAGGCGGATGTGCAGCCAGGCGGCGTAGTTGAGCCAGACGATCAGCGCCCAGGTTTCCTTCGGGTCCCAGCTCCAGTAGCCGCCCCAGGCGTCCGCCGCCCACATCGCGCCCAGGATGGTGGCGATGGTGAAGAACAGGAAGCCGACGGAAATGGCCTTGTACATCATCTCGTCCAGCACCTCGGCGCTGGGCAGCCTGTCCTTCAGCCAGCCCTTCAGCACCAGCAGCTCGCCCACGCCCAGCATCGCCGCCAGCGCGAAGGAGCCATAGCCGACGAAGTTGGCCGGCACGTGTATCTTCATCCACCACGACTGCAGCGCCGGTATCAGCGGCTGGATCTCGTGGGCCTGGCGGTCCAGGCTGTACCACAGGATGAAGCCGACGGTGGCGCAGATCACCGGCAGCACCAGCGCGCCGGCCTGGCGCGCGGCGAAGCGCGCCTCGTAGTAGAGGTGCATCAGCGCGGTGATCAGACAGAACAGCACCATCACTTCGTACAGGTTGGACACCGGGATGTGGCCGACGTCCGGCGCGATCAGATAGCTCTCGTACCAGCGCACGAACAGGCCGGCCAAGCCCATCGCCGCCGCCGCCCAAGTCAGGCCGCGCCCCATGCGCAGCAGCAGGTCGGAGCGCCGCGCCACCCCCAGCCAGTAGACGGCGGTGGCCAGGAAGAACAGCGTGCACATCCACATGATGGCCGACTGGCTGGCCAGCGCGAACTTCAGCCAGAACGCGGTCTGGCCGCGGGCCAGATCGTGCTGGTAGTCGGCGATGCCGAGCAAGGCGGCGCCGCCGGCCAGCGGGAAGAACCAGCGCCAGGATTGCCAGAACCAGCCCAGCGCGATCAGGCCCAGCGCCGATCCGGCCAGGATGCCCTGCTCGTAGACGTCCATGTCCTGGTGATACAGCCGGAAGCTGTAACCGGCGGCCAGCAGGATCAGCAGCGCGTAGGCGCCGTCCCACAGCGAGAGCCGCTTCCACAGCGGCGTGCGTGCAAAGGAAGAAGTTGCCAGTTCCATCATGATCCCCGTGTCAGCTGTTTGATGGCGTCTAGATGACGCTGGAAGTCGCGGTCGAGATCGCGGTTATGCCGGTTTGAGGTCATCGCCACCCTGAGCTGGCGGCCGTGGATGCGCACCCACAGGCGCAGTTCGCGCACATAGAACATTAGCACGATGCCCAGCACCAGCAAGATCGAACCGAGATAGACCAGGGTCTTGCCCGGCGAGCGCGTCAGCTGCAGGCCGGACGACTGCACCTGGTCGAAGCTGTCCAGCTGCAGGAAGACCGGCGCGCCGTAGTCGCGCAGGCCGCTGCTGGCCACCAGGCCGTCCAGCAGGAAGCGGTAATGCGCGGCGTCGGCGGCTAGCGGCTTGGCGCCGGCTTTTTCGTCGGCCACCGCCATCACGTCCACCACCGCGGTCTGCAGGATGCGGATATAGGTCTGCGCCACCGCCTGGCGCTTGTCGGCCGGCACCTGCTTTTCCAGGAATTGTTCCAGGCCGGCGAAGCCGCCGTCGGCGAAGCGCTGCAGCATCACCTTGATGCCGTCCTTGAAGTCGCGCGCCAGTTTCTCGTCCGGCTTGCCGCCCTGCATCGCCTGGCGGGTGGCGCGTTCGGCGATGGCGTCGTACAGCGTCGGGTCGCGCAGCGCCGCGTACAGGCGCATGAAGCGTTCGAGGCCCATGTCGTCGTCCAGCGGCAGGCGCAGGTACTGGAAGGGCTCGGCCGGGGTTCTGCGCACGCCGGCCATCAGGTAGCTGGCGCCGTCCTGCTGGATCGGCGACATGTAATGCATGTATTCCACTGCCTGGCCCTGCTTGTCGCGCAGCTTGAAGCTGATCGACGGGCCGAAGTTCTTCAGCTCCTTGCTCTGCTTCACTTCGCGCGCGTCGTGCATGCGCTGCAGCAAGGTGGGGTCGGCGGCGCCGGGCTTGCCGACGTTCTCGATGTTGAACACCCGCAGCTCGCCCAATTCCAGCGTGTAGTCCTTGCCGCCGGCCTGCAGCGGCTGGCTGGCCAGCGACACCGCCCGCAACGGCTCCGGCGCGGCCTGCGGCTGCTCCAGGTTCCACTTGCGGAACAGCAGCGGCGAGCCGCCGTCGCCGAACGAGGACTGGTAGATGGCGACGCCGTCGACGATCAGCGGGTGGTTGACCTTGACCGTGGCGGCGGTGCTCTTGCCGCTGGCCTTGTCGGTCACCACGATGTCGCTGGCGAACAGCTTGGGCATGCCGCTGCTGTAGTAGTCGACATGGAATTTCTTCAGCGTGACGACGAAGGGCAGATCCTGCACCAGGTAGCCGTTGCCGGAGTCGATGAAGCCGACGTCGGCGCTCTTGCCTTCGGCGATGTTGACGTTGCCGCGGAAGGACAGGTTGGTGACCGGCAGCCGGCTGTGCTCGGGAATCTGCGCCTGCGGGATGTTGCGGGTCTCGGGCACCAGCCGGCCGGCCAGGATGCCGAGCTTAAGCGGCACGTTGCCGTCCATCAGGCCGCCGACGCAGATCACGATCAGCGCGATGTGGGCGAAGAAGTAGCCAAGCTTGCCGGCGGCGCCTTTTTTGGCGGCGATCAGCAGGCTGCCGTCGGCCTGTTCGCGCTGGCGCAGCCGGTAGCCCTGCGCTTGCAGGTAGGCCGCCAGCGTCTGCGGGTCGGCGGCCTCGGCCTCCAGGGCCTGGCTGTGCGACATGGCCGCCAGCGAGCTTTCGCCGGCCTTGTCGCGGTAGGAGCGCATCTGCTTGATGAAGCCGGGGCCGTTGCGCAGCACGCACAGGGTCAGCGACAGCACCAGGAAGACCAGGATGGTCAGGAACCAGGCGGAATGGTAGACGTCGAACAATCCAAGCTGTTCGAAGGCCTGGAACCAGAACTGGCCGAACTCGAAGGCGTAGTTGGGGTAGGGCTCGTTTTGCTTGAGCACGGTGCCGATGATGGAGGCGATGGCCAGGATGGTCAGAAGACCGATGGCGAAGCGCATCGAGCTGAACAGTTCGTACAGCGCTCGGCGAGTGGTGTTGCGGCGATGGTTTGTCATGAATAGCTAACACAAAAAGGGAAGCCGGTCCGGAGCTTCCCTTTTGAACGCGCCTGGTCGGCAAAGTTGCGTCGGCGCGCCGGGCCGCATGGCGGGCATGCGGCGCGCGGCTGGCCGGCGGCTGGCGTCACGGCTCAGCGCAGGCCGGAGATGTATTCGGAAACCGCCTTCATCTCGGCATCGGTCATGCGGCTGGCGATGTCGGCCATGATGGTGTTTTTGCGGTCGGTGCCGGCCTTGAAGTCGGCCAGCTGCTTGGCGACGTAGCCGGCGTGCTGGCTGCCCAGGCGCGGGAACTGGTCGGGCAGGCCCTTGCCGGCCGGTCCGTGGCAGGACATACAGGCCGGCACGTGGGTGGAGGCGTTGCCGACGCGGTAGATCTTGGCGCCCAGCGGCATCTGCTGCTTGTCGGCCGCTTCGCGCTCTTTCGGTTTTTGCTGGCTGAAATAGGCGGCCAGGTTGCGCATGTCGTCGTCGGACAGGCCGGCGCTCATGCCGAACATGGTGGGATTCTTGCGTTCGCCGCTCTTGAACGCCTTCAACTGGCTATACAGATACTGCGGGTTCTGGCCGGCCAGGGAGGGATTGGCCGCCGCGACGCTGTTGCCGTCCGCGCCGTGGCAGGCCGCGCAGACGGTATCCACGATCTGCTTGCCTTTTGCCGGGTCCCCCTTGGCCGCCGGAGCCGCCGCCAGCGCGGAGCCGGCCAGGGTTAGGGTTGCCATCGCCAACAGCATTTTACGTCTCATGGTCGCTCCTTTAGGGCGTTGCCCTAAAATATCTGTAAAAGTAGCAATTCCAAACCTGTTATTCTATACCAACTGATTTCAACCTTACTACCATGTCGATTTTTCAGAACGCCCGATTTTATACCACCGTCAACCACATGAAAGACCTGCCGGCCACCCGCGCCGAGGTCGCATTCGTGGGACGCTCCAACGCGGGCAAGTCCAGCGCCATCAACACGCTGGCCAACCGCACCCGGCTGGCCTATGTGTCGAAAACGCCCGGACGCACCCAGCATATCAACTTCTTCGAGCTGGGAGACGAGTGTTTTCTGGTGGATCTGCCCGGCTATGGCTACGCCGAAGTACCGGAAGCGGTGCGCGCCCACTGGGTGGAGCTGCTGGGCCGCTACCTGCAGACGCGCCAGAGCCTGATCGGCCTTCTGTTGATTATGGACGCTCGCCACCCATTGAAGGAGCTGGATCGACGAATGCTGGAATTTTTCCGCGTCGCCGGCCGTCCGGTGCACATCTTGCTGTCCAAGGCCGACAAGATGTCGCGCCAGGAGCAGAGCAAGGTGCTGGCGCTGGTGAAGCGCGAACTGGCCGACTATCCGTCGGTCAGCGTGCAGATGTTCTCCAGCCTGAAGAAGACTGGAGTGGAGGAGGTGGAGCAGGTGGTGAAGGGCTGGTTCGACGCGCTGGAGCCGCAGCTCCCGCCGGCGGAGGAACTTTAAGCCCGGCTTGCCGCCTAAACAGCAGGTGTTCACACCTCCCGCTTGGCTCCCTGAGCGGGGCCTGGGTCGTTGATCGCCAGGCATTGCCCCGGACCGAAAGGCCGGGGCTTTTTATTGGCCGGCGGGCATGAAAAAAGGCGAAGGATGCATCCTTCGCCTTTCGCCCTGTGCCATACGGTTCAGCTGCCAGCCGCTACAGGCTGGTGATCACGGTCTCCACGTGCAGATTCTCGGCCGCGTTGCGCACGGCGTCATCCGACGGGAACGGTCCCAGGCGCACTTTGTACACCCCCTGCTGATTGACGATGCCGAGCTTGGAATCGTAATGATCGTCCAGCTCGCCCAACGTCTTCTGCAACAGCGCTTCGGCATTGGCCAGCGTGGAGAAAGTCCCCAGTTGCAGATACTTCGGATTGTCGCCTGCGCGCAACTCTCGGCTTGCCGGCTGGGTGGCCGGCTGCGCGGACGCGGAGTAGGTGTTGTCGGCTGCGGGCCAGACGCGGTCTACCGCGATCTTGGCGCTGCCCTGCTGGATAAAGCCCAGCTTGTACGCGGCGGCGTACGACAGATCCATCAAACGGCTCCTGTGGAACGGTCCGCGGTCATTGACGCGCACCACCACGGACTTGCCGTTGGTCAGATTGGTCACCCGGGCATAGCTCGGGATCGGCAGCGTCGGATGCGCCGCGGTCATGGCGAACATGTCGTATCGTTCGCCCGAGGACGTCTTGCGTCCGTGGAACTGCTTGCCGTACCAAGAGGCACGGCCTGTGGCGTGGTAAGGCTTTTCTCGCACATCGGGACGGAAGCTCATGCCCAGCGCCGAGTAAGGCAGGTTGGCCGATTTGATCAGCGGCTCATCCTGCGGCACGGCGTCGGGCACCAGATTCAGGTTGACCGGGATATGATCGGCCGGACCGTCGTTCTGGAAATAAGCTCCGTTCTTGGCGACGGTCTTCTTGTTGGTCGGCGAAGCCGACTGGTTTGTGGCGCTGGCCGTCTTCACGGTGGAACAGGCCACAAGCACGAGACTGACGAATACAAGCCACAGCCATCGGAGTACAGGTTGCATAAACCTCCCTATGCTGTTGGGCCAACCTTGCGAACTGCTATACCCCCCCTGCGAAATCGAGCTGCCGCCATGCCTCGTACACTGTCACCGCGACAGCGTTGGACAGGTTGAGGCTTCTCGACTCGGGACGCATCGGCAATCGAATCCTTTGCTGCGCCGGCAGGGCAGCCAGCACATCTTGCGGCAAGCCGCGGGATTCGGGACCGAACAGAAAAACGTCCCCGGGTTGGTAGGAAATCCGGTCATGGCGCGTAGCGCCCTTGGTCGTCGCGGCGAAAATCCGTCGTCCGTGAAGGGCCTGCAAACAGGCAGGCCAGTCTTCGTGGACCACAACGCGGGCATACTCGTGGTAATCGAGTCCTGCGCGCCGCAACTTGGCGTCCTCGAGCGGAAAGCCCAAGGGTTTGACCAGATGCAGTTCACAGCCGGTGTTGGCACATAAACGAATCACATTGCCCGTGTTGGGCGGGATTTCCGGCTGAAATAGAACAACAGTGAACATCGTTGGCAGGCTGGATTGTTCCAAGGAATCAAAATCTTGGTCAAGTTTTTGGGGAAAACGCCCGGGCCAGCACCCATGCATCGACCCGTTCCGCCCCCTGTTTTTTGAGCGCTTTGGCCAGGGAGGAGAGGGTGGCGCCGCTGGTGGCGACGTCGTCTATGATGGCAATGGAAAGCCCGTCGCAGCGGCGTTTTACGCCGAATGCATGACGCACGTTTCGCAGTCTTGCGGCGCGACCGAGCGAGGCTTGCGGCAATGTGTTGCATTTTCGCCAACACAGGTCGTCCGAAAAACGGCTGTTTATTGTAACAGCGAACGCTTTGGCAAGCTCGGAACTCTGATTGAAGCCTCTTTCCGCAAGTCTTTCATTTGCCAATGGAACGGGAATGACAAGGTCGTATTTGCAGGCTTGACAAGCGGCGAAATCGGTGAGCAGGCCGGTCAGCGTCCCGGCCAATTGTAAGCGTTTGCCGTACTTGAATGCATGGACCAGGCCATTCAGGGGGTAGCCAAACAGATAGGGAACGTGTAGCGCGTCGAAGGCCGGCGGATGACGCTGACAGTGGCCGCACAGCGCGCTGTCCGGGGTCGGTTCTGAGCAACGCGGGCAATGCGCGGCGGGCAGCCGCGGCAGCATCTGGCGGCAGGGCGGACAGAGCGCCTGCTGGCTGTCGGCCGCGCCGCACAGCGCGCATTTTTGATTAATAAATGAGCAATTGTCAATTAAGGCATTGAGCAGGTTTGACAGCATCGCTTCCGGGCTCCAAGATTTTGCGGTTCCTGCCCGAGTAGGCAGGGTGACGAACGATCCGGTTCGCCGCCAAAATGACAAACACATGTTGGAGCATAAGATGCATTCAGTGACGATGGAGTTCAAGCGCCCGGCCGCCCCGCATCCGGAAAAGGCCAATTGGAGCGTCGACGAGGTGGAGGTGCTGCTGGGTCTGCCCTTCATGGAGCTGGTGTTCCGCGCCGCCGAAATCCATCGGCAGTTTTTCGATCCGACCCGCGTCCAGCTGTCGACGCTGGTGTCGATCAAGACCGGCGGCTGTCCGGAAGACTGCGGCTATTGCCCGCAGTCGGTGCATCACGACACCCCGGTGGCCAACCAGCCGATGATGACGGTGGACGAGGTGGTCGCCGCGGCGCGCCAGGCCAAGGCCAACGGCGCCGGGCGCTTCTGCATGGGCGCCGCCTGGCGCGGCCCCAAGGACGCCGACCTGCAGAAGACGCTGGAAATGGTCAGCCAGGTGAAGGCGCTGGGGCTGGAAACCTGCGCCACCTTCGGCCTGCTGCGCGACGGCCAGGCGGAACAACTGAAGCAGGCCGGCCTCGATTACTACAACCATAATCTGGACACCGCGCCGGACAAGTACGCCGACATCATCCAGACCCGCGAGTACGAAGACCGGCTGGACACGCTGGGCAAGGTGCGCTCGGCCGGGCTGTCGGTGTGCTGCGGCGGCATCGTCGGCATGAACGAGACCCGGCGCGACCGCGCCGGCCTGATCGCCCAGCTGGCGAACCTGGATCCCCAGCCGGAGTCGGTGCCCGTCAACAACCTGGTCAAGGTGGTGGGCACGCCGCTGGAGGGCGCGGAAACGCTGGACTGGACCGAGTTCGTCCGCACCATCGCGGTGGCGCGCGTCACCATGCCGCGCAGCTATGTGCGCTTGTCCGCCGGCCGCCGCGAAATGGACGAAGCCACCCAGGCGCTGTGCTTCCTGGCCGGCGCCAACTCGATATTTTATGGCGACAAATTGCTGACGACGGGGAACCCGGATGTGCTGGCCGACCAGGCGCTGATGCAAAAACTGGATCTGCAGGCGCTGTAAAAATAAATCTTCGCAATTTCCCGCTGTCGGCTTAAATGCAAACATATATATAGTGTGTCGTGCCGGGGTGGCTTGGCCGCCGCGGTTTGGTCAACAACGTAAAAGAGTGCAATCGCCATGCGCCTACAAGACCTGTCCGCAGCCCTGCTGGATCTGGACGCCAGTCACCGCCGCCGCCAACGCGCGTGCCTCGAGTCGCCGCAAGGCGCCGAGATCGTCGTCGACGGCGAGGAATACCTGTCTTTCGCCAGCAACGACTACCTCGGACTGGCCGACCACCCGTCGCTGGTGCGCGCGCTGCAGCAGGGCGCGGACCGCTGGGGCGCCGGCAGCGGCGCCTCGCACCTGCTCACCGGCCACAGCCAGGCGCACCAGCAGGCCGAGGAGGCGCTGGCGCGCTTCGTCGGCCGCGAGGCCGCGCTGCTGTTCGGCTCGGGCTACGCCGCCAATCTGGCGGTGATCACCAGCCTGGTCGGCCGCGGCGACGCGGTGTTCGCCGACAAGCTGAACCACGCTTCGCTGAACGACGGCTGTCTGCTGTCGCGCGCCGATTTCCACCGTTTCCGCCATAACGATCTCAACCAGCTCGAACAATTGCTGGCCGCCAGCGGCGCGCGCACCAAGCTGATCGCGGTGGACGCGGTATACAGCATGGATGGCGACGAGGCGCCGCTGCCGGAGCTGCTGGCGCTGGCCGAACGCTACGACGCCTGGCTGTACGTCGACGACGCCCACGGTTTCGGCGTGCTCGGGCAAGGCCGCGGCGCGTTGGCCGAACATGACCTCTCAAGCGAGCGGCTGGTCTATATGGCGACGCTGGGCAAGGCGGCAGGACTGGCCGGTGCTTTTGTCGCCGGCGGCCGTCTGCTGATCGAGTGGCTGGTCAACCGCGCCCGCACCTATATCTTCAGCACCGCCCAGCCGCCGGCGCTGGCCGCCGCCGTCGGCGTCAGCCTGCGCTTGATAGAGGAGGCCGGCGACAGGCGCGAACGGCTGCGGCTGCTGGCGGCGCGCTGCCGCGCGCGCCTCGACGGCACGCGGTATTCGGGCGGGGCTTCCCGTACCCCGATTCAACCATTTATCATAGGCGGCGATGCGCATGCCATGAGACTGGCTCAAGGTTTGCGGGAACAAGGCTATTGGGTGCCCGCCATCCGCCCGCCGACGGTGCCGGAGAATGGCGCTAGGCTGCGGATTTCGCTGTCGGCCCAGCATGAGGTGTCGCAATTGGACGCCTTGCTGGACTGCATGCTGCAGCTGGCCGAAAGCTGATCGCCCGCCGCCGCGGAAATCGCCTCGGCATGCCATCGCCGCGCTGACGACGCAAGCCCGGAGTCCCGACTCCGGGCTTTCGCATATCCGGCCGCCCAGGCGGCGGCGGGGCCGCGCCGGCCTTGGGGAAGGGGCGCGGGGCGTCGCGTGCGGATTTTCCAGCTAACTCATACTACGATAACGACATGAAGAGCACGGCTGAATACCTGGAGACTCCGGAACAGGCTGCCGGACGGGCGCTGGCGCTGCTGTGGCAGGCCGGCAGCCTGGCGGCCATCGCCGCATGGGGGCAGGCGGACGGGAAATGGCGGAGGCTGGCCAGCTTGGGGGCGGCCGACGCGCTGCCGGCGGCCGAGGCTCTGGACGGCGATCGGCTGCCGGGGCCGGACGGCGGCGCGCTGGCGTTGCGCGCCGCCGGCAAGACGCTGGGATGGCTGGCGTGGCGCGGGCGGGAGCCGGCGGGAATGGCCGATGTCGCCGCCTTGTTGACCGGCCATTTGCAATGCGCCGCGTTGCGCGACGAGCAGGCGGCGGCCCGGCTCGCCAATGAAACCATGCTGGAGATCAATCTGCTGGCCGGCGAAAGCGGCGCGCCGGAGCGCATGCTGCCGCGGCTGCACCGGCTGATGATGCGCTTGATGGATGCCAGCAATTTCCACATCGCTTTGTACGACGCCGACAATGCCACGCTGCGCTATCCCTTTTACGCCGACCGGCGCGATCCGGCGCCGCCAGGACCCGACGCGGTGTTTGCCGCCGGCGCGGACAGCGGCTCGCTGGCGGCCTGGCTGATCCGCGGCGGCAAGCCGATGGTGATGAGCCAGCAGCGGCTGCTGGAAGTGTGCGGCCAGGAGGGGCTGACGCCGCCGGCGGCGTTGCCGGCTTGCTGGATGGGCGCGCCGCTGGCCGATGCCGGCGGCGAGTGGATCGGCGCGGTGGTGCTGCAGCAGTACGATGACCAGGCGCCGCTCTCCTCGGCCGAACAACTGCTGTTCATGTTCGCCGCGCGCCATGTCGGTTTCGCGCTGGACCGGGTGCTGCATCGCGGCCAGTTGGAGCGCCAGGTCTGGCTGCGCACCAGCGAGCTGGAGGGCGCCAACGCCAGGCTGCGGGCCGAAGTGTCCAACCGCCGCCGCGCCGAGCAATTCCAGGACGTGCTGTTCCGCATCGCCGAACTGTCCAATACCAGCTTGTCGCTGGAGGCCTTTCTCAGCGGCCTGCACCGGTTGCTGGCGGAAATGGTGCCGGCGCGCAACTGCATGGTCGCCTTGTACGACATGGTCAACGACCGCATCGGCTTTCCGTACTGCGCCGACGAGTACTCGCCGCCGCTGCAGCCGCGCAAACCCGGCAAGGGCTTCATCGAGCAGGTGCTGCATAGCGGCCGGCCATTGCTGGTGGACCCGCACAGCCCGCTGCAGGCGCAAATGGAAGACGTCGGCGGCATGCGGCCGCAAAGCTGGCTGGGCGTGCCGCTGTATTGCGGCCACGAGCTGCTGGGCGTGCTGGCGGTGCAAAGCTACCAGAGCGACGTGTCCTACAGTTACCGCGATCAGGAGGTGCTGGAATTCGTCGCCAACAATATCGGCGCCGCGCTGGCCAGGGTGCGCGCGCTGGAAAGTCTGCAGCAGGCCTACGCCGAACTGGAGCAGCGCGTGCGCGAGCGCACCAGCGAGCTGGACGCGGTCAACGCCCAGCTGGAATTCGACAGCCTGCACGACCCGCTGACCAAGCTGCCCAACCGCACCTATTTCGCCAAGGCGCTGCGCCGCGCCTGGGACGCCTATGCCGACGGCGGCGACCGTTTCGCGGTGGTGTTCATCGATCTGGACCGCTTCAAGCTGGTCAACGACACCCTGGGCCACCTGGCGGGCGACCACCTGCTGTTCGAGGCAGGCGCGCGCATCCGCTCCTGCCTGCGCCATTATGATTTTCTGGCCCGCCTCGGCGGCGACGAGTTCGCGGTGCTGATGTTCGGCATGGACGCGGCGGACGAGTGCGAGGTGATCGCCCGCCGCATCGTCAGCGAATTCGAGCGCGCGGTGATCCTGGCCGGCCGCGAGGTGTTTTCCACCGCCAGCGTCGGCGTGGTGCTGGCCGACCGCGAGCATTACCACAAGGCCGACGACCTGCTGCGCGACGCCGACCACGCGATGTACTGCACCAAGCAGCAGGGCCGCCAGGGCTACACCCTGTTCAGCCACCAGCTGCGGATAGACCAGGCCGACCAGCTGGCGCTGGAAGCCGAATTGCGGCGCGCGCTGGAGGAGGAAGGCCAGCTGATCCCTTACTACCAGCCTTTCATCGAGGCCAGGACCGGCAAGCTGGCGGGCTTCGAAACCTTGGTGCGCTGGCGGCACCCGCAGCGCGGCCTGATCTCGCCGGCGGTGTTTCTGCCGATGGCCGAGGAGAGCGGGCTGATCAATCGGCTGGACCGCTACATGATCAACGCCGCTTGCGCCCAGTTGCAGGCCTGGCGCGGCGAGGGCCGGGTCGGCGAGGACATCGGCCTGCACATCAACCTGTCGTCGGCCAATTTCCACGATCCCGACCTGGTCGGCTGGATAGGCGAGCGCATCGTCCATTACCAGCTGCCGCCGGCGATGCTGCACCTGGAAATCACCGAAAGCGCGTTGATCGACCAGCCGGAAACCGCGTCCAGCGTGATGCAGGCGCTGCACGGCCTGGGGGTGAAGCTGGCGCTGGACGATTTCGGCACCGGCTATTCGGCGCTGTCCTACCTGCATCGCTACCGCTTCGACGTGCTGAAGATAGACCAGTCCTTCGTGTTCGATCTGGACCGCAAGGAGGAATCGGCCGCCATCGTCCGCGCCATCCTGGCGCTGGCGCGGGCGCTGGACCTGGACGTGGTGGCCGAAGGGGTGGAGACGGCCGCCCAGCTGGCGATGCTGCAGGAGATGCATTGCAGCAAGCTGCAGGGCTTCTATTTCGCCGCGCCGGCGCCGGCCTGGCATATCGACTGGGAGCGGCTGGCGCGCTTCGAGCAGGAAATCCGCTGTGCGGCGTGAATGGTCGACCCGCTTCAACCGCTGGCGCTACGATCTGTACGCGCCGCTCTACGACAAGCTGGCGCAGGGCTTCGCCGCCGGCCGCCGCCGCTCGCTGGGCCTGCTCAATCCGCAGCCGGGCGAGCAGGTGCTGCTGGTGGCGGCCGGCACCGGCCTGGATCTGGACTTCCTGGTGCGCTGCCGTCATCTCACCGCCATCGACATCGCCCCGGCGATGCTGGAACAGCTGCGCGAGCGCGCGCGCAAGCTGGGGATGGAGGTGCGCGCCGAGCTGATGGATGCGCAGCGGCTGGATTTTCCCGACGCGAGCTTCGACGCGGCGGTGCTGCATCTGGCTTTGGCGGTGGTGCCCGACCCGCAGGCCTGCCTGCGCGAGGTGGAGCGGGTGCTGAAGCCCGGCGGCCGGGCGGTGGTGTTCGACAAGTTCCTGGCCGACGGCGCGCGCGCGCCGTTATGGCGCAGGGCCGGCAATCTGCTGGCTCGGCTGCTGGCCAGCGACGTCAACCGGCGGCTCGGCGACATCGTCGCCGTCACCAAATTGCAACCGATTCACGACGAAGAAGCGGGCCTGGGTGGTTTCTTTCGCATCGTACTCTTGCGAAAATAGCGTCTTTGCCTCATTTGTCTGTCCATGAATCTGTTTGTTGAAACGCTGGGCCAGGGGCCGGACGTGGTCATGTTGCACGGCTGGGGGCTGCACGGCGGCGTATTCGCCCGGGTGGCCGAACATCTGGCGGGGCGTTTCTGCGTCCATCTGGTGGATCTGCCCGGCCATGGCGCGTCGCCGGCGCTGGCCGGTTTCGACGCCGACGCGGTGGCCGACTTGGTCGCGTCCCATTTCCCGCTGCCCGTGCAGGTGGTGGGCTGGTCGCTGGGCGGCCTGATCGCCCAGCACTGGGCGGCGCGCCATCCCGAACGGGTGAAGAGCCTGGCGCTGGTGTCGACCAGCCCGCGCTTCGTCCGCGACGAAACCTGGCCGCACGCGCAGGAGCGCAAATCGATAGAAGCCGTCGCCCAGAGCCTGGACGGCGCTTTCGAGCAGACGCTGGAGCGCTTCCTCGCGCTGCAGATGATGGGCGCGCCGGCGGCGCGCGACACCCTGAAGTCCTTGCGCGGCGAGCTGTTTTCCCATGGCCGGCCGCAAGGCCTGCTGCCGGCGCTGCAGCTGTTGCTGGAGGCCGACGCCCGTTCGCTGGCCGGCCGCATCCGCTGCCCGGCGGCGCTGTTCTGCGGCGCGCGCGACGCCATCACCCCGATAGGCGCCGGCCGCTGGTTGGCTGAGGCATTGCCCGACGCCGTCCTTTACGAATTCCCGCAAGCCTCGCACGCGCCCTTCCTGTCGCATGAACAGGATTTCGTGCGCGCGCTTGCCCAGCATCTGGAAGCCCAGGCATGAGTGAAGCGTTTTATACCGACAAGGCGCGGGTGCGCGCCTCGTTCGAAAAGGCCGCGGCCAGCTACGATTCGGCGGCGGTGCTGCAGCGCGAGGTGTCCGACCGGATGGCCGAGCGGCTGGAGTACATCAAGCATCAGCCGGCGGTGATTCTCGACGCCGGCGCCGGCACCGGCTACGGCGCCGCGCAATTGCGCGGCCGCTACCCGCAGGCGCGGGTGCTGGAGCTGGACCTGGCGCATGCGATGCTGCTGGCCTCGCGCGAGCGCGGCCGCGCCGGCGACGGCCTGTTGAAAAAGCTGTTCAAGCCCAGCCTGCCGTGGCAGGTAGTGGCCGACATCGAGCGGCTGCCGCTGGCCGACGACAGCGTCGACATGATCTGGTCCAACCTGACCATCCAGTGGATCAACGTGCCGGACAAGATGTTCGCCGAGCTGCGCCGGGTGCTGAAGCCCGATGGCCTGCTGATGTTCTCCACGCTGGGTCCGGACACGCTGCACGAGCTGCGCGGCGCCTTCGCCGGCGTCGACGCCGCCACCCACGTCAACCAGTTCATCGACATGCACGACATCGGCGACGCGCTGATGCGCGCCGGCTTCGCCGAGCCGGTGATGGACATGGAAAAGATCGTATTGACCTACGACGACGCCAAAGGCGCGATGCGCGACCTGAAGGCGATAGGCGCGCACAACGCCACCGCTGGCCGCGGCCGCGGCCTGATGGGCAAGGCGGCCTGGCGCAAGGTGGAAGAAGCCTATGAAAAGCACCGCCGCGACGGCAAGCTGCCGGCCAGCTACGAAGTGGTGTACGGCCACGCCTGGAAAGGCAGCGGCAAGAAGGTGGCCAAGATGACCGACGACGGCCGCCAGGTGATCGAATTCGTCAAGAAAGCGCCGCGCGCCGATTGAGCGGCAACCAGCGGCGCGCACGGGAGAAGGCTGCATGCGTGTGGACATCCGCAATGCCTGCCGCGAAGACGCGGCGAGTTTGGCCGCCCTGTCGATCCAGGTGTGGCTGAGCACCTATGCGTTCGACGGCATCCGCCAGGCGTTGGCCGACTACGTGCTGACGGAATTCACGCCGGAAAAGATGGCGGCCCTGATCGCCGATCCGGCGCGTCAGCTGCTGGTGATGGAGAAAGACGGCCATCTGCTGGGTTACGCGCAGCTGAAACTGGACGCAGCCTGCGAGGGCTGCGATGCCCCGTCGCTGGAAGCGGAGCGGGTCTATCTGGTGGAGAGCCATACCGGGCATGGCCTGGGCCGGCGGCTGATGGACGCGGCGCGGCAATGGGCGCTGGCGCAGCCCGGCCAGCCGCGGCTGTGGCTGCGCGTGTGGCATGGCAACGCGCGCGCGATCGCGTTTTACCGCCGCGTCGGCATGGCGCTGCACGGCGAGACCCATTTTGAATTGGAGGGCGCGCGGCATCTGAATTACGTGATGCTGGATCCCGCGCCCATTGGGGCGGCCATGGCGGCCGTCGATGTCTGAAAGACTGATGGAATCATGATTAGCAAGAGCATTCTACGTCCCGCGCTGCTGGCCGGGATCGCCTCCCTGTTGTCCGCCTGCATGACCGCCACGCCGCCGGAGAGCGCCGCCGTGGCCAAACCCTTGCCCAAGCCCAGGATCGCGCTGGCGCTGGGCGGCGGCGCGGTGAAGGGCTTCGCCCACATCGGCGTGATCAAGGTGCTGGAAGGGGCCGGCATCACGCCGGACATCATCGTTGGCACCAGCGCCGGCAGCGTGGTGGGAAGCCTGTACGCCTCCGGCCTCACCGGCATGCAGCTGCAGCAGCGCGCCATCGCGCTGGACCAGGCCGATCTGACCGACTGGACGCTGTCGACCAAGGGCGTGCTCAAGGGCGAGAAGCTGCAGAACTGGATCAACGCCCAGGTGGGCAACCGGCCGCTGGAAAAACTGGGCAAACCTTTCGCCGCGGTGGCCACCGAGCTGGATTCCGGCCGCCGGGTAGTGTTCCGCACCGGCAACACCGGCCAGGCGGTGCGCGCCTCGGCCAGCATCCCCAATGTGTTCCTGCCGGTGAAGATCGGCGGCAAGAGCTATGTCGACGGCGGCCTGGTCAGCCCGGTGCCGGTCAGCGCCGCCCGCGAAATGGGCGCGCAGTTCGTCATCGCCGTCGACATCACCGGCCGTCCCAAGCCCGGCCGCGCCACCGGCTTCCTGTCGATGCTGGACCAGAGCCTGAGCATCATGAACGGCCCGGCGCTGACGCAGGAGCTGAAGCAGGCCGACGTGGTGATCCACCCGAACGTGCTGAACATCGGCTCGGCCGAATTCGAAGCGCGCAACCAGGCCATTCTGGAAGGCGAGAAGGCGGCGCAGCAGATGCTGCCGCAGATTCGCCAATTGCTGCAGCAAAAGAGCCTGGCGCTGGCTAAATAAGGGAATAGGCTGGATGATGTAGGCCGCGCGCCGATGCCTCGCCCGCATCGGCGCTTACGAACACATCGCTATTGGAGTCGGCATGATCAAACTTCACGGTATTCCGCTATCGCCTTATTACAACAAGGTGAAGATCGCCTTGCTGGAGAAGGGCGTCAATTTCCAGGAAGTGGTGACGACGCCCTCGCAAGAGGACGAGCTGCTGGAAAAGAGCCCGATGGGCAAGATTCCCTTCGTTGAGATCAATGGCCACCCGCTGGCCGAATCCACGGTGATCCTGGAGTGGCTGGAGGATGCCTATCCCACCGCCTCGCTGCTGCCGCCGACGCCCAACAGCCGCGCGCTGGCGCGCGAGCTGACCGCGATGCTTGAGTTGTACGTGATGCTGCCGGCCAGCCCGCTGATCCGCCACATGCTGAAAGGCACCCGGCCGGAGCCGGAGAAATGCGAGGAGATCCGCCAGGCGCTGGCGCGCGGCATCGGCGCGGTGGCCAAGCTGGCGCAGTGCCGTCCTTGGCTCGCCGGGGAGGATTTCAGCTTCGCCGACCTCAGCGCCGCCGGCATCCTGCCGGTGGTGGCGCGCTTGAGCCAGACTTTTCTCGGCGAGGACATGACGCTGCGGCTGTCTGGTTGCGGCGAATACCTGCAGCGCTTGGGCTGTCGCCACAGCGTGGCCCGCGTCTGGGCCGACCGCGACGCTTCGCTGGCGGCGCTGATGGCGCGCCGCGACTAGCCCGCCTATGGTTTTATTGCCACATGGCGGCGGCGGAGCCGCCATGGCCGGCGTCCGCAGTTGACAGCCGGGCAGGCTTAGAGCCTAAACTCCAATCGAGTGTTTGCTCGTTTGAGGGGGCGTCGATGAAGTTTCCGGTTGAGTTGATCCTGCTGGCGCTGGTGCCGGTATTCCTGTTGTTCGTCGCCGGCGAGCTGTGGCTGCTGCGGCGCGGCGGCCGCATCGGCTTGTATGATCTGCGCGACTCGCTCTGCTGCGCCGCGCTGGGCCTGTTGCACCAGGGCGCCGACAAGCTGGCCTGGCTGTTGGTGCTGCCCCTGTACGGCTGGATCTACCAACATCACCGCCTGTTCCAGTTTTCCGATAGCTGGCTGAGCTTCTTCCTGTTGTTCCTGGGGCAGGATTTCCTCTATTACTGGTTCCACCGCGTCAGCCACCGCGTGCGCTGGCTGTGGGCGGCGCACAGCGTCCACCACAGTTCCACCCGGATGAATTTCACCACCGCTTTCCGTCAGAGCCTGATGTACCCGTTGGCGGGCATGTGGGCGTTCTGGCTACCCTTGGCCTGGGTGGGCTTTCCGCCCGAGCAAGTGGTGGCGGTGGTGCTGCTCAACCTGGCTTTCCAGTTTTTCGTCCATACCCAGGGGGTGCCCAAGCTGGGCTGGCTGGAGTACGTGTTCAACACCCCGTCGATCCACCGCAGCCACCATGCCAAGAATCCGCGCTACATCGATCACAACTACGCCGGCGTGCTGGTGGTGTGGGACCGCCTGTTCGGCACTTATGCCGAGGAGCTGGACAGCGAACCGTGCGACTACGGCACCGTGAAGCCGGTGAACAGCTTCAACCCGCTATGGGTCAGCGTGGCGGAATGGCGCGACATGCTGGCCGAGGCATGGCGCGCCGATAACTGGCGCGACCGCTGGCTGGCGCTGTTCGGTCCGCCGGAGGCGGCGGAAGAGGCGGCTTCGCGCCAGCGCGCGCGGCTGCAGGCGCAGCGTCAGGCCGCTTGAGCGGCGCGCGGCAAAAAGGCCCGGTTTTCCGGGCCTTTCGCATGGGGCTGGCGCCCGGCGCTCACATCAGCAGCTTGCCGTCTTTCGCCGGCAGGGTCTTGCCCTCCGGCTTCTCATCCATCCGCACCGTGGCGGTTTTGCCGTCCAGCGAGTAGCGGACGTCGTAGCCGACCACTTTTTCCTTGTCTACGTTTTCGGTGTTGCAGATGGTCTGGGTGCTGGTCACCTGATCGCGCTGCTGCATGCCTTCCTGCACCTTGTTGCCGGCCAGGCCGCCGGCCAGCGCGCCGATCACGGTGGCGGCCTTCTTGCCGTTGCCTCCGCCCACCTGGTTGCCGAGCAGGCCGCCGACCACGCCGCCGATCACCGAGCCGGCGATGCGGTTGTTGTCCTGCACCGGCGCCTGATGCGCCACTTGCTCCTGATGGCAGACCTGCTTGGGCTCGCTGACGGTCTGCTTGATCGGCGTGACGCCCAGCACCTTGGCATAGCTGGCGTGAACCGGCTTCGGCCTGGGCGCCGGGGCCGGAGCAGCGGCGGCGGCGGGCGCGGCCGCTTTCGGCGCGGCTTGCGCCACCACGGCGGAGGCGGCGCTGGGCGCCAGCGCCTGCACGGCCGGCGCGGATGCCGCGGCCAGCGGCGCGCTGGCCGGGATGACAGTGGCCGGAGTGGCCGGCGCCGCCGGTTTCAAGGCCTGGATGCCGGCTACCCCGATGGCGCCGAGCGCGATGCCGCCGCCCAGAATGCTGGCGATCAATATCGGTTGTTTCATTGTTATCTCCCTGATATGGCGAACGAAGCGCCACTTGCTGCTCAGACACTGCATGTTGACAGACAGTTTCCGGCGCTGTGTTCGCCATTTGTCACCGCAGGTAACCGAACGTTCGTGCCGCGCCGGATCGGGCTAGGGTGGAAATTTGCAGCTTGATGGGGTGGTTTTGGCAATTTATGGTTTGATATTGCCAATATAAGAGAATTTTATTTTTAAAATGCAATCGAATGGCATGTTTTGGGCATATATATTGTATCCAAGGGTTTGACGGCCAGCCGCGCCGGATGGTTAGATGGCGGAGCACCTGTCAGGGTGGCCTAGCTTGCCGCCCACCCCACAAGGAGAATTCACCGTGAGCGAAACCCAAACCGGTTTGAAGCGAGAGCTGAAAAACCGCCACATCCAGCTGATCGCGCTAGGCGGCGCGGTCGGCACCGGCCTGTTCCTCGGTTCGGCCAGCGTGCTGAAGTCGGCTGGCCCGTCGATGATCCTCGGCTACGCCATCGCCGGCTTCATCGCCTTTCTGATCATGCGCCAGTTGGGCGAGATGGTGGCCGAAGAGCCGGTAGCCGGCTCGTTCAGCCATTTCGCCTACCGTTACTGGGGCAAGTTCGCCGGCTTCCTGTCCGGCTGGAACTACTGGGTGCTGTACGTGCTGGTCGGCATGGCCGAACTGACCGCGGTGGGCGAGTACGTGCGCTACTGGTGGCCGAATGTGCCGACCTGGACCACCGCACTGGTCTGCTTCGTCGCGATCAACGGCATCAACCTCGCGAACGTCAAATCCTACGGCGAGTCCGAGTTCTGGTTCGCGCTGATCAAGGTGGCGGCGGTGATCGCGATGATCGTCTTCGGCGGTTACCTGCTGCTGTCGGGCACCGGCGGTCCGCAGGCTTCGGTCAGCAATCTGTGGAACGATGGCGGTTTCTTCCCGCACGGCGTCAATGGCCTGTTCATGATGATGGCGGTGATCATGTTCTCTTTCGGCGGCCTGGAGCTGATCGGCATGACCGCGGCCGAGGCGTCCGATCCGCAGAAGACCATCCCCAAAGCCGTCAACCAGGTGATCTACCGCATCCTGATCTTCTACATCGGCTCGCTGGTGGTGTTGCTGTCGCTGTACCCGTGGAGCAAGGTGGCCGCCGGCGGCAGCCCCTTCGTGATGATCTTCGAGCAGATCGGCGCCGGCTTCACCGCCCACGCGCTGAACTTCGTGGTGTTGACCGCGGCGCTGTCGGTGTACAACAGCGGCGTCTACGCCACCAGCCGCATGCTGTTCAGCCTGGCGGAGCAGGGCAACGCGCCGGCCGGCCTGAAAAAGCTGGACAAGCGCGGCGTGCCGGTCAACGCGACGCTGGTGTCGGCGATCGCCACCTTCGCCTGCGTGATCCTCAACTACCTGTTGCCGGGCCAGGCTTTCGGCATCCTGATGTCGCTGGTGGTGGCGGCGCTGGTGACCAACTGGGCGATGATCAGCCTGACGCACTTGAAGTTCCGCCGCGCCAAGGCCGGCCTGGCGCTGGTGTTCCCGTCGATCTGGTTCCCGGCGGCCAACTGGCTCTGCCTGGCCTTCATGATCATGATCCTGGGCATCTTGCTGTTCACGCCGGGGATGGCGGTGTCGGTCTACGTGCTGCCGCTGTGGCTGGGCCTGTTGTGGCTGGGTTTCCGCCTGAAGAAAGCCGGGCCGGCCGATGGCAGGCTGGTTGGCGAAAACGTCTGAGCGCGCATGCCGGACTTGACGCCTGGGGGCGCAAACCGGCATGCTTGAACCATCATGAAGCAGATTATTTCACTCCAAAGCCGAAATTGGTGGTGGCGCGGCTAAGCCGGCGCGCCAGGAGTGTTCGTATCCGCTTTCCGGGCCGCCGTCATGGGCGGCCTTGTTGTATCCAGCTTTTCACCCCGTGCGGCGGCAAACTGTTCTGACTCAGGAGTTGTCATGCCGCGCACGCAATGGGGTTCCCGCCTCGGTTTCATTCTGGCTTCGGCCGGCGCCACGGTGGGCCTCGGTTCCATCTGGAAGTTTCCCTACGTCACCGCCATGAACGGCGGCGGCGCGTTTCTGCTGGTGTATCTGGCTTTTACCTTCACCATGGGGCTGGCCCTGCTGCAGGCCGAGCTGGCGCTGGGCCGCGCCGCCGGCTGCGGCGCGGTGGGCGCGTTCGCCCGGCTGGGATCGCCGCGCTGGAAGCTGCTGGGCTACGGCGGCGTGCTGTGCTGCTTCCTGATATTTTCCTTCTACAGCGTAGTCGGCGGCTGGACGCTGGGCTATCTGCTGCGCGCGCTGGACGGCCGGGTGATGAGCGATGACGTCGGCGCGCTGGGCGCCTTGTTCGGCCAGTACGTCGGCAATCCGGCCGAGGCGCTGCTGACCCACGCGCTGTTCGCCGGCCTGACGCTGTTGGTGGTGGCGGGCGGCGTGCAAAAAGGCATCGAACGCATGGGCAAGCTGCTGATGCCCTTGCTGTTCCTGCTGATGCTGGGCCTGATCGCCCGCGCCTTGACCCTGCCCGGCGCGATGGCAGGGGTGGAAGCGTTGTTCCGGCCGGATTTCGCCCGGCTGACGCCGGGCATGCTGGTGGAGGCGCTGGGCCTGGCTTGCTTCTCGCTGTCGGTGGGCGCCGGCTGCATGCTGGCCTACGGCTCCTACCTCGGGCCGGGCACCAGGCTCGGCAATTCCGCGCTGTGGGTGACCGGCCTGACGGCGCTGACCTCGGTGCTGGCCGGTTTGATGATCTTCCCCGCCATCTACGCCTTCGGCCTGAATCCGCAGGCCGGTCCGGGCCTGACTTATATGGTGATGCCGGTGGTGTTCAACCACCTGCCCTACGGCCAGCTGTTCGCCACCGCTTTCTTCGCGCTGCTGCTGATGGCGGCGCTGACTTCGGCGGTGTCGCTGCTGGAGGTGGTGGCCATCCTGCCGATAGACGAGTTCGGCGTCGGCCGGCGCCAGGCGACGCTGGCGGTGACCGCGCTGGCCTTCTTAGCCGGCGTGCCGGCGGCGCTGTCGTTCGGCCCGCTGGCGGATTGCAGGCTGTTCGGCCGCAACGCCTTCGAGCTGATGGACTACGCCGCGTCCAATGTGCTGTTGCCGCTGGGCTGCATCGGCACCGCCTTGTTCGCCGGGCGCGTGGCGTGGCCGGCGGTGCGGGACGAGCTGCGGCTGTCCGCGCCGGCTGCGCTGCTGATGCGCGTCGCCTGCCGCTGGCTGGCGCCGCTGCTGATAGGCCTGGTGTTGGCCTACAACCTATAGCAGCCAGCGCAGCGCGCCGTAGACGGCGAAGCTGACCACGATGGCCAGCAGCGTTTTGCCGTTTTTCCAGGCCACGGCGATGGCGACGATGGTGCCGGCCAGATAGGCGTTATGCCAGGACAGGTCTATGGTTCCGGCGGGCGCCAGCGCCATCGGCGCCACCAGCGCCGACAGCACCGCCGCCGGCACGTAGTGCAGCGCGCGGTTCAGCCAGCCGGGAAAGGCCAGCCGCTGGCCGAAGACCAGGAAGCTGGCGCGTATCGCCAGCGTGGCGGCCAGCATGCCGATGATGGCCGCCCAGTGTTGCCATGAGTTCATGCCGCCTCCCGTTTCTGTCCGCGTTCCAGCAGCATGCCGGCGGCGACGCCGGCCAGCGCCGCCAGCATCAGGTCCAGCTTGTAGGGCAGGCCGCGCGCCAGCAGCGCCACCGCGCCGGCCGCCAGCGCCGCGGCCAGCGTCGGCCGCTTCTTCAGCTGCGGCGCGACGATGGCGGCGAAGGTGGCCACCATCGCGAAATCCAGCCCCAATTGGTCCAGCCCCGGCACCGAGCGCCCCAGCGCCACGCCGGCCAGCGTCCATAGCTGCCAGTTCAGATACATCGACAGCGACGATCCCAGCCAATACCACTGGCCGCCGTCCGCGCCCAGGCTGCGGAAGCGGTGCTCCACCACGGCGAAGGTCTCGTCGGTGAGCCAGAACGCCAGCGGCCAGCGCCAGGCCAGCGGCCATGGCCGCGCGTAGGGCAGCAGCGTGGCGCTGTACAGCGCGTGGCGCAGGTTGACGACGAAGGTGGTCAGCCAGATCACCGGCAGGGCGGCGCCGGCGGAAACCAGGCTGACGGCGATGAACTGCGAGGAACCGGCGAAGACCAGTAGCGACATCGCCGCCGTGGCGGCGGGCGACAGTCCGGCGGCGATGGCCAGGGTGCCGAAGATCACGCCGAACGGCGCCGCGCCCACCATCATCGG
Organism: Chromobacterium subtsugae; assembly: GCF_001676875.1. Taxonomy (GTDB): domain Bacteria; phylum Pseudomonadota; class Gammaproteobacteria; order Burkholderiales; family Chromobacteriaceae; genus Chromobacterium; species Chromobacterium subtsugae. Next base: position 177,516 of record NZ_JYKA01000002.1, on the reverse strand, counting down.
GATGGTGTCGCGCGCGCCGTCCAGCAGCCAGCGGCGGCGGTCGGATAAGGAAGGCATGGATGAATCCTGCGTGCGGCGGGGCCGGACATCGGCCCTTTGTTCCTGATGATGGAGCAGGCCGCCCTGCCTGTCTTGAACGATTTTGCGGGCGGCTCAGCGGGGGCGCGCGCCCACGGCCTTTTGATAGGCGGCCGGCGTGACGCCCAGCGTCTGCTGAAACGCGCGGGTCAGGTGCGGCTGGTCGGCGAAGCCCAGTTCCAGCGCCGCCGCGCCGGGCCGCATGCCGGCCGCCAGCAGCTTGCGGGCGCGCGCCACCCGCAGCTGGTTGCGCCAGGCCACCGGCGGCAGGCCGGTCTCGCGCTTGAACAGGCGGCACAATTGCCACGGCGACAAGCCGACCGCCGCCGCCAGCTGCTGCAGCGAGTGGTTGGCGGCGGGATCGTCGGCCAGCATCTGCCTGACGGTTTCCACGGGGCCGGGGGCGGATGCCGGCTCGTCCGGGCGCAGCCGCATGTATTTGACCAACACCTCGCTGAACACCGCGGCCAGCGCCGATTCGCGCCGCAAGGCGTCGCGGCTGTCGCGCAGCAGCAGGTGCAGGCTGTCCAGCCGGCGCGCGAGGCCGGGGTCGACGACGACGGTGTCGCGGAAATAGGGCAGGCCGGCCTTGCCGTTCAGGTCGGCGGCCAGCCGGCCCATCATGTCGACGCCGGGATAGAAGCCGCGGTAGGCCCAGCCGTTTTCGTGCGCGGTCTCGCCGGTGTGCACTTCGCCGGGGTTGATCAGCACCAGCGCGCCGACGCCGGCGCGGTGCAGGCCGCCGCGGTGGCGGTAGGACTGCGCGCCCAGGGTCAGCGTGTTGACGACGAATTGTTCATGGAAGTGGGGCGGGAAGGTCCGCTCGGCGTATTGCGCGTCCAGGCATTCCAGCGCGCCGAGGTCGTCGGCGCGGAACAGCTCGGAGCGTTCGGCGGAAGAGGCGGGCATGGCGCGGACCTGCGGTGGAGATCCGCCCATTGTGGCAGAGGCGGCGCGGCTTGTGCGCGCCGGCTTGTCTGGCTTAGGAGCCGGCCATGAAGGTGCGGATGCCGGAACCGACGAACTGCACGCCGATGCAGATCAGCAAAAAGCCCATCAGCCGCGTCATCACCTCGCGGCCGCCGCGGCCCAGCCGGGCCGAGATCAGCTGCGACGACTTCAGCGTCAGCCACATGCCGGCGCAGGTCAGGCCGATGGCGGCGAAGGTCATCGCGAAGGCCAGCGCCTTGGCCGGCAGCGTGGTCAGTTCGGCGATCTCGGTGGAGATGCCGATCACCACCGCGATGGTGCCGGGGCCGCTGATGCCGGGCATCGCCAGCGGGAAGAACGCGTAGTCCTCGCGTTCGCCCGATTGCTTGGGCGTCTGGCCAGGGTCTTGCGACAGGAACAGCATCCGGTAGCCCAGCACCGCCACCACGAAGCCGCCGGCGATGCGCAGCGCGCCGTAGGAAATGCCGAAGGCAGCCATGATCAGGTTGCCGGCCAGCAGGCTCACCACCATGATGGCGGCGGCGAACACGCAGGCGCGGCGGGCCTGGCTGGCGCGGCCGGCATCGCTCATCTCGCGGGTCAGCGTGATGAACAGGGGAATCTTGGACAGCGGGTTGGTGATGGTGATCAGGCTGAGCAGACCGCCAAACAGGAATTGCAGCGACAACGTTTTGAACATGATGCGGGGCCGATTGAATAGCCTGTCGATTGTAGAGCGTTCCGCCAGCGCCGGATAGCGCGCGCCCGCGCTTTAAACCAGCGGCATGGCGGGGTGTGGCAGCCGCGCCGACGCCTGCGACATTTTGCCGCGCCGCCCGCGCGCCCGGCCATGGTAAAGTGGCGCGGTTTTCCCTTCCCCATCGATCATGGAGCCCGCGATGAAACGTTTCGCCGCCGCCTTGTTCGGCCTGTGCCTGTCCGGCCTGGCCGCCGCCCATTCCTTCCAGCTGGGCGACATCCACATCGGCCATCCGTGGAGCCGCGCGATGCCGGCGACCAGTCCCACCGGCGGCGTCTACCTGTCGCTGAAGAACCAGGGCAAGACCGAAGACAAGCTGGTGTCGGCCAGCACCCCGCGCGCGGAAGCCGCCGAACTGCACACCCACGTCAACGACAACGGCGTGATGCGGATGCGCAAGGTGGAAGGCGGCGTGGCGATCGCGCCGGGCCAGACCGTGAAATTCGCCCCGGGCAGCTACCACGTGATGCTGATGGGCCTGAAGCAGCCGCTGAACAAGGGCGACCACTTCCCGCTGACGCTGAAGTTCGAGAAGGCCGGCAGCGTCACCGTGGACGTGGTGGTGCAGGACGGCGGCGAAGGCGACAGCCACAGCCACTGAGCGTTGGCGCATTGATGGACAGCGGCTGCCCCGGCGGGCAAGCCGCTGTTTTTATTCGTCTTGCCGCGGCGTTGCGCCGAAGTTACATGGTGCTTTGCAGCAACTGTCCGTCCCGGGAGCATTCGCTTTACACCCGCGGCGGCGCTCGGCACACTGGCACCGGGTAATGAGTTTTGAACAAGACGTCATCACCGGCCGCCGGCTCCCGAAACTGGTTTTGCGCCAAGTCTGCCTATAAAAGAGAAACGATGGAGGAGCGGGTGTTCCACACCCGACAACAAGCTACAAGACAGGGGGCCGGCGTCGTTTTTCTGCGGTATGCTGTGCTTTTGTCCCGCCATCGACTTTCGTCATGACCACCTCCGTTTCCTCCCCGCTTCCCGCCGCCTTGCCCCGGGTCGTCATCCACTATTGCACCGGTTGCCGCTGGCTGCTGCGCGCCGGCTGGCTGGCGCAGGAGCTGCTGACCACCTTTGAGAAAGAGTTGACCGAAGTGGCGCTGCGTCCCGGCAGCGGCGGCGTGTTCCGCGTCGAGGTGGACGGCGAATTGCTGTGGGACCGCAAGGCGGAAGACGGCTTTCCCGAGCTGAAAATCCTCAAGCAGCGGCTGCGCGACCGCATCGCGCCGGACAAGGCGCTGGGCCACAGCGACCGCCAATCCTGACTTCCGCCGCGATGAACGCCCCGCTGCGCAAGATCATCCACGTCGATTGCGACTGCTTCTACGCCGCCATCGAAATGCGCGACGACCCCAGCCTGCGCGAAGTGCCGCTGGCGGTGGGCGGGCGGCCGGAGACGCGCGGCGTGATCGCCACCTGCAATTACATCGCGCGCCGTTACGGCGTGCATTCGGCGATGTCGTCGGCGCGCGCGCTCAGGCTGTGCCCGGAGTTGGTGATCCTGCCGCCGGACATGGCGCGCTACCGGCTGGCCAGCCAGCAGATCATGGCCATTTACCAGCGCTACACCGAGGTGATCGAGCCCTTGTCGCTGGACGAGGCCTATCTGGACGTCACCGGCCAGCCGCACGAGCAGGGCAGCGCCACGCTGATGGCCGAGGCGATCCGCCGCCAGATCCGCGAAGAGGTGGGCATCACCGCCTCGGCCGGCATCGCGCCCAACAAATTCCTGGCCAAGGTGGCCAGCGACTGGAACAAGCCCGACGGCCAGTTCCTGGTGCGGCCGCGCGACATCGACGCCTTCGTCGCGCTGCTGCCGGTGGAGAAGGTGCACGGCGTCGGCCGGGTCACCGCCGAGCGCCTGCACCGGCTGGGCATCCGCAGCTGCGGCGACCTCAGGCGCTGGACCGCGGCCGACCTGTTCCGCCATTTCGGCCGTTTCGGCGAACAGCTGCTGGCGATGGCGCAGGGGGTGGACAACCGCCCGGTGTCGACCGACCGCAGCCGCAAATCCATCAGCGTCGAGGAAACCTACGCGCAGGACCTGCCGGATCTCGCCAGCTGCCTGGGGCGGCTGGCGGAGCTGGTGGACCGGCTGCAGGCGCGGCTGGCGCGCAACGGCAATCCCGAATTCAAGGGCCTGTCGGTGAAACTGAAGTTCGACGATTTCACCCAGACCACGGTGGAGCAGCCCGGCTACGCGCTGGGGATGGCGGCCTTCGGCCAGCTGCTGCGCACCGGCTTCGCCCGCGGCGCGCGGCCGGTGCGGCTGGTGGGAGTGGGGGTGAAGCTGGCGGACGAGCACGACCTGCCGCGCCAGCTGCGGCTGTTCGGCCGCGACGGCCGGCCGCTGCCGGACACCCAGCCGGACGGCCAGGCCGAGCTCTCCGCCGATGCCCAGCCGGACGGCGGCGGCCCGGCTAGTCGCGCTTGAGCGCCGCCGGCGCCTTGGCGGCGAAATCGCCGGCGTAGACCTCCACCAGGCTTGCCGGTTTCAGGTAACGGCGCAGCGCGGCGTTGACGTCGGCCGGCGTGGCCTGCTGCAGCTTCCGCTCCAGCGCCGCCTGGAACGCCATGTCGCGCCCTTGGTCCAGCTGTTGGCTGAGCATGCGGCTGAGGGTGTCGTCCTGCGCCCGGGCCAGTTGCGCCGATTGCAGCAGCGAGCGCTTGGCGTCGGCCACTTCCTGCGCGCTGACGCCGTCGCGCAGCAGCCGCGCCAGCTCCTCGCCGACGCCGTGCTGCAGCTTGGCCAGGTTTTGCGGCGCGTAGATCGCGTACAGCTGCCAGCTGGCCACCGGCTGGCGGCTGTCGACGCTCAGCGCGCTGCCGGCGCCGTAGCTCAGGCCGTCCTGCTGGCGCAGGCGCTGGAACAGCCGCGACTGGCTTTCGCCGCCCAGGATGTGGTTGGCCAGCAGCAGCGCCGGGTAGTCGTCGTCGGTATCCTGCACCGCCAGCGGCAGCGCGGCCAGGTAAGCGGCATTGGCCTTGTCGGCGATCTGCAGCAGCTGCCGGCCGGCTTGCGGTTGCGGCAGCTTGTCGTCCAGCCGGCGATAAGGCGCCGCGCTGCGCCAGTCGCCGAAGCGCTGGTTAAGCTGGCGGCCGATGGCGTCGGCGTCGAAATCGCCGACCAGCGCCAGCCGCGCCTGGCCCGCGCCGTAGAAGCCGCGGTGGAAGCGCCGCAGTTGCTCCAGGCCGACCGCGTTCAGCTCGGCCAGCTCTTCGTCCAGCGCCGGGACATGGCGGATGTCGCCGGCGGGGTAGCGGTTGAGCCGCTGGCCTAGCGCGCGCGCCGCCTGCGCCTGCGGGTTGTCGCGCAGCGCCGCCAGCCGGGTGCGGTTGGCCTCGCGCAGCTTGTCGAATTCGGCGGGCGGGAAGCTGGGCTCGCGCAGCAGCCGGGCGATCAGGTCTATCAGCTGCGGCAGGGTGTCGCGCTGGCTGGTGAAGCCGACGCGCACTTCCTGGCCGCTGCCGCTGATCTGCAGCGAGGACTTGAGCTGTTCGATGCGGTTGGCGATGTCGGCCTGGCTGAGGCCGGCCGCGCCCTTGTCCAGCATGGCGGCGGTCAGCCGGCTGGCCAGGCGTTGGCCGGCCAGGCCTTCGGCATCGCCGAAGGCGAAGCTGAAATAGCCGCTGACGGCGTGGCCGCGGGTTTGTTTCGGCAGCAGCGCGGCCTCTGCGCCATTGTCCAGCGTCAGTTTGCGGCTGCGCTGCTCGATATTGGCCGGGCTGGGGTCGAAGTTTTCGCCTTGGGCCAGCGCCGGCTTGCCCTGGTAATCCTTGACCATCGCGGCGACGTCCGGCGCGGGCGGAATCACGCTGCGGTCGGGATGCGGGGTCGGCAGGTATTCGCCCAGCGTGCGGTTGCTGGGCTTCAGGTAGTTCTCCGCCACCCTTTGCACGTCGGCCACGGTCAGCCGCTCGATGCGGTCGCGCTCGAGGAAGAACAGCCGCCAGTCGCCCAGCGCGATGGCTTCGGTCAGCGCCAGGCTCAGCGCCTGCGGGTCGCTGACCGTTTGCTCGAACTGGTTGAGCCAGGCGGCGCGGGCGCGGTCCAGCTCGGCCTGGACGATGGGATGGCGGCGGATGTCTTCCAGCGTGGCCAGCATGACGCGGCGCGCCTCGGCCGGCTTTTGCCCCTTGGACAGCGTGGCCCAGTACGACACGTAGCCGGGCTCGGCCAGCGCCGGGCTCAGCGCCGACACCTTGACCGCGTGGCGGCCGTCGACCAGCGCCTGGTACAGCCGGCCGCTGGGGGCGTTGGTCAGGATGTGGTCCAGCGCCTGCAGCGCCGCCCAGTCCGGATGGCTGCCGGCCGAAGCGTGGTAGAGCGCGGCCAGCAGCGTGGTGTCGCCGGCGCGGCGGACCGTCACCTTGCGCGCGCCGTCGCGCTGGGGCTCTTCGGTCCAGGTGGGCGTCAGCGCGCGCGCCGGGCGCGGCACGGCGCCCAGGCTGTCACGCGTCAGCGCCAGCGCGCGCGCCGGGTCGAAGCGGCCGCTGATCACCAGCACCGCGTTGTCCGGCTGGTAATACTTGCGGTAGAAGGCGCGCAGATTGTCGATGCGCACCTTTTCCACGTCGGAGCGGGCGCCTATGGTGTTGTGGCCGTAGTTGTGCCAGTCGAAGCTGACCGCCGTCAGCTGCTTCCACAGCGCGCGGAACGGGTCGCTTTCGCCCATCTCCATTTCATTGCGCACAACCGAGAACTCGCGGTCCAGGTCTGCGCGGGCGATGCGGCTGTCCGTCATGCGGTCGGCCTCCATCCGCAGCGCCCAGGCCAGGTTGTCGTCGTCGGCGGGGAAGGTTTCGAAGTAGTTGGTGCGGTCGAGGAAGGTGGTGGCGTTGGCCTGCATGCCGCGGCGCGACAGCTCGTCCATCACGTTGGCGATGCGCGTGGTGCCCTTGAACATCATGTGTTCGAGCAGGTGGGCCATGCCGGTTTCGCCATAGCTTTCGTGGCGGCTGCCGACCAGGTAGGTCAGGTTGACGGTGATGGCGGCCTGGGAGGCGTCCGGCGCCAGCAATAGGCGCAGGCCGTTGTCCAGCCGGTATTCGCTGACGCCTTCCACGCTGGCGTAAGGGGCGGGCAATGCGGCGGCGCGGGCGGGAGCGGCCTGGCTCACGGCCAGGGCCAGCAGCAGGCCCAGGGTTTGGATTCGCATGGTCTGACTCCGCGGCGCTCCCGGCGGGAGGCCGCTTGGGCAAGTGAATGGCGGGATGGCGAAGTGTATATGATGTGAAGTTTGATTTGAATAAATTGACAGCTAATTGTCATTATTATGGTGGTTGCAACACACCATATGGACGCGAAGCGAAGGGATTTGGTTCCGGCGCGGCGGCCGGAACCGGAGGCAAGCTTACAGCCGGCGCAGATTGCTGATGCCCATCAGCATGCCCATGCCGATGAACAGCGTGACGGTGGCGGTGCCGCCGTAGGACATGAAGGGCAGCGGCACGCCGACCACCGGCAGGATGCCGGACACCATGCCCATGTTGACGAAGGCGTAGACGAAGAAGGACATGGTGATCGACGCCGCCATCAGCCGGCCGTACAGGGTCTGGGCGCTGGCGGTGATCATCATCGCGCGGCTGAGGATCAGCAGGTACAGCGCCAGCAGCACCACGTTGCCGGCCAGGCCGAACTCCTCGGAATACACGGCGAAGATGAAGTCGGTGGTGCGTTCCGGGATGTAGTCGAGGTGGGTTTGGGTGCCGTTGAGCCAGCCCTTGCCCCACGGTCCGCCGGAGCCGATGGCGATCATCGACTGGATGATGTGGTAGCCGGTGCCCAGCGGGTCGGTGGTGGGGTCGATCAGGGTCAGCACCCGCTTGCGCTGGTAGTCGTGCAGATGGTTCCACACCAGGGGCAGGCTGGCGGCGAACATCACCGCGCCGGCCAGGATCACCTTCCACGGCAGGCCGGCGAAGAACAGCACGAACAGGCCGGCGGCGGCGATCAGCAGCGTGGTGCCGAGGTCGGGCTGCTTGAGCACCAGCGCGCTGGGAATGGCGATCAGCAGCGCCGCGATCAGGTAATGCCACCAGCGCAATGACAGTTCGTATTTCTGGAAGAACCAGGCCAGCATCATCGGCAGCGCGATCTTGAGGATTTCCGACGGCTGGATGCGGGTGACGCCCAGGTTCAGCCAGCGGGTGGAGCCGTTGACGGTGATGCCCTTGAAATGCACCGCCACCAATAGCAGCACGCCCAGCACGTAGATCGGCGGCGCGAAGTTCATCACGCTTTGCGGCCGCATGCGGGCGATCAGCCACATCACCAGCAGCGACAGCACGGTATAGGCCAGCTTGTTGTCTATCTTGTCGAAGGACTGGTTGTTGGCGGAGTACAGCAGCACCATGCTGACCGCGAAGATCAGCCCCAGGAACAGCATCATCCAGCCGTCCAGCGGCTCCTTGATCTGCAGCCAGATGCGCTTAATCAGGGGTGTCTTCATGCGTGTCCCCGTTTTCCATCGGTACGGTCTTGAGCAGGCCGGCCAGGTCGGTCGGCACCTTGCCCAGCAGGTAGTAATCGAACAGGCCGCGCGCCACCGGCGCGGCGGCGGCGGCGCCGAAACCGGCGTTTTCGACGATGATGGCCACCGCGATCTTGGGTTTTTCCACCGGGGCGAAGGCGATGAACCAGCTGTGGTCGCGGTATTGCTCGGCCAGCGCGGCGGCGTTGTACTTGGCGCCCTGCTTGATCGCCACCACCTGCGCGGTGCCGGTCTTGCCGGCCATCGAATACTTCAGGCCGACGCCGACGCGGGCGCCGGTGCCCGAGATCATCACGTTGTGCATGCCTTCCTTGATGTAGTCGAAGTACTCCTGCGGATAGGGCAGCTGCCGGACCGGCGCCGGTTCGATCTGGCGCACCTGGCCGGTTTTGGAGTCCACCACCTGCTGCACCAGGTGCGGTTTGAACACCTGGCCGTTGTTGGCCATGATGGCGGTGGCGTTGGCCATCTGCAGCGGGGTGTAGGCGTTGAAGCCCTGGCCGATGCCGATGCTGACCACGTCGGCCGGATACCAGCGCCGCACCTCGGGCTTGTAGCGGGCGAAACGCTTGGCCTTCCATTCCTTGCTCGGCAGCACGCCGCTGGCCTCGCCATCCAGGTCGATGCCGGTCTTGCTGCCCAGGCCGAAGGAGCCGACCACCGGGTGGATCTTGTCTATGCCCATGTCCCAGGCCAGCTTGTAGAAGAAGGTGTCGCTGGAGACGGTGATGGCGCGCTGCAGGTTGACCATGCCATTGCCGCCCTTCTTGCTGTCGCGGAACTGGTGGCTGGAGCCGGGCAGCGTGAAATAGCCGGGCGCCGGACGGATGTCGTGCAGGCCTATGCTGTGGGTGGTGAGGGCCGCCATCGCCATGAAGGGCTTGAAGGTGGAGCCGGGCGGATAGGTGCCGCGCAGCGCGCGGTTGACCAGCGGCTTCTGCCAGTCGCTGTTGAGCGCGGCCCAGGTCTGGCTGTCGATGCCGTCGATGAACAGGCTGGGGTCGAAGCCGGGTTTGGACAGGAAGGCCAGCACGCCGCCGGTGGACGGGTCTATCGCCACCAGCGCGCCGCGGCGCTCGCCGAACAGCTTGTCGGCCATTTCCTGCAGCCGGATGTCCAGCGCCAGCTTCAGCGTGTTGCCGTTGACTGGCGGCGTGCGGCGCAGGCTGCGCACCGCGCGGCCGCCGGAGTCGGTTTCCATTTCCTCGAAGCCGACCTGGCCGTGCAGGTCTTCCTCGTACACCGCTTCCAGGCCGGTCTTGCCGATGTAGTTGCTGCCCTTGTAATTGGTGGTCTTGTCCTCGTCGGCGAGGCGTTCCTGGTCTTTCTGGTTGATGCGGCCGATGTAGCCCAGCACGTGGCTGGTCATTTCCTTGTACGGATAGTCGCGGAACAGCCTGGCCTTCACTTCGACGCCGGGAAACTGCCAGGCGTTGGCCGCCACCCGGGCGGCTTCCTCGTCGGTGAGCTTCACCTTCAGCGGAATGGCTTCGAAATTCTTGCTTTCGGCCAGCAGCTTCTTGAACAGCTTCTCGTCGCGCGGGCTGACGTCGGCCAGCTTCTTCAGCTTGTCTATGGTGGCGGCGAGGTCGGGAATCTTGCTCGGCGTCAGCTCCAGCGTGTAGGCGGAGTAGTTCTGCGCCAGCACGATGCCGTTGCGGTCGAGGATCAGGCCGCGGTTGGGCAGGATGGGCACCAGCGAAATGCGGTTGTTCTGCGCCAGCGTGGAGAAATGGTCGTGCTGCAGCACCTGCAGCCAGACGAAGCGGGCCAGAAGGAGCAGGAACATCAGGATGATCAGGCCGTAGGCGATGATCAGCCGCAGCTGAAACTCTTCTTCTTCAGTTTGCGGATTCTTGAAACGGGCGGGGCGGCGCATGGATCAGGCGGGTCTCATACCGAGTGGTGGCGATAGGGAATCAACATCAGCTTGGTCAACAGCGGCCACAGCAGCGCCCCTATCAGCGGCGGCAGGAAATAGCTCCAGCCGACGAAAGCGGAGCCGGTCAGCATCCGCACCACCACCATGATGATCTGGTTGGTCAGCATCAGGCCCAGCACCACCAGCGCCTGCTGCCCCAGGTTGAACATCACCAGCTGGCGCTGGCGGCTCAAGGCGAGAAAGGCGGTGACCGAATAGGCCAGCGCGTGCTGGCCGAACAGGCCGGCGGTGGACACGTCGGCGATGATGCCCATCATGAAGGCGATGCCGATGTTGACGCGGCGCGGCTGGTTGATCACCCAGTACAGGATCAAGAGGCCGATGAAATCGGGCAGCCAGCGGGTGCTGCCATGCGGCAGCGGCACCAGTTCGACCAGCACCGCGGCGACGAAGGTGAGCAGGATGAAGCGGCGCTTGACCGGCTTGAGCAATTCCTTGGGACGGTCCAACGACATCGGGGTCTACTCCTCGGCGGCGGCCTTTCTGCCGCCCCTGGTCTTTTTCTCTACAATCGCCGGCGCCTCGGCCGGGCGGGCGCGGGTTTCGCGGGCCTGCAGCACCAGCACGTAGCGGGTTTGCTGCACGCCGGCCAGCGGCACGGTGCTGACGCGGGTGAAGGCGGCGCCGGGATTGCGCTCCACCTTGCTCACCACCGCCACCGGAATGCCTTCCGGGAACAGCCCGTCCAGGCCGGAAGTCACCACCTGGTCGTTTTCCTTCACATCGGAGCTTTGCGGCAGATAGCGCAGCTCGACGCCGCCACCATAACCATAGAGGATGGCGCGCTCGCCGGTGCGGGCGATCATCACCGGCACCATCTGGTTCTTGTCGATGACCAGCGTCACCTCGGCGGTCAGCGGCTGCACCCGCGTCACCTGGCCCAAGAGGCCGCGCGGGTCAACCACCGGCTGGCCGGCCTGCAGCTTGGCGTCGTCGCCCTTGTCGATGATGATCTTGTACGAGAACGGGTCGCGGCCGGTGTACAGCGTCTCGGCGATCTGCGCCGAGTCGTCGCGCTGGGCGCGGATGGCGTTCAACGCGCGCAATTCGTTCAGCTCGCGCTCCAGCGTCTGCAGCCGCGACAGCTGCGCCGACATCTGCAGCTGGCGGGTGCGCAGCTCGGTGTTTTCCTGCTTCAGCTCGGTCTGGGAGGTCAGGTAGTCGCCGGCGTGGCGCACCGCCTGCGCCGGCAGGTTGACCGCGCGCTGCACCGGGTACAGCGCCAGCGACAGGGCTTCCCGCGCTTGTTCCATCAGGCCGTAGTGGCTGTCGCCTATCAATAGCGCGATCGAGGCCACTGCGCTCATCGCCAGGCGCGCAGCCGGAGGCGGCCCGGAGCGGAAAAAGCTGGGGGTGTTGGCGAAATCCATGGCCACAACCGCCGCGCCTTGACGGCGCGGCGTTCGCTCGGTTGGTTAAGGTCCGTTGCTGAAGTTTAAGGCACGTTGGTGAAAATGGTGCCGATCTTGTCCATTTTCTCCAGCGCCTTGCCGGAGCCGCGCACCACGCAGGTCAGCGGTTCTTCGGCGACGAACACCGGCAGGCCGGTTTCCTCGGCGAGCAGGCGGTCGATGTCCTTCAGCAGCGCGCCGCCGCCGGTCAGCACCATGCCCTTCTCGGCGATGTCGGCGCCCAGTTCCGGCGGGGTCTGCTCCAGCGCGATCTTCACCGCGGAGACGATCTGATTCAGGGGCTCGGTCAGCGCTTCCAGGATTTCATTGGAAGACACGGTGAAGGCGCGCGGAATGCCTTCGGCCAGGTTGCGGCCCTTGACTTCCATTTCGCGCACTTCGGCGCCGGGGAAGGCGGAGCCGATGGTTTTCTTGATTTCCTCGGCGGTGGTTTCGCCGATCAGCATGCCGTAGTTGCGGCGGATGTAGTTGATGATGGCTTCATCGAACTTGTCGCCGCCGACTCGCACGCTGTTGCTGTACACCACGCCGCCCAGCGAGATCACGCCCACCTCGGTGGTGCCGCCGCCGATATCCACCACCATCGAGCCGGTCGGCTCTTCCACCGGCAGGCCGGCGCCGATGGCGGCCGCCATCGGCTCTTCGATCAGCTCGACGCGGCGCGCGCCGGCGGCCAGGGCGGAGTCGCGGATCGCCTTGCGCTCCACCTGGGTGGAGCCGCAGGGCACGCAGATCACGATGCGCGGGCTGGCGGCGAAGAAGCGGTTCGGGTTCACCTTCTTGATGAACTGCTTCAGCATCTGCTCGGTGACGGTGAAGTCGGCGATCACGCCGTCTTTCATCGGACGGATCGCCTGGATGCTGCCCGGGGTGCGGCCCAGCATGCGCTTGGCTTCCAGGCCGACGGCCAGGATGGACTTCTTGTTGGTGGGCGCGTCGTTGTGGATGGCCACGACGGAGGGCTCGTCCAGCACGATGCCCTTGCTGCGCATGTAGATCAGGGTGTTGGCGGTGCCAAGGTCGATGGCGAGGTCGTTGGAGAAGTATCCGGTCAGCGAACGAAACATTGGGCGATCCTGGTCAGTTTTCGTCAGGGGCGGACGCCGGCGGCGCCCGTGAATTCCAGTTTATCTGTCATAGGCCCAAGCTCCACCCGCAGGCGGGCAAAAAGCGCTGCTGTCAGCGTCGCGTGAGGGCGGGATGTGCGCCCAATCGGCTGGCCTTGAGCAGTTCTTGCCCGGTGGTCCGGGGGGGTGGAAACTGGCCTGCGTTGCTTGGCCCCGGCGCGCATTGCCGAGGCGGCGGAAAATGCCGTCAGCGCGCGTCGTGGCGCAATCTCGATCTTGGGAGAATCAAACGGGGTATGATACCCTATAAAGCTTGAAATATTAAAGGTTTTAACGAGGACGCCATGTCGCTGACGCACCAGGATGTCGCACGGATTGCCAAGCTTGCCCGCATCGATGTGAACGAGGCGGAAATCGCCGCCACTGCGGACAAGCTCAACGATATTTTCAGCCTGATCGAGAAGATGCAGGCGGTGGACACCTCCGGCATCGAGCCGATGGCCCATCCGCAGGACGTGTCCTTGCGGCTGCGCGACGACGCCGTCACCGAAACCAACCGGCGCGAGGCCTTCCAGGCGGTGGCGCCGCAAGTGGAAAAGGGCCTGTTCCTGGTTCCCAAAGTGATCGAGTAAGCCCTCTGATCGGCCCCGGCGCGCTTGGTTCCCCATCGCGGCGCCGTCCGGGCCAGACTATCCGGATAGCAAGACCAAATCGAAATGACACAAGCCACCCTCAAGCAATTGTCGCAACAGCTGGCGGCCAAGGAAGTTTCCAGCGTGGAACTGGCCGGCCAGTATCTGGACCGCATCGAGGCGCTGAATCCGGCGCTCAACGCGGTGATCACGGTAGACCGGGACAAGACCCTGGCCGAAGCCCGCGCCGCCGACGCGCGCATCGCCGCCGGCGACGCCCACCCGCTGGCCGGCGTGCCGCTGCTGCACAAGGACCTGTTCTGCCAGCAAGGCTGGAAGACCAGCTGCGGCTCGAAGATGCTGGACAACTTCGTCTCGCCTTACAGCGCCCACGTGGTGGAGCAATGCGCCGCCGCCGGCATGGTGACGCTGGGGCGCGCCAATATGGACGAATTCGCGATGGGCTCGTCCAATGAGAATTCCTTCTACGGCGCGGTGAAGAACCCGTGGGACCTGAACGCCATTCCGGGCGGCAGCTCCGGCGGCTCCGCCGCGGCCGTCGCCGCGCGCCTGGCGCCGGTGGCCACCGCCACCGACACCGGCGGCTCCATCCGCCAGCCGGCCAGCCATTGCGGCGTCACCGGCATCAAGCCGACCTACGGCGTGGTGTCGCGCTACGGCATGGTGGCTTTCGCTTCCTCGCTGGACCAGGGCGGCCCGATCGCCCAGACCGCCGAAGACTGCGCGCTGATGCTGAACGTGATGGCTGGCTTCGATGCGCGCGACTCCACCAGCCTGGAGCGCGCCCGCGAAGACTACAGCCGCGATCTGAACCAATCCTTGGCCGGCCTGAAGGTGGGCCTGCCCAAGGAGTACTTCGCAGCCGGCCTGGATGGCGAGGTGGCGCGCGCGGTCGACAACGCGGTGGCCGAACTGAAGAAGCTGGGCGCCGAGGCGGTGGAAGTCAGTCTGCCCAACACCGAGCTGTCGATCCCGGCTTACTATGTGATCGCCCCGGCCGAGGCCTCCACCAACCTGTCCCGCTACGACGGCGTCCGCTACGGCCACCGCGCCAAGGACTACAAGGACCTGGTGGAAATGTATGAAAAGACCCGCGCCGAAGGTTTCGGCGACGAGGTCAAGCGCCGCATCCTGGTGGGCAGCTACGTGCTGAGCCACGGCTACTACGACGCCTACTATCTGCAGGCGCAGAAGATCCGCCGCCTGATCGCCAACGACTTCAAGGCCGCGTTCGACCAGTGCGACGTGATCCTGGGGCCGGTGGCGCCGACAGCCGCCTTCGATTTGGGCCAGATGTCTTCCGACCCGGTAGAGATGTATCTGTCCGACATTTATACCTTGTCGGTGAACCTGGCCGGTCTGCCTGGCATGAGCGTGCCGGCCGGCTTCGCCGCCAACGGCCGCCCGATCGGCCTGCAGATCATCGGCAACTACTTCGCTGAAGCCAAGATGCTGAACGTCGCGCACCAGTTCCAGCAGGCGACAGACTGGCACGCCAAGGCGCCCGCGCTGTAAGCCGGCGGCTGCGCGACGCGAATGCGGCGTTGGGCGCGCTTGCCGTACCAAACCCGTCTGCGCGTGCCCGCCTTGTCTTCGCGCCGCTTGCGAGCAGGCTAAGAGTTTACGTTTCCAAGAGCGCGGCTGAGCTTGCGTTCTGGCATGAATAAGGATTTTCCGACCATGAAATGGGAAGTCGTAATCGGTATCGAGGTGCACGTGCAGCTCAATACCGTCTCCAAGATTTTCTCCGGCGCCAGCACCGCCTTCGGCGCCGAACCGAACACCCAGGCTTCCGCGGTGGAGTTGGCGCTGCCCGGCGTGCTGCCGGTGCTGAACCGCGCGGTGGTGGACAAGGCGATTCGCCTGGGTTTGGCGCTGGACGCCAACATCAACCAGAAGAACGTGTTCGCCCGCAAGAACTACTTCTATCCGGACCTTCCCAAGGGTTATCAGATCAGCCAGATGGACCTGCCCATCGTCGAGGGCGGCAAGCTCAAGATTCTGGTCGGCGATCAGGAAAAGGTCATCGGCGTGACCCGCGCCCACATGGAAGAAGACGCCGGCAAGAGCCTGCACGAAGACTTCCAGGGCCTGTCCGGCATCGACCTGAACCGCGCCGGCACGCCGCTGCTGGAAGTGGTGTCCGAGCCCGACATGCGCTCGGTCGACGAGGCGCTGGCCTACGTCAAGGCCTTGTACACGCTGGTGACCTGGCTGGGCATCTGCGACGGCAATATGCAGGAAGGCAGCTTCCGCATGGACGTCAACGTATCGGTGCGCCCGGAGGGGCAGAAGGAATTCGGCACCCGCCGCGAGATCAAGAACCTCAACTCCTTCCGCTTCCTGGAGCAGGCCGCCAAGTACGAAATCCAGTGGCAGATCGACACCCTGGAAGACGGCGGCAAGGTGCAGCAGGCCACCGTGCTGTTCGACCCGGACAGCGGCGAGACCCGCATGATGCGCAGCAAGGAAGACGCGCACGACTACCGCTACTTCCCGGACCCTGACCTGCTGCCGGTGCGCATCTCCGACGAGCAGATCGCCCGCATCCGGGGCGAGATGCCGGAGTTGCCGGCCGCGATGCAGGCCCGCTTCGTGGAAAGCTACGGCGTGTCCGCCTACGACGCGGCGCTGCTGACTTCCAGCCTGGCTCAGGCCGAGTATTTCGAAGCCGTGGCCAAGGCTTCCGGCCAGGGCAAGCTGGCCGCCAACTGGATCAACGGCGAAATCGCCGCGCGGCTGAATCGCGACGGCAAGGACATCGCCGATTGCCCGATCTCGGTGGCGCGCTTGTCCGGCCTGATCGTCCGCATCGCCGACAACACCCTGTCCAGCAAGCTGGCCAAGCAGGTGTTCGAAGCGCTGTGGGACAGCGAACTGTCCGCCGATGACATCATCGAGCGCGACGGCCTGAAGCAGGTGTCCGACGTCGGCGCTATCGAGAAGATGGTGGAAGAGGCGATCGCCGCCAACCCCAAGGCGGTGGAGGAATTCCGCGCCGGCAAGGAAAAGGCGCTGAACGCGCTGGCCGGCCAGGTGATGAAGGCGTCCAAGGGCAAGGCCAACCCGGCCCAGGTCCAGGATATCCTGCGCCAGAAGCTGGGCTGAGCTGATTTACTCAAACAACATGCGGCTGGTTTAAGCCGCATGTTGTTTTTTAAATACAACCCTGAAACTGCTAGCGGGTAAAGTGTTTCTTTTATTGAAGATACTTGTGCGTCAGAGAGTTCCATCGGCAATTATTGCCGCCATGTTGCATCCCCTATGATCCGCAATGTTCACGTCCCACTTTTATTGGTGATTTTAAGTCACTGATTTATCACGGATTCCATTTTTACACCCGTCCGTAAGTCATTGTCGCAAAAGGCGAATTAGAGAATTCCTATGTTGACCGTGGGGCGGTTCTTTCTTATAGTGGCGAAAAGTGGGATAAAGTGGGTGAAAGTGGGGCAAATGCCCCCCGGGGCGACGGCTCCGTTTTCTCGGTCAGCGGGTTCAAATCATGATTGGTGGCGTCAGTATCCTGTCTCTCGATAGCAAGGGGCGTTTGGCTATTCCGGCCAAACACCGCGAGACACTGCTGTCCGCGTTTGGCCACAAGCTGATCGTCACCCTGGAATCCCAAGACCACCTGCTGCTGTATCCCGAACCCAACTGGCGCCCGGTCGAGGCCCGCCTGCTTGCCCTTCCCACCGGCAATCCCACTCTGAAACGCTATCAACGGCTGGTGCTTGGCCACGCCGAAACCCTGGAAATGGATTCCGCCGGCCGCGTGCTGCTGCCGGCCCGCCTGCGCGAACTGACCGCGCTGGACAAGGACGTCGCCCTGGTAGGCATGGGCAACCGCTTCGAATTGTGGAATGCCGAGGAATGGGACAGCCAGACCGCCGACGCGCTGGCCATCGACCAGGCCGACCTGGCCCAACACCTTGGAGACTTCACGCTGTGAGCACCCCCACCTTCGTGCATCGCACGGTATTGCTGACCGAAGCGGTCGACGCGCTGGCCATCCGGCCCGACGGCGTCTACGTCGACTGCACCTTCGGTCGCGGAGGCCACAGCCGTTTGATCCTGTCGAAGCTTGGCCCGAACGGCCGGCTGATCGCCTTCGACAAGGACCCGGAAGCCATCGCCGTCGCCGACCGGCTGGCGGCGGAGGATTCCCGCTTCAACATCGTTCACAACGGCTTCGAGACGCTGTCGTCGGAACTGGCGCGCCTGGGCGTGGCCGGCGTCGACGGCGTGCTGATGGATCTGGGCGTGTCCTCGCCGCAGATCGACGACGGCAGCCGAGGTTTCAGCTTCCGTTTCGACGCGCCGCTGGACATGCGCATGGATACCACTCGCGGCGTCACCGCCGCCGAATGGTTGGCAACGGCCGACGAGGCCGATATTTCTGAGGTGATCAAGACTTATGGTGAAGAGCGGTTTGCTCGCAAGATCGCAGCAGCCATTGTTGCGCAACGGGGGGAACACCCCATCACGACCACGCGCGAGCTCGCTTTGCTCGTTGGGCAAAACGTCCGTACTCGGGAACCGGGTCAAGACCCGGCTACGCGCACCTTCCAGGCGATCCGGATCTTTGTGAACCGCGAGCTGGACGAATTGAAGTCGGTGCTGCCGCAGGCGGCGCGCCTGCTGGGCGAGCGCGGCCGCCTGGCGGTGATCAGCTTCCATTCGCTGGAGGACCGCATCGTCAAGCAGTACCTGCGCGACGTCAGCAGCGAGGAAAAGCTGCCGGCCTGGGCGATGGTGCGCGCGGCCGACATGGCCAAGCCGCCTATCGCCCTGGTGGGCAAGGCGATACGCGCCGGCGACGAGGAAGTGCACGAGAATCCGCGCGCCCGCAGCGCCATCATGCGCGTGGCCGAGCGCACCGCCGCGCCGTGGCGGGAGGCGGACGCATGAACAAGCTCAACGCGATGCTGCTGGCGATGACCGTCTTCTCCGCCTGGTCGGTGGTGACGTCCACCCACGTGTCGCGCAAGCTTTACAGCGATCTGCAGAAGGAAACCAAGTCCGGGCAGCAGCTGGAGGTGGAATACGGCCAGCTGCAGCTGGAGCAAAGCACCTGGGGCGCGCACGCGGTGATCGAGAAGGCCGCGTCCACCCGTCTTGACATGCATACCCCGGATCCGCGCCAGATCCAGGTGATATCCCCCGGAGGGAAGATTTGATGCGAGCCGGCAGCAACTACAGCGTTCGTCAGCGGCCGATGTCGGCCAGTCCGTCCCTGCGCATGACCAGCACCCGCGTGCGCTGTGTGCTGTTGATGCTGGCGTTGCTGTTTTTCGCGCTGGTCTGCCGCGCGATGTATCTGCAGGTGGTGCAGCAGGACTTCCTGCAGAACCAGGGCGAGGCCCGTTTTCGCCGCGCGCTGACGCTGGAGGCCAACCGCGGCGTGATCACCGACCGCAACGGCGAGCCGTTGGCGATCAGCACCCCGGTGCAGACCATCTGGGCCAGCCCCGCCGACATGGAGCCGGTGCCGCCGGCCAAGCTGCGCGAACTGGCCGCCTTGCTGGATCTGTCGCCGGAAGAGCTGTCGGCCAAGCTGTCCGACCGCAAGAAGGAATTCGTCTACATCAAGCGCCAGATCAGCCCGGAGCAGGCTGACAAGGTGATGGCGCTGGGCATTCCCGGCATCGCCAAGCAGCAGGAGTTCCGCCGCTTCTACCCGGCCGGCGAAATCGTGTCGCACATCATCGGTTTCACCGGCGTGGACGGCAAGGGCCAGGAAGGCGTCGAGCTTGCCCGCGAAAAGATGCTGGCGGGCAAGGACGGCCGCCGCGTGGTGTTGAAGGACCGCCGCGGCCACATCATCGAAGACGTCGCCGCGATCGAGCCGCCGCGCGACGGCCAGAAGCTGGCGCTGGCGATAGACCACCGCATCCAGTACCTGGCCTACCGCGAGATCAAGGCCGCGGTGGAAACCAACAAGGCCAAGGCCGGCAGCGTGGTGGTGCTGGACGCCCATACCGGCGAACTGCTGGCCTTGGCCAACTACCCGTCGTTCAACCCCAACAACCGCGTCGGCGTGACGCCGGAAATGATGCGCAACCGCGGCGTGATCGATCTGTTCGAGCCCGGCTCCACCATGAAGCCGCTGTCGATCGCGCTGGCGCTGGAGCACGGCAAGGCCAATCTGAACACGGTGCTGGATACCCACAGCTACATGATAGGCCCGGCCACCATCCGCGACGTGTCGCCGCAGGCCAGCCTGGGCATTCTCGGCATCATCCAGAAGTCGTCCAACGTCGGCACCAGCAAGCTCGCGCTGATGAACAGCCCGGAAGAGTTCTGGAAGCACTACGACGCGCTGGGCTTCGGCCGCGCGCCCAACACCGGCTTCCCCGGCGAGGCCAGCGGCCGGCTGCGCGACTGGCACCACTGGCGGCCGATCGAGCAGGCGACGATGTCCTTCGGCTACGGCGTGTCGGTCAGCCTGATCCAGATGGCGCGCGCCTACACCATTTTCGCCAACGACGGCGTGATGCTGCCGATCGCGCTGTACAAGACCAGCAACCCGATGCCGGGCAAGCGGGTGATCGACGTCAAGACCGCGCACGAGATGCGCGATTTGTTGATCGCCAACAGCCAGCCGGGCGGCGGCGCCGTCGGCGGCCGCATCATCGGCTACAGCATCGGCGCCAAGAGCGGCACCGCGCGCAAGCTGGAAGGCCGCACCTATGTGGCCAACAAGCACCGCGCGCTGTTCATGGGCTTCGCGCCCGGCCATGCGCCCAAGGTGATCGTGGCGGTGATGATAGACGAGCCCTCCGCCGGCAAATATTACGGCGGCGCGGTGTCGGCCCCGGTGTTCTCGCAGGTCGCCGGCGGCGCGCTGCGAGTGCTCAATGTGCCGCCCGACGAGCCATCCAATAACACTTTATTGCCGGAATCGACCCCCGTTCCGGCGGATTTCTGAACCATGAAGAGTCGTCTGATCGCCTTGCCGGACTGGGATCCGGCCGCGTTGAACCAGCTGGGCCTGACCATCAAGCGAGTGGAGGCCGACAGCCGCCGCGTGCTGCCTGGCGACGTATTTCTCGCCTGCCGCGGCGAGTTCGCCGATGGCCGCGATTTCATCGCCGCCGCGCTGGAAAAAGGCGCGGCCGCGGTGCTGTGGGACGACGCCGACGGCTTCGCCTGGAATCCGGCCTGGCAAGTGCCCAACCTGGCGGTGCCCAATCTGCGCGAGCGCGCCGGCATCGTCGCCGCCCACGTGCTGGGCGAGCCGGCGCGCGACCTGACCGTGGTCGGCATCACCGGCACCAACGGCAAGACCTCCATTTCGCACTGGCTGGCGCAGGCCTTTTCGCTGCTGGGCCGCAAAGCGGCGTTGATCGGCACCGTCGGCAACGGTTTTTACGGCCAACTGACCGAAACCACCCACACCACGCCGGACCCGGTGACGGTGCAGCAGAAGCTGGCCGAATACCGCCGCCAGGGCGCGCACGTGGTGACGATGGAGGTGTCCAGCCACGGCCTGGACCAGTTCCGCGTCAACGGCGTGGCCTTCGCGACCGCGGTGTTCACCAACCTGACCCGCGACCATCTGGACTACCACGGTTCGATGCAGGCTTACGGCGAATCCAAGAAGAAGCTGTTCTTCTGGGAAGGCCTGAAGCAGGCGGTGATCAATGCCGACGACGCTTTCGGCCGCCAGCTGGCCGCCGAGATCGATCCCAAGATTACGCAAGTGGTGACCTACGGCCTGGAGCAGGGCGATGTCCGTCCGCTGGCGCTGGCCGCCACGCTGGAAGGCCTGCAAATGACCGTGACCACGCCGTGGGGCGTGACCGACGTGCGCACCGGCCTGGTCGGCCGCTTCAACGCCGCCAATCTGCTGGCCTGTCTGGCCACGCTGTGCGTCAACGGCGTCAGCCTGCAGGACGCCGCCGCGGTGATGGCGCGCATCCAGCCGGCGCGCGGCCGCATGCAGAGCATAGGCGGCACCCATGAGCCGCTGGTGGTGATCGACTACGCCCACACGCCCGACGCGTTGGAGAAGGCGCTGGCGACGCTGGGCGAAATCCGCCCGGCCGGCGGCCGGCTGTTCTGCGTATTCGGCTGCGGCGGCGACCGCGATCCGGGCAAGCGTCCGATGATGGGCGCCATCGCCGAGAAACACGCCGACGTGGCGGTGCTGACCAGCGACAACCCGCGCAGCGAGGACCCGCAGGCCATCATCCGCGACGTGTTGGCCGGCATGGACGCCGCCCGCGCGCACGTGGAGGCCGACCGCGAGGCCGCCATCCACTGGGCGGTGAGCCAGGCCAAGGTGGGCGACGTGGTGCTGATCGCCGGCAAGGGCCATGAGGAATACCAGGACGTCGCCGGCGCCAAGCGGCCGTTCTCCGACTTCCGCGTCGCGGAAGAGGCGCTCACCGCCTGGGGGCAGCAAGCATGATGACGCTGAGCCAAGCCGCCGACTTTGCCAAAGGCCGCCTGATCGGCGCCGACGGCGAAGTGCTGCGCGTGATCACCGACAGCCGGCTGGCGCAGCCGGGCGACCTGTTCGTCGCGCTGAAGGGCGAGCGTTTCGACGCCCATGACTTCGTCGCCGAAGTGACGGCCAAGGGCGCCGCCGCGCTGGTGCGCGACGGCTTCGAGCTGGCGGGCGCCAGCCTGATCCAGGCCGGCGACGACACCCGGCTGGCGTTGGGCCGCCTGGCCGCCGGCTGGCGCGCCAGCCAGCCCGCGGTTTGCGTCGGCGTCACCGGCTCCAACGGCAAGACCACGGTCAAGGAAATGCTGGCCGCCATTTTGCGCGCGCACGCCGGCGCGGACGCCGTGCTGGCCACCGCCGGCAATTTCAACAACGACATCGGCCTGCCGCTGACCTTGCTGCAGCTGAAGCCGCAGCATCGTTACGCGGTGATCGAGATGGGCATGAACCATCATGGCGAGCTGCGCTACCTGACCGGCCTGGCGCGGCCGCGGGTGGCGCTGGTCAACAACGCGATGCGCGCCCACTTCGGCCATTTCGGCTCCACCGCTGAAGTGGCCCGCGCCAAGGCGGAGATTTTCGAGGGGCTGGAAGACGGCGGCGTGGCGGTGGTCAACGCCGACGACGCCAATCTGCCCTTGTTCCGCGCCGCCGCCGGCCCGCATCGCCAATTGAGCTTCGGCTTGGGCGCGGACGCCCAGATCGGCGCGCGCGCGCTGCGGATGGATGCGCTGCAAAGCCGCTTCACGCTGGTTTCCCCGCTTGGGGAGATCGACATCGCGCTGCCGGCTCCGGGCGAGCACAACGTGCGCAACGCGCTGGCGGCGGCTGCCGTCGCGCTGGCGCTGGAGGTGCCGCTGGCGGCCATCGCCGCTGGCCTGGCGGCCTTCGGCGGCGCCAAGGGCCGCCTGCAGATCAAGCAAGGTCCGCGCGGCCTGACCGTGATCGACGACAGCTACAACGCCAACCCGGATTCGATGAAGGCCGGGCTGGACGTGCTGGCCAGCCAGCCGGGGCCGCGCTGTTTCGTGATGGGCGACATCGGCGAGCTGGGCGAGGCCGCGCCGGCCTTGCATGCCGAAGTCGGGGAACATGCGCGCCTGCGCGGCATCGAACAGCTCTTCGCGCTGGGCGAGCTGTCGCGCGGAGCCGTCGCCGCTTTCGGCGCCGGCGCGCAGCATTTTGATTCGATTGACGAGTTGTTGGAGTGCCTGGATAGCCGGCTGGCGTCGGGTACCGCCGTTCTGGTCAAGGGGTCGCGCTTCATGCGCATGGAACGGGTGGTGGAACACCTGATGCACGCAAACACAGAGGGAGTATAAGGTGCTGCTTTGGTTGGCTGATCTGTTGGGCTCGCACATCCGGGCCTTCAATGTTTTCAATTACATCACGCTGCGCGCGGTGATGGCGGCCCTGACTTCGCTGGCGATTTCGCTGCTGCTGGGGCCGTGGGTGATCCGCAAGCTGACCGAATTGAAGGTCGGCCAGGCGGTGCGCAACGATGGTCCGCAAACCCACCTGGTCAAGGCCGGCACGCCGACCATGGGCGGCTCGCTGATCCTGCTGGCCATCACCATCACCACGCTGCTGTGGGCCGATCTGTCCAATAAATACGTGTGGCTGCTGCTGGCGGTGATGCTGGGCACCGGCGCGCTGGGCTTTTACGACGATTGGCGCAAGGTGGTGTACAAGGACCCGAAAGGCGTGTCCGCCAAGTTCAAGATGGCGTGGCAATCGGCCATCGCCATCGGCGCCGGCGTGTTCCTGATCGCCACCGCCAAGCTGCCGGCGTCCACCGAATTCATCGTGCCCTTCTTCAAGACCGTCGCCTATCCGCTGGGCGCGGTGGGCTTCTGCGTGCTGACCTACCTGGTGATCGTCGGCACCTCCAATTCGGTCAACCTGACCGACGGCCTGGACGGCCTGGCCGCGCTGCCCACCGTGATGGTGTCGGCCGGCCTGTCGATCTTCGCCTACGCCGCCGGCCACGCGGTGTTCTCCAAGTATCTGGGCGTGCCCTTCATTCCCGGCGCGCACGAGGTGGTGGTGTTCTGCGCGGCGATGTGCGGCGCCTGCCTGGGCTTCCTGTGGTTCAACGCCTATCCGGCCCAGGTGTTCATGGGCGATGTCGGCGCGCTGGCGCTGGGCGCCGCGCTGGGCACCGTCGCGGTGATCGTGCGCCAGGAAGTGGTGCTGTTCATCATGGGCGGCCTGTTCGTGGTGGAAGCGCTGTCGGTGATGATACAGGTCGGCTCGTTCAAGCTCACCGGCAAGCGGGTGTTCCGCATGGCGCCGCTGCATCACCATTTTGAATTGAAAGGCTGGAAGGAGACGCAGGTAGTGGTGCGTTTCTGGATTATCACCATGATGCTGGTGCTGGCCGGCCTGTCCACGCTGAAGCTGCGCTGAGGATAGCGACGATGGATTACGCCAATCGACAAGTGATGGTGGTGGGGCTGGGAGGCTCGGGGCTGGCGGCCGCGCGCTACCTGGCCGCCCACGGCGCACGTGTCAGCGCGGTCGACGCCAATCCGTCCGCCGAGCGGCTGGCCGAGCTGGAGCGCTGGCTGCCGGGCACGCCAGTGTCGCGCGGCGAGTTCACCGCCGCCACCTTCGCCGGCATGGAGCTGCTGGTGGTCAGCCCCGGCGTGCCGCTGGTCAACCCGGCCATCGCCGCCTTCCGCCGCGCCGGCGGCGAGGTGGTGGGCGACATCGAACTGCTGGCGCGAGCGATCCAGGGCGACGGCAGCAAGGTGATCGCCATTTCCGGCTCCAACGGCAAGAGCACCGTCACCAGCCTGGTCGGCCATTTGTGCGAAGCCGCCGGCCTCGATACCGTGGTCGCCGGCAATATCGGCCTGGCGGTGCTGGAGGCTCAGCTGGCGCGCGAGCAAAGCGGCAAGCGGCCCGACGTCTGGGTGCTGGAGCTGTCCAGCTTCCAGCTGGAGTCCACCTTCAGCCTGCGCGCCGACGCCGCCACCGTGCTGAACATTTCCGAGGACCACCTCGACCGCTACGCCGACCTGTTGGACTACGCCCACGCCAAGACCGCGGTGTTCAACGGCGACGGCCTGCAGGTGCTGAACCGCGACGACCCGCTGGTACGCGCCATGGTCCGCCCCGGCCACGAGGTGAAGTGGTTCTCGTTGCAGGGCGAGGCCGACTACGCGCTCTCGCGCGGCGACGGCTACCGGCTGAGCGTGGCCGGCGAAGCGGTGTTCGACTGCGCCGACATGCAGCTGCAAGGCCTGCACAACGCCGCCAACGCGCTGGCCGCGCTGGCGCTGTGCCAGGGCATAGGCCTGCCGCTGAACACGCTGCTGGACGGGCTGAAGACTTTCCGCGGCCTCGCGCATCGCGTGGAGCTGGTAGACGAATTCGACGGTGTTGCGTTTATCGATGATTCCAAGGGCACCAATGTCGGCGCCACCGAAGCGGCGCTGGACGGCATGACCCGTCCGGTGGTGTTGATCGCCGGCGGCGACGGCAAGGGGCAGGATTTCGCGCCGCTGCAGGCGGCTTGCCGGCGCGCGGCGCGCGCGGCGTTGCTGATCGGCCGCGACGCCGGCCGCATCGAGGCCGCGCTGGAAGGCAGCGGCGTCGCGGTGGAACGCTTCGACACGCTGGAGGCGGCCACGCGCCGCGCGGCGGCTTTGGCCCGGCCGGGCGACGTGGTGCTGCTGTCGCCGGCCTGCGCCAGCCTGGACATGTTCCGCAACTACGCGCACCGCGCCCAGGTGTTCATCGACACCGTCGCGGCGCTGAAGGCGGAGCGGCGATGAACCGCAACCCGGCGCGCCATTACGTGGCGATCACCCCGTTGGACGAAGCGCTGGCCTGGGCGCTGGCGCTGTTGCTGTCGATCAGCCTGGTGATGGTGTATTCGGCGTCTATCGCCTACGCGGAAGCCGACGCGGCGACGCAGAACCGCTACTTCTACCTGATCCGCCACGTGGTATTCATGGTGATCGGCCTGGCGGCGGCGTACATGGCGTTCCAGATTCCCACCGGCTTCTGGCAGAAGTATTCGGGGAAGATCTTCCTGATCGGCTTGGTGATGCTGGTGCTGGTGCTGATTCCCGGCATCGGCAAGGTGGTGAACGGTTCGCGGCGCTGGATCAACCTGCTGGTGCTGAATCTGCAGCCGTCGGAGGTGATGAAGTTCGCGGTGGTGCTGTACGCGGCTGACTACACGGTGCGCAAGAGCCACCTGTTGCACAGCATCAAGGAAGGTTTTCTGCCGATGTTCATGGCGATGGTGGTGGTGGCTTTCCTGCTGCTGCGCGAGCCGGACTTCGGCGCGCTGATGGTGGTGATGAGCATCGCGATGGGCCTGCTGTTTCTCGGCGGCATCAATATGCGCATCTTCTCCGGGCTGGCGGTGATGGCGGTGGGCGCGATCGTGGTGTTGATCATTTCCTCGCCGTACCGGCTGAAGCGGGTGCTGGGCTTCATGGACCCGTGGGACGATCCCTACGGCAAGGGTTATCAGCTGAGTCACTCGCTGATCGCGATCGGACGTGGAGAATGGTTTGGCGTGGGCTTGGGCGGCAGCATCGAAAAGCTGTTCTACCTGCCGGAGGCGCACACCGACTTCATCATGGCGGTGATCGCCGAGGAGTTCGGTTTCGCCGGCATCTGCGTTGTGGTTGGCCTGTACGCCTGGATCGTGCGCCGCGCCTTCCATATCGGCGTGGAGTCGAAAAAGCTGGAGCGCTACTACCAGGCGCTGGTGGCGCAGGGCATAGGCATTTGGCTGGGCATCCAGGTGTTCTTCAACATCGGGGTGAACATGGGCCTGTTGCCGACCAAGGGTTTGACGCTGCCGCTGATGTCGTTCGGCGGTTCGGCGATGTTGATGAATTTGATCGCGGTGGCGGTGCTGCTGCGGGTGGACTACGAAAACCGAAGGATTATGCGGGGCTATAAGGTTTAGCCCCGCATAAAGAAAGGCTGCAAGCCTTTCCAGGCGCCTTGGCGCCGTGTCCTTTGGTTTCTGCGAGCCCGAAGGGCGAAGCAAGAACCGGCGCATGATGCGCGGCAACAAGATTTAACGGAACGGATAGAAATGGCGAATCGCACGGTCATGGTGATGGCGGCAGGCACGGGCGGACACATCGTCCCCGGCCTCGCCGTGGCCAAAGAGCTGCAACAGCGCGGCTGGAAAGTGGTGTGGCTGGGCACCAGCCGCGGAATGGAGAACAAGCTGGTGCCGCCGTCCGGTATCCCGTTGGAAAAGCTGAATTTCCATGGCGTGCGCGGCAAGGGCCTGCTGGGCTCGCTTACGGGCGCGGCGCAACTGGCGGCCGCGTTTGTCCGCAGCCTGGCGCTGATGCTGCGCCATCGGCCGGACGCGGTGCTGGGGATGGGCGGCTATGTCTGCCTGCCCGGCGGCGCGGCGGCGGCTCTGCTGTGGAAGCCGCTGGTGCTGGTCAACGCCGATGCCGGTCTGCTGCTCAGCAACAAGGCGCTGCTGCCGTTCGCCAGCAAGCTGGCCTGCGGTTTCGACGGCAGCGCCGCGCGGCAGGCCAAGGCGCTGGTCACCGGCAATCCGGTGCGCGGCGAGATCGAGAACATCGCGCCGCCGGCCGAGCGCTTCGCCGGCCGCAGCGGTCCGCTGAAAGTGCTGGTGGTGGGCGGGAGCCTGGGCGCGAAAATATTGAACGAAACGCTGCCGCAGGCGATGGCCAAGTTGCCGGCCGACAAGCGGCCGCAACTGACGCACCAGACCGGCGAGGCCAATTTCGCCGCGGTCGAGGCGGCTTATCAAGCAGCGGGCCTGCGCGAGCAAGTGGAGCTGCTGCCCTTCGTCGACGACATGCCGAAGCGCCTGGCCGAGTGCGATCTGGTGATTTGCCGCGCCGGTGCGATCACGGTCAGCGAATTGTGCGCGGCCGGCGTGCCTAGCGTGCTGGTGCCGCTGGTGGTGTCCACCACCGGCCATCAGCGCGACAACGCCGAGTGGATGGCCGAGGCCGGCGCGGCCTGGCATCTGCCGCAGAAGGAATTGAACGCCGACGGGCTCGCGGGCCTGCTGGCGAGTTTGGACAGAGACCAGTTGCTGGAAAAGGCCGGGCGCGCGCGCGCGCTGGCCCGCTCCGGCGCGGCCGGCCGGGTGGCCGACCTGTGCCAGCAGCTGGCCGGGGATAGACCGGACGCCGTAGAAGCGTCCCAGTAGAGACACAGACATGAAACACAGGGTCAAACACATACATTTCGTCGGCATAGGCGGCGTCGGCATGTGCGGCATCGCCGAGGTGCTGCACGGCCTGGGCTATACCGTGTCCGGCTCCGACATGGCCGACGGCGCCACCACCAAGCGGCTGGCGGCGGAAGGCGTGCGCGTGTTCTTCGGCCACGACGCCACTTATATCGAAGGCGCCGACGTGGTGGTGACGTCCACCGCGGTGAAGGCCGACAACCCGGAAGTGCTGGCGGCGCGCGACAAGCGCATCCCGGTGATCCCGCGCGCGATGATGCTGGCCGAGCTGATGCGCTTCAAGCAGGGCATCGCCATCGCCGGCACCCACGGCAAGACCACCACCACCAGCCTGACCGCGTCGGTGCTGGGCGCGGCCGGCCTGGACCCGACCTTCGTCATCGGCGGCAAGCTGACCGCCGCCGGCACCAACGCCAAGCTGGGCTTGGGCGAATTCCTGGTGGCCGAGGCCGACGAGTCGGACGCCTCCTTCCTGCACCTGTCCCCGGTGATGGCGGTGGTGACCAATATCGACGCCGACCACATGGACACCTACGACCACAGCTTCGACAAGCTGAAGCAGGCTTTCGTCGATTTCCTGCAGCGGATGCCGTTCTACGGCCGCGCGGTGCTGTGCGTGGACGACCCGAACGTGCGCGAGATCAAGGAGCGCATCACCAAGCCGGTGACCACCTACGGCCTCGACGATTCCGCCGACATCTACGCCGAAAACGTGCGCGCGGCGGCCGGCCAGATGCATTTCGACGTGGTGGTGAAGAACGGCACCATCACCCGCTTCCCGCTGGTGCTGAACCTGCCGGGCCGCCACAACGTGCTGAACGCCTTGTCGGCGATCGCCATCGGCTTGGAGTGCGGCGCCAGCATCGAAGCCATCCAGCAAGGCCTGGCGGAATTCGCCGGCGTCGGCCGCCGCTTCCAGCGCTACGGCGAGGTGAAGGCCAAGGACGGCGGCAGCTTCACGCTGGTGGACGATTACGGCCACCACCCGGTGGAAATGGCGGCCACGCTGGCCGCGGTGCGCGGCGCCTTCCCGGGCCGCCGCCTGTTGTTGGCTTTCCAGCCGCACCGCTACACCCGCACCCGCGATCTGTTCGAAGACTTCGTCAAAGTGCTGTCCGGAGTCGACGCGCTGCTGTTGGGTGAGGTGTACGCCGCCGGCGAAGCGCCCATCGTCGCCGCCGACGGCCGCGCGCTGGCGCGGGCGGTGCGGGTGGGCGGCAAGGTAGAGCCGCTGTTCGTCGAGAGCATCGCCGAGCTGCCGCAGGCCATCGTCGATGCCGCCCGCGACGGCGATGTTGTGGTGACCATGGGCGCGGGGTCGGTGGGCGCGGTGCCGGGCAAGGTGCTGGCGCTGGTTTGACCAGGGATTTTCCGCTCGCGCCGCGGGCGCGGGCCTGTTGAGGGTAGATAGATGAAGCAGTACGGCAAGGTGGCGGTGTTGATGGGCGGTCGCTCGTCCGAGCGCGAAGTGTCGCTGATGAGCGGCGCCGGCGTGCTCTCGGCATTGCTGGCCAAGGGCGTGGACGCCCACGGGTTCGATCCGGCGGAAAAGCCGCTGGCGGCCTTGAAGGAAGAAGGTTTCGCTTGCGTGTTCAACATCCTGCACGGCCCGTTCGGCGAGGATGGCACGCTGCAGGGCGCGCTGGAAGCGCTGGGCATGCCGTATACCGGCTGCGGCGTGATGGCCTCGGCCATCGCCATGGACAAGTGGCGCACCAAGCTGTTGTGGAAGGGCGCCGGCCTGCCGATTCCGGCTTTCGAGCTGCTGGATGAAGACAGCGATTTCGACGCCATCGAAAAGCGGCTGGGCCTGCCGATCTTCGTCAAGCCGTCCAGCGAGGGCTCGAGCATAGGCGTGACCAAGGTCAAGCAGCCGGGCGAGTTGCGCGCGGCGTTTGCGGAAGCGCGCAAGTACGACGCGGTGGTGATCGCCGAGCAGTTTATCGGCGGCGGCGAGTACACCTGCGCGGTAATCGGCGACGTGGCTTACCCGACCATCAAGATCGAACCGGCCACCGAGTACTACGACTACCAGGCCAAGTACTTCCGCGACGACACGGTCTACCGCTGCCCGTCCGGCCTCGCGCCGGAAGTGGAAGCGAAGGCGCGCGAATTGGCGCTGAAGGCGTTCAAGGTATTGGGTTGCCGCGGCTGGAGCCGGGTGGACTTCCTGATGGATGAAGCGGGCGAGATCTACCTGCTGGAAGCGAATACCAGCCCGGGCATGACCAGCCACAGCCTGGTGCCGATGGCGGCGCGGGCCGAGGGCATCGCTTACGAAGACTTGTGCCTGAAGGTATTGGATACGGTGCATGTGGGATAACCATCGGCTGCTCCGGAGCCTGGCCAATCTGATGCTGGGCGCTGCAGCGCTGATGTTGCTGTACGCGGGGGGATTCTGGCTGACGCACGCGCCGGTATTCCCGGTGAAGAAGATACGCATCCAGGGGGATATGAACCGGGTGACGGCCGAGCAGCTGAAGTTCATCGCGGAGCATGAACTGGCCGGTACCTTCTTCACGCTGGACATCGACAAGACGCGCGCGGCTTTCGGCAAATTGCCGTGGGTGCGCGACGCGCAGGTGAGGCGGCGCTGGCCGGACGCGCTGGACATCACCGTGGAGGAGCATGTGGCGCTGGCGCGCTGGGGAGAAAACGGCCTGGTCAACACCCGCGGCGAGCGCTTCGACGCCGCCAGCGACGCCAAGCTGCCGGTGTTTTACGGTCCGGCCGGCGCTGAGAAGGACATGACGGCGATGCTGACGCAGATGCGTCAGTCCTTGCAGCCGTCGGGCCTGGCGCCGCGCGAGCTGTGGCTGTCGTCGCGGCGGGCGTGGAAGGTGGTGTTGGACAACCAGCTGCAGCTGGAGCTGGGCAGAAATGACGTGGTGGCGAGGGCGGAACGTTTCGCCACCTACTGGAAGAGCGAATTGGCGCGGTTGCCGTATCACATCGAATACGTCGATCTGCGCTATCCAAACGGATTCGCCGTGCGGATGCCCGATTACAAGGCGCCGCCGGTAAAGGGAAACAAGTGATTAGGCGTTGGAGCGACAGGTGAGCAAACCAAAGGAAAGCAAGAACATGCTGGTCGGCCTGGACATCGGCACCTCTAAGATCGTGGCGATCGTCGCCGAGGTGCTGGAAGACGGCCAGCTTAACATCGTCGGCATGGGACACACGCCGTCGCGCGGCTTGAAGCGCGGCATGGTGGTGAACATCGAGTCCACCGTGCAGGCGATCCAGCGCGCGCTGGAAGAAGCCGAGCTGATGGCCGACTGCAAGATTCACGAGGTGTTCGTCGGCATCGCCGGCAGCCACATCAAGAGTGTGAACTCGCACGGCATGGTGGCGATCAAGGATCGCGAAGTCACCAAGATGGACATCGACCGCGTGATCGAAACCGCGCGCGCGGTGACCATTCCGCCCGACCACCAGGTGCTGCACATCCTGACCCAGGAATACAGCATCGACGGCCAGGAAGGCGTGCGCGAGCCCTTGGGCATGAGCGGCGTGCGGCTGGAAGCCAAGGTGCACATCGTCACCGGCGCGGTGTCGGCCGCGCAGAACGTGACCAAGTGCGTGCGCCGCTGCGGCCTGGAAGTGTCCGACCTGGTGCTGCAGCCGATGGCCTCGGCCATCGCCGTGCTGTCCGAGGACGAGAAAGACTTGGGCGTGTGCCTGATCGACATCGGCGGCGGCACCACCGACATCGCCGTGTACGTGGGCGGCGCGATCCGCCACACCGCGGTGATTCCGATCGCCGGCGACCAGATCACCAACGACATCGCGATGGCCTTGCGCACCCCGACCAAGGAAGCCGAGGACATCAAGATCCAGCACGGCGTGTCGCTGGTCGCGATGGCCGATCCGGCGCAGATGATAGAAGTGCCCGGCGTCGGCGAGCGCGGTCCGCGCCAGATGTCGCGCGCGACGCTGGCCGAAGTGATCGAGCCGCGGGTGGAAGAGCTGTTCCAACTGGTGCAGCAGGAGCTGCGCCGCAGCGGCTTCGAGGAGCTGCTGTCGTCCGGCATGGTGTTGACCGGCGGCGCCAGCCTGATGCCGGGCATGGTGGAGCTGGCCGAAGAGGTGTTCCACCTGCCGGTGCGCGTCGGCGTGCCCAAGTATGTAGGCGGCCTGGCGGAAGTGGTGAAGACGCCGCGCTTCTCCACCGGCGTCGGCCTGCTGTTGTACGGCAAGGACCAGATCCAGGGTTATGCCGGCCCGCACAGCAAGGCCGAGTCGGCCGGCGTGGGGCAATTGTTCGGCAAGATGAAGGCCTGGTTCGCCGGGAACTTCTAAATGGCGGGAAAGCGCCGGCCGCATGGGCGGCGGCGCGAGGATTCGGGCGTAGTAAACACGGTTAGTGGCTCATCTTATGTTGAGGAGAGGAAAATGAGCGGAATGGTATTCGAAGTGATGCAGGAAACGGCCACCACGGCCGTGATCAAGGTGATCGGCGTCGGCGGCGGCGGTTGCAACGCCATCGACAACATGATCACCGGCAATGTGCACGGCGTGGAGTTCATCTGCGCCAACACCGACGCGCAGTCGCTGCAGCGCAACCGCGCGCCGCAGAAGCTGCAGCTGGGCACCAACCTGACGCGCGGCCTGGGCGCCGGCGCCAATCCGGAAGTGGGCCGCAGCGCGGCGCTGGAAGACCGCGAACGCATCGCCGAGATGCTGCGCGGCTCCAATATGGTGTTCGTCACCGCCGGCATGGGCGGCGGCACCGGCACCGGCGCGGCGCCTGTTGTCGCCGAAGTGGCCAAGGAAATGGGCATCCTGACCGTAGGCGTGGTCACCCGTCCGTTCGAGCACGAAGGCAAGCGCATGAAAGTGGCGCAGAACGGCATCGAAGACCTGAAGAAACACGTCGATTCGCTGATCGTGATCCCCAACGAGAAGCTGATGGAAGTCCTGGGCGAGGACGTCACCATGCGCGAGGCGTTCCGCGCCGCCGATGACGTGCTCAAGGGCGCGGTGGCCGGCATCGCCGAAGTCATCACTTGCCCGGGCCTGATCAACGTCGACTTCGCCGACGTGCGCACCGTGATGTGCGAAATGGGCCTGGCGATGATGGGCTCCGCCTACGCCTCCGGCATCGACCGCGCCCGCGTGGCGGCCGAACAGGCGGTGGCCAGCCCGCTGCTCGACAACATCACGCTGGAAGGCGCGCGCGGCGTGCTGGTGAACATTTCCACCGCGCCGGGCTGCCTGAAGATGAGCGAGTACCGCGAGATCATGGGCATCGTCCGCCAGTACGCCGACGAAGAGGCGCAGATCAAGTTCGGCACCGCCGAAGTGGAGGACATGCCGGAAGACACCATCCGCGTGACGCTGATCGCCACCGGCCTCGGCCAGAAGAAGTCCGCCCGCAACGAAGAGCGTCCGGAGTACATCAAGATCGTCAAGACCGGCACCGACGACCGCGCGGTGGAAATGGTCAACTACGAAGACCTGGACGCGCCGGCCATCATGCGCACCGGCCGCCGCCGCTCGTCGCCGTCGCTGGACTTCTCCAATCCGGAAGTGAGCGAGAGCTACGACATCCCGGCCTTCCTGCGCAAGCAGGCCGACTAAGCGGAGAGACAGGATAGAGAAACGCTATTCTTGCAAGCGAATCAATCAATAAAGCATAGCTTGCCGCTATGCTAGAATCGGGTTTTCCCGTCTGGTTGAGTAGCCTGAAATGATACTGCAGCGCACGCTGAAGCAAGCGATCAGCGCCACGGGCGTCGGTCTGCATTCCGGCGAGCGGGTGAAGCTCACCCTGCTGCCGGCGCCGCCCGATACCGGCATCGTCTTCCGCCGCACCGACTTGCCCGAGCCGGTCGACGTGAAGGTGGATCCCTCGCTCGTCAACGACACGCGCCTCTCCTCCACGCTGGTGACGGACACCGGCGTGCGTGTCGGCACGATCGAGCATCTGATGTCGGCGTTTGCCGGCTTCGGCATCGACAACCTGGTCGTCGAGGTGACGGCGGCGGAAATGCCCATCATGGATGGTTCCGCCGCGCCTTTCCTCTATCTGCTGCAGACGGCCGGGGTGGTGGATCAGCCCAAGAAAAAGCGTTTCATCCGCGTCAAACAGAGCGTGATGGTGGAAGAAGGCGACGTGTGGGTCCGGCTGGACCCGCACGAAGGCTTCAAGGCCAAGCTCGCCATCGTGTTCAACCACCCGGCGTTCAATCGCGCGCCGCAGACGGTGGAGGTGGATTTCGCCCGCCATTCCTACCTAGACGAAATCAGCCGCGCCCGCACCTTCGGCTTCATGCACGAGCTGGAATACATGCGCAACCACGGCCTGGGCCGCGGCGGCAGCCTGGACAACGCCATCGTGATCGATGACGAGTACGTGCTCAATCCAGAGGGCCTGCGCTTCCCGGACGAGTTCGTCCGCCACAAGCTGCTGGACGCCATCGGCGACCTGTACATCGTCGGCCATCCGCTGATCGCCGCCTTCTCCGGCCACAAGTCCGGCCACGCGATGAACAACAAGCTGCTGCGCAAGCTGCTGGCGACGCCGGAGGCCTGGGAGTACGTCAGCTTCGACGACCCGCTGGACGCGCCGTCCAGCTTCCACTTGCTGCCGCCGCAGGAATAAGCATGTTCGGCTTCTGGCGGCTGTGGCTGCTGGCGACCATCCTGGCCATAGGCTGGGCGCTGTTGTGCTTCGCCCTCACCCACGACAGACGCCATCTGCGCCGGGTGCTGGCCATCGTCCGCTGGAGCGCCGGCCTGTTGATCATTGTGTCCTGTTTCTGGCTGATTTTCTGCCTGCTGCGTTGAGCGCCGCGGGCGTTTTCATTTGAAGGATTCGTTATGACCCGACTCACGCATTTCGATGACGGCGGCCAGGCCCACATGGTGGATGTCGGCGCCAAGGCGGCCACCGCCCGCCGCGCGGTGGCAGAGGGCGTCATCCGCATGCTGCCGGCCACCTTTGCGCTGGTGAAGGGCGGCGGCCACAAGAAGGGCGACGTGCTGGGCATCGCCCGCGTCGCCGCCATCATGGCGGCCAAGAAAACCTGGGACCTGATCCCGCTGTGCCATCCGATCGCGCTGACGCGGCTGGCGGTGGATTTCGCGCTGCTGGATGCCGAGTCCGCGGTGCGGATCGAGGTGACCGCCGAATGCAACGGCCAGACCGGGGTGGAGATGGAGGCGCTGACAGCGGTCAATGTCGGCCTGTTGACCATCTACGACATGTGCAAGGCGGTGGACCGCGGCATGGAGATCGGCGGCGTGCGGCTGCTGGAGAAAGACGGCGGCAAGAGCGGCAGCTGGCGGGCGCCGGACTGAGCGATTACTTGCCGGTCTGCGGATCCAGCTCCTGCGGGCCGGGCGCGCCGCCGGCATCGAACACCGGCGGATGGATTTCATGCCAGCGCTGGCGGCGGTTCCACTCGTAGAGGCCGCGGCCGGACTGCAGATGCAAATAGACGTGCTGGTAGCGCGAGCGCGCCAGCATGTCGTGGGTGAGCTGGTTCAGCTCCTGCACCGACACATACAGCAGCAGGGTGGCCGCCACGGCGCCGTGTTCGAAGGTGCTGGCGGCCAGCAGCAATTGCAGCTGGTGCCCGGGCGGCACATGGTAGTCCTTGCCCACCTTGGCCTCGATGCGGCAGGCGACGTCGCTGGCGTTTGCCGGCAGCGCGAACATCGAATAAATGCCCACCGCCGCCTGGCGGGCGAGATGGGCTTCCTTCTTTTTGGCGGTGCGCCGGACATGCTCGCCGGCCAGCACCTCGGTGACTTCTATCGCCAGCAGGCGGCCGTCTGGCAACCGCACGCCGACATCGGGAGCGGGGGTTTTCAGCGACTTCAGTTCGAGCGGATGCATGCCTTTTTGCTCGAGCAATCGCCTGACCCACTCCCTTTCGCGATTTTCCTGTTGGGTTTGCTGATCCATCGGCGCTTACGCAAATGCAAGGACAGATGATTCATTCTAGAACATCATCCATCCGCATTCGCGGCCGCCTCAGGAACCCTTGCGCAGCGACTTCAGCGCTTCGGCGGCGTCGCGCGGCGCGCTGTGCGACGGGCACAGCAGTTCGCGCAGTTCGCGCCTGAGCTTGTCGCCATAGACGATGTCCTGCCATATGGGCCGCATCGGCTCGATCCAGCGGTGGTTGACGCTGTCGCCGAAGCCGTAGGCGCGGTAGCGGGCGTCCTTGCACAGAATGCCTTCCACGCTGAGGTTTTCCACGCCGTTGGGGCTGAGCACCTTGCTGATGTAGCGCACCACGCCGTCCTGGCCCACGCTCAGCGTTTTGCCATCGACGAAGAAACGGTTGCTCTGCAGCCAGTCAGGCTTCACTTCCACCCAGTCGGCGGCTTGCGGGTAGTCGGGCAGCGCGTAGGCTTGCTCCTCCCAGGCTTTTTCGTCCTCGAAGGTGATGTTTTTCTTGATCCTGTCGTTGTCGGCCAGCGCCGGCAGGCTCAGGCACAAGGCCAGCGCGGCCGGCAGGGTGAGGAATGCTTTCAAGTTCGATGCTCCGGATCAGCGCGCCGTGCCGGCGCGCAGGTTGTAATGGCGGCGGCCGGTTTCGCGGCCGGCCAGGCCCCAGCTCAATTCGGAAAAGGCGATGTCGCCGCGGCTGGACACCGTCAGCAACATCGAGGCGCGGGTGCCGTAATCGCGGCCCTGGATGAAGATCGGCGACAAGGTTTTTTCCAGCGCCAGGCCGATACGGGTGTTGGGCAGCTGGCCGGGGCCGGCCGGGGTGGGGTCGGACAGCGCCGCGTAGGCCTGGTCTTCGTTGGGCACCCGCTGGAATTCGCGCAGGTATTCGGCCAGCCGCTGGCTCTTGAACCACGGCGTATCCAGCGTGGCGTTGGACAGCGTGTGGATGCCGGGCGTGACGCGGGCGATCTGCGCGGTGCGGCTGTGGAAGAAGAACAGGTCGGAGGTATGGCCGAACAGCAGATTGAACGGCGCGTAGCGGTGATGCTCGGCGCGCAGCCAGTCGGCAAAAGCGAAGGCGTCGTCGTCGCCGCTGACGAAGCGCTCCACCAGTTCGCCGCGCGAGCGCTCGGCCTTGGCCGGAAAACCGTCGCGGAAGTTGGTGATGGCGGCGAAGCGGTTGCGTCCGTCGACCATCATCCAGCTGCCGCCGGATTGCAGGTCGCGGCCGCCCAGCGTATGCGGGTACTCCGGCCACCAGTCCAGCGGCGCCGACGGGCGGGCGTAGTATTCGTCGCGGTTGGCCAAGAGGGCCAGCTGGCCCATGCCCGGCGTCTTGTAGGCAAAAGCGATGATGCACATAGTGAAGACCGATTTGGGGAAGGCTTGACGACTGGCGTAAACTATACGGCCAGAAGGCCCGCCGCAGCGCGCGGGCCCATACCCCATTCATTGTAACGCGATATGGCTCAGGACACCGGCCCATGACTCCCGACAAGCAGATTGATCTTTCCGGCCTCAATTGCCCGCTGCCCATCCTGCGCGCGAAGAAGGCGCTGGCCGATATGGCGAGCGGCGCCGTGCTGGAGGTGATCGCCACCGATCCCGGCGCGCCCAAGGACTTCGAGGCGTTTTGCCGCCAGACCGGCAACGGCCTGCTCGAATCGACCACCACCGGCGAGGGCAAGTTCCGGATGGTGCTCAAACGCAAATAAGCATGCCTGGCGACGGTGTTCCCGTCGCCATTCTTTTATCTCTAGCCACGCCAAGCCCCGACCATGCAGACACTCACCCTGATCCGCCCCGATGATTGGCACCTGCACCTGCGCGACGACGCCGCGCTGGCCGCGGTGCTGCCCGACACCTGTCGCCAGATGGGCCGCGCCATCGTGATGCCCAACCTGAAGCCGCCGGTCACCACGGTGGCCGCCGCCGCCGCCTACCGCGAGCGCATCCTGGCCGCGCGCCCGGCCGGCAGCGCCTTCGAACCGCTGATGACGCTGTATCTGACCGACAAGACCAGCGCCGATGAAATCCGCAAGGCCAAGGCCTGCGGCTTCGTCCATGGCGTCAAGCTGTATCCTGCCGGCGCCACCACCAATTCCGACCACGGCGTCACCGACATCGCCCAGGCGATGCCGGCGCTGCAGGCGATGGCCGAAGTCGGCATGCCGCTGTTGGTGCACGGCGAGGTGACCGACGCCGACATCGACGTGTTCGACCGCGAGGCGGTGTTCATCGAACGGGTGATGAAGCCGCTGCTGGCCAAACTGCCGAATTTGAAGGTGGTGTTCGAGCACATCACCACCCGCGAGGCGGCCGAATTCGTCGCCGCCGCGCCGGCCAATGTGGCCGCCACCATTACCGCCCATCACCTGCTGATGAACCGCAACGCGCTGTTCGTCGGCGGCATCCGGCCGCACCATTATTGCCTGCCGGTGCTCAAGCGCGAGCAACACCGCCAGGCGCTGGTGAAAGCGGCCACTTCCGGCTCGGCCAAGTTCTTCCTCGGCACCGACAGCGCGCCGCACGCCAAGGGCGCCAAGGAGGCGGCCTGCGGCTGCGCCGGCATGTACACCGCCAACGCGGCGATCGAACTTTACGCCGAAGCCTTCGAAGCCGCCGGCGCGCTGGACAAGCTGGAGGCTTTCGCCAGCCTGAACGGCCCGGCCTTCTACGGCTTGCCGGCCAACGGCGGGCGCATCACCCTGGCCAGGGAAAGCTGGACCGTGCCGGCCGAGCTGCCGTATCCGGGCGACGCGCTGGTGCCGCTGCGCGCCGGGGAACAGATAGGCTGGCGTTTGCTGGACTGACGGGAAAAAACGCTTGAAAAGCCGCCTGTGGGCGGCTTTTTTCATTTGGTGCGATTTTTTAATGTGAATGGAAATCCATCGCGCTTTCTGCAAATCAGGGGGCGATGATATGTAAGGCTGGCGCGGTGGCGGCGCGGGTTTTTGCCATGAAATTTGCTCGGATCAGCTAATAGCATTTCACATGTCGGCATGTCGAAAGTATAAAAAACAGCGTGTAATCAAGCCATTGATTTGCATGAGTAGTCTATTGTCTGACAAAGTTGCGATGTTGAGAAAAATGAATAGCATATTATGGGTCTTGGGGCTTGAAGTATTCAAAACCCTCTGCGCATAATCTGCGGACCCACTCTGGATACAATCGAGTGAAAAAAATCCGCCGTCTTGCGATAGACAGGACGGAGACAGAACAAGGAGAGTAGAAGATGACTGACAAGCAATCGCTGAAGGCGATCGCCGCCGCCGTCGCGCTGGCCATGGCTTCCGGTTCCGTGCTGGCCGCCAAGGTGCCCGCCGGCGTCAAGCTGGCTGCCAAGCAGGAGTTCACCCGCAATACCGGCGCCGAGCCGGAAACGCTGGATCCGGTAGTGGCGGAATCCGTGCCGGCCAACACCATCACCGCCGACCTGTTCGAGGGTCTGACCACGCTGGATGTCTACGGCAAGGTTCTCCCGGGTGTCGCCGAAAGCTGGAAGGAAGTCGAAGCCAATACTTGGGTGTTCCACCTGCGCAAGAACGCCAAGTGGTCTGATGGCACTCCGGTGACCGCCGGCGACTTCGTCTACGGCTGGCAGCGTTTCGTCGATCCGAAGACCGCCTCCCCGTACGCGTCGACCTACGGCATGTTCATCGTCAACGGCAAGGAAATCGCCGAGGGCAAGAAGCCGGCCTCCACGCTGGGCGTCAAGGCCGTCGACAAGTACACGCTGGAAGTGAAGACGCCTTATCCGGTGCTGTTCCTGCCGTCGCTGGTGGCCAACACCCAGCTGGCGCCGCTGCCGAAGGCCACCATCGACAAGTACGGCAAGGACTGGACCAAGCCGGGCAAGATGGTCAGCAATGGTCCGTTCCTGCTGAAGGACTGGCAAGTCAACAGCAAGATCGTCACCGCCAAGAACCCCAACTACTGGGACGCCAAGAACGTCCAGCTGACCAAGATCACCTATCTGCCGATCGAAGACAGCAACGCCGACGTCAAACTGTTTGAATCCGGCCAGAACGATTTCGTCTACCAGTTGCCGCCGGGCACCTTCGACAAGTACAAGGCGCAGTACCCGAAGGAAATCCGCAACACCGAATTCCTGGCCCTGCGCTACTACTCGTTCAACAACAAGGATCCGCTGCTGAAGGATGTGCGCGTGCGCAAGGCGCTGTCGATGGTGATCGACCGCGACATTCTGGCCAAGAAAATCACCGCCGACGGCCAGACGCCTGCTTATAGCGTGATGGTGCGCGGCATTTCCGGCGCCGACGCCTCCACCTACGACTGGGTGAAATGGCCGATGGCCAAGCGCGTCGACGAGGCCAAGAAGCTGCTGGCCGAAGCGGGCGTCAAGCCGGGCACCAAGGTGACCTTCACCTACAACACCAACGACTATCACAAGAAGATGGCGATCTTCGCCGCTTCGGAGTGGAAGTCGAAGCTGGGCCTGAACACCGAGTTGGAAAGCCTGGAGTTCAAGGTGCTGCTGAAGAAGCGCCATGACGGCGACTACCAGATCGCCCGCAACGGCTGGAACGCCGACTACAACGACGCCACCACCTTCTTGGCATTGGTGCAGTGCAATAACGATCAGAACGAAAACAAGAACTGCAATCCCAAGGCGGAAGAGCTGATCAAGCAGGGCAGCCAGTCGCTGGACCCGGCCAAGCGCAAGCAGTTGTTCACCCAGGCCACCAAGATGATCATGGACGACTACCCGATGCTGCCGCTGCTGCAATACACCGCGCCGCGTCTGGTGAAGTCCTATGTGGGCGGCTACGGCAAGAGCCCGCTGGATCGTTACCAGGGCAAGGACCTCTACATCATCGCCCACTGAGCGTGATGCAAGCGGCCAGCGTTCGCGCTGGATGAACAGAGGCCGGAGGCCCGCCTGGCGGACTCCGGCCTGAGATGTAGATTGGCGGCGGCACGGCCTCGCGCGTTGGCGGGCGGCCGCGCTGCGCCCGCCAAGCGGAGTTCGATATGTGGTCTTATACTTTCCGACGCATTCTGGCGACGATCCCCACCTTGCTGGCGGTCATCACGGTCTGCTATCTGTTGCTGCACTTGACGCCGGGCGGCCCGTTCGACGGCGAACGCAAGGTCTCCGCCGCGGTGCTGGCCAATCTGCAGGCCAAGTACCATCTTGACCTGCCTCCGTGGCAACAATACCTGTATTACCTCAACAGCCTGCTGCACGGCGATCTGGGGGCCTCCTTCCGCTATGCCGACTGGAGCGTCAACGATCTGGTGAGCAAGGCCTTGCCGGTGTCCGCCACCATAGGCGGCGGAGCCATCCTGATCTCGCTGGTGCTGGGCGTGCTGCTGGGCACCATCGCCGCGCTGCGCCAGAACAGCGTCGTCGATTATCTGGTTATGTTGTTCGGCAATATCGGCGGCGCCTTCCCGTCCTTCGTGCTGGGGCCGGTGCTGGTGATGATCTTCGCCATCTGGCTGCCGCTGCTGCCGGCCGGTGGCTGGGACAACTTCAAGCTGAAGTTCATGATCCTGCCGATTTCGCTGTTGGTGTTCATCAACGTCTCCACTATCGGCCGCGTGATGCGCGGCAGCCTGATCGAAGTGCTGAACAGCAACTTCATCCGCACCGCGCGCGCCAAGGGCCTGCCGCTGCGC
Source organism: Chromobacterium subtsugae (assembly GCF_001676875.1). Lineage (GTDB taxonomy): Bacteria > Pseudomonadota > Gammaproteobacteria > Burkholderiales > Chromobacteriaceae > Chromobacterium > Chromobacterium subtsugae. The sequence continues at coordinate 135,953 of NZ_JYKA01000002.1, read as the reverse complement.
GCCATCGTGCTGCGCCACGCGCTGAAGCCGGCGCTGATGCCGGTGGTGTCGGTGATCGGCCCGCTGGCCATCTCGTCCATCACCTCGGCGGTGGTGACCGAGACGGTGTTCGGCCTGCCGGGGCTCGGCAAACTGATCGTCAACGGCGCCTCCAACCGCGACTACACGCTGGTGCTGGGCCTGGTGGTGCTGGTGACGGTGATCACGGTGGTGTTCAACCTCCTCGTCGACCTGGCTTATGCCTTGCTCGACCCCAAGATCCGCTACTGAGGGGGCGAAGGAAATGATGAAGAGCAAACAAGCGGCTGCGGCCGTAGCGCTGGAAAACGGCCTGAGCGAGGCGGCGGTCGAAGGCCGCAGCCTGTGGCGCGACGCCCGCATCCGGTTTCTCCGCAACAAGGCGGCGGTGGTCAGCCTGGTGGTGCTCAGCCTGATCACGCTGGCCTGTATCTTCGGCCCCATGCTGCTGGCCAACGGCTATGCCGATACCGACTGGGACGCGATGAGCGAGGCGCCCACGCTGCATAATATGCACTGGTTCGGCACCGACGCGCTGGGGCGCGACCTGCTGGTGCGCTGCCTGGTCGGCGGCCGCATCTCGCTGATGGTGGGCCTGCTGGCCACCATCGCCTCGGTGATCCTGGGCATAGTCTGGGGCGCCACCGCCGGCTTCCTCGGCGGCAAGATCGACTCGCTGATGATGCGCATCGTCGACATGATGTACGCGGTGCCCTACCTGCTGATCGCCATTCTGATGGTGACGCTCTTGGGCCGCGAGTTCTACCTGGTGGTGCTGACCATCACCGTGTTCTCGTGGATGGACATGGCGCGGGTGGTGCGCGGCCAGGCGCTGGCGATCAAGTCCAAGGAATACGTCGAGGCGGCGCACGCGATCGGCGTGTCGACGCCTGTGATCATTTTCCGCCACATCGTGCCCAACCTGCTGGGCATCGTGGTGATCTACACCACGGTGACGGTGCCGGGCGTGATCCTGACCGAGTCGGTGCTGTCCTTCCTCGGCCTGGGGGTGCAGGAGCCGATGACCAGCTGGGGCGTGCTGATCCAGGACGGTGCCGGGGTGATGGATTCCACGCCGTGGATCCTGCTGTTCCCGGCCGGGATGTTGTCGCTGACGCTGTATTGCGCCAACTATATCGGCGACGGCCTGCGCGACGCGCTGGACCCGAAAGACCGCTGATCCCGCAGGATAGATGAGGCAAGCCATGAGCATTCTGAAAGTAACTAACCTCGGGGTTCAGTTCCAGACCAACGACGGCGTGGTCAACGCCGTCAACGGCGTGAATTTCGAGTTGAAAAAGGGCCAGACCCTGGGCATCGTCGGCGAATCCGGCTCCGGCAAGAGCCAGACCGTGCTGGCGATGATGGGGCTGCTGGCCAAGAACGGCAAAACCAGCGGCGAAGCGCTGTACCACGGCCAAAACCTGCTGGCGATGGGCGCGAAGGATCTGAACAAGATCCGCGGCGACCGCATCTCGATGATCTTCCAGGACCCGATGACCTCGCTGAACCCCTACCTGACGGTGGAGCGGCAGATGAGCGAGGTGCTGGAGCTGCACAAGGGCCTGAGCCGGCGCGACGCCAAAAAGCGCGCGATCGAGCTTTTGGACGCGGTGCGCATCCCGGAAGCGGCGCGGCGCATCAATATGTACCCGCACGAATTCTCCGGCGGCATGCGCCAGCGGGTGATGATCGCGATGGCGCTGCTGTGCGAGCCGGAAGTGCTGATCGCCGACGAGCCGACCACCGCGCTGGACGTGACGGTGCAGGCGCAGATCCTGACGCTGCTGAAGGACCTGCAGCGCGATTTCGGCACCTCGATCATCATGATCACCCACGACCTGGGCGTGGTGGCGGGCCTGTGCGAGAACGTGCTGGTGATGTACGGCGGCCGGGCGATGGAGTACGGCCGCGCCGACGACATCTTCTACCACCCGAGCCATCCCTACACCATCGGCCTGCTGGGCGCGCTGCCGCGGCTGGACCACGACGGCTCCGAGCTGGTCAGCATCCCCGGCAATCCGCCTAATATGGCCAATATGCCCAAGGGCTGTCCGTTCAGCGAGCGCTGCGTGCACAGCAGCGAGCGCTGCGTCGGCGAGCTGCCGCCGCTGGCCGCCAGCAGCCTGAATCCGCAGATTCTGCGCGCCTGTCACAAGCCGGCGGAAGAACTGGTCAAAGCCGCCGAGGAGGTGACGCATGTCTGAAACCGCCAAGCAGCCGATCCTGTCGGTACGCAACGTCAAGGTTCATTTCCAGGTCAAGGGCGGCGACGCCTGGCCGTGGAGCCCCAAGAAAACGCTGAAGGCGGTGGACGGGGTCAGCTTCGACCTCTTCGCCGGCGAAACTTTGGGCGTGGTCGGCGAGTCCGGCTGCGGCAAGTCCACCCTCAGCCGCGCCATCCTCAACCTGATCCCGGCGACGGAAGGCGAAATCGTCTGGATGGGCAAGGACCTGCGCCAAGGCAGCGCCAAAGACTGGCTCAGCGTCCGCAAGGACATCCAGATGATCTTCCAGGATCCGCTGGCGTCGCTGAATCCGCGCATGACCATCGCCCAGATCATCGGCGAGCCGCTGCGCGTGCACAAGCCCGAGCTGTCGGCCGACGAGGTGATGAAGCGCGTCAAGGCCATCATGAAGCGGGTGGGCCTGCGCGAGCAGATGATCAACCGCTACCCGCACGAGTTCTCCGGCGGCCAGTGCCAGCGTATCGGCATCGCCCGCGCGCTGATCCTGGAGCCCAAGCTGATCATCTGCGACGAGCCGGTGTCGGCGCTGGACGTGTCGATCCAGGCGCAGATCATCAACCTGCTGAAGGAACTGCAGCGCGAGATGGGCCTGGCGCTGATCTTCATCGCCCACGATCTGGCGGTGGTCAAGCACATCTCCGACCGCATCCTGGTGATGTACCTGGGGCGCGAAATGGAGCTGGCGCAAAAGCACGCGCTGTACGACGTGCCCTCGCACCCGTACACCCGCGCGCTGCTGTCCGCCATTCCGATTCCGGACCCGCGGCAGGAAAAGAACAAGGTGATCCAGATCCTGCAGGGCGATCTGCCCAGCCCGATCAACCCGCCGTCCGGCTGCGTGTTCCGCACCCGCTGCCCGCAGGCGGTGGAGCGTTGCGCGCAGGAGGTGCCGAAGCTGCGCAAGCTGTCGAGCGAAACGCAATCGTCCTGCCTGCTGGCCTGACGCGGACCCGTTCCGTCGCGCCGCCGCCACGCTTTGCGCTGGCGGCGGTTTTTGTTTGCGCGGCGCTGGCTGCGGCGCGCGTCAACGATTATGCTTGTAAGCCAATGGCCAAAGGAGCGGAGCGATGAGCCAACATCTCGCGGTTTCCCTGAGCTGCCGTTTCGACGTCGGCTCATGGAGCGAGCAATTGCTGCAGCAGACCGAAGGCGCCGGCGAGCTCAAGCGCGCCAGCATCGTCAACGCGCTGAGCGGCAGCCTGGAGGGACAAGGCTGGCTGGAGTACCAGCTGCTGTATCCGGCGGACGAGGGCGGCGAGGTGAGCTTCATCGGCTACGAGCGCGTGGTCGCGCGCTGGGGCGAGCGGCAGGGCAGCCTGGTGCTGCGGCATGACGGCGTGTATTCCGCCGCGGCCGGCGTCAGCGGTTCGCTGCGGGTGATGCCGGGCAGCGGCAGCGGCGATTTCGCCGGCTTGAGCGGCGACGGGCGCATCGTGGCCCGGGCGGGGGAGCATGGCGGAGAGTATCTGCTGACGCTGCAATACCGCGACTGAATCACAGGCATCACCGGCTTGTCATGCTGCCGTGGCAGTGTTTGCGGCGCAGTACTGGAAAACCATCAGTGACGCCGCCATCAGCCTTCAAGGGCTGGTGGCGGTTTTTTCGTACAGAGGGAATGATGTATCAAGGGCAGCAGGAATACGATATTGGGCTGGAATGGGGCCTGCCGGGCGTGCGTCGGCTGGATGGGCAGGCGGCGCTGTGCGTGATTGTCGACGTGCTGTCGTTCAGCACCTGCGTCGACATCGGCTGCGGCTGCGGCGCGGCGCTGCTGCCTTTTCGTCCCGACGACGAGGGCGCCGCAGCCTTCGCCGCCGAGCGCAAGGCCCAGCTGGCCGGCAAGCGCAGCCGCAACAAGCTGTCGTTGTCGCCGGTCTCGATGCGGGCGCTGAGCGCCGGCAGCCGGCTGGTGCTGCCCTCGCCGAACGGCGCCGCCTTGAGCCTGGAGTGCGCGGCGGGCGAGGTGGTGGCGGGCTGTCTGCGCAATGCCGCCGCGGTGGCGGCATACGCCGGCAGCCAGGGCGCGCCGGTGCGGCTGATCGCCGCGGGCGAACGCGCACCGGACGGCGAGCTGCGTTTCGCCTTCGAAGACTTCATCGGCGCCGGCGCCATCATTCACCGGCTGACTGGCAGCAAGTCGCCGGAGGCGCAGGCGGCCGAAGCGGCGTTCTTGCTGGCCAGGCATGATTTGCTCAGCCATCTGCGCCAGTGCACGTCCAGCCTGGAACTGATCGAGCGCGGCTTCGCCGACGATATCGAACTGGCGGCGCAGCTGGATGTCAGCACCTGCGTGCCGCGTCTGCAGGCAGGCGAGTATCGCGCGCTGTGAGGCGCGGCGGTTCCCGATTCGTTTCCGGCCCGCATCGGGCGGGCCGACTTGAGGAGAATGCGATGTTGCCGGCAAAAATGGTCAGCACGACTTTCGATCTGCCCGGCTACCGGGTGGTGGCCAATCTGGGCGTGGTGCGCGGAATTACGGTGCGCTCGCGCTCGGTGGTGGGTAATTTTCTCGGCGGCTTGCAGTCGCTGTTCGGCGGCAACATCACCATCTATACCAGCTTGTGCGAGCAGGCGCGCTCCGAAACCTACGCGCTGATGTGCGAGCACGCGGCGGCGCTGGGCGCCAACGCGGTGATCGGCATGCGCTACGACGCCACCGACGTGATGGCCGGCCTGACCGAGGTGCTGTGCTACGGCACCGCGGTGCGGGTGGAGCCGCTGGACGCGGCCCGTCCGTCTTAAGCCGCCGGCTGCAAATCCAGCCGGTATAGCTGTTCGGCGCCGGCGTCGCAGAAGCGGATGGCGTCGCCGCGCTGGCCGCGCAGAAACAACAGCAGCCAGCCGCCGCCGGCATCGGGCAGCAGGCCGCCGAAGCGGAAGCCCGCCTCTGCCAGCCGCGGACGCAGCGCCAGCGCGTCGGCGCTTGGCGCCAGCTTCAGGTAGATCAGCTGGCCGGCCGGCAGGGCGGCGATTTCCGCCAGCCGCGCCGCGCTGGGCTGCGGAACGACGACTTCCAGCCGCTGGCCGTGGCGCGCCAGGCTGAGGCCGGGCAAGCGCGTCGGCGCCGCCGCCGGCGCGCCGGGACCGAAGGCCTGGCGCAGCGGCCGCAGCCATTCCTCCCATTCCGCCGGCCAGGCCAGTTCGGGCAACGGCCGCGGCCGCAGCGGCAGGCAACCCAGCACGATGCTTTCCGGCTCGGGCTTGCCGAACGGCGAATCCACGTAGTCCAGCATCAGCGCGCTGGTGTGGAAGCCCAGCGTTTGCGCCAGGTATTGGCTTTGCGGGTGCGAGCAGACTTGCTTGATGGTGAGCAGGCCGCAGCCCAGGCTGCCGGCCGCGGCGCGCAGATGGCGTCCCAGCAGGCTGGCCACGCCGCGTCCGCGCGCGTCCGGATGCACCACGTTCAAGGCCAGCTCGGCCTGGCCGGGCCGCGCCGGGTCCAGCCACAGCGTGGCATGGCCGGCCAGACGGCCGTCCAGCAGCGCCACCGCCGAATGCCATTGCCCGCTGGCGTTGCGTTGCTCGATCTGGCTGGGCAGGTAGACGTCCGGATACACGTAGTGGTCGCCGTAGACCGCGCGGAACAGCGCGCTGACCGCGGCGGCGTCGCCGGCCTGGTAGTCGCGCGCCCAGGCGGCGGCGGGATGGCGGGCGCTCATGGCTGCGCCTCCTCGGCTTGGTAGTCGCGCAGATCCACCACCCGCATCAGCTTGCCGGAGCGCGGATGGGTGCGCATCCGCTCCGGGCTGGTCTGGACGATGTCCAGGCGCAGCTGGCCGGCCGCGCACAGCGCGGCGATGGCCGGTTGGGCGGCCAGCAAGTCCTGGCGCAGCGCCGCGCAATCCAGCTGGCGGCGGCTGGCCAGCAGCAGGCTGAGCGCGTCCCGGCCGTCCCGGCGTTCTATCGCCAGCTGCCAGGCCAACAGCTCGGCATGCCTTTCCAGCAGCGGCGCCAGTTGCGCCGGAAACAGCGACAGCGTGCCGACGCGGACGCGGTGGCCCTGGCCGGAGCGGCCCTGCAGCGCGAACTTGCGCGCCGGCCCCGGCGGCTCGCGCCAGCAGGCCAGGTCGCCGGTGGGATAGCGGATCACCGGCATCAGTCGGCGCTGCAGATTGGTCAGCGTCAGCACGCCGCAGCGGCCGGTTTCGCTGATCGGCTCGCCGCTGGCCTCGTCCAGTATCTCCACCAGGCTGTCGTCGTCGAACACCCGGTGCTCGCCGTGGCGGCAGCCGGGCTCGGCATAGCCTATCAGGCCGGCGTCGACGCTGGCGCAGCCCACCGAGGCGATGCGGGCCTGGGGAAAAGCCTGTTTCAGCAGCGCCAGTTGCTCGCCGAACAGGCTTTCGCCGCCATACAGCACGGTATCGACGCCGGCCAGCGTCTGGCCGGCATGCGCCAGGTGGTGGGCGAAGCGCAGCAGCTGCGCCGGCACTCCGGTCAGCGCGTTGATCTCATATCGGCGGATGGCGTCGGCCAGCACGGCGTCGTCGACATGGCAGGTGAACGGGAATTCCACCAGCGGCAGCGGCGCGCGCGACAGCGCGCCGTGGATGAACAGCAGGCTGGTGTAGAGGTCGCCGGCGAAAAACAGGTTGGCGACGCGGTCGCCGGCCCGCAGCTGGCGGGCGACGCCGCCGCCGAAGGCCTGGACGAAGGCTTGCCACTCGGCGCGGCTGAAGACCGACAGCTTGCCCTCGCTGGTGGAGCCGCCGGTCTTGAAGACATGGCCGTCGTCCAGCGGCGCGGTCAGCACCGGCCAGTCGCGCAGCGTTTGCGAGCCGCGCCAGTAGTGGTCGGGATCGGCCGGCGGCAGGTCGGACAGCCGCCAGCCCTCGGCGGGCAGCGCGCGGTACAGCTGGCGATAGAACGGCGAATGGCGCCGGGCGTGGTCGACGAGTGATTTCAGCTTTGGATTCATGATTGCGGCTTCGGCGCCGGCGTCCGCGGACGGCCGGCGCAAGGTTTAACGGCGCAGGTCCAGCACCAGCGGCGTCTTGCCGCTGTGCGGATGGCGGCGGAATTCGGCCGCCGGCGTCGGGGAGATTTCCAGTTTCAGCAGGCCGCCGCCGACGACTTCGCTCAGCATCGGGTCCTGCAGCAATTGGGCGCGGATGCGGTTGGGCTCGCCGTCGGCCAGCAGGCGGATGCGGTCGCAGCCGCTGTCCGCCTGGTCCACAAGCCATTGCAGCGGCAGGCCTATTTGCCGGCTCAGCTCGGCCGGATTGACGAAGATGGTGCCGACCCGCAGCAGCGCGCCGTGGCGGCCGGTGAGCTGGAAGCGGGGCGTTGCCAGGCCGCAGGCGCAGCGGCCGGGCAGCCAGCGGCCCAGGTCGCCCAGGTCGTAGCGCCGCACCCGCTGCGCTTCGCGCTCGCGCGAGGTGAACACCAGGCGGCCGATTTCGCCGGCGGCGGCGGGGCGGTCGCTGTCCTGCTCCAACACTTCCAGCCATTGGGTTTCGGCCAGCAGGTGGAATTCGCCGTCGGCGCTGCCGGGGCAGCCGTGGCCGAGCGGGCCGGCATCCACCGATCCATACAGGGCGGAGCGGATCAGCTCCACCCCGAAGCTGCCGATGTAGGCGCGCTGGCCGTCGCTGATGTGCTCGCCGCCGAAGAACACCTTGCGCACGCCGCCGTAGCCGCGCAGCAGCTTGTTCTCGCATTCGAACAGCCGGTGCAAGGTGCCGGGCATGCCGACCAAGGTGTTGATGTTCTGCTCGACGATGAAGCGCGCGATCTCGCTGAAATCGTCGTCGGACGGGCCGCCCATCGGGTATTGGGCGACGCCCATGTGGTCGAGGATAGTGAAGAAGCTGAGCATGCCGCCGTACAGTTTGCCGCCGTACAGCAGGTTCATCACCCGGTCGGCGGCTGGGTCGAGCCCGGCGGCGAACAGCCCGTCGGCGGCGGCGCGCATCTGGCGGTGGTAGTCGCGATAGCTGAAGCCGGCCAGCTTGGGCGCGCCGCTGCTGCCGCCGCTGCGGAAGAACAGCTGGGCCTTGGCGTTGGCGCCCTGGCGCTGGAAGTCGGCCTTGTCCATCACCGGCAGCGCGGCCAGGCCCTCGGGCTCGGCCGGCGGCGCGTCCAGGTGGGCGTGGCCGGGCAGCGCGGCGGCGTCCAGCGTGGCCGACACCCGGCGCGACAGCCGTTGCAGCGCGTAGACGCCGTCGTGTGGCTCGCCGTCGTAGCCGTCGTGCATGCGGCCGGCCGGCGCGACGCGGCTGACCCCGGCCGCCAGCAGCGCGCGGCTCAGTTCCGGTAGGCGCGCCGCCGGGGCGATCAGGCCGCAGCTTTGCAGGCGGGTGCGCCAGGGGCGCAGGATGGCGGAGAGTTCGGCGCGCGGCGCCGGCCGCAACTGCAGGGTGCGGAACAGCGGCGACGGCGCCAGTTCATGGCGGGCGTTCCAGGCCAGCCGCCAGCCTTCGCCGTCCAGCACTTCGCCGTCCAGGCCGGCGAAGGCCTGGTCCAGCCGTAGAAAGGCCATCTGGCTGCTGATCTCGGCGGCTTCCTGCAGGTCGGGCCGCAGCGCCGGCCACTGAGGCGCGCGGCGCGCCAGCGCGGCGGCCATCCGCGCGGCGACGCCGCGCAGCGTTTCCGCGTCGTCGCAGTCCACCAGCAGGCATTGCGGGCTGGAGCAGGCCTGCTGGTCGTGGCGGCAGACATCGTCGGCCAGCGCGTCCAGTTGTGCGTCGCCGGCGGCCGGGTCGAGATAGGCGAAGCTGACGCGGTGGCCCCAGTCTATCCAGCGGCAGCCGGGCGGCAATTGCGCGCGGATGGCGGCCAGCGCGGCGTCGCCGCCCCAGGCGGACACCGCGTCGGCCTCGGCCAGCAGCGGGGCGAGCCGGTCGCTGGCGATGGGCAGCACGGCGACGCGCCGGGCCAGCCGGCCGCTGTGGTCGTGGCGCAGGAATTCGGCCAGCAGCCGCGCGCTCAGGCCCTGGTCGCTGGCGCTGGGGCGCAGCCAGTTGACGTTGCCGGCCAAGAGGCCTTCCAGCGCCGCCATGAAGGGCAGCAGCGCCGCGTTGGACGGGGTGATGTGCAGCACCAGGCCCAGCGGGCGCCAGGCTTCGAAGCGCGCTTCGCGGTAGTCGTGACGGCGCAGCGAGAACGGCCGCTCGTCCAGTTCGCGCTCCAGCTTGGCTTGCAGCGCTTCGCGGCGGCAGAAGCGCGCCAGGGCGAGGCGGCCGGCCTCGTCCAGCAGCGGGTGGCCGCCGGCGCGCGCCAGCGCGTCGGCGAAACGCTCGGCGCAGGACAGTACGGCCTCGACATCCGGCTCCGCGGCCAGGGTGTCGGCCAGTCGGGCGCGCAGCGCGGCCAGCGCGTCGTCCGCCGTGAGCTGGGCGCGCAATTCTCCATCAATCAGATACATGTTCAGGACTCCTTGATCAGTTCGGACGCGGCCATCGCGCAGCTGCGGCTCTTGCTGGTGCCGGCGCGGCCCAATAGCTCGAACCAGTCGGTGGCCAGGCCGCAGCCGCAGCTGGCCGCCGGGTGCAGCGCCGCCAGGTCGCTCAACGCCAGGCTATGGGCCGGGCTTGAGGTGATGTAGGGCGAAACCAGGTGCAGGAAGCCGGGCTCGCCGTAGGGCAGCCGCGCTAGCGTCGCGGTGTCGCGCGCCCAGGCGCGGGCCCAACTGGGCACGTGGAAACGGTGGTTCGGGCATTCGACGTAGGGCACTGGATGCTCGACCGAGCCGTAGCCGTCGCGGCAACGTTCGTCCGGCAGACCCAGCTGTTCGCCCAGCCGGCGGTACAGCTCCAGTTTGGGAATCGCCTGGTCGGCATGGGTTTTCCAGCCGCCGCCGAGGAAGACCAGCGATTGCGGATGCAGGGCGAGCGGCGGCAGGCCCATGTCGCGCATCCGCTCCAGCGTGAACCACAGAAAGGCCGGGAAGCCTAAAATGCGCACCGGCAGGCCTTCCGCGGCGAATTCCTGCAGCGCGCGCATCGCGCCGAAGGGATCGAACTCGTTGCCCTTGCCGGTGTGGCGCAGCGCGTAGACGGCGCGGTTGACCGGCGCGTACTTGCACAGGAACTGGTCGGTGTAGGCGGTGCCCAGCGTGATGGCGCCCGCCGGCTCGTAGCTGAGCAGCAGGTAGTTGGCCGGTTGGTCCGGGGTATGCCAGCCGTAGTGGTCGAAGATGCGGTCCACCATGCGCTGGGCGGCGCCGATGCTGCGTTCGTCGTAGCGCATCCGGCTTTTCTGGCCGGTGGTGCCGGACGAAGTCAGCTCCAGCGCGTCTTCGCCGCTTGCGCTCAGCAGCAGCCGGCGCTTGAAATAGTTGGCGAAGATGGGCGGCAGCTGCGACCAGTCGGCCAGGCCGGCCAGGCGCGCCGGCGTGAAGCCGTTCTGCTCCAGCCATTGGCGGTAGCCGGGGCTGCGCTCGCAGTGGTAGTCCACCAGCTCGCGCATCGCGGCGTCGAACAGGCAGTCGCATTCGGCGTCGGCGCGGTAGGGATCGTCCAGATGGCACAGCGCTTCGACATGCTTGAGTGAGGTCATGGTGCTTTACGGTATCGATGGGGAAACGAGTGTCAGGCGGCGCTGGCCTGCGGCTGCGGCGCGCGCAGCAGCAGCCACAGCGGCGGCGCGGCCAGCAGCGCGGCGGCGGTGGCGCCGACGGCGAAGCTTTGCGGGCTGTCGCCGGCGTTCAGCCAGGCCAGCAAGGCCGCGCCGGCGCCCAGCGTGGCGGTGGACAGCATGCCCAGCACCGCGGCGACGCTGCCCTTGGCGCTGTCGCTGGCGTACAGGGTGAGCCGGTACAGCGTGGCGTTGCCCAGGCCCAGGCCGAAGGCGTAGATGGCGAGGCCGGCGGCCAGGGTCGGCAGCGTCGGATGCAGCGGGGTGAGGATGCCGGTCAGCAGCAGGCCGCAGGCCATCGGCGCCAGGGAGAGGCGCAGCAGCCGCGCCAGGCTCTGGCGGCCGGCCAGCCGGTTCAGCGCCAGGTTGCCGGCGATCACGCCGCCGAACACCGGCAGCTGCCACAGGCCGTATTCCAGGTTGCTGTAGCCCAGCTGGCGGATCAGTAGCAGCGGTGACAGGCCGATCCAGGCGATCAGAGGCAGCGTGATCAGGCCCAGCGCCAGGCTGCCGCACAGCACGGTGCGGTGGCGCAGCAGGCCGAGGTAGTTGGCCAGCGCGGCCTTCAGCCGCAATGGCGTCGGCGGCAGCGCGGGGCCGTCGCGGCGCGGCGCGCCCACCGTCTCCGGCATCAGCCGCCACAGGCCCAGCGCCACCAGCAAGGCGGCGGCGGCCAGCGCGGCGAACAGCTGGCGCCAGGACAGCAGCTTCAGCAGCAGGCCGCCCAACAGCGGTCCGGCCAGCGGCGACAGCAGCGCGATATTGGCCAATAGCGCCATCAACCGCACCGCGTCCTCCTCGGCGAAGGTTTCCTGCAGCGCCGGGTAGCTGACGACGATGACGAAGCCGAGCGCGGTGCCCTGGGCGAAGCGCAGCAGGTTGAAGCTTTCGATCTGCTGCGCCCCGGCGGCGGCGGCGCAGGCGGCGGCGAAGCCCAGGACGCCGGCCAGCAGCAGCGGCCGGCGGCCGAAGCGGTCGGACAGCGGGCCGATCAGCCATTGCAGGGCGATGCCGCCCAGCAGGAAGGCGTTGAGGGCGGTGGGCACGTGGCGGCTGTCGGCGTCCAGATCGCGGGTCACTTGCAGCATGGCCGGCATCACCATGTCGCTGGCGAGGTAGGTCAGCAGTTCGAAGGCGGTGAGCAGCAGGCAGAAGCACAGCGCCTGGCGGCGGGAAATGGCGAGCAGGGGGCGAAACTTTTCGGCGGGCATGGCGAACGGCTTTCTTGCTGCGGCGGCAAAAGGCGGTGGGCGGGCATGAGGGGAGCGGCGCTGCGGCCGGGGTTGTCATGCGATCGGCGCACAGGATAGGTCAATAATGCAGATGCAAACCCTGTACTTAAGTATGGTTTCATCATGTTTATTGCTTTGAATTTATTTTTATTGGAATTAAGCGTCGCTTATTTGTATTTTTTTGGAGGCAATGATTTTCCGTTGTCGCCTTGCTGATCAGGCGGAGCAGGCCGCGCGGCGGCGGTTCGGGCCGTGACGCGACGACAAGCTTGCTGCGACGCCGGCCGGGCTCATGCTATTTTGCGGAAGCCGCGCCAGCCTGGCCGGCGGGCTTAACCATGGAATGCGATCCGCGATGAAGAAAAGATTCATGTTGCGCGCCGCTTTGTGCGGCCTGTTGCTGGCCGGCGCGGCCTGTTACGCGATGGCCGACGGCGACGCTTTGTGGCGCATCGTCGGCGAGCAGTGCCTGCCCAATCAGCAAAGCCAAGGCAAACCCGACCCCTGCGTTGAAGTGGGGCAGGCGGTGGCGGTGCTGAAAGACCGCTACGGCGCGCTGCAATATCTGCTGATTCCCACCAGCCGGGTCAGCGGCATCGAAAGCCCGCAGCTGCTGCGGGACGGCGCGCCGGCCTACTGGCGCGAGGCGTGGCGCGCGCGGCGCTACATGGCGCTGAAGCGCGGCGGCCCGGTGCCGCGCCAGGCGGTGGCGCTGGCGATCAACTCGCAGTACGGCCGCAGCCAGAACCAGCTGCACATCCACATTTCCTGCATCGACCCCACCGTGCGCCAGCAGGTGGACGATCTGGACGACAGCCTGCCGCGGCGCTGGCGCCCGCTGCCGGTGGAGCTGAAAGGCCACGCCTACTGGGCGCGGCGCGTGGACGCCGACCGGGACGGCAATCCGCAAGGCGATCCGTTCCGCCTGCTGGCCGACGAGTTGCCCGGCGCAGCCGAGCAGATGGGGCGCTACGGTCTGGCGCTGCTGCCGGCCAGCTTCGCCGACGGCGACGGCTTCGTGCTGCTGGCAGGCCGCGCCGACCTGCTCAGCGCGAACCGCGGCTCGGCGGAGGAGTTGCAGGACCACGACTGCAAGGTGCTGGACCGCTAGGCGCGGTACGGTATCATCGCGCTGCGATCGCGCTGCGATCGCGCGCGGCCATGTCGGCGGCGCGGCCAAGCGGGGAGAAACGGAAATGCAGCAGAGCCTGGGGCTGGTGTCGCTGGTGGTGAGGGATTACGACGAGGCCATCGATTTTTACGTGAATACGCTGGGTTTCGAGCTGACCGAGGACAGCTACCAGCCGGAGCAGGACAAGCGCTGGGTGGTGGTGACGCCGCCGGGCTCGCAGGCCGGCCTGTTGCTGGCGCGGGCCAGCAACGAGGGGCAGGCCGCCTTCATTGGCAACCAGGCCGGCGGCCGGGTGTGGCTGTTCCTGAATACCGACGACTTCTGGCGCGACTATCGGCGCTACCAGGCGGCCGGGGTGGAGTTCGTCCGCCCGCCGCAGGAGCAGGATTATGGCACGGTGGCGGTGTTCCGCGATTTGTACGGCAATTTATGGGATCTGCTGCAGCGCAAGGGCTGAGGCAGGCCAAGCGCGCCTGGCTTATTCGGCGCAGGCGCTCCTTAGCGGCCGCCTAGGCATCGCTTATTTCTTGGCCTTGGCCAGATCGGTCAGCACCCGCGACGCGGCGAACAGGCCGAAGCTGGCCGTCACCACCATGCCGGCGCCGAAGCCGGCGCAGGACAGGCCCTGCGGACCGCGCGCGTCGTCGGCATCGCAGGCCTGGGCCTGCGGGTAGACCAGCTGCTCGGTGGAGTAGACGCAGGGCACGCACATCTTCTTGCCGTCGCGGGCGAAGCCGTGGTGGCGGCGCAGGTTGTAGCGCAGCTTGGACAAGAGCGGGTCCTGTGTCACTTCGGACAAGTCGGCCAGCTTGATCTTGCTAGGATCCATCTGGCCGCCGGCGCCGCCGGAGACGATGAAGCGCTGGCGGTGGCGCGCGCACCAGGCGGCCATCGCCGTCTTCACCTTCAGGCTGTCGATGCAGTCGACGAGGTAGTCGTAGCCCTGGCCCAGCATCGCGTCCATATTCTCTTCGGTGACGAAATCCTCGATTTCAATCACCTCGCAGGCCGGGTTGATGGCCCGCGCCCGTTCGGCCAGTGCCGTGACCTTGGCCATGCCGTACAAAGGATCCAGCGCCGGCAGCTGGCGGTTGGTGTTGGATTCGGCGACGTTGTCCAGGTCGATCAGCGTCAGTTTGCCGATCGCGCTGCGCGCCAGCGCCTCCACCGCCCAGGAGCCGACTCCGCCGACGCCCACCACGCAGACATGGGCGTTCTGGAAGCGCGCGAGCGCGTCGTCGCCGTACAGGCGGGCGATGCCGCCGAAGCGGCGGGCGAGGTCGGCTGAGTGGTCCATCGGGATAACCTGTTGCGCAAAAACGGCCAAGGATAACCAAGGCGGCGGCCGGGTGCCAGCCCCGCGGCCGGCCGCCGCGGCATCGCTTGCGGATTGGATGGTCCTAGTGTGGCGTTTTCGGCCGGCATGAAAATTTTTTTACAATCCAACTGCTTGATTGCGTGGAACCTTTTCGCTGTTGGCCGTATCTTGATCCATACGCGTCCGGTTGCCGGTGGGCGCGCGTCAGGGACCGGCAAGAAGCGCCGACGGCGCCTCCTCTGCCGGCCAACTCTCAGCATTGGGGAGATTCCGATGAAGCAGCAAAGATTCGATATCGATCTGGACAAACACTACAACGCCACCGTGGTGATCGCCTGCGAAGAATGCGGCCGCGAAACCCGCCAGCATCTGCGAACCATCGTCCCGGACCACCCGCTGCAGTGCAGCTGCGGCGCCGACATCTCCATGGCCGCGCCCGACATCCAGAAGGCCGAACGCCAGGCCGACGCCATCAGGCAATCGTATCGGATACATTGATCCCGGCTTCCTACAATTGATTCCGCAGCACCCGCCGGCCATGGCGCCGGCCATCTCGGGCCTGGGCCCGAATCCGTGAAGCACCGATAGACGCGGCGGCCATCTGGCCGCCGTTTCGCTTAGTTCGCCAGTTGGGCGTCGTATTCGCGGAAACCGTCCTCCACCGCCGGAATGATGTCGAGAAACTCGAAGTAGGGCTCGGTGGCGATCTTGCTGTCGCGCAGCGCGTCGATCAGGTAGTAGAACTCGCGGATCGACTCGGTTTCGAACAGCGCGATGTCGCTGCAGCGGCCGGTGAAGGCTTCGGCGTCGAACCAGCGCATGCGCACCGCCGGGTAGCGCTCGTAGATCGGCCGCAGCGTTTCGGCCTCGAAGCGGCGGCGCTCCGGGCGGCTCAGCCGCAGCCAGTTGGGGTGGACGCGCAGCAGCGCGAAGAAGGCGTAGGTTTGTTGCATGGCCAGAACTCCTGTGGTGTTTGGATAGCCGCTCCACTTTAAGCCGGTTTGCATGGGGCAAAAACTCGTGTTTCACTAGGCCTATGCCCGCCATTCCCCAAGCCCGAAAACAGCCGCGCCAGGCGCGTTCGCGCCATGCCGTCGCCGCCATTCTTGAGGCGGCGGCTCGCATTCTGGCGCGCGACGGCTACGCTGGCCTGACCACCAACAAGACGGCCGAGCTGGCCGGCGTCGGCATCGGCTCGCTGTACCAATACTTCCCCAATAAAGACGCGCTGGTGGCCGCGCTGCACCGCCGCCACGGCGAGGAAACGCTGGCCGCGGTGCAGGATGCGCTGCGGCGCGGCGCGGGCTGGCCGCCCCGGCGGCAGTTGGCGGAGTTGGTGGCGGCGGTGCTGGCGCTGCATCTGCGCGAACTGGGCCTGCACCGGGTGCTGGAGCGCGAATGGCCGGCCTTCGACGAGCCGCCGGCCGTCAACCCGCAGGACGCCGCGCTGCGCGACTGCGTGGCCGCCTGGCTGGCCGGCATCGGCGCCGACGCCGGCCGGGCGGAGGTGCTGCTGAGGATGGCCGACGGCCTGATCCACGGCCTGCTGCTGGACGCCGAGCCGCCGCCGGACGCGGCGCGACTGATTACCGACGCGCTGGCGGCCTGTCTGGGCCTGCCGGCGGAAACTTGATACCACCTGGGAGTGCGAATGATGAAGTGGATAGACCTGCGCAGCGATACCGTCACCCAGCCGACGCCGGCGATGCGCCAGGCGATGCTGGACGCCGAACTGGGCGACGACGTCTACGGCGACGATCCCACCGTGATCCGGCTGGAAGCGCTGGCGGCGGACAAGCTGGGCAAGGAAGCGGCCCTGCTGGTGCCTAGCGGCACCTTCGGCAACCAGCTGGCGCTGTTCACCCACTGCCGGCGCGGCGAGGAGGTGATCGTCGAGGACAACAGCCACATCGTCTGGCACGAAGCCGGCGGCGCGGCGGTGATCGCCGGCGCGCAGCTGCGCACCATCGAGGGCCGCGACGGCGTGATGGCGACGGCGGACATCGAGCGTCGCATCCGCGTCGGCGATGACATCCACGAGCCGCGCACCGGCCTGATCTGTCTGGAAAACGCCCACGGCAACGGCAAGGTGCTGCCTTTGGCGGCGATGGCCGACACCGCGGCGCTGGCGCGCGCGCACGGCGTGCCCATCCACCTGGACGGCGCGCGGGTGTTCAACGCCGCCGCCTACCTGGGTTGCGACGTGCGCGAGATCACCCGTCATGTCGACAGCGTGATGGCCTGCCTGTCCAAGGGCCTGGCCGCGCCGATCGGCTCCGTCCTGGCCGGCAGCGCCGACTTCATCGCCGCGGCGCGGCGCAAGCGCAAGCTGTTGGGCGGCGGCATGCGCCAGGCCGGCGTGATCGCCGCGCCGGGCATCCTGGCGCTGACCGAGATGGCGGCGCGGCTGCCGGAAGACCACGCCAACGCCCGCTACCTGGCCGAGCGTCTGGCCGGCCTGCCGTGCATCGACATCCGCCCCGACGACATCCACATCAACCTGGTGTGGTTCCGCTTCAACGCCGACATCGACAGCGCCGAGCTGATGGCGGCGCTGGAGGAGGCCGGTTTCCTGGCCAATCCGCCGCACCAGGGCATGATGCGCCTGGTCACCCACTGGCAGGTGGGGCGCGACGATCTCGACCGCCTGGTGGAAGCGATGCGGCGGGTGCTTTGCGACTGAGCCGCCAGAGGCGGCTATAAACAAAGCATGATCCGACGGGAGCTGGCCGCATGTGGCGACGCCTGTTGTCCGGCGCGCTGCTGGCGGCCGGTTTGTGCAATGCCTGGTCCCAGCCCGCGCGCGCTGCCGGGCTGGACGCGGTGAGAATCTACACCGACGACGATCCGCCCTACGTGATGGTGGGGGCGGACGGCAAGGTGGCCGGCGGCACCACGGTGGAAAAGGTGACGCGGGTGATGCGCAAGCTGGGCCTGCCGTTCAGCGCGCTGGAGGCGGTGCCGTGGGCGCGCGCCTACCAGGAGGCGAAGACCCGGCCGTACGCGATGGTGTTTCCCATCGCCAAAACCCGCGAACGGCTGAAGTACCTGGATTTCACCTTCAAGATCATCGACGCAGAAGTCTATTTCTACTGGCTGAAAACCCGTTCCGACATCCAGCTGGCCTCTCTGGAAGACGCCAAGAAGCATTCGGTGTGCGTGGTGCGCAACGACTACCGGCAGGAATACCTGGAAAGCGAAGGCTTTCTGCGGCTGGACGTCGCCGGCGACACCACCGACAACGTCAAGAAGCTGCTCAGCGGGCGCTGCGACCTGATCGTCTCCACCGAAACCGGCATGGTGAGCAAATTGAAGGCGCTGAACGCCGACCGGGCGCTGCTGACGCGCGGCATGCGGCTGGACAAGCTGGACAGCGCGCTGTACGCGGCGTTCAACAAGGGCACGCCGCCCGACGTCATCGCCCGTTTCCGCGCCGCCGCCGCCGAAGTGGAGTAAGCGGCCGCGCCTGGCCATTCACCTGAGGAGGAGGGCAGCCATGATCCGACGTCTGCTGTGCCTGGCCTGCATGTGCCTGGCAGCCTGGAGCGCGCGCGCCGAGCAACTGGCCAGCGTGCAGAGCCGCCCCGGCGTCATCGTGCGCTTCCTGCTGCTGGAGCCGGCCGGACCGGCGCGCGCCAACCTGATCCTGTTCAGCGGCGGCGAAGGCCTGCTCAAGCTGTCGGATGCCGGCGAACTGGGCGCCGGCAAAGGCAATTTTCTGGTGCGCACCCGCCAGGGGTGGGCCGACATGGGTTTTCGGGTGGCGGTGGTGGATGCGCCGTCCGACATGCCGCGCGGCCTGCTGGGCGACTTTCGCGCCAGCGCCGAGCATGCCCGCGATGTCGCCGCCGTCGCCGATTACCTGCGGCGCGGCGCGGCGCTGCCGCTGTGGCTGGTGGGCACCAGCCGCGGCACCACCTCGGCGGTCGCGCTGGGCTTGCAGTTGCCGGAGCGGGTCCACGGCCTGGTGCTGACTTCCAGCCTGGACAGCGGCCGCGGCAGCCTGGCGGACTTCGAACTGGAGCGGCTGCGGATGCCGGTGCTGATGATCCAGCACCGCCGCGACGACTGCCGCGCCAGCCGCGCCTACAACCTGGGGACCATCATAGACCGGCTGCGTTCCGAGCAGCCGCGCCAGCTGATGCTGATGGACGGCGGCAAGAACGAGGGCGACCCGTGCCAGCCCTGGGCCTGGCATGGCTACAACGGCATCGAGGGCCGGGTGCTGAAGCTGGCCGGCGCCTGGATGCTGTCGCATGGCGGCGCGCCCTAGCCCACCGATTTGGCAGCCGCCGCCGCCGGTGCTACCCTCGCCGCCATCCTTCATTCCGGTATCGCCATGAATCCGTCCCACGACCCCCATCTCTGGCTGGAAAGCCTGGACTCCAAAGCCGCCGCCGACTGGGTGGCCGCGCAGAACGCCCGCACCGAGGCCGCGCTGGACGCCGATCCGCGCTTCGCCGGCTTGCGCGCCGACATCCTCGGCCATCTGCGCGACACCCGGCAGATCCCGTACTTCGCCGAGCACGCCGGCTGGCTGTACAACTTCCACCAGGACGAGGCCCATCCGCGCGGCATTTACCGCCGCACCACCCTGGACGCCTACCGCGCCGGCAGCCAGGACTGGCAGACGGTGCTGGACATCGACGCGCTGGCCGACGCCGACGAGCGCGACTGGTATCTGGACGGCGTGTCGCACTGCACGGTCAAGCCGGAGCGGGCGCTGGTGCACCTGACCGACGGCGGCGGCGACGCCAGCGTGGCGCGCGAATACGATATCGAGGCGCGGCGCTGGGTGGAGCATGGCTTCAGCTTTCCGGAAGGCAAGAACCACATCGCCTGGCGCGACCCGGACAGCGCCTTCGCCTGCCCGGGCTGGAAGGGCGCGCCGCTGACCCGCGCCGGCTACCCGCGCGAGGTGTGGCTGGTGACGCGCGGCGAAGACGGCCAGCATGGCTGGACTCAGCTGTTCGCCGCGCCGGAAGACGCGATGATGGTGGCGGCCTGGCGCTTTCTCGACAGCGACGGCAGCGCGCTCGACCTGATCGAAGCCTCCGACGGCTTCTACCGCAAGACCTACCATCTGCTGGACGGCGCGCTGGAGACCCACGCGCTGCCGTTGCCGGCCAAGGCGGAGATCGAGGCCTACATAGCCGGCGATTTCATCGTCAAGCTGGCGGAAGACTGGGACTGGCGCGGCCAACGCTATCTCAACGGCAGCCTGCTGGCGGTCAGTCTGGCCGGTCTGCTGGGCGAGGGGGCGGCGCCGCAGTTGCTGCAGGCTCCCGAGCCGCGGCTGGCGGTGGCGGCGGTGGAAACCACCCGCAGCCGGCTGCTGGTCAATCTGCTGGACAATGTGAAGAGCCGCATGCTGTGCTTCGCCAAGCAAGACGGCGCGTGGACGCCGCAGCCGCTGGCGCTGCCGGAAGACGGCGTGATCGAGATCGCCGACCAGCCGTGGCAGAGCGACATCCTCTACTACACCTACAGCGACTTCCTGACGCCTAGCGGCCTGTACCGGCTGGACGCGGCCAGCGGCGAGGGCGAATGCCTGCGCCGCCAGCCGGAGGCCTTCGATCCGGCGCCTTATGTCGCCGAGCAGTGGCAGGCCACCGCGCCGGACGGCGAACAGATTCCGTATTTCGTGGTGCGCCGCCGCGACGCGCCGTTCGATGGCACGACACCGACGCTGCTGTACGGCTACGGCGGTTTCGAGGTGCCGATGCTGCCGTACTACATCGAAAACTTCGGCCCGCACTGGCTGGCCAAGGGCGGCGCCTTCGTGCTGGCCTGCATCCGCGGCGGCGGCGAGTTCGGCCCGCACTGGCACCAGGCGGCGCAGGGGGCCAGGCGCCAGGTCAGCTTCGACGATTTCCTGGCGGTGGCGGAAGACCTGATCGCCCGCAAGCTGACCGCGCCGGCCCGGCTGGGGATAGAGGGCGGCAGCAACGGCGGCCTGTTGGTGGGCGCGGCGCTGGCGCAGCGGCCGGAGTTGTTCGGCGCGGTGGTGTGCGAAGTGCCGCTGCTGGACATGCTGCGCTATACCGAGCTGTTGGCCGGCGCCAGCTGGATAGACGAATACGGCGACCCCGACGACGCGGCCGAGCGCGCGGCGCTGGCCGCCTACTCGCCGTACCACCATCTGCGCGCCGACGCCCGCTACCCGCTGGCCTTGTTCACCACCAGCGGCAGCGACGACCGCGTCCACCCCGGCCACGCCCGCAAGATGGCGGCGCGGCTGCTGGAGCTGGGCCACGACGCGCTGTTCTATGAAACCGACGGCGGCGGCCATGCCGGCAACGCCGGCCAGGAGGAAACCGCCAGCGAATTGGCGCGGGTGCTGGTGTATCTGTACCAGCGGCTGATGTGAAAACGGCCCGCCCATTTCTGGGTGGGCCGTTTTTCGTCGAGCCGCTGACTCGGCGCTTAAGCCGGAGACAGTTCTTTTAAAAGATTCTGGGCATGGTAAGCCTTGTCCAGCAGATGTAGGATGGCGCGGCTGTCCACGGCGATGGCGCGGGCCTTGGCGTCGCTGTAGATATGGCCGCCGGCCAGGCCTTCCAGATTGCTGTCGAAGATCAGGCCGACCAGCTCGCCCTTGGCGTTCACCACCGGCGAGCCGCTGTTGCCGCCGATGATGTCGGCGGTGTTGACGAAGTTGAACGGCAGGTCGGGGTTGATGGCGCGGCGTTGTTTCGCCAAAGCGTCGGCCAGTTGGAAGGGCGGGCGCTGGTCGAAGGCGCTGGCGCGGGCGTAGACGCCGCCTATCACCGTTTTCCACGGCGTGGCGACGCCGTCGGCGTCATAGCCGGCGACTTTGCCGTAGCTCAGCCGCAGCGTGCCGGTGGCGTCCGGCGGCAGGCTGTCGCCGTATAGCTTGAAGCGGGCCTGGCCCAACTGGGCGGCGGCTTGGCGCAGCGGCGTGTGGACATGGGCCTCGTCGCCGCGTTCCAGTTGACGGCGCAACGGGTAGAGCTGGCGCGCCGCAGCGATGAGCGGGTCGGCGCTGGCGGCGATGGCGGCCGCGCCGCCGTCCAGCAGCTTTTGCCTTTCGCCCGCCAGATTGAGCTTGCTGCCGCCGATCAGGCGGCGCGCCGCCGCCGCCGGCTCCTCCTGGCCCAGCAGAATGCGCACGGCGGGGTGCGCAGCGCCCAGCTTGGCGCGCATCTGCTCCAGCTGGCCGGTCAGCCGAGCGACTTCCAGCTCGGGATAGATGGGCGTATCGGCGCGGATCCAGCGCTCCTGATCCGGCAGGTCGCTGTCGCTATAGCCGTTCAGCCGTTCGCCTTCGGGCAGCTGCCGCTCGGCCGCCAGCTCCACCAGCGCGCCGGCGCGGGACAGCAGCGTGCGGTGGCCATAGCCGACGAAATAGCTTTCCAGGAAATGGCCGCGCTGGTAGTCGACGGCTTGCTCGACCGATTGCCAAGGATCGCCCGCCAGACCCGCCTGGCGATAGGCGGCTTGCAGCTCGGTTTCTTCCTGGCGCTTGGCGGCTTCCAGCTCGGGCTGGCGCAGCGCTTTATATTCGCCGCTCATCGACTTGAGCCAGTTCTCGGCGCCGAACAGGGCGTCATTGGCCTGGCGCGCCGCTTCGGGCGAGCGTGCCGCATAGCGATGCAACAGCGCCTGCTGCATTCGGGCATCCGCCAACTGCAGCGGCAAGGTCACGTCGCGGCGCAATTGCAGCTGGGCCAGCGTTTCCAGCCGGCTGGTGCGGCCGGGATGGCCGGCGACGAACACCGCCTCGCCCTCTGCCACGCCCTGGCGGGATAGCTTGAGGTAATGCGGCGGCCGATAGGGTTTGCCGTTTTGGTAAACGCGCAGCAGCGCCATGTCCAGCGCGTGGCGCGGATAGACGAAATTGTCGGCGTCGCCGCCGAAGAAGGCGGCCTGGTATTCGGGCGCGAAGGCCAGCCGCACGTCCTTCCATTCGCGATAGCGGTACAGCTGGTAAACCGCGCCGTTATACAGGCTGACGACCTCGCATTTGAGCCCGCTGGCCTTGTCGCAGGCCTGTTCGGCTGCGGCGATGGCGGTTTTGCGGCGGCTGGCCTGTTGCTCCGGCGGCAGGCTGGCGGGAGAGGCGGCCTGGATGCCGGCGGTGACGTCCTGCCACGACTCCAGCACGCGGGCGGTGCCGTTGGGGCATTTCAGCTCCTGCCGCCGCTCGCGCGCCAGATATCCCTTGGCCACCAGATCGCGCTGGGCGCTGGAGAGCTGGTTCAGGCAGCCGAGCGCGACATGGTGGTTGGTCAGCAGCAAGCCGTCCGGGGAGACAAAAGAAGCGGACGCGCCGAAATCGACTGCCGCCTGGCGCAGATTGTCCAGCCAGGCCGGCGTCAGCTCGACGCCGTAGCGCTGCTTGACCTGCGCGATGGGAGGATGGTCGAAAGTCCACATGCCTTCGTCCGCGCGGGCATGGCCGGCGGCGGCCAGAAGCAGGGGCAAGAGGATTGCTGTTCGCATGATTTCGCAATGAATGATGGGCTGATTGTCATCATATCTGAATTAAATGCTAATTGAATATGGCGGGATTGTCGCGTCCCCAGGGGGCGGGTACTATCGCTTCACCGCATTGTCATGTCCGGCGCCCCGGGGCGGGGTGCCGGCATGGCCAGAAGAAATAGAGGAAACCCATGCAAATGAAGCGACTGTTGCCGTTGAGCCTGCTGGTGTGCCTGCAGGCCGCCTGGGCGGGCCCCGCCGAAGAACTGAATTACGGCGCGTATGGCATAGATCTGAAGGGCATCGATCATTCGGTGCGCATCCAGGACAATATTTCGCTGTACGCCAACGGCGCCTGGATGCGGCGGGCGCAGATCCCGGCCGAACGCTCGTCCACCGGCATCGCGGAATATCTGTATGACTTGAACCAGCAGCGCGTGCGCGAAATCATCGAGCATGCCGCCGGCGACGCCTCTTCCCCGGAAGCGGGCAAGATCGCCGCCTTGTACCAGAGCTTCATGGATGAAGCCGCCATCGCCAAGCTGGGCCTGGCGCCGCTGCGCGCGCAGCTGGATGAGATCGCCGGCCTGTCCTCCGCCGGCCAGGCGGTCGCCTATATGGCCAAGCTGCAAGGACAGCCGGTGGATACGCCGTTCCGTTTCTATGTGCAGCAGGACCCCAAGAACTCCTCTGCCTACCTGGCGGGCATCAGCCAGTCGGGCCTGGGCATGGACCGCGATTACTATCTGGGCAAATCGGCGGATTTCGCCGCCGCGCGCAAGGCGTATCAGCGCTATCTGGCCAAGCTGCTGACGCTGGCCGGCGAAAAGCGGGCCGATAGCCGCGCCAAGGCGGTATTCGCGCTGGAAGACAAGCTGGCGCGGATGCAATGGAGCAATGTCGAAAACCGCGACATCCAGAAGACCTACAACAAGGTGGCCGTCGCCGATCTGGGCAAGCGCCTGCCCGGCTATGACTGGCCGGGGATTTTCGCCGCCGCCCAATTGTCCGCCGCCAAGGATGTCAATCTGGATCAGCCCAGCTACCTCGCCAAATTGTCCGGCGCGCTGTCGCATGCGCCGGTGGCGGTGTTGAAGGATTACCTGACCTTGCGCACGCTGGACGCGTATGCCGCCTATCTGGACAAGCCATGGGTGGCCGCGCACTTCGATTTCTACGGCAAAGTGCTGGATGGCCGCAGCGCCGACCGCCCGCGCTGGAAAAAGGCGGTGTCGCTGGTGAATGAGGGCATGGGAGAAGCGGTGGGCAAGCTGTATGTGGCCAAGTACTTCACGCCGGAGGCGAAGCGCCAGGCGGATGAGCTGGTGCGCAATTTGCTCAAGGCCTACGACCAAAGCATCGATACCTTGTCCTGGATGGAGCCGGCCACCAAGCGCGAGGCCCACGCCAAACTGGCCAAGTACACGCCCAAGATCGGCTACCCGGACAAGTGGCGCGATTACGGCGCGCTGGAGATCAAGGCGGACGATCTGGCCGGCAACGTGGCGCGCATCAGCCAGTTCAATTACCAGCGCGACGCGAAGCGGCTGAACGAGCCGGTAGACCGCGCCGAATGGGGCATGACGCCGCAAACGGTGAACGCCTACTACAACCCGGCCAACAACGAGATCGTGTTCCCGGCCGCCATCCTGCAATCGCCGTATTTCGATCCCAAATTCGATCTGGCGGTCAACTACGGCAGCATCGGCGCCACCATCGGCCACGAAATCAGCCACGGTTTCGACGATCAGGGCCATCAGTTCGACGGCGACGGCAATATGCGCAACTGGTGGACGCCGGCGGACGAGAAGCACTTCAAGGAAGTGACGGCCAAACTGGTCAAGCAGTACAGCGCTTTCGAGCCGGTGAAGGGGCATCATGTCAATGGCGAGTTGACGCTGGGAGAAAACATCGCCGACAACGCCGGCCTGGAAATCGCCTACAAGGCCTACAAGATCGCGCTGGGCGGCAAGGAAGCGCCGGTGATCGACGGCATGAGCGGCGATCAGCGCTTTTTCCTGGCCTTCGCCCAGTCGTGGCGCAGCAAGAGCCGCGACGCGGCGACGGTGAAGCAGATCGTGTCCGATCCGCACACGCCCGACCTGTACCGCCCGATCGGCACGGTCAGCAATCTGGACCCGTTCTATCAGGCTTTCGGCGTCAAGCCGGGCGACAAGATGTATTTGCCGCCGGCGCAGCGCTTCCACCTGTGGTGGTGAGCGGCGGCAAAAAAAACGGCAGCGCGAGCTGCCGTTTTTCATGGCGGGGCCGGCGCTTAGAAGCTCAGGCCGGCGCCCAGATAGGCGCCGTCGGCAAGGCGGCGGCTGCGGCTGGCGTCATCGCGGCGGATGTCGAAGTAGCGGTAGCCGGCTTCCACGCTGAACGGGCCGGCCACGTTCCAGCGCACGCCCGCGGCGTAGTCGCTGACGCGGTCGACGCTGCCGCTGGCGAAGCTGCTCGGCGCGTAGTAGGCCTGGCCGAACACCTTGACCTTGGGCGCCACGTCGAAGCTGGCGCGGCCGCCTATCATCGCCGCGGTGGCGGAGCCGCTGTCCGGCGACAGCGCCATCAGCTTGCCGCCGGCCGCCACGGTCAGCGGGCCCAGCGGCAATGCGAACTCCAGGCCGGCGCCGCCGGCGCTGCCCTTGTGGTCGTGGCGCAGGTAGTCGAGGTTGAGGCCGATGCCGAAACCGTCCGACGTGCGGGTGAGCTGCTGGGTGCCGTTGCCGGCGCCGAAGATGTAGTCGGCGGCATGGGCGCCGCCGGCCAGGCTGGTCAGCGCCAGCGCGAAAGCCAGATGTTTCTTCATGGGTCACATTCCTTAGTGGGATCAAACCAGAACAGATAGTGACCAATTGCTAAAAAACAAGTTCAGCCGGCCAGATGTTGTTCCAGCGACAGCAGCCTGGCTTTCAGCGCCGCCACCTCGGCTTCCAGCGCGGCGACGCGGCCGGTGAGGCCCACGTCTATGATTTCGCAGGGAGCCGCAGCCTCGGCCTGCTGCGGCTCGCCGCTCAGCAGATGGCACCAGCGCGCCTCGCGCTCGCCGGGCTGGCGCTCCAGCTTCATCGCCAGCGGCGGGTATTTGTCGGCCAGCGCCGCCAGCGCGGTTTCCACTTCATCCACGCCGGCAAAGCCGTAGATGCGGCCGGCGCGGGTGCGGATTTCGGCGCCGGTCTGCGGCCCGCGCAGCATCAGCAGCGTCAGCGCCGCTAGCCGCGCGCCGTCGATATTCCATTCGTAGTTGAGGCGGTGCTCGTACTTGGCGACGCGGCTGCCGGCCGGCAGCCTCTCGCCCACTAGCCGCTTGGCGATCAGCGCGTCCAGCGCGGCGCTGATGTCGGCGTCGGACAGCTGCAGCACCGGCTCGCGGCTGGTCAGCTGGTTGCAGGCGCTGGCGAGGCCGTTCAGCGTCATCGGATAGGCGTCCGGCGTCAGCGCCTGCTTCTCCACCAGCGCGCCCAGCACGCGCACTTCGATCGGGTCCAGTTGGTGCGTGTCCATACATCCTCCACTGCGAGATTCAATACGCACATCATCGCACCAAAGCCGCGCCGGGCCTAGGCATTCAGCGCGTCTCGCGGCGCTCCAGCGCTTCCAGCTGGCGCAGGCGGCGGATTTCGCGCTTGCGGCCGTCGCGCTCTTCCTCGTCCAGCGCCCGGTACAGCGACACCGCCATGCCTATCATGATCAGCATGAAGGGCAGCGCGCTGACGATCAGCACCGCCTGCAGGCCCTTGAGCCCGCCGCTTTGCAGCAGGATCAGCGCCACCGCGGCCAGCAGCACGCCCCAGACCAGCTTGACGCGGTGGCTGGGGTTGAGATTGCCGCCGCTGGTGAACATGCCCAGCACGAAGGTGGCGGAGTCGGCCGAGGTGACGAAGAAGATGATCACCAGCGCCATCGCCAGCAGCGACAGCGCATGGCCGCCCGGCAGCTGCTCGAACATCACGTACAGCGCGGTGGATACGTCGCTCTTGACCGCGGACACCAGGTCGGCGCCGCCGAACAGCTGCAGGTCCAGCGCGGCGCCGCCAAAGGCGGAGAACCAGACGAAGCTGGCCAGCGCCGGCACCAGCAGCACGCCGACGATGAATTCGCGGATGGTGCGGCCGCGGGAGACGCGGGCGATGAACATGCCGACGAACGGCGCCCAGGTCACCCACCACGCCCAGTAGAACAGCGTCCAGTTGGCCATCCAGGTGCCCTGGGTGAACGGGCTCATCCGCAGGCTGGTGCTGGTCAGATTGCCTAGATAGTCGCCCAGCGTGGTGGTGAAGGTGTCGAAGATGAAGCCGGTGGGGCCAAGCACCACCACCGCCAGGAACAGCAGGATGGCCAGACAGATGTTGAGGTTGGACAGCCACTTGATGCCGCGCGACAGGCCGGTCAGCGACGACAGCAGGAACAGCGCGGTGGCGATCACCACGATGGCCACGGTCAGCCAGTCGGACGGCTGGACGCCGAACAGCATCTGCAGCCCGCTCTCGATCTGCAGCGTGCCGAAGCCCAGCGTGGTGGCGACGCCGAACACGGTGGCCAGCACCGCCAGCACGTCGATGGCGATGCCGATCGGGCCGTTCACCCGGTCGCCCAGCAGCGGACGGAAGGCGGCGCTGATCAGGCCGGGCTGGCCGCGGTTGAACTTGAAGTAGGCCAGCACCAGCGCGGTCAGGCTGTACACCGCCCACGGATGCAGGCCCCAGTGGAAGAAGACATGGCGCATCGCGGCGCGCGCGGCGTCGGCCGACTGCGGCGCGGTGCCGGCGCTGGCCGGCGCGGCGAAGTGCGAGATCGGCTCGGCGACGCCCCAGAACACCAGGCCGATGCCCATGCCGGCGGAAAACAGCATGGCGAACCAACTCAGCCGCGAGAATTCGGGCTCCTCGTCCTCCTTGCCCAGGCGGATGTGGCCGAAACGGCCGAAGGCCAGGTACAGCGCGAACACCAGGAAGCCGAACACCGATAGCAGGTAGAACCAGCCGAAGCGGGAGATGGTGAAGCTCAGCCACTGGCCGGTGGCGGCGGCCATGTGTTCGGGGGCCAGCGCGCCCCACAGGGCGAACAATACGGTGAATAACAGCGATAGTCGTAAAACCATCTGCGCTCCTTGCGATGGCGGCGACGCCGAAGCCCCGCGCGGGGCGCGTCGCCGTAAGGGATGGGAAGATGGCGGCTCTAAGGCGAGCGCCGCTGGCGGGGCCGGCTTGGGCCGGGCTTTCCGCGCCGCCCGGCGGTGCGGGCGGATGATGGATGGAGCCAGCCTGTTGGCATGATCGACTGTCGCGAGATGGCGAATGGCGGTCGATCATCAGGCTGCATCCTGATGAATAATTGAATAAAATCAATCAATTGTTATTTAGACTAACATTATTAGCATTTTCTTGTAAACCTTTGGGCGGCATTTTTTCGCCGCGCGGCGGCGCGGCGGCGCCGCTTGACAGGGCGGGGCGGCTTGTCCAACCTGTCGCGTTTCATTGCCAAGCCGCCGCGGGGAGCACGGATGATCCGAATCGATATTTTGCTGGTGGAACAAGGGCTTGCCGCGTCGCGCACCGCCGCGCAGAACCTGATCGCCGCCGGCCGCGTCAGCCATCAGGGCGCGGTGGTGGCCAAGGCCAGCCAGAAGTTTCCGCCGCATGCCGAATTCGCGGTGGTCGCCGACGCGGCCGACCGCTATGTGTCGCGCGGCGGCCTGAAGATGCAGGGCGCGCTGGCGCAGGCCGGCATCGCGGTGGACGGCTGGTGCGCGCTGGATGTCGGCCAGTCCACCGGCGGCTTTTCCGACTGCCTGCTGCAATACGGCGCGCGCCGGGTGGTGGGGGTGGATGTCGGCCACGATCAGCTGCATCAGCGGCTGCGCGACGACGCGCGGGTGCGCTACTTCGAGGGCGTCAACGCGCGCGCGCTGGACCACGCCGCGCTGCTGGCCGCCAACGACGGCGATGGCTTCGACCTGATGGTCTGCGACGTGTCCTTCATCTCGCTGAGCCTGGTGCTGCCGTCGGCGCTGCCGCTGCTGAAGCCGGGCGGCCGCCTGCTCAGCCTGGTCAAGCCGCAATTCGAGGTGGGGCGCGAGGGGCTGTCCAAGGGCGGCATCGTTCGCGACGCCAGCTTGTATCCGCTGGTGCAGGACAAGATCAACCGGGTGCTGGCCGAGCAGAACATGAAGACGCTGGCCTGGTTCGACAGTCCGATCAAGGGCGGCGACGGCAACCACGAGTTCTTCGTCCACGCCGCGCGCCGCTGAAAAAGACAAAGCCCGCGCCAGGCGGGCCGGATGGCGGTTTTACTCGACGCGGATGTCGTCGTCGTCGGTGCTGCGCACGATCAGCAGCGGGCAGTGGCTGCGGCGCAGCACGTCCTGGGCGAAGCTGCCCATGAACAGGTGGGCCAGGCCGCTGCGGCCATGGGTGCCCAGCACCACCAGGTCGGCCTGCTGCGAGCGGGCGTAGCCTATCAGCAGGTCGGCCAGGTCGTGGCCGCCTTCCCAGCTTTTTTCCAGATGGCTCAGCACATTGTGCAGGCCGGCCTCGCGCGCCAGCTGCTGCGCGCGCGCCAGCGCCTCCTGGCCTTGCTGCAGCGCCAGGTCGTAGCCGGGGTCGCCGGCGTAGACGCCCAGGCTGTCGACGGCCAGTTCGCGCAGGCTGGCGATATGGACCAGGGTGAGCCGGGCGTCGCTGAATTTGGCGACGCGGATGGCTTCGTGCAGCGCTTTGTCGGAATTGTTGCTGCCGTCTATCGCGGCGATGATGTGGCGGTACATCTGCAGCTCCTTCGAAAAACACCGGCTAGGTGGGATGCCTTCAGCATACCGCGCCGGGCAGGCGGCGTCTCGCCGGGCGAGCGCTGGTGTTGATCCAGGGCAATGAAACAAAGGCTGCTGCATGAGACGGGACGCATATCGATGGCGCGGTATGTCGGCAGCCGACCGAATCCCCCTTCGGCCCGTGCCGGCAAAACAGTTTTGTACCAGGAGTTGTTGAGCCGCCGTTTTTTGATCGGCGGCGCCTGGCGCAAGACTGTTTTGTCGGGGTTTCTCGGGCCGCTGGGGTCGCCTGGAGTGGTCAGGGGGCTGGCGAGACAGCCTCCTGACCCGTTCGGCGGGCGGAACCGCCGTGAAAATCATTGTCCGCGTAGCGGACTCCGCAGCGTTGTTGTCGTGGCTTACCCAGGCAGGACTAGGATCTCGATCAGACCAGAAACCCCAGGTACTGCCGCTCCCAGGTGGTGACTTGGCGATGGTAGTCGGTCAACTCCACCTCCTTCACCGCCAGATAAGCGCGGCAGAAGTCGGCGCCGAACAGCTTTTCGCCGATTTCCGCCGCCGCCATCGCCGCGCAGGCGGCGTCCAGCGTGGTCGGCAGGCTGGCGGCCTGCTGCTTGAACACATTGCCGTGCGCCGCTTCGTCCGGCGTCAGTTTCTGTTCGATGCCGGCCAGACCGGCGCCCAGGCTGGCGGCCAGCGCGAGGTAGGGGTTGGCGTCGCAGCCGGGCAGGCGGTTTTCCACCCGGCGCGCCTCCGGGCCGGATACCGGCACCCTGAGGCCGACCGAGCGGTTGTCCAGCCCCCAGCTGAGGTTGACCGGCGCCGCCATGCCCTTGACGAAGCGGCGGTAGGAGTTGGGATTGGGGCAGAACAGCGGCATCAGCTCCGGCAGGAAGCGTTGCAGGCCGGCGATGAAGCCGAAGAACGCCGGGCTGGCTTCGCCGCCGTCGCCGCTGAAGACGTTGCGGCCGCGGCGGTCCACCAGGCTTTGGTGGATGTGCATCGAGCTGCCGGGCTGGCCGGGCAGCGGCTTGGCCATGCACACGGCGCTGAGGCCGTGGCGGTGGGCGATTTCCTTCAGCGCGGTCTTGAACAGGAAGGTGTCGTCGGCCAGCTTCAGCGCGTCGCCGTGCTTGAGGTTGATCTCGAACTGGCTGGGGCCCATCTCGTGCACGCAGGTGTCGGTGGCGATGCCCAGCGTCTCGCAGGCCTGGTATAGCTCGTCGAAAAAGGCTTCCAGTTCGCCCAGCGCGGAAAAGCCGAAGGCGTCGAAGCCGGTTTCGCGCCGGCCGCAGGGCAGTTGCGGCGGCTGGAACGGCTGCGCCGGGTCGCCGTGGGCGGCGAACAGGTAGAACTCCAGCTCCGGCGCGACGATGGGAGTCCAGCCGTGGGCGGCGTAGCGCGCCAGCAGCTGTTTCAGGATGGAGCGCGGCGCCAGCGGCGACAGGCCGCCGTCGTGGTCGACGCAGTCGCAGATCACCAGCGCGCGCGGCGTCTTGGCCCAGGGGACGAGACGCAGGGTGTCGTAGTCCGGCGTGAGGGTCACGTCCGGATCGTGTTCGCCGTATAAGCTGTAGTCGGGGAATTCCCCGACGCAGCTTTGCAGCGGCACCGCGCGGGCGATGCGCAGCTGCTGGCCCTGGATGAAGGCCGAAGCGGGCAGGGTCTTGCCACGGGCGAAGCCGTGGACATCGGCGAAGGCGAGTTCCACATCCCTCGCCTTGCTGTGTTGCAGCCATTCGATGCGGCCTGCCGGCATGCGGGCATCAGACATACGTTTCTCCACTGAAGCGTGCTGGGGTTCCTGTCTGTCCTCAGTTTTTTTTCTTGCTTTCATGGAGCGTGCGCCCGCAGCCATTATGCCAGCCGCAACGGCGGCGGCAAGTGCCGCGATGGGTTTACAGGCGGAAGCGGCCGACGGTCTGATGCAGATTGGCGGCTTGCTGGTCGATGTCGCGCACCGCCTCCACCGCGTTGCTGACCGAGTTCTGCGTTTCCTCCACCACGCCGGCCACCTGTTCGACATTGCCGGCGATATTGGTGCCGGCCTGGCTTTGCTCGCCCATCGCCACCACCACGTTGTGGACGTTTTCCAGCGCGCTGCTGGCCTGGCGGCTGATCGAATCCAGCGTCTGCGCCGCCTGCTGCACCTGTTCCACGCCGGCCTGCACCGCCGGGCGGATTTCGTCCATCTGGCTGGAGACGTTGCCGGTTTCGCTGATCACCGCCTGCACGATGGTGCTAATCTCGTCGGTGGCGCTGGCGGTGCGCTCGGCCAGTTTGCGCACCTCGTCGGCGACGACGGCGAAGCCGCGGCCCATCTCGCCGGCGCGCGCCGCTTCGATCGCCGCGTTCAGCGCCAACAGATTGGTCTGGTTGGCGATGTCGCGTATGGTTTCGGCGATGCTGCTGATGCTGCGGCTGCGCTCGGCCAGCTGGCCGACCATGTCGCTGGCGCTGTGGATCTGGTCGGCGACCTGGCGGATGCCGTCGGCGGCGTTGCCGGCCAGCGTCTTGCCTTCGCTGGCCAGCTGGGCGGTGTCGCGCGCGCCGCTTTCGGTGTCGCGGGTGCTGGCGCTGACATGGTCTATGCTGACCGACAGCTGCTCGATGGCGGCGGCGGCCGAGGTGGTGGACGAGCTGGCGATGCCGGACACCTCGTGCACCTTGTCCATGTCGCTGGAGAGCTGGCGGCAGGAGTGGTTGATGCTCTGCGTGGCGTGGCCGATCTCTTCTATCATCCGCCTGAGCTTGCCCTGCATGTCCTGCATCGCGCCCAGCAGGCTGCCGGCGCCGCCCTTCACTTGAATGGCTAAGCTGAGGTCGCCGTCGGCGATGGCCTTCACCACCTCGGCGGCATAGGCGGGCTCGCCGCCCAGCGACTGCAGGATGGAGCGCGACATCCAGCCCACCAGCGCGCCCAGCACCACGATGCAGAGCACCGCCACTAGCAGCAGCGTGCGCGCCTCGCTCCAGAACAGCTGGTCGATGTCGTCGATGAAGATGCCGGTGCCTATGGTCCAGCCCCAGGGGTCGAAGCGGAACACGCCGTTGAGCTTGGGGAATTCCTCGGCGCCGCTGCCGGCGCGCTTGGTCTGGATGGTCAGCACGCCGTAGTGGTCCTGCTGCATCGCGTCTTCGTAGGCCTGCACGGTGGTGCGGCCGTCCGGCAGCTTGCTGCCCATGTCCACCTTGCCGACGCGGTCCTTGCTGGGGTGGAACAGCACCAGGTTGTCGCGGTTGCGGCCGAAGAAATAGATGTCGCCGACCTTCAGCGCCGACAGCGCGGCGATGGCCTGCTTTTGCGCCTCCGGCCGCGGCATGCCCTGGGTTTCCAGCTGCTGGAAGTGGCTGAGGCTGTTTTCCGCCATTTTCAGCAGATGGACGATCTGTTCGCGTTTTTCCTGGTGCAGGGTGGCGCGGGTGGAGAACAGGGCGACCGTGGAGATGCCGAGCAGCGCGATCATGCTGGCGGCGATGATGATGATCAGGCGGGTATTCAGCTGCATTTTCAATACTCTGATGGGTGAGGAACAAGCCGCCGCAAGGCGGCGACGCCCGCTGGGATGCAGCGGCGGGCGCCGACTGGATTATGCGTTTCTGTTGTTACAGTCTAGTTCAGAGCAAGAAAATCAATATTGGAAGTTTCCCTGATTCAGCGCGCCGCCGCCGCGCACGGCAAACGGCCGCTTTGGATCGCGGCGTCGAATAGCCGGTAGTCGGCTTCCACCTGATCGGCATAGGCCTGCGCGTAGTCGGCCAGCGCCTGGTCGAACTTGTCGCTGTCGCCCAGGTAGCCGGCGATCTCGGCGGCGCAGCCGCCCGATTTGGCGTGCGCGCGCGCCAGCGTCCAGGCGCAGGCCTGGCCGTAGCTGGCCAGCTCTTCGGCGGCGGCGAAGGTTTCCAGCGTCGGCGCGCCTTTCATGTCGCGCAGCTGGCGCATGTAGAAATGGCGGCCGTCGGCGCTGTGGGTCCAGCCGAGGAACAGGTCGCTGGTGGCCTGCATCAGCCGCTGGCCGAACACCACCCGCTTGCCCTGGTTGCCGTGCACGCAGTCCTGGGTGAAGGCTTCCAGCACTGACGGCCGCGCTTCTTTCAGCTGCAGGAACAGCGGCTGGTCGTAGTCGTCCTGCAGCAGCAGCGCCAGGCAGCGGGTGCCGACGCTGCCGACGCCCACCACCTTGAACGCCGCGTCCACCAGACGGAAGCGCCGCAGCAGCTCGCGGCGGTCTTCCTTCAGCGTGGCGATGTAATGCTCCAGCATGCCTTGCACCTTGGAGAGGCTGTCGGCGCCCAGCCAGTCGTCGCAGGCGGCCAGCGGGCCGCCGGCCTCGTCCAGGTGGAAGATCACCGGCGGGTTGTCGCGCAGCCGCAGCGCGCCGTCCTCGCTTTCGGTCATCTTGGGCAGCAGGCGCTCCTGGGTCTGGCTGCGCGCCTTGTCGGCCACTTTCTGCAATTGCTGGCGCATCGCCGGGTCGGGCGCGTGCGACAGCAGCTCCTCGAAGCCCACCCGGCAGTACCACAGGTCGAGCTGGCTCATCTGCGAGAAGGCGAGCAGGCGGCGGCGGTAGGTGGCTGCCAGCTGCAATACGGTGTCGCGGGCGTCGCCGGCGCCGAAGCCGCGGCTGCGCGAGGCCAGCACCAGGCTGACCGCCAGCCGCTTGACGTCCCACTCCCAGGGGCCGGGGTGGGTTTCGTCGAAATCGTTGATGTCGAACACCAACTGCCGCTCCGGCGAGGCGAAGAAGCCGAAGTTCATCAGGTGGGCGTCGCCGCAGATCTGCAGGCGCAGGCCGCTGTCCGGGCCGGCGGCGAGGTCGGCGGCCTGGATCATCGCCATGCCGCGGAAGAAGGCGAACGGCGACGCGTGCATGCGCGCGTAGCGCAGCGGCGCCAGCGCCGGCACCCGGCCTTGCGAGGTGGACTCCACCAGCGCCACCACGTCGCGGTCGGCGGCCAGCCGGCACTCAGCCTGGCTGGCGCGTGGACAGTTCTGGCGGCGGGCTTTGCCGTCGGCGTAATGCTGGTCGTACATCGGGTGGGAAACGGCAGGCATAACGGGCATCCATGGTTGCGGCGGTTGCCGTTAGTGTAAACGCAGCCGGCGCGCCGCGCCGACTGACCGGCGTCAGGGTTATCCACAGCTTGTTGTCGAACTATCCACACTATTCACAGGTATTTGTGGATGTTTTTGCTTGCCCACAGCCGCGTCACGAATCGTCACGATTTGCCGTGGCTTACGCACAGGGTTATCCCGACTTATCCAAATTACCCACAGGCGGGTGAGGATTTTCCGACTTGTTCACAGCCTCTTGCCGCTGCAGCTGTGGATCAGCTTTTTCCAGGCCGGGCTCAGCGGCAGGCCGTTCAGCTCCACTTGCAGCCGGCTGCCGTCGGCCTGCGGCAGGATTTCCACCCGGGTGCCGGAGGCGTCGCTGGCGGGGTTGCGCATCGCCAGGCTGTGGCTGCCGTCGCGCTCGTCGCGGCGTTCGATGAAATCGTCGGGGATGTGCAGTTTCTGCAGCCCTTGCTGCAGGCAATCGGTCAGCTGTGCCGGCGGGCGGGAGGAGTCCAGCGCGGGGCCGCCGGCGGGGGCGGCGCGTAGCGGCGTGGTGCAGGCGAGCAGGGGCAGGGACAGGGCGAGGGACAGCAGCAGGCGGAACTTCGGCATCGGCGCGGCGCTTGTGGCGTGAGTGGAAGATGCCTTGTTGGTGGCACGGGGCGGCCGGTGGTTCCGGCCGTCCCGCCGCCAAAATGTTAAGCGATATTACGCGAAACGCTCGCCGGCCTGGCAGCCGCGCAGGAAAGCCAGCATGTCGGCGACGCGGGCGTCGCCTTCGGCCGGGGCCCAGGCGGCCTGGTCGGCGCTGTCCAGCGGCAGGTAGGGGCCGCGTTTGACTTCGAACACCACGCTGCCTGGTTCGAGCGACACCACCGAGTGCCAGGTGTTTGCCGGCATCTCGAACACGCGCGCGCCGCCCTCTCCCAGCCGGTGGCGGGCGACCACGGTTTCGCCGGCGGCGTCGAATTCGATCCAGTCCAGCGCGCCGGCCAGCACGATCAGCAGCTCAGGGCTGCCCGGATGGCGGTGCGGGCGGACATAAGTGTCCGGCTCCATGGCGATGGCCAGGCGCTGGATGGCGTCGTCCAGCTGCTCGTGGAGATTGTGGTGGGCGCGCAGGCGCGGCGCACAGGCGGCCTTGGCGGACATGGCGGCCAGGTCTGGATTGGTCAGGGTTTTCATATTTTTGGCAAAACGAGCTTATGAGGCAAAGGGGGATTATCGCGTGAATTGAGAGGGTTGTCTGATATCGCGATGGCGGAGGCGGCGGCGAGAGGAGGGCGTGGAAGTTTCATTTAATGATTTTGGCATTGAAAATTTCAATTGCAGGACAATTTGAATGCTTTCCGCTTCAGCTCCGCGAGGCGAGAAAATTCCACGCAGGCCTGAACAGGGGCTAGCGTGCCAATAAAAATGAAGAGGAACATCAAGTGAACGCAAATAAAAAAGTAGCGCTGGCGCTGTTGGCTGGTTCTTTCGGTTTCGGCTCCCCGGCGCAGTCCGCGCCAAGCGGAGCCGATTCGTCGCCGACTCCATTCAGCGTGCCCTTGGCGAAGCAAGCCAATGGCTTTGTCGCGGTGAAGGCGCGGCTCAATGGCGTGGATGGCCGCTTCTTGCTCGACAGCGGCGCGTCGATGACTTGCGTAGACCGCAAGCAGGCGGCCCGGTTTGGTTTGGAAAATCAAGGGACAACGCGCACCTCGCATGGGTCCGCCGGGGCAACCGAGATCAAGCGGGTAGCCGACAAGCGGCTGGAATGGGGCGGCAGATTGGCGGCAGACAAGTTGGCTGTGTATTTGACGGATTTCGACGCGATCAACCAAGGTTTGGCCGAAGAAGGGGTTGCCGCGGTGGATGGCGTCATCGGCATGGATGTGCTGGCCGAGCAATATGCGGTGCTGGATTATGGGCAACAGCAGTTGCGCTTGGGAAAGGGCGCCACGCCGGCAGCGGCTTTTGATCGCTTGCCTTTGACGTCGCTGGGCGGCAGCCAATTGATGCTGGAGGGGGTGATCAATGGCGTGAAAGGGCGCTTCATCATCGACACCGCCGCGGGAGGGACGTTCGTCACCGACGATGCGCACGCCGCCAGGTTCCATCTGGTCCGCCAACCTGGAGCGAATCAGGTCCATGGCGTCGGCGGCAGCGTCGAAAGTCATTTCTACTTATTGGACAGCTTGCAGCTAGGCCCGCGTTTCACGCTGCGGCAGCAGAAGGTGGAGACCATGGATCTGGCCGGCGTGAACGCCTCGCTGAAAGCCAAAGGGCTGGAGGAGGTGGATGGCTTGCTTGGCGCCAATGTGCTGAATCAGGGGGCGGCCGTCTTTGACATCGGACAACAGGTTTTGCAGCTCAAGCCATTGATTTGATTTTGAGCCCGAGCCAGCCGGACCGCATGATCAACAGCTCCGGGCTGCCGGGGCGGCGGTGCGGGCGGACGTAGGTGTCCGGCGCGATGGCGATGGCCAGGCGCTGGATCCCGTCTTCCAGTTGTTCATGCAGATTGTGATGGGCGCGCAGGCGGCCTTGGCGGACAGGTCTTGATTGGTCTGGGTTTTTGTCGGCAAACGAGCGTGTGAAGCGACAGCCAATTATGATGCGAAATGAAGAGGGTTGTCTGTTGTTGTGGGGGAAGGGGATAGTTGAGCCTATCAGTGAAATGATCAACTAAACGCTTAAGAAAGAAATTGGCAAGTGGTAGAAGAGCTAGTTAATTTCTTGGATAAGTTCAATAAGAGCGGCAGAGAACTTGGCAACATCTAAATCATGAACCCATTTTTCATTTTTATGGTTTCCTTCTAATGTGATGATGCCTGATAGGTGTGACCAATCCGTTGGTTTGAAGTCTATGAGGTTGAACTGGCAGGAGGATAATAATTCATCCTGATCGATTCGGTGTGCATTTGTTGATTTTATTTTTTTGGAATCATCTTTTCAGCGTGAATGATCTTGTTGCATGCTGTCCTTATAAGGTTTTTATTCTCATCTCTACTTAGATTTTGAGTATTGTTTAAGAACTCTCCTGATCTGTGTTTATTGTTGATTCTATCTCTAACGGATCTGTAACTTTCTATGTCCGCGTGAAGGTTATCAAGCGTACGTATAGTGATAGCGATGTTGAGTAGTAGATGTGAGATCTCCCGCGTATAAAGTTCGTCACCTAGTTTCTTTTCTAAGCTGGGATTGGCTGGGTCAGAATTGTAAGAAATAATTGAATCTGCGTAAAATATGCAAAGAAGACGATAAATATTGAGTTTTATCGTCTCTTTGTCGAGCGCGTAGCGGTCTGGCTGGCTCATGGCATGAAGTAAAACTTACTGCCTGATCTGCCCGTCGCCCAGCACGATCCACTTCTGGCTGGTCAGGCCATTGAGGCCCACCGGGCCGCGGGCGTGGATCTTGTCGGTGGAGATGCCGATTTCGGCGCCCAGGCCGTATTCGAAGCCGTCGGCGAAGCGGGTGGAGGCGTTGACCATCACGCTGGCCGAGTCCACCTCGCGCAGGAAGCGGCGCGCGCGGCCGTAGTCTTCGCTGACGATGGCGTCGGTGTGGTGGCTGCCCCAGTGGTTGATGTGCTCGATCGCCTCATCGATGTCCTTCACCACTTTCACCGCCAGCACCGGCGCCAGGTATTCGGTGGCCCAGTCGTCTTCGCTGGCCGGCACCACCTTGTCGCCCAGTATCACCCGGGTGCGCTCGCAGCCGCGCAGCTCCACGCCTTTTTCCCAGTAGGCGTCGGCCAGGCGCGGCAGCATGAATTCGGCGAAGGCGCCGTGCACCAGCAGCGTTTCCATGGTGTTGCAGGTGCCGTAGCGGTGGGTCTTGGCGTTGAGGGCGATGTTGAACGCCTTGTCCGGATTGGCGGTGTCGTCGATGTAGACGTGGCAGTTGCCGTCCAGGTGCTTGATCACCGGCACCCGCGCCTCGGCGCTGATGCGGGCGATCAGGCCCTTGCCGCCGCGCGGCACGATCACGTCGACGTATTCCGGCATGGAGATCAGTTCGCCCACCGCGGCGCGGTCGGTGGTTTCCAGCACCTGCACCGCCTCGGCCGGCAGGCCGGCCAGGCGCAGGCCCTCGTGCACGCAGGCGGCGATGGCCTGGTTGCTGTGGAAGGCTTCGGAGCCGCCGCGCAGGATGGTGGCGTTGCCGGACTTCAGGCACAGGCCGGCGGCGTCGGCGGTGACGTTGGGGCGGGCCTCGTAGATGATGCCGACCACGCCCAGAGGCACCCGCATCTTGCCCAGCTGGATGCCGGACGGGCGGTAGCTCATCTCGCTGATTTCGCCCACCGGGTCGGGCAGCGCGGCGATCTGGCGCAGGCCGTCGGCCATCGCCAGCGCGCCGTGGGCGGACAGGGTCAGCCGGTCCAGCATCGCGGCGTCGAGGCCGGCCCGGCGCGCGGCGTCCAGATCGCGCCGGTTGGCGGCCAGGAGCAGGTCCTGGTCGCGGACGATGGCGTCGGCGATGGCCAGCAGCGCGGCGTTCTTCTGTTGGGTGTCGGCGCGCGCCAGCAGGCGCGAGGCCTTGCGCGCCGCCTTGCCCAGCTGCTGCATGTATTCTTTTATGTTCATGGCGGAAGGTCCCGGTGATCTCGGTGTCGGATTGGCTAGAGCTTAAACCAAAGCGCAGCCTGCATCCAGCCGCAAGGCCGCGCCGGATTGGCTATTGTCCGGCAGGCGGTTCGCGCCAGCGCTGGGCCGGCACCGTGACCGGTTTTTCCGGCTGTTCGACGAAGTGCGGCGACATGATCTGCACGCCGAATTCGTTGAAGGCGTCCAGGATTTCGCCGTGCAGCGCGTCGCGCGCGCCGGGCGGATCGGCGTCCGGCAGCAGCCGCAGTTGCAGCTCGTACTCGATGTAGAAATCCTGCAGCGCCAGCTTGCGCACCTGCGGCGCGTACGCCGGATCGGCGCCGGGGCTGCGGCGCGCGGCGAGCTCCAGCAGCGCGGTCACCTGTCGCCACGGGGTGTCGTAGCCTATGGTGACGCGGCTGGCGATCATCGCGCCGCCGCCTTCGCCATGGCGGCTGAAGTTGCTGATCCGGCCGCCCACCGCCACCGCGTTGGGCAGGGTGATTTCATAGCCCTGGCTGGTGGCGAGCTTGGTGGACAGCGCCGACAGTTCGATCACCGTGCCCTCCACTTCGCCCACCCGCACGTAGTCGCCGCGCCGCAGCGCGCGGGCGTAGATCAGCACCAGGCCGCTCATCGCGTGGTTCATCAGCCCGGCGGAGCCCAGCGTCACCATCAGGCCGAAGAACACGCTGACGCCCTTGAAGGCGTCGCTGCCGGCGCCGGGCAGGTAGGGATAGGCGACGATCAGCGCGAACAGCCACAGCGCCACCCCGGCCAGCCGGCGGGTGGCGCCGACGGTCTCGGCGTGCAGGCCGGGCAGCGCCAGCTGGCCACGTTCCACCGCGCCGCACAGCAGCGTCAGGCCGCGGCCCAGCAGCCGGGTCAGCAGGAAGATCATCGCCACCGTGGCCAGGCCGGGCAGCGCCGACAGGATGTCGTCGGCCAGGGTGGCGAGCAGCTGGTAGAACGAATCTCCCAGTTTGCGGCCCAGCGGCCGGGTATAGGGAAACAGGCCCAGCGCGTAGCTGAGCCAGACATAGCCGGCGAACAGCGCGCATAGCAGCGCGGTGACGTCCACCAGCTGGCATTCGGCGGCGCGCAGGAAATGGCGCAGGTCGAACTTGCCGCCCAGCCAGGGCAGCCGGCCCAGCGGCTGCCGCTGCAGGCGGCGGCGCGAGGCCGCGCGCAAGCGCAGGATCAGCGCCAGCAGAACGGCGAAGGCGGCGCTGGCCAGCAGCGCCAGCAAGGCGGCCTTGGCCATCTGTTCCGGCGAGCGCTGCTCCAGCGCGGCCAGCCGCTGTTCGTTCAGCCGGTCGCGCACCCGGGCCGCAGCCTGCTCCAGCGTCAATTGATCGCCGGGGTCCAGGTCGTCCGCCAACAGCGTGAACAGCGGTTTGCCGTGGATGCTCAGCGCGATGCCGCGCAGGCTGGAGTCGGCCAGCGGCGCGGCTTGCACCGGCTGGCTCAGGTCGTCCGGCGTCAGCTCGCGGATGCGCTCCAGCGTGCGCCGCAGCCGCTGCTCCGGGCTCAGCCTGGCCTGGGGGGCCAGAAACAGGAAGATCGGGCGGTTGTCCAGCACCAGGGTGCGGGCGCTGTCGGCCGGCGACGGGTTGGCGCGCGGTTCGGCGGCCAGCGCCGGCAGGCATAGCGCAAGCAATAGCAACAGGCGAAGCAGGGGCATGCGGACTCCATGACGGGCGGGTTTCGCCCATCATCGCACAGCCGCCCGCCGCCGCGCATCCACTCAGGCCAAGCGCATCGCCAGCCGATAGCGTTGCGGGGCGAAGCGCGCGGTGAGCAGCAGCAACAGGACCACCGCGCCGGAGAGCGCCAGCCAGGCCAGCTGGAAGCTGGCGGTGACGTCGCGCAGCCAGCCGGCGGCGAACGGCGCGCAGGCGGCGATCAGGTAGCCTATTCCTTGCACGAAAGCCGTCAGCCTGCCGGCGGCCCGGCTGTCGTCCAGGTGCGACAGGGTCAGGATCATGCTGAGCGGGAACAGGCCGCCCACGCCCAGGCCCAGCAAACCCACCCACAGCAGCATCAGCCGGTCTTGCGGCAGCGCCACCATGCCGAGCAGCCCCGCCAAGGTGAAGCACAGCGCCAGCGCCAGCCAGCCGCGCAGGTCGGGGCCGCGCGCCGACAGCGCCGGCAAGGTCAGCCCGGCCAGCACCTCCATGCCGGTCATGTAGCTGAGCATCAGCCCGCCTTGCTGG
Organism: Chromobacterium subtsugae; assembly: GCF_001676875.1. GTDB lineage: Bacteria > Pseudomonadota > Gammaproteobacteria > Burkholderiales > Chromobacteriaceae > Chromobacterium > Chromobacterium subtsugae. Next base: position 94,361 of record NZ_JYKA01000002.1, on the reverse strand, counting down.
CCGCTCCAGCCCAACTGCACGAAAAACGGCGGCAGCCAGGCCAGCGAGCAGGTGTAGACGGCAGTGCCCAGGCCAAAGTAGCCGGCCAGCAGCCAGGCGCGCGGCAGGCGGCCCGGCGAGGCGGCGGAGTGGGAGTGGGAGGCGTGGCCGGCCGCGGTCGGCGCGTGCCGCCACCACAGCCAGCAGCCCAGCGCGGCGGGCAGCGCCCATACCGCTAGGCCCAGATGCCATTGGCCGCTGGCTTGGGCCAGCCACGGCGCGCCGGCCGCGGCCAGCGAAGCGCCGCCCATGATGGCGGTCACGTACAGGCCCATCAGCAGCGAGACCTTATCGGGGAAATGCTGCTTGATCAGGCCGGGCAGCAGCGCCTGGGCCAGCGCGATGCCGCAGCCGGCCAGCAAGGCGGTGGCGAGCAGGGCGGGGTAGCCGGGCGGCGGCAGGCGCAGCGCGCAGGATAGCAGGATCAGCGCCAGCGCCAGCAGCACGCCGCCGCGCGCGCCCAGCCAGGCTTCCAGCCGGCCGCCGGCGAAAGCGCCCCCGCCCATGGCGGCGATGGGCAGCGTGGTGAGCAGGGCGGCGTCGCTGAAGCGGATGCCGGTGGCGTGGCGGATCGGTTCCAGCAAGGGGCCGATCGCGGCCAGGCAGGGGCGCAGATTGAGCCCGGCCAGAATGATGGCGCAGGCCAGGGCGAGAGAGGAGCGGGTGGTGCCGGGACTCATCGTGTTCTCCGCATCAGTGTTGGCGCAAGAAGGCGAGCAGGGCGGCGTTGAAGGCGGCGGCGCTGTCCACATTGGCTACGTGGGCGGCGCCGGGCAGCGTTGCAAAGCGCGCGCCGGGCACCTGGGCCGCCATCCATTGGCTTAGCGCCGGCGGCGACACCTCGTCGCATTCCCCGGCCAGATAGAGCGCTGGCGCGGCGATGGCGGACAGGTTCTCGGCTAGGTGGTAATCGGCTAGCCCTTCGCAGACATGGGCTTGCGACGCGCCGTCCGCCTGCGCCGCCTGCGCCTGCCACTGCCAGTACAGCGCCTGCCCGGCGGGGCTGGCGCGGAAGGCGGCGTTGAGGTTGCGCGGCCAGCTTTGCTCCAGCCGTTTCAGCGGGCCGTCCGGCTCGCGCAGCGTCTGCGCCCAGCCGGCCAGCATCTGCCTGGCTTCGTCGGTGGCGGTGGAGGGGAAGCTGCAGGCCACGGTCAGGCTGCGGACCCGCGACGGTGCGTCCAGCGCCAGCTGCTGCGCCGCCATGCCGCCCAGCGACAGGCCGACGATGTGCGCTTGCGCCAGATCCAGCTGATCCAGCAGCGCGACGCAGTCGGCGGCGAGATTGGCGACGCCGTACGAGGCGTCCAGCCGCGGCGAGGCGCCGTGGCCGGCGAAGTCCGGCGCGATCACGCGGTAGCCGGCCGCGGCCAGCGCCTCCAGCTGCGGCAGCCAGGCGCGGCCGCTGTTGCAGATGCCGTGCAGCAGCAGCGCAGCCGGGCCGTCGCCGTGAGCCAGGTAGTACAGCCGTCGATTCCGGTGGGTGTAGTAAGCCATCGCGGTCTCCTAAGTGAGCCTGGCGGCGGGCGAGCCGGGGGCGGCTGGCGCCGGCGGCGTCAGGGGTGGGAAAGCGGGAAAAGAGAGGGGCTTAGCCGGGCGATTCGCCGGGGAAGCCCTGCAGCCAGAGCTTGAGCAAGCCGGCCAGTTGAGCGCGCTGCTCGGGCGCGAGCGGCGAGAGCGCGTCTTCCATGGCGGCGACGTGTCCTTCCAGCGCGCGGTCTACCCGTTCGAGTCCTGCCGGGGTCAACAAGATGCGCAGCGCGCGGCGGTCGTCGGGATTGGGTTGGCGCGTCACCCAGCCAGCGGCTTCCAGCCGGTCCAGCCGTTTGCTGACGGCGCCGGAGGTCAGCATCAGGCTGGTGTAGAGGTCGGTTGGACAGAGGCCGTCGGCGCCGCCGGCGCGGCGCAGCGTGGCCAGCACGTCGAATTCGCCGTCTTTCAGGCCGAAGGCGGCGAAGTTGTCGGCCAGCCGGTTTTGCAGGTGGATGAGGAGGCGGCCCAGCCGGCCGACCACCGCCATCGCGGAGCAATCGACATCGGGGCGGGCCTGCCGCCATTGCTCGAGTATGCTATCTAGCTTGTCCATGAATGCATCATGGCACAAATTTATCTTCCTTGGAAGTTATTTCCTTGGAAGATAGTTTCAGTGCTGCTCCGGCAGCAGCTTGGCCAGTTCGGCGGCGCGCGCCGCGGTGGCGGCCAGCGCGCAGTCGGCGGCGGCCAATGCGGCGGCGGTGCCGCCGTCCGGGTCGGCGTAGAGACGGCAGTTGGCGTCGCGGTATTGCAGCCACAGCCGTTGCGCTGCCAGCAACTGCGGCTGGCGCGGCTTGGCCAGCGCGGCCATCAGCTTGCGGTAGTTGTCGTTGAGCGTTTTGTCCTGCTTGCCATGCTCGGCGGCGATGCAGTCCTGCATGGCGACGGTGGAGACGGCGGCGTCCATGCACTGGTCGTAGGCGCGGCTGTACAGCGCGGCTTCGTCGCCGCAGGCGAGTGCGGAGGAGGATAGCAGCGCCAGCGACAGGGCGGCGCAGAGGCGGGCGTGGGTTTTCATGGCGGACCTCTTGAAGCGGTGAAGGCTGGGAATATAGCAGAAACCAGCAAAAAGCCCGGCATCGCCGGGCTGTGGTACGGGATGGAGCGCTTAGAGCTGCAGCGCGCCGGTCAGGTCGCCCGGCGGCTGGGCGCCGCGCTGATGGAAGGCCTGGTTGCGCACCTTGACGCCCTCCAGCTCCGGCAGGCCGTGCAGGCGGCTGATGAAGCGGATGATGGAGGTGGTGTCGTAGAAGGTGTGGTCGACATGGCCCTTCTTGGCGAATGGCGACACGATGATGGCCGGGATGCGGCTGCCCGGGCCCCAGCGGTCGCCCTTGGGCGGGGCCACGTGGTCCCACCAACCGCCGTTTTCGTCGTGGGTGATGATCACCACCATATTCTTCCACTGCGGGCCGCTCATCAGGTGCTGCAGCACGTTGGCGACGTGGCGGTCGCCGCTTTCCACGTCGGAGTAGCCGGCGTGCATGTTGAGGTTGCCCTGCGGCTTGTAGAAGGCCACCGCCGGCAGCTTGCCGGCCACCGCGTCGGCGATGAAGCGGTTGCTGATCGGGCTGTCGCCCAGGCCGCCGTCGCGTAGGTGTTCGGCGCGGGCCTGGGTGCCGGGCGCGAAGTTCTTGAAGTAGTTGAACGGCTGGTGGTGGTACTGGAAGTTGGGGGTGTCCGGGCCGCCCTTGCCTTCCAGCGCCGCCTGCCAGCTGCCGCCGTACCAGGCCCAGCTGACGCCCTGGCGCGACAGCAGATCGCCGATGGTGTCGTAGGTTTGCGGCGGCAGGGTATTGGCGTCGGCCGGGTCGGCGTAGCGTTGGTCGCCGCCTTGGGCCGGCTTGATGTAGCTGGGTTGGAACGGCGGCGCCATGGTGTTGACCGCATAGCCGTCCGGGGTGATGGCGCCGTTGTTGACGAACTGCGGCGGGCCGTCCATCGCCGATGTCGCTTGCTTCACCTTCAGCTGGTAGCCCTGCGGGCCGTCGTCCAGCACGGCGATCTTTTTGGCCGCCGCGGTGTCCTTGGCGTTGAAGTATTCCGGCGTGCGGGCGGAAATCAGGAACTGGTGGTTCAGGTAGGAGCCGCCGAAGGCCGCCATGAAGAAGTTATCGCACAGCGTGTATTGCTGGGCGATTTTCCACTGGTTGAGGTTTTTCGCGGTTTCGCTGTAGTGGCCCATCACCAGCGCGCCGGAGTCGGCCCAGGCGACGAACTGGTCGTTCTTGCCGCCGTTGATCTGCATCTGGTTCTGGTAGAACAGATGCCACAGGTCGCGGGTGATCACGGCCTCCGGCAGCGGCTGGCCGTCGGCGTCCTTCAGCGGGAAGGGGCCGTTGGGCAGGTTCTGGATCGCGTTTTCGTCTATCAGGTAGTACTTGCCGGCGATGGTCTGGCCGCGCTGCACCATGCCGCCCCAGATCTTGGGCAGATTCTTCAGTTTGGAGCCGTCGCGGTCCAGCTGGATACAGGTTTCGGCCGGCGCTTGCGCCAGCGGATGCTTCACGCCGGGGAAGTTGCCGTACAGATTGTTGAAGCTGCGGTTTTCCAGGTAGATCACCACGACGTTCTTCACATGGTGGCGCAGCTTGGCGTCCAGCGGGCCGTGGACGGCCGGCGCGGCTGCGGCGCTTTCGCTGATGGCGGCCGGCAGCGCCGCGGCGGCGCCGATGGCTGCCAGGCCTTCGAACAGGCGGCGGCGCGACGGGTCTTGCGGCGCGGCATCGGTCGGGGGATGGAGGGGATCGTGGTCTGACATGGCGGCTGTCCTGTTTCCGTTCGCAGGGGTCAAGGAAAAACAGCCGCCACTTTACTCCGCTTCCATGGCAATTTGAAAGCGTTCAGCCCTTTTGCATGGCGGCGCGCGCCTCGGCCAGCGGGCCGCGGATCTCCTCGGGCAGGAATTCGGTGAAGCGCGCCTGGCCCTGGGCCGGGCCGCGCAGCAGTTCGATCGGATCGCGGCCGTCCACGCTGCCGAGGTTGGGCGCGTGGACGAAGTAGCCGAGCAGCCGCTGCAGCCGTTCCGGCAGCTCGCTCGCCAGCTCCCGCGGCACCGCCAGGTAGTGGTTTTCCGCCTGGCGCAGCCAGCCTAGGTTGTAGCTGAGCACCACGCCGGTGCGCGGCGCCGCGCTGCGGTTGGCGCCGCCGGCGTGGATGACCGAGCCCAGGTAGATCAGCACCGAGCCGGCCTGCATCGCGGCGCGCACGATTTCGTCTTCTTGCGCCTCGCGCCCTTCCGGCCACAGGTGGCTGCCGGGCGCGACATTGGTGGCGCCGTTGTCCTCGGTGAAGTCGTCCAGCGCGTACATGCAGTTGATCATGCTTTCCGAGCCTGGCACCTTCACTGGGAACATCAGGCCGTCGCTGTGCAGGAATTGGCGCGGCTCGCCGGGGCCGATGCGTATCGCCTGGGTCAGGTTGAGCTGGTATTCGCGGCAGCCCTTCAGCAGGAAGGCGTCCATCACCTGCAGGATCAGCGGGTGGATGGCCAGCTCGCGGCAGGCCGGCACGCGGGCGATCAGGCCGGACAGCCGGCGGGTGGCGTAGCCGTAGAAATCGCCCTGGCAGTCGGGCGAGGCGTCCAGCAGCGGGTTCAGCTGCTGGCGGAAGCGTGCCAGCGCGGCCGGTTCCAGCAATCGGTCGATGACGACGCCGCCGTCGCGCTCCAGCGCGGCGATGATGTCGGCGGGAGAATGGTCGGGCTGGAAATGTTGCAGGGCGGGCACGGCGGCTCCTTCTATTTTATTTTGAAGGGGACTATTTGCGTCGAAATGACCTTGGCTTGAAACTGGCTATTCGTACAGTCAGCCGCGGCGCTGATGTGCGATCAGCCTGGCCAAGGCCTGGCGCACCACCGGATTGTCTATGCTTTCGGCGGCTTGCTCCATGCCGTCCAGCGCGTTTTCGCTGATGGCCAGGGTCTTGGTTTTTTTCCGCCGCGCCAGCTTCAGCATCACCTTGACCTTCACCTTGGCGGCCGGGTAGCCCTGTCTGGCCAGCTGCGGCAGCAGGCCGGGCGCGCTCATGCGCAGCCGGGCGGCGACGATGCCGTTGTCGGCGTACAGCACCAGCTCGTCGTCGCGGATGCGCACCGCGCGGCAGGCTTCGGCCATGGCTTCCGGGATCAGCTTCTTGAAGGCGCGGTCCAGCGCCATCAGCTCGTTGGCGGCGGCGGTGAGGCGGGCCAGGTGGCTGTCCTGGCGGGTGATGTCTTGTAGCGGGCGTCCGGACATGGGATGGGGAGGAAACGGTCGATGCCGCATTGTAGCACCGCGCGGCGCGGGCAAAGAAAACGGGCGCCGTTGGGCGCCCGTCGTGTTCTTGGCGGCGGGAGGGTTTACTGGCCGCCCTCCACATCCTCCAGGCTGAAGGTTTCGGTGTGGTCGTTGTAGGAGAAGATCTCGGCGTAGCGGCCCCAGCTGATCACGGTGTCCAGCGTTTCTTCCGCCGCCTGGTCGGACAGCGAGTCTTCCAGCTCCTGGGCGAAGCGCAAGCGCGGCGCGCGCTGGCCGGGGCGCTCCTGCAGCACCTTGCGGATGTGGGCGGCCATCGGCACGTGGCGCAGCAGGTGTTCGGCGAACTGCACCTTGCGCTCCTGGGTGCCGTAGTCGGCGAACAGCTTGCCGGCGGCGGTCAGCAGGATATCGCCGTCCTTCAGTTCGACGAAGCCCAGGTGTTCGAGGATTTCCGCCACCGGGAACAGATCATCCACCTCCAGCCGCAGCTTCTCGGCGATTTCCGGCATGTCGGCTTTGCCGAAGTAAGGCGCCTGCGCCACTTCCTCGATCAGGCCGGCCATCAGGTTGGTGGACACCTCGCCGAGGTGGCTGCCGATTTCCAGCGGCAGCTTGTGCAGCGTGTGGGCGCTGCGGCGCGCGGTCATCAGCGCGTAGATGTCGTCCACCATCTTGCGGAAGGCCGGGTCCAGCCGATTGCGGCGGTGCGGGAACGGCACCTTGATCTCGGCCACCACGCGGCCGGGGTTGGACGACAGCACCAGGATGCGGTCGCACATGAACACCGCTTCCTCGATGTTGTGGGTGACGATCAGCACCGACTTGATCGGCAACTGCTTGTCGCTCCACAGGTCCAGCATGTCGGTGCGCAGCGTCTCGGCGGTCAGAACGTCCAGCGCCGAGAACGGTTCGTCCATCAGCAGCAGCGTCGGGTTGACCACCAGGCCGCGGGCGAAGCCGACGCGCTGGCGCATGCCGCCGGACAGTTCGCGCGGGTAGGCGTTTTCGAAGCCGTCCAGGCCGATCAGGTCGATGGCGGCCAGCGCGCGCTTGCGGCGCTCCTTGGGCTCCACGCCCAGCGCTTCCAGGCCGGCCTCGACGTTTTGCAGCACGGTCAGCCACGGGAACAGCGCGAAGGTCTGGAACACCATCGCCACGCCTTCGGCGGGGCCGGTCAGCGGCTTGCCGCGATAGTTGACCTCGCCGCTGCTTTGCTGGATCAGGCCGGCGATGATGCGCAGCAGCGTGGACTTGCCGGAGCCGGAGCGGCCCAGGAGGCCGACGATCTCGCCCTCGTGCAGCGTCAGGTTGACGTCGTCCAGCACCTGGATCTCGTCGCTGCCCTTGGCGAAGCCGCGGCAGACGTTCTTCAGCTTGAAGATTTCTTGTCCCGGGGTGGTGGTGTCGTGAGTCATGCTTGCCCCTTAGTTGAGACGGAGTTTGTTTTCGGCGATGGCGTACATCGGACGCCACAGCAGGCGGTTGAACAGCACCACGAACAGCGACATGGTGACGATGCCCAGCAGGATCTTCGGGTAGTCGCCGGCGGCGGTGGTCTGCGCGATGTAGGCGCCCAGGCCGTGCGCGACCACCTTGTCGTTGCCCCAGGACACGAATTCGGAAACGATGCTGGCGTTCCAGGCGCCGCCCGATGCCGTTATCGCGCCGGTGACGTAGTAGGGGAAGATGCCGGGCAGCATCACCTTGCGCCACCATTGCCAGCCGCGGATGCGGAAATTGGCCGCCGCCTCGCGGAAGTCGTTGGGGAAGGCGCTGGCGCCGGCGATCACGTTGAACAGGATGTACCACTGGGTGCCCAGCACGATCAGCGGCGACAGCCAGATGTCGGGGTTCAGCTTGAAATGGACGATGAACACCACGAACACCGGGAACAGCAGGTTGGCCGGGAAGGCGGCCAGGAACTGCGCCAGCGGCTGGATTTTTTCCGCCAGCGCCGGACGCAGGCCGATCAGCACGCCCAGCGGCACCCAGACCACCGAGGCCAGCACGATCAGCAGGCTGACGCGCACCAGCGTGATCAGGCCGAGGCCGAGCACCCGCAGCACCTCCGCCACGCCCACTTCGCGGGCGATGAAGTGCACCAGGATGTTGGCGCTGTAGATGGCCAGCATCGCCACGCCGAACCACCACACCACATCGATGCCGCGCGACACCGGGGTGTGGGCTTCGGAATGGATGCCCTTGGGCAGGCTGACATTCAGCCGCAGCCGGGCGATGGTCTTGATCAGCTTGCCGAAGGGCTTGAGCAGCTGCTGGATGAAATGGGTGCGCTGGATCAGGTTCAGCACCCACGATTCCGGCGCGGATTGGCTGGCGGTGTCCTCCAGGCGGAATTTGTCAGCCCAGGCCACCATCGGGCGGAACAGGAACTGGTCGTAGACCAAGATCACCACGGTCATGGTCAGGATCACCCAGCCGACGGCGGCCAGGTTCTTGTCCTGGATCGCCATCGCCAGGTAGGAGCCGACGCCGGGCAGGGTGACGGTCTTGTCGCCGACGGTGATCGCCTCCGACGCCACCACGAAGAACCAGCCGCCGGACATGCTCATCATCATGTTCCAAATCATGCCCGGCATCGAGAACGGCACTTCCAGCTTCCAGAATTTCTGCCACGGCGACAGGCGCAGGTTGACCGAGACTTCCTCCAGGTCGCGTGGCACGGTGCGCAGGCTTTGGTAGAAGCTGAAGGTCATGTTCCAGGCCTGGCTGGTGAAGATGGCGAAGATGGCCGCGCATTCCGCGCCCAGCACCCGGCCGGGGAACAAGGCCAGGAAGAAGGTGACGGTGAACGAGATGTAGCCCAGCACCGGCACCGACTGCAGGATGTCCAGTATCGGCACCAACAGCAGGCCGGCGCGGCGGCTCTTGGCCGCCAGCGTGCCGTAAATCAGCGTGAACACCAGGGCCGCCGCCATGGCGGCCAGCATGCGCAAAGTGGTGCGCAGCGCGTATTCCGGCAGGTTGCCGGGGTCCAGCGTGATCGGCACGGTCTGCAGCGCGGTGATCGGCGCCCAGGTTTCGCGGATGCCGCTGGTGGCCAGCAACAGAAAACCCAGGATCAGCGGAAACGCGATCAGATCCCAGCGGTTGGGTATCAGCCTCCGCGCGGTGGCGGGCATGAAATGGCGGACAGCGGTGGTCATCTGGCCTCTCCGGTTTAGGGGATTGCGCTGGCCGCGGCCGGCTGGGCGGCGGGCGGCCCGCTTGTATTATGACAACTCTGGAACGGGAGGCGGCGCCATGGCGGCCATATCCGGTCCCGGCGGGAGAGCGCGGTGTCGGTTCGTTGCCGGGAACGCCCCGGTTCAGGGCATGGATGCTACCAGAGAAGGTATAAAACGGATGTGAAAAACCGGGGCGTATCGTGGGTATTTTGTGACGAAATGTACTAGGGCAAACGGTTGGGGAGGGCGCCGCCGCGCCGGCTGTCGCCGGGCGGCGGCGCGGCCGCGTCACAGCACGTTGACCACCGGGGCGCCGGCCAGCACTTCCACGGTCTGGACGCTGGCGGTGGCGGGAGATGGCGCGACGCCGCCGACCAGCTTGGCCATCTTGTGGAAGGCGCAGCTGAGCTTGGCCGGCGTCAGCGTCACCACCGCGTAGCCCTGGGCGTCGCTGTCGGCGTATTTCAGCCAGGGGTTGAAGGTTTGCAGCGTGGCGGTGAAGGTGTTGACCGTCTGGCCGTTCGCGGTCTGGTAGATCAGCGGCTTGGCCTTGGCGAAGGCCGGCACCGTGTCCACCACGTTCTTGAAATAGCTGAAGAAGGAGTTGCTGGAGATGCCGGCGGTCACCAGGTCCACCATCACCGGGGTCGGGCTGGCGGCGTCGAAGTCGTCCATCACCTGGCCGGCGAAAAAGGCGTGGATGTCGCCGGTGATGCCCACCACATTGCCGATGTTGTTGGTTTTCAGGAAGGCCATCAGCGCCTTGCGCTCGGCGTTGTAGCCGTCCCACTGGTCGGCGTTGAGGATGTATTGGTTCAGCAGCATCGACGGCGGCAGCGCGGCGTCCAGCGCCGGCTTCAGCGCGGCGGCGAATACCGGCGCGGAAATGGCGGCGCTGAAGCCGGCGAGCAAGGGCTGGGTGTTGGCGTAAGTCAGCGCCGGGGTGGCGCCGCTGACGTCGGCGGCTTTCAGGTCCAGGTACAGCGCGCCGGCCAGCTGTTGCAGCTGGGGGGCGCTTAGATTGAGGGCGAAGTTCTGCGCCAGCGCCGGGGCCAGGCCCTGCGCCAGCATGCCGGCCACCGCCTGGGTGCCGTCCACGCCCATTCTCAGCAGCGACACTTCGTTGCCCCACAGCTTCCAGGCGCCGGCGGCGCCCTGCATCTGTTGCTGCCACCAGGCGCGCTGGCTGTCGCCCAGGATGGACACCGGCTGCAGGTCGCCGCCGGCTGCGGCGATCTTGGCGGCTTCGGTGGCCGACAGCAGCGCCTGCGGCACGAAATAGCGGCTGCCGATATTGGCCAGACCGGTATTGGGGACTGAGTCTTCGGAGATGATGTGGTCGGCGCGGTACAGCCGCTGGTCGGTCATCACCAGCGTGGCCAGCTTGCCGAAATCGAAGCTACGGTAGATCTGGATGTTCTGGAACGACGGATTGGCCAGATCGATGCTGACATCGGCCGGCGTGTACTCGAACCAGGCCTGGTTGGCGCTGCGGCGGCGCGGTGTGTTGGGGGTGTCGTCTTCGCCCGGATAGTAGACCTGGCGGTCCTGCCAGCAGTCGTCGGAGAATTCGTGGTCGTCCCAGATCGAGATCACCGGGAAGTTGGCGTGCACCGCCTGGATGCGCGGATCGGCGCGGTAGCTCTTGTACAGGTAGCGGTAGTCGGCCAGCGTGGTGGCGTAGATCGCGCCGTCGGCGCGCCGGGTGCCGTTGGGCAGGGTCAGCGGCGGATGGCGGGTTTCGTTGCCGCCGGTCTGGAAGCCGGCGCCGACGGTTTCGTAGATGTAGTCGCCGACATGCATGACGAAGTCCAGGTCCAGCTGGGCGATTTCATCGAAGGCGCCCCAGTGGTTGACGCTCCAGTCCTGGCAGGTGATGTAGGCGAATTTCAGCTGCGCCGGCGAGCTGCCGGCCGCCGGCGCGGTCTTGGTGCGGCCGGCGGCGCTGACCACGCTGCCGGTGAGGAAGCGGTAATAGTAGAAGGTGGCGGCGGACAGGCCGGTGACCTTGTGGCGCACCGTATAGTCCCAGCCGGGATCGGCGCTCAGGCTCTGATTGACCAGCAGATTGGAGAAGTCGGCCTTGTCCGACAGCTGCACGGTGACGGCGAGCGGGTTGCTGCCGTCGCCGCCGTCGACGCGAGTCCACAGCACGACGCTGTCCGGACGCGGATCGCCGGAAGCCACGCCCAGGTCGAAGCGCTTGCCGGCGGCGTTCAGGTTTCTGCCGCCCGCGCTGCTGCCGCTGTCGTCGCCTATGCATCCGCTCAGTCCGGCGCTGGCCGCCGACACCGTCAGGAAACTGCCCCACTTCAGAAATTGCCGCCTGTCCATCGTTTCTCCAGAGAATGTATGCCGCAGGTTTCGCAAAATCGCGCATTATCGCCGGCAAATATTTAAGCAGCATGAATGGTTCGGTCAATTGAATCGAGCGTTTGCTCTATTTGCGTGGCGGACGGCGTAGCCTAAAACCAACAGTTGTTTGTTACCCTGCTCTTGATGTGGCGCATGGATGCCCCCATAACCTTGTCTGCGAATGTGCTACACTTTTCAGCATTTTTTGCGGACACACTTTCCGGCCCGCTGGTTTCTGGATTCGATTACATGATCTCCTCGCTACTCAAGAAGGTATTCGGCAGCCGCAATGATCGTCTGCTGAAGCAGTTCCGCCAGACGGTGGTACGCATCAACGCCCTGGAACAGGGCCTGCAAGCGCTGTCCGACGAGGCGCTGGCCGCCAAGACCGATGAATTCCGCGCGCGCCTGTCCAAGGGCGAGACGCTGGACGACCTGTTGCCCGAAGCCTTCGCCGTCTGCCGCGAAGCCTCGCGCCGCGTGATGGGCATGCGTCACTTCGACGTGCAGCTGATCGGCGGCATGGCGCTGCACTACGGCAAGATCCCGGAAATGAAAACGGGCGAAGGCAAGACCCTGGTGGCGACGCTGGCGGTGTACCTGAACGCGCTGTCCGGCGACGGCGTGCACGTGGTGACCGTCAACGACTACCTGGTCAGTCGCGACGCCGGCATCATGGCGCCGCTGTACAACTTCCTCGGCCTGTCGGTGGGCGTGAACCTGTCGCAGATGGCCCATGACGACAAGCAGGCCGCCTACGCCTGCGACATCACCTACGGCACCAACAACGAATTCGGCTTCGACTACCTGCGCGACAACATGGTGTTCAGCGTCGAAGAAAAGGTGCAGCGCAAGCTGGCCTTCGCAGTGGTGGACGAGGTGGACTCCATCCTGATCGACGAGGCGCGCACGCCGCTGATCATCTCCGGTCCGGCCGACGACAACATCGACATGTACCAGCGCATGAACGCGGTGCCGCCGCTGCTCAAGCGCCAGGAAACCGAAGAAGGCGAAGGCGACTACTGGGTGGACGAAAAAGCCCACAGCCTGCTGTTGTCGGAAGCCGGCCACGAGCACAGCGAGGACATCCTCACCCGCATGGGCCTCTTGAAGGAAGGCGACAGCCTGTACTCGGCCACCAACATCACGCTGATGCACCACCTGATGGCCGCGCTGCGCGCCCACGCGCTGTTCCACCTGGACCAGCACTACGTGGTGCAGGACGGCGAAGTGGTGATCGTCGACGAATTCACCGGCCGCCTGATGGCCGGCCGCCGCTGGTCCGATGGCCTGCACCAGGCGGTGGAAGCCAAGGAAGGCGTGGAGATCAACCGCGAGAACCAGACGCTGGCCTCGATCACCTTCCAGAACTACTTCCGTCTGTACGGCAAGCTGTCCGGCATGACCGGCACCGCCGACACCGAGGCCTACGAATTCCAGAGCATCTACAACCTGGAAACCGTGGTGATCCCCACCAACAAGCCTATGGTGCGCAAGGACGCGCAGGACAAGGTGTACCGCTCCGCCAAGGAGAAGTACGACGCCATCCTGGCCGACATCAAGGACTGCCACGAGCGCGGCCAGCCGGTGCTGGTGGGCACCACCAGCATCGAAAACTCCGAGCTGGTGTCCGAGCTGCTGCACAAGGCCAAGCTGCCGCATAACGTGCTGAACGCCAAGGAGCACGCCCGCGAAGCCGACATCGTGGTGCAGGCCGGCCGTCCCGGCATGATCACGGTGGCCACCAATATGGCCGGCCGCGGCACCGACATCGTGCTGGGCGGCAATCCGGAACCGGAAATCAAGGCGGTGCGCGCTGACGACAGCCTGTCCGACGCCGAGAAAAACGCCAAGGTAGAGGCCATCCGCGCCGACTGGAAGCAACGTCACGCCGCGGTGCTGGAAGCCGGCGGCCTGCATATCGTCGGCACCGAACGCCACGAATCGCGCCGCATCGACAACCAGCTGCGCGGCCGTTCCGGCCGCCAGGGCGACCCGGGCTCGTCCCGCTTCTACCTGTGCCTGGAAGACCCGCTGCTGCGCATCTTCGCCTCCGAGCGCGTCGCCGCCATCATGGACCGGCTGAAGATGCCGGAAGGCGAGGCCATCGAGCACCCGTGGGTGACCCGCTCGATCGAAAACGCCCAGCGCAAGGTGGAAGGCCGCAACTTCGACATCCGCAAGCAATTGCTGGAATACGACGACGTCGCCAACGACCAGCGCAAGGTGATCTACCAGCAGCGCAGCGAAATCCTGGTGGAAGAGGACGTGTCCGACGTGGTGGTGAACATGCGCGAAGGCGTGATCTCCGATCTGGTCGACCTGCATCTGCCGCCGGAATCGCTGGAAGAGCAGTGGGACCTGGCCGGCCTGGAGAAGACGCTGGCCGCCGACTTCCTGCTGGAGGCGCCGGTGGCGGCCTGGATGCAGGCTGAAACCACCCTGGACATCGAACATATCCGCCAGCGCATCATCGATCTGGCCGCCGCGGCCTACCAGGCCAAGGTGGAGCAGGCCGGCGACGGCGTGATGCGCCAGTTCGAACGCAGCCTGGTGCTGCAGATGCTGGACAACCACTGGCGCGAACACCTGGCGGCGATGGACCATCTGCGCCAGGGCATCCATCTGCGCGGCTACGCGCAGAAGAACCCGAAGCAGGAGTACAAGCGCGAGGCCTTCGAGCTGTTCGCCGACATGCTGGAGCGCATCAAGCGCAGCGTGGTGCAAGTGCTGATGACGGTGCAGATCCGCGGCCAGGAAGACGTGGAGGCGGTGGAGCCGCACGCGCTGCCGGAGTTTGAAATGCAGCATGCCGAGCCGGGTTCGGCGCTGGGCGACGACGAGGACAATCCGCTGTCGCCGGAAGCGCTGGCCTCGCAAGGCCTGCGCATCAACCGCAACGACCTGTGCCCGTGCGGCAGCGGCAAAAAGTACAAGCAGTGCCACGGCCGTCTGGCTTGATGGCCTGAGTGGCAAAGCGAAAAGCCGGCGCGTGTGCGCCGGCTTTTTTCATGGGTGGATGATCGGAGCCAATGGCGACGAGGCTACGGGGCGTCAGCGGCCAGAGAGCGAGAGTGGCGGGCTGAGGTTGGCTAGTGCGTGTTAGAGCCGTGGCGAATGGGCTTGGGAACGAGGGCCTAGGCAGGCCCTGCTTGGCGGGTGCTGTTGGGAGAGTGTTGTCGGGAGGGGCGGAGAGAGATGGCGGAGACCATCCGCTCTCCTGGATGCGCGTCAGGAGCTGCGCTGTGGATTGGCCGCGGTACTGGCGCCGACCGGCGATTGCTGCTTGATCTGCTCATTGATCATGATCCAGCGCGGGGTGCGGAAGCGGACGATCGATTTGTACAGATAGGTGTAGCTGAGCACGAAGAGCGCGGCGAAAGCCATCAGCACGTACTTTTGGTTCCAGAACAGCATCGCTGGCAAGACGGAGCTGGAGGATAGCGCCCACAGATACGGCGAAGTCATGCTGTTGCGCTGGGTCAGGTGCTTGGCTTCTTTGGACGCCACCATCCACAGCACCACTCTTTTGTAGATGATCTGGTGCAGGTGCAGCGCATCCGGGTGGCCGATGGAGCGCTTCTGCAGGAACTTGCGGCGGTAAATGGTGAACACGGTCTCGAAGACCGGATAAATGACCACCAGCAGAGGGAACCACGGCGAGACATTGGGATGCCTGGCGATCAGTAGGATGGAAATCTCCGCGACGGCGAATCCTGTGAGGTAGGCGCCGCCATCGCCGGCGAAAATCAGGCCGCGAGGGAAGTTGAGCAGCAGGAAGCCCGATATCGCGCCTATCATGGCGAAGCAAAGCGCGATCAGGAATGAGTCGTTGACCTTGAAGGCCACGTAAGCGAGCGCCAGCAGGGTGAGAATGGCCACCGTGCCGGACAGGCCGTTGTAGCCGTCGATGATGTTGAACGCGTGAGCCACGCCGCCGGCGGCGAAAATCGTGAACAGGAAGGCCAAGGGCGCGTAGTTGGCGAGCAGGTGGTCCAGCCAGGGGATCTCGACACGGTTGATGCTGCCGTGCAGCAGGTAAAAGACTAGCGCCGCGGAGACGAAAGTGGCGAGCAGGCGAGGCAGCGGACCGATTCTTTTGGTCAAGTCCTCCGTCAGGCCAAATGCGAAGGCGGGCAGGGAGGCAAGCATGAAGTACAGCGCCTCGACGGAGGCGTGGAGTACGCCGGCGACCGTCAGTCCGACCGAAAAGCCCAGGAAGATCGGAATGCCGCCGATGCGGGGAACAGGACAGGCGTGGAATTTCTGGATGCCTGCCATATCGCTGTCAGCCGAGTATTTGCTGTGCAGGTAGTTGTAGCGCACCACCAGTATCGCCAAGATGAACGAGGTGAATAGGGCGGAGAAGAGAATAAGCAGCATAGTGTTCTGTTTCGATATCCAACTCGGGGGCCAGGCGGACCGCTGGGCCTTGGCATAACCAAAAACATCGCTAATCTGAAAACTGCCGGCGCGCCGGACCGGGTACGCGGATGGATGTCCAGGCAACTTCCCCGCTTGGGCGCTTCAACGGTTTGGAATGGGGCCAGACGCCATTGGTTCCATAGGCGTCATGGCATTACCATCGGTTGGTCTCGCTTTTCACGCAGCTTGCGCGGCGGCGCCATGGCAAAGCCGTGGGCGACACAGACGCTCGATAGCGAATGGCGGCGCCATCCCCGTTGATTTTCAATTGTATCGTAAAAATCCTGTTGCAGGATGGCGCATGCCGGTTGTTTGGAGCGATCTGTGGCGCAATTCTTACAGATAAGGCTTGATGGCGGTTTCCAGCCGCTTTTCATCCAGTTTTCCTGTCAACGCGGCGGCGACTTTGCCACTGCGGTCCAGCACCAGCGTGTACGGCAGGCCGCCGGTCTTGTTGCCCAGGCTGCGCATCAGATCCAGCGTGTCGTCGTTGCCCAGCAGGATGGGATAGCCGATCTTCAGCTGCTTGACGAAGGGTTCCACCTGCTCCTTGCTGTCCAGCGCCACGCCCACCACTTCCACGCCCTTGGGCGCCAGTTTTTTGCGCAGGCCGTTCAGCATCGGCATCTCTTCGCGGCACGGTCCGCACCAGGTGGCCCAGAAGTTCAGCACCGTCACCTTGCCCTTGTAGGCGGCGGTGGTGGCGGGCTTGGCGTTCAGGTCGGTGAAGCGGCTTTGCTCCAGCGTGGGGGCGGCGTGGGCGGCCAGCGGCAGCGCGGCGATCAGCAAGGCGGCGAACAGGCGTTTTGATTTCATCGGCTTATCCTGTGATGTCATTGGAATTGTCTTGCGTTTCCGCCACTTGCGGCGGACGAGACTGCTGCAAAAATTAACTTTATGTTAAAATGGTCGATTGATTCTTTTGCGGAGTGGGCATGTCTATCCTCGTCTGCGGGGCGCTCGCATACGATACCCTGTTCTCGTTCCATGGCCGTTTTGACAGCCAGATCCTGCCGGATCAGCTGCACAAGATTTCCACCACCTTTTTGGCTCCCACCATGCGCCGCGAGTTCGGCGGCATGGCCGGCAACATCGCCTACAGCCTGTGCTTGCTGGGCGAGAAGCCGATTGTGATGGGCGTGGTGGGCGAGGACTTCGAACCGTACCGGCAGCACCTGAAACGGGTGGGCGTGGATGACCGCTTCATCCGCCTGATCCGCAAGCAGTATACCCCGCAATGCTTCGGCATTGCCGACAAGGACGGCAATCAGCTGATGGCCTTCCACCCGGGCGCGATGGATTTCGCTACCGAGAACCACGTGTCCGACATCCCGGATCCGATCGAGTTGGCTATCCTGTCGCCGGGCGGTTACACCGCCTTCATCCAGCATTCGCGCGAGCTGGCGGCGGCCGGGATCCCGTTCATTTTCGATCCGGGCCAGGAGTTGCCGCTGTTGTCGCGCGACGAGATCCACGAGATCGTCGATCTGGCCAGCTATGTGGCGATCAACGATTACGAGAGCGAGTTGATGCGCGAACGCGCCGGCCTGACGGTCGACGACCTGCGCAAGAAGGTGAAGGCGTTGATCGTCACCCGCGGCTCCAAGGGCGCCGAGATCTATGTCGACGATACCGTGCACCTGATTCCGCGTGTGCAGATGCCCATCAAGCCGGTGGATCCGATGGGCTGCGGCGACGCTTTCCGCGCCGGCCTGCTGTGGGGCATCAGCCGCGGCGTGGATTGGAAGATCACTGGCCGGCTGGCCAATGTGATCGGCGCGATCAAGGTGACCACCCATGGCTGCCAGAACCATTTCTTCGATTGGGATTCGCTGAAGGATTTGTATCTGCAGGCCTATGGCGACGAATGGCCGCTGTAAGCTGTTTTTTGCTGAAAAAGCGCCGCGTTCGCGGCGCTTTTTTCATTTTCCGGCGCGATGCCGGCGGTGTCCCCGATTTGGGTTTCAGGTAAGGCTGCTGACCTACTAGAGTATAAGCATGGTCTGCTCTACTGGCATTTATGTCAGCGTATTATTGCGGGGTCGCGCGCAGCCCCGCGCGGGGCGCTCGGGGTAAACTGCAGGCCCGGAACATTCCGGACTCGTCGCATCGGCAATGGATGCGCATTGGCCAGCCGCCGCGCGCGGTGGGTGGCGTTGCGCAATTTCTGTAATGACGATGGGTTAAAGTGACGCTGGGCAATGCTTTTCCACGCAGGTGGTCGATGCCTGGCCCGCTTCGGGCCTGGGCGGCGCGCGCCCCTGACGTCGATCGTTGCGCGGCAAGAGTGAGAGGGTGGCTTGAATATGCCGGCCGCCATCCCCACCATTAATCAATTGATCCTGATGATCGTAGCTTGCAAGGGGAAGTCATGCCACCCGTTCCGCACCTGGCCACCGCACTTACCGGCCCTCTTTACGAGTTGGAAAGCCGCATTCTGGCGGCCCAACCGCAGATCGAACACTGGTTCCGCAGCCAGTGGCACGCCCACGCCACGCCGTTCTATGGTTCGGTCGATCTGCGCAACAGCGGCTTCAAGCTGGCGCCGGTGGACATGAACCTGTTCCCGGGCGGCCATAACAACCTGAATCCGGAATTCCTGCCGCTGGCGGTGCAGGCGGCGCAGAGCGCGGTGGACAAGGTCTGCCCGGAAGCGCGCAGCATCCTGTTGATTCCGGAAAACCACACCCGCAACACTTTCTACCTGCAGAACGTCGCCACCCTGGTGCACATTTTCGAGCAGGCCGGCCTCAAGGTAAGGCTGGGTTCGCTGAACCCGGAAATCACCGAGATCACCGAACTGGTGTCCGCCAACGGCGACAAGCTGACGCTGGAGCCGCTGGAGCGGCGCGGCAACCGCCTGGTGCTGTCCGACGGCTTCAATCCCTGCGTGGTGCTGCTCAACAACGACCTGTCGGCCGGCATCCCCGATCTGCTGCAAAATCTGGAGCAGACGCTGCTGCCGCCGCTGCATGCCGGCTGGGCGGTGCGCCGCAAGACCCATCATTTCGAAGCGTACAACAAGGTGTGCGACGACTTCGCGCGGCTGATTTCCATCGATCCGTGGACGATCAATCCCTACTTCTCCAGCTGCGGCGGCCTGGATTTCCACGCCCGCACCGGCGAGGAGCAACTGGCGGAGACGGTATCGCAGATGCTGGACAAGATCCGCCGCAAATACCGCGAATACGGCATCGACAACGACCCCTTCGTCATCGTCAAGGCGGACGCCGGCACCTACGGCATGGGCGTGATGAGCGTGAAGAGCCCGGACGAGGTGATCGGCCTGAACCGCAAGGCGCGCAACAAGATGTCGGTGGTGAAGGAAGGCCTGGAAGTGTCCGAGGTGATCGTCCAGGAGGGCGTGTACACCTTTGAAACCGTCAACGAGGCGGTGGCCGAGCCGGTGGTCTACATGATGGACCGCTATGTGATCGGCGGCTTCTACCGCGTCCACACCGGCCGCGGCATCGACGAAAACCTCAACGCGCCGGGCATGCACTTCGTGCCGCTGTCGTTCGAGACGCCATGTTTGCCGGACCGCAAGGGCTTGCCGGACTGCGCGCCCAACCGCTTCTACGCCTACGGCGTGATTTCGCGCCTGGCGCTGCTGGCGGCTTCGCTGGAGCTGGAAGCCACCGACCCGGACGCCTGATGCCGCAAGGCTCCGCCGGCGCGGCGGGCCATGCCATTCGTATTGGGGTAAAATATCCGCAGGGAAAGCATGCAGCGGTCCCGCATAATATTTTCAACCATGGATGGCGGTCCGCCGGCGGCGGACAAGCAGAGGCAATATGAAAAAACTGGTTTTTGCAGGTTTGATGGCGCTGGCGAACGTGTGCCTGGCGGATGGCGTGGTGGTGAAGGTGTCGCCGGTGGCGCAATATGGCGACCCGGTGCGCATCAGCAGCAATATCCGCAACGAGTGCGCGCTGCCGGAAGCGCAGGCCGCCGCCAGCCTGAAGGGGCTGGAGGAGGCCGGCATCAGCGCCGAAGCCGCGCCGGAAGACCAGCTGAAACAGTCCGGCTATTACCTGAAGCTGCGGCTGGAGAACGTGGTGTCGATGGGCAACGCCTTCATCGGCCACCACAAGTCGGTCTCCATGATCGCCAAGCTGTACAAGAACGGCAAGCTGGTGGATACCTTCACCGGCTCGCGCGACTCGATGGGCGGCATCATGGGCGGCTTCAAGGGCTCCTGCTCGGTGCTTGAGCGCTGCACGCAAACCTTGGGCAAAGACCTGGCCGCCTGGGTGAAAGGCAAACTGGACGCCTGAACCGCGCCCGCGGCGCTTACGCCCTCCATAACTGGAAAGATTCCATCATGAGAATACTGTTCATCGCCGACCCGCTGGAGCACTTCAAGATCTACAAGGACACCACCTTCGCGATGATGGAGGAGGCGCATCGCCGCGGCCACGCCATCAGCTTCGCCGAGGCGCACCAGCTGTCGGTGGAGGGCGAGCGCATCCTGGTGGACGCGCACGATCTGGCGGTAACCGACGAGCGTCCCAACTGGTACAAGCTGGGGCAAGTGCAGCGCCAGCCGCTGACCGGCTTCAGCGCGGTGGTGATGCGCAAGGATCCGCCGTTCGACATGGAGTATCTGTACGCGTCGCAGCTGTTCACGCTGGCGGAGTCGCACGGGGTCAAGGTGTTCACCAGCGGCCAGGCGCTGCGGGATTTCAACGAGAAGCTGGCGATCCTGAATTTCCCGGAGCTGATCTCGCCGACGCTGATCAGCGGCGAAGCGCACCGGCTGCGCGCCTTCGTCAAGCAGCACCAGGACGTGATCCTGAAGCCGCTGGACAGCATGGGCGGCGACAGCATCTTTCGCGTCAAGCCGGACGATCCCAACCTGTCGGTCATCATTGAAACCATCACCTGGCGCGGCAAGCGCACCATCATGGCGCAGCGCTACATTCCGGAAATCCGCGATGGCGACAAGCGCATCCTGGTGATAGACGGCGTGCCGGTGGACCACTGCCTGGCGCGCATCCCGGCCGCCGGCGAAACCCGAGGCAACCTCGCCGCCGGCGGCCGCGGCGAAGCCAGGCCGCTGTCCGAGCGCGACCGCCAGATCGCCGAGACGGTAGGGCCGGAGCTGAAGAAACGCGGCATCCTGCTGGCTGGCCTCGACGTGATCGGCAACTACCTGACCGAGGTCAACGTTACTAGCCCCACTTGCTTCCGTGAAATCATGGACCAGACCGGCATCAACGTCGCCGGCCTCTACATCGACGCGCTGGAGCGCCACTGCCAGCACTGAGGCCGGGCGCGGTCTGGCCATCCGGCCCGCCGCGCGTTACCATGCACCCCGTTTGCCGTTAACGGCGCATGCAGGCTGAGGATGGGAGTGTGACGATGGGAAAGACGCAGGAAAGCCCGTTCAAGGGCAAGACCGGCCTGGCCAGGCTGATCAACGCCTTTGGTTATTCGCTGGACGGGCTCCGGGCCGCTTTCCGCCACGAGGACGCGTTCCGCCAGTTGGTGCTGCTGGCGGTCATCCTGATCCCGATGGCCTTCAGCGTCCACGCCGCGCCGCTGGCGCGCGCGCTGCTGGTGGCCAGCAGCCTGGCCACGCTGATCATCGAGCTGCTGAACTCGGCCATCGAGGCGGCAGTCGACCATACCTCGCTGGAACGCCACCCGCTGGCCAAGCGCGCCAAGGACATGGGCAGCGCCGCGCAGCTGCTGGGCCTGATCAATCTGGCGGTGGTGTGGGGCCTGGTGCTGTTCGGCTGAGTCCGGGAACCCCGGCGCCTGCGCCGGTTCTGAACAATAAGGAAGCCCCGCTCGCGGGGCTTTTTTCATGATCCGAACAGGAGGGGCGACGATGGTGTCTCCGCAACAGGCTGGCGCGGAAGAGGCGGTGGCGAATCTGGTGCTGTGGCTGAAGCTGGCGGTGGAGGCCGGCGGCGCGTTGGTGATCGCAGCCGGCGCGCTGTTATTGGCGATGCGCTATTTCACGCAGCGGCTGGCCGGCGGCCCGCCCGACTACAACCGGCTGCGGCTGGGTTTCGCCCGCATGCTGGCGCTGGCGCTGGAATTGCAGCTGGCGGCCGACATCCTGTCCACCGCGGTGGCGCCCAGCTGGGACCAGATCGGCAAACTGGGCGCCATCGCCGTGCTGCGCACCGCACTCAATTATTTCCTGGCGCGGGAAATCCGCGAGGCCGAAGCCGGCCGTGCCGCCGGCTGATCAGGGCAGGCGGCGGTACAAGTAGCCGGGATAGACGCGGATGCAGCCGGGCTCCTCGGCCACTTCGCCTTGCTCGCCCAGGAATTGCCAGCGCGAATCGCGCGCGATCAGCATGCGGTACACCGGGCTGCCGGCGCGGTAGAACATCAGGCCTTGGCCGCGGAAGGCGTCCAGCGGCAGCAAGGGCCGCTGTGAGGCCGGGATCAGCATCGCGGTGGCGTGCAACGTCATGTCGGCCAACTGCTCGCGGTCGGCGGCGGACAGGCCGATGAAGGCGATCAGGAAGGCCACGGGCAGGATCAGGTATTGCTGATCGGCCAGACCGAACAAGGTCAGGATGGTGGAGCCGGTGAATAGGAAGTGGCTGCTGATTTTCATGCGCGGCGATCTCAAAAACAAAACGCCGCCGGCCGATCATTCCCGGCGGCGGATGCGTTGCGATGATAGCGCAGACTGCTTGTCTTAACGCAATAAAATCAGTATGTTGACCATGATGCCGGCTTGAGTCCTTGCAAGCCGCGGCTTGGCGCGCGCAGGCCAAAAACGCAACGGCAGCCGTAAAAAAACCGCCCCTGGGGGCGGTTTTGCCGTCGCGCTCAGGCCTCTTCGGCCGGCGCGGCTTCCTTGCCTTCCGGCGGCGCGATCTGCTCGGCGTAGCCGCATTCCTTCTGCGGGCACACCTTCTCGGTGCCGCGGCGCTTGGTCACCTTGATGGTCAGGATCGGCCAGCCGCACTGCGGGCACTTCTCCGCGATCGGCGGGTTCCAGGTGGCGTACTTGCACTTGGGATAGGTGTTGCAGCTGTAGAACAGCTTGCCGTAGCGGCTCTTGCGTTCGATCAGGCTGCCGGTCTTGCATTCCGGGCATTCCACGCCGGTGTCGCGCGGCTTTTCCAGCGGTTCGATGTGCTTGCACTTCGGGTAGTTGGCGCAGCCGATGAACTTGCCGTAACGGCCCTTCTTGATGTGCAGCTCGCCGCCGCAGTCCGGGCAGGAGCGGCCTTCGATCACCGTCGGCGCCTCAGCCTCTTCTGCCGCTTGTTCCGCCGTTTCGCCCAGGTTGCGGGTGTAATCGCATTCCGGGTAGCCGGTGCAGGCGATGAAGCGGCCGCGCTTGCCGAACTTGATCGACAGCGGCTTGCTGCATTTCGGGCAGGCTTCGTCCAGGCTTTCGGTGGTGACTTCGGCGCGGGAGATGCTTTCCTTCTCGTCGATCTGCTTCTTGAAGCCTTTCCAGAAGCTGTCCATCACCGGCACCCACTGGCGGTTGCCGCTGGCGATTTCGTCGAGCTGGTTTTCCAGCTTGGCGGTGAAGTTGTAGTCGACGTACTGGGCGAAGTGCTCGGTCAGGAACTTGTTGACGATGTCGCCGGTGTCGGTCGGCAGGAAGCGCTTCTTGTCCAGGATCACGTACTCGCGGTCCTTCAGCGTCGAGATGATGCTGGCGTAGGTGGACGGGCGGCCGATGCCGAACTCTTCCAGCGCCTTCACCAGGCTGGCTTCGGAGAAGCGCGGCGGCGGCTGGGTGAAGTGCTGGTCGCCGTAGAGCTTGTCCACCGGCAGCTCTTCGCCTTCGGCCAGCAGCGGCAGCTTGGCGTTGTCTTCGTCCTCGGCGTCGTCGACGTCCTCCTCGTACACGGCGAGGAAGCCGGCAAAGGTCTGCACCTGGCCGCTGGCGCGGAACACGCCTTCCCCCACCAGGATGTCCACGCTGGTGGTGTCGAACTTGGCCGGCGCCATCTGGCAGGCCAGCGTCCGCTTCCAGATCATGTCGTACAGCTTGAACTGGTCGGTGGTGAGGAAGGGCTTCACCATCTCCGGCGTGCGCAGGATGGAGGTGGGGCGGATCGCCTCGTGCGCCTCCTGGGCGTTCTTGGCCTTGCTCTTGTAGACGGCGGGGTTCTTCGGCAGGAAGTCGGCGTCCCATTTCAGGCCGATGTAGCCGCGGATTTCCTCCACCGCTTCATTGGCCAGCGCCACCGAGTCGGTACGCATATAGGTGATCAGGCCGACGGTGCCCTGGCCGATGTCCATGCCCTCGTACAGCTGCTGCGCGGTGCGCATCGCGCGGTCGGTGGTCATGCCCAGCTTGCGCACGGCCTCCTGCTGCAGCGTCGAGGTGGTGAACGGCGCGGCCGGGCTGCGGGTTTTCTTTTTCTTCTCGATGGCGCCGACCTGGGCCGGCTTGCCGGCCAGGCGCGCCAGCACCGAAGCTTGCTCGGCCTCGTTGGGAATGGCGAACTGGTCCAGCTTGACGCCGGCGAGGGTGGTCAGCTTGGCGGAGAATTTGGTGCGGCTCTTGTGGCTGTCGAGATGGACCGACCAGTATTCCTGCTGGACGAAGGCCTTGATCTCGTTCTCGCGCTCGCAGATCAGCCGCAGCGCCGGACTTTGCACCCGGCCGGCGGACAGGCCGCGGCGGATCTTTTTCCACAGCAGCGGCGACAGATTGAAGCCCACCAGATAGTCGAGCGCGCGGCGGGTCTGCTGGGCGTCCACCAGGTCCTGGGCGATCTCGCGCGGGTTCTGGATGGCTTCCAGCACCGCGTTCTTGGTGATTTCGTGGAACACCACGCGCTGGGCGGCCTTGTCCTTCAACAGTTTTTTCTTGTTGAGGATTTCGACCAGGTGCCAGGAGATGGCTTCGCCTTCGCGGTCCGGGTCAGTCGCCAGATAGACGTGGTCTACCTTGGCGACGGCGTCCACGATGGCGTCGACGTGCTTGCTGTTGCGCGCGATCAGCTGGTACTTCATCGCGAAGTCTTTTTCGGGATCGACGGCGCCGTTCTTCGGCACCAGGTCGCGCACGTGGCCGTAGGAGGCCAGGACTTCGAAGTCCGGACCCAGGTATTTCTTCAGCGTTTTCGCCTTCGACGGCGATTCGACGATCAAGAGGCTGGTGGGCATGTTATCTTTTCAATTTCAAGCCGGGGTGACCGGCGGACACATCTTGTTATATCCGTCAAACAAAACAAGAGCGCAAGGGCGCTCTTGATCACGGAAAGCCGCTTGGCCGAACGGCGGCATGTTAAGCCTCGCCGCCTGGCCTGACAAGTTATTGCATGGTGGGCTCGCCGTGCACCGCTTCCAGCAGCGCTTCGCCGAGCAGTATCGGCAGTTCCGCCTGTTGCGCCCACAACACCATCAGCACCAGCAGTTTGGCGTTGGCGACGTCCAGGTCTTCGCCGTCCAGCTCCAGCAGGCGGTCTATCACCATCTCGCGCTGCGACGGGGTCAACGCGCCGTTGTCCTCCAGAAACTGGATCAGGCCGCGCACGTCGGCGGGCAGGTGCTCCAGCTCGCTGTCGGCGTAGACGCGCAGGCCGCTGCCTTCGTCGGCGCCGGCGTAGGCTTCCACGCTGGTTTCGCCGACGCTGTCCAGCCAGTCCAGCGCTTCGCCGATGTCGTCATCGTCGAAGCCGACGGCGTTCAGCTGGCGGGTGAGGGCGTTGCGGTCGCCGAAGGCGGCGGGGTCGCTGTATTGCTCGAATAAATAGGTGAGTACGTCAAACATCGGTATTTTTCATTGGAGAACGGCATGCGTTCAGGTTCGAGCCAGCCTTTGAAAGCGGCCGCCGGCGAGGCTGGCCACCTGGCCGTCCAGCTCCAGTTCGAGCAGCATCGCGTAAACCTCCCCGGCAGTCAACCCGAGCGCGTCCGCCAGGTTCTCGGCCAGCGCCGGTTCCCAACCCATGGCGTCCAGCAGCGGCGCGGCTTTCCCGCCGTCCGGCGCGGCTTGTTCGACCTGCCGCGCCGACAGGCGGCCGACTTCGTCCAGCACGTCGTCGACGCTTTCCACCAGCCGCGCGCCGTCCTTGATCAGCTGGTGGCAGCCGCGCGCCTGCGGGTTGTGGATGCTGCCGGGAATCGCCATCACGTCGCGGTTGCTTTCCATCGCCAGCCGCGCGCTGATCAGCGAGCCGGAGGCGGTGCCGGCCTCCACCACCAGGCAGCCGCGCGCCAGGCCGGCGATGATGCGGTTGCGGCGCGGGAAGTGCCCGGGCAGCGGCCCCATGCCCAGCGGGAATTCCGACAGCAGCAGGCCTTCGGCCGCGATGCGGTGGGCCAGCGCGCGGTTGCCGGCCGGGTAGACCCGGTCGATGCCGGTGCCGACCACCGCGATGGTGGACGCGGGGTGGGCGAGCGCGCCCTGGTGGGCGGCGGCGTCGATGCCGCTGGCCAGGCCGCTGACGATGGTATAGCCGTGCGCCGCCAGGCCGGCGGCGAAGTCCTCGGCGTTGCGCTTGCCCTGCGGGGTGGCGGCGCGGCTGCCGACCACCGCCAGCATAGGCCGCGCCAGCAGCTCGCGCCGGCCGCGGGCGAACAGCAAGGGCGGCGGCGACGCCGCTTCGGCCAGTTGCGGCGGATAATCGGGGTCCAGCAGCGTCAGCAGGTGGCAGCCTTCGCCTTCGGACCAGACCTGCGCGGCCTCCACCATAGGCGCGGCCAGGTCCTGCTGCAGCGCGTCGGCGGCCTCGCGGCCGATCAGCTTTTCCGTCTGGGCGGCGCGGGCGGCGGCGGCGTGCTCGGCCGAGCCGAAGGCGTCGATCAGCTTGAGAAAGCCGACCGGGCCGATGCCGGGAGTCAGCGCCAGCTTCAGCCAGGGGGCGCTCATTCGGCCTCCGGCGCGGCGATGCCGTCGCCGACATAGATGGCGCTGGTGCTGTCCAGCACTAGCGCGTAGGAAACCTTGTCGAACACGCGGTAGACGAACAGCTTGCCGGCCTGTTCGGTCGGCAGCTGCGTGCGGCGGGGCTTGCCGTCCGGACCGTCGATCATGATGTCGCCGCCTTTCTTGTAGATGCCGAACACCAGGCCGGGCTCCATGCCGGCCTGGCTGCCCAGGTTGACCGCGACGGTTGAGTATTGCGCCGCGCCGTCTATGCCCTGGTAGGTGCTGATGATCTTGCCGCGCAGGCCTGGCGGCGGCGAATGCGGCACGTAGTTGACGAACTGCTCGCGCGGCGCGCGCACCAGATGGTCGCCGATCAGGATTTCACCGGCCACGCGCCGGACCCGCAGCGTCTGCACGTCGCGGCCCAGCTTGTCCGCCACCAAGTCGCCGCTGTAGGCGGCCTCGACGCCCAGCACCGCCTGGCTGTCGGGGTCGAGCAGCGGTTTGCCCAGCCGGTAGGCCTGCCAGGTGCCGGTTTCGCCGACGCCGCTGGCGTAGACCTTGTCGCCCTGGCTGATGCTGATGCGCTCGTCGGGGCCGGCCACCAGCCGCGGCGCGGTGGCGAATTGCGCCGGATCCACCACCAGCGGGCGGGCGAGGAAGGGTTCTATCGCCTCGGCCGGGATGCTGGCGATGGCCTGGTCCTGTTGCTCGGGCCGCGCCTGCGGCGACAGCTTGACCTCGCGCAGGCTGTCGCCGGCCAGCGACAAGCGCGGGCGGCCGTCGACGTAATCCAGCGTCAGCACGTCGCCGGGATAGATCCAGTGCGGGTTCTTGATGTCGGCGCGGTTCATCCGCCACAGCTCGGGCCATTGCCACGGGCTTTTCAGGTAGCGGGCGGAAATGCCCCACAAGGTGTCCCCTCTGGCCACCGTGTAGCGGGCCGGCGCGTCGGGTTTGACCGTCAGTTCGTCGGAAAAGGCGGGAAGAGCCAGCCCTAGAGCCAGAGCAAGCGATATAATGCGGTTACGCATGAATGAATCCCAATCTTGGTGCCGGCAGGCCCGGGGCCCGGAGCGGGGACGGAACGAAAGCTGCGTCGGATGGCTGTATTATCGGCGCGGGCGCGGCAATACGACAACTTGGAGTGAATAAATACCAATGGCGCTGTTGAACATTTTGCATTACCCGGACGATAGACTGCACACCGTGGCCAAGCCGGTGGAGGTTTTCGACGCCGCGTTGCAGCAGCAGATCGACGATATGTTCGAGACCATGTACGAAGCCAAGGGCATAGGCTTGGCGGCCACCCAGGTCGACTACCACCGCCGCCTGGTGGTGATGGACATCTCGGAAGAGCGCGACGAGCGCCGGGTGTTCATCAACCCGGAAATCGTCGAGAAGAACGGCGAAACCGTTTACGAGGAAGGCTGCCTGTCGGTGCCCGGCATCTACGACAAGGTGACCCGCGCCGAGCACGTCAAGGTGAAGGCGCTGGATCGCGACGGCAAGCCGTTCGAACTGGAGGCCGACGGCCTGCTGGCGATCTGCATCCAGCACGAGATCGACCACCTGAACGGCGTGGTGTTCGTCGAGCGGCTGTCGCAGATGAAGCAGACCCGCATCAAGACCAAGCTGAAAAAGCGCGAAAAACAGAATATGTAAGCCAGGCCGGATGGCCAGGAGCAGGCGGCGCCGCGCGACGGCGCCGCTGTCATTTAGCGGAAAGCCCTGACGATGAAACTGATTTTTGCCGGCACGCCGGAATTCGCCGCCGCCGCGCTGCGCGAGCTGATCGCCGCCGGCCATGAGATCGCGCTGGTGCTGACCCAGCCGGACCGGCCGGCCGGCCGCGGCATGAAGCTGAAGCCCAGCCCGGTGAAGGAAGTGGCGCTGGCCCACGGTCTGCGCGTCGAGCAGCCGGAAAAGCTGCGCGGCAACCTGGAGGCGCAGCAGATGCTGCGCGACATCGGCGCCGAGCTGATGGTGGTGGCTGCTTACGGCCTGATCCTGCCGCGGGATGTGCTGGAGATTCCGGCGCGCGGCTGCCTGAACATCCACGCCTCGCTGTTGCCGCGCTGGCGCGGCGCGGCGCCTATCCAGCGCGCGATCCTGGCCGGCGACGGCGAAACCGGCATCACCATCATGCAGATGGACGTCGGCCTGGATACCGGCGACATGCTGAGCATCCATCCGCTGGCGATCGCCGCCGACGAAACCGCCGCCTCGCTGCACGACAAGCTGGCCGCTTGCGGCGCGCAAGCCATCGTCGAGACTCTGGGCCGCCTGGACGCGATCGCGCCGCAAAAACAGCCGGAAGACGGCGTCACCTACGCGCAGAAGCTGGCCAAGGCCGAGGCGGAGGTGGACTGGACGCTGCCGGCCGAGGACGTCGCCCGCGCCATCCGCGCCTACAATCCGGCGCCGGGCGCCTTCACCACGCTTGGCGGCGAGCCGCTGAAGCTGTGGATGGCGGTTGCCGAGGCCGGCGCCGCGGAGCCGGGCGCGGTGGTGTCGGCCGACGCCGACGGCGTGCTGGTGGGCGCCGGCCAGGGC
Organism: Chromobacterium subtsugae; assembly: GCF_001676875.1. Classification (GTDB taxonomy): domain Bacteria; phylum Pseudomonadota; class Gammaproteobacteria; order Burkholderiales; family Chromobacteriaceae; genus Chromobacterium; species Chromobacterium subtsugae. The sequence continues at coordinate 65,217 of NZ_JYKA01000002.1, read as the reverse complement.
CTGGTGCGGCTGACCGTGCTGCAGGCGGCCGGCGGCAAGCGGCTGGCGGCGCGCGATTTCGTCGCCGGCAAGAGCCTGCCGGCGGGAACCCGGCTGGGCGTTTGAGTTTCCAAGCCTCTGGACCACAAAGCAGATAAGGGTAGAACATGAACGACAACTGGCTGAAGACCACGGTGCTGATGGCCGCGATCATGGCCTTGTTCGCGTTGATAGGCGGCATGATAGGCGGCAAGGCGGGGATGCTGCTGGCGCTGCTGTTCGGCGGCGGCATGAATCTGTTCGCCTGGTGGAATTCCGACCGCATGGTGCTGTCGATGTACAACGCGCAGGAAGTGGACGCCAATAGCGCGCCCGAGTTCTACGGCATGGTGGCGGAGCTGGCGCAGCGCGCCGGCCTGCCGATGCCGCGCGTCTACGTGATCCACGAGGAGCAGCCGAACGCCTTCGCCACCGGCCGCAATCCGGAAAACGCCGCGGTGGCCGCCACCAGCGGCATCATGCGCATGCTCGACTACCGCGAGCTGCGCGGCGTGATGGCGCACGAGCTGGCCCACGTCAAACACCGCGACACGCTGATATCCACCATTTCCGCCACCATGGCCGGCGCGATCTCCGCGCTGGCCAACTTCGCCATGTTCTTCGGCGGCCGCGACGAGAACGGCCAGCCGGTCGGCCTGCTGCCGCGCCTGGCGATGGCCTTTCTGGCGCCGGTGGCGGCCAGCCTGATCCAGATGGCGATCTCGCGCGCGCGCGAATTCGAAGCCGACCGCGGCGGCGCGGAGATTTCCGGCGACCCGCTGGCGCTGGCGTCGGCGCTGCAGAAGATCGAGTACTACGCGCAGGGCATCGCGATGCCGACGGCCGAGGCGCACCCGGAAACGGCGCAGATGATGATCATCAACCCGCTGTCCGGCGGCGGGGGCCTGGGCGACTTGTTCCGCACCCACCCGCACACCGCCGAACGCATCGAGCGCCTGAACGCGCTGGCGCGCGGCGCGTATTGAACGTTTATATTTGAAACAGCCATGAGGGCCAGTTCCGCGCGGGACTGGCCTTGTTTTATCGAAAGACACGCCATGCATCATATCCAGCAGCTGGCCGCGGACATTCTGGGCCGCGTCGAGGCCGGCACCACTCTGACCGAGGCGCTGGCCGCCGCCCACCGCCAGGCGCCCAATCTATCCGCCGCCGAGCGCGGCGCGCTGCAGGATCTCAGCTACGGCAGCCTGCGCCACCTGGGCGCGCTGCGGCACCATTTGCGCCAGCTGGTGCCCAAGCCGCTGCCCGAGCCGCAGCTGGAGCGGGTGCTGGTCATCGCCTTCTATCAATTGCAGCACACCCGCGCCGCCAGCTACGCGGTGGTCAACGAGGCGGTGACGCTGGCCGGCACGCTGGCCAAGGGCAATTTCAAGGGCCTGGTCAACGGCGTGCTGCGCAATTTCCTGCGCCGGCGCGACGAGCTGGTCCAGCTGGCCGAGCGCGATCCGGTGGCCAACTGCAACCATCCCAGCTGGTGGCTGCAGCGGGTGCAGGCCGCTTATCCAGAGCAATGGCGGCAGGTGATGGCCGCCGCCAACTCCCACCCGCCGCTGACGCTGCGGGTCAACCGCCGCGACGGCGCCGCGGCCGACTACCTGGCGCGGCTGCGGGCCGCCGGCATGGAGGCGGAAGCGCTGGGCGGCGAGGCGGTGCGGCTGGCCAAGCCGGTGGCGGTGCGCGAGCTGCCTGGCTTCGCCGACGGCGCAGTGTCGGTGCAGGACGAGGGCGCGCAGCGCGCCGCGCACTGGCTGGACCTGCAGCCCGGCCAGCGCGTGCTGGACGCCTGCGCCGCGCCGGGCGGCAAGACCGGCCACATGCTGGAGCTGGCCGACATCGAGCTGACGGCGCTGGACATCGACGCCGCACGGCTGGCGCGGGTGGCGGACAATCTGGAGCGGCTGGGCCTCACCGCCCAGCTGCGCGAGGCCGACGCCGCCCGGCCCGACAGCTGGTGGGATGGCCAGCTGTTCGACCGCATCCTGGCCGACGTGCCGTGCTCGGCCTCCGGCGTGGTGCGCCGCCATCCCGACATCAAATGGCTGCGCCGCCCCGGCGATTTCGCCGCGCTGGGCCGCCAGCAGGCGGCGATGGCGGACGCGTTGTGGCCCTTGCTCGCCAGCGGCGGAAAAATGCTATACGCTACCTGCTCGATTTTTCCCGAAGAAAACCAACAGCAATTGGAAAGCTTCCTGCAGCGCCACCCGGATGCGGCGTGCCCGAGGCAGGAGCAACTGCTGCCCTGTGAGCGTCATGACGGCTTCTATTACGCGCTGCTTGAGAAACATTAGCCTGCTGCTGGGCCTGCTGTGCTGTCTGATTCCGGCGGCGCAGGCGGACGCCATCGCGCCGCGCCGCGCCGAAGCCGAAGTGATGGCTGACGGCACGCTGTCGGTCAGCACTCGGTTTCTCACCAAGCTCACCCCCAGCCTCAGCGAAGCGCTGCAGCAGGGGGTGTCGCTGGGGTTTCGGCTGGAGTTCCAGCTGATCAAGCCGCGCACCACCGCCTATTACCTGAGCCTGCGCGAGTGGTTCGACCCGCACGCGCAGCTCAGCTTCAAACTGTCCTACCAGTCGCTGACCGGCCGCTACCGCGTCAGCATCGGCAGCCTGTCCAATTACTACCCCAGCCTGCGCGAGGCGCTGGCGGCTATCGGCGCGATCCAGGGCTGGCGGGTGCTCAATCCCGGCACGCTGGACCCCAGAAAGCCGGGCCAGGTGGCCGGCCAGGTGCGGCTGCTGCTCGACATCGGAGATTTGCCCAAGCCTTTCCAGATGAATGCGCTGGGCTCCGACGACTGGTCGCTGGATTCCGACTGGGTCAAGCTCGACATCAAGGACGGCGGCTGATGCGCTACGCCACCATCGCGATGGCGACGCTGGGGGCGATCCTGCTCTACCTGCTGGCCGTGGCCACCGGCAACGCCTCAAAGCTCAACGACTACTACTGGTGGGTGTTCGGCCTCAACAGCCTGCTGCTGCTGGCCCTGCTCAGCGTGGTGGGCCGCCAGCTGTGGCGCTTGCGCCAGCGGGTGAAGAACCGGGTGTTCGGCGCCAAGCTGACCCAGCGGCTGGCGCTGATGTTCGCCGGCGTGGCGCTGGTGCCCGGCCTGTTGGTGTTCACCGTGTCGGCGCAGTTCCTCACCCGCAGCATTGAAAGCTGGTTCGACGTCCGCGTCGAGGCGGCGCTGGACCGTGGCCTGGTGCTGGGCCGCAGCGCGCTCAACTACGTGCTGGACGATGTCGGCCGCAAGAGCCGGCTGGTTCTGGACGAGGTGGAGCCGCTGCCGGACAGCCAGCTGCCGGCGCGGCTGGAGCGCCTGCGCGAACAACTGGGCCTGCGCGAGGTCGCCATCTTCAACCGCGGCAGCGGCCAGATGCTGGCCTTCGCTTCCGCGTCCGCCCGGCCGCAGGGGCCGGCGCCGACGCGCGAGGCCCTGCGCGCGGTCAAGCTGCGCTCGCCGCAGCAAAGCATAGAAAACGACGGCAACAGCGGCCTGATGCTGCGGGTGCTGCTGGCCTACCGGATGCCGGACGAGCAGGTGCGCGTGCTGCAGCTGCAGCAGGCCGCGCCCGCCGACATCAGCCGCGACGCCGAGCAGATCGAAAGCGCCCGTTCCGAATACCGCCAGCTGCTGCTGGCGCGCCACGGCCTGCGCACCTTCTACATGCTGACGCTGGCGCTGGTGGTGCTGCTGGCGCTGACCGCGGCGCTGGCCTTCGCGCTGTTCCTGTCGGAACGGCTGTCGGCGCCCTTGTCCGAGCTGGCGGCCGGCACCCGGGCGGTGGCGCAGGGCGACTTCTCCAAGCGCCATCCGGTGTACCGCCGCGACGAATTGGGCATGCTGACCACGCTGTTCAACCGCATGACGCAGCAGCTGGACGAGGCGCGCCAGGTGGCGGACAAGAGCCGCGGCGAGCTGGAGGGCGGCAAGCTGTACCTGGAAAGCATCCTGGCCAACCTGTCGGCCGGAGTGATAGCCTTCGGCCGCGACTGGCAGATCCGCGCCGCCAATACCAGCGCCTCGCGCATTCTGGGGGTGGAGTTCAATCATCTGGCGGAGCACCGCTTCCCGGAGTGGGGCGAGGTGATGCCGGCGGTGGAGCCGCTGGTGGCGACCGTGATGGAGCATACCGACAGCGATGTGGAAAGCGACTGGCAGACCCAGCTGAACTATGAAACCAGCCAGGGCGAGCGCACGCTGCTGGTGCGCGGCGCGCGGCTGCCGGAGCACTCCAGCGACGGCTACGTGCTGGTGTTCGACGACATCACCGAACTGGCCCGCGCGCAGCGCGACGCGGCCTGGGGCGAGGTGGCCAAGCGGCTGGCGCACGAGATCCGCAACCCGCTGACGCCGATCCAGCTGTCGGCCGAACGGCTGGCGATGAAGCTGGCGGACAAGCTGGAAGGCAACGACGCCGACATGCTCAAACGCGCCACCGACACCATCATCAAGCAGGTCGGCGCGCTGAAAAGCATGGTGGACGCTTTTCGCGATTACGCCCGCGCGCCGCGGATCAAACTGGTCAAACTTGATCTCAATCAGGTGATCCGCGAAGTGATGACCCTTTACGAATCCAATCCTGCTGTTAAGATTGCGCTGGACGAGGTTCCGCCGATGATCATGGGCGACGCCGCCCTGCTTCGGCAAGTGTTGCACAACCTGATGCAGAACGCCCAGGATGCAGTCCTTGACGTTGGCATCCCGATGATTCAAATTAGCAGCCGACAAGAAGAAGGAAACGTGCTCGTTTGCGTCGAGGACAATGGCGCGGGCTTCAGCCCCGACATCCTCCGGCGCGCGTTCGAGCCTTATGTGACCAGTAAAGCCAAGGGAACCGGTCTTGGACTGGCCGTGGTCAAGAAGATTATGGAAGAACACCATGGACAGGTCATTTTGGGGAATGCCGAACAGCAAGGTGCGCGCGTCCTTCTCTCCCTGCCATTGCTGGAGGCCTAATGCGTAGCAGCGATATTTTGATTGTGGACGACGAGATCGGTATCCGAGAACTGCTCTCCGAGATCCTGCAGGACGAAGGTTATACCGTGGCCCTGGCGGAAAATGCCGAAGTAGCCCGGCAGTTGCGCAACCAGACGCGTCCCGCGCTGGTGCTGCTCGACATCTGGATGCCGGATTGCGATGGCGTCACGCTGCTGAAGGAGTGGGCCAAGTCCGGCCTGCTCAACATGCCGGTGGTGATGATGTCCGGCCACGCCAGCATAGACACCGCGGTGGAGGCCACCCGCATCGGCGCTTTCGACTTCCTGGAGAAGCCGATCGCGCTGCAGAAGCTGCTGACCACCGTGCAGCGCGCGCTGAAATACGGCGACATGCAGGCCAACACCTCGTTGAACCTGGACAAGCTGGGCCGCAGCGAGCCTATCCAGGAGCTGAAACGCCAGCTGGAACGCGTGGCCAAGGTCAAGTCGCCGGTGCTGTTGACCGGCGAGTCCGGCTCCGGCTTCGAACTGGTGGCGCGCTTTTTCCACCAGGGCAACACGCCGTGGGTGACGCCGGCCAAGCTGGAACAGCTGGCCGACGCGCCGCTGGAACTGCTGCAGAAGGCCAACAACGGCGTGCTCTACCTGCCGGAGATCGGCCAGTACAGCCGCCGCGTGCAGCAGGGCTTGCTGTTCCTGCTGTCCAAGCTCGATCGCTTCAACGTGCGCCTGCTGTGTTCGTGCAGCCGTCCGCTGCAGGAGCTGCTGGTGGATCCGGAGTGCGACAACCGCCTGCTGACGGCGCTGTCCAGCGTGATCGTGCCGATTCCGCCGCTGCGCGAGCACTCGGAAGACATCACCTTCATCGCCGAGCAGATCCTGGTGGAGCTGGTGGAGTCCAAGCAGGTGCCGGCGCGCAAGCTGACCACCGCCGCGCTCAACGCGATGCGCCAGTATGACTGGCCGGGCAACCTGGAGCAGCTGCGCAGCATCATCAAGAGCCTGGCGCTGACCGCGGAGTCCGACGAAGTGGACGCCGGCGAGGTCAACAAGGTGCTGGCGCAGTTCCGCCATGAAAAGCCGGTGGAGGAGTCGGGCTTCGACTTCAACATCCCGCTGCGCGAATTGCGCGAACAGCTGGAGCGCCGCTATTTCGAGTACCACATCTCGCTGGAAAACGGCAATATGAGCCGGGTGGCGCAGAAAGTGGGACTGGAACGTACCCACCTGTACCGCAAGCTGAAGCAACTGGGCATAAAGTTCGCCCGCAAGGTGGCGGAGGAGTAAATCCGCCGCCGGCCATCGACGCCAGCCTGCCGGCTGGCGTTTTGCATTTTGGAGCGCCATGACATGGAATACCCGCGCGAACTGGACGACGAGGCGCTGCTGCGCTACGGCCGCCACATCCTGCTGCCCGAGATTGATATCGAAGGCCAGCGCCGGCTACTGGCGGCGCGCGCGCTGATCGTCGGCGCCGGTGGGTTGGGATCGCCAGCTGCCTTGTACCTGGCCAGCGCCGGCGTCGGCCGCATCACCATCGCCGATGACGACGCGGTGGAGCTGTCGAATCTGCAGCGCCAGATCGCCCATGACACCGCCAGCCTGAAGCAGGGCAAGGCCGAGTCGGCGGCGCGGCGCATGCTGGCCTTGAATCCATCGATAGAAGTCCGGCCGCTGGCCGAGCGGCTGTCCGGCGAGCGCCTGATCGAGGAGGTGGCGGCGCACGACCTGGTGCTGGATTGCTCGGACAACTTCGCCACCCGCCACGCAGTCAACCGCGCCTGCGTGGCTGCGCGGGTGCCGCTGGTGTCCGGCGCGGCGGTGCGCTTCGCCGGCCAGCTGGCGGTATTCGACAGCCGCGACGCCGCCTCGCCGTGCTACCACTGCCTGTTTCCTGAGGAGGGCGAGGCGAGCGACGGCCCGTGCGCGACCTTCGGCGTGCTGTCGCCGCTGGTGGGCGTGATCGGCAGCCTGCAGGCGGCGGAGGCGGTCAAGCTGCTGGCCGGCATCGCGCCCAGCCTGGGGCGGCTGACCCTGTACGACGCGCTGCGCGGCGATTTCCGCCAGATCCGCGTGCCGCGCGACCTGGCTTGCGCGGTGTGCGGAGAGTAGGGCGGAAGCCCGGCTTTGCCGGGCGTTCCGCCTGAAGCGTGGGGGTGTTGGTAGCGGCGAAACGCCCCGCAGGGGCTTCCGCCCTACCATGGTCTACAGCTGCTGCTCGATCAGCTGGCGCACTTCGGGGAAGTTCATCACCCCGACATAGCGCTTGATGATGTTGCCCTGCTTGTCGATCAGGAAGGTGGTCGGCGCCAGCTGGATGTCGCCGAAGGCCTTGGCCACCTCGCCTTGCGGGTCCAGCGCCACGAAGAAGGGCAGCTGGTTGTGGGCGACGAAGCTTTGCACGTAGTTGGGCGGGTCGTAGCTCATCGCCACCGCCACCACGTTCAGCCCCTTGCCGGCGTATTGCTGGTGCAGCTTCTTGATTTCCGGCATTTCTTCCACGCAGCCCGGGCAGCTGGTGGCCCAGAAATTCACCAGGACCACTTTGCCTTTCAGCGCCGCAGTGCTGGTGCTGACGCCGGCGAGCGAGGTCAGCTTCACTTCCGGCGCCGGATTGCGGCTAAACAGCAGCGAATAAGCGATGCCGGCGATGGCCAGCAGCGCCAGCGCCGCGATCAGACCCTTCTTCATGTCGCGTCCCCGTCCAAGGTTCAGGCCGGTTGGGCCATCATCTTTTGCAATTGTTCCTGCAGCGGGCCTTCCAGCGCCACCGCCTTGTTCTGCTTGGCGTCGAACACCACGAAGGTGACGTCGGCCTCGGCCACCACGGTGTCGCTGCCTTCCAGCAGCACGCGCTGATGGATGACCGCGCTGCGCTTGCCTATCGACTGCACGCCGGTCTCCACCAGCAGCTGGTCGCCCATGGTGGCCGGGTGGCGGTAGTCGATGTTGATGTTGACCACCACCAGCGCCAGGCCCGATTCCAGGAACAGCGCGAGGTTGCCCTCGTCTTCGAACTGGTTCCAGCGCGCCTCTTCCAGAAATTCCAGATAGCGGGCGTTGTTGACGTGGCCGAACAGGTCCAGGTGGTAGCCGCGGACCTTGATCCGGGTGTGATGCGCCATGTGTTTCCCCTTTTGTCGTGGTGCTGCGTTATTCGGCGTCGCCGTCCAGGTTCAGCGGCACGAAAGCTTCGCGTTCCAGCGGCTGGTCCACCAGGTCGGTCAGCACGCCGTGGATTTCCAGCTTGAACCATTGTTGGAACAGGTTGGGACTGAGATTCTGCGGCCAAAGGCTGTCGTCCTCGCACCAATCGGCCAGCTCAGCTTCGAACAGCTGGCGGTATTGCGCCAGCACGAAGGCGCGCGCGTCGTCGTAGTCGTCGACGGGCGGGATCAGCAGCGCGTTGCAGTTGGCGGACAGCTGCTCCAGGCTCAGATTGTGGTCCAGGCCGCCGGGCAGGCTTTTCAGCCAGGCGAGGAAGGGCGCTTGCGGGCGGAGCAGCGCGACGCTGCGGTTGACTTCGAACATGATGGATCCTTGATTCAATGGCTGGATAACAGATTATCGCGGGTGAAGACGAAACGCTGGCTGATCCGCAGCGCCGGTCCGCGCGAAAGCGCCGCGGGAAACGGCGGAAATGGCGAGGCCAGCTCGACAATGCGGCGCGCGGCCTCGTCCAGCACCGGGCTGCCGGACGAGCGGGTGACCCGCTGCGCCTGCAGGCTGCCGTCGGCGCCTATGGTCACTTCCAGCGTCACCGCGCCGTGCAGCCCCAAGCGGCGGGCTTCGGCCGGGTAGTTGAGGTTGCCGATGCGCTCCACTTTCAGCCGCCAGTCGGCTTGATAGCGCGCCCAGGGGTAGCCGCGGGCGGCGGCGCCGATGTCGGCGCCGGCCTGGCCACTTTCCAGGTCGCTGTCGGCGACGGCGTTGTCGCCGCCGCTGCGGGCCAGTTCTCCGACTTGTGCCAGCAGCGAGCCGGCGCTGGGCGGCCTGGCGCTGGCGGCCGGGGCGGCCGTCAGCTTGGCCGGAGCGGTTTCAGGCTTGACTATCGGGGCGGGCTTGGCGGCTGGCGCTGACGGAGGAGGCGGCGCGGCTTGGGCTTCGGCGGCGCGGGCCGGCATGGCGCTGCGGCTGAGCAGATGCCCGGCCTCGGCGGTATTGCCGGCGCCCTGATGGTCGTTTTCGGCCACGCGCGTGATGTCCGGCGGCGCCGGCGCGGGCGTGGACTGCAGGCGGATGCTGATCTGTGGCGCGCTTTCCGGCGCGGGCGCCGATGCGCCGGACGGCAGGCCGGCCAGGCTGAGCAGCAACAGGTGCAGCAGCAGCGACAGCGCCGCCATCAGCCATAGCAGGCGGCTGTTGGGCGCGGAGAGGCGGGTGCGGTACAGGTGGTCGGCCATGGCGTATTCCGGACTTTGGCGGATTTTAGCACGGCTGCAATGGCAAACGCCGCGCAAGGCGCGGCGTTGCCGATTCGGCGCAGGCCGGATGCCGGATTATTTCTCCAGCAGGCTGCGCAGCATCCAGGCGGTCTTCTCGTGCACCTGCAGGCGCTGGGTCAGCAGGTCGGCGGTGGGCTCGTCGCCGGCTTTCTCCACCACGGCGAAGATGCCGCGCGCGGTGCGGCACAGCGTTTCGTGGCCTTCCACCAGCTGGCGGATCATGTCGTCGGCCTTGGGCACGCCGTTGGCTTCCGGGATGGAGGTCAGGCGCGCGTAGTCGGCGTAGCTGCCCGGCGCGTAATGGCCCAGCGCGCGGATGCGCTCGGCCACCAGGTCCACCGCCAGCGCCATTTCGTTGTACTGCGCCTCGAACATCAGGTGCAGGGTGTTGAACATCGGTCCTGTGACGTTCCAGTGGAAATTATGGGTTTTCAGGTACAGGGTGTAGCTGTCGGCCAACAGGCGGGACAAACCATGGGCGATGTCCTGCCTGTCTTGTTCGTTGATGCCGATATCCATGACTAAGCTCCTGAGTGGCGGCTCTGCTGCCTGGCCGCGTTTTGGACTACACTTTCCGTTTTGAGCGGAAAATGGCGATGAAAACCTGGTTGCGATGCGATGAGGGCCGGGTGAGGCTGACGCTGCACGTGCAGCCCGGCGCCAGAAAGACCGAAGCCGCCGGCGAGCACGGCGATTGCCTGAAGATCAGATTGGCCGCTCCGCCGGTGGATGGCAAGGCCAATGCCGCGCTGCTGGCCTGGCTGGCCGAGCGCTTCGGGGTGGCCAGGCGGGAGGTGGCGCTGCTGTCCGGCGACAAGAGCCGCCGCAAGGTGGTGGAAATCGGCTGCGCGCTGGACGCGGCCGCGGTGCTGAGCCTGTTCGGCGTTCATTGAAGGTGGCGGCCTGGCCGCGGCTTGTCGTCGACGCGGCTGTATTCGCCTTCGATCACGTCGCCGGCGCCGGCGTCCGGGCCGTGGGTCGGCCGCGGGCCGCCGGTCGGAATCTGGATGTCGGGGCCTTTTATCGGCAACAGCAACAGCACCGCCAAGGCGTCGCTGAGCAGGCCGGGCAGCAGGAACAGCAGGCCGGCCAGCGCGTAGCGCAGCGGCCACAGCAGCGAGTACAGCGAAACCTTTTCGCCCTGGCGCATCACGCTGCCCAGCGTCAGCAGCGCGCCCAGCTTCTGGTTGCGCAGCATCCACAGGCCCAGCATGGACGACAGCAGCACCAGCAGGAACACTGCCAGGCCGCCGATGTGGTCGGCCAGCGCCACCAGCACGGCGATTTCGGCGAACGGGTAGATCAGCAACAGCAACAGGAGCGCGCGCATCTTGAATACTTTTCCATCTAGCGATTGTTTATTGGTCGTCTGCAATGTACCCGATCCGCAGTTGGCCGGACAGATTGCGGCGACGCTGGTGGCGGAACGGCTGGCCGCCTGCGTCAATATCTTGCCGCCTTGCCAGTCGGTATACCGCTGGCAGGAGGCGGTGGAGCGCGCCGAGGAAACCCCGCTTTTGATCAAGACCGTCCGCGCCGCCTATCCGCGGCTGGAGCGGCGGCTGGCCGAGCTGCATCCGTACCAGGTGCCGGAGATCGTCGCGCTGCCGCTGGAGCGCGGCTTGCCCTCCTACCTGACATGGGTATCTTCCAGCGTGGTTTCAAGTGGCGACGTTTGATTCGGCTGTATTGCGACTGTTTGGCGGCGGATTTCGTTCCCGCCGCCAGGCATGCGCTGAAAATATTTTTCACAGAATGGCTTGACGCTGCGGAAGGATTTCATTATAGTTGCGGACTCTCGTGGGTCGTTAGCTCAGCTGGTAGAGCAGCGGACTTTTAATCCGTTGGTCGCAGGTTCGAATCCCGCACGACCCACCACGAGAAGCTTGTATTGCATGTTCCGGACGGGTCGTTAGCTCAGTTGGTAGAGCAGCGGACTCTTAATCCGTAGGTCGAGTGTTCGAGCCACTCACGACCCACCATCCAGACATGCGCCGTACGTTGTGCGGGTCGTTAGCTCAGCTGGTAGAGCAGCGGACTTTTAATCCGTTGGTCGCAGGTTCGAATCCCGCACGACCCACCAATCAAGCGCTTATCTGTTGTCAATGCAGTTCAGGATGGGTCGTTAGCTCAGTTGGTAGAGCAGCGGACTCTTAATCCGTAGGTCGAGTGTTCGAGCCACTCACGACCCACCACCATCCCTGCATCTCCCCGACACGCATCCCCCATGGGTCGTTAGCTCAGCTGGTAGAGCAGCGGACTTTTAATCCGTTGGTCGCAGGTTCGAATCCCGCACGACCCACCAAGAATTCATGCATCTGGCCCGATCGATCCGATCGGGCCTTTTGCGTTTCCGGCGCGCACGCTGCGTGTGCCTGGTGGCTTTCCGCTTTCAGTATTAAATAAAAATGGTTATCATTACTATTTATTTGCGCGACGGCTGACAGGCCGCCGCGCATGTCTTTCCGCCGCCCCCGCGCGGCGGGATTCCATTGGAAGCGCCGCAATGAACACCATAATCGACACCACCCGCACCCAGGACCTGAAAGCCCGCACCCACGCCACCCACGACCAGCTGGACCAGCGCATCATGGCCAAGCAGCCGTTCGCCAGCCGCGACAACTACGCCCGTTTCCTGGACGCGCAATACCGCTTCCTGCGCGACGCCGACGCGCTGTACGACAATCCGGAGCTGGCCGAGCTGTTCCCCGACCTGGCCGAGCGCCGCCGCTATCACAGCATCGCCGCCGATCTGGCCGATCTGCAGCGGCCGCTGCCGCAGCTCCGGGACGCGCCGATCAGCGAAACCCTGGACGTCGCCACCGCGATGGGCTGGCTGTACGTGGTGGAGGGTTCCAAGCTCGGCGCCGCCATCCTGTACAAGCTGGCCGGCAAGCTTGGGCTGGACGAGAATTGCGGCGCCCGCCACCTGGCCGGCCATCCGGACGGCCGCGCCCGCCACTGGCGCGCCTTCACCGCGGCGCTGGATGGCCTGAATCTGGACGAGGCGGCGGAAGCGCGCGTCACCGCCGGCGCGGTGGCGGCTTTCGCCTGCATGAACGCGCATCTGGACCAGGTGTACGCTTGAACGAAGCCCGCCATCCCGCCGTGCGCTGGCTGTATCTGGCGGGCGGTTGCCTGATGGTGGCGCTGGGCGTGATCGGCGCCGTGCTGCCGGTGATGCCCACCACCATCTTCCTGATCCTGGCGCTGGCCTGCTTCAGCAAATCCTCGCCGCGGCTGGAGGCCAGGCTGCTGAACCACCCCAGATACGGCCCCGGGCTCAGGCGCTGGCGCGAGCAGCGCATCGTGCCGGTCAAGGCCAAATGCTTCGCCGCTTTCGGCATGGGCGTCGGCTTCATCGCATTGCTGCTGTCGCGGCCGCCGCATTGGGTGCCGTGGCTGGTGGCGGCGATCGAGCTGTCGGTGCTGCTGTACCTGCTGAGCCGGCCGTCGCGGCCGGCCGATGCCTAAGGGACGGCCAGCGTGATGTGTTCGGCCACCGGCCCCAGCGCCAGCGCCGGCAGATAGGTCAGCGCCGTCGCCAGCAGGATGGCGGCGATCAGCAGCAGCGCGAACAGCGGGCCGTGGCTGGGCAAGGTGCCGGCGCCGGGCGCGCGCCTCGGCTTGGCGGCCAGCGAACCCGCCAGCGCCAGCACCGGCACGATCACGCCGTAGCGGCCGAACCACATCGCGATGCCCAGCATGAGGTTGTAGAACGGCGTGTTGGCCGATAGCCCGGCGAAGGCGCTGCCGTTGTTGTTGGCGGCCGATGTGTAGGCGTACAGCACCTCGCTCAGGCCGTGGGCGCCGGGGTTGCCGAGGCCGGCCAGCCCCGCCGGCACGCTGACGCTGATGGCCGACTGCAGCAATATCAGCGCCGGCGCCAGCAGCAACACCGCCGCCATCATCTTGGTTTCGAACGCCTCTATCTTCTTGCCCAGGTATTCCGGCGCGCGCCCTATCATCAGCCCGACGACGAACACCACCAGGATGGCGTGGATCACGATGCTGTAGAGGCCGGCGCCGGGGCCGCCGAACACCACTTCCCCGGTCTGCATCATCACCATCGGCACCATGCCGCCTATCGGCGTGAAGGAGTCGTGCATGGCGTTGACCGCGCCGTCGCCGGAACTGGTGGTGACGGCGGCGTACAGCGCCGAACCGGCCGCGCCGAAGCGCGTCTCCTTCCCTTCCATATTGCCGCCGCTTTGCCGCGCGCCATGGCTCTGGTCCACCAGGGCCGGACTCAGTAGCGGATTGCCGGCTATTTCGCTGCGCATGCAGGCCGCCGCGCCCAGCGCCATCATCAGGCTCATCGCCGCGACGATGGTCCAGCCCTGGCGGGTGTCGCCGGCCATCAGGCCGAAGGCATGGCACAGGCCGGCGGGCAGGATCAGCAGGGTCAGCAGTTGCAGGAAGTTGGTGAGTGGAGTGGGATTTTCAAACGGATGGGCGGAGTTGGCGTTGAAAAAGCCGCCGCCGTCGCCGCTCATGATCTTGATCGGCTCCTGCGAGGCCACCGGCCCCAGCGCCAGGTATTGCTGGCGCGCGCTCAACTGCTGCAGCAGCGGCCGGCCATCCGCGTCTTTCAGCGCGTTGCCGCGCGCATCCTGCAGCGGCACCCGGTAGTGGCTGGCTTCCAGCGTGGCGACGGTTCGGCCTGCCGCCAGCGTCTGCGGCACGCCTTGCTGGACGAAAATCAGCGCCAGGATGAAGGATAGCGGCAGCAGGATGTACAGCGTGCAGCGGGTGAGATCCACCCAGACATTGCCCAGCGTCGCGCTCGACTGGCGCGTCAGGCCGCGCAGCAGCGCCAGCAGCGCCGCCATGCCGCTGGCGGCGGAGAGGAAGCTTTGCGCGTTGATGCCCAGCATCTGGCTGAGGTGGCTCAAGGTGGTTTCGCCGGCATAGCCTTGCCAGCTGGTGTTGCTGACGAAACTGACGGCGGTGTTGAAGGCGGAATCGGGAGCGACGGCGCGGAAGGATTGGGGATTGAGGGGCAGCCAGGCTTGGCAGCGTTGCAGCAGGTAGAGGAACAGGACGCCGACGAGTTGGAACAGCAGCAGGTTGATCGCGTAGTTTTTCCAGCCCATCTCTCGCTCCGGTTCCACCGCCGCCAGCCGGTAGAGCCGAGTCTCCAGCCAGCGCCCGGGGCCGGCCAGCAATGGCGGCTTGCCGGCCATGGCCAGGAACATGTAATGGCCGGCGGGTTTGATCAAGGCCAGCAGGGCCAGCAGGAACAGTCCGAGTTGCAGCAGCGAATATGTCGGCATGGGTGGGTCTCGCGGCGAAATGGGGGGCGGTGGCCGGCAGGACTGCCGGGGCGCCTTCTTGCCGCGTACTGTAAGAAAGCGCCTGTTAAAGTGAGCTAAGAATTTGCCGGCGGGATGTAAGAATGTCATCAAGGCGCGGCTTGCCGCATAATACGGCGATTGGGCGATGTGCCCCGGAGGAATGCGATGAGAATAGATAAGGCGGGCGCGCTGTTGGCGGCGGCGCTGGCATCCGGCGCCGCGTGGGCGCAGACGGCGGACGAGCAGCTGCTGGCGTCGCAGATGGCTTTTCAGCAGGCGCAAAGCCAGCAGACGCAGGCGGACGCCAGGCTGAAGGCGGCGCAGGACGCCAAGACGCTGGCCGAGCAGCGGCTGGCCGGCGCCCAGGCGGCGCTGGACAAGGCGAATGCGGATCTGGCCACTGCAGCCGCGGCGCAGAACAGCGCGCAGCAGGTGCTGCAAGGCGCGACGCAGGGCCTGAACCAGGCCTGGCAGCGCAAGGACAGCGGGCAGTAGGATGGCGGGTCAGCGGGCGTTCAGCTGCTGGTAGCGCTGGATGTCCTGCTGCATCTTGCGGCGGAAGGCGTCCAATTCGCCGCGTTTGGCGCGGATCAGCGCGTCGAGATCCAGCTGTTCGTGGCGCAAGGCCTGCAGATTGTGCGTGGTGGAAGGATGCGGCGGCTGGCGCAGCTTGGCGCTCAGGTCCAGGTCTTTTTGCAGGTCGCGCTGCTGGAGCAGCAGGCCCTGGGCGCGCAACTCCAGCGCGTGATAGGCGGATTGCAGCACCGACAGCTGCCTTTCCCGGTCGGCCTTCAGGTCGGCCAGCGAGGGGTAGCTCTGAATCAGCGCCTGGTCGTGGCGGGCGGCGTCCTGCTGTCTTTGCTGCAGCAGCAGGGCGGCGGCGGCGGACGCTTCGCGCGCCTTGCGCTGCGCGTCGCTCTCTGCCGGTTTCCTGACGCTGCCCTGCTGGTTCAGTTCGGCCACGCCGCCGCTTTGGCTTTGCAGCGGCGGAGAATCGCTGTAATGCACCCGGCCGGCGTCGTCCACCCACTTGTACAGCGCGCCGCCGGCAAAGGCCGCCGCGCACGACAACAGGGTGAAAAGGCCGGCCAGACGCGTCATCAGTCGTTGACTCCGTATTGAGCGCGGTAGGCGCGCACCGCATCGAGGTGGGCGGCCAGTTCCGGGCTGTGTTCGAGGAAACCCAGCAGGTCTTTCAGGGTGGCGATGGCCACCACCGGCAGGCCATGCTGCTGCGCCACTTCCTGCACCGCCGACAATTCGCCCAGGCCGCGCTCCATCCGGTCCAGCGCGATGGCTACGCCGGCCGGTTCGGCGCCGGCGGCGCGGATCAGTTCCACCGATTCGCGCACCGAGGTGCCGGCGGAGATCACATCGTCTATGATCAGCACCTTGCCCTTGAGCGGCGCGCCGACCAGGGTGCCGCCTTCGCCGTGGTCCTTGGCTTCCTTGCGGTTGTAGGCGAAAGGCACGTTGCGGCCCTGTTCGGCCAGCGCCATGCCGGCGGCGGCGGCCAGGATGATGCCTTTATAGGCCGGTCCGAACAGCATGTCGAACGCGATGCCGCTTTCCGTGATGGATTTGGCGTAGAAGCGCGACAGGCTCAGCGTGGAGGCGCCGTCGTTGAACAGGCCGGCGTTGAAGAAGTAGGGCGACTTGCGGCCCGCCTTGGTGATGAACTCGCCAAACTTCAAAACCTGCTTGTCGAGCGCAAAACGAATAAAATCCTGACGGAAATCGCTCATCCTTACTCCTTTATCAAATCGTTAACTGTTTGAACGGCTGAAAAAAATCGCCGCAAGCATAGCACAGGAGAGTCTCTTGCTTCGAATCGTTTCCGCCAACCTCAATGGCATCCGCTCGGCGGACAAGAAGGGCTTTTTCGACTGGCTGGCCACCATCGACGCCGATTTCGTCTGCGTGCAGGAATTGAAGGCGCAGGCGGCCGACCTGTCCGAGCGCATGCGCGCGCCGGACGGCCTGACCGGCTATTTCCATTACGCCGAGAAGAAAGGCTACAGCGGCGTCGGCGTGTATGCCCGCCGCCAGCCGGACGCGGTGGTGGAGGGGCTTGGCGTGGACTGGATCGACGCCGAAGGCCGTTTCCTGCAGCTGGATTTCGGCAATCTGTCGGTGGTGTCGCTGTATCTGCCGTCCGGTTCCAGCAGCGACGAGCGCCAGCAGGTGAAGTTCGACTTCCTCGACGTGTTCATGCCGCACCTGGAACAGCTGCGCGCCGCCGGCCGCGACATCGTGATCTGCGGCGACTGGAACATCGCCCACAACGAGATCGACCTGAAAAACTGGAAGGGCAACCTGAAGAATTCCGGCTTCCTGCCGGAAGAGCGCGCCTGGATGACCGACCTGCTGGGCCGCGTCGGCTGGCGCGACGCCTGGCGCAATCTGTACCCGGACGCGCCTGGCTACACCTGGTGGAGCAACCGCGGCCAGGCCTACGCCAAAGATGTGGGCTGGCGCATCGATTACCATATCGTCACGCCGTCGCTGATGGAGCAGGCCGAGTCCGCCAGCATCTACAAGGACGAAAAGTTTTCCGACCACGCGCCCTTGATCGTCGATTACCGCCGGGAGCTGTGATGTGGGACGACGATGATGTCACGCTGCTGACGGCGCCGGGCTGGGGCAATTCCGGCGACGCGCACTGGCAGAGCCGCTGGGAGCTGACCTATCCGCTGGCGCGCCGCGCGGAGCAGCGCGACTGGCTGTATCCGTCCCGCGACGAGTGGGTAGCCGGCCTGGCGGCGGCGGTGGCCGCCGCGCCCGGCAAGCTGGTGATCGCGGCCCACAGCCTGGGTTGCCATGCCGCGGCCGCCTGGCTGCTGCAAGCGTCGCTGCTGGAGCAGCGCCGGCTGAAGGGCATGTTGCTGGTGGCGCCGCCGGCGCTGCCGATCGGCGCGGACATCGCGCGCGCCAGCGGCGAACTGCCGGCGGGCGCGCCCTTGCCGGATTTCGCCGGTTTCGCGGCTGCCGACGAGCGGCGGCTGCCGGTTCCCGTCATCGTCGCCGCCAGCCAGGACGACCCGTTCTGCGATTTCGCCGTCGCCAAGCGAATGGCGGCGGATTGGGGCGCGGAGCTGTTCGACGCCGGCCGCTGCGGCCATATGGGCAGCCATGCCGGCCTGGGCAGCTGGCCGGCGGGCCAGCGGCTGCTGCAGCGGTTGATCCTGGGCTGATCCCGCCAGAGACGGGGGGGTCAGCGTTCCACCGGCCGAGCCGGGTCGCTGCACCATTCGCTCCACGAGCCCGGGTAGAGCCGGCTGCCGGCAAAGCCGGCGATCTCCATAGCCAGCAGGTTCTGGCAGGCGGTGACGCCTGAGCCGCACTGGTGGACGATGGCGGCCGGATCGAAACCGGCGCCCAGCAGCGCTTCCCATTCCGCGCGCAGCTGTGCAGCCGGCTTGTAGCGCTGGCCGGCGTCCAGATTGTTCATGAAGAAGCGGTTGGCCGCGCCCGGAATGTGGCCGGCGACCGGATCTATCGTCTCGCCCACGCCGCGGAAGCGCTCGGCGCTGCGGGCGTCCACCACGGTGAAGTCCCGGCTTGCCAGATTGGCCTGCACCGCGCCGGCGTCCACCGCCTGCTGCAGCGGCGGGCGGATGGCGAAGCGGCAGGAGCGGCGCTGCGGTGTTTCGGCGTCCACCGCGCCGCCGCCGGCCTGCCAGGCGGCGAAGCCGCCATCCAATACCGCCACTTTCTCATGTCCCAGCCAGCGCAGCAGCCACCAGGCGCGCGCCGCGTATTGGCCGGCGCCGTCGTCGTAGGCCACCACCTGGGTGTCTTCGTCCACGCCTATCGCGCCCAGATCCACCGCCAGCCGCTGGCCATCCGGCAAGGGATGGCGGCCGTTGTGGCCGTTTTTGCTGCCGGACAGGTGGTAGTCCAGATGCAGGTAATGGGCGCCGGGAATGTGCGCGGCGGAGTAGGCGGCGTGGCCGTAGTCGGGCTGGTCCAGCTGGAAGCGGCAATCCAGCACCACCAGCCGTTCGGCCGGCAGGCCGGCCAACTGGGCGGGGGAAATCAGCGTGGTGTACATGGCGTGTCCGTATCGATGGGAGAGCGGCCAGCCTAGCCGCTGGAGCCGGGCGCTGGCAAGTGTGCTAGAACGTTAACATTGATCATTCAAGCGCGGACATTACGAAGGTATGCTTCACTCCGGCGCGCCATCGCGGCGGCCGACAATAATTCAAGACAATGCGTAAACGGGGAAACAATATGTTCAGTGCATTTACCATAGGCCAGCGCATCCTGCTGCTGGCCTGCAGCCTGTTGCTGGCGCTGTGCCTGGTGGGCGGCGGCGGCTGGTGGTCGCTCAACGGCATAGGCCGCGAACTGACGGTGCTGTTCGGCGAAAAGATCGCCTTCCGCCACCATCTGGACAGCATGCAGCGCAGCATGCTGCGCGTGCGCCAGGACGAGAAGAACATTTTCATCAGCATCGGCAATCCGGCGAATACCGACCAAAGCATCCAGACCAACAAGCAGCTGCTGGACAAGGAAATCGCACTGTTCAAGGAGCTGGCCGGCCAGGCCAAGACGATGCCGATGGCGGCCGAGCACCAGGCGGAGTTCGATAGCATGGTGCAGGGCATAGACGGCTACCAGCAGGGCATGGAAAGCCTGTACCAGCGCATCGCCAAGGGCGAGATCACCGCGGCCAACGCCGGCGACGCCGCCATCATCCCGTTCAAACCCAAGCTGTACGCCGCGCGCGACGCGCTGAACAAGCTGACCGACCTGGCCGACCAGACCTCCAAGGAGTCCGAGGAGCAGATGGCGGCGACGATGGCGCGCACGATACAGGCGATGCTGGCGCTGGTGGTCTTCGCGCTGCTGCTGGGCGGCGGCCTGGCCTGGCTGATCTCGCGCTCCATCACCCGGCCGCTGGCAGCGATGCAGGAGCGGATGCGCCATGCGGCGGCCAATAACGACCTGACGGTGGAAATAGACCAGACCGGCCGCGACGAAGTCAGCGAGACCGGCCGCGCGCTGGCGCAATTGCTGGGCAATCTGCGCGCTTTCATCGAGCGCACGCGCGAGGACTCGGCCCAGGTCACCAGCACCGCCCGCTCGCTGTCTCAGGTGTCGCAGCGTATCGCCGACGCTTCGCGGGTGCAGACCGACGCCTCGTCGTCGACGGCGGCTTCGGTCGAGGAGATGACGGTCAGCATCAACCTGGTGGCCGACCACTCGAATGAAATGGCCGGCGAGGCGCAAAGCAGCATGCGCGAGGCGGTGAGCGGCAGCCAGGTGGCGGGGGAAGCGGCGCGCGAGATGCAGGAGATCGCGCGGGTGATAGGCGAATCGGAGGCGGTGATCGATACGCTGAACCAGCGCTCGGACGAAATCGGCAATATCGTCGAAGTGATCCACGACATCGCCGAGCAGACCAATCTGCTGGCCTTGAACGCGGCGATTGAGGCGGCGCGCGCCGGCGAGATGGGCCGCGGCTTCGCGGTGGTGGCCGACGAGGTCCGCAAGCTGGCCGAGCGCACCGCCCAGGCCACCGGCGAGATCTCGTCCAAGATCCAGGCGGTGCAGGGCGACACCACCACCGCGGTGGCCAGCATGCGCGAGGCCGCCCAGCGGGTGGGCAGCGGCGTGGCGCTCAGCGCCCAGGTCAGCGAGCGGCTGGCGCAGATACGCGAGCTGTCGTCGCGGCTGCTGGAGAAAACCAGCGAGATCGCCGCCGCGATGCGCGAGCAGAGCACCGCCAGCAACGACGCGGCCAAGAGCGTGGAGCGCATCGCCAGCATGGGCGCGGAAAACGGCCAGTCGGTGGAGGCGTCGTCCGACATGGCGCAGCAGCTGTCCCAGCTGGCGCACGGCCTGGATCAGGCTATCAGCCGCTTCCGCACCGCCTGACGGCGCTTAGCGCGCCAGCGCGGCGCGCAGCAGGCCGGCCAGGTTCGCCTGGCCGTGGTCGGCGCCGTCGCGGCGCGGCGCGGCCCAGATCGGGCTGGGGAAGTGGGCGTCGTCCTCGAAGCGGGGAATCACGTGCCAGTGCAGGTGCGGCACCATATTGCCCAGGCTGGCCAAGTTGATCTTGGCCGGCCGCATCACCGCGCGCAGCGCCGCCTCCACCCGGTAGACCCAGTCCATCAGGTGGTTCCGCTCGGTCGGGGACAGATCGGTCATTTCGGCGACGTGGCCGCGCCAGATTACGCGGCAAAAGCCCGGATAGCCGGGCTCGTCCACCAGCATCACGCGCAGCGCGTCGTCCTGGTGCAGCAGTTCGCCCTTGGCTTGTTCACATAGTTCGCAATGCATGGTCCGCCCCTGTTTTTTGAATAGACCTTTGATTTTACTCCCTGCGCCGCCGCCGGGGCAGCGGCGCGGCTCTGTTATACTCAAAGGGTCGGCGCGGCTAAAGCGCCATGCCGGTGGGCAATTTCAACCATAACAGCCAGGAATCCACGTGAGTTTCGCCAACAGTCTTTTCGTCATCGCCCTTCTGATCGCGGCCAGCGCCTTTTTCTCGGTATCGGAAATCTCCCTGGCCGCCGCGCGCAAGATCAAGCTCAGGCAGCTGGCGGACGAGGGCGTGGCCAGCGCCGAGCGGGTGCTGGAGCTGCAGCAGCAGCCCGGCCATTTCTTCACCGTGGTGCAGATCGGCCTCAACGCGGTGGCGATTCTGGCCGGTATCCTGGGCGAAGCCGCCTTCACCCCCTACTTCGCCACGCTGCTGCACATGGTGACGCCGGCGCAGTGGGTCGAGCACCTCAGTTTCATCCTGTCCTTCGTCACCGTCACCTCGCTGTTCGTGCTGTTCGCCGACCTGATGCCGAAGCGGCTGGGCATGGTGGCGCCGGAGCGCATCGCGCTGTTGGTGGTCGGGCCGATGCTGTTCTGCGTGCGGCTGTGCAGCCCGCTGGTGTGGCTGTTCAACGGCCTGGCCAATGTGTTCTTCCGCCTGTTCGGCGTGCCCACCGGCCGGCCGGACGACCTCACCTCCGCCGACATCGTGGCGATGATGGACGCCGGCGCCGAGGCCGGCGTGCTGCAGCAGCGCGAACATCATCTGATCGAAAACGTGTTCGAGCTGGAGAGCCGCACCGTGCCTTCGTCGATGACCGCGCGCGAAAGCATCATCTACTTCACGCTGCACGAGGACGAAGCCAGCATCAAGCAGAAGATCGCCGAACATCCGCATACCAAATTTCTGGTGTGCGACGGCGTGATCGACTCGGTGATCGGCTATGTCGACTCCAAGGACATCCTGATGCGGCTGATCAACCAGCAAAGCCTGTCGATGAAGCGCGAGCTGACGATACGCAATGTGCTGATCATTCCCGACTCGCTGACGCTGTCCGAACTGCTGGAGCGCTTCAAGGCTTCGCGCGAGGATTTCGCGGTGGTGATGAACGAGTACGCGCTGGTGGTGGGGGTGATCACCCTCAACGACGTGATGAGCACGGTGATGGGCGACCTGGTCAGCCAGTTCCAGGAGGAGCAGATCGTCCAGCGCGACGAGCGCTCCTGGCTGGTGGACGGCGCGACGCCGGTGGAGGACGTGCTGCGCGCGCTGGACATCGAAGCCTTCCCCGACGACGAGAACTACGAGACCATCGCCGGCTTCATGATGTACATGCTGCGCAAGATTCCCAAGCGCACCGACAGCGTCGAGTTCGAGGGCTACAAGTTCGAGGTGGTGGACATCGACAACTACCGCATCGACCAGTTGCTGGTGACGCTGATTCCGCCGGCGCCGGCGGAAATCGAATCGGCGCGCTGACATTACGATTGGTTACACCCCCTTACACATGCCTCACAGACGGGCCATCGGCGGCCTGCCTAAGATGAATTCAAGGACGCGCCAAACAGCGCGCCAGACAGCAAAAACATCTCAGACACGGGAGCATGACCATGAAAAAACTGACCGCCCTCCTGCTGGCCGCCACCCTGGGCCTGGCCTCCGTCGCCACCTACGCCGCCGACGCGTCCGCTCCGGCTGCCAAGGCCGCCGCGCCGGCGCATCACAAGCATCACCATAAGAAACACCACGCCAAGAAGGCAAGCTCGGCTCCGGCCGCGCAAAAGGCCCAGGCCGCCAAGAAGCACGGCCATCATCACCATCATCACAAAAAACACCACCGCCACGTGAAGTAAGGCGGCTCTGCTGCCGGGTCGGTCCGGATGTGGAAAAAGGAGGCTGAGGCCTCCTTTTTTTATTGTCCGGCGGGAGGCGGGCAGGGTGGTCTTTTTCTGTCATTATGGATTGTCAAAACCTGTACTAAATGACAGATGTTTAAATTTCCTCTTGTATTTTTCAGCAGAGATTTCGATTCTAAATACCAATGTAATACCACATGAGGCGCTCATGTCGGTGATTGCAGTGGCAAGAGCGAGCCCTCTGCCGTTATCCATCACAAGAGGAGAACCACCATGCTGCACTTCCCCCTGTCGCGCGTACTGCTGGCCGTCGGCACGGCCCTTGCGTTGACCCAGGCGGCGTACGCCGCGCCAAGCTGCTCGCCGTGGGCCAGCGGCCAGGTTTACAACGCCGGCGACTACGCCACCTACGGCGGCAAGACCTGGCGCGCCAGCTGGTGGACCCAGGGCGAAACGCCCGGCAGCAGCCAGTGGGGCGCCTGGCAGGAGCGTCCGGCCAGCGAGTGCACGCCCGGCGATCCGAGCCAGCCCGGCCAGCCCGGCAACGGCGTGCCGCCGGAACCGAAGCCGACGGTGGGCCGCAATGTCGGCTCCTACTTCACCCAGTGGGGCATCTACGACCGCAATTACAAGGTCAGCAACCTGGTGCAGGCCGGCGGCGACAAGCAGCTGACCTTCCTCAACTACGCGTTCGGCAACGTCTACGCCAACGGCCAGTGCGGCATGGTCACCAAGGCCGAGAGCGGCAACGGCGACGGCGGCGACGCCTGGGCCGACTACCAGCGTTCCTTCGCCGCCAACGAGTCGGTGGACGGCAAGGCCGACAACTGGAACGATCCGCTGCGCGGCAACTTCAACCAGCTGCGCAAGCTGAAGCTGGCCAATCCCTCGCTGAAAGTGCTGATCTCGCTGGGCGGTTGGACCTGGTCGAAGAACTTCGGCACCTTCGCCGCCACCGACGCTGGCCGCAAGGCGATGGTCAGTTCGTGCATCGACCTCTACATCAAGGGCAACCTGCCGGTGGGCGAAAGCGCCGGCGGACAGGGGGCGGCGCTGGGCGTGTTCGACGGCTTCGACATCGACTGGGAATACCCGGGCGGCGGCGGCCTGCCGACCAATAGCGTCGATCCCAACGACAAGCAGAACTACACGCTGCTGATGGCCGAATTCCGCAACCAGCTGAACGCGCTGTCCACCGCCAACAAGCGCCGCTACTACCTGACCGCCGCAATAGGCTCCGGCGTCGACAAGATCCGCAACACCGAGCCGGCCGCCTACAGCGCCTACCTCGACTGGATCAACGTGATGACCTACGACTTCCACGGCGGCTGGGAAGCCAAGGGCCCGACCAACTTCCAGTCCAACCTCTACCGCGATCCGGCGGCGCCGGTGACTGGCGACCAGGTCTACTACACCGTCGACGACGCGGTGAAGACCCTGGTGAACGCCGGCGTGCCGCGCGCCAAGATCAACGTCGGCCTGCCGTTCTACGGCCGCGGCTGGACAGGCGTGGCGGCGGGGGCCAAGGGCGACGGCCTGTACCAGGTGGCCACCGGCCCGGCCAAGGGCACTTACGAGCAGGGCATCGAGGACTACCGCGTGCTGGTGAACCGCAGCACCAAACAGTTCAACAGCCCGATAGCCAAGCAGTTGTGGACTTACGACGGCAACGAGTTCTGGAGCTACGACGATCCGGCCACCATCCGCGGCAAGCTGGACTACGTGCGCTCGCAGCAGTTGGGCGGGGTGTTCAGCTGGTCGCTGGATGGCGACGACGCGCAGGCGACGTTGCTGAAGACCAGCGCGGAAGTGCGGCTGGACGCCGCCACCGCCGCCAAGCGCAAGGCGGCGGCCGCAGCGGCCAAGGCCAAAGCCGCCAAGAAGCAGTAAGCGGCAGACGGCAAAACGGCGGGGCTGCGGCCCCGCCGTTTTCATTGCGCCGTCTGGATCCGGTTTACAGTTCGGCGGCGGGCTTGACCAGCAGCGGCTGCGGCGTGGCGCTGGTGGCGCGCCAGGCGGCGGTGAAGTGGTCGACCACTTGCTCGCCGCTCAGCGCGAAGGCGCTGACGGTGGTGTGGCCGTCGGCGATCACGGTGGCCTGATAGCCGCGCGACACCGCGTTGCGCAGCGTGCTGTCGACGCAGAAATCGGTGGCGGCGCCGCCTATCCACAGCTTGCTGGCACCGTGCGCCGACAGCAGCTGCACCAGATCGGTCTCGCAGAAGCTGTCGCCGTAGCGCTTGTAGACGATGGGATCGCCGTCCTGGCGGGCGAGGGCGGGATGCAGCTGCCAGGCGTCGGAGCCGCGCGGCAGGTCGTCTTCCTCGTGCTGGACGAAGATCACCGGCATGCCGCGCTGGCGGGCCTTGGCAATGGCCAGGTTGAGCTTGTCGAGCACGCTGTCGAGGCGGGCGGCGCGCAGTTCGCCTTCCACGACGCCGACTTGAACGTCGATGATCAGCAGGGCGGTATCGGACATCGGTTTTCTCCTGGGTGGGGGGCGGCGGTCCGCGGTCGGCACCGGCCGCGAATGCCATGTCAGGCCAAGGCTTCCGGGTTCAGCACATGGGAGGCGTCGCCCTCGAAGAAGCGGACAGCGTTGCGATGGGCGATCTCCAGGTACTGGCGGTAGCTGGCCTGCTCGGCGTAGCCCAGGTGCGGCGAGCACAGCACGTTGGGGCGCAGCAGCAGGGGGTGGCCTGGGTCGTAGATCGGTTCTTGCTCGAACACGTCCAGCGCGGCGAAGCCGGGCCGGCCGGCGTCCAGCGCCGCTTCCAGCGCGCCGGGCGCGATCAGTTCGGCGCGGCTGGTGTTGACCAGCAGCGCGTCCGGCTTCATCGCGGCCAGATCGGCCTGCGTCACACCGCCCGCGGTGGCGGGAACCAGCCGCTGATGCAGGCTGACGACATCGGCGGCGGCGAAAAAATCTGCGCGGCAGGCGGCGGCGCGGTAGCCCAGTTCCAGCGCTTCTGCGCGCGCGCGTTCGCTGCCCCATACCAACACGTCCATGCCGAAAGCTTGGCCATAGCCGGCCACCAACTTGCCGATCTTGCCGAAACCCAGAATCCCCAGCGTTTGGCCGCGCACGGCCCGGCCTATCGGTCCCTGCCAATGGCCGGCGCGCAGGCTGTCCAGGTTTTCCGCCAGCCGGCGCCGCGCCGCCATGATCAGCAGCCAGGCCAGCTCGGCCGGCGCGTAGGGCGAGCCGCTGCCTTCCACCACCGCGACGCCGGCCGCGCTGCAGGCGGCGATATCGATATTGCGCGCCAGCTTGCCGGTCTGGCTCACCAGCTTGAGCTTGGGCATGCGCGCCAGCAACGCCGCGTCCACCACCGTGCGCTCGCGTATCAACAGCAGCCCCTGAGCTTGCGCCAGCAGCGCGTCGGCTTGCGGGTCGCGCGCGAGATCGGCCAGCGCGCGGCACGGGTAGCTCGGGTTCTGATGCAAGGCGGCGATCTGGCGGCTGGCCAGTTGGTAGTCGTCGGCTACCAGCAGGGATATGGCGGTCATGGCGGCTGGCATGCGGTAAAAGTCCGCATTATAACCCAGCGTCATCTTTCTGCGGAGGCTGCCTGCCCGGTCGCCGGGGCGGGAATGGCCTGGCAGACGCGGTTGCGGCCGGCCTGCTTGGCGGCGTACAGCGCCTGGTCGACGCGGTCGATGGCGGCTTCCAAGGTCTCCGGCGGCTGCCACAGGCCGATGCCCACGCTGATGGTGATGGTCAGCTTGTCCGGCGCGCCCTGCATGAGATGGCGCGCGACGATGCTGCGCAACCGTTCGGCCAGCGAGTCGTCCAGGCCGTGGCTGGCCACCAGCACCATGAATTCTTCGCCGCCCCAGCGTATCAGCAAATCGTTGCCGCGCAGCTGCGAACGCAGCAGCTCGGCGGTTTCCTGCAGCAGCCGGTCGCCCACCTGGTGGCCGTAGCGGTCGTTCGCCTGTTTGAAGTGGTCGATGTCCAGCATCAGCAGTTGCGGGATCGCGCCGATGCGCTGGCAATGGCGCAGCCAGCCGGGCAGCAGGTCGAGAAAGGCGAGGCGGTTCAGGCAGCCGGTCAGCTGGTCGGTGGTGGCCAGTTGGCGCAGCTTGCGCTGATGGCGCTGCAAGGTGGCCAGCACCGCCATCACCACCAGCAGCAGGATCGCGCTGTTGATCGCCAGATTGGCCAGCAATGAGGCGCGCAGCGGCTGCAGCGCGCGGCTTGCGTTCTGCTCCACCAGCAAATGCCAGCCCAGTTCCGGCAGGAAGCGGCTGGTCAGCAGGTAGCGGTTGCCGTCCAGGCTGTATTCCAGCCGCTGCGGCGCTTCCCGGCCGGACAATATCGCCGGGCTCAGCGCGGACAGGCCCGGCAGCTCCTGCAGCCGTTTGCCGCTTGGAAAGGCGCGCGAGCTGCTCAGCATGACCCGGCCGGCGCGGTCGATGAAGTAGATGCGGCGGCGGAAGCGCTGCTCGTGCGCGGCCAGTTGCCTGGCCAACTGATCCAGCGGCAGGCCGACGCCGATCACGCCCAGCAGGCGGCCCTGGTCGTCCAGCATCCGGTGGTTGATGAACATGGTGGCCTGGCCGCCATTGGTCATGTCGCGGTCCAGATTGATCTCATGGTCTTGCCGCATGCCGCGGCAGCGGAAATACCAGGCGTCGTGGGGGTTGGCGGCGGAGACGATCTTGTGGATGCCGCCGGCGTAGTAGTAGCGTCGGCTGCGCTCGGAAACCAGGAAGCTGCCGCTGATGCCGTTGCCGCCGTTGATCGCGCTCAGATAGCGGCTGGCGCGTTCGGGGCTGATCTCGCCGTTTTGCATCCAGTCGGCCAGAAAGGTATCGTGCGCCATCAGCGCGGCCACCGACAGCGGCCGCAGGATGCCCTGGTCTATCTGGGAAAAAATGGTATCTCCGGTCAGCGGCAGGCCTTGCTCGACGATGCTGCGGCGGATCTCGTCGCTGCTCTGCCGGTAGTACAGGCAGGCGTTGACGACGATGCCGCCCAGCAGCAGCAAGGTGACGATGATGACTAGGCGGTAGCGGGCGAGTGGGCCGGACACGCGCTTCCCTTCAGGGTGGAAATGGCGGATTGTCCTATGAAAATAGAATGCCGCGCGGCGCGCGGCAATGCCATCTCCGGATGGGACGGCCGGGAGGCTCAGCGAATGGGGATGTACAGCTCGGTCAGCGAGTCCGGGTGGTCGGGCGCGAGGAAGCGCTGATCCATGTATTCGAACTCGATGCCGTCCATCGCCTCCAGGCCGGCCGCCGGCAGCCAGCTGCCGTGGATGGCGCGGAAGGTGTCGGGCAGGCCGGCCACCGGGCCGCGGTGCTGGAAGCGGGCGTAGCGCTGCGCCGGCACGTCCACGGCGTCCATGCCGTCAGGGACGGGCGCATCCGGCGCGGTTTGCAATGCGGCCAGGTAGCGCCATTGGCCGTCGGCCAGCGGCTGGCAGATGCCGTAGCTGCTGCCGGGGCGGGCGTCGGCGATTTCATGCTCGCGCAGCAGGAAGCGGCCCCAGAGTTCGGGGATGCCGTATTCGTCCTGCGGGCTCCAGGCGAGGCCGATGACGCGGAAGGCGGGGAGGGTGACGATGTCGGGGGTCTGCATGGCGGGAAGGCTCCAGTCGGCTTGGTTGAGATAGCGCGCGATCTGCGCGATCTGCCCGCGCTTTTCCTCGATCTGCTGCTGCAGGCGGGCGGCATGGGCGCGCAATTGCTCGCGCAGCGCGCCGCCATCCCGCAGGCCGCCTTCCTGGCACAGCCGGCGGATGTCTTCCAGCGACAAACCCAGCCGGCGCAGCCGGACGATCAGGCCCAGCTCCTCCACCTGCGCCGGCAGGTAGTAGCGGTAGCCGTTGTCCGCGCCGGTGAAGGCGGGGCAGAACAGGCCGATGCCGTCGTAGTGGCGCAGGGTCTTGGTGCTGAGGCCGTGGCAGCGGGCCAGTTGTCCGATAGTGAGCATGCGATGGTTTCGCGGGCAGATGCGGCCAGTCTGGACCTTGCCCCAGGGGAAAGGTCAAGACCGGCCGTTTGCCGATGGAGATGGGGCGGTTACAGCAGCACTCGCTCGATGCCGCCGTCGCGCGCCCGAGCCACGTATTCCGGCAGCCAGTTCTGCCCCAGCAGGTGCTTGGCGATTTCCACCACGATGTAGTCGGCCTCGGTGCCGGTGTCGTCGTTGTAGCGCGACAGGCCCTGCAGACAGGACGGGCAGGAGGTGAGGATCTTCACCGGCAGGGCCGGCGGCTGGCCGCCGGTCAGCGCCTGCAGGTTCTTGTTGATCTCCTCCTCCTTGCGCGCGCGCACCTGGGTGGCGATGTCGGGCCGGCTGGCGGCGAAGGTGCCGGCCTCGCCGCAGCAGCGGTCGGACAGCGGCACGCCGCCGCCCATCAGCTCGTTGACCACTTTCAGCGGCTGGTGGGTCTTCATCGGCGTGTGGCAGGGGTCGTGGTACAGGTATTGCTGGCCGCTGATGCCGTCCAGCTTCACGCCTTTCTCCATCAGGAATTCGTGGATGTCGATCACGCGGCAGCCGGGGAAGATGTCCTCGAAGCGGTAGTGCGCCAGCTGGTCGAAGCAGGTGCCGCAGCTGACCACCACGGTCTTGATGTCCAGGTAGTTCAGCGTGTTGGCGACGCGGTGGAACAGCACCCGGTTCTCGGTGGTGATGGCGTCGCCCTTGTCCTGGTAGCCGGCGCTGGTCTGCGGATAGCCGCAGCACAGGTAGCCGGGCGGCAGCACCGTCTGCACGCCGACGTGCCACAGCATCGCCTGGGTGGCGAGGCCGACCTGGCTGAACAGCCGCTCCGAGCCGCAGCCGGGGAAGTAGAACACCGCTTCGGCGTCTTCGGCCAAGCGCGGGTTGCGGATCACCGGCACGATGTTGGCGTCCTCGACGTCCAGCAGCGCGCGC
The DNA here is from genome assembly GCF_001676875.1 of Chromobacterium subtsugae. Taxonomy (GTDB): domain Bacteria; phylum Pseudomonadota; class Gammaproteobacteria; order Burkholderiales; family Chromobacteriaceae; genus Chromobacterium; species Chromobacterium subtsugae. The sequence goes on along the minus strand of NZ_JYKA01000002.1, from coordinate 35,472 downwards.
GCGGTCTTCTTCGGCAGGCCGCCCGGCATCGGCCGGTTGATGAAGTGGATCACCTGCTGCTTCACCGGCGCCGGGCCGACGGTGGACGGCGGCTGCTTTTTCTGCCCGCCGATCAGGCCCAGCCGCTTGCCGACGGCGTTGCCCAGCCGCTGCGCCTTGTAGCCGACGCCGACCAGGCCGGCGCGGATGGTCTTGATGGTGGCCGGGTCCTTGGCGGTGAGGAAGGCCATGCCCAGAGCGGTGCCGGGATTGAAGGTTTTGTTGCCGGACTTGCGCAGGAAATTGCGCATCGCCACCGACACGTCGCCGAAGTCTATCTTCACCGGACAGGGTTTGACGCAGCGGTGGCAGACCGTGCAGTGGTCGGCCACGTCGGACAGCTCCTCGAAGTGCTTGAGGCTGACGCCGCGGCGGGTCTGCTCCTCGTACAGGAAGGCTTCGGTCAGCAGGCCGACGCCGAGGATCTTGTTGCGCGGCGAATACAGCAGGTTGGCGCGCGGCACGTGGGTGGAGCACACCGGCTTGCACTTGCCGCAGCGCAGGCAGTCCTTGATCGAGTCGTTGATCGCGCCGATGTCCGACTGTTCCAGGATCAGCGATTCGGCGCCGAGCAAGGAAAACGACGGCGTGTAGGCAAGCGCCAGGTCCGCGCCCGGCAGCAGCTTGCCGCGGTTGAAGTGGCCGTTGGGGTCCACTTGCGCCTTGTAGTCGCGGAAAGGCTGGATTTCCGCTTCGGTGAGGAATTCCAGCTTGGTGATGCCGATGCCGTGCTCGCCGGAAATCACCCCGCCCAGCTCCCGCGCCAGCGCCATGATGCGCACCACCGCGCGGTGGGCGGTCTGCAGCATCTCGTAGTTGTCGGAGTTGACCGGGATGTTGGTATGGACATTGCCGTCGCCGGCGTGCATGTGCAGCGCGACGAACACCCGGCCGCGCAGCACGTGCTGCTGCAATTCGCCGATAGCGGCGCGGATGCCGGCGGCGGCGGTGCCGGAGAACAGCTGCTCCAGCTCGGCCAGCACTTCGCGCTTCCAGCTGACGCGCAGGACGAAGTCGCGCAGCGCGTGGAATACGGTGTCGGGCTGGGCGGCGGAGTCTTCGCGCGGGGCGTCCGGCCAACGGGCGGCGTAGTCGGGATAGGGCGCGTCCATGTGGTCGAGCAGCCACTGCCAGCGGTCGCGGCTGATCGCCAATAGCGACAGCGCGGCGGCGCGCCTGTCGCCGATCAGCTCTTCCGACGGCAGGTTGGTGTCCATCTTGTCCACCGGCAGCCGGCCGTGGAAGTACTCGGTCAGCGTGTCCAGTAGCTCAATCTTGTTGGCGATGGACAGTTCGATGTTGATGCGCTCGATGCCGTCGCTGTAGTCGCCGAGGCGCGGCAGCGGGATCACCACGTCCTCGTTCACCTTGAAGGCGTTGGTGTGGCGGGCGATGGCGGCGGTGCGGCTGCGGTCCAGCCAGAAGGTCTTGCGCGCTTCCGGCGTCACCGCGATGAAGCCTTCGCCGTGGCGGGCGTTGGCGATGCGCACCACCTGGCTGGCGGCCTCGGCGGCGGCGTTCTCGTCGTCGGAGACGATGTCGGCGATCAGCACCATCTTCGGCCGGCCGCGGCTCTTGGCCTTGGTGGCGTAGCCGACCGCGCGCACGTAGCGCCAGTCCAGATGCTCCAGGCCGGCCAGCCGGACGCCGGCGGCCAGGCAGGCGCCGCCCGGCTGGAACAAGTCGGTGATCTCGACGATGGCCGGCGTGGCCTCGGCGACGGTGCCGAAGAATTCCAGGCAGACGGTGCGGGTATGTTGCGGCATCTTGTGCAGCACGAAGCGGGCGCTGGTGATGATGCCGTCGCAGCCTTCCTTCTGCACGCCGGGCAGGCCGGCCAGGAATTTGTCGGTGACGTCCTTGCCCAGGCCCACTTTGCGGAAGGCCTGGCCGGGAATCGCCAGCTCGCGGCTGGACACCGCGGTCCTGCCGTCGTCGGCCAGCCGCGACACGCGGAAGCGCGCCTCGGCCACGTCGTGGATCTTGCCGTAGTTGTGGCCTATGCGCTCCACCAGCAGCCAGTGGCCGTCCGGATCCACCATTTTCCAACTGGCCAGGTTGTCCAGCGTGGTGCCCCACAGCACCGCCTTCTTGCCGCCGGCGTTCATCGCGATGTTGCCGCCGATACAGGAGGCTTCGGCCGAGGTCGGGTCCACCGCGAACACCAGGCCGGCGGCGGCGGCGGCTTCGGAGACGCGGGCGGTCACCACGCCGGCGCCGCATTGTATCGTCGCCTGCGGGCCGGACAAGCCGGGCAGCTCGATATGCTCTATGCCCAGGTGGCGGTCCAGCTTTTCGGTGTTGATCACCGCGCTCATCCGGTCCAGCGGCACCGCGCCGCCGGTGTAGCCGGTGCCGCCGCCGCGCGGGATGATGGTGAGGCCCAGCTCGATGCAGGCGCGCACCAGCGGCGCCATTTCCGCCTCGCTGTCCGGGCTCAGCACCACGAACGGGTATTCGACGCGCCAGTCAGTGGCGTCGGTGACGTGGGCGACGCGCGACAGGCCGTCGAACAGGATGTTGTCGCGGCGGGTCAGCCGGGTCAGCTTCTTCAACACCCGGGCGCGCAGCTCGCGGGTTTCATCGAACTGGCGGGCGAACTGTTCCACCGCCTGGCGGGCCGAAGCGATCATCTCGCCGACGCGGCCGTTGCCGTCGCGGCGCTTTTCCACTTCGTTCAGGCGGTGGCGCATCGCCTCCACCAGCGCGGACAGCCGCTTGGGGTTGTCCAGCAGGTCGTCCACCAGGTAGGGGTTGCGGTCCACCACCCAGATGTCGCCCAGCACCTCGAACAGCATCCGCGCCGAGCGGCCGGTCTTGCGCTCGCCGCGCAATGCATCCAGCAATTTCCACATCGGCTCGCCCAGCAGGCGGATCACGATTTCACGGTCGGAATACGAGGTGTAGTTGTACGGGATCTCCCGCAGGCGCTGTTCGCTGGTGATGGCTGTCATTTGTCCGCAAGCTTTGATTTATTAGAGGAATGCCTGCCAGTGTAGCCCAATGTTGCGGCGCGAAAAACCCATCCCGGATGGGGTCTTGCTTCTTGATTTGAAGAATTTTCGTGTGAATGGATATTGTTGGACAGCCTGGCGGCGGGCGCCGCCGGGCCGGGGCTCAGCGCGCGGCCAGCTGGGCGGCCAGTTGCACCGCCTCCACCAGGCTGCCGGGATTGGCGAGGCCGCTGCCGGCCAGGTCCAGCGCGGTGCCGTGGTCGACCGAGGTGCGGATGATGGGCAGGCCCAGCGTGATGTTGATGCCGGCGCCGAAGCTGGCGTGCTTCAAAACCGGCAGGCCCTGGTCGTGGTACATCGCCAATACCGCGTCGGCCTGGGCCAGCTTGTCGGGATTGAACAGGGTGTCGGCTGGCAAGGGGCCGATCAGCTCGATGCCTTCGGCGCGCAGCGCGTGCAGCGCCGGCTCGATGACGTCGATCTCCTCGCGGCCCATGTGGCCGCTCTCGCCGGCGTGCGGATTGAGGCCGGCCACCAGGATGCGCGGCGCGGCGATGCCGAATTTGCGCTTCAGGTCGGCGTGCAGGATGCGGATCACTTCGAACAGCAACGGCGCGGTGATGGCGTCGGCCACCGCGCGCAGCGGCAGGTGGGTGGTGGCCAGCGCGACGCGCATGCCGCCGCCGGCCAGCATCATCACCACTTTTTTCGTGCCGGTGCGCTCGGCCAGGTATTCGGTATGGCCGGAAAACGGCACGCCGGCCTCGTTGATCACGCCCTTGTGCACCGGCGCGGTCACCATCGCGGCGAATTCGCCGGCCAGGCAGCCGTCTATCGCCGCGTCCAGCGTATCCAGCACGTAGCGGCCGTTGGCCGGGTCCAGCCGGCCCGGCGCGGCCGGCGCCGCCAGCGGCACGTGCAGCACTTCCAGCGCGCCGGCGGGGCCGATCTGGCCGGCGCGGTAGTCGGCCAGGCTGACATCCAGGCCGAGCAGGCCGGCGCGCTGGGCCAGCAGGCCGCGGTCGGCGATGACGACGCAGCGCCGCTCGGGCAGCAAGCGCCGCAGTTGCAGCGCGAGGTCGGGACCGATGCCGGCGGGCTCGCCGGCGGTCACGGCCAGGATGGGCCGGGCCGTCGGCATCACTTGTCGTCCAGGTGTTCTTCGACGAAGGCGGAATCGCGCAGCTGGCGCACCCAGTCGGCGTAAGCCTGCTCCATCTTGCGGGCGCGGATCTGCTGTTTGATCGCCATCTTCTCGTGGTCGCTGGAAACGTCCTGGTTGCGCTTGCCTTCCACCAGGATCAGGTGCCAGCCGAACGGCGAGCGCACCGGCTGCGACACTTGGCCGACCGGCAAGGCCACCATCGCCTTCTCGAAGTCGGGCACCAGGTCGCCCAGGCTGACCCAGCCCAGGTCGCCGCCCTTGGCGTTGCTGCCGTCTTCCGAGTACAGCTTGGCCATGTCGGCGAACTTGGCGCCGCGCATGATGCGGTCGCGCACCTGGTCGATGCGGGCCTTGGCGTCGGCTTCGGACACCGCTTCATTGGTGCGGATCAGGATGTGGCGAGCATGGTATTGCTCGATCAGCATCGGCGCGCCGCCGGCGCGCTTCTCCTGCAGCTGGAAGATGAAGAAGCCTTGCTGGGTGCGGATCACGTCGGTGTGGGCGCCGGTTTTCAGCTGCTCCAGTATCTGCACGAACTCCACCGGCAGCGAGGTGGCGCTGCGCCAGCCCATGTCGCCGCCCTTGAGCGCGTTGGGCGCGTCGGAGTAGGCGGCGGAAACCTTGGCGAACGGCTGGCCGGCGTCCAGATCGGCCAGCGCCTTGTGCACCTTCTGCGACAGCGCGTCGATCTGCTTGGCGTCGGCGCGTTCGGGCACGCCGACCAGGATGCTGGCCAGATGGTATTCGGTGCGGTTGGCGCTTTGCGCGCTCTTCAGCACCTGGTCCACCTCGCTGTCGCTGACCATCACCCGCGAGCCCACTTCGCTGTCGCGCAGGCGCGAGATGGTCAGCTCGCGGCGGATGTCGCCGCGCAGGCGATCCATCGTGATGCCGTCCTTGGCCAGCTGCGCCTTCATGCCGGCCTCGCTCAGCTTGTTCTGCTTGGCCAGATTGGCCACCGCTTGATCGACCGCCGCGTCGTCGATGCGCAGGCCGCCGCTGGCGGCGTATTGCAGCTGCACTTCCTCGGTGATCATCTGCTCCAGCACCTGGTGCTCCAGCACGTCGCGGGCGGGCGGCGCCACTTTCTGCGCCTCCAGCTGCTTGATGGCCTCGTCGACGCGCGCCTTCAGCTCCTGCCAGGTGATCACGTTCTTGTTGACCACGGCGACGATGCGATCCACTTCGCGTACCGGGGTGGCGGGAGCGGCCAGCGCGGCTTGCATGGCGCTGGCGAACAACAGGGCAAGCAGGGTCTTTTTCATGGTCAGGCTTTATTGCTCGTTAGTCTTGGTGTAACCCGGGATGGCCAGGCGCAGCGCGCTTTGCAGGCTGCCGCTGCCCAATGCTCCCAGTCCCTTCAGTTCCAGCTGGAAGAATACCGCGTTCTTGGTGGTGGTCAGGTCGGTGGCGTAGCGCTGGCTGTACAGCCGCGCCGACCAGCAGCCATCGTTGTACTCGAAGCCGGCCAGTTGCTCAATAGGGCGCTGCTGGATCAGCGAGTAATTGTAGCGGCCGATGGCGTACCAGCGCTTGGCGATCGGCCATTGCGCCGCCACGTCCACCTGGCGCAGCGGGCCGTAGGTGCCGTTGTCGTCCTGCAGCTCGTAGATGCCGTAGCGGTAGCGGATGCTGGCGACCTTGCCCGGCTCCGGGTTGTAGCGCAGCTGAACGTTGTAGCGTTGGGTGGCGTTGATGGTCGGGTTGTACTCGTAGCTGCTGTCCAACCGGAAGGTCTTGGTCAGGTCGCCGCCGGCGCTCAGCATCCAGTCATTGCCGGTATTGGTCACCTGCGGCGGCGTGCCATCTAGAACAATACTTTGCTGGCTGAAGTAGTAGCGCTTGCCGATGGCGATGCGCAGGCGCTCCAGGCCGTTGCTCTGGTCGATGAAGCGGCTGGTCAGCGCGGTGGTGATCTCGTTGGCGCCGTTGATGCGGTCGTAGCCGGAGAAGCGGTTTTCGGTGAACAGCTGCGCGAAGTTGAAGTCGTTGACCGAGGTGTCGAAGTTGGGAAGCTTGCTCTGATCCTTGTTGGGGATGTTGACGTAGAACAGGCGCGGTTCCAGCGTCATCAGGTGATCGCGCCCCATGAAGGTGGTGTCGCGGTCGAAATACAGGCCGGCGTCGGTGCTGAAGATCGGCAGCGTGCGGCTCAGCGTGCCTTGGGCGTTGCCCTGGTAAGCGTTCAGATTGTATTCGGTGTAGTTGACGCCGAACTTGGGCCGGATGAAGCCCCAGCTGCGGTCGAAGCTCCAGGTCACGCTGGGGTAGGCGACGAAGCGGTCGCCGGTTTGCAGCGTGGGATGGTCGAAGCGGGTCAGGTCGGTGACCAGGTTGGCGGAAAATCCGCTGGGCAGCGACTGGTTGGCGTTGAAGGTCAGCTGCGGCATCCGCGCGTAGGGGATGTCGGTCGGCTGCGGGTTGATGGTCAGGTTCTGGTAGTGCTGGGTGCGCAGCGTGACGTTGCCGCCGCCGCCCTGCCAGCCCAGCGCGTAGTTCAGCCAGGCTTCGCGGTTGAGGTTGATGTTGGAGGCGATGGCGACTTGGTCGCCGAAGTCGGTGAAGTAATTGTTGTCCGATACCTGGTTGTAGTCGAGGCCGAAGGTCAGGCCGTGGCCGAAATTCTGCTGATGGCGCGCGCTCCAGGCATAGCGCGAGGTGTTGGTGACCTTGTCGTTGGGCAACTGTTCGGTGTAGATGCTGCCGTTGTAATCGGGTTCCAGATAGCGGAATTCGCCGGCCAGCATATTGCCGTGCTTGTCGTTGAAGTGCGGCGTGATGGTGGCGTCGAGGTTGGGGGCGATGTTCCAGTAGTACGGCACCGACAGCTCGGTGCCCGACGAGCCGGTCTTGAAGGTGGGCGTCAACAGGCCCGACTTGCGGTTGCCGTTCAGCGGGAAGTCCAGCCACGGCGTGTACAGGATGGGCACGCCGTAGAATTGCATCCAGGCGTTGTGCGCCACGCCTACGCCGCTGGTGTAGTCGAGGTCGGTGCTGGCGGCCCGCAGATACCAGGCGTCGTCTCCCGGATCGCAGGTGGTCATCCGGCTGCCGTAGATCTTGTACTGATTCTGGCCCTGGAAGTCCACCTGGCTGCCGTTGCCGCGCATGGTGACGGGTTTGGCGGGCTGGCCGCCGGGCGTTTTGGCCGCCGGCGGGTTCTGCCGCGACATCGAAAACACCGGATCCATGCCGGTGCCGGTGTAGTCGTCGACGTTGTAGTCTAGGGTGCTTCCGTCGATCACGTCGCTGCCGCGCGTCATGTGGAAGCGGTCGCCGGCCTTGACGCGGTTTTTGGCCTGGTAGTAGTCCAGCCAGTCGGATTCCACCTTTTGATCGTCGCGGGTGACCACCACATTGCCCTTGGCGTGCAGGATCACGTTCATTTCGCCGTCAAGCTGGTCGGCGGTGACTACGGTCTGGCCTTGTTGTTTGGGCGGGGCGGGCAGCGCGATCGGCGCGTCGTCGTCGGCGCGGGCGGTCTGGGCGTTCAGGGCAAAGGCGGTGGCGACAGCCAGGGCCAGCGGAGTCAGTTTTTGTCTGTGCATGCACAAAGCCATATCGTGGGGGCTAGTGGGCGGTATAGAATCGCCCAATTCTATATCAGTACCACGACAAAGCGACATGCAAAGACTGGAACAGCTCAAGAAATGGCTGGCGCAGCAATATCCTGGTGTTGAAATCCAGGTCGAGTTCGCCGCCGCAGACGCCGACTTCCGCCGCTATTTCCGCGCGATCTGGCCCGACGGCGCCAGCCGCATCGTGATGGACGCGCCGCCTGATCGGATGAACACCGACGCCTACGTCATGGTGCGCGACGTCTTCGCGATGGTCCGGGTGCCGCAGATCCTGCTGCGCGACCGCGAGCAGGGCTTCATGCTGCTGGAAGACCTGGGCAAGATCACCTATCTGGCCGCGCTGCAGCACGACGAGCGGCCGCAGGTGCACCAGCATCTGCTGCTGGAGGCGCTGGACACGCTGGTGGATATCCAGAAAGCCAGCCAGCCCGGCGTGTTGCCGGAATACGACGAAGCGCTGCTGCTGCGCGAACTGAATCTGTTCCCGGAATGGTACTGCGCGAAAGAACTGCAAAAGCCGCTCAATTTCGCGCAGAGGCAATTGTGGGACGCCGGCGTCAAGGCGCTGCTGCCGGCGTTGCTCGCCCAGCCCAAGGTATACGTCCACCGCGACTTCATCGTGCGCAACCTGATGCTGAGCGCCGGCGCGCCGGGCGTGCTGGACTTCCAGGACGCGGTGTACGGCCCGATCAGCTACGACCTGGTGTCGCTGCTGCGCGACGCCTTCATCGAGTGGGAAGAGCCGGTCGTGCTCGACATCGCCATCCGTTACTGGGAGAAGGCGCGCGCCGCCGGCCTGCCGGTGCCGGAGGCGTTCGACGATTTCTACCGCGCCTTCGAATGGATGGGCGTGCAGCGCCACCTGAAAGTGGCCGGCATCTTCGCCCGCCTGTACCACCGCGACGGCAAGGACAAGTACCGCGCCGAGATTCCGCGCTTCATCAAATACCTGAAGCGCGCCTGCCGCCGCTACCACGAGCTGGCGCCGTTCTACCAGTTGCTGGTGCAGCTGGTGGGCCAGGACGAAACCGACGCCGAGCTGCAGTCCAGCTACCCGGTGTTGGGCGTGAAGGGCGGCTGATGCGGGCGCTGGGAGCCGGCCTGTTGCTGATGTCCGGCCTGGCCGGCGCGGCCGGCTTGCAAGCGCGCGTCTGCCTGCCGTCGCAGGATTTGAAAATCTGCCTGTATCAGGACGCGCGGCTGGCCGGCGAGCGCAACGGCGGCATCGGCAGCGGCGGCGGCGAGGGCGGCGACTGGTCGCCGCCGCTGGCGCCGGCCGAATTGCGTGTGTATACGCGCGGCGGCGCCCAACTGAGCCGGCTGCGGGTGGGGCGGCTGGCGGATATCCGCCGCAGCGCGCTCGCCGACGCCGGCAAGCCGGTGTTCCTGCTGGACGAAGATCATTCCGCCGGCTTCGGCTCCTATTCCGGCGTGGAGACGCGGCCGTTCACCGTGAGCGCGCGCGGCCTGCGCTTCGCCCAGCCGCCAGGCGGCGATCCGGCCAAGCCCTTCATCCTGGCCCAGGCGCTGAAAAGCGGCTGGAAGGAGAGCCGTGATGGTTTCCTGCTGGTGTCCTGCGCGCCGGACTTTCCGGCCAAGGGCAAGTGGGACGGCGAAACTTTCCGCGTCCGCTATGCCCGGCTGACGCTGCGGGACGGCCAATGGCGGCTGAGCGAGCGCAGCGAACGCGGCTTCTGGGAGAACGAAGGCGCTTTCCCGGCCGAGCGCCTGTTCCCGAAATGAGCGAGAAGAACATGAAGGCAATGATACTGGCCGCCGGCCGCGGCGAGCGGATGCGGCCCCTGACCGACCATACGCCCAAACCGCTGCTGACGGCCGGCGGCAAGCCGCTGATCCAGTGGCACGTCGAGCGGCTGGCCCGCGCAGGGGTGACGGAGCTGGTGATCAACCACGCCTGGTTGGGCGCGCAGATTGAAGACGCGCTGGGCGACGGCTCGCGCTTCGGGGTGTCCATCGCCTACTCGCCGGAGGGCGAGGCGCTGGAGACGGCCGGCGGCATCGCCACGGCCCTGCCGCTGCTGGGAGACGCCCCTTTCATCGTGCTCAACGGCGACGTGTTGAGCGATTTTCCGGTTCAGCGTCTGGTCGAGGCGGCTGGCCGTCTGGATGGCGAATCGATGCTGGCCCACCTGACGCTGACGCCCAAGGCAGGCTATAAGACCGGCCGCGACCTGACATTGCGCGCCGACGGCCGGGTGGCGGCCTGCGGCGACGGCGACACGCCATACACCTTCTGCGGCCTGGCCGCCTATCATCCGGCCTTCTTCCGCGGCGTGGCGCCCGGCGTGGCCAGCCCGCTGCTGCCGTGGCTGCTGGCCGCGATGGAGCAAGGCCGGGTCCGCGGCGAGGTGCAGTCCGGCCTGTGGCTGGACGTCGGCACGCCGGAGCGCCTGGCCGAGGCCGACCGCATCGCCGCCGGCTGGACCGCATGAGCCGGCGCATCCTCGGCATCGACCCCGGCAGCCTGATCACCGGCTTCGGGGTGATAGACGTGGTCGGCAACCAGCGCCATTACGTCGCCTCCGGCGCGATCCGTAACAAGAGCGGCTCGACGCTGGCGGAGCGGGTCAAGGTGCTGGTTGACGGCATTCACCAGGTGGTCGACACCTACCAGCCCACCGAGGCGGCGCTGGAGCGGGTGTTCGTCAACGTCAACCCGGCGGCCACGCTGATGCTGGGCCAGGCGCGCGGCGCCTGCATGGCGGCGCTGGTGCTGAAGGACCTGCCGGTGGCGGAATACACCGCGCTGCAGGTCAAGCAGTCGGTGGTCGGCCAGGGCAAGGCGCCCAAGGAGCAGGTGCAGTACATGGTGGTGCGGATGCTGAACCTGTCCGGCACGCCGCAGGCCGACGCCGCCGACGCGCTGGCGGTGGCGCTGACCCATGCCAATCATAGCGGCGGGGCGATAGGCAAGCTGGCGCTGAGCGGCCTGAAGGTGAAGGGCGGGCGGCTGGTGTAGGCCGATGCCCGGCTGCGCCGGGCGTGCCGCCGCGGATAGCCCGAAGCGGGCTACAGCCGAATCACAACGAATTCACAGGAAAGAATCATCATGATCGGACGCCTTACCGGCAAATTGATCGAGAAACTGCCGCCGCAGGTGGTGGTGGACGTGGGCGGCGTCGGCTACGAAGTGGACGTGCCGATGACCACCTTCTACCAATTGCCGGCGCTGGGGCAGAATACCACGCTGTTCACCCACCTGGTGGTGCGCGAAGACGCCCACCTGCTGTTCGGCTTCGCCAGCAAGGAAGAGCGGCAGACCTTCCGCCAACTGATCAAGGTGACCGGCATCGGCGCCAAGATCGCGCTGGCGGTGCTGTCGGGCATGACGGCCGACGAGCTGGCCGTCGCGGTGGCCAGCGAGGACATCAAGCGCCTGTCGTCGGTGCCGGGCATCGGCAAGAAAACCGCCGAGCGGCTGGTGCTGGAATTGCGCGGCAAGCTCGCCACCGGCGGCAACCTGACGGTGCCGGGCGGCCTGCCTTTCGCCGCCACTCCGGATGAGAAGAGCGACATCGTCAACGCGCTGCTGGCGCTCGGCTACAACGACAAGGAAGCGGCGGCGGCCACCAAGAGCCTGCCGGCGGACGTCACCGTCAGCGAGGGCGTGCGGCTGGCCTTGAAGAGCCTGATGAAGGCCTGAGGCCGCGGCATGAAAAAGCCCGCCGGGAAGGCGGGCCGATGCGGATGCGGAGCGGCTTAGCCGGCCGGCAGCAGGCTGACCTGGCTGCGCACGCTCTTCACGCCGGGCACCCGCGACACTTCCTCGGCGATGCGGGAAATCGCCTCCTGGCTCGGCGCGGTGCCGCTCAGCACCACGTCGCCGTTGCTGACCTGGGCTTCCACCTTGGCGCCCAGCTGCGCTGCCTTGGCCAGCACTTCATTGACCTGGCGGCCCAGCTCGGCGTCGGCCGGGGCGGCTGCGGCGTGGCGTTCCGCCGCCGGCGCGCTGGCGGGCTGGCTCTGTTCGGCGAAGCTGGCGCCGGCGTACAGGGCGGGGATCAGGCTGGCGAGGATCAGGGTTTTGCGCATGGCAAGAGTCTCCTTGGACTGGGTGAAGGTCACTGCCGCGGTTTGGCGGATCTGCCTGTCCGCGGCGCTTGCCGGATATTCAGCAAGCCCCGTGCCAGCCTTTGGTTTTTATTTAAAATCAAGTATTTATGGTTTTTTTACGGGGCGGAATCCCGCCGCCGGGCTGGCTTTTGTCGCCTGGCGGCGACAGCGGCGGCGGCGAGATCCGGAAAAGCCTGTCCCATCAATGGTTTGGGCCTGTCGCCATCTGGCGACAAGCTCAATCGTCCTGGAACGCGGCGGCGTTCAGCTCATGCTTTTGCAGCAGCCGGTAGAACTCGGTGCGGTTGCGGTCGGCCAGCCGGGCGGCGTCGCTGACATTGCCGCCGGTCAGCCGCAGCAGGCGTTCCAGGTAATCGCGCTCGAATTCGCGGCGCGCGTCGGCCAGCGTCGGAATGGCCTGCGCCTCGCCTGCCACCGCCTTCTCCACCTGGGCCAGGGTCAGCAAGGGGCCGGTGGCCAGCACGCAGCACTGCTCCACCACATTGGCCAACTGGCGGATATTGCCCGGCCAGCGCGCGGCGGCGAGGAAGGCGAGGGCGTCCGGGGCGAAGCCCGTCACCGTCTTGCCGTAGCGCGCTGAGACCTGTTGCAGGAAATGCTGGGCCAACAGCGGGATGTCTTCGCGCCGCTCGGCCAGCGGCGGCAGCGTCAGCGCCACCACGTTCAAGCGGTAATAGAGATCCTCGCGGAACTGGCCGTCGGCGATGCGGGCCGGCAGGTCGCGGTGGGTGGCGGACAGCAGGCGGATATCCACCGGCAGCGGCCGGGCGCCGCCCACCGGCCTCACCTCGCGGTCCTGCAGCACCCGCAGCAGCTTGACCTGCAGCGGCAGCGGCATGTCGCCGACCTCATCCAGGAACAGCGTGCCGCCGTCGGCCTGGCGGATCAGGCCCTCGTGGCGGACGGCGGCGCCGGTGAAGGCGCCTTTTTCGTGGCCGAACAGCTCGCTTTCCAGCAGGTTTTCCGGAATCGCGCCACAGTTGACGGCGACGAAGGGCCGGCCGGCGCGGCGGCTGGCCTGGTGGATGGCGCGCGCCAACACCTCCTTGCCGCTGCCGCTTTCGCCTTGCAGCAGCACGCTGGCGTCGGTGGCGGCCACCATCCGCGCTTCGCTCAGCAGCTCCTCCATCGCCGGGCCGCGGCTGACGATGCCGGCGCGCCAAGCGTCGCCGGCGGCGCCGTCGCCCGCCGACAGCGTCAGGCCCTGCGCCACCTTGTCCAGCAGCAGCTGGCCGTCGAACGGTTTCTCCAGATAGCAGAACACGCCGCGGCTGACCGCCTCCACCGCGTCCGGCACGGTGCCGTGCGCGGTGAACAGGATGACCGGCAGCGTCGGATAGCGGCGGCGCGCGGTTTCGAACAGCTGCAGGCCGTCCATGCCCGGCAGCCGCCAGTCGGTCAGCAGCAGGTCGGCGCGGCGAGCGGCCAGCGCCGTCAGCGCGGCTTCGGCGCTGGAGAGCGCCTCCACCTCGTGGCCGGCGGCTTCCAGCCGCAGCCGCACCAGGCACAGCAGGTCGGGATCGTCGTCCACCAGGACGATGCGGGCGGGGGCGTTCATCGCTTGCTTCCTTCACTCAGGCCATTGGGTTTGGGCAGATCCAGCTCCAGGCGGCGCAGCGCGTCCAGTTTGGCGGCCTGGTCGTCGATGCGTTTTTGCTGGTCGCGCAATTGCTGTTGCTGGCGCTCGTTTTGGTCCTGCAGCCGGAACTGTGTCTGGGCCTGGCGCAGCTGCAGCCGCGCCAGCGCGGCGCTGGCCGGCGACAGGCTCTTGTCGGCCAGCAGTTTGTCCAGCTCGCTGGCCAGGCGGCCCGGCTCGGCGCGATTGGCGCGCAGGATTCGCAGCAGGCGGTAGCTGTCGCAGGCTTCGTAGGCCTGCCAGCGTTGGCGCAGGGCTTCGTCCGGCCAATCCAGCGCGATCAGCAGCGCGTCGCCGCCGGGGCAGTAGCGGACCGGCGCGGCCGGCGGCCGCAGCGCGCAGGCGGAAAGCAGCGGCAGCCATAACAGCGGCAGCCAGCGGCGCGGAAAAACGGGTGGGGTCATATCGGCTCCGGTTCTGGCCAGTGGAGGCGGAAGCGCGCGCCGGGGCCGTGGTCCAGCAGGCTAAGTTCTCCGCCCATCAGCTGCGCGTAGCCGCGCGCCATGGTCAGGCCGAGGCCGCTGCCGGGGCGCTCGCCGTCGGGCGCGGGGCCGCTCCAGAAAGGTTCGAAAATCTTGTCCCGGCATGCTTTGGCCACGCCCGGGCCCTGGTCGGCCATCTCCAGCCAGACCTGGCCGCGCTCGCGGCCGCAGCGCAGCGTCAGCCGGCCGCCGGGAGGGCTGTGGCGGATGGCGTTGAGCAACAGGTTGTCGACGATGGTTTCCACTTTGGACGGATCGCCGTGCACTTCGCCCGGCATGCCGTCCAGCGCCACGATCAGCCCTTTGGCCTGGCACAGCGGCTGGCAGCTGGCGAGCCTGGCCTCCAGCAAGCGGCGCAGCGAAAATGCGGAAACGTTCAGCGTGGTGGACAGCCAGGGGCCGGCGTCCCGCTTCAGCAGCGCCTCAACTCTTTGCCGCAGCGCCAGCGCATTGTTGCCCAGGATGTCGACGATGCGCCGCTGTTGCGGGTTGAGCGGGCCGGCCACTTGTTCGCGCAGCAGCGCCGCGGCTTCGTGTATCGACGCCAGCGGCGTTTTCAGCTCGTGCGACGCCTGGCGGAAGAAGCGGGTCTGCTGCTGCTCCAGCTCCACCAGCCGCCGGTCCAGCTGCTCCAATTCCCGGCCCAGCCGCTGCAGGTCGGCGGGGCCGGCCTGGCGCCAGTTCAATTGGCGGGCGCCGCCGGCCAGCCGGGCGATGCGGCGCTGCAGGCCGCGCAAGGGGGCGTGGATCAGCAGGGTGACGATCAGCGCCAGCAGCACGGCGGCGGCCAGCGCCAGCCAGGCCAGGCGGTTGGCTTGCAGCCGCATCCGCTCGATGTCGCCGCGCCAGCTCGCTTGCCGTTTCTCGCCGGCCTGGACCAGGATTTGCTGTTGCTGTTCCAGCACGCGGCGCAGTTGGCGGAAGCGCGCCTCGCGCTGTTGGCTGTGGGCCGGCGTCTGGGCGCAGAGGGCGAGCGCGGCGTCGATGCCGGGCAGCGCCTCGGCCGGCGCATCCTGCCGCAGCGTCCGTTGCGCGCTTTGCAATTCGGCGCGGGCCTGGCTGGCGGTTTCGTCGAGTTTGCGGTCGCGCAGGATCGCAGCCTGGCGGCTGGCGCGCTCGTACTGCAGCGCCTGCTCCTGCGACAAGCGGGCGATGTCTTGCCAGCGCTGGGTTTGGCGCTGTTGGCGCTGGGCGCTGTCGGCGGCCTGGCCCAACTCGTGGCGCAGTTGCATCAGCGCCGCGGCGGGGATCAGCGCGACGCCGAGGAAGCCGGCCAGCAGCAGGCCGCGGAAGGAAAGGAAGCGGAGCATGGCATCGGGGATGAAAAACAGGGACGCGGATGCGCCCCTGTTCAGCAGACAGGCGGGCGGCCGATTGGTTCGCGGCCGCCGCCCGGGTTCAGCGCGCCGCCAGCGCCGGCTGGCGGCGCGCAGCCGGCAGCAGCGCGGGGGCCAAGTCGTCCAGCCTGGCGGCCAGGAGCGGCGCCAGCGCCGCGAACTTGTCCTCCAGCGCCTCGCGCATGGTGTCGACCAGCACCTGGGTCTGCCGCTCGATTTCCAGGTTGATCCGGTCGCCCGCTTGCTTGCCGCCCAAGGTGGTGGCCTGGCGCGTTTCCGGGATCAGCCACACTTCGAACCAGCCTTCGCGCTTGTCGATGTCGGCGATGGTCAGGCTGACGCCGTCCAGCGCCGCGTAGCCCTTGGCGAACAGGTAGCGCAAGGCGCCCGGCGGCACGCTCAGCCGCAGGCGCAGGTTGTCGCCGCATGCCTCTCGTTGGGCGATGGTGGCTTGATAGTCGACATGGCCGGATAGCGCGTGGCCGCCGTTCTCCGCGCCGTCGGCCAGCGCCCGCTCGGCGTTGACCGCGTCGCCGGCCTGGCAGCGGGCCAGCGTGCTGGTGACCAGCGTCGGCAGGATCAGGTCGAACTCGGCGTTGTCTGCCTGCGGCGGCGCCGCCACGGTCAGGCAGGCGCCGTTTACGGCGACGCTGGCGCCCTGCCGCAAGCCGTCGCAAAAGCCCGGCGGGAAAGCGAGGGTGAGCCGCCGGCTGCCGTCGCCATCCTGGACGGCAATGATGCGGGCGATGGCCTGGGTGATGCCGCTGAACATGGCGTCCTCCTCAGGCGTCTTGCCGTTGCAGCCATTCGGCCAGCTCCGCCACCGTCAGCTGCGGCAGGCCGTGCCGTGCGGCATAAGCGTCCAGCTGGGGGCCGCGCATCATGCTGCCGTCCGGGTTCATCAGCTCGCACAGCACGCCGGCCGGGCTGAAGCCGGCCAGACGCGCCAGCTCCACCGAGGCTTCGGTGTGGCCGCGCCGCTCGCGCACTCCGCCGGCGCGGGCGACGATGGGGTAGACGTGGCCGGGGCGCACCAGGTCGCCGGGCTTGGCGTCGGGGGCGATGGCGGCGCGCATGGTGGTGACGCGGTCGGCGGCGGAGACGCCGGTGGTCACGCCCTCGGCCGCCTCGATGGCGACGGTGAAAGCGGTGCCGTAGCGGCTGCCGTTGTCGGCGGCCATCGGCGGCAGCGCCAACTGCGCGGCGCGCTCCGGCGTGATGCACAGGCAGACGATGCCGCTGCCGTCGCGGATCATCCGCGCCATTTCCGGCACGGTGAGCATGTCGGCGGCCAGGATCAGGTCGGCCTCGTTTTCGCGGTCGGCGTCGTCGGCGACGATCACCGGCAGGCCGCGGCGCAAGGCGTCAAGCGCGGCGTGGACGCGCAGGGAAAGGATATCGGTGTGGGCGTTCATGGAAACGGTCCTCAAATAATGGATTGAGAAACACGTCCCGTGGGCGTGAAGCGGATAGCGTACGGCTATCCGGCGCGATAAACGCGCGGATACGACACAGTTTTCCCGCCGCGGGCGCGGACGGAAAGCTGGCGTCGTCTTCTTTCATCCGGACTATTACCGTCGGCTCTGGCATTTCACCAGATCTGCTGACCCCTCGCCGTGCGGCGAAGGCGCTCGCGGGCTCGGCGCTTGCGCGCCATACCGCCGGTGGGGAATTGCACCCCGCCCCGAAGACGTTGGCCGCACAGCGCGGCCAGCGGCGAGTATAGCGCGGTGTTAGAATGTCGGCAGCAAGATTTCCCCCAAGAGTCCCCGATGATAGAAACCGACAAGCTGTTCGGCGCCGCGCCGGAGCGCCGCATCGTCACCGCGCAACGCGCGTCCGAGCAGGAAGAGGCGCTGGAGCGCGCGCTGCGGCCCAAGCAGCTGGACGACTATGTCGGCCAGAAGAAGGCGCGCGAGCAGCTGGAGATCTTCATCGAAGCCGCCAAGCGCCGCGGCGAGGCGCTGGACCACGTGCTGCTGTTCGGCCCGCCGGGCCTAGGCAAGACCACGCTGGCCCACATCGTCGCGCGTGAGATGGGCGTCAACCTGCGCCAGACTTCCGGCCCGGTGCTGGAGCGCGCCGGCGACCTGGCGGCGCTGCTGACCAATCTGGAGCCGCACGACGTGCTGTTCATCGATGAAATCCACCGGCTGTCCCCGGTGGTGGAGGAAATCCTCTACCCGGCGCTGGAGGATTACCAGATCGACATCATGATAGGCGAAGGTCCGGCGGCGCGGTCGGTGAAGCTGGACCTGCCGCCGTTCACGCTGGTGGGCGCCACCACCCGCGCCGGCATGTTGACCAATCCGCTGCGCGACCGCTTCGGCATCGTCGCCCGGCTGGAGTTCTACACCGCCGATGAGCTGACGCGCATCGTCAGCCGCTCGGCCGGCCTCTTGAACGTACAGCTGTCCGATGACGGCGCCTTCGAAGTGGCCAAACGCTCGCGCGGCACGCCGCGGATCGCCAACCGCCTGCTGCGCCGGGTGCGTGACTACGCCGAAGTGAAATCGGACGGCGTGGTGACGATGGCGGTGGCCGACGCCGCGCTGGCGATGCTGGACGTCGATCCGGCCGGCCTGGACGTGATGGACCGCAAGCTGCTCTCCGCCATCCTGGAGAAGTTTTCCGGCGGCCCGGTGGGCCTGGACAACGTCGCCGCGGCGATAGGCGAATCCACCGACACCATCGAGGATGTGATCGAACCCTTCCTGATCCAGCAGGGCTATCTGCAGCGCACCCCGCGCGGACGGATGGCCACCTCCCAGGCGTATCTGCACTTCGGCCTGCCGGCGAAAGACGCCTGAGTTTGCCCGCGCGCAAGCGCGGCCGCCGGTGGGCGGCATGCGGATCGCGTACAATGCCATTATCTGCACCGTAAGCGAGAAATCATGTTCTACGTGTTGTTCGCCACCATCCTGATCGTGGTGGTTGCCGCGGCCGTCGCCGCCGCGCGTTTCTTCGACCCGGCCGTGGCCAAGATCCTCGGCCGCACCCTGGGCCAGGAGCTGGCCGACGCCTGGCGCAAGTATGTGTTCTTCGCCATTGTGGTCAGCGGCGTGTCCGGCGGCGTGCGGCCGTGGTCGCTGGAGCGCTATCTGGCGCCGCTGCCGGGCAAGGGCAGCAGCCAGCTGCAACTGGGCGGCGAGCGCTGGATGCTGGAGCTGTACACCGCCGGCATCGAAACGCTGCGCTCCATCGCCTGGGTGGTGCTGCTGTTCTTCCTGTGCGCGATGCTGGCCTATGTGATCATGCGCGCGGTGGAATTCCGCCGCCTGGAAGCGGAAGAACGCCGCAGCCATCCGGAATAGTGCCGGCATGCTGGAAGAGCGGCTGCGGGGGCTGGTTCGCGCCAGCCCCTGGCTGATGGAGGCTTTGCGCGCGGCGCGGGCGCTGCATCTCGCCGACTGGTGCATAGGCGCCGGCGCGCTGCGCAGCCTGGTGTGGGATGCGCTGCATGGCTTCGCGTCCCAGCCGTCGGCCCTGTCCGACATCGACCTGGCGCATTTCGACGCCAGCGACCTTTCCCCCGGGCGCGACGCCGCGCTGCAAGCCCGTCTGCAAGCCTCCCATCCCGGCCTGCCCTGGGAAGTGACCAACCAGGCCGCCGTCCATCTGTGGTTCGCCGATTATTTCGGCTACGCGGTTGAGCCGCTGTCTTCGCTGGAGGATGCGGTGGCGACGTGGCCAGAATACGCCACCGCGGTGGGCGTGGCGCTGAACGCCGACGACAGCCTGCGCCTGATCGCGCCTTATGGCCTGGACGACCTGTTCGCCATGCGGGTGCGCCGCAACCCGGCGCGGGCCAGCGTGGAGATCTATCGGCAGCGGCTGGCGCAGAAGCGCTATGCCGAGCGCTGGCCGCGGGTGAGGGTGGTGGAGTCGGCCTGACGACTTTTCATGGCGGTTCCGCCAGCCGGACGGGCCGGGGGGGCTGCGCGGCCAGCCCCCCGGCACCCCCAGGCCGCCCCTGCGGCCCGAGAAACCCCGACAATACAACCTTGCGCCAGGAAGCCGCCGATCGAAAAAACGGCGGCTTAAACCCACTGGTCCAAGGCGGTTTTGTCGGCACGGGCCAAAGGGGAGGAGCGGCTGCCGATCCGCCTGTCAGGCCCAGCAGGCAGCGCAAGCTCGCTTAAGCGCTTCCTAGCGCCCGATCTTCACCTGCGTCCACAAGCGGTTCAGCTCGCGGCGCGATTTCGCGTCCAGATCCTTCAAGGCCACGTACCTGCCCTTGGCCGGGTCCAGCATGATCACCGGATTGGCCTTGATCTGCGGCTTGAAGAAAGCTTCGGCCGCCTTCACCGGATTGGTGGCGCCGATCTGGTTGGAGATCTCCGCGGCGTTCTTGCCGTCCAGCATGAAGTTGATGAACTGGTAGGCCAGGTCCGGGCGCGGCGCGTCCTTCAGGATGGTCATATTGTCTATCGCCAGCACATTGCCTTCCTTCTGCGGCTGGTAGGCCAGCTCGAACGGGCGCTTGGCGGCTTTCACATCCTGTTGCGCCTGGTAGAGGTCGTTGGAATAGCCCAGCGCCACCCAGATGTTGCCGACGGTCAGCTCCTTGATGTAGCTCTGGTTGTTGAACGCCGCCCAGTAGGGCTTGGCCTTGCGGATGACGTCGGCGGCGGCCTTCCAGTCGGCGGGGTTGACGGAGTTGGCGTCGCGGCCCAGGTACATCAGCGCGGCGGCCATCAGTTCGCGCTGGCTGTCCAGCACCGTCACCTTGCCCTTGATCTTGGCCAGCAGCGCCGGGTCGAAGACCAGCGCCCAGCTATTGGCCTTGTCGGCTAGGCCGGCTTTTTTCAGTTGGCTGGCGTTGTAGCCCAGCAGCGTCAGCGACACCACGGTCGGCGCGGCATAGCGGTTGCCGGGGTCGAAGGGCTGGTTGAGCCGCAGGTAGCCGGGGTTCAGGTTCTTCCAATTGGGCAGCTTGGCTCTATCCAGCGCCTGCAGCTTGCCCTGCTTCAGCAGCGCGTTCACCGCGAAGGCGGTGGGGAACACCATGTCGTAGCCCTTGGCGCCGGCGGCCAGCTTGGCCAGCATTTCCTCGTTGTCGCCGTAGTAGTCCTGCACCAACTGGCAGCGGCACGCTTGCTCGAAGCGCTTGGCGGTGTCAGGCGACAGCGCGTTGTTCCAGTTGTAGACATGCAGCACATCCGCGGCGGATGCCGAGCCCCAGGCTAGTGTCATCAGCGCCGCGAGAGCCAGCTTGTTCATACCTTGTCATCCTTGTGTCAGATAAAAATGAAACCCCGGCCAGACACTGGCCGGGGCGGGAAAACGCGTGTGGAGCCGGGACGGCGCTTACAGCGCCACCATATTGTCGCGGTGGATCAGCTCGGGTTCGACGATATAGCCCAGCGCGCCCTCGATCTCGCGGGTGCTCTTGCGCATGATCTGGCGCGCCTCGTCGGAACTGTAGTTGACCAGGCCGCGCGCCACCTCGTTGCCGGCGGCGTCGACGCAGGCCACCGCCTCGCCGCGCAGGAAGTCGCCCTCCACCGCGCTGACGCCCACCGGCAGCAGGCTGGTGCCGCGCTCGCGGATGGCCAGCGCCGCGCCGTCGTCCAGCAGCAGGCGGCCGGACAGCTTCAGGTGGTCGGCCAGCCATTGCTTGCGCGCCGCCATGCGGCTGGTGGCGGCCACCAGCTGGGTGCCGATGGCTTCGCCGTCGGCCAGCCGCGACAGCACCTGGGCCTCGCGGCCGCAGGCGATCACGGTGGCGGCGCCGCTGCGCGCGGCGCGCTTGGCGGCCAGAATCTTGGTGATCATGCCGCCGGTGCCGACGCTGGAGCCGGCGCCGCCGGCCATCTCTTCCAGCCTGGGATCGCCGGCTTCGGCCAGGCGGATGAATTCGGCGTCCGGATGCTTGCGCGGGTCGGCGCTATAGAGGCCTTGCTGGTCGGTGAGGATCACCAGCGCGTCCGCTTCGATCAGGTTGGTGACCAGCGCGCCCAGCGTGTCGTTGTCGCCGAAGCGGATCTCGCTGGTGACCACGGTGTCGTTCTCGTTGATGATGGGCACCACGTTGAGATTGAGCAGGCTCACCAGCGTGGAGCGGGCGTTCAGATAGCGGGTGCGGTCGGCCAGGTCTTCGTGGGTGAGCAGGATCTGCGCGGTCTGCAGGCCGAAAGCGCGGAAGGCGCTTTCATAGGCCTGGCACAGGCCCATCTGGCCGACGGCGGCGGCGGCCTGCAATTCGTGCACGCCCTTGGGGCGCACGGTCCAGCCCAGGCGCTGGCAGCCTTCGGCGATGGCGCCGCTGGAAACCAGCACCACCTGCTTGCCGCGGCGCTTGAGTTCGGCGATTTCGGCGGCCCAGCGCGCCAGGGCGGCAAGGTCTAGGCCCTTGCCGTCGTTGGTTACCAGACTGGAACCGACCTTGACCACGATGCGGTCGGATGCGTGTATCACCGAATCCATCAACAGACCTCGCTATGAAAGCAAATGATTATAGAGAGGTCAGTGTACCCGAAAAAGCGCCGGGCTTGAGCCAGGTCAAAAGTACTCGCTGGGCCGGTATTCGATCAGTTGAAAGTGAGGGGATTGCTGCAGCAGTTTGGCGGCGCGTATCAGTTTTTCCCCGGCGTCGTCGCGCAGGCGGAATTCGCGCAGCTGGCTGAACTGGCGTCCGGGCAGCAACAGCAGGTCGGGGCGGCCGGCGGCGGCCGGCAGCCGCAGGCCGCGCAGGAAGCTGTCGCCGCTATGGGTGATGCTGGGCATCGCCAGCACCGGCTGCGGCAGGCCGCCGAGGATTTCCACGCCGCATTCCACTTCCTTGCCGGTGGGTTGCATCAGCACCCAGCGCACCGCGCACAGCTGCGCCGCTTCCGGCTGGTCGGGCGGATGCAGCAGCAGCGCTTCGCCGGCGCGCAGCGTCTGTTCGCGCGGCAGGCCGCGCAGCAGATAGCCGGATTCGCTGCGGTTGACCAGGGTCAGCAGGCAGGAGGACGGCGGGCTGCGCAGGCGGGCGTTCTCCTCTTCCGAGCCGGCGCCGGCCAGCTGCCAGCTGCCGTGGTTGGCCAGGTGCCAGATCGAGGAGAGGGTGGAGACGACCTCGACCACTGCCTGGCTGTCTTCCCGGCCGTGCTTGCGGCGGCGCGGATGCTGCCATTCTTCCACCAGGCCGCTCAGCAGCTGCACGACATCGCCCAGCTGCGCGGCGGCGTTGCCGCTGGCGCTCTGCAGCTGTTCCAGGCTGCGGCGCATGGTGTCCACCGCGCCGCTCAACTCCAGCATGCTGCAATGGCCGTGCAGCGAGCCGGGGGTGATCAGCAGGTGGCGCGGCGGATTGTCTTCCAGCGGGTCCAGCAGATAGCCGTGGCGGTTGTCGTTCAAGCCCGCCACCGGCAGCAGCGATACTTGGCGCGCCAGGTCGTAGATCAGCTGGCGCGCCAGGTGCATGTCGACAACCGACAGGCGGTTGGTGGAGGTCAGGCCCAGCAGCAGGATCTGGCGGTAGATGACGGCCAGCGAGTCGTCGCCGGACAGCGCCTTGTCCTGCCAGCCGCGCTCCCGCGCCAGCGCGTAGAGCTGGTGGCAGTCCAGCCAGAAGCCCGCCGGCAGCGGGCAGTAATTCTGCTGGCTGACGTTCAGGTACTGGCGGGCGGCCATCATGGTGTACAGCAGCAGTTCGATCTTGGGCTGCTCTCGCTCCAGCAGCGCGTGGCGGCCCAGCTTTTCGTTCAAGGTCTGTTTGAAGGCGATGTACAGATTGGCGAACAGTTTGACGCTGAGCACCGCCAGCAGCCGGGTCTTGGGCGAGGACAGGATATCGTTGTGCTGCGATTCGGCTTCCAGCAGCGGGTAATAGCGATCCAGCGCCTTCAGATAGAGCAGCAGCAGCTTGAAGCGCTGCGTCGGCTCCAGCGGCGTGCGCGCCAGCTGGTACAGCGCCTGGCTGAGCAGCCGGCCGCATTCCGGCAGGTCGGTGTAGGGAAGGCGTTCCAGCCAGGCCGCGACGCTGGCTGGCTGGGTGTCGACGAGTTGCGGGTCCATATCCTTCTTCGGCAAGGCGAGTGGCGGCATCCGGACAGGGCTCCGAGGCTGTGTCGCGGGACGGCGCCCGGCGCGCCGCGCTTCAGGGCAGCGGCGTTTCCGCGCCTGCCGTCTGCGAGCCGCCGGCCAGGACTTCGTCCAGCGCTGAGCAGCTCGACTCGACCAGCCAATCCATTTCTTCGTTGTTCAGGGTATAGGGCGGCATGAAGTAGACGGTCTTGCCTATCGGCCGCAACAGACATCCGCGTTTCAGCATGGCCGAAAAAAAGGCCAATGCAAAGTCGGCGCGCTCGGTGGCCACGTCGAAGGCCCAGATCATGCCGGTGTGGCGGAAGTGGCGGATGTCGGGGCGGGAGGACAGCGGCCGCATGCGGCGGGTGAATTCGGCGGCCTTCTCCCGGTTGGCGGCCAGCACGTCGTCGGCCTCGAAGATGTCCAGCACCGCCAGCGCGGCGCTGCATGCCAGCGCGTTGCCGGTGTAGCTGTGCGAATGCAGGAAGCCGCGCGCCACATCGTCGTGGTAGAAGGCCTGGTAGATTTCGTCGCGGGTCAGCACGCAGGACAGGGGCAGGAAGCCGCCGGTGATGCCCTTGGACAGGCACAGGAAGTCCGGCAGGATGCCGGCCTGCTGATAGGCGAAGAAGGTGCCGGTGCGGCCGAAGCCCACCGCGATCTCGTCGGCGATCAGATGCACCTGGTGGCGGTCGCACAGCCGGCGCAGTTCGGCCAGATAGGCCGGATCGTGCATCGCCATGCCGGCCGCGCCCTGCACCAGCGGCTCGACGATCACCGCGGCGATCTCGCCGGCGCGCTTGGCCAGCAGGTTTTCCAGCGCCACGGCGGCGCGGCGGGCCGGGTCGGCGGCGGTTTCCCCGGGCGCGGCCTGGCGGGCGTCCGGACTGGGCGCCCGCAGGCCAGGCTTGAGCAGGTCGGCGTAGGTGGACGAGAACAGCGGCACATCGGTGACGGCCAGCGCGCCGACGGTTTCGCCGTGGTAGCTGTTCTCCAGGCTGACGAAGCGGGTCTTGCCGGGCTGGCCGCGGTTTTTCCAGTAGTGGAAGCTCATCTTCAGCGCGATTTCGGTGGCGCTGGCGCCGTCGGAGCCATAGAAGGCGCGGCCGAGGCCGGACAGCGCCGCCAGGCGTTCCGACAGCTCCACCACCGGCTGGTGGGTGAAGCCGGCCAGCATCACGTGCTCCAGGCTGTCCAGCTGGCGCTTGATCGCCTGCTTGATGCGCGGCTCGCCATGGCCGAACAGGTTGACCCACCAGGAGCTGACGCCGTCCAGATAGCGTTTGCCGTCGAAGTCGGTCAGCCAGACGCCGTCGGCGCTGGCGATGGGGACGATGGGCAGGCTTTCATGGCGCTTCATCTGGGTGCAGGGATGCCAGACGGCGGCGAAGCTGCGCTCCAGCCAGGCTTGGTTGCTCATGCGATGGGCTCCGGTAGGGGGATGGCGGATGCTAGCATAGTCCGCGCCGCGGTTCCGATGTGACGAAAAACGTCAGTTTCTGCCCAGCGGCGACAGCCAGGGCCGCGCAGGGGCGCGCCAGGGCGGGTCCGCGAAGGCCTGGCATGCTTTCTGCTGGATAAGGCGGACATGCGTCGGGCGGCACGCGCCCGGAAACCCGCAGACGAGGCTGGCGGCCGCGGCCGCCGCCATTCCATTTGGCGAAGCTTGGCAATCCGGGAGTTCAATCATGAAGAGACAGCAGATCCAGCAGGGTTTCACCCTGATCGAGTTGATGATCGTGGTGGCCATCGTCGGCATCCTGGCGGCCATCGCCATCCCGGCTTATCAGGACTACACCAAGCGGGCGCGGGTGACGGAAGGCCTGGCGCTGGCGGATTCGGCCAAAACCGCGGTCACCGAGTACTACGCATCCAACAATGCTTTTGTCGCGTCAGGCACCGCACCGTATAACACTAGCTATGGGCTTGCCACAACCATCACCGGCAGTTCGGTTGGCAGCCTGTCGGTGCTGGCCAGCGGCGTGATCCAGGTCGCCTACAACAGCACGGTGTCCAGCGGTGCCCTGCTGGATCTGGTGCCTACTGTTACTTCCGGCTCGGTTTCCTGGGTCTGCACCTATACCGGCACCGGCGGCGGCACCACCGCCATCGCAGCCGCCAACCAACTGTCGGCCAACTGGGTGCCCAGCACCTGCCGCCAGTAAGCGTGGCGGCGACAGTCGCGGAGCAAGAGGCACTGCGGTGCCTCTTGATTTTTGCGGCGGGCCCGGGTTTGAGCATCAGGAGATGCGGAAGATGCGGAACAGAACGACGCAGCGCGGCTTTACCCTGATAGAGCTGATGATAGTGGTGGCGATAGTCGGCATCCTGGCCGCCATCGCCATCCCGGCCTACCAGGACTACGCCAAGCGGTCGCGGGTGGCCGAGGGGCTGGCGCTGGCCGACGCCGCCAAGACCGCGGTGGCGGAGTACTACGCCAGCAAAAGCGCGTTCGCCAGCTCCACGCCGTACAACAGCGCGTACGGGCTGTCGACGGCGTCGTCGATCACCGGCAACGCGGTCAGCAGCGTGTCGGTGCTGGCCAGCGGCGTGATCCAACTGACCTACAACAACACGGTCTCCAGCGGCGCGCAGCTGGATCTGGTGCCCTCGGTCACCTCGGGTTCGGTTACCTGGGTTTGCACCTATACCGGCACCGGCGGCGGCACCACGGCCATCGGCACGCAGTTGCAGGCCAACTGGGTGCCGACCAACTGCCGGCAGTAGGCCTATGCTGCGCCATGGCATCCCCGTGCGCGGGGCCGCTGGGTATAATCATGTCATTCGATAGCCGGTGGCGCAGATGCAAGGATCAAGCCAGTTGAGCGACAAGACCTGGTGGCGCGATGCCGCGCTGTATCTGTTTTTTTGCGGCTGTTTCGTCTTTCCCTTTTTCAATTTCGCCCGCTACACGCCGCTGCAGGACTGGTGGACCAATGCCGGCGTGGTGCTCTGCGTCGGCATCGCCGGCTTGTTCGCGCTGCGCCGCGGGCAAAGCGGCGTGCGGGTGCCATTGGCGGCGGCGGCGCTGGCGGCGCTGCTGCTGTTGCTGTCCTTCAGCAATGGCTTGCTGCTGGAGAATTACCAGCCCGCCATTCTGATCCTGGCCAGCCTGGCCGCGATGCTGGTGCTGGCGGTATTCCTCGTCAACCGGCTGCGGCCGGACCTGGCGCGCGTCTGCGTCATCCTGGCCTCCTGCCTGTTGCTGGGCAGCTGCATCCAGATCGTGCTGGGCAGCATCCAGCTGCTGGACCTGGCCCGGTATTGCCGCGGCCTGGTGACGTTGAACTATCTGAACCCGACCGAAGTGATGGGCAATGTCGGCCAGCGCAACCAGTACGCGCAGTACTTGAGCTGGGGCGTGGCGGCGGCCTGTTACCTGTATGGGCGCGGCCGGCTGCGCGCCGGCTTCTGCGCGCCGCTGGTGTTGTTCCAGCTGCTGTTGATTACCTGGTGCGGCGCGCGGCTGCCGCTGGCCTACAGCCTGGGCATTTGCGGGCTGTGCTGGTTCTGGCACCGCCGCGCGCCCGGCGACGAGGCGTTGCTGCGCATGCTGAAGGCCCTGGCGGCGGCGATCATCGTGCTGGCGCTGCTGCAATTGTTCAATGAAGAGATCGTCTGGCTGCTCAACCGGCTGGGCTTGCCCATCCATGTGCAAAGCGGCTCCGAACGCCTGCTGGACGCCGGATTCGGCGCCCGCCGCCGCATCGAGTGGACCAAGGCCTGGATGGTGTTTCAGCAGCACCCCTGGTTGGGGGTGGGGCTGGCGCGCTATCCGGCGCAGTCGGTCTGGCTGGAGGCGTTTGGCGGCCTGCCCAAGTACCCGGAAGGGGTGTTGTTCACCCAAAGCCATAATCTGATTTTCCAGCTGTTGGCCGAAACCGGGCTGTCCGGCGCGCTGGTCGCGGGGCTGGGCTTGTGCGGCTGCCTGCTGCCGTTTTTCGCCCGCGGCCGGCAGAGCCCGGAAAACCTGCTGCTGATCTGCATCGCGATGATGCTGCTGACCCACAGCATGTTCGAGTTTCCGCTGTGGTACCTGCCTTTTCTGGCGATGCTGGTGACGGTGTGCGCGCTGGGTCCGGCGCCGGTTTGGCAGGTGCCCACCCGCACGATGCTGTTGCGGCTGGCCTGCGCCGGCGGCGGGGCGCTGATGATCGCGCATATCGTCAGCGGGGTGTTCATCTTCTGGAATCTGGTGGCCTACAGCCGGCCCAGCCTGTCGGCGGCGGAAAACATCCGGCGGGTGAACTACATCGAAAAAGTGGAGCGCAATCCCTTGTGGATAGACGCGGCCTCGATGGTGATGGGCAATTACCTGCTGCCGGGCCGGCGGCAGCTGGCGGTGGTGCTGCCGTTCTACGAGCAACTGGCGCGCAACCAGCCGTATATCGCCGTGCTGCAGCGGCTGAGCGTATGCCAGGCGCTGGCCGGCCAGCCCGAGGCCGCCAGACGCACGCTGGTGATGGCCATCGCCAGCTATCCCGACGAAGTGTTGAAGTTGGACGCCAGCCTGCAGCCGTGGCAAGAGCCCGAGGTGCGCGCGCTGGCCGAACTCACCAGCCGGGTGAAGGCCATCTATTTGCGGCACGGCGCGTATACCGACGCCGCGCGGATGGCGGCGGTGACGGCGGTGGCGTCGCCGGTCACGCGCAAACCGTTGTTTTGACGGGTTTGTAACGCGCGGACACATTTGACCGGTTTTGCCGGCTGTGCGCATGCGGTATGCTGCCGGCTTTGCTGTTTTCGATATCTGGTCCGCCATGACTTTTCAGAAAATATCCGAACGCCTGGCCCTGCTGGCATTGTGCCTGATCGCCATCGTGCCGTTCGCTTCCCGCGTCCATTTCGTGCCGCTGCCGCAGTGGTTCGGCGAAATCAACGTGATCTGGCTGCTGGTGGCCGCCGGCGCCTTGCTGCTGCCCGGCGGCAAGCTGTTCGACGCGGTGCCGCGAGCCGGTTGGTGGTGCCTGCTGCTGGCGGGGGTCTGGGCGCTGCAGCCGCAGCTGGTCAGCCTGATGTTCCCCGGCATGAGCTACGCCACCGCGCTGGGCTGGTTGGCGCTGGCGTTGCTGGCCTCGATCACCGCCTCCTTGCGCGGCGCTTTCGGCGAACGCGAGTTCGCGGTATGGCTGGCGCGCGCCGTCATCGTCGGCGGCCTGGTGCAGTCGCTGATCGGCGCCGCCCAGCTCACCGGCCTGGCCGCGCCGCTGGGGCTGTTCTACGATGGCTCCCACCCCACCACCAACATTTTCGGCCACATCGGCCAGCGCAATCAGTACGCCCATTACCTGATGTGGTCGGTGGTATCCGGCGTCTATCTGTTCGCGGTGGGCAGGCTGGGGCGCAACTGGCTGGTGGCGCTGGTGCTGTGGATGGCGCTGATGCTGGCCTGGGCGGGGTCTCGCACCACGCTGCTGTATCTGGTGGCGATTTCGGCATTGGCCGCGCTGTGGCACTGGCGCAGCCGCAATGAGGTTTCGCGCCGGCTGATGCTGGCGATGTGGGCTTGCAGCGGCGCGGTGCTGGCCGGCCAGTTCGCCCTGCCGCTGTTCAATCACCTGATTTCGCTGTTGACCCATTCCGACGTGGAAAACGCTTCCGGCGTGGCGCGGCTGGCGGCCAACGGCGACGACATGGGCGCGCGCCGCTTCGCCGAGATGCACAAGGCTTGGCTCACCTTCAAGGCGCATCCGCTGTGGGGCGTGGGCTGGTCGCAGTATGCGGCGGAAAGCGTGCGCCTGCAGCCGCTGCCGCAGTTCGCCGCCGCAGGCTACAACAGCGGCCTGTTCACCAATGCCCACAACCTGGTGCTGCAATTGCTGGCCGAAATGGGCGGCGTCGCCACCGCGCTGGTGCTGGGCGGCTTCGTCTGGGCGGTATGGCCGTTCTTCCGTCGCCAGGCCGAGCCGGAAGGCGTGCTGGCGCTGGCTTGCATCGCGGTGACGCTGACCCACAGCATGCTGGAGTATCCGCTGTGGTATTTCTATTTCCTGGCAATGCTGGTGCTGTTCATGGCGATGGCGCCGCGCGGCGAGTCCAGGTCCTTGCCGTTGCCGGCGCGACTGCCGTTGCTGGCGGCGCTGGCATGGGTAGGCTGGCTGTCGATCAGCACCACGCCGATGTTCTGGGAGCTGGTCAACCTGTACACCCCCACCGGCAACGCGCAGAAGGACGCCAAGCGCGCCGAGCGGCTGATCGAAATCGTCAAGACCAAGCCGCTGTTCGCCTACCACGCGCTGTACACGCTGGACGACTACCTGCCGATCACCCGCGACAATCTGAAGCAGAAGCTGGCGCTGGAAGACCGGCTGACCGAGTTCCGCCCGTATCCGGACGTGATGCTCAAGCGCGCGCAGATGGAAGTTTTGGCCGGCGAGCAGGCCAAGGCGGAACAGACGCTGCGCACCACGCTGGCCTCGTTCCCGACCTATGCCGGCCAGTTCCTGGAAACGCTGGGCGACGCCAACCCGGAATGGGAGCCGCTGCGCAAGATCAGCCGCGAGGCCTACGACAAGCTGCCGGCCAAGTTCCGCACTTTGCCGGAGTAAGCCCATCCCCGGCTAGCGGGGGGGATGAAAAAAGCCGCTCTTTCGAGCGGCTTTTCGTTTGCCGGCATTCAGGCTGCCTGCGCGCGGCTGGCGATCCAGGCTGGGAATGAATGCGCCGCTCCTGCAGCAGATGCGCCAACTCCCGGTGGCGGGCAATAAAAAAGCCGCTCATTCGAGCGGCTTTCTGCATGGGGGCGGATCAGTTGTCCAGCACCACGCCCTCGCTGAGCGCGGCCTTCATCTTGGTCAGCGCCTTGGCCTCGATCTGGCGGATGCGCTCGGCCGACACGCCGAATTCGGCCGCCAGCTCGTGCAGCGTCGAGCCGCTGTCGTCGGCCAGCCAGCGCGCTTCGACGATGCGGCGGCTGCGGGCGTCCAGCGTCGACAGCGCGTATTCGAGGCCTTCCGACTGCAAGTGGTCGAAAGCGCGGCGCTCCAGCGCGCGGGTCGGCTCGCTGTGCGAGTCGGCCAGCCAGTCTATCGGCGCGTAGCTGTCCTCGTCGTCGCTGTCGGCCAGCAGGGACACATCCTGGCCGTTCATGCGGATTTCCATTTCGCGGACTTCCTCGGGCTTGACGCCCAGGTCGGCGGCGATGGACTTGGCTTCCTGTTCGGACAGCGCGGAGAAGCCGCTCTTCATGCTGCGCAGGTTGAAGAACAGCTTGCGCTGCGGCTTGGTGGTGGCGATGCGCACCAGGCGCCAGTTGCGCAGGATGAATTCGTGGATCTCGGCCTTGATCCAGTGGATGGCGAACGAGAACAGGCGCACGCCGCGGCCCGGCTCGAAGCGCTTCACCGCCTTCATCAGGCCGATATTGCCTTCCTGGATCAGGTCGGCCTGCTGCAGGCCGTAACCGGCGTAACCGCGCGATACCGACACCACCACGCGCAGGTGCGACAGCACCATCTGCCGCGCCGCTTCCAGGTCGTTTTCCTGCTGGAAACGGGTCGCGAGCTCGGTTTCCTGCTCCGGCGACAGCATAGGGACGCTGTTTACCGCCTGGATGTACTGCTCCAGGCTACCGCTGGTCGACGGAACGGGCAGGGCAAATGTTGTGTTCATTGCGATGGCTACCTCCTTGGGTAGTGCTATGTTAGCACTCGTATATGGAGAGTGCTAGCAATGAAAGGTTCCCGCGTCAATGATTTTAACAATCGATGCGATAGCTGAAACCTTTCACTTGGCATATCTATTTCGGCTCTACCTTGCGCAGGTGATGGTCGGCGGCGAGGCGGGCGCCCAGCATCGCCAGGAAGGCGGCCACGCCGATCAGCGCCGCCAGCTCCTGCAGATTAAGGCCGCGCAGCTCCACCCGCTCGCCGTACAGCATGGCGAATTCGCGGATGGCCGGATTGGCCAGCGCCGCCAGCCAGCTCGACAGGCCCCAGGCCAGCAGCGCGGCGAACACGCCCTGCCACAGCGCGTGGTAGAGGAAGGGCCGGCGGATGAAGCTGTCGGTGGCGCCGATCAGCTTGGACACCTCGATTTCATCCTGCCGCGCCAGAATCTGCATCCGGATCGCGTTGTGGGTCACCAGCACCAGCGCCAGGCCCAGCGCGGCGGCCAGGAACCAGGTCAGCTTCTTGCCCATGTCCACCATGCCGTACAGCCGCTTGGCCCAATGCGCGTCGAACTGCGCCATTTCCACCATCGGCAGGCCGGATAGCTCCTTCTGCAGCATTTCCATTTCGCGCGGTTCGAGCGAAATCGGGGTGACGACGAAGGCGTCCGGCAGTGGATTGCCGTCCAAGCCGTCGGACAGGCCGGACAGGCCGTTGCGCTGCTCCAGGTCCTGCAGCGCCTTGCTCTTGCTGATAAAGGTGAAGCTCTTCACCTTGGGGTGGTGCGACAGGGTGCTGTTGACGGCGGCGATGTCGGCCTCCTCGGCCGATTGCTCCATGAACAGCGTGATCTGCGGCGTGGCGGTAAGGCGGCCGACCCAGTCCTGCACGCTGCTGACCGACAGGTAGAGGCACAGCGGCAGCGCCAGCGCCAAGGCCAGCATCAGCAGGGTCAGCAGGCTGCCGAACGGTTGGCGCAGGATCTTGATCAGCGCCTGCTTGGCGCTTTGCCAGTTCAGATAGAGAAAGTGTTTCATGCGGCGAACTGTCCTTCCCTCAGGCGGATGATGCGGCGGCCGTAGTCTTCCATCAGGGTTTCGTCGTGGGCGGAGATCAGCACGGTGACGCCCACCTGGTGGAAGGACTTGAACAACTCCATGATGTCGAGCGCGTAGGCGCGGTCGAGGTTGGCCGACGGCTCGTCGGCCAAGAGGATGCTGGGGCGGTGCACCACCGCGCGGGCGATGCACAGCCGCTGCTGTTCGCCGCCTGACAGGCGGATGGGCATCATCTTTTCCTTGCTGAGCAGCCCCACCTTGTCGAGCGCGGCGCGCACGCGCTTGGCTGCGTCGCGGCGGTCGAAGCCTATGATGTCCAGCGGCAGCATCACGTTGTCGAACACGCTGCGGTCGAACAGAATCTTGTGGTCCTGGAACACCATGCCCAGATGCTGGCGCACATAGGGGATCTGGCTGCCGCGCAGTTTGGACAGGTTCTGGCCGTTGACCAGCACGCCGCCGCTGGTGGCGCGCTCGATGCCGGCGATCAGTTTCAGCAGCGTCGACTTGCCGGCGCCGGAGTGGCCGGCGAGAAACACCATTTCGCCGGTTTCGATGGTGAAGGACAGGTTCTTCAGGGCTTCGTTGCCGCCCGGGTAGCGCTTGGTTACCTGGTCGAACTGTATCATGGAGAGGTTTCCCGCTTATTGGCTGAGAAAAGCGGCCGCCTGGCGCGGCCGCGGGCGTGTCTTATTCGAACAGCGCGTCGATGTAGTCGCGGCTGTCGAACGGCCGCAGGTCGTCTATGCTTTCGCCGACGCCGATGAAGCGCAGCGGGATCGGCCGCTGCTTGGCGATGGCGGCGATCACGCCGCCCTTGGCGGTGCCATCCAGCTTGGTCAGGATCAGGCCGGTCAGGCCCAGCGCGTCATCGAAGGCTTTCACTTGGTTGACGGTGTTCTGGCCGATATTGGCGTCCAGCACCAGCACCACTTCATGCGGCGCGTCCGGCAATGCCTTCTGGATCACCCGCTTCACCTTTTTGATTTCCTCCATCAGGTGCAGCTGCGTCGGCAGGCGGCCGGCGGTGTCGGCCAGCACGATGTCGATGCCGCGGGCGATGGCGGCCTGGATCGCGTCATAGCAGACGGCGGCGGAGTCGCCGCCCTGCTGCGCGATCACGGTGACGTCGTTGCGCTCGCCCCAGGCGATCAGCTGTTCGCGCGCGGCGGCGCGGAAGGTGTCGCCGGCGGCCAGGAGCACGCTCTTGCCCTGGCTTTGGTAGTACTTGGCCAGCTTGCCGATGGAAGTGGTCTTGCCGGCGCCGTTGACGCCGGTCATCATGATCACGAACGGCTTCTTGCCTTCGACGTCCAGCGGCACTTCCAGCGGGCCGATCAGGTCCTGCAGCGAATCCTTAAGCGCGCCTTTGAGTTCGGAAGAATCCTTCAGGCCCTTCAACGATACCCGTTCGCGCACGTCCTTCAGCAGATGCACGGTGGCGTCCATGCCCATGTCGGCGGTCAGCAGCACCGTTTCCAGCTCTTCGTACAGCTCTTCGTCTATCTTGCCGCCGCCGAACAGGCCGGCCAGCTGCTTGCCCAGGCGGTCGCGGGTCTTGGCCAGGCCGGCCTTCAGCCGCTCGGTCCAGCTCATTTTCTTCAGCGGCGTCGGCGCGGCGTCTTCGGACGGTACCGGCGGGGCAACAGCGGCGGCGGTTTCGGCCGGCAGATCGCCGACGGCATCAGGGGCCGGCGCCGGAGCAGGCGCTTCAAGCGCGGCGGCGGCCGGACTGGCGGGCTCGGCGATGAGTGCCGGAGCGGCATCGACGACGGCTGCCGGCGTTTCGGTTTGCGGTGTCTCCACCGGCTTCGGTTTTTTCTTGAAGAAGCTGAACATGCGTAATCAGGCCAGAGATTTCGGTAAACGGCTAAATTGTATCCTCAAATGCCCTCGCGCACCGAATTGGCGCGCATGGCATTGACTGCGGATGGTTAACAAATATAAGGAATATGATGCCGTTTGTTGGCTGGCGCGCGACACTAATGCGGCGCGAGCCCGCATGATTGAGGCGGTAAAGTCCTGATCAGGTTAAACTCTGGCGCTTGTTTCAAGAGTCAAGAGCCATGAGTCAGTCACGTAACAAGGTCAGAATCATCGGCGGCGAATACCGCCGCCGCCTGCTGCCGTTTCCCGACGCCGAAGGTTTGCGTCCCACGCCGGACCGCGTCCGCGAAACCCTGTTCAACTGGCTGGGCCAGGATCTGTACGGCAAGAACTGCCTGGATCTGTTCGCCGGCAGCGGCGCGCTGGGCTTCGAGGCCGCCTCCCGTTCCGCCCGTCGCGTGGTGATGGTGGAGAAATCGCGCAAAGCGCACGAATCGCTGCAAGCCAATCGACAGCTGCTGCAGGCCGGCGCGCTGGACGTGCAGTGCGGCGACGCGCTGCTGTACCTGAAGAACAGCCGCGAACAGTTCGACGTGATCTTCCTGGATCCTCCCTATGATTCCGACCTGCTGGAGCAGGCGCTGCCGCTGCTGCTGCCGCGGCTGGCGGAGGAGGGCATGGTGTACCTGGAGGCCAGGCTATGGCCGGAGCAGCTGCCGGAAGGCCTGGAACTGGTGCGGCGCGACAAGGCCGGCCTGGTGCAGTACGGCCTGCTGCGGCGCGTCGCGGCCGCCCCCGTTTTGTTGTGATCCATGGCCGGGTCGCCGCATAAGGTTATAACCAGCGCGAACTTGCGACCCGCCGCCGCGGGTGACAGAATTCATGTTGTGGAATACTTGAGGAATTTACTATGTCTTTGATAATTACCGACGAATGCATCAATTGCGACGTCTGTGAGCCGGAATGCCCGAACAACGCGATCTCGCAGGGCGAAGAGATCTACCAGATCGATCCCGACCTGTGCACCCAGTGCGTCGGCCACTACGACGAGCCGCAATGCCAGCAGGTCTGTCCGGTGGATTGCATTCCGCTGGATCCGTCCCATCAGGAGAGCGAAGAACAGCTGCATGCCAAGTATCTGAAGATTTCCGGCAAGGCCTGAAAATCGCAAGGTATTGAAAGCAAAGGAAACGCCCCGCCGCTTGCGGGGCGTTTGCCGTTTTGACGCGAAATAATTCAAATTTTTTCGCGAAAGGTGTTGACGGCGGGGGAGGGCATCTATAATATTCGGGTCTCTCACGGGGGGGGTTACCCCAGCGGTCAACGGGTCCGGACTGTAAATCCGGCGGCTTAGCCTTCGAAGGTTCGAATCCTTCTCCCCCCACCAGAATTTGTAAGACGTTTGGCAAGTGGCAGTGTTGTGGTGTAGTGACCAGGCGGGTGTAGCTCAATGGTAGAGCAGAAGCCTTCCAAGCTTACGACGAGGGTTCGATTCCCTTCACCCGCTCCAAGCGTTTGATAGCCTGTTTTAAGGGCCCATGTAGCTCAGGGGTAGAGCACTCCCTTGGTAAGGGAGAGGTCGGCAGTTCAATTCTGCCCATGGGCACCACCAATTTACTTTGCTTGTTTCGTATTCAGGAAATTTGCCATGGCTAAGGAAAAGTTTGCGCGGACT
>NZ_JYKA01000019.1 GCF_001676875.1 Chromobacterium subtsugae | reverse complement strand
CAACGCAAACAAGCCCTTGAGGAATCAAGGGCTTTTTTGTTGCCTATCGCACTCGTTCAGGATGACGCGGTCCCCTCTTCCCGGATCGGCCCCAACGCCGGCAGGAACGGCACTTCGCGCGCGGCCAGCAGCGGAACCGTCTCGCGCAGAATCAGTTCAGGCACCTCCTCGCCTTCCCGCGCGCCGGCGCAAAGCGATACGGCATGCGTTCCCGCCAGCACCCCGTGCCAGAAATGCCAGCGCCCATCATCGGCATGGCCCGAACCCCGCCGCGCATACCGCAGCCCGCCCTGATCGTCGTCGACGAAAGAAATGCAGTCCAGCGGCGCGCTTAATCCGCAACCCAGCGCCTTCAGATACGCCTCCTTCAGCGTCCACAGCGTCCAGAAGCGGTCGGCCTGCGCCTGCCCCTGCCGCGCCGACAGCTCGCGCGCCTCGTCGCGCGAGAAATTTTCCCAGGCGACATCCAGCGCCGCCCGCCGCTCGACGCCCTCCACATCCACCCCCAGCTCCCGGTCCCGCGCCAGCGCCAGCGCGACCATGCCCTTGGTGTGCGACAGGTTGAAACGCAGGCCAACCCCCGCCGCCGCGCCGCGCAGGCTGGGCTTGCCATACGGGCCTTGCTGAAACTCGATGCTGGCCGGACTCATACCCAGCGCCTCTCCCAGCACTGTTCGCGCCAGCGCGCGCGCCACCAGGTAGACATGCCTGTCGCGATCGAACGCGAAAGCGCGCCAGCGCGCCGCCTCTTCATCCGACAACAGCGCGATGTACGCCTGCCGCAGCGCAGCGTCATCGCAACGCTCGGTAGGCGCCGCCCATATCTGGATACCCTCAGCCATTTCATTCCGCCTGAAATTCAAAACCGGCGCTTGCCTGCGCCGCCAACACGATAAAGCCGGCAAGCGTAACGCAGGAAAACGCCGCCGATCAAATCCAGGCCCGCCGCCAGTGGGGACCTGGCGCCGCGCCCGGAGCGGGCATGCTAGGATGAACGGGCAAATGCATTTGGAATGCCAAACAACCCGGAGAGAGCCGCATGAGCAAATCGCAACGCGTGGAAACCGACAGCTTCGGCCCGATAGACGTGGCCGGCCACGCCCTGTGGGGCGCGCAAACCCAACGCTCGCTGGCGCACTTCGCCATCTCCAGCGAAAAGATGCCGCCAGAACTGATCTTGGCGCTGGCGCGGGTGAAGCGCGCCGCCGCGCTTGCCAACCTGGAGCTGGGCCTGCTGGACGGCGCCAAGGCCCAGGCCATCGTCACCGCCGCCGACGAGGTGCTGGCGGGGCGCCACGACGGACAATTTCCGTTATCGGTCTGGCAGACCGGCTCCGGCACCCAGAGCAATATGAACATGAACGAGGTGCTGGCCAACCGCGCATCCGAGCTTTTGGGCGGCGAGCGCGGCGTGCGCCGGCTGGTGCACCCCAACGACGAAGTCAACCGCGGCCAGTCGTCGAACGACATCTTCCCCACCGCCATGCACGTGGCCGCCGCGCTGGGGCTGAGCGAACGGCTGCTGCCCAGCCTGGCTGCGCTGCGCCAGATGCTGGAAGCCAAATCGCGCGAATTCGGCGGCATCGTCAAGATAGGCCGCACCCATTTGCAGGACGCCACGCCGCTGACGCTCGGGCAGGAAATCTCAGGCTGGGCGGCGCAGCTGCAGCTGGCGGAACAGGCGCTGCAAGCCAGCCTGCCGGCCTTGTGCCAGCTGGCGGCGGGCGGCACCGCGGTCGGCACCGGCCTCAACACTCATCCGCATTTCGGCACCCGGGTCGCGGAAGTGCTGTCGCAGCAAACCGGCCTGCCCTTCGCGTCCGCCGCCAACAAGTTCGCCGCGCTGGCCGGCCACGAACCCTTGCTGGCCGCCCACGGCGCGCTGAAGACCCTGGCGGCCGCGCTGATGAAGATAGCCAACGACATCCGCTGGCTGGCCTCCGGCCCGCGCTGCGGGC
The DNA here is from genome assembly GCF_001676875.1 of Chromobacterium subtsugae. Lineage (GTDB taxonomy): Bacteria > Pseudomonadota > Gammaproteobacteria > Burkholderiales > Chromobacteriaceae > Chromobacterium > Chromobacterium subtsugae. The sequence goes on along the minus strand of NZ_JYKA01000019.1, from coordinate 92,739 downwards.
TGGGCGAGCTGACTCTGCCGGAAAACGAGCCGGGCAGCTCCATCATGCCCGGCAAGGTCAATCCCACCCAGTGCGAGGCGGTGACCATGCTGTGTTGCCAGGTGCTGGGCAACGACGCCGCCATCGCCATCGGCGCCGCCTCCGGCAATTTCGAATTGAACGTGTACAAGCCGCTGATCGCGCACAATTTCCTGCAAAGCCTGCGCCTGTTGAGCGACGGCATGGCCAGCCTGGCCGAGCATTGCGTGCAGGGCATGCAGCCTAATCGCGACCGCATCGCCCAATTGCTGGAGCAGTCGCTGATGCTGGTCACCGCGCTCAACCCGCACATCGGCTACGACAAGGCCGCCGCCATCGCCAAGCACGCGCATCAGCATGGCGGCACGCTGCGGCAGGCGGCGCTGGCGCTGGGCCATGTCAGCGCCGAGCAATTCGACGCCTGGGTCAGGCCGGAGAGCATGATTTAAGCGTCCGCCGAATTCAGCGGGAAGACGCCGGCGGCAAAGAAAAAAGGGCGGGATCCAAACGGACCCGCCCCTTGGCATGCGATATGGCGGCGTTCAGGACTCGTAGCCGCGCGGATTGGCCTGCTGCCAACGCCAGCTGTCGCGGCACATGTCGTCCAGCGTGCGTTCGGCCTGCCAGCCCAGCGCCTGCGCGGCCTTGCCCGGGTCGGCGTAGCAGCAGGCGATGTCGCCGGCGCGGCGCGGCGCCACCTGGTAAGGAATCTCCCGTCCGCTGACGCGGCCGAAAGCCTTGATGATGTCCAGCACCGAATAGCCCTGTCCGGTGCCGATGTTCACCGTCAGCACGCCGTCCACGCCCGGCAGCGCCTGCACCGCCTTGACATGGGCGATGGCCAGATCCACCACGTGGATGTAGTCGCGCACCCCGGTGCCGTCGGGCGTCGGATAATCGCCGCCGAACACGCTCAAGCGCGGCAGCTTGCCCACCGCCACCTGGCTGATATAGGGCATCAGGTTGTTGGGAACGCCATTGGGGTCTTCGCCTATCCGGCCGCTGGCGTGCGCGCCCACCGGGTTGAAATAGCGCAGCAGGCCTATCTTCCAACCGGCCTCCGCGCGGGCAAGATCTTCGAGAATCTCTTCCATCATGCGCTTGCTGCGGCCATAAGGATTGGTGATCGCGCCGATCGGGAAATCCTCGCGGATAGGGACGGAGGCGGGATCGCCGTACACGGTGGCCGACGAGCTGAACACGATCTGGCGCACCTGGGCGCGCCGCATCGCCTCCAGCAGCGTCAGCGTGCCCACCACATTGTTCTCGTAATAGCGCAGCGGCTGCGCGACCGACTCCCCGACCGCCTTCAGCGCGGCGAAGTGGATCACTGCGTCGATCCGGTGGCGGGAGAAGATGGCGTCGAGGGCGGCTTGGTCGCGCACATCGGCTTCGTGGAATGCCAGCTCGCGGCCGGCCAGCTCCTGCACCCGGCGGATCGCCTCGAATTTGCTATTGCAGAAATTGTCCACCGCGACGATGTCGAAGCCGGCCGCCAGCAGCTCGACGCAGGTGTGGGATCCGATATAACCGGCGGCGCCGGTGACGAGAATGGTTGCGCTCATAATGATCTGTTCAGTCCGTTTTCAGCTGCGAAGCCGGCGGCGCTCCGCCGGCCAGGGCATGCCTGTCCGCATTCATGTCAGCAAAAGGGATAATCAGCCGGCAGACCGCTGGCGGGAGAGGCCATTCGGCATAGCGCCCGATGGTAACACATCGGAGCCGGCGCGCCGGGGCCGAGCCAAGCGGGACAAGCGTCAAACGGCTTCGACGTTGTTGTGGACCTCGCTGTCGCGCAGCACCACCTGCGCCCACACCACCGAGTCCAGGTAGTACTGGTTGGCGAGGTCGAGGTCGAAATCCAGCACCCTGGCCAGGGCCTCGATCTGGACGTTGTCGCCATGCTCGCAAGCCAATGCCAGCGCGAGATAGGGAGCGAAGATGCCCTTTTGCTCGACCACCGCCTCGCGCACCGTCAACGGCAGCTCCAGCGGGTCGAGCACATCGGGGAAGGGAACATTGAGCAGCACGTCCAGCAGTGAAAACATGCCGGTGAGGAACAGGTGTTCCGATTCCAGCTTGTTGCCGCGGTAACTGCCCAGTTTTTCCAGGAAACGCGCGCGGATCAGCGACTTTTCCAGCAGGGAAACCGCGGTGCCGTCCTCCTTGCGCGAAGTGAACAATAGCATCGACAGCCACTTGAACATGGTTTCCCGGCCCAGCAGCAGCAGGGTTTCCTCTATGGTCTGCACCTTGCGCGCCAGGCCGTGGATCGGCGAATTGATGAAGCGCAGCAGCTTGAACAGCAGCACCGAATCCAGCTTGAACTGCGCCTCCACTTCCTTGGGGTCGGCATTGGCGCGCAGCAGCCGCATGATCTGCAGCACGCGGGTCTGGCTGGTGTCCACCTTGCCGCCTTCCAGCGCGTGGGCGGTGGTGACGAAGGGGCCGTGGAACAGCGCGAAGCGGTTATGCCCCGGCGCGCGCAGGCAGACATCCAGATCTTCGGCGGTGCCGACATTGCGCGCCATCCAGCGCGCGCCCGGATAGCGCTTCGGCAATTGGTCCAGAATGGGCGCCAGCACCCGGGTGGACGGGCCGGCGAAGTCCAGCACCATGAAGTCGACCCGGCCGAACAAGTCGGCCTGCAAGGCGGCGCTCAGCGCGCCCTGCTCGTAAGCCGCCGGCTCCACCGCGAAGCGCAGGCCCAGCTTCTGCAGCTGGTCCAGCTGATTGAGCATGTATTCGTTGACTATCATGCCCGGCCCCGCTTCCAGCACGAAAATCACGCTGCCGGCGGGCATGTCGCGCAGCAGCGGTTCGTCCAGCGAGGTCATCGAGATGTGCACGAAGGCGCGGCGGTAGGCCAGCAGCCGGAAGATGTCCATATTCTGCAAGGTGGCCAGCAGCAGCCGGTCGAACTCCTGCTGCTTGCCGGCCTCGACATTGCGCTTGCCCTGCCGGACGAAAAAGTCGTAGGCGACCACCCGCTGCTGCTTGTCCATCACCGGCTGGTGGGAGACAAAGCCCAGGGTAGGCGGCAGATCCACCGGCTCGTCGTCGGGCGGCGGCGGATCCAGCAGGGTTCTGTCCGGCTTGGCCGCCGCGGCCGGCGTCTCTTCCTCTGTCGTCGTTTTCTTCAGGCGTCCGGCCAAGCCATCAATCAGACTTTTCAGCATGGTGCCATCCTATCGGGAGCGGCCTGGTCGACTTCCGGCCGGTATATCAATACTAGCCGATGCGCCCGGCAATTCTGGGCGTTTCCACCCGCACATCGCCGCACTGCGCGCGGTGGCGCAGCGCGTGGTCGATCAGCACCAAGGCCAGCATCGCCTCGGCGATCGGCGTGGCGCGGATGCCGACGCAAGGGTCGTGGCGGCCGTGGGTTTCCATCGTCACCGCCTCGCCTTGCTTGTTGATCGAGCGGCGCGGCTGGGCGATGGACGACGTGGGTTTGATGGCGATGGAGACGTCGATCTGCTGGCCGGTGGAGATGCCGCCCAGCACGCCGCCGGCGTGGTTGCTGGCGAAGCCCTGCGGCGTCAACTCGTCGCCGTGCTCGCTGCCGCGCTGCGCCACGCAGCCGAAGCCGGCGCCGATCTCCACGCCCTTGACCGCGTTGATGCTCATCATCGCGTAGGCGATGTCGGCGTCCAGGCGGTCGAACACCGGCTCGCCCCAGCCCACCGGCACATTGTCCGCCACCACGCGCAAGCGCGCGCCGATGGAGTCCAGGCTCTTGCGCACGCTGTCCATGTAATCCTCCAGCCGCGGCACGATGTCCGGATCGGCGCTGAAGAAGGGGTTGCCGCCGACATGTTCCCACCCCTTGAACGGGATGGCCACCTCGCCGATCTGGGTCATGTGGCCGCGAATGACGATGCCGTATTTCTCGCTCAGCCATTTCTTGGCGATAGCGCCGGCGGCGACGCGCACCGCCGTCTCGCGCGCCGACGAGCGGCCACCGCCACGCGGATCGCGCACCCCGTATTTATGCCAGTAGCAGTAGTCGGCATGGCCGGGGCGGAAGGTGTCGGCGATATTGCCGTAGTCTTTGCTGCGCTGGTCGGTATTGCGGATCAACAGCGCGATCGGCGTGCCGGTGGTCTTGCCCTCGTAGACGCCGGACAGGATTTCCACCGCGTCCGGCTCGCGCCGCTGCGTGACGTGGCGGCTGGTGCCGGGCTTGCGCCGGTCCAGCTCCAGCTGGATGTCGGCCTCGGTCAGCGCCAGGCCCGGCGGGCAGCCGTCCACCACGCAGCCTATGGCTGGCCCGTGGCTTTCGCCGAAGGAAGTTACCGTGAACAAGCGCCCCATGCTATTGCCAGACATCTGCATTTCCCCTGCGTCATTGCGTATTGCGATCGATTCTAGCACGGCCCATCGCGGTGCACGCCTCCGGCTGCCCCGCGCCGGAATCAGGCCCGCCCCGCGACGCGCCCGGCAAAACAGCCGGCAAGGCTGGCATTCTTTTTGCATACTTAAATCAGACGGCATAGCCGCACTTTCTGAGCGCAAGCAAGACAATCAACGGGATAAAGCCATGAGCGCATCGACACAAGCATTGGCCCGCAAGCTGGGCGGCTGGCAACTATGGGGGATCGCGGTGGGGCTGGTGATCTCCGGCGAATACTTCGGCTGGAGCTATGGCTGGGCCCAGGCCGGCACGCTGGGATTTCTCTGCACCTCGCTGTTCGTGGCCCTGATGTACACCGCCTTCATCTTCAGCTTCACCGAACTGACCACCGCCATCCCGCATGCCGGCGGCCCCTTCGCCTATGCGCGCCGCGCCTTCGGTCCGCTGGGCGGCTTCATCGCCGGCTTCGCCACGCTGTGCGAATTCGTGTTCGCGCCGCCCGCCATCGCGCTGGCGATCGGCGCCTATCTGAACGTGCAGTTCCCCGGATTGCAAGCCAAGTGGACCGCCTGCGGCGCCTACCTGGCCTTCATGGCGCTCAACATCGCCGGCGTCGGCATCGCCGCCGCCTTCGAGCTGTGCGTCACGCTGCTGGCCATCTTCGAACTGCTGGTGTTCATGGGCGTGGTGGCGCCCGGCTTCGACTGGGCCAACTTCACCCGCCACGGCTGGGCCAGACAGGACGGGTTTCATTGGGGCGCGGTCGGCGGCATGTTCGCCGCCATCCCGTTCGCCATCTGGTTTTTCCTGGCGATAGAAGGCGCGGCGATGGCGGCCGAAGAGGCCAAGGACCCGGCCCGCACCATACCGCGCGCCTACATCGCCGGCATCCTCACCCTGGTGGCGCTGGCTTTCGGCGTGATGGTGATGGCCGGCGGCTCCGGCGACTGGAGCCTGCTGGCCAACATCAACGACCCGCTGCCGCAGGCGATGAAGCTGATCGTCGGTGAGCACAGCAGCTGGCTGCACATGCTGGTCTGGCTGGGCCTGTTCGGTCTGGTGGCCTCGTTCCATGGCATCATCATGGGCTATTCGCGGCAGATCTTCGCGCTGGCGCGCGCCGGCTACCTGCCCGCCTGGCTGGCGGCGGTGCATCCGCGCTTCAAAACGCCGCATCGCGCGATCCTGGCCGGCGGCGCCGTCGGCATCGCCGCCATTTTCAGCGACGACCTGGTGCAGATCGCCGGCCAGCCGCTGACCGCCAACATCGTCACGCTGTCGGTGTTCGGCGCCATCGTCATGTACATCGTTTCCATGCTGGCGCTGTTCCGGCTGCGCGGCCGCGAACCGGCGCTGTTCCGGCCGTTCTCCGCGCCCGCCTATCCCTGGCTGCCGGCGCTTGCGCTGGCCTGCGCCACGGTGTGCCTGCTGGCGATGGTGCGCTACAACCTGCTGCTGGCGGCGATTTTTGCTGTTACGCTGCTGCTGGGCTTCGCCTATTTCCTGCTGACGCGCAAGCAGCGCGACGCGGCCGGCGGCGACGCCATGCTGGAGGGGACGGCCGACGCCGCCCCCGCGCCCCAATCCGCCCGAGCGCCGACATGAGCCACGCCATCACCGTAGGACCGCGCCGTTACCGTTTCGACGACCTGAAAACCCTGCTGGCGCGCGCCAGCCCCTTCCGCTCCGGCGACCAGCTGGCCGGCGTCGCCGCCGCCAGCGCCGAGGAGCGGGTGGCGGCGCAGATGTGTCTGGCCGACCTGCCGCTGACCGTCTTTCTCAACGAGGCGCTGATCCCGTACGAGGAAGACGAGGTCACCCGGCTGATCCTGGACAGCCACGACCCGGCCGCCTTCGCCGCCGTATCGCATCTGACCGTGGGCGGCCTGCGCGACTGGCTGCTGTCCGACGCCGCCACCGCGGAAACGCTGGCGGCGCTGGCGCCGGGGCTGACGCCGGAAATGGCGGCGGCGGTGTCCAAGCTGATGCGCAACCAGGATCTGGTGCAGGCGGCGAAGAAATGCCGCGTCGTCACCGCCTTCCGCAATACCCAGGGACTGCCCGGCCGCATGGGGGTGCGGCTGCAGCCCAACCATCCGGCCGACGACGCGCGCGCCATCGCCGCCGCCACGCTGGACGGTCTGCTTTACGGCGCCGGCGACGCGGTGGTGGGCATCAACCCGGCCGGCGACAGCCCGGACGACATCCGTACCCTGCTGACCCTGCTGGACGAAGTGCGGCAGCGCTACGCGATCCCGACGCAGAGCTGCGTGCTCACCCACGTCACCAGCACGCTGGAGCTGATCCGCCAAGGCGCGCCGGTGGATCTGGTGTTCCAGTCCATCGCCGGCAGCGAGAAAGCCAATGCCGGTTTCGGCGTCAGCCTGGCCGTGCTGGACGAGGCGCATCAGGCGGCGCGGGAGCTGAAGCGCGGCACGGTGGGCGGCAACGTGATGTATTTCGAAACCGGCCAGGGCAGCGCCTTGTCCGCCAACGCCCACTGGGGCGTGGACCAGCAGACCTGCGAGGCGCGCGCCTACGCGGTGGCGCGCCGCTACTCGCCGCTGCTGGTCAACACCGTGGTCGGCTTCATCGGCCCGGAGTATCTCTATAACGGCAAGCAGATCATCCGCGCCGGCCTGGAAGACCACTTCTGCGGCAAGCTGCTGGGCCTGCCGATGGGCTGCGACATCTGCTACACCAACCATGCCGAGGCCGACCAAGACGATATGGACGCGCTGTTGACGCTGCTGGGCGCGGCCGGCGTGCATTTCATCATCGGCGTGCCCGGCGCCGACGACATCATGCTGGGCTACCAGAGCACCTCTTTCCACGACGCGCTCTACCTGCGCAATGTCCTGGGCCTGAAGCGCGCGCCGGAATTCGAAGACTGGCTGGAGACGATGGAAATCACCCGCGGCGGCAAGCTGCTGCCGCAGGACAAACGGCAGCGGCTGCTGGCCTTGATGGAGAGCGTGGCATGAAGGACAAGAACCCGATCACCGAGGACGGCTGGGGCGAGCTGTCTCGGCTGACCGCCGCCCGCATCGCCCTAGGCCGAGCCGGCAACAGCCTGCCCTGCCGCGAAACCTTGCGCTTCGCCCTGGCCCACGCCCAGGCGCGCGACGCGGTACACACGCCGCTGGATGTGTCGGCCTTGGCCGGCGAACTGGCGGCCGACGGCCATCGCGTTGTCGAAATCCACAGCGCGGCAAGCAGCCGCGCCGAATACCTGCAGCGGCCGGACTTGGGCCGCAGGCTGGACAACGCCAGCCGCGAACAGCTGCTGGCGGAGCAGGACAAAGGCTGCGACCTGCTGATTCTCATCGCCGACGGCCTATCCTCGCGCGCGCCCGCCCAACACGCGGTTCCGCTGCTGCGCGAGCTGCTGCCGCGGGTGCGGGAGCTGGGCCTGAACGTCGGCCCGCTGCTGATCGCGCGCGAGGCGCGGGTGGCGCTGGGCGACGAGGCCGGGGAGATCATGCAGGCGAAGATGACGGCGATGCTGATAGGCGAACGCCCCGGCCTGAGTTCGCCTGACAGCCTGGGCCTCTATCTGACCGCCGCGCCGCGCGCCGGCCGCAGTGACGCCGAGCGCAACTGCGTGTCCAATGTGCGGCCGGACGGCCTTCCCTACCCGCTGGCGGCCTTCAAGCTGGCCTGGCTGATAAACGCCGCGCTGCGCCAGCCCACCGGAGTGGCGCTGAAGGATGGCAGCGCAACAGATCCGCGCTGGGCGGCGCTGTTGGCGAGACAGGCCTGCCTAGTCAAAGACTGAGCGCTAGCACAGCTCGTATGTGTCCGCTGCGCGGACAGTATTTTAAGTGCCGGTTCCGCCCGGCAAACGGGCCAGGGGCTGTGCAGCCAGCCCTGTCGCTGAGCGAGTCAAAGATTCGCACGCAGAGGCGATCCCAGGCCGCCCCTGCAGCCCACGAAACCCCGACAAAAAAGCGTCTGGCCAGGAGCCGCCGACACTACATGCGTGCGAATCTTTGATTCGCTCAGCAGTACGCGCTAACGTCGCGCGGCGTCGAACAAGTCGGCGGCTTAAAACCCGGCCAGACGCTTTCTTGCCGGCGTGCGCTGAAGGGGAATATGGTCGCGCGAAAATGGATCTGCCTAAAGCAGGAAAATCCAAGTCGATGACCTGCCGCTACGACCGAGCTCTATCAAACATGCAATTTAAGAGGCGCAATCCAACATCAAGGCTTGCCATAATCCTCACCAGGGCAAACTGCCGCCCTGGCGGCGATACCAGCCGGTGACCGACAAACGCTGTTGCTTGGCCGGCAGCACCTCGTGCCAGAAACGGTCGGCCAGGAACAGCACCAGGGTGCCGGCTTCCGGCTCCACATCGATGAACCGCTCGCAGGCGTCGTCCAGGTACAGGCGGATCTGGCCGCCGCCATCGGCCGGCCAGTTTTCATTCAGGTAAAACACCGTGGTCAGCGCGCGGGCGTCGTCGTCGCGGAAACGGTCCAGATGCTTTTTGTAGAACGCGCCTTCCGGATAGACGGCGAAGTGAGACTCCAACTCGACCAGGCCCAGATACAGGCCGCGGTTCACCGCCAGCATGATCTCATCCATCGCGGCGTTGTAGGCCAGCACCGCCGGCAGCTCGGCCACCTGGTCCAGCCACAGCACCGAGTCGGAGCGGATCTCGGCGCGGCGCGCCTGGCCGCCGGCGCGGCCGGTGGCGGCTTCGTGGAAGCGTCCCTCGTCCCACACCTGCAGGCAGGCGTCGCGCAGATTGGCGACCAGTTCGGCCGACAAGGCATGGGGAATGACGATCCAGCCCTGATCTGCCAGGGTGTCGAGTACGGCTTCGAGTTCGAATTGCAGCGCAGTCATGTCGGTCTTGCTGAAAAAATGGGCAGACGCTTTCTACCACAGGCCGCCCCCGCTGGCCAATGCCGGATATCAATCCTTTCCGCTCTTCCGGATCGCCATGGCGCCTGCGGCGCCCTCTCAGCCCAGCTGGCGCGATGACGAAATGGCGGACGGGGCATTCGGCAACGCGGATAGCGCCATAGGAAAAGGGAGCCCAATCACGGCTCCCTTTCTCGCATGGCGACGCTTTAGGCTTGCGGCGGCGTGCCCTCGGCATTGGCTACCACCGCGTCGATTTGAATCATCGCGCCGCGCGGCAAAGCCGAAACGCCCACGGTCCTCCGCGCGGGAACGCCGCCCGGGAAGAATGCCGCGTATACCTCGTCGACCGCATCGATCTCGGCGATGTTCGTCAGGAAAATATTGACCTTCACCACATCGCTCATCGCGTGGCCCACGCTTTCCACGATGGCTTTGATGTTTTTCAGACACTGTCTGGCCTGCTCTCTCACATCCCCGACCACCATTTCATTCGTCTCTGCGTTCAAAGGCAGCTGAGCGGAAAGATGGTTGTAATGAGAGAAAGCCACCGTTTGCGTGGCAAGCGCGCATCGGGGAGCTTTTTCGGTGTTATGCGCCTTGATCACAATGCCGTGCCGATCTTCAACCGCTTGCGGCGGCGTGCCGTCGCCATGCGACACAACCGCCTCAATCTGAACCAGGGCGTCCATCGGCAGCGCGGCGACTTCGACCACGGTGCGAGCCGGCACATAAGCCACCGCCCGGGCGATAGCCGAATCCGGGAAAAACGCGCGGTAAGCCGCGTTGACCTGCTCGATATCCGACAGGTTCTTAAGGAAGATATTGATTTTGACGATGTCGTCAAACGGAACGGCGATGCTTTCCAGAATCGCCCTGATGTTTTGCAAGCACTGGGCAGCCTGCTCCCTGGCGCCGCCGGCCACCAGCTTTCCGGATTGGGGATCAATCGGCAATTGCGCCGAGATATTGTTGTAATGGGAAAAGGCCACCGATTGAGTAGACAGCGCGCTGGTCGGCGCCTGGTTCGTATTGCTGGCGATTTTGACCAGATCGCCAGCCTGCGGCGCATTGGGAATGGTGCCCTCGCCATTGGAAAGCAACGCTTCGACTTGCACCAAGGCATCCAGAGGCAAGGCGGCAACCGCGGCTACCGTCAGAGTGGGGACATAATTCTGGAAGAAAGTCGAATAGACATCGCTTACGCTATGCATATCCGAGATATCCTTCAGAAAAATGGTGATTCTGACCGCATCATCCATTACATGGCCGATGCTTTCGATAATCGCCTTGATATTCCTGAAGCACTGTTCAGCCTGTTCTTTCGCGCCGCCAGCCACCAGCTTCCCGGTCATCGGATCCACCGGCAATTGCGCCGACAGATTATTGTAATGTGAGAAAGCGACCGTTTGGGAATACGGCCCAACTCCCATGGGCGCTTTTTCCGTATTCCGGGCCAATACGGCATTAAAACTGCTCGTCATGATCATTACCTGTTCAGTTTGAATTCAACCCGCAGCGTCGCCGCATGCATATCGCTTCGCCATCGATAGTTGCCATTGCTTTATCCATGCGACGCTTTAACCATTACCGCGCTGATTTAAAAATACGATGGATAAAATCACAAACTTGATCAGGGCTGGCTTAGCGGAGCGCCGGAAGCAACGCAATCACAATAGCGATTTTATCGAGGAGCCGCCCTGGACTGTCAATGCGGTTTCTCAACAAATAAAATCAAACCGAAAACTCGGAATCAATAGAACATTGCCACGACAGGGCTTACTTATTCTGCATGTCTCATTTTTGAATAAAACCGCGCTTTCAGACCCATGCCATTCATTGAATGACAATGCCCATCTCATCTACACATTCGGCAAATACAAAACCGAACATATTTCCAAAGGGCAGGATTTGACGCCGATCAAGATTGACAGGCGACACAGGATGATATTAGCCAGCCTGTTGCGCGAAAAATCGAAAGGAAAAATAGGCAGAAGCCTAGCCATATCATAGCCGGCTTCAAAATGGGGACATCCATCTGCCGCAGAGCGCTGCGGGGACAAAGGATTATCAGGCGCCTGCTCGCGCCGCTTCACAAACCATGTGCCCGAAGCCAAACACCGGGCGAATGGCGGGAGATCCAGACCGACGACGATCTGGGCCATCCCGCCCGATCAGGCTCAATAATTCTCCGCCACCGCGTCATAGCGGCCCGCCAGCCAGTCGAGCGCCAGCGGGAAATGGTCGCGCGGCGCGTCCGGGTGGGTCAGCAGCGACACGTGGTTGTAATCGTGCAGATGGCCGGCGCGCCGCCCCAACAGGTGCAGCCGCGACAGATGCGGGCCGGATTCGTCGCGGAAGCGGCGCACGTCTTCCGGATGGCCGCGGCAGGGATCGTTGGCGGCGGCAAAATACAGGACCGGCGGCAGATGGCCGGCGCGCGCGGCGGCGGCGTAATCGAAGCCGTCGTCGCTATCCACCCACGGCTTGGGCTCGGCCCACAGCTTGCTCTGCAGATGGCTCTTGTCGCTCTCGTCGTCGGCCCCCAACCGGATGCGCCGCGCCGGCAGGTAGCCGCAGGCCTTGATCAGCCAACGCACGGCGGTACTCCACATGAAGTCTACCTCGATCAGCTTGTTCAGGTTGCGCACCCGCACGCTGCGCTTGGAGCCGAAATACACCGCGCTCGCCACCTGGGCGGCAATGTCGGGGAAGCGCACCAGGCAGCTCGTCATGTGCACGCCGCCCCAGGAGTGGGCGATCCAATGCACCTGCTGGCCGCCGCTTTTCCTGCGGACGAAATCGTGCAGCGCCGGCAGGTCCTCGCAAATGGTTTCGGTCTGGCCGTGGCGGCTGTCCGGGCCGATCTTGGGCGTGCTGCGCCCGCGGCCGCGCAGGTCGGCCACATAGATGTCGTAGCCGGCATCGGCCAGGAAATGGGCCAGCCCCTTGCCGGATTCAGTATAAAAGGTGCGGCCATTGGCCATCACGCCGTGCACCATCAGCACCGGCGCGCCGCCTTCGCGGCCGCAGATGCGCTTCAGATACAGCCGCTCGCCGTCTCCCACCGGCACAAACAGGTCTTGCTGCAGTTTCTCCATTTTGTCCTCGCAAGGTGATGCCGCCGCTGTCTGCGCAGCGATTCAAGCAAACGCTTGATCATGACAAAGAACCCGGCAAAGGAAAAGCCGCACCCGCATCCTGCCGCCGCAAGCGCAACCGTTCGCTGAAGACGGCCAGTCCCGCGCCCAGCCCGCACAACAGCGCCAGCGAGGCGAACAGCGTCCAGGCCGGCCCATGCGCCAGCAACGCGCCCGCCAGCGCCGGCCCAAGCGCGCCGCCCAGCGAGGCCAGATTCTGCGCGCCGTAATAGCTGCCCTTCAAGGCTTCCGGCGCGATGGCGTCGATGTACAGATACTCGGCCGGCACCAGCACCACCTCGCCCAGCGTGAACAGCGCGATGGCCGCGCACATCCAAGGCAAGCTGTCCACGCCGCCCAGCCACAGCATGCCGGCGCCTATCAGCAGAAAGCCCCCCACCACCGCGTGCACCAGCCGCTTGGGTTGCAGCCAGCGTCCCAGCGGATATTGCAGCAGCACCACCACGACCGCGTTGCAGCTGATCAGCGCCGACATCCAGCGCATCGCCTCGGCCTCGCCCATCCGCGTCAGCAGATATAGCGGCAGATAGCTGGAGAAGCGCCCATACACCACGTAGGCCAGCAAGCTGCTCAAAGTAAACCACACCAGCACCCGATCGCCGGCCAGCGTGCGCACGGTTGCGGCAAAACCGTCGGGCAACTCGGACGCATCCCTGGCCGCGGCTGGCAGCCTGGGCTGAACCAGCAATCCGGCCAGCGCCAGCGCGCCTCCCAGCCAGAACGGCGCCAGCTCCCGCCACATAAGCATGCCGCTGCATAACAGAGGCCCCACCGCCCACGCCACATTGGCCAGCGTGTAGCGCAGCGAAAACGCCCTGGCGCGCTGCGGCGCCGCCACCAGATCGCTCAATATCGCCTTCACCGCGATGCCGTACAGGGTCATCGCCAATTCGCCGGCCGCCAGCGCCGCCACAACCAGCGTGTAGCCCCGGCCGTACGGCAGCAGCACGCTGCCCAGCGCCATCAGCACCGCCGCCGCGCGCAAGGCCGGGCCGCGCGGCAGCCGGTCCAGCCAGTAGCCGCCGTATAGCCCGAACAGCGCCGAAGCCAGCAACACCGCTCCCAGCAAGCCGCCAGTGGCCTGCAAGGACAAACCAAGCTGGCGCGCCAAAGTCAGCACCAGCAACGGCATGATGACCGCGCGCGACAAAGACAATAAAAAAGACGACAGCAAGACGCGGCGAACAACGGGAGCATGCGGCGGCACGGCGGTACCTTGTCAAATGATGGGAACCTGCGCAGTATTGCCAAAAAAGCGGAATATAAAAATGGATGAAATCCATAATAAATACTTCCGCTTTATCTTCCCATCACCAGGAACAAGCATGAGGCTGCAACAACAGTACCAGCGGCTCTACCTGGCCTATGGCGACGCGCCGGCGCAGCCCGGCCTGCCGCAATTGGCCGAACTGTGGCAATGCGGCGAGCGCAATGCGCGGCTGCAACTGGCCAGGATGCGCGAGCTGGGCTGGCTGGCGTGGCAGCCCGGCCGTGGCCGCGGCAAGCGCTCCACCCTCAGGCTGCTGCGGCGGCCCGACGAACTGGAATGGCAGCGCCTGCAGCGGCTGCTGGCGCGCGGCCAGCTGGAGCAAGCCTTCTCCCAGTTGGAGCCGGCGCGGCAGCAGCAACTGCTGTCCGCCCTGCCCGCCCACCTGGGCGCCAGCGACAGCGGCCGCAGCCTGCGCATCCCCATCCCGCACGCGCCGTTGACGCTGGACCCGCAGCAGGTCAACTCCCGGCTGGAAGCGCACCTGGTGCGGCAGATCTTCGACCGCCTGTGCCGCCACGACAAGCAGGGCCGGGAATTGCGGCCGGCGCTGGCCCACAGCTGGGAAAGCGGCGCGGCAGGCCGGCGCTGGCGCTTCTGGCTGCGCCCTGGCCTGCGCTTCCACGACGGCTCCGCGCTGGATGCGGACACCGCCGCCGCAAGCCTGCTCAGGCTCAAGCAAGCGGACAATCCCTGCCAGGCGCTGTACGCCCATCTGCTGCAAGTGGATGTCCACGACGCGCTGTCGTTCAGTTGCCAGCTGGCGGAACCCGACCAACTATGGCCGCAGCGGCTGGCCGCCGCCAACGCGTCCATCGTGCCGCTGCGGCGCGACGCCGACTTCGCGCGCCTGCCGGTGGGCAGCGGCCCGTTCCGTGTCGAGCTGCACAGCCCGCAGCGGCTGAAGCTGGCCGCTTACGAGCAGCACTACCGCGAGCGCGCGCTGCTGGACGCGATCGAGCTGTGGATCATCCCATCGCCGGACGAGCAGGATTTCCATCTGCGGCTGGAATACGGCAACCAGCGCGGCGCCACCATGCTGCAATCGGCCTGCACCTATCTTTTGCTGCGTCCCGGCGGCGCGAGCATCCCCGACGGCCAACGCCTGCCGCTGATGAGTTTCCTCGCCGCGCCGCACCCGGTCGCCGCCAGCGAGGAGCGCGCGCCGGCGCTGGGCTTGCAGCCAGGCTGGATCCATCCACGCCCGGCCGCTGCCGCGCCGCCCCGGTTGAGCCGCGGCAAGCTGACGCTGTTTCATTACGATCTGCCTTGCTTCCCGCCGTTGGCGGCGGCGCTGGCGGAACGGCTGTCTGCGCTGGAGATCAAGCTCGACATCCGCTGCCTGACGCGCCGCGACTTCTTCAACTCCGCCGCCTGGCTCGAACAGGCCGACCTGATCTTGTGCAGCGAGCTGCTGCACGACGACCGCGACTACGGCATGTTCGAATGGCTGAGCGGCTGCAGCACGCTGCAGCTTGGCCTGTCCCCCGCCGCCTCAAGCCGCTTGGCCGGCGACATGCGCGGCCTGCAAGGCGAAGCGGCGTTCGCCGCGCGCGAGGACGGCTACCGCCGCGCCGGCGACTGGCTGGTGGCCGAAGGCTGGCTGCTGCCGCTGTCGCACGAGACGCTGGGCCACGACGCCAGCCCGCAACTGGCCGGCCTGCAGCTGGGCGGCAACGGCTGGACCGACTTCGCCGGCCTGTGGCTGCGCGGCTGAGTTGACCCGCGTCAAACCTGAACGCGTCGCCCCTCTTGAAACCGCGGCCATGCGCCTCATCTTTGCCTCCAGGACGGCAAACCGCCGTAAGCCACTGAACCGAAAGGAGAAGCAAATGAGCATGCTGCCTGCCCGCCATAGCCTGTTTGACGAGTTTTTCCGCGACTTCACCCCGGGTTTCTTCATCAAGCCGCTGCATGGCGACGCGCCGCCGGCGCAGATCAAGATGGACGTCAGGGAAACCGGCGAGGCTTACCAGGTGGAGGCCGAACTCCCCGGCGTCGGCAAGGAGGACATCCATGTCGAGATCGACGGCGCGCTGGTGACGATCCGGGCCGAAGTCAAGCAGTTCGACCAGCAAGGCCAGGACGAGCGCGCGCTGCGCAGCGAGCGCTACTACGGCCTGGTGTCGCGCAGCTTCCAGCTGCCGCAGGAAATCGACCGCGAAGCCGCGGCGGCCCGCTACGAAAACGGCGTGCTGAACCTGACGCTGCCCAAGCGCCGCAACGGCGGCGGCGGCCAGCGGCTGCGCATCGAATAAGCGCGCTTGCCGCCATGAAAAAACGCACCGGGCGACCGGTGCGTTTTTCATGGCGCGGCTGACGCTCCAGCTCGCGCCGGACGGAAGGCCCAGAGAGGCATTCTGCCCTATGCGCGCTGGAACACCCGGCGCGATCAAGCCAAGATCTTGGATACGATCTCGTACACGTCCTTCGACAATTCGGCCTTCTCCATCCTGCGCAATTGCTCAAGCATCAGCGCCTGGCGGCCCGGCTCCAGCTTCTTCAGCCGGCGGAAGGCGCGGGTCAGGCCGCTGGCGCCCTGCGGATTGATCGGGTCCAGCTCCAGGATGCGGTCGGCCAGGAAGCGATAGCCGCTGCCGTCCGCGGCGTGGAACACTGCCATATTGCCGCCGAAAGCGCCCAACAAGGACCGCACCTTGTTGGGGTTCTTCATGCTGAAGGCTGGATGCGCCAATGCCGCTTCGACATGCTGCAAGGTGCCCTGCAGCTGGCTGCCGCCGATCAGGCTGAAGAACTTGTCCATCACCAGCGCGTCATCGTTCCAGCGCGCGGCGAAAGCGGTGAAGCACGCGTCGCGCTCCTCGCCGTCGCGGTCGCGCAGCGCCAGCAGCGCGCCCATCTGGTCGGTCATATTGTCCGCGTCCAGACACTGCTTGGCCGCCATCTCCGCCGGCCAGGCGTCGTCCAGCCGGTTCAGCATCCACAAGGCGCGGTTTTTCAGGCTGCGCTTGCCGGCGTCCTGCGGCTTGTAGTCGCGGGTGAGGTTGAGCTCGTAAGCCTCGCGCCATTCGCCGCGCAGCGCTTGCGCCAGCTGGTCCAGCACGAAATCGCGCACTTGATGGATGACCGCCGGATCGGCGACATCCACCATTTCCAGGATTTCGGCCTCGCTCGGCAGCGTCAGCATCAGCGCCTTGAAGGCCGGATCGGCAGCATGGTCTTTCAGCACCGCGCGGAAGGCGGCGACGAAGGTTTCCGACAGCTTCAATTCGCGGCCGGCGGCGGCGTCGGCGATCAGTTGCTTGAACAGGCGCTCGGCGAAGGTCTGGCCCGCCTCCCAGCGGCAGAAGCTGTCGCTGTCGTTGGCCATCAGGAACACCAGCTGGTCGTCGCGCCAGTCGTATTCCAGCTTGACCGGGGCCGAGAAGCCGCGCAGCAGCGACGGCACCGGCTCGGCCGGAATGTCGACGAAGGTGAAGCTCTGCTCGGCGGCCTTGACGTCCAGCACGCGCGAAGCGCCGGCCGCCTCGGCCTCGCCCTTCAGGCGCAGCGGCAGGTCCTTGCCGTCTGCGCCCACCAGGCCCAGCGCCAGCGGGATGTGGAACGGCAGCTTGCGCTCCTGGCCCGGCGTGGCCGGGCAGCTTTGCTTCACCGTCAAGGTGTAGCTGCGCTCGGCCGGATTGTAGCTGGACGACACCGCCAGGCGCGGCGTGCCGGCCTGGCTGTACCACAACGCAAACTGTTCCAGATCCGCGTCGTTGGCGTCGGCCATCGCGGCGCGGAAATCGTCGCAGGTGACCGCCTGGCCGTCGTGGCGCTTGAAGTACAGGTCCATGCCCTTGCGGAAGCCGTCGCGGCCCAGCAGGGTTTCGTACATCCGCACCACTTCCGCGCCCTTCTCGTACACGGTCATGGTGTAGAAGTTGTTCATCTCGATATAGCTGTCCGGCCGGATCGGGTGCGCGGTCGGGCCAGCGTCCTCCGGAAACTGCGACACGCGCAGGCCCTTGACGTCCTCGATGCGCTTGACCGCGCGGCTGTTCATGTCGGCGCCGAATTCCTGGTCGCGGTAGACGGTCAGGCCTTCCTTCAGGCTCAGCTGGAACCAGTCGCGGCAGGTGACGCGGTTGCCGGTCCAGTTATGGAAGTACTCGTGGCCGATCACCCGCTCGATGCCTTCGAAATCGGTATCGGTGGCGGTGTCCTGGCGCGCCAGCACATACTTGGTGTTGAAGATGTTGAGGCCCTTGTTCTCCATCGCGCCCATATTGAAGTCGCCGACCGCGACGATCATGTAGATGTCGAGGTCGTACTCCAGGCCGTAGCGCTCCTCGTCCCACTTCATCGAGTGGCGGACCGAGTCCATCGCGTGCTGGGTCTTGTCCTGGTCGGCCGGTTCGGTCCAGATCTCCAGCGCCACTTCGCGGCCACGCATGGTGGTGAACTTATCCTTCAAGGCCACCAGCTTGCCGGCGACCAGCGCGAACAAATACGCCGGCTTGCGGTACGGATCCACCCATTTCACCCAGTGGCGCTTCTTGTCCACCATGCCCTCGCCCACCTTGTTGCCGTTGGACAGCAGCACCGGGTACTTCTGCTTGTCGGCCTTGATGGTGGTGGTGAACTTGGCCATCACGTCCGGACGGTCCAGATAGTAGGTGATCTTGCGGAAGCCTTCCGGCTCGCACTGGGTGAACAGATTGCCGCCGGACGCGTACAGGCCCATCAGGCTGGTGTTGGCGGCCGGATCGAGCTCGGTCTCCACCTCCAGGATGAAGCTGTCCGGCACGCCGCGCACCGTCAGCGTGTCGTCGGCCAACGCGTAGCGGCTGTCGTCCAGCCGATCGCCGTCCAGCGTCACGCTCAGCAGCTTGGCGCTGCCGCTCAATGCCAGGTCGGCGGCCTGCGACTGGCCGTTGCGGGTGATCACCAGCCGCGAGTGCACGCGGGTGGCGTTGTCCTCGATGTCGAACACCAGGTCGACGCGGTCGATCAGGAAGGCCGGGGCCTGGTAATCCTTGCGGTACTTCACTTCTGGCTGCTGGGCCATGAAACCTCCTTTGCGCCGGCGTCGCCGCCGGTCTCATTCATAGACGCCGCGGCGCCGGGCAGGGCGCCGCTTTCGCTTGTTCTCTATTTCCGGCTCAACGGCCGGCTATCCACTTGCCGGCCTGCGGCTGCGGCTTGAGGCGGCAGGTATCCGCCGGCGCCGCCTGCAGCGTCAGCTCGAAAGCCATCAGTTCGTCGCGGCGAAAAGCGTGCAGCTTGATCTTGTCGCCGGCCTGGTAGCGGGCGATCTGCTTGTCCAGATCCACGGCGCGCAGCTTGTCCACCGCCACCACCACGTCGCCGCCGGACAGGCCGGCCGCTTGCGCCGCGCCGCCGTCCAGCACATGGGCCAGCTTGACGCCAGCGGCATCGGGCGCGGTCTTGACGCCCAGCGCCAGCGGCGCCGGCTTGGCGGCGAAAGCCTCCACCACGCCGCCGCGGTCGGAGCCGCCTTGCGCCGCCTCGAATTGCAGTTCGATGCCCTGGCTGGCCAGCAGTTCAGCCAGCGGCAGCTCCGCGGTGGAGCGCAGCGCCAGGTCGAAGAAGGGCTTGAGGTCGAGGCCGGTGGTTTCGATGGCGATCTTCTCCCACTCGTCCTCTTCCAGGCCCTTGCCGTCGGCCAGCCACTTGGCCCACAGCGCGCGCATCACGTCGTCCAGCGACTGCTTGCCCTGGCTGTCGCGGCGGATCAGCAGGTCCAGCGCCAAGGCCGCCAGCGAGCCCTTGGTGTAGTAGCTGACGATGCTGTTGGGGCTGTTCTCGTCCTGGCGGTAGTACTTGGTCCACGCTTCGAAGCTGGATTGCTCCAGCGTCTGCTTCATTCTGCCCGCGCCGCGTTGCACGCCGGTGATGGTTTCGGCCAGCAGGCCCAGGTAGCGTTTCTCGTCGATCAGGCCGCTGCGCACCAGCGCCAGGTCGTCGTAGTACGAGGTGATGCCCTCGAACGCCCACAGCAGGCGGGTATGGCCTTCCTGGTTCAGATCATACGGCGCGAAAACCGCCGGCTTCATCCGCTTGACATTCCAGCTGTGGAAATATTCGTGGCTGATCAGGCCCAGCAGTTTCAGGTAGCCGTCGCTGATTTCGGTCGCGCCCGGCGCCGGCAGATCGTCGCGGTTGGCCACCAGCGCGGTGGACGCGCGGTGCTCCAGACCGCCGTAGATGTCCTTGCCGACGAACAGCATGAACACGTAGCGGTCGAACGGCGCCGGCTTGCCGAACATGCCGATCTGGTATTCGCAGATTTTCCTGGTGTCGTCAGCCAGGCGCTTGAGGTCGCCCTGGAAGCGGCCGGACACGACGAATTCGTGCGGCACGCCGCAGGCCTTGAAGCTGACCTTGTGGAAATCGCCCAGCTCCACCGGGTGGTCTATCAATTCGTCATAGCTGGACGCCTGGTAGCGGCCGAAGCCGGATTTCTTCTTCACGTCGGCGGCCGGCAGGCTGGTGGCCACTTTCCATTCAGCATAAGACTTGCCTTCCGGCGCATGGATATCCACGCTGCAGGCGTCGTTCTCGTAGCCTTCCGCCGCCAGGAACACGCTGGTGCCGTTGAAGAAGCCGCGCTCGCTGTCGAGGTAGGCGCCGCGCACCGACAGATCGTAGGCGTAAACCTGATAGCTCAGCGTCAGCGGCCCCTTGACCGGGTCGGCCTGCCAGCGGTTTTTCGCCAATTGCCGCAAAGCCACCGGCTTGCCGGCCGACGCGGCGGACAAACCGCTAATGTGCTTGGAAAACTCGCGAATCATATAACTGCCGGGAATCCACGCCGGCAAAAAAACACCTGGCCGTTCTTGGCCGGGTGCGTCACGGTAAGGCTCACTTCAAACAGGTGCGCGGCCGGCGAAACCGGGCGCAGCGAATAATGCACGGGTAGGGACTGGGTCATGATCGGCCTGCAAGCGTTGCAAAACTTGATGATTCTAGCATTACCGCGGATTTCGCGGCGTCACTCGTGCTGCATTGATCCATGTCAATGAGCGTTGCCGACAGGACAATACAATTGCATGAGTGGCAACATGAACTGTTCACATTGCTACCCTTGAAACATCGCGCGTAAGACATGCAGGGACCGATCCATGCCGGCTATGCAACTGGCTCGCATATGGCAATTGATTTAGAATAACGGCATTGTTCGAGTGGAAATTTGGTGCTGTCGGAAAGGCTGGCGAAATGCTAATACAGACATCAAAGCCTATCAGTACAGGTCAAGCACCTGGTTCAACTTTGAAATAGATCGGTTCCCCGCGGCTGACTTCTTCTCTGCAGATTGGGATGCGGGGAAAAAGTTCAAGTCGCCACGGTTTGTCATGTTCTGAGTTAGCAACCTTGGAGAAAACCTTAAATGGAAACGCAATCCACTTATAACTATAAGGTGGTGCGCCAATTTGCCATCATGACCGTAGTTTGGGGCATAGTCGGCATGTTGGTGGGCGTCATCATTGCGGCCCAGCTGGTATGGCCCGAGCTCAATTTCGGGCCCTGGTTCCACTTCGGCCGCCTGCGCCCGCTGCACACCAACGCCGTGATCTTCGCCTTCGGCGGCTGCGGCCTGTTCGCCACTTCCTATTACGTGGTGCAGCGCACCTGTAACGTCCGCCTGATTTCCGACAAGCTGGCCGCCTTCACCTTCTGGGCCTGGCAGCTGGTCATCGTGCTGGCCGCCATCACCCTGCCGCTGGGCTTCACCTTCGGCAAGGAATACGCCGAACTCGAATGGCCGATCAAGCTGCTGATCGCCGTCACCTGGGTGGTGTACGCGATCGTGTTCTTCGGCACCATCGCCATCCGCAAGGTCAAGCACATCTACGTGGCCAACTGGTTCTACGGCGCCTTCATCCTGGCGGTGGCGCTGCTGCACATCGTCAATTCCGCCTTCGTGCCGGTGACGCTGTGGAAGTCCTATTCGGTCTACTCCGGCGCCGTCGACGCGATGGTGCAGTGGTGGTACGGCCACAACGCGGTGGGCTTCTTCCTGACCGCCGCCTTCCTCGGCATGATGTACTACTTCGTGCCCAAGCAGGCCGGCCGCCCGGTTTACTCCTACCGCCTGTCCGTGGTGCACTTCTGGGCGCTGATCTTCACCTATATGTGGGCCGGTCCGCACCACCTGCACTACACCGCCCTGCCGGACTGGACCCAATCGGTCGGCATGGTGTTTTCGCTGGTGCTGCTGGCGCCGTCCTGGGGCGGCATGATCAACGGCATCATGACGCTGTCCGGCGCCTGGCATAAGCTGCGCACCGACCCGGTGCTGAAATTCCTGGTGGTGTCGCTGTCGTTCTACGGCATGTCCACCTTCGAAGGCCCGATGATGTCGATCAAGACCGTCAACGCCTTGTCCCACTACACCGACTGGACCATCGGCCACGTGCACTCCGGCGCGCTGGGCTGGGTGGGCTTCATCACCATCGGCTCGATGTACTACCTGATTCCGCGCCTGTTCGGCCGCGATTCCATGCACAGCGTCAAGCTGATCGAAGCCCACTTCTGGCTGGCCACCGTCGGCGTGGTGCTGTACATCGCCGCGCTGTGGATTTCCGGCGTGACCCAGGGCCTGATGTGGCGCGCGCTGAACCCGGACGGCACGCTGACCTATGCCTTCGTCGAAGCGGTGAAAGCCACCTACCCCTACCACTTCGTGCGCTTCCTGGGCGGCGCCCTGTACCTGTCCGGCATGCTGCTGATGGCTTACAACACCTTCCGCACCGTCTCCTCCGGCCGCGCCGTGGATGCCAAGATTCCGGCCCTCACCGCTGAAGCCCACTAAGAAGGCGAAGGAAAAATCATGGACAAAATCCAGAAACTGATCGAAGAACACGTGGGCTGGCTGATCGTGCTGACCCTGCTGGTGGTAAGCGTGGCGGGCCTGGTGGAAATCCTGCCGCTGGCGTTCCAGAAATCCGTCACCGAGCCTGTCGCCGGCGTCAAGCCCTACACCGCGCTGCAGCTGGCCGGCCGCGACATCTACGTGCGCGAAGGCTGCTACAACTGCCACTCGCAGATGATCCGCCCGTTCCGCGCCGAAACCGAACGCTACGGCCACTACTCGGTGGCCGGGGAGTCGGTTTACGACCACCCGTTCCAATGGGGCTCCAAGCGCACCGGCCCCGACCTCGCCCGCGTGGGCGGCCGCTATTCCGACGAATGGCACCGCGTGCACCTGAACAACCCGCGCGACGTGGTGCCGGAGTCCAATATGCCGGCCTTCCCATGGCTGGCCAAAAACCTGGTAGACGCCGAGGTGATGCCGCTGAAGATGGAGGCGCTGCGCAAAGTGGGCGTGCCGTACAGCGACAAGGACATCGCCGAGGCCAAGGCTCAGGTCGAGGGCAAATCCGAAATGGATGCGCTGGTCGCTTACCTGCAAGGCCTGGGCCTTGCGCTGACGAATAAGCGCTGAGCCATGGACTGGGTTACGTTAGGACGTTCGCTGTTCACCGTGGTCTGCTTCGCGTTCTTCATCGTGGTGCTGATCATCGCCTACAGCAAACGCTCCAAAGGCCGCTATGAGGAGGCAGCCAACCTGCCCTTCCTCGACGACGACAAGGTGCAGGAAGCCGGCCAGGAGCAGGCTTCCAACGGAGCAAGAAAATGAATCAATACCTGAGTGATTTCTGGAGCATCTGGATTTCCGTGATCGTGCTGGGGGGATTGATCTGGCTGACCCTGCTGGTGTTCACCCAGTCCAAGACCACGGTCAAGAAGGGGGAAGAAGTCGAAATCACCGGCCACGTCTGGGATGGCGACCTGGCCGAGTACAACAATCCGCTGCCGCGCTGGTGGATGCTGATGTTCTACATCACGCTGCTGTTCGCCATCGTCTACCTGGTGCTGTACCCGGGGCTGGGCAACTTCAAGGGCCTGTTCGGCTGGACATCGGTGGATCAGTACACGGTGGAGCGCAACAAGGCCGAAGCCAAATACCGCCCGCTGTACGACAAGTACCTGAAACAGGACCTGAAAACGGTGGCCGCCGACCCGCAGGCGCAGGAAATGGGCAAACGCCTGTTCCAGACCTACTGCGTGCAGTGCCACGGCGCCGACGCGCGCGGCGCCAAGGGCTTCCCCAACCTGGTGAACCATGACTGGCTGTACGGCGGCGAACCGGCCACCATCAAGACCACCATCATGGGCGGCCGCCACGGCCAGATGCCGGCCTGGGGCGCGACGCTGGGCGAGGAAAAGGTCAAGGACGTGGCCAACTACGTGCTGTCGATCTCGGCCAAAGCCCGCAAGTACGACGCCGAACGCGCCAGCCGCGGCAAGGAAACCTTCGCCGCGCTGTGCTCGGTCTGCCACGGCGTGGACGGCAAGGGCAAGCAGGAAATGGGCGCGCCCAACCTGACCCACCCATCCGGCAGCTGGCTGTACGGCGGCACCGAGAAGGCCATCATCGAAACCATCACCAATGGCCGCAACGGCCAGATGCCCGCCTGGAAAGACTTCCTCGGCGAAGGCAAGGTCCACCTGCTGGCCGCCTACGTCTGGAGCCTGTCCAACAACCCCAAAGCCCCGCAATAAGCCGGGTCTAGGCGCCGTCCGCCCGCGCGGACGGCGTTTCCCGACCCGCCTCCCCACCCCCAGAGGCTTTGGCAGAGCGCATCGCACGGTGAGCTTCGCCAAGTCCTCTTCAGGAACGCGACATGTCAGACTCGTTGAAGAAAATCCCGATCAAGGTTGAAAACAGCGGCCAGGACACCGCCACCGTCTCGCTGTACGAGGCTCAGAAGAAAATCTACCCGCGCGCGGTCAAAGGCGTGTTCAACAACCTCCGCATCCTGTTCGTCGTCGGCACCCAGCTGCTGTACCTCGGCCTGCCCTGGCTGCAATGGAACGGCCGCCAGGCGGTATTCTTCGACATGGTCGGCCGCAAATTCTACCTGTTCGGCCTCACCATCTGGCCGCAGGACTTCGTCTATCTCGCCGCGCTGCTGATGTGCTGCGCCTTCGGCCTGTTTACCTGGACCACCATCGCCGGCCGGCTGTGGTGCGGCTATTCCTGTCCGCAAACGGTGTACACCGAGATCATGCTGTGGATAGAGCAATGGGTGGAGGGCGACCGCGGCAAGCGCATGAAGCTGGACGCCGCGCCGATGAGCCTGGCCAAATTCCGGCTGAAGTTCACCAAGCATTTCATCATGCTGGCATTCTCGCTGTGGACCGGCTTCACGCTAGTCGGCTATTTCACGCCGATACGCAGCCTGGTGGCCGCCATTCCCAGCTTCGGCTACGGACCGTGGGAAACCTTCTGGATGTTCTTCTACGGCGGCTTCACCTATCTGTTCGCGGTATTCATGCGCGAGCAAGTGTGCAAATACATGTGCCCGTACGCCCGTTTCCAGAGCGTGATGTTCGACGCAGACACCCTGATCATCTCCTACGACGAGGCCCGCGGCGAACCGCGCGGCTCGCGCAAGAAAGGCGCCGATCCAAAAGAGCAGGGCCTGGGCGACTGCATCAACTGCAGCATCTGCGTGCAGGTGTGCCCGGTGGGCATCGATATCCGCAACGGCCTGCAATACGAGTGCATAGGCTGCGCCGCCTGCATCGACGCCTGCGACGACGTGATGGACAAGATGAGCTACCCGCGCGGCCTGATCCGCTATACCACGGAAAACGCGCTGGAAGGCAAATATCCGGAAAAAGCCATCCCCTCGCGGCTGAAACGCCCGCGCGTGGTGCTGTACAGCCTGGTGTTGCTCATCATATTTACCGCCGCCATCACCTCGCTGGCGCTGCGCAAGCCGTTCAAGGTGGACATCATCCGCGACCGCGCCTCGCTGGTGCGCGAAACCGACGAGGGCTGGCTGGAGAACACCTATATCGTCAAGATCATCAACACCACGGAACAAAGCCAGCGCTTCCGCATCACAGCCGAAGGCCTGCCCGGCATCCGCGCCAAGGCGGAAAAGCCGGAAATCCGCGTCGACGCCACCCAGACCGAAGCCGTCACCGTCCACGTGGAGGCCGACCCGCAGTACGCGACCAAGGGCAGCCACCCGATCCGCTTCGCCATCCAGTCCATCAACAACCCTTCCCTGCGCGTGGAAGAGAAGTCCAGCTTCATCGGAGAGTAAGACATGCAACACACCGCCCACCCGCCCCGCCCCTGGTACCGCGAACCCTGGCCGTGGATCCTGTTCGGCATCCCGCTGGTCTCCATCATCGTCGGCATCGGCTTCCTCGCCGCCGCCATCAAGTCGGACGACGGCCTGGTGACCGACGACTACTACAAGAAGGGCAAGGCCATCAATATGGAGCTGCGGCGCGACAAGGCCGCCGCGCGGATGGGGCTGACCGCGCAATTGATGCTGGGCAGCGACGGCCGCAGCCTGCGCCTGGTCACCAGCAGCAAGGCGCCGCTGCCAGACACCATCGCGCTGAGCATGATCCACCCGGCGCAGGACGACTACGACCTGTCCGCCGAAATGACGCTGGCCGGCCCCAATCTGTACCAGGGCATCCTGCCCAAGACGCCGGTCATCGCCAACCACTGGTACATCCAGCTGGAAGACCACGCCAAGACCTGGCGCATCCAGGGCGAGTGGAAGCCCGGCGAAGGCCCGATGGTGCAGCTGGGCCAGCCCAAGCTGGAGCCGGCCGCCAATTAAGCGCCGGGCGGACCGCCCGCCAGCGGGCCGTCGGCGCTCAGACCAGCGTCCTTACCCGGCTCAGCCCGCACAATAGCGCCGCCCCCGCCTGCCAGACCGCCGTCGCCAGCATCAAATCCCGCAGCGGCATGTCCGCCGACAGCGCGCCGCCCAAAACCAGCGCCAGCGGCATCAGCAGCTTGAACAAGGAACCGGTCAGGCCGGACACCCGGCCGATCAGCGCCGTCGGCGTCGCCTCCTGGCGGTAGCTCCACACGCCGACATTGCCGCACACCACCGCGAAGCTCTGCAGCGCCATCGCCGCCGCCAGCCAGCGCAGATCGCCAAGCCACGCCTGCGCCGCCATGCCGGCCGCCTCCAACAGCAAAGCCAGGCAGATCATCCGCCCCAGGCCCAGCGCCTTGCGCACCCGCGCCACGCACAAGCCCGCCGCGATGCCGCCCGCGCCGGCGCAGCCGAACAGCAGCCCCAACTGGCCGGGCGAAAAACCCAGCTGGTCGCGGGCGCGGAACAGAAACAACACCTCGGCGACGCCTGCCGCGCCATTGGCCAGCACCACCACCCAGCTCAGCTGCCACAACGCCGGATTGCCGCGCAGCGCCCGCCAGCCGGCGGCCAATTCCGCCCCAAAACGCCGCTCGCCGGCCTGTCCCCGCCCTGGCGCCGGCACCCTGGCCATCAGCAGCGCCGACAACAAAAACATCAGCGCCGGCACGCCCAGGCTCCAATGCGGACGCGCCCAGGCGATCAACAGTCCGGACAACACCGGACCGCTGACGGCGAACACGTCGAACAAGCTGCCCAGATAACCATTGGCCTGCACCAGCTGCGCCGGCGGCACGCTCTCCTTCACCAGCGCCATCCGGCAGATGGCGGTCACGTAGTTGCACAGCATCACGCAAAAGGTCAGCGGATAGAACAGCCATGCGGCCATCCAGCCGCCGGCCAGCGCCAGCGCGCAAACGCCCAGCAGCGCGGCCATCGCCAGCAAGGCGCGCTGCGCCCAGCGGCGGCGGCATACCCGGTCCACCCACACGCCGATCACCGCCGCCAGCAGCAGATTGGGCAAAAACTCCACCGCGCGCAGATTGCTCATCGCCGCCAGCGAATGGGTCAGCTCGTACAGGATCAAGGGCAGGGCCAGCTGATAGATCTGGCCGCCCAGCGCCAGCAGCGCGGTGGAAGCGAACAGGCCGGCGAACACCGGCTGCCGCCATAAAGAAAGGGAAGAAACCGCGGACATGCGCGCTCCATGACATTTGACAGAAGCGGCAGTATCCGGCACAAAAGCGGGAATAAAAATGGAACAAATCAAAACCATTCCTCCCCTTTTATGCGCCTGCTCCAACACTACCAGCGACTGAGCCTGGCCTACCCCGCCCACGACGGCCCGGCGCGGCTGGCCGACATCGCCGCCGCCCTGCATTGCAGCCCGCGCCACGCCCGCGAACTGCTACAGAGCATGGCGGATAACGGCTGGCTGCGATGGCAGCCCGGCCAGGGGCGCGGCCATGCGTCGCGGCTGCGGCTGCTGGCGCCGGCCAGCCAGCTTGAAAGGGAAGCGGCGCGCGGGTTCCTGGCCAACGGCGACATCGAAAAAGCGATGCGGCTGCTGCCCGCCGCCGCGCGCCGCCAAATCACCGAATTGCTGCCGGCCTATCTCGGCGTCGCCCCGTCCGAACCGCAGACGCTGCGCCTGCCCTTCTACCGGCCGCTGCACAGCCTGGACCCGGTCCAGATCAACCGCCGCACCGAGTGCCACCTGATCCGCCAGATTTTCGACGGACTCACGCGCTACGACCGCGCGCGGGGGCAAATCGTCCCGGCGCTGTCTCATCATTGGCGCCATGACGGCGAATGGCGAAACTGGCGCTTCCATCTGCGCCCCGGCGTCGTTTTCCACAACGGCCGCGCGCTGGATGGCGAAGACGTCCGCCAGACGCTGCTGCGGCTGCGCGACGAGGCCGGCCCGCATCAGCGCCTGTTCGCGCATCTGGCTGATGTGAACCTGCCGGCGCCGCTGACCGTCCACATCCGCCTGACCCGCCCCGATGCTTTGTTGCCGCGGCGGCTGGCCGACAGCGCCGCCTCCATCCTGCCGCGGGAATGCTGGCCGCAAGCCGATTTCGGCCGCTTCCCCATCGGCACCGGCGCATTCCGGCTGGAAGCCAACAACGACTATCGCGCCACGCTGCGCGCCTTCGACCGCCACTGGAAGGAAAGGCCGCTGCTGGACGCGGTGGATATCTGGGTGGTGGACGATCCCGAGGTGAAGGCCAGGCTGGACGCGCGCTTCTGCCATCCCGGCGAACCGGGCGGCCAACCGTCGCTGCGCCGGCTGGAGGCTGGCTGCAGCTATCTGGCGGCGAATCCGGCCCGGCTGGACTCTGTTCAACGGCGGGCGCTGGCCGACTGGCTGCATCCGGCCGTCTGGCAGGCCCCGCTGCCCGGCGAAGCGGCGCTGGGCATGCTGCCGCAATGGCGGCACCGGCCGGCGCCCATCCAGCCGCCGGCGCCTCGGCTGCCGGCGACGCTGCGGCTGGCCACCTACCAGTTGCCCGACCATATCGAGCTGGCCGAGGCGGTGGCGCGCCGGTTGCGGGACGCCGGCTGCCGCATCGAGCTGACGGTGATGCCCTACCCCGACTTCGCCCGCTGCGACTGGCTGGACGGCGCCGACCTGCTGCTAAGCGGCGAAGCGATGGCCGACGACGTGGATTTCGGCGTCTATCAATGGCTGTGCCAGGACGCCGGCTACCACTGCTGGCTGGAAGCGGCGGCCCGGCACAGAATGCGCGCGGCGGAACAACAACTGGCGATGGAGCCGGACGCCGAACGGCGCTGGCAGGGCTATGAGGCGCTGGCGCGCGCGCTGGTGGCGGAAGCCAGCCTGATTCCGCTGCGCCACCATGAACAGGCGATGGCGTTCGCGCCGCAATTGCAGGACGTCACGCTGGCGCAGTGCGGCTGGATGGATTTCGACCAGGCCTGGCTGGCCGCGCCGGATTGAGCCGACTCAGATCGACAGGTCCGCGTGGTAGCGCAGCCAGAAAGCCTCGCGGCAGCCGTTGTCGAAACTCTTGCGCATCGGCTCTATCCCGGGCGAGCCGCCCAGCTCCAATACTTCATAGGTAATCCAGCTCTCGGCGCAGACCAGCTCGCTGGGGTAATCGTCCACCTCTATGCTGCGGCGGATCGCCACGCCGTTGTCGAAGCGGTACACCCGCTCCCGCAGCGTCACCTCGCAGTCGGCCTCGCGCCAGCTGTCCTGCTTATCTTCGCGGCCGACGATGCGCTCGGCGCCGGCGCCGCCCATGATCGCCCGCGCGTAGCCGGCCAGCGGCTCGCTCGCGCCGGCCATCAGGCGCTCTCCTTGCGGATGTCGGCCAGCAGCGGTTGCGCGAGCCGGCGGTAATCGTCGCCGTTCAGCACGATGGACGCGTCCAGCCGGCCGGCGTTGAACGCGATCTCCGAATAACGCGCCAGCAGCTGCGGATCCACCACCAGCCGGATGACCGGGCTGAAGCTGAACGGCGGAATCGAGCCGATCACGCAGCCGGTGGCCGCTTCGGCCTCGGCCGCGTCCGCCAGCTTCACCTTGCGCGCGCCGATGGCGGCGGCCACCTTGGCGAAATCCACCCGTTCGTCGCCAGGCAGCACCGCCAGCACGAATTGGCCGGTCTGATCCGCCACCTTGCACAGCATCGCCTTGGCCCCCTGACCCGCCTCGGTGCCGCGGACATCGGCCACCTTGCGCGAATTGCCCTCGGCCGGATGCTCGATCACCCGGTAGCGGGCGCCCCCAGCCGTCAACAGCTGCCGCAAACGTTCAAACATGCCTGCCCTCCCTTCGCCGGGCCACGCCCGGCTCATTGTCCAGATGATGGTGCCGGCAGCTGGCATCCGCAAGCCGGCCGCCGCGAAATTTTGCCGGCGGCCTCGGCCGCGGCTACACTGCCAATCACCCCGACTCCAGCGGTAATCGGCATGCTCAAACTCAATCTCGGCTGCGGCCACGACCGGCGCCCCGGCTTCCTCAACGTCGACTCCCAGGCGGCCTGCCACCCCGATCTGGTGGCGGATCTGGAACAGTTTCCCTGGCCCTGGGACGACAACTCGGTGGACGAGATCCTGATGAGCCATGTGCTGGAACACCTGGGCGCCAGCAGCGCAACCTATCTCGGCATCATCAAGGAGCTGTACCGGGTATGCGCGCCCGGCGCGCTGGTCACCATCATCGTGCCGCACCCGCGCAGCGACAACTACCTGGCCGACCCCACCCATGTGCGCCCCATCACCGCGGCCGGCCTGCACATGTTCAACCAGGAGCTGAACCGGCAATGGATGGCCGAAGGCAGCTCCAACACGCCGCTCGGCGTTTACCTGGGCGTGGATTGGGTGATGGAGTCATCGGACGTGAAGATTCTGGAGCCCTGGGCCACCCGCTTCAACAGCGGCCAGGTCAATGAAGGCGACATCAGCATGGCGGTGCAGAACTTCTTCAATGTGATAGGCGAATGCACCTTCCACATGCGCATCCGCAAACCCGCCACCGCCATTTGACACCCTCCCGCGCGCTTGCCGCCCCTCGCCCGGCCATGCATCATGCATGAACGGCGCGCGCCGGCTCCCTCTCCGGCCATGTCCGCTCCCGCCGCAATCTCCGCACAGAAAGGCGCCAGTCCATGTCGAAAGAGCTTGTCTTCTATACCAACCCGCAATCGCGGGCCAATATCGTGCACTGGATGCTGGAGGAGGTGGGCGCGCCCTACCGCCCGGTGCTGCTGGAATACGGCGCCGCGATGAAGGCGCCCGAATACCTGGCCGTCAACCCGATGGGCAAGGTGCCGGCCATCCGCCATGGCGAACAGATCGTCACCGAAGGCGCGGCCATCTGCGCCTATCTCGCCGACGCCTTCCCCGAGGCCGGCCTGGCCCCGGCTCCGGCGGCGCGCGGCGACTACTACCGCTGGCTGTTTTTCGTCGCCAGCTGCGTCGAACACGCCTGGACCAACCAGGCCGCCGGCTTCATCCCCAGCGCGGAGCAGCAGCGGATGTTCGGCTACGGCTCCTACGAGGCGACGATGGACACCCTGGCCAAGGCGGTGGCCGGCCGCCGCTACCTGGCCGGCGACCGTTTTTCCGCCGCCGACGTGTATGTCGGCCGCACCATAGGCTATGGCATCGAGTTCGGCAATATGCGCGACAGGCCGGAGCTGGTCGCCTACTGGAACGGCCTGAAGGATCGCCCCGCCCTGCTGCGCGCCAGCGAACAGGCCGAGCGCTGGCAAGCGCAGCAGCCGTAAGCTTTGCCCGACGGCGACGGCCTCGGCCGCCGCCTCTGCCAATCCGCGCTACGCCGGCCTCAGCCGCGCCATGAAGTGGCGCAGTATCGGCGGCTCGTAATCGAACGCCAGCCCGCGCACTTCGGCGGCGCGCCGCTTCACCTCCACCAGGCAGTCGGCGATGTAGTCCATATGGTCGTTGGTGTAGACCCGGCGCGGCACCGTCAGCCGCATCAATTCGAACGGCGACGGCTCCTGCAAGCCGCTAGCCGGGTTGCGGCCCAGCAGCAAGGAACCGATCTCCACCGCCCTCACCCCGCCCTCCAGATACAGCTCGCAGGCCAACGCATGCGCCGGAAAGCGCTCGGCCGGGATGTGCGGCAGCAGGCGCGCGGCGTCGACGAACACCGCGTGCCCGCCGGTCGGGGTCTGGATCGGCACCCCGCCTTCGCGCAGCCGCTCTCCCAGATACGCCACCTGGCCGATGCGGTAGCCGAGAAAGGCGTCGTCCATCCCCTCCCGCAGCCCTATCGCCAATGCCTCCATGTCGCGGCCGGCCAGGCCGCCGTAAGTGACGAAGCCCTCCATCGGCACGCAGTTCACCTGCACCGCGCGGAACAGCGCCTCGTCGTCCTTGAAGCAGCACAAGCCGCCCATGTTCACCAACGCGTCCTTCTTGGCCGACATGGTGAACATGTCGCCATGCGAAAACATCTCGCGCACGATGGCGGCGATGCTGCTGCCGGCGTAGGCCGGGTCGCGCTCGCGGATGAACCAGGCGTTTTCGGCGAAGCGCGCGGCGTCGATGACCAGCGGAATGCCGTGCTCGCGCGCCAGCTTCCCCACCGCGCGGATATTGTCCATCGCCACCGGCTGGCCGCCGGCGCTGTTGCAGGTGATGGTGACGATGATGCCGGCGACATTGGCGGCGCCCTCATCGGCGATGATCGCCGCCAGGCGCGGCACGTCGAAGTTGCCCTTCCAGTCGTAAGGCGCGGCGGTGTCCAGCGCTTGCGGCGTCAGCACATTGACCGCCCGCGCGCCGGCCAGCTCGACGTGGGCCTTGGTGGTGTCGAAATGATAATTGGACAGGAATAGCGGCCGCGCGCCGCGGCAACGCTTGACCAATTCCGGGAAAAGGATCTGTTCGGCGCCGCGCCCCTGGTGGGTGGGGATGGTGTGGGCGTAGCCGAACAACTCCCGCACGGTGTCGGCCAGGCGGAAAAAACTGCGGCTGCCGGCATAGGCTTCGTCGCCGGTCATCAGGCCGGCCCATTGCCGGTCTGACATCGCGCCGGTGCCGCTATCGGTCAGCAGGTCGATGTACACGTCTTCGGAGCGGAGCAAAAAGGGATTCCAGCCGGCGGCGTCCAGCGCTTGGCGGCGGTATTGCGGAGTGGTCTGGTGGATGGGCTCCACCATCTTGATGCGGTAGGGCTCGGGAATGCGTCGTGCCATGGTGCGTCTCCTTGCGCGGGCGCGCGGCGGCGCGCGCGGACATCCGCGCTGAAACCGGGGAAAAGGGGAAGACCGGCGAAGGAGCGCTCAGGCGCGCGGAAAGTCGAACGTCAGGATGATGTCGAGGGTGTACCAATTGGGGCGCGGCCCCCCATGCAGGGTCTGCGCCGGGCAAGCAAAGGGCGGAATATTCATCGCTGCGCCTTGGGCCGTTGGCGGAAAACCGGCCCTAATCGAGCGGGCCTGTCAGCCCAAGATAGCCGCGCCGCGACAGACATTCAACCGTGGAATATCGATACAGAAAAGGTATTGACCAATCAATTGTATACAGTAAACGATAGCCATCATGAAGAAAAAGCATGGCAACCAATTAAATCGCCCAATAAAAATCATCAAAAAAACAAGGCAAATGCTCTAATTATTACAATGTAATTAACAATTCGCTAAAAAAATTTTCACATCTCAACATTTAGTCGATATGATCGTGCGCTGCCTACAAAATCCAAGGCATACATAAAAAACAACAACACCGCTCGTTGAGGCGATGTCTCAAGTCACACAAGGAAAAATCTCTATGTCGACACAATCGCATCCCAAGGGGCTCTACCTGCTCTTTGTGACCGAGATGTGGGAGCGCTTCAGCTACTACGGCATGCGCGCCATCTTCACGCTCTACATGATCAAGGCTCTGCTGTTCGACAAGGCCCATGCCTCGGACATCTACGGCACCTACACCGGCCTGGTCTACCTGACGCCGCTGGTGGGCGGCTACATCGCCGACCGCTACTGGGGCAACCGCCGCTCCATCCTGCTGGGCGGCGTGCTGATGGCCATCGGCCAGTTCATGCTGTTCTTCTCCGGCTCGCTGCATGAGACCAACGTCGGCGCCGCCTCCTGGCTGCTGTACGGCGGCCTGGGCTTCCTGATCGCCGGCAACGGCCTGTTCAAGCCGAACATCTCGTCGATGGTGGGCCAGCTGTACGCGCCGGGCGACAAACGCGTCGACTCCGCTTTCACCATCTTCTATATGGGCATCAACGCCGGCTCGCTGTTCGCGCCGCTGGTGTGCGGCACCCTGGGCGACACCGGCAACCCGGCCGACTTCAAGTGGGGCTTCATGGCCGCCGGTTGCGGCATGCTGCTGTCGCTGGTCATTTTCAGCCTGTTCAAGAACCAGTATCTGGTGACGCCGGAAGGCAAGCCTATCGGCCTGGCGCCGAAGCGCCACCACGACAGCGGCGAAAAAGTGGTGCACGCGCCGCTGACCAGCATCGAGAAACAGCGCCTGGCTGTGATCCTGATCGTGTCCGCCTTCGTGATCTTCTTCTGGTCCGCCTTCGAGCAGGCCGGCGCCTCGCTGACCTTCTTCGCCGAAGAGCAGACCAACCGCAACCTGCTGGGCTACACCGTTCCCGCCTCGTTCTTCCAGTCGATCAACCCGATCTCGGTGGTGCTGTTCGCGCCGCTGTTCGCCTGGATCTGGACCAAGCTGGGCAACAAGGGCATGGAACCCTCGTCGCCGGCCAAGATGGCGCTGGGCCTGTTCTTCCTGGCCATCGGCTACCTGGTGATCGCCTTCGGCGTCGACGGCCTGCAGCCGGGCGTCAAGGTCAGCATGCTGTGGCTGGTCAGCCTGTACATGCTGCACACCTTCGGCGAACTGAGCCTGTCTCCCATCGGCCTGTCGCTGGTGGTGAAACTGTCGCCGGCCCGCTTCACCAGCCTGATGATGGGCATCTGGTTCCTGTCCAACGCCGCCGCCAACAAGTTCGCCGGCACGCTGTCCGAGCTGTATCCGGACCCGGCCAAGCCGGTGCCGCACTTCCTCGGCTACGCGGTCAACAATCTGCACGATTTCTTCATGCTGTTCGTGTTCATGGCCGGCGCCAGCTCGCTGATCCTGTTCGCGCTGTCCTCCGTGCTGAAAAAGATGATGCACGGCCGCCAGTAAGGTATCGCCTGATCGCGCCAACGCCACCTTCGGGTGGCGTTTTGCGTTCCGGCGCGGGGCAGACGCCGGGCCCGCTCTGTGATAGCCTTGCGCCGGAACAATCGCGCTCTGAAACAAGACTCTGGATGAAAAACGCTGCAAGCTCCAATTGGCGGAAACACGCCGTTTACGCGCTGATCGCCCTGCTGTTGATACGCCTCGCGGCGCTGTGGGCCATTCCGCTGACCGACACCACCGAGGCGCGCTACGCCGAAATCGCCCGCAAGATGCTGGAAACCGGCAACTGGGTGACGCCGCTGCACGACTACGGCGTGCCGTTCTGGGCCAAGCCGCCGCTGTCCACCTGGCTGTCGGCGGCCAGCATGGGGCTGTTCGGCGTCAATGAATTCGCCGCCCGCCTGCCGGCGCTGCTGCTGGCGCTGGGCGCGCTGTGGCTGACCGCCGGCCTGATGCGCCGCCGCGGCGGCGACGAAGCCGCCACCGCCGCCGCGCTGCTGCTGGGCGGCGGCCTGCTGTTCTACGGCGCCGCCGGCACCGTGATGACCGACCCATCGCTGCTGTTCTGCGTCACGCTGAGCCAGGTCGCCTTCTGGCATGCGCTGCACGGCGGCGGCAAGGCCTGGCGCTACGCCTTCTTCGTCGGCCTTGGGCTTGGCCTCCTGGCCAAGGGGCCGCTGGACGTGGTGCTGGTGGGCATGCCCATCTTCTTCTGGGTGCTGATCCGCAACGAATGGAAACGGCTATGGACCGAGCTGCCGTGGATCTCTGGCACGCTGCTGGCCGCCGCCATCGCCCTGCCCTGGTATGTCTGGGCTGAAATCCGCACCCCGGGCTTCCTCAACTACTTCATCATGGGCGAACACGTCAGCCGCTTCCTCGACTCCGGCTGGAAAGGCGACAAATACGGCTTCGCCCACGCCACCCCGCGCGGCATGATCTGGCCCTACGCCTTCGGCGCGCTGTTCCCGTGGTCGATCGCCATGCTGGCCTGGCTGGCTAGCCAGGCGCGCCGGCTGCCGGCCATCGTCCGCGCCGGCGAGAACGATGGCTGGCTGCTGTACCTCTCGCTGTGGACGGTGATGACGCTGCTGTTCTTCACCTTGTCCGGCAACATCATTTTCCCGTACTCGCTGCCGATGCTGCCCGGCGCGGCACTGCTGATGGCCGAATTGTGGCGCCGCGGCCGTGGCGAGCGCGCCGGCCGCGCGCTGCCCTGGCTGGCGCTGTCGTCCGGCATTCTGGTGCTGGCCGGCATCGGCCTGCAGCGCTACGATGGCGCCAAATACTTCCGCACCCAGAAACCGGTGATCGCCGCTTGGCAGCAACAAAGCCCCGCGGCCGCCGCCATCCTGATCTACTGGGACAGCCGCCGCGAATTCTCCGCCGAGTTCTACAGCCAGGGCAAAGTACGCACCACCGCCAAACCGGAGGCCCTGGCCGCCTTGCTTGCCGCCCACCCCGGCAGCTTCATCGTCACCGAGCAGCGCGACTACGCCAGCCTGCCGGCCGCGGTCTCCGCCGCTTACGCCAAGGCGGCGGAATTCCCGGTGATGAAGGACCGCATGCTGCTGCTGCGCCCCGCCGCCAGCCGCTGAACGCCCAGGACAGAATCATGACTGACACCCGCAAACCCGGCTTCGTCCCGCCTTACCTGCTGGAACTGCACGCGGCGGAACGCCCGCGCGACCCGCTGGTCAGCTGCATCATCCCGGCCTACAACGAGTCGGAAAACATCGTGCCGATGCTGGAGACGCTGCATCGGCTGCTGACGCAGCATGGCCTGCGCCACGAACTGGTGGTGGTGGACGACGGCAGCCGCGACGACACCGTGCCCAAGGTGCTGGAGGCTGGCCAGCGGCTGCCGGTCACGCTGATACAGCTGTCGCGCAACTTCGGCAAGGAAATCGCGCTCACCGCCGGCATCGACAATATCGCCGGCGACGTGGCGGTGCTGATAGACGGCGACTTCCAGCACCCGCCGGAAATGGTGCCGGTATTCCTGGAAAAATGGCGCCAAGGCTACGATATGGTGTACAGCGTGCGCGCCAACCGCGACAACGAAACCCTGGCCAAGCGCGCCTTCACCCGCGTGTTCTACGCGCTGCTCAACAGCGGCGCGCCGCTGAAAATCCCGGAAAACACCCAGGACTTCCGCGTGCTGGACCGCAGCATCCTCGACGCGCTGCGCCAGATGCCGGAGCGCAACCGCTTCATGAAGGGCCTGTACAACTGGGTGGGCTTCACTCAGCTGGCGATGGAAACCGAAACCCAGGAGCGCCGCGCCGGCAAGAGCAGCTTCAATTTCCGCAGCCTGTTCGGCCTGGGCCTCACCGGTCTCACCGCCTTCTCCAACATGCCGCTGCGGATCTGGACGCTGGTGGGCTGCGTGATTTCCATGCTGTCGATAGGCTACGCGATCTGGGAATTCATCCACACGCTGCTGTACGGCAACCGCGTCAGCGGCTGGCCGACGCTGGCAGTCGCCGTCACCTTCCTCGGCGGTGTGCAGCTGTTGTCGATCGGGATACTGGGCGAATACGTCGGCCGCATCTTCAATGAAGTGAAGGGCCGCCCCACCTACCTGATCAGCCGCATCAGCAAACCGCAGGCCGGGCGCGGCGCATGAGCCGGCAATTGTTCTGGTTCGGCGTGGTAGGGGTGTCGGCGATGCTGCTGCACTTCATGCTGGTGGCGCTGGTGATGGTGCCGCTGGGGCTGCCGCCCTTGGCCGCCAATGTGCTGGCCTTCCTGGCGGCCTTCCAGCTCAGCTACTGGGGCCACCGCCATTTCACCTTCGAGGCGCGCCACGTGCCGCACCGCCAGGCGCTGCCGCGCTTCTTCGGCGTTTCCTGCCTGAGCTTCTGCGTCAACGAGGCGATGTATTTCCTGCTGCTGCGCTTCACCGCGCTGGATTACCGGCTGTCGCTGTGCATCGTGCTGTTCAGCGTGGCGGTGCTCACCTTCGTCCTCGGCAAGCTGTGGGCCTTCGCCGCTTCTCCGCAAACAAATTAACGTCTGGCATGCCGGATCGCTAAACTTTCCGGCCGCCGGACGGTCGTACTGTCCATGACAAAACGATTGACACTCTGCGCCGACGACTTCGCCCAGTCCGGCAGCATCAGCGCCGGCATCCTGCAATTGCTGGACGCCGGCCGCCTGTCCGCCACCAGCGTGATGAGCCAGTCGCCGCACTGGCCGTCGCTGGCGGCCGACCTCAAGGCCCGTTCGCAGCGCGCTGATATAGGCCTGCACTTCAATCTCACCCACAGCTTCGACGCGCCGGCCAAGCCGCTGTCGCACTGGCTGATGAAGAGCCAGCTGCGCCAGTTGTCGCTGCCGGCGCTGCGCGACGAGGCGCTGGTGCAGATCGACCGCTTCGCCGAGCATTTCGGCCGGCTGCCCGACTTCGTCGACGGCCACCAGCACGTGCACGCGCTGCCGGTGATACGCGACGCGCTGTTCGACGCGATACAGCGGCGCTGGCAACAGCTGCCGCTGCCCTATCTGCGCGCGCCGGACAAGCTGGGCCACCCGGGCGACAACCGCCTCAAGTCGCTGATCCTGCGCAGCGTCTGCATCAATTTCGACGAGCAGGCGCAGGAAGCCGGCTTCGCCACCACGCCGTGGTTCGGCGGCATGTATTCGCTGACCCCGCAAGCGGACTTCTCCGGCCTGATGCAAGCTTGGCTGGCGCGCAGCCCGGAACAGGCGCTGATCATGTGCCACCCAGGCCTGCCGGCCAGCGACGCCGACGATCCGATCGCCGCCAGCCGCAGCCGCGAATTCGACTACCTCTCCGGCGACGCCTTCGCCGAGCACTGCCGACAGCACAAAGTGGAGATCGTCCGCTTCCAGCCGGCCGCCGTCGCCGCCGCCTGATCCCGCCTCACGCTCCCGGCCAGCTCAGCGTCCACGGCTCGGCCAGCTCAGCCAGCAAGGCGCGGCAGGCCAGATCGGCGAAACGCTCGCCCTGCGATGGCGGACAGACGAAGCTGAACGCTTCGCCATCCAGCGCGAAGCGCAAGGCGTAGGCGTGCAGATAGCCGCGATCGGCCGCGCCGCCGCCGTACAGAGCGTCGCCCAAGATGGGCGCCCCCTGCGACTTCAGCGCCACCCGCAATTGGTGGGTCTTGCCGGTGCGCGGGCGCAATAAAAACAGCCGGATCCCCGGCTGCACCGAATAACTGAAAAACTGGGTGACCGCCGGATTGTCCTGGCTGGCCAGCAGCCGCCAGGCGCCGCCGCGGCCCTTGGCCATGTCGCCGCTCACCTTGCCCTGCTTCTTCAGCGGCTTGCGGTCGGACAGCGCCAGATAGTATTTCTCCACCTCGCGCCCGGCCAGCGCCTCGCCCAGTTGCCGCGCCGTCTCGGCGGAGCGCGCCACCAGGATCAACCCGGAAGTGATGCGGTCCAGCCGATGCACCGGCCACAGCGCGTCGTCGCCCAAGCCGGCGCGCAGCGCGTCCATCAGGCCGTCCTCTTCGCCTTCGCGGTGGAAGCTGGCGCCGGCGCGCTTGTCGACCAGGTAGAAACGGGGATCTTGGTGTATCAGGGTATACATGGGGGGCAATCGGCCGCGGGAAAACAAACGGCGATTGTAGAGCAGGCGCCGCCGCCGGAACAGCGGGCGGAGCCCGCCGGGATCACGCGATGGCGTCCTTGCGCTGCTGCATCTCGATGCGCAGCTGCTTGCGCATCTCCGCGCCGCGGAAACGGCGCTGCTGGTCCGGCGTGTCCAGCGCCAGCGGCGGCACCGCCACCGCCTTGCCGTCCTCGAACGCCACCATGGTGAAATAGCAGCTGTTGGTATGGCGCTGGCTGCGCTGCTGGATGTTTTCCGCCACCACCTTGATGCCCACCTCCATCGAGGTGCGGCCGACATGGTTGACGCTGGCGAGAAAAGTCACCAGTTCGCCGACATGGATGGCCTGCTTGAACAGCACCTGGTCCACCGACAGCGTCACCACATAACGGCCGGCGTAGCGGCTGGCGCAAGCATAGGCCACCTGGTCCAGCAGCTTCAGCAGCACGCCGCCGTGCACGTTGCCGGAAAAATTGGCCATGTCCGGCGTCATCAACACCGACATCACCAGTTCTCTTTGCCCCTGGGCCTGTTCATTCATGGTCTGCTCCCGCTGTGTACAAGCGGACATTCTGCCACGCCGATTGGAATAGCGGGCAGGCGCTTCTATACTGAAACGACAGAAGGAACGCGTTTCATGTCCATTTCCAGTGTAGCCGGCGGCTCTTCCAGCTACGGAATCAGCATGCATGGCGCCAATTGCCAATGCCCCGCCTGCCAAGCCCTGCGCTCGCAGGCCGCCGCCGTTGCCTCCGCGCCCTCCTCTCCCGCCCAAACCGCCAATGCCGCGGCGCCCGCCGCCGGGGGCCAGGCAGGCGCGGACGCCTCCGGCCAGAATGGCTCCGGCAACGCGAAAAACGCCCAGCAAGCCAATCCAGCCGCGCCGAAGGCGCCGGACGGCAAGCCGCTGAACGATGCGCAACAGAAAGAAGTGGAAGACCTGAAGGCGCGCGATACCGACGTGCGCCGCCATGAGGCCGCCCACCAGGCCGCCGGCGGCGCGCTGGCCGGCGCGGCCAGCTTCACCTACCAACAAGGCCCCGACGGCAAACAGTACGCGATAGGCGGCGAAGTGCCCATCCGCCTGAGCCAGGGCAACACGCCGCAGGAAACCATACAGAACGCCCAAACGGTGCGGGCCGCCGCGCTGGCGCCGTCCGACCCCTCAGGCCAGGACCGCGCGGTGGCGGCCGAAGCCTCGCAGATGGAACAGCAAGCGCGGACGCAGCTGCTGCAGCAGCAGAACGGCAATCAGCATCTCAGCCCGCTGCAGAAAGCCCAGCAAGCCGCCACCCCGGGCGGCAGCCCGCAGGCCAAGGGCGGCAATATCGACACTTACGCCTGAACCCGGCGCGCCAGCCTGAGGCCGTTGGCGATCACGATCAGGCTGGTGCCGACGTCGGCGAACACCGCCATCCACAGGCTGGCCACCCCGGCCAGCGCCAGGCCGAAGAACAGCAGCTTGATGCCCAGCGCGACCGCGATATTGGCCTTCAGCACCCGCGCGGTGCGGCGGGCGTGGGCGATCAGGTCGGCCAGCCGCGACAGCTTGTCGTCCATCAGCGCCACGCCGGCGGTTTCCAGCGCGCTGTCCGAACCGGCCGCTCCCATCGCGATGCCCAGGTCGGCGCGCGCCAGCGCCGGCGCATCGTTGACGCCGTCGCCCACCATAGCCACCTTGCCGCCCTGCTGCAGCCGCTCGATATGGCGCAACTTGTCCTGCGGCAGCAGGCCGCCGTAAGCCGCGCCGATGCCGGTTTGCCTGGCCACCGCCTGTGCCACCTGCGGGCTGTCGCCGCTGAGCATCACCGTTTCCACCCCCATCCGCTTCAGGCGCGCCAGGGTGGCCGCGGCTTCCGGCCGCGCCTGGTCGGCCACCGCCAGCACGCCCAGCGCCTGGCCGCCGTCCAGCAACACCAGCGCGCCCTCGCCGGCCGCGTCCAGCGCCTGCAGCGTCTGCTCCAGCAGCGGCGTCATCGCGCCCTGCTCGTCCGCCAGCCGGCGGCTGCCCAGTTGCAAATGGCGTTCCGCCACCCAGCCGCTGACGCCCCGGCCTATCAGCTCGCTCACCTGGCTGGCGGCCGGCGCGCTCACGCCGCGCGCCGCGGCGGCATCCAGCACCGCGCGCGCCAGCGGGTGGGTGGAATGGCCGTCCAGCGCCGCCGCCCAGGCCAGCACGGTGTCTTCATCCTGGCCGGCCAGCGCCGTCACCCGGGTGACGCGCGGCTCGCCCTGCGTCAGCGTGCCGGTCTTGTCGAGGCAAACCGTGTCGATGCGGGCAGCCATCTCCAGCGGCGCGCCGCCTTTCACCAGCAAGCCGTGGCGCGCGGCCGAAGCCAGCGCGCTGACCACCGTCACCGGCGTGGCGATCACCAGCGCGCACGGGCAGGCGATCACCAGCATCACCAGCGCGCTGTAAATGGCCTGGTGCCAGGGCTGCAGCCCCGACAGCGGCGCGGCGACGGCGAACAGCGCTGCCAAGACCAGCACCACCGGGGTGTAGACCGCGGCGAAGCGGTCGATGAAGCGCTGCGTCGGTGCCTTGGACGCCTGCGCGTCGCGCACGGTGGCGATGATGCGCGCCAGCACCGAGCCGGACGCCGACGCCGTGGTTTCGATTTCCACCACCCCCGCGCCGTTGATGCTGCCGGCGAACACCGCATCCCTGGGTCCCTTGTCCACCGGCAGGCTCTCGCCGGTGATGCTGGCCTCGTTGAAGCTGCTGTGGCCGTCGGCAATGCGGCCGTCCAGCGGCACCCGCTCGCCCGGGCGCACCCGCACCCGGCTGCCCACCGCCACTTCGGCGGCCGCCGTTTCGCGCCAGCCGCCAGCCGCCGCCACCCAGGCGGTTTCCGGCGCCAGCGCCATCAGCGCGCGCACCGCCTCGCCGGCCTTGGCCAGCGACATCGCCTCCAGCCTTTCCGCGATGGCGAACAGGAACAACACCATCGCCGCTTCCGGCCACTGGCCGATCAGCATCGCGCCGATCACGGCGACCGACATCAGGAAATGGATGTTCAGGGTGCGGGTGGACAGCGCGATCCAGCCCTTCTTCAAGGTGGGAATGCCGCCCAGCAGAATGGAGGCCAGCGCCAGCGCGGCCACCACCGGCTTGCCGTCGCCCAGGCTCCAGGCGGCGGCTTCGGCCGCGGCGGCGCTCAGGCCGGATACCAGCAGCAGCAGGTTGGCGCGGCGGCCGTGGCCTTGCGGCGCCAGCATCTTGGCGTCGGCTTCCAACTCCATCGCCTGCATGCCCACCTTGGCGATCGCCC
This sequence comes from Chromobacterium subtsugae, assembly GCF_001676875.1. Classification (GTDB taxonomy): domain Bacteria; phylum Pseudomonadota; class Gammaproteobacteria; order Burkholderiales; family Chromobacteriaceae; genus Chromobacterium; species Chromobacterium subtsugae. The sequence continues at coordinate 49,896 of NZ_JYKA01000019.1, read as the reverse complement.
GCTTCACTTCGTCCAGTTGCGGCAGGTCGTGGCGCAGCAGCAACACCCGCTCGATGAAGTTGAACTCCAGCGCCACCACGCCGTCCATGCCGGCCAACGCCTTTTCGATCAGCTTCGCCTCGGTCGGGCAGTCCATCGCCTGGATCTGCAGCCGAGAGCGCATGGCGCCGCGTCCCTGGCCCAATTGCACGCGCGCCGGGGCGGCGTGACCATGGCCATGCGAGCAGCCCGCGGCGTGTTTGTGGTCGTGGTCGTGGGCATGATCATGCGAATCGCCGTGATCGTGGGAACACGCCGCGCCGGGCTGAGGCGCTTGCTTGCCATGATCTTGGCCGCAAGCGCCACCAGCGTGGCCATGCGTCTTGGGTTCCAAAGCCAGCGCGGCTTCGGCCTTGGCCGAGCAGCAATCGCCGCCGTGGGCATGCTGGCGGTTCTGGTGCGGTGCAGCCTTGCGGTAACGCGTCGCGCTTGACATATGCGCCTCCATTGATAGTCTGGGCACATTGCACACCCTGTAGCCACTACAGGGTCAAGCGGATTCTATCGGGAGGCATCATGTTGATCGGGGAACTAGCGCGCCAGACCGGCTGCGAAGTGGAAACCATACGCTATTACGAACGCGAGGGACTGCTGTCGGCGCCGCTGCGCTCGGCTTCCGGCTACCGCCGCTATACCGCGGAGCAGCTGGGCGAATTGAACTTCATCCTGCACTGCCGCTCGCTGGGCATGTCGCTGGCCGACATCCGCAACCTGGCGGCGTTCAAGGCCGACCACCAGCACGATTGCGAGGACATCAACCAGCTGATCGATCAGCAGATCGTCAAGGTGCACCAGCAAGTGGAGGCGCTGCGCCTGCTGGAGCAGCAATTGCTGGCGCTGCGCGACAAGTGCCATGAAAGCCATCCAGCCGCCGACTGCGGCATTTTGCAGACACTGGTGGAGGCTGCCGAAGGCTCGCCCTGCGTCTGCCACACCCCGTTCGGCCAGGACAATCACGGCCACAGCCACGATTACGACCACGCGGGCAAAAAAACGGCCGACCCCACAAGGGCCGGCCCTAATCAACGCTCGTTTCGGGGAGGAGAAACCCACCGACCGCCACCCCACCGACGGCCGGCTCACAACAAGAACCGTTAAATCCAATATCCGATCAAAGGCGCGGCGAACACCGTGGCCACGCCGGCCAGCATCATGGTGAGGCTGGCCACCACGCCCTCTTCCGCGCCCAGCTCCGCCGCCTTGGCCGTGCCCGCCGCATGGGCGGCGGCGCCGAACAAGGCCCCGCGGGCCAATGCCGAGCGCACCGGCAACACCGCCAGCATGAGCTGCCCGGCCATCATGCCGAACACCCCGGTCACCACCACGAACAAGGCGGTGAGGTCGGCCGAGCCGCCCAGCGTGTGCGCAGCCGCCAACGCGAACGGCGTGCTGATCGAACGCGGCGCCAGGCTTTTCTGCATCATTTCCGACAGATCCAGCCAGCGCGCCAGCCACACCGAGCTGAACACCGCCACCGGAATCGCCACCAGCACGCCGCAGCTGAGCGACAGCCAGTGCTTGCGGATCAAGGCGCGCTGCTCGTAGATCGGTATCGCGAACGCCACCGTCGCCGGCCCCAGCAGCCAGGTCAGCCAGCGGGTATCGGCGAAATAGGTGGGATAAGGCACGCGGGCCAGCACCACCAGGCCGATCACCAGCAACGGCACCGCCAGAATCGGCGTGCTCCACCAGCTGCGGGTTTTCAGGTAATACTTTTTCACCAGTCCGTACAAGACCACCGTCAGTACGAACGAGACCAATGCGATTTCATGCTCCATGGACTTCCGCCTTCAGCTGCGCCTTGCGATTGCTGCCGCGCCGCCGCAACATCAGTTCCAGCCGGTAGCAGCGGTCCACCACCAGCGAGGTCACCGCCATCACCAGCATGGTGGACAGGCCGATCACCAGCACTATGCGCAGGCCGGAGCTCAGCACCAGCTGAGGGTATTGCACCACCGCCACCACCGCCGGGATGAAGAACAGCAGCATCTCCGCCAGCAGCCAGCGCGCGCCGTGCTTGAACCATTTCAGCGGCAGCAGGCCAGACCACAATCCGGCCAGCACCAGCAGCATCCCCAGCACGCCGGCCGGCATCGCCGGCAGAAAGCGCTGGCTCAGCTGGCTGGCCGCCAGCCACACCAGGCTCAGCAGCAACACCTGGCTGAAAGTCTGCAGCAAGGGCGCGAGGCGGTGAAACAAGCGGCTGGCCATGATCGGCTTCCATCAAAACTTAGGAGTTGGTGAAAGTATAGCCAGCCGGCATGCATTCTAAAAATGAATTAAAATTATCGACATGATTCCAAACAGGAATGGAAATGGACATCCGCGCGCTGCGTTATTTTGTCGAACTGGTGAAATGCCATAGCTTCACCAAGGCCGCCGACGCGCTGTTCGTCACCCAGCCCACCATCAGCAAGATGGTGAAGCAGCTGGAGGAGGAGCTGGGCATGCCGCTGATCCTGCGCGAAGGCCGCAGCTTCCGCCTGACCGATGCAGGCCGCGTCACCTACGAGCGCGGCCTGGACGTGCTGTCGGCGATGAACCAGCTCAAACACGAGCTGGCCGACCTGGCCTCGCTCAGCAGCGGCGAACTGGTGGTGGGCCTGCCGCCCATGGTGGGCGTGGCCTTCTTCGCCCCGGTGGTCAGCCATTTCCGCCGCCGCTACCCGCAGATCGAGCTGAAAATGGTGGAGGACGGCGCGCTCGGCATAGAAAGTCGGATCAAGAGCGGCGACCTGGAAATCGGCGTGGCGGTGCTGCCGGTGGACAGCCAGCTGTTCGACCATTATTCGGTGGTGCGCGACCCGCTGTGCCTGGTGGCGCCGGCCGGCTCGCGCTGGCATGGCCGCTCGCTGGTGCAACTGACCGACATCGCCGACCAGCCGCTGGTGCTGTACCCGGACGACTTCACGCTGAGCCGCCGCATCGGCGACGCCTTCCGCGAGCTGGGCAAGCCGCTCAACATCGTCGGCCGCAGCGCGCACTGGGACTTCATCGTCGAGCTGGTGGCGGCCAACCTGGGCATCACCCTGCTGCCGCGCTGCATCGTCAGCCGCCTCAACCCGGAGCAGTACGACGTGATCCCGCTGTACGACCCCAAGTTGTACTGGCACCTGGCGCTGATCTGGCAGCGCGGCGGCTATCTGTCGCACGCGGCGCGCGCCTGGCTCGCGCTGACGCGGGATGTGCTGGGCGGACAAGAGTAGCCCGCGACCGAATGAAAAATGCCGCCCGCCCGCAAGCGGGGGAGCGGCATCGCCTGGCGGCAGGCGCCGGATCGAATCAGCCCTGCGCCTTGACCACGCGCTGGCGGCGGCTTTCCGCCAGCACCATGCCGGACGATACCGACACGTTCAGGCTTTCGACGGTGCCGAACATCGGGATCGACACCAACACGTCGCAGTGCTCGCGCGTCAGTCGGCGCATGCCCTCGCCTTCGGCGCCCATCACCCAGGCCAGCGGGCCGGCGGCTTCGAAATGGTAGAGGTCGGTATCGGCTTCCATCGTGGTGCCGGCGATCCACACCCCATGGTCCTTCAGCTCGCGCAGCGTGCGCGCCAGATTGGTGACGGTGATGTAAGGCACCACCTCGGCCGCGCCGCAGGCCACCTTGGAGACAGTGGCGTTCAGCGTGGCGGAGCGGTCCTTGGGGGCGATGACGGCGTGCGCGCCCATCGCGTCGGCCACCCGCAGGCAGGCGCCCAGATTATGCGGGTCGGTGACGCCGTCCAGGATCAGCAAGAGCGGCGGCTCGGACAGGTTTTCCAGCACGTCGTCCAGGTCCACGTAGTTCATGCTGGCGTCTATCATCGCCACCACGCCTTGGTGGCGGGCGTTGCCGCTCATGCTGTCCAGGCGTTCCTTGTCGACGATGTGCAGCTTGATCTTTTCCTCGCCGGCCTTGTCCAGCACCGCCTTGGCGCGGGCGTCGTGGCGGCCGCCGGCCAGCCAGATTTCCAGCAGGCTCTTCGGGTTCTGCCACAGGCGGGCGTTGATGGCGTGGAAGCCGTGTATCAGGCGTTTGTTGCTCATGGCGGGGTCTCGATTCAGAATCCCGCCATTCTAGCGCCAAGCCGGGCCCAGGCCCAGCCTCACGCCGGAATGCCGGCCGCCTGGTCGCGCAGCTGCCAGCCGGCGGCCAGCGCCGCGAACTCCTGCGCCGGCAGCGGCCGGCTGAAATGATAGCCCTGCAGCGTGTGGCAGCCCTTGTTCTGCAAAAATGCCGCCTGCTCCTCGTTTTCCACCCCTTCGGCGACGACGTGGAATTTCAGCTTCTTGGCCATCGCCAGTATCGCCTCGGCGATGGCGGCGTTGTCCTCGTCCGCCGGCAGGCCGTCGACGAAGGACTGGTCTATTTTCAGCGTGTCCAGCGGGAAACGCTTCAGGTGCGACAGCGACGAGTAGCCGGTGCCGAAGTCGTCGATGGACAGCCACACCCCCAGCGCCTTCAGTTCCGACAGCAGGCTGACCGCCTCGGTCGGGCTTTGCATGATCATGCTCTCGGTGATTTCCAGCTCCAGCCGCTCCGCCGCCAGGCCCGCCGCCTGCAGCGCGCCGGCCACCTTGGCCGGCAAGGAGGGTTGGCCGAACTGGCGCGGCGACAGGTTCACCGCCAGCCTGGGCACCCGCACGCCTTCTCGGTCCCAGGCTGCCAGCTGGCGGCAGGCCTCGTGCAGCACCCAGTCGCCTATCGGCTTGATCAGGCCGGTTTCCTCGGCCAGCGCGATAAAGCGCACCGGCGGCACCAGGCCCAGCTGCGGATGGCGCCAGCGGATCAAGGCCTCGGCGCCCTCCAGCCGGCGGCTGCCGGCGCCCAACTGCGGCTGGAAGTGCAGCTCGAACTCGCCGCGCTCCAGCGCCATGCGCAGGCCGTTTTCCAGCAGCAGCCGCTCGAAGGTCTGGGTGTTCATGCCGATGTCGAAGAACTGATAGGTGTTCTTGCCGGAATCCTTGGCGCGGTACATCGCCACGTCGGCGTTCTTCAGCAGCGTGCGCGCGTCCTGGCCGTCGTGCGGGAACACGCTGATGCCTATGCTGCCGGTGATGAACACCTCGTGCGCTTCCAGGCTCAGCGGCCGCCCCAATTCGGCCAGGATGTCGCCGGCCATCTCGGCCAGCTGCTTGTGCTTGTCGAAGCCGCTCATCAACAGCGTGAATTCGTCGCCGCCCAGCCGCGCCAGCAGGCCGCGCTCGCCCACCACCCGCGACAGCCGCAGCGCGATCTCGCACAGCAGCTGGTCGCCGGCCTGGTGGCCGAAAGAGTCATTGATCAGCTTGAAGCGGTCCAAGTCGATGAACATCACCGCCAGCTGGCCGCCTTGGCTGGCCATCTGCGCCAGCGCCTCGTCCAGCCTGGCGGTGAGGCTGCTGCGGTTGGGCAGCCGCGTCAGCGGGTCGTGATTGGCCAGGAACTGCAGCCGCTCCTCCGCCTCCTTGCGCTGGGTGATGTCGGAAAACACCGCCACGTAATTGGACAGTTGGCCATCTTCATCGCGCAGCGCCGAGATCGACAGCTCCGCCGGATACCATTCGCCGTTCTTGCGCCGGTCCTGCATCTCGCCCTGCCAGTGGCCCAGCGTGGCCAAGGCCTCCTGCATCGCCTCGCGTTCGCGCTGGCCCAGGCTGAAAATGCGCGAAGCCCGGCCCAGCGTCTCCTCCTCGGCATAGCCGGTGATGCGGGTGAAGGCGTCGTTGACGGCGATGATGCGCGCCGCCGCATCCAGGATCAGGATGCCTTCGGCCGAGTTTTCGAACACCTTGGCCGCCAGCCTGAGGTTGGTGTCGGCCAGCAGGCGCTCGGAAATGTCCATCACCACGCCGATGATGGCCTTGCGCCCCTCCAGCTCGAACAGGCGGCTGTGCACCTCCATGTCCACCAGCACGCCGTCCCGGCGCAGCGCCCGGGTGGAGTAGTGCATCACCGCGATATTGTCGCGGAAGCGGCGCAGCACCTGCTGGCGCAGCCGGTTGGCCTCGCCCGGCGCCAGCACCTGGCCCATGGTCATGCCCGTCATCTGCTCCTGCTCGTAGCCGAGGATGTCGGCCAGCTTGGGATTGACATAGACCAGCCGCTCGTCCTGCAGGATGTAGATGCCCACCAGCGACTGCTCCACCAGCGCCAGATAGCGCTCCTCGGCTTCGCGCTTGGCTTTCTGTTCGCGCTTGCTCAGCGTGATGTCGGTATCGACGCTGCCCACGCCGGCCGGACGGCCGGCGGCGTCGAACAGCGGAAACTTGGAGGCCAGCAGATAGGTTTCCAGGCCGTTCAGGCTGAAATGCTCCTCGAACTGGCGCGGCGCCAGCAAGTTGAGCACCTGCTGGTCCTGCTCGCGGATCTGGGCGGCGTCGGCGCGGTCGAACACGTCCTCCGGGCGCCGGCCCAGCAGCGACTGCGCCGACACGCCCACCCGGCGCGCGTAGGCGGCGTTCACCAGCAGGTAGCGGCCCTCCATGTCCTTCAACGACATCATGGTGGGGCTGTTGTTGACCAGCGACTCGATCCGCGCCCGGAAGGTGCGCAGCGTCTCTTCATCCGCGCGGTGGCCGTCCATCAGGATCGCCACCAGGAGGCCGGACACGTTCAGCGCCAGCGCCAGCAGCAGATCGGTGGAGGCGTTGCCTATGCCCGGATGCAGCGGCCAGTCCGGCGACAGCGCCGCCAGCGACAAGGCCAGTGTCACCATGCCCGCGGTCAGCGCGGCGCCGCCCAGGCCGGTGCGGCAGGCCGCCCACAGGATGAGGGGGAAAAACAGCAGCTGGCTGGGAATGTTCAAGGCCGCCTGGCTGGACAGCAACAGCATGGCGCCGCCCGCCACCAACGCCAGGATCAGCGCCAGCTCGATGCGCAGCGGCAGGACCAAGCGTTGCCGCGGCGGCCAGGCCAGCGGCGCGCACAGGAACAGCGCCGAACTCGCCGCCGCCCAGCACTGCCAGGTCCACGACCAGGGCGGCAGCCGCTGCCCGCCCGCCAGCCACGCGCCGGCGCCCAGCAGCAACGCCACCAGCAAAGCCGGGTACGCTATCAGCGTCAGCAGCAGATGCCTCAGCTCGCCGGGCGTGGCCGGCCGCGCGCGCGCGCGCAGCAAGCCGCCCAGGCGCAAACCCGGCAGAATCAGAAACAGCGAGCCGGCCAGCGCCAGCGCCCACAGCGGCGAAGCCGCCTCGCTGGCGATCAGCGCCGCCGCCAGCGGCCACCACCAGCTGCGCCGCGCGCCGCGGGCCAGCAGCTGCCAGCAGAACAGGCCGTGCGGCGCGAAGCTGGCCAAAGACAACACGGCCTGCGGACTGCGCGGCCACAGGGCCAGGCAGGCGGCAAACCCCAGGAAAACCAGCAACTCCTCCACCCAAGGTGTGGCTCTCACGCTCCATCCTTCTATTTCTTGTCGTCCGGTATGCCGGATCTTGCCGATCGCCGCTCCACCGCCGCCGCCGCGCGGGCGGCCGCCATGGATACATTCTTATTTTTGATACCACAATGGCATTACGCTTTGTATTTCTTCATGCCAAAATACAGCGGGCTTGAGCCAAACGCATACGATAGCCGGGATTCCCGCCGCCCGCCAGCTTCCGATCGCAGGTAAAGCCCATGGGCATGGCCGGCGGACTGTTATAATCGCGGCAAGCTCAACCTCGTAGAAGCCAGATCAAGTTGGATACGCTCCCGATCATTCCGCCCCGCGGCCAGAAAACCCGCTGCGTTCGCCTGCCGGACGGGCTGGACAGCCAGACCGTCGCCGCGCTGGCGCGCCAACGCCAGCCGCTGCTGATCCTCACCGCCGACGCCCAGTCCGCGCAGCGGCTGCAGGCCGAGTTGCCCTTCTTCGCGCCGGAACTCTCCATCGCGCTGTTCCCCGACTGGGAAACCCTGCCCTACGACCATTTCTCGCCGCACGGCGAACTGGTCAGCGAACGGCTGGCGACCTTGTGGCAGATCCGCCAGCGCGAATGCCAGGTGGTGATCGCGCCGGTGTCCACCGCGCTGGGGCGGCTGGCGCCGGTGAGCTACCTGCTGGGCCGCACCTTCTTCCTCAAGGCCGGCCAGCAGCTGGACGTGGAAAAGCTGCGCGGCGACATGGTCACCGCCGGCTACCAGCACGTCACCCAGGTGATGGCGCCGGGCGAATTCTCGGTGCGCGGCAGCCTGATCGACCTCTACCCGATGGGCTCGCCACTGCCGTACCGGATCGACCTGTTCGACGCCGAGATCGACAGCCTGAAAACCTTCGATCCCGACACCCAGCGCACGCTGTACCCGGTGCCGGAAATCCGCCTGCTGCCGGCGCGCGAGTACCCGGCCGACGAAAGCGGCGTCACCGCTTTCCGCCAGCGCTACCGCGAAAAGATGGAAGGCGACCCAAGCAAGAGCCGCGTCTACAAGGACGTGTCGCAGGGCCTGTGGCCGGCCGGCATCGAATACTTCCTGCCGCTGTTCTTCGACGAAACCGCCACCCTGTTCGACTACCTGGGCGAGGACGCGCTGCTGGTGCTTCACCACGACGTGCAGGACGCGGCCGAAACCTTCTGGCGCGACGCGCAAGGCCGCTACGACATGGCGCGCGGCGATCTGGAACGCCCCATCCTGCCGCCGGCCGACATCTTCCTGCGCCCGGACGAATTGATGGCCAGGCTCAAGCCCTACGCCCGCATCGAACTGTCCGCCGACGAAGCCGCCCCCGGCCTCGCCCTGCCCGAGCTGGCGGTGGACCGCCGCGCCGACGCGCCCTTGCACCGGTTGCAAAGCTATATCGCCCAGGGCGGCCGCCGCATCCTGCTGGCGGCGGAAAGCCTGGGCCGGCGCGAAACCATGCTGGCCTTCCTGGCCGACAACGGCATCAAACCGACGCCGGTCGACAACTGGGCCGACTTCGCCGGCGGCAAAGCCGCGCTGGCGCTGGCCGTCGCCCCGCTCTATTCCGGCTTCGCCCTGCCCGAGCAGGGCATCGCGGTGGTGACCGAAAGCGAGCTGTACCAGCACGTGGCGCGCAGCCACACCCGCCGCAAGGCCAACCGCGCCGGCTCCGACGCGATGCTGCGCGATCTGGCCGAAGTGAAAGCCGGCGACCCGGTGGTGCACGAGGCGCACGGCATCGGTCGCTACGTCGGCCTGGTGACCATGGATCTGGGCGAAGGCGAAACCGAGCTGATGCAGCTGGAGTACGCCGACGGCGCCACGCTGTACGTGCCGGTGTCCCAGCTGCAGCTGATCTCGCGCTACGCCGGCGGCGCCACCGACGACATCCAGTTGCACCGGCTGGGCAACCCGGCCTGGGAAAAGGCCAAAAAACGCGCGGCGGAAAAAGCGCGCGACACCGCGGCCGAACTGCTCAACCTGTACGCGCAGCGCGCGGCGCGCGAGGGCCACAGCTTCCAGCTGTCCCACGCCGACTACGCCGCCTTCGCCGCCGGCTTCGGCTTCGAGGAAACCCCCGACCAGGCCGGCGCCATCGAGGCGGTGATCCAGGACATGTGCTCCGGCAAGCCGATGGATAGGCTGGTTTGCGGCGACGTCGGCTTCGGCAAGACCGAGGTCGCGCTGCGCGCCGCCTTCGTCGCGGTGATGGGCGGCAAACAGGTGGCGGTGCTGGTGCCCACCACGCTGTTGGCCGAACAGCACTTCCAGAACTTCTCCGACCGCTTCGCCGACTGGCCGGTGCGCATCGCCGAACTGTCGCGCTTTCGTAGCGGCAAGGAAACCAAGGCCGCGCTGGCCGGCTTGGCCGACGGCAGCGTCGACATCGTCATCGGCACCCACAAGCTGGTGCAGCCGGATATCGAATTCAAGAACCTGGGCCTGGTCATCATCGACGAGGAACACCGCTTCGGCGTGCGCCAGAAAGAGCAGCTGAAGCGGCTGCGCGCCAATGTCGACGTATTGACGCTGACCGCCACGCCGATTCCGCGCACGCTGTCGATGGCGCTGGAAGGCCTGCGCGACTTCTCCGCCATCACCACCGCCCCCAGCCGCCGGCTGGCGGTGAAAACCTTCGTCAGCCCGCTCTCCAACGGCGTGATCCGCGAGGCGGTGCTGCGCGAGCTGAAGCGCGGCGGCCAGGTGTTCTTCCTGCACAACGAAGTCGACACCATCGAAAACATGCGGGAAAAGCTGGCCGAGCTGATCCCGGAAGCGCGCATCGGCGTCGCCCACGGCCAGCTGCGCGAGCGCGAGCTGGAACAGGTGATGCGCGACTTCCTGCAGCAGCGCTTCAATCTGCTGCTGTGCTCCACCATCATCGAAACCGGCATCGACATCCCCAACGCCAATACCATCCTGATCAACCGCGCCGACAAGTTCGGCCTGGCGCAGCTGCACCAACTGCGCGGCCGCGTCGGCCGCTCGCACCACCAGGCTTACGCCTACCTGCTGACGCCGGACGGCATGACCCGCGACGCGCAGAAGCGGCTGGAGGCGATCCAGCTGTCCGGCGAGCTGGGCGCGGGCTTTTATTTGGCGATGCACGACCTGGAAATCCGCGGCGCCGGCGAAGTGCTGGGCGAAGGCCAGTCCGGCGAGATGCAGGAAGTGGGTTTCAGCCTGTTCACCGAAATGCTGAAACAGGCGGTGCGCGACCTGAAAAAGGGCCGCGCGCCAGATCTGGATGCCCCCCTGGGCGTCACCACCGAGATCAATCTGCACAGCCCGGCGCTGCTGCCGGACGCTTACTGCCCGGACGTGCACGAACGGCTGCTGATCTACAAGCGCCTGGCCAGCTGCGAGACCGAGGCCGAGATCGACGGCATCCACGAGGAGCTGATCGACCGCTTCGGCCTGCCGCCGCAGAGCGTGAAGACGCTGATCGAAAGCCACCGCCTGCGCCTGGTGGCCAAGGAGCTGGGCGTGCAAAAGCTGGACGCCAGCGAGGTGGCGGTGCAGATCGCCTTCATCAAGAATCCGCCGATCGATCCGGTGAAGATCATCATGCTGATCCAGAGCAAGAAGAATTACCGCCTGGCCGGGCAGGACAAGTTGCGGGTGGAGCAGCCGCTGCCGGAGGTGGCGCAGCGGATCGTGAAGGTGAAGGAGGTGTTGAAGGAGTTGAGCGCGTAGGCTCAACGACTTTCATAACGCACTCAACAAAAGGCCACCTCGGAGTTGGCCTTTTTCCTTTGCTTCAGGCGTCCCATATCCTATTTTTGCTGTAATGAAGGTAAATCGCTACCCAATCAACCCTATGCCATCCTCCATCCAAATTGGAGTATCCTTCTTGACCATTTCAGTATCAGCCTCAGCCATTATTAAGTTATATGAAATGTGGAGAGATAGGTTTCGCATTGAAATATCTTATAACTTCAGAAGTTTACCTGACATTGGCAACGACATTACCATTCGCAACTTGTCTCCCAAATCAATCACTCTGACACATTGGAGCTTGATTTATGTTTCGGGAAAATGGCCAACTCGTCATTACACACCCATGGCCAGTCCTGAATATGATTTCAACGATATAGAAATAAAAGCAAACTCCTCACACACATTAACATTTTCTGACATTAGCCACTTTGACTGGGGAGCGACATCCTTACGAGGCCGACGCATATTCATACGTATATATACCGCAGGCCGCAAGCCAATTACTCGCTTAGTTTACCCTCAAAATTAAAACTAATACCTTCTCACGCTCTTGAATCCGCTCCGCGGATAATGATTTAGATGCCGGTTCCGCCCGGCGAACGGGTGAGGGGGCCGCGCGGCCAGCCCCTCACCACCCCGGGCCGCCCCTGCAGCCCGCGAAACCCCGACAAAAAACCGCTGGGCCAGGAGCCGCCGAAACTACATGCGTGCGAATCTTTGATTCGCTCAGCAGTACGCGCTACCGTCGCGCGGCGTCGAACAAGCGGCGGCTTAAAACCTTGCCCAGCGCTTTTTTGCCGGCGCGTGCTGAAAGGGGAAGGGGCGCGTCACTCACGCTCAACCTCTTGTAGGGAGGAAGCCCGGCCTTTCCCCGCATTCCACCATCCATAGCCTTACCTGGCTTTGCCTCTTGAATTTGCCTTGAGCCCCATGTGGCGTACCCTCTACCAATCGCGTGGAACCGAACCGACTCGCCCTTCCCCATCAGCGCAAGCCGGCTCCGAAACCATTCCCAAGGTTTTAAGCCGCCGGTTGTTCGACGCCGCGCGACGTTAGCGCGCGGCTAGTTCCGGCGGCGCCTTGGGAATGGCTTTGGAGCCGGGGTTTCGCAGCGCTGCTGGGGTCGCCTAGGGGTGTCGGGGAGCTGGCGAGACAGCTCCCTGACCTGCCCGGCGGGCAGCCCCGCCATGCGAATCATCATCCGCGAAGCGGATTCCTTAGCCCCTCAACTTGCGCCATTGCAAGGCAAGCCCTCCTCTCCCCGGCTAGATTGGAAAGACAAGCACAAGGAAGAAACGCCATGCCTCGCCACAACCCCGACGCGGACGACGACGACAAGCCCGTCCCGCTGTATCGCCAATATGAAACCCAGGGCACGGTGCGGCAGATATCGTTTTACCTGTCCGACGAGATCGGCGCCGCCATCCACTACACCGACCTCTTGTACACGCTGCGCACCGCCAGCAGCACCGACATCGTGTTTCTGCACCTGAACACCCCGGGCGGCAATTTCGACGCCGGCCTGCAGATCATCAACAACATCACCGCCAGCCCGGCCCACGTGGTCACCATCCTGGAAGCGCGCGCCTATTCGATGGGCGCGCTGATCTTCCTCGCCGGCGACGAGCTGATCGTCCACGACACCTGCCAATTGATGTTCCACAACTACTCGTCGGCACTGATAGGCAAGGGCAATGAGCAACAGGCCCAGGTGATGGCCAGCGGCAAGTGGTTCGAGAAGGTGATGCGCCACATCTGCCGCCCCTTCCTCACAGACGAGGAGCTGGACCGCATCCAGAAAGGCGAGGACATCTGGCTGGACAGCGACAACATCCGCCGCCGCCTCAACCACATCCGCAAGGGCGAGCCGGCCGCGCAGCCGCGCAAACCAGCCAAACGCGGCGGCCGGGCAGAGCCGGACGCCGGCTGAGCCGCCTTGCCTTGCCTCGGGCTTGACCGATAATCAAGACACACCCACTCCGGCCTGTCTTGATGAGCGCCATTCCCAAGTTTGCCTTCGCCGCGCTGTTGGCCTGCGGCGCAGCCGGCTACGGCTTCGCCGAGCCGGACGCGGATGCGCTCGCGCTGGTCACCGGCGAGTTTCCGCCCTATACCGGCGCGGCCCTGCCCCAGGGCGGCATCAGCGCGGTGCTGGTGCGCGAAGCCTTTCTGGCGGCTGGCCAGCCCGCCCCCAGCATCGTTTTCCTGCCCTGGAAGCGAGCCTATTCGGAAACCGAGCAGGGCCGCTTCGCCGCCAGCTTTCCCTATGCCCGCGATGAAAACCGCGAGAAAGCCTTTCTGTATTCCGAACCGCTGCATCAGGACCGCTTCTCTTACTTCGCCCGCCAGGACGACGAGGATGCGCGCAAGGGACGCTGGCAAGGCAAGCGCCTGTGCCTGCCGCTGGGCTGGACCACCGCCTATGTCGACGCCGACGTGCGCAAATACCAATTGCGGCTGGAGCGGCCGCCAACGCTGGAAAACTGCCTGAAAATGCTGAACAGCGACACCGTGGACCTGGTGTCCTGCAACGACTTCGTCGCCGATTACGCGATGCGCCGGCTATTCGGCCCACACGTGCCCTTCGCCATCGCCGATATCGGCAAGGCGCAGAGCAGCGAACTGTACCTGATCGTCAGCCGCCGCCGCCCCGACGCCGAGCGGCTGATCCGCCAATTCAACCAGGGCCTGGCGGCGCTGCGCGACAGCGGCCGCTATCAGCTGCTGCTGCGGCAATACCGCGAGCAGCCCCCCAGCCGATGAAAACCCTGTCCGCCCGCCTTGCCAGCCTGCCGGTTCTGACGTGCGCCCTGCTGCTGACGGCCCAGGCCGGCGCGGCCGAATTGCGCGTCGCCTTTTCCTCCAGCCGGCCGCCGTTTTCCTTCCACGACGACAAGCTGGGCGACACCGGCATCGAGGTGGAGCTGATGCGGGCGGCGCTGGAGCGGATGGGCTATGCGATGAAAATCATGATCGTGCCCAATTCGCGGCTGCGGCGCGCCGTCGCCGCCGGCAGCGCGGACATCGCCTCGGCGGTGCACGAGCGCGGCCCCGACGGCAAGGGCGTCTATTATTCGGACGACTTCATCGAATACCGCAATGTCGCCATCGGCAAGCAGGGCCGGCAGCTGGATATCCGCTCGCTGCTGGACCTTGGCGGCCACAGCTTCGCCATCTGGCAGAACGGCTGGCGCGATCTGGGCCCCGTGTTCCAGGCCATCTACCAGCCCGACCCTTCCGGGCGCTTCCGCCACAACTATCACGAGAGCGCCAGCCAGGAAAACCAGTGCCGGATGTTCTGGGCCAACCGGGTGGAGCTGCTGATCATCGACCGCGCGGTGTTCGACTGGTTTCGCGGCAAGCTCGCCGCCAGCCTGCCCACCGCTGAGGCCGTCAGGTATTACGACATCTTCCCGCAAACCACCGGCTATCCAGCGGTTTTCCATGACCGCGCGCTGCGCGACCGCTTCAATCTGGCGCTGCGGCAACTGCGGCAAAACGGCGACTACCAGCGCATCGAGCGACGCTATCGCTCCGGCGAGCGCGACTGAGCCATGTCGAAAGCATTGCGGCCGACAGTCATCATCCATACACTTGACATATCACTATCCCGCCCCGCCATCGCCATGCCGCTACGCAATATCCGCATGCTGGTCCGCTACAGCGCCTGGGCCAACCAGCGCCTGCTGGGCGCGCTGGCCGCGCTGCCGGAAACCGAATTGCTCAAACCGCGCGCCACCGTCTTCGGCAACATACTCAGCACCCTCAACCATAATCTGGTGGTGGACCGCATCTGGCAGGCCCATCTGCAGGGACGCGCGCACGGCTACGCCAGCCGCAACACCGAGCGCACGCCCAGCCTCGCCGAACTGGCCGTCGATCAGGCCGAGCTGGACCGCTGGTATATCGATTACGCCGACGCGCTGGACCCGGCAGCCCACGACCAGGTGGTGGATTTCGCCTTCGTCGACGGCGGCAGGGGCAGCATGCGCCGCGGCGACATGCTGCTGCACATCGTCAACCACAAGAACTACCATCGCGGCTTCGTCGCCGACATGCTGTACCAGATTCCCGCCCTGCCGCCGGCCACCGATCTACCGGTCTATCTGCGCGATGCCCATGATGAGGCCGAGCTCCTGGGCTAAAGCGGTTCAACCACCCGCTCGCGCTCGATTTCCACCCGGTTGCGGCCCTTGTGCTTGGCCTGGTACAGCAGCACATCGGCCTCCAGAAACAAGCTGGCCAGGTTGGAATGTTCGCTGGGACGCAGGCAGGCCACCCCTATGCTGGCGCTGATGCGCAGCGGCTGGCCATTCACCTGGGGCGCCAGGTTGGCGATGGCGCCGCGCAGCCGGTCGGCGGTATTGTAGGCGTCGATCCGGCCGGTCTGCGGCAGCAGCACCACGAACTCCTCGCCGCCGTGCCGGCCCAGCAGGTCGCCATGCCGCGCCTCTCCGCGCAGGCAGTCGGCCAGCTGGCGCAGCACTTCGTCGCCGGCCTGATGGCCGTGGCGGTCGTTGATGCTTTTGAAATGATCCAGGTCTATCAGCAATAATGCCAATTCAGCGCGCTTCTCCAGCGCGCGCAGGAACAGGCCTTCGGCCTTCTCATGGAAGGCGCGGTGGTTGTACAACCGAGTCAGCCCGTCTTGCTGGGCCTGCAGCCGGACCTGCAGCAGCAGGCGCTCGTAACTGATCAGCAGCATGTTGAGGCTGAAGCAGAACGTGCACCAGAACAATCCAAGGCTGCTGAAGAGGTTGAACATCGACCAATGCCGGCCAAAATCCGGATCGCCGGCATAGCAGGCCACGCTCCAGCGACTGGCCGAAATCGTCAGCATCACCGCGGCCAAGCCCATCGCCAACCGGTGGCCGGCCGGCGTCCCCTGCTTCCTCTCCTGCAGCAGCAAGCGGAAAATCAGCCCCCAGTACAACAAATGCGAGCCGGAAGTCACCATCACCCGGCGGCCATAGTTCTCCACCCCGCCCCAGTACGCGAACGCCGCCATCACCAGCGCCACCGACAAGGCGGCGTATCCCCAACTGCCGGAGCGGCCTAACATCTGCTGCGTGGCGATCAACGCCAGCGGGTGGAACAGCAGCAGCAACAGGGTGTCGAGCATCAGCATCGGCCAGGGCGGCAAAATCGGCGGCAGGTAGGCCAGCAGGGTTCCACACACGGCAAACGCGCCGCCCATGCCCAGAGTCAGCAGCGCGCGCTCCTTCCGGTTGTATAACCAGAACAACACCGCCACGCCCGTCAGCATGACGGTGTAGCCGGTGGTGCTGAGCAAGGTCGCCTTGAAATCCAGAATGCTTTGTATGTTTTGTATGGTTTGGTTTGACATGGAGGTCGGGTGCAGCGCTGCCGCCGCGCCAGCGGGCTCGGCCCGCCACGGCGCCGCGGGATTGTCGGCCATGGAATCGCAGACACCATAGCAGATCGCCGCCGTCCCGCATGGCGTTGAATGATGCCTTGCGCATGAAAAAACAGGCCTAGTGGCGTCGCCGCAACGCCGCCCGCGGCCAGCCGGCTTGCCCAGGCTGCCGCATATTGGATAAAATATCCATCTCTTCAGGCGCTTGCGCGCGGCTAGCGCCGCGCCGGCCCTTGCCAGCCACGCGGCCCCTCTTAATCGGCCGCGCCAGCCAGCTTTTCTTCCCAAACCATCGTCCGGCCGCCTTGGCCGGCGCCGCAGGAATCCTTATGCGCTTTCGCCATTTCCTGCTGCCCATGGCGTTTTGCAGCGCGCCGCTGGCAGCCAAGACCTTGCCTTCCTATGATTTCGCGCTGCAGGCCAAGCCGGCGGCGGCGCCGCGCATCAATATGGCCGCGCCGGCCAAGCCGCTGCAAGTCCAGCCCGCGCTGCAGCTGCGCGATCTGGACGCCCCGCTCCAGCTGACGCCGCGCCAACAGCAGGAAATGCTGCAGCGGATGGAAAACCGGCAACCGCAGGCGCTGCCCGGCCAGCCGCCGCGCGCGCCCTGGGAGCGCCCCCAGCCGCTGCCGCGCTTCGACCCGCAAACCGGCAAACCCCGCGCCATCCCGATGCACGAGCTGCCCAAGCTGCCCGGCCGCTGAGCGCCACGCGCAAGCGGCCGGCGCGCTCAGCGGTCGATCAACTGCATGACGTCCGGCGCGTAGCGCGCGCCGCTGGCCCCGCCGTCGGCGAACACCGCCGCCAGCGCATCCCGCTCGCCGCCATCCAGGCTGACAGACAAGGCTCCCAGGTTGTCGCGCAGATTGGCCTGTTTGCGCGCGCCGGGAATCGCGACGATGTCCTCGCCCTGCGCCAGCAGCCAGGCTAACGCCAGCTGCGCCGGGCTGCAGCCCTTGTCGGCGGCCAGCGCTTTCACCTTGGCCACCAGGTCGAGGTTGCGCTGGAAGTTTTCGCCCTGGAAACGTGGGTTGTGGCGGCGGAAATCGTCAGGCGCGAAATCATCCGGGCTCTGGATGGCGCCGGTCAAAAATCCGCGCCCCAGCGGGCTGTAGGCGACCAAGCTGGCGCCCACTTCGCGGCAAGCCGCCAGCGCGCCGTCTTCCGGATCCCGCGTCCACAGCGAATATTCGCTCTGCAGCGCGTGGATGGGATGGACGGCGGCCGCGCGCCGCAGCGTGGCGGGCGAGGCTTCGGACAAGCCCAGATAGCGCACCTTGCCGGCGCGCACCAGGTCGGCCATCGCGCCGACGGTTTCCTCGATCGGCACCGCGGGATCGATGCGATGCTGGTAGTAAAGGTCGATATGATCGACGCCCAGCCGCTGCAGGCTGCCTTCGCAGCTGGCGCGGACGTATTCCGGCCGGCCGTTGACGCCGCGCTTCATCGGATCGGCCGGGTCCAGCACGATGCCGAACTTGGTGGCCAGCACCACCTCGCCGCGGCGGCGGGCCAGCAGTTTGGCCAACAGCCGCTCATTCGTGTGCGGGCCGTACATATCGGCGGTATCGAGAAAATTGACGCCCAGATCCAGCGCCGCGTCCAGCGTCGCCAGCGACTCGGCGTCGTCATGCGGGCCGTAAAAAGCGCTCATGCCCATGCAGCCGAGGCCCAGCGCGGAAACCTGCGGGCCATTGCGGCCCAGAGTGCGTTTTTGCATCGCCATCGCTCCTGAAGTGGAAAGTGACATCAGCATAAGGGATGGCCAGCCGCCGATAAATGGGCCAAAATGACAAACATTATGTAGCTGAGCTTAACAATGTCGCGTCCCCAGCACGATGCCCTGCAAGCTTTCGCCCTGATCGCCCGCCTACGCAGCTTCACCCAAGCCGCCGCCGAACTGGGTGTCACCGCTTCCGCCTTGAGCCAGACCATGCGCCAGCTGGAGGCGGAGCTGGGCGTGCCGCTGCTGATCCGCACCACCCGCCAAGTCGCGCCGACCGAGGCCGGCGACGCGCTGCTGGAGCGGCTGGCGCCGGCGCTGGAGCAAATCCGCCAGGCGCTGGAGGATGCGCGCCAGCTGCAGGGCCAGCCCGCCGGCACGCTGCGGCTGACGCTGCCGCACAGCGCGGCGCAAATCGCGCTCTATCCCCATCTGGTCGGCTTTCAGCGCCGCCATCCGGCCGTGGCGCTGGAGCTGGACATCAGCGACGGCCTGGTCGACATCGTCGGCCAGCGCTTCGACGCCGGCATCCGCTTCAGCGACCGCTTGCAACCCGGCATGCAGGCGGCGCAGATCAGCCGCCCGCTCCGCTTCGTCGCGGTGGCCACGCCCGAATACCTGGCGCGCCATGGCGCGCCGCAAAGGCCGGATGATCTGTTGCGGCACGCCTGCATAGGCTACCGCTTCGGCGCCAGCGGGCCGCAGTACCGCTGGCAGTTCGTCGAGGACGGCCAGCCGCGCCAGCTGGCGCTGCGCGGCCCGCTGCTCACCAACGACAACCAGGCCCGGCTGCTGGGCGCGCGCGGCGGCATCGGCATCGCCTACCTGGCCGAAACGCTGGTGAGGGATGACATCACCGCCGGCCGGCTGCTGCCGGTGCTGGAGTCCTACCTGCCGCCGGCCGAGGCGCTGTACCTGTTCTACCCGCAGCAGCGCCGCCTGCCGGCCAGGCTCAGAGTGTTGATAGACTTTCTGCGCGAAGCCAACGGCGTCGTCTGAAATGACAAAACCCGCCAAACGGCGGGTTGCGCGCGGCAAGCCTGAAGCTAGCGCCCCTGCTGCGCCAGCCGCCAGGCGGCATCCTGCTTGTGGTAGCCCAGCAAGTAGTACACCGCCACCAGGAACACCAGCCAGCCGGGGCCGACGATCAGCGCCACGCGGGTGTCCGGGAAGTAGGCCATCAGGGCTATCACCAGCGCCAGGAAGCCCAGCGTCAGGTAGGAGCCGTACGGCCACAGCGGCATGCGGTGACTGATGCCGGCCAGTTGCTCGGCCGACAGCGAACGGCGGAAGCGCAGCTGCGCCAGCAGGATGATCAGCCAGGTCCACACCGCGCCGAAGGTCGAGATGGCGGTCAGCCAGGTGAACACCTCCTTCGGCGCCAGGTAGTTCAGCAGCACGCCCAACAGCAGCGCGGCGATGGACAGCAGCAGCGCCGGCAGCGGCACCCCGCTTTTCGAAACCTTGGCGAACAGCGGCAGCGCCTGTTTCTGCTCGGCCAGGTTGAACAGCATGCGGCCGGTGCTGTAGATGCCGCTATTGCACGAGGACAGCGCGGCGGTCAGCACCACGAAGTTGATGATGCCGGCGGCGGCCGGAATGCCCAGGCTCTCGAAAGTCATCACGAAGGGGCTGCCGCGGGTGCCCAGCTCGTTCCACGGGTAAATGGACAGGATCACGAACAAGGCGCCGATGTAGAAGATCAGAATGCGCCAGAACACCGAATCCACCGCGCGCGCCAGCGCCTTTTTCGGATTCTTGGCCTCGCCGGCGGTCAGGCCCAGCATTTCCACGCCCAGGTAGGCGAACATCACCATCTGCAAGGACATCAGCACGCCGGAGAAGCCATGCGGCATGAAGCCGCCGTGCGCCCACAGATTGGCGATGCCGGTGGCGACGCCGTGATTGCCGAAGCCGAAAATAATCATGGCGAAGCCGCCGGCTATCATCAGCACGATGGTGACGATCTTGATCAGCGCGAACCAGAACTCGAATTCGCCATAGGCCTTCACCGCGATCAGGTTGACGCCGCCCATCGCCAGCATCGCCGCCAGCACCCAGTACCAGGACGGCACGTCCGGAAACCAGATGCCCATGTAGACGCCGACGGCGGTGATTTCCGCCATGCAGGTCACCAGCCACAGGAACCAGTAGTTCCAGCCGGTGAGGTAGCCGGCCAAGGGGCCGAGGTAGTCTTGCGCGTAGCGGCTGAACGAGCCGGCCACCGGATTGTGGATGGCCATTTCGCCCAGCGCGCGCATGATCATGAAAATGGCCAGGCCGCCGATGCCGTAGGCCAGCATGATGGCCGGGCCGGCCATCTTGATCGCGGTGGCCGACCCCAGGAACAGGCCGACGCCTATCGTCGCGCCCAGCGCCATCAGGTTGATATGCCTCTCCTCCAGCCCGCGGTGCAGGGTCTGTTGTTCTCCTGGCATGCAATGCTCCTTGTGTAAGCGTGGAAATCCCGGTTGCCGTTTTGCTGTTTTCTTACCGGTTAATGACAAAGCATTTTACATATATTCATATCAATATGAATATTTGAGCACATTAAAACCTTGATTCAACATTTTCAAGCGCATAAAAATTCAAACCACTCGCCATAAGCGTCAATAGAAATGACGCGCATGCCTAAGCGGCGGACGCAAAAAAGCCCGGACTCGCGTCCGGGCTTGGCTGATGCGGCATTCCGCGCGGCGGTCAGGCCTTGGCTTTGCTCTTGCCCTTGGCCGGCTTGGCTTCCGCGGCATCTTCCTCGCGCTCCCAGGCTTCCTTGTACGGCCGGCCGTAGAAGCTGTCCAGCAGCAGCTGCTTCAGCTCGCTGATCAGCGGATAGCGCGGATTGGCGCCGGTGCACTGGTCGTCGAAGGCGGCTTCGGCCAGTTCATCCACCTTGGCCAGGAAGTCCGATTCGGCCACGCCGGCGGCCTGGATCGACGCCGGGATGCCCAAGGTCTTCTTCAGCTCATCCACCCACTCGATCAACTTTTCCACCCTTTCGTGGTCGCGGCTGGCTTCCAGGCCCAGGTGGCGGGCGATTTCGGCGTAGCGCGCCACGCTCTTCGGCCGGTCGTACTGGCTGAAGGCGGTTTGCTTGGTCGGCACATCGGCGGCGTTGTAGCGGATCACGTTGCTGATCAGCAGCGCATTGGCCAGGCCGTGCGCCAAGCCGAACTCGGCGCCGATCTTGTGCGCCATCGAGTGGCAGACGCCCAGGAAAGCGTTGGCGAAGGCGATGCCGGCGATGGTGGCGGCATTGTGCACCTGCTCGCGCGCTTTCGGGTCCTTGGCGCCGTTCTGGTAGGACGACGGCAGGTATTCCTTCAGCAGCTTCAAGGCTTGCAGCGCCTGCGGATCGGAGTACTCGTTGGCCATCACCGACACATACGCTTCCAGCGCGTGGGTCACCGCGTCGATGCCGCCGAAAGCGGTCAGCGACTTGGGCATGTCCATCACCAGATTGGCGTCGACGATGGCCATGTTCGGCGTCAATTCGTAGTCGGCGATCGGATACTTCACGCCGGTCACTTCATCGGTCACCACCGCGAACGGAGTCACTTCGGAACCGGTGCCGGAAGTCGTCGGCACCGCCACCATCATGGCTTTTTGGCCCAGTTTCGGGAACTGGTAGATGCGCTTGCGGATGTCCATGAAGCGCAGCGCCAGGTCGGCGAAATGCACTTCCGGATGCTCGTACATCACCCACATGATCTTGGCCGCGTCCATCGGCGAGCCGCCGCCTATCGCCATGATCACGTCCGGCTTGAAGGCGTGGGCCAGATCGGTGCCCTTGCGCACCACCGCCAGCGTCGGATCAGCCGGCACCTCGAAGAAGGTTTCCACTTCCAGGCCCATCTTCTTCAACAGGCGGATAGGCTCGTCGACGAAGCCGTTCTCGAACAGATACTGGCCGGTGACGATCAGGCAGCGTTTCTTGCCGGCCAGGTCTTCCAGCGCCACCGGCAGGGAGCCGCGGCGGAAGTAGATGGACTTCGGCAGCTTGTGCCACAGCATGTTCTCGGCCCTCTTGGCGACGGTTTTCTTGTTGATCAGGTGTTTGGGGCCGACGTTCTCGGAGATGGAGTTGCCGCCCCAGGAGCCGCAACCCAGCGTCAGCGACGGCGCCAGGCTGAAGTTGTACAAGTCGCCGATGCCGCCCTGCGAGGACGGGGTGTTGATCAGGATGCGGGCGGTCTTCATCTTGTCGCCGAAGTAGCGCACGCGCTCTTCCTGCAGGTCCTGATCGGTGTACAGCGCCGAGGTGTGGCCGATGCCGCCCATGGTCACCAGCGCGGCCGCCTTGTCGCAGGCGTCGAGGAAATCCTTCGCGCGGTACATGGCCAGGGTCGGCGACAGCTTCTCGTGGGCGAAGGCTTCGTTTTCGGACACTTCCGTCACTTCGCCGATCAGCACCTTGGTGGTCGGCGGCACTTCGATGCCGGCCATCGCTGCGATCTTGGCCGCGCTCTGGCCGACGATGGCGGCGTTCAGGCTGCCGTCCTGCAGGATCACCTTGCGCACCGCCTCGGCTTCGCTCTTGGACAGAATGTAGCCGCCGTGCCTGGAGAAGCGTTCGCGCACCGCGTCGTAGATTTCATCGACGATGATGACCGACTGTTCGGACGCGCACACCACGCCGTTGTCGAAGGTCTTGGACATCAGGATGGAGGCCACGGCGCGCTTGATGTCGGCGGTTTCGTCTATCACCGCCGGCGTGTTGCCAGCGCCGACGCCGATGGCCGGCTTGCCGGAAGAGTAAGCCGCCTTCACCATGCCCGGGCCGCCGGTGGCCAGGATCAGGTTGACGTCGGGGTGGTGCATCAGCTGGTTGGACAGCGCGACGGACGGCTCGTCTATCCAACCTATGATGTCTTGCGGCGCACCGGCGGCGACGGCGGCTTCCAGCACCAGGCGGGCGGCTTCGCAAGTGGAGCGGCGCGCGCGCGGATGCGGCGAGAAGATGATGCCGTTGCGGGTTTTCAGCGAGATCAGCGCCTTGAAGATGGCGGTGGAGGTCGGGTTGGTGGTGGGCACGATGCCGCACAGCACGCCTATCGGTTCGGCGATGGTGATGGTGCCGAAAGTGTCATCCTCGGACAGCACGCCGCAAGTCTTCTCGTCCTTGTACTTGTTGTAGATGTATTCGGAAGCGAAGTGGTTCTTGATCACCTTGTCTTCCATCACGCCCATGCCGGTTTCGGCCACGGCCATCCGCGCCAGCGGGATGCGTGCGTCGGCGGCTACCAGCGCGGCGCTGCGGAAAATGTGGTCGACCTGCTCTTGCGTGAACTGCGCGAAGGCCTGCTGCGCCTTCTTGACGCGTGCCACCAGGGCGTCGAGTTCGATTTGATTGCTAACGGCCATAGTGTCTCTCCAGAAACCAAATGAAATTGCCGGGCATCTATTTATTCGTTTTCAGCTGTTTATTTTCGAAAACGAAAAAATTGGCAGAAAAACCAGCTGCCGACGCGCAAACGGCGCGGACGCCATTCAAGCTTGTGTAGCGCGGCCATTACAAGGCGGCTCAGATAACCTTATAAAACTTGGGGCTTTTCAAGCTTTTTGCCCCAGCCTCGCCAGACTCACCACCATGCTAGTCTGTTTTCGGATATTCGTTTTTGCGCCTAGCCAAACAATTGCCGCTTCGCCAACAAAAAGAGCGCCGTTTAGGCGCTCCGCAAAATGTCCTGGTCAAAACATCTGTAACGACGATGCTACCGGCCCATGAAGCCGTACTTGAAATACTGGCCGCTGCGGGTCAGCTCGCGGATGCGCGCCGGATCGGTCTCGCCGTTGATATTGGTGATCACCAGCCGGCCGCGGCCCTGCTTCAGATCGTTGTTGTAGTCGTAATAACCGCCCAGCACCGCCAGCCGGCCGGCCTCCACCTCGCCGGAAAACTTGAGGATGGAGCCTTCCACCTGGTTGTTGATGTTGATCAGCGCGCCGTTGGTTGCGTCGATGCCCTTGGGAATTTCGATATTGTCGAGCTCGCGCTGGATGGCCGGCTCCATATTGCTGTAATCGCCGGCGGCGGTTTTGATCGCGCCGCAGCCGGTATGGCTGATGAACATCAGCAGCGGCGTGTGCAGATGGCGGACGCCGTACTCCACCGAGCCCTCGGAGGTGGCCAGCTGGTTGCCCAGATTGCTGATCACGAACAGTTCGCCGTCGGCGTCGCCGCCCAGCATGCCCACCTGGCCGCCCGGATTGGAGCAGGTCACCACCGTGGCGCGCGGCGTCTGGCGGCCGCCCAGCTTGGCGAGATAGCCCGGCGAATGCTTGGCGATATAGGCGCCGTTGGCCTTCAATATGCTGCCCACCACGCTTTTCACCTGGCCGGCCTCCCCTGCCGCGACCGTCGCCGCCGCGCGCGCCGGATGCCTGGCCTTGGCGCGCGCCTTGCGGGCGGCGTGCGGCCTGCCTCCCGGCGCCGTCACTTCCGGACTGGGCTGGCTCAGGTCGCGCGCCGGCGGTTTGCCCATCGGCACCGACGGCGCCATTTTCTCCGGCGCCGCCTGGACGTCAGCCTTGGCGCCGCCCTTGCCCGCATCCATCTTTTTGCCAGCCTCCGCGGGCTTGCCCGGCTTGGGCGAATTCGCGCCGGATGGCGACGCCGACTGCGGCGGCGCGGCCGCGGCGCCATCCGGCGCCTGCGCCGGCTTGCCCGGCCGCAACGGCAGCTTGATCACCTGCTGCACCTGCGGTTCCGGCGCTCCCGGCGCATCGTCCGCCCATGCAGACTGCAACGCCAGCAGCAGCGGCAACGCCATGCACGATCTGATATGCCGAGAGTTCATGCTCGAGTCCTTAAGGTCATCAAAGGAAATATTCATTCTATTCTGCATCATCGACTATAGCCGGAAAAGGCACCAGTCGGCATGCGCCGGCTCAAGCCTGCTTGCGCTGGCTCAGCCACACCCCGGCGAACACCAGCACGCCGGCCAGACCCTGCCAGGCCTCGAAGCGCTCTCCCAACAGCCACCAGGCCAGCAGGACGGTAAAAACCGGGATCAGATTGTTGAAGGCGCCTGCCCGAGCCACTGGAATCCGCGACACCGCCCAGGTATAGAGGCCGTAAGCGCCCAGCGTGATGACCGCGCCCAGGTACAGCACCCACAAGCTCGGCGCCAGCAGCAGCCGCTGCGGCCATTGCCCCCATGGCGTCAGCATCGCCAAACCGAACCAGGCGCTGCCGGCCAGCGCCTGAATGCCGGTGATGGCCAGCGGCGAGTAGCGCGTCGACAGCCGCTTGGCGATCAGCACATAGCCGCAGGCGCACACCATCGCGCAAAACTCCAGCGCGTTGCCCAGCAGCGGGTCCGGCGCGCCCGGACCGGAGCGGCTGTCCATGCTCAGCCAGATCACGCCGGCGAAAGACAGCGCGATGCCCAACCATACCTGGCGCGGCTGGCGCTCGCCGAGGAACAGGCTGGCGCCGACCGCCATCAGCATCGGCAGCGTGGCGGTGATCACTCCGGCCTGCGACGCGCTGGTATAGGTCAAGGCATTGGCTTCGAACAGGAAATACAGGCAGGGTTCGGCCAGCCCCATCGCCAACAACCAGCGCCAGTCCCCGCGGCGGTAGCGCCAGCGGATGCGGCCGCTCATCGCCAGCGGCAGCAGGCACAGGCTGGCGATCAGCATGCGGGCGAACAGCACCGCCAGCGGATGATAGAACTGGAATACGTATTTGAGCACGATGAAGGCGCTGGACCACAGGAACATGGCCAGCGTCAGGGCGAGATAAGGCAAGATGTCTCCCGATGCGGTTGGCGGGCCGTCTGCGCGGCCCTATGCGGCAGACATTGTTTCAGAAGAAGACGGCGGCTGTCGAACGCCGCGTCATTCCAATTGCCGCGCCAGCCCCATGCGGTCGGCCTGTATCCAGTACTCGACGATCTTGCCGTCCGCCACCCGATAGCAAGCGCTATCCACCAATGCCAGCGGCCTGCCGCTGGCCGCATGGCCGTCCAGCTCGCCCAAATGGCGGCCAAGCTGGGTCCAGCGCGCATAGGCGCGGTCGCCATCCACCAGCAGTTCGTCTATCCGCAGCTGGAAATCGCCGAACAGGCGCTTGAATTCGCGCACGTGCTCGGCGTAATTGGCCGGGCTGCGCGCCAGGGTGCGCGGATTTTCCGACTCCAGCTGATGCGCGGCGACGCTGGTCGCCATATAGCGGCTGACGGCGTCAGGATTGACGCCCGAACGCACCTCCTGCAAAAAACCCAGCACCACCGCCCTCGTTTCCTCCCGACTCATCGCCTTCCCTCCATAAGGTTGCGGATGCGCTGCAGCGCTTCCATCTCATCCCGGCAGACATGCCGGGCATGGATGGCCATGCCCTGCCACCACCAATCCCGCCACTGTCTGAGCATGATCAGCAACGTGCTCATTTTCGCCTCCACTGTTCAATCATTCATCATGAGGCATATCGTATACACGCTGGTTTTATTGAAAAAGCCCATTCGTCATGACACACTGTTCATGAAATGAGAACAAATCACCTACCCGATGCCCAGGCGATGCTGGCCTTCGACGCGCTGGTGCGGCGCGGCAGCTTCACTGCGGCCGCCGAAGAATTGGACTGCACCAAGAGCCGGGTCAGCCAACTGGTGAAAGCGCTGGAAAAAGACCTGGGCAGCGTGCTGGTGCTGCGCAACACCCGCCGCGTGGCGCTCACCGAGGCCGGGCAGCGGCTGGCCGCGCACGCGCGCGAATTGCGCGGTCTGCTGGAGCGGGCCCGCCTGGATGTCAACGAAACCGAGGGCGAAGTCAGCGGTCCGCTGGTGATCAGCTCCATCACCTCCTTCGCCCAATACCTGCTGGCGCCCATACTGGCCGAGCTGGCGGTGCTGCACCCCGGCCTGCAGTTGAAGCTGCAAGTTGAGAACCGGCTGCAGGACCCGATAGCGGAAGGCCTGGACTTCTGCATCCGCACCCGCAACGTCCATGACGACGCGCTGGTGGCCAAACCGCTGGGCTTCGTGCGCGAATGGGCGTTCGCCTCGCCGGACTATCTGGCCAAGGCGCCGCCGCTGGAAGCGCCGGACGACCTGATCCACCACCGCATCCTGCTGGACACCAGCCGCCCCAAGCTGCGCGACGCGCCGGAATGGCTGCTGGAAAAGGACGGCGCGCAAAAACTGATCCGGGTGCAGCCGGTGCTGTCCAGCCACCAGTACGCGCCGCTGCTGTCCGGCGCCATCGCCGGCAGCGGCATCGCCCTGCTGCCCCCCTACGTAGCGGCCGAGCACCTGAAGTCCGGCCGGCTGGCGCCGGTGCTGCCGGGCTGGAGCCACGACTGCTGGCCGGTATTCCTGGTCTACCCTTACCGCCATCCGTTGCCGCGCAAATACGAGGCCTTCATCCAGCACGTGGTGCCGCGGATGCGCGCGCTGCTGGAGAACAGCCTTGATCCAGGCCAAGGCGGCGCGGCGGCGCCATCGTCAGAATGACGGCCATTCGCGCCGGCGCTGGCCCGGCCTGACAAGGAGAACTCAATGGAACACCGCGACATCGTCATCGTCGGCGGCGGCATGGTCGGCAGCGCGCTGGCGGCGGCGCTGGCCGGCAACGGCCTATCGATCTGCGTGCTGGAGCGCGAAGCGCCGGCGCCCTTCGACCCGGAGCAAGACCCCGACCTGCGCGTGTCGGCCATCAGCCCGGCGTCGGCGCGCTTCCTGGCCGGGATAGGCGCCTGGGACAAGGTGCTGGCGATGCGCGCCGCGCCTTACCGCCGCATGCAGGTGTGGGAGGGGGAGGAAAACCGCGCCGCCTTGTTCGACGCCGCCGAGGCCGATGTCGAACAATTGGGCCATATCGTGGAAAACCGCGTGGCGCAGCTGGCCGCCACCGCGGCGCTGCGGGACAAGGGCGATGTCGACTACCGCTGCCCGGCGGCGGTGAGCGGCATCGTCTACCGCCCGCAGGCCACGCAACTGACGCTGAGCGACGGCAGCCAACTGCAGGCGCGGCTGGTCGTCGCCGCCGACGGCGCGCGCTCGCTGGTGCGCGAGGCGGCCGGCATCGGCGTCACCGGCTGGGACTACCCGATGCACGCGCTGGTGCTGGCCTGCCGAACCGATGGCGGCCAGCAGGACATCACCTGGCAGCGCTTCACGCCGGACGGCCCGCAAGCCTTCCTGCCGCTGTGCGGCGACGCTGCCTCGCTGGTGTGGTATCACCGCCCGGAGGAAGTGAAGCGCCTGCTCGCGCTCCCGGAGGCGGAATTGATCGCCGCCGTCGCCCAGGCCTTTCCGCGCAAGCTGCCCGGCATCGTCCGCATCGCGGCGCGCGGCAGCTTCCCGCTCACCCGCCGCCATGCCCAGCGCTATGTCCGCGACGGCGTGGCGCTGGCCGGCGATGCCGCCCACACCATCCACCCACTGGCAGGGCAAGGCGTCAACCTGGGCTTCCAGGACGCCGCCGCGCTGGCCGACGTCATCCTGTCCGCCCGCGGCCAAGGCGAGGACTGGGCCGGCGCCGCCACGCTGGCCCGCTACACCCGCGCCCGCAAGCCGGCCAATCTGGCGATGCAGGCGGGCATGGACGCCTTCTGCTATGGTTTCTCCAACGACATCGCCCCGCTCAGGCTGCTGCGCGGCCTGGGGCTGCGGCTGGCCGACAAGGCCGGCCCGCTCAAGCGCGGGGCGATCCGTTACGCATTGGGACTGGGGCCGCTGCGCCGCTGAGGCCTGAAGCATCGAGGCTGTCGGCCGCGCCGCGGGCGGCTCCGCTTGCGACCACCTCCGTTGGAAAGCGGCCTCGATGAAACTTCCCATTCTGCCGGCCCTGCTGGCCCTTGTCCTGGCCGGCGGCGTCCGCGCCGATGAAACGCTGGCGCGCGATCTGGGCGAAGAAGTGCTGCAATTGCCGGTGCGCCTGCCCGGCGGCATCCACGCCATGACCATCACCGTCTACCATCCGTCCGGCCCCGGCCCCCACCCGCTGGCGGTGCTCAGCCACGGCCGCGCCACGACCCCGGCGGAGCGCGCCCGTCCATCCCGGGTGCGCATGCTGGACGCCGCCCGCTATTTCGTGCGCAAAGGCTTCGTGGTGATCGTGCCGACCCGGCAAGGCTACGGCGCCAGCGCCGGCGGAGCGGATCCGGAAGACTCCGGCCCCTGCCGCGACAAGGACTATGCCGACTCGCTGCGCCCCGCCGTGAGCGAAATCCTGGCCGCGCTAGACTACGGCCGCCGCCTCGACGAAGTGGACAGCCAGCGCATGCTACTGCTGGGTCAATCGGTCGGCGGCATCAGCACGGTGGCCGCCGCCGCCGAAAACCCTCCTGGCGTGATGGCGGCCATCAATTTCGCCGGCGGCGCCGGCGGCGACCCGGCCAGCCATCCCGGCATCCCCTGCGCCGAGCCCCAGCTGCGGCGGCTGTTCGCCGAGTTCGGCGCGCAGTCCCGCACGCCGATGCTGTGGGTCTACACCCGCAATGACCACTTCTTCGGCCCGGAATACACGCAGGAATGGGCGCGCGCCTACCGCGAGGCGGGCGCCCGGCTGGACTACCGGCTGCTGCCGGCCTTCGGCGACAACGGCCACCTGCTGTTCGCCGACGGTCCGGACATCTGGATGCCGCTGCTGGAGGCCTATCTGGGCAGCCTGGGCTTTCGCCAACCCGACATCCCGCCGCGGCCGGCGCCCAGCGGCTTCGCCGCACTGAACGACAGCGAACGCATTCCCTATCTGAAGCCCGAGGACAGGCGCGACGCTTACGCCCGCTTTCTGTCCAGCCCCTTTCCGCGCGCCTTCGCCATCAGCCCGGACGGCCATTGGGGCTATGCCCACGGCGGCGACGCCGCCGGCCGGGCGCTGGGCTTCTGCCAGAACCATAGCCCCAGCCCCTGCTCGCTGTACGCGGTGGACCAGGACGTGGTGTGGCCGGGCGGCCAGCCTTGAGCGGCCCGGCAGCGGGCCAGGCAGGCGCATGAAGCAAACGGGAAAGACAGGATGTTCCGCGGCGGCGGCGCGCCGTCGCCGCGGGAGGGATCAATCCAGCATCGCGCCGGATTCGGATTTGGGCGAGCGGCCCAGCAGGCCGGCCACCACCTGCTGCGGGTCGTTGCCCTGGTAAAGCAGGCCGCACACCGCGGCGGTGATGGGCATGTCCACTTCCAGACGCTCGGCCATGGTCAGCACTTCGCGGGCGGTGGCCACCCCTTCGGCGACATGGCCCAGCTCGCGCAGCGCCTGTTCCAGCGGCTTGCCCTCGGCCAGTTTCAGGCCCACCTGGCGATTGCGCGACAAGGCGCCGGTGCAGGTGAGGATCAAGTCGCCCATGCCGGACAAGCCCATCATGGTTTGCGGGCTGGCGCCCAGGGCGACGCCCAGCCGGCTGATCTCGGCCAGGCCGCGGGTGATCAACGCCGCGCGGGCGTTCAGGCCGAAATCCAGGCCGTCGGCGACGCCGGTGGCGATCGCCATCACGTTCTTCACCGCGCCGCCCACCTCGACGCCCACCAGGTCGTCGTTGGCGTACAGGCGCAGCAGCGGGCTGTGCAGCTCGCGCGCCACGCGGGCGGCGAACTCGGCGTCGTCCGACGCGATGGTCACCGCGGCCGGCAGGCCCTGCGCCACTTCGCGGGCGAAGCTGGGGCCGGACAGCACGCCGCAGCGATGGTCGGCCGGCAACTCCTCCGCCACCACCTGGTGCGGCAGCAGGCTGGAACCGGCCTCAAAGCCCTTGCAGGCCCACAACACCGGCGGCAGCGACTTCAAGGCCTTCAACGCCTTCAGCGTGGGCCGCAGGCCGGCCATCGGCGTGACGATCAGCGCCAGCTCCGCGTCCTGCAGCGCGGCCGCCAGATCGGCGGTCAACGCCAAGCCTTCGGGAAACGGACAGTCGGGCAGATAACGCCGATTGACGCGCTCCTCGCCCATCTGCGCCGCCTGGCCGGCGTCGCGCGCCCACAGCGTCACCTGATGGTGACGGGCAAAAGCTATCGCCAGCGCGGTTCCCCAGGCGCCGGCTCCCAATATCGCCAGTTTCATGCCAGGCCCTTATAAACCCCACAAATCGGTAATACGAGCATAGCCGACGCTGCCGTCGCGGTGGCGCACCTTGGCCCAGCCGGCCTGCGGCGCTTCCATCAGCTCCAGCACGCCATCCTTGGGCACGGTGAACAGCAGCTTGCCGTCTTCGCCGGCCTTGTCGCGCACGCCGGCCTGAGTCGACACCACCAGCAGCCAGCGCTGCTTGGACAGCGCCGCGGCCGGAATCCAGGCGATGCCGCCGGTGGCGTCGCGCACGCGCGCCCATTCCTTCTGGCTCTGCAGCACTTCCACCGGGTAATAGCGGCTGACCACGAACAGCTTCTTCGCGGACAGCGCCGGCGCCTCGTACAGTGCGACGCCGGTTTCCTTGACCGAGCGGAATTCCAGGGCCTGGGCGGCCTGGGCAACGCCCAGGGCCAACAGCAGCGTAATGACGAGGCGCTTCATGCGATGCCTCAGGCGTTGCCGGCTTCAGCCTGCTGCGCACGCTGCTGCATGTACAGGGCTTCGAAGTTGATCGGCGCCAGCAGCACCGGCGGGAAGCCGGCGCGGTTCACCACGCTGGACACCGCTTCGCGGGCGTACGGGAACAGAATGTTCGGGCAAGCCACGCCCAGGATCGGATCCAGGTCTTCGCCCGGCACGTTGCGGATCTGGAAGATGCCGGATTGGGCGACTTCGCACAGGAACATGGTTTTTTCCGGCAGCTTGGCGGTCACGGTGACGGTCAGGGTCACTTCGTAGAAGCCATCGTCCAGTTGCTGGCCGGCGCTGGCCAGCTGCATGTCGATTTCCGGCTGAGCCTGCTCCAGGAATACCTGCGGCGCGTTCGGCACCTCCAGCGACAGGTCTTTTACGTAGATTTTCTCGATGGAAAACGCCGGTTGCAGCTCTTGTTGTTCGCTCATGATTCTTTCTCGCTAATAACCGCCTGGATGACGGTTGAATTGTTTGGATACAGCGGCGGGCATCATCGCATGAAAGCCGGCGGCGGCCAACCGGCGCGGCCCGCCCCGGTTTCAGTCGGCCAGCAGCGTGTCCAGCTTGCCGGCGTGGTTGAGCGCGACCAGGTCGTCGCAGCCGCCGACATGGGTGTCGCCGATGAAGATCTGCGGCACGGTGCGGCGGCCGGTGATGGCCATCATCTTGTCGCGCTGCTCCGGGTCCAGATCAATGCGGATTTCCTGGATGCCGCTCACGCCCTTGCTCGCCAGCAACTGCTTGGCGCGCACGCAGTACGGGCATACCGCGGTGGTGTACATGGTAACCGGTTTCATATTCCTCGCCTGATGGGGTCTGTCGGGGTCGATTATAGCCTGAGTCTGGCGCTCAGCGGTTTGCGCTGGATCGCGCCGCCGCGTCGAAAGCGCCGACCACGTCGGCCACCACCGCGTCCAGCGCCTTGGCCATCTCCGGCGCGCGCGGGCTGTTGACGATGGCGACGATCGCCAGCTGGCGCCCATCCGCCGCTAGCCAGTAGCCAGCCACCGCCCTCACGTCGCGCAGCGTGCCGGTTTTCAAGCGCAGCCGCGGCCCCAGGCCGGCGAAACGCTTCTTCAGCGTGCCGTCCTCGCCGGCGATGGGCAGGCTGGCCAGAAACTCGCCGGCGTAAGGCCCGCGCGCGGCGTCCAGCAGCACCTCGCCCATCAGGCGGGCGCTTACCCGCTCGCGCCGCGACAGGCCGGAGCCGTTCTCCAGCGCCAGCGCGCCGGCGTCGGCTATGCCCTTCTGCGCCAATTGCCCGCGCAGCGCGCGTTCGGCGGCGGCGGCGGTGTCCTCGCCGCCCGCCTCCCGGCCCAGCGTCAGGAACAGCGTGCGCGCCATGGTGTTGTTGCTGTACTTGTTGGTGTCGGACAGCGCCACCGTCAGCGGCTGCGACTGCCAGACCGCCAGTTCGCGCGCGGCGGCCGGGGCCGTCCCCAGTCCCACCGCCAGCGGCCCCACGCCGCCCAGCGCCCGCCACAGCGCGGTGAAATCCTGGCCAGCGAAGTCATCGTGCTCCAGCACGCTGACGAAGGCGCGAGCGCCGTCGCAGGCCGCCGGCACGCTGCCTTGCACGCCGACATGGCGGCCATCGTTGCGGATGGCGACGAAACGGCGCACGTCCGGGCAGGGCTCGTCGCCGCCGGGCTTGAGCTCGGCCTGCAGGCTGACGCCGGCCAGCGGCGGGTCCAGCACCACCCGCGCGCCCTTGTCGTCGTTGTAGAAAGTCAGCCAGGCGACTTTCAGATTGGTCAGGTGGCTGTCCGCGCTCACCATGAAGGCCTTGCCGGCGTCGCCGGCGAAGTCGTCGGCGCCGCCCACCCGGCTGAACGCGCGCTTGTCCAGCAGCAGCCTGCCGTCCAGCTGGCGGATGCCGCGCAGGCGCAGGCTGTACAGCAGGCTCAGCAGATTGCCGTTGTCGAAGCGCGGATCGCCGCCTCCCAGCCAATACAAATCGCCTTTCAGCGTGTCGCCCCGCACCGGCGCTTCGGAC
Source organism: Chromobacterium subtsugae (assembly GCF_001676875.1). Classification (GTDB taxonomy): domain Bacteria; phylum Pseudomonadota; class Gammaproteobacteria; order Burkholderiales; family Chromobacteriaceae; genus Chromobacterium; species Chromobacterium subtsugae. The sequence goes on along the minus strand of NZ_JYKA01000019.1, from coordinate 16,205 downwards.
AGCAGCGCCGTCTTCCAGCGGTAGTCCGGCCCCAATTGGTTCAGCGCCGCCCAGCCGGTGAGCAGCTTCATGGTGGAGGCCGGATTCACCGCCTGGTCGGCGCGGTATTCGGCCACCGGGCTGCCGCCTTCCACCGGCGCGGCCCACACCGCGATCTCATCCGGCTGGAAGCCATGCAGGTCCAGCGCCTGGACCGGCGCGGCGCTGGCCGTCAAAGCAGCCAGCAGAATCAGTTTACCCGTCATGTTCACCTCATAATTCCTGCGGATCGACATCCAGCGACCAGCGCAAGCCGCGGCCATGGCAGCGCGCCAGCGGGTCGAGCAAGGCTTGCGCCTGCGCGAGCAGGCTGTGCAGCGCGGCGCGGCGCGGCGCCTCCAGCACCAGCTGCGCGCGCTCGCGCTGCGCCAGCCGCGCCATCAACGCCGGCGCCGGGCCGGAAATCAATACGCCGTCGGCCAAGGGCTCCAGCAGCGCGCGCGCCTCCTTGAGAAAGGCGGCGGCCTGCGCCAACTCCGGGCTGTCGGCGCGCAGCAGCGCCTGGAACACGCTGGGCGGGAAGCCGGCCTGGCGGCGCTCGTCCAGCAGGCTGGAGGCGTAACCGTCGAAGTCATGCGCCGCCAACGCCTGGTACAGCGGATGCTCGGGCCATTGCGTCTGGATCAGCACCTCGCCCGGCGCTTCGGCGCGGCCGGCGCGCCCCGCCACCTGCATCAACTGCGAAAACAGGCGCTCGGAAGCGCGGAAGTCGGCCGAATACAGGCCGCCGTCAGCCCCCAGCACCGCCACCAGCGACAGGGTGCCGAAATCGTGGCCCTTGGCCAGCATCTGGGTGCCGACCAGGATGTCCACCTCGCCGCCATGCACCTTGCGGTACACCTCGTCCCAGGCGTCCTTGCGGCTGGTGGTGTCGCGGTCTATCCGCAGCACCCGCGCCTCCGGCAGCATCCGCTGCAGCGCCGCCTCCAGCCTTTGCGTGCCCTCGCCCAGCGGCTTGATGTCGGGGTCGCCGCAATCCGGGCAGGCGCGCGGCACCGGCTCTTCCCAGCCGCAATGGTGGCAGCGCAGCTTGCGCTCCAGCAAATGCACCACCAGCTTGGCCGAGCAATGCGGGCAGCCGCTTAGCCAGCCGCAAGCGGTGCAGGCCACCACCGGGGCGAAGCCGCGGCGGTTGATGAACACCAGGCTCATCTCGCGCCGCGCGAGCCGCGCCCGCAACGCCTCGACCACGCCTTCGTCTAGGCCCTCGGCCAGACGCCGGCGCCGGGTGTCCACCAGCCGCACGTCCGGCATCCGCGCCGCGCCGTGGGCGCGCCGGATCAGCGCCAGCTTGCGGTAACGGCCGGCCTCGACATTGGCCACTGTTTCCAGGCAGGGAGTAGCCGAGCCCAGCACGATGGAAATGCCGGCGCGGCGCGCGCGCCACACCGCCAGATCGCGCGCGTGGTAGCGCAGGCCGTCCTGCTGCTTGAACGAGCCGTCGTGCTCCTCGTCCACCACGATCAAGCCCAGCCTGGGCAGCGGCGTGAACACCGACAGCCGGGTGCCTATCACCACCTCGGCGTCGCCATGCCAGGCGTCCAGCCAGCCGTGCATCCGTTCGCCATCGGCCAGGTGGCTGTGCTGCACCACGATGCGGCTGCCGGGAAAGCGGTCGGCGAAACGGTTGATCAGCTGCGGCGTCAGATTGATTTCCGGCACCAGCACCAGCACCTGCCGCCGCGCGGCAAGATGATCGGCGATCAGCTGCAGATAGACTTCGGTCTTGCCGCTGCCGGTCACGCCGTGCAACAGCCAGGGCTGAAAACCTTGGCTGGCGCGCAGCGCGTCCAGCGCCGCCTGCTGCTCGGCGTTCAGCGCCGGCGCTTCGCCCAGCCGCAGCGGCGCCGGCTCCGGCGTCGCGCGCGCCGCCTTGCCCTCGGCCAGCCAATCGGCCAGCAGCTTGCCGGCCTGCGGCGTCACCGCCTTGGCCGCGGCCAGGTCCAGCGGCCCGTCCTGCAGCGCCTGCCACAACGCCAGCCTGGCCCGCTGCCGCGCCGGCGGCGCCTCGGCCAAGCCCGCGGCGGTCAGGAGGAATGACCGGCGGTCGGGGCGGATGACGTCGCGCGGCTCGCGCAAGCCGGTGGGCAGCGCGGTGAACAGCGTAGGTCCCAGCGGATAGTGATAATAGCCGGAGGCGAAGCGCGCCAGCGCCAGAAACTCTTCCGGCAGCGCCGGCAGTCCGTCGAGCACGCTTTCGATGCATCGCAGCTTGGCGGCGTCGACCTCGGCGACACCCTCCCCCGGTATCGGCGCGACAACCACGCCACACACCCGCCGATTGCCGAAGGGTACGCAGACTCTCGCGCCCGCCATGACGGGTGATTGAGTCAGGTAACTGAACGTTCCGGGCAATGGCAGATCCACCACCACCTGGACCAAGTCCTTGCCATCCATTTACATGCCTTCCTCAGGCAAACCCTGCTGCGACAAGGCTTTGCATCCGCTGTGCACAGATCTTGTGGATAACTTTGTGAACAACCATGCTGATCGCTGGCAAAAAGCCATGAAATCAGTGTTTCCGTTGGATTGCACAAAAATTAATCAAATGTAAAACTCTTTTATTTTCAATGGTTTATAAAGTTATTTATTTTTTGCCTTGCGCGCTTGACAAGAGAAGCCACAGCGACTAGGCCGTGTGCATAACTTCAGAAACACCAGCCGCGTCCGCTGTCAATAGACATTTTTCAAGTTGCAAATATCCATCTAAAAACAGAAACGAAAGCCGGTCTGACGGGCGTCGATACCCTGGCGGCCGCCCAAGGCTTCGATACGACAAGCGCAATAAATTCTTAAAAAACCGCGGTTTTTTCCACAGGTTTTCTGCATAAAAGATAAGAATTCTGTTTAAACAGAAACAAGAATTCATTCAGCAACATCCGCGCGCACCACGCTGGTGCGCCGCGCACCGGGCGCGGCACCAGCATAGTCCGGGATCTCACTGGGAATGATAGGGGCGCGACAGCCGGTGCACCGCCTCGATCAGCGCGCCGGCGTGGGCCGGGTCGACGAACTGCGAGATGCCGTGGCCCAGATTGAACACGTGGCCGCTGCCCTGGCCGTAGCTGGCCAGGATCCGCCCCGCTTCGCGCTCGATGGCTTCCGGCGAGGCGAACAAGGCGTTGGGATCGAAGTTGCCTTGCAGCGCCACCTTGGCGCCGACGCGCGCGCGCGCCAGGCCGATGTCGGTGGTCCAGTCCAGGCCGACGCAGTCGGCGCCGATGCCGGCGATGTCTTCCAGCCACTGGCCGCCGTTCTTGGTGAACACGATCACCGGCACGCGCCGGCCGTCGGCCTCGCGCTTGAGGCCGGCGACGATGCGCTGCATGTAGGAGAGGGAGAATTCGCGATAGGCGGCATGGCTGAGCGCGCCGCCCCAGGTGTCGAAAATCTGCACCGCCTGCGCGCCGGCGTCGATCTGCGCGTTCAGATAGGCGATCACCGACTGGGTATTCATTTCCAGGATGTGGTGCAGCAGCTCCGGACGGCTGTACAGCATCGCCTTCACATGGCGGAAGTCATCCGAGCCGCCGCCTTCCACCATATAGCAGGCCAGCGTGAACGGGCTGCCGGAAAAGCCGATCAAGGGCACGCGGCCGTTCAGCGCCTGGCGGATGCTGGCCACCGCGTCGAACACGTAGCGCAGCTTGTCGAGCGGCGCCGGGCGCAACGCGCGGATGGCGGCTTCGTCGCGCAGCGGGCGCTCGAACTTCGGCCCCTCGCCTTCGGCGAAATACAGGCCCAGGCCCATCGCGTCGGGCACGGTGAGGATGTCGGAAAACAAGATCGCCGCGTCCAGCGGAAAACGGTCCAGCGGCTGCAGCGTCACTTCGGTGGCGAAGGCCGGGCTGGTGCACAAGTCCATGAAGCTGCCGGCGCGCGCGCGGCTGGCGCGGTATTCCGGCAGGTAGCGGCCGGCCTGGCGCATCATCCAGATCGGGGTGTATTCAACCGGCTCCTTCAAGAGGGCCCGCAGGAAGGTATCGTTGCTCAGCTGGGTCATGTCGGCACACGCTATGGGAATCAGCCGGCATTATACCCACCCGGCCTCAGGGGTGAAACCACAGCTCGCGCCGCCGCAGCGGCGTGTCCTCCGGCAGCAGCGGGTTGTCCAGTTCGATGATGGTGCGCGCCGCCAGATTGAGTCCGCGCAGATGATCGCCGTTGAAAGACTTGAACAGCTGCTCGAAACTGCCGTCGGCGACGCTCCTCTCCAGGCCCTGCTCCAGCATCCTGGCCAACTCCGGGCGCTTCGGCGAGACGAAGAAATAAAAGGCGGTGGGGTAGTGCAGCAGCAGGTAGGGGTCCAGCATCAGCCCCTTGCTGTTCGGCGACTCCAGCTCCTGCCGCACCTCGATCACACTGCGCGGAAAGTAGTCGTAGCGGCGCTGGCGCAGCATGGAGAACAGGTTGGGATAATCGACGCTGGTCACCACCGGCAGGCCGGCATGCTGCAGGATCTGGGTGTCCGGCCAGTCCTGTCCCTGCCCGGCGCGAAACGCCATCAATTGCTGCCGGGTTTTCACGCCCTTGAACAGCTGCGGCCGGTCGGCGCTGATCAGCGGCACCCGCCAGCCTATCAGCCCCTTGTCCAGCGGCACCTTCACCGCCAGCAACTTGCTTTCGCGCTCGCGGCTGGTCATCCCCCAGAACAAGTCGACGCTGCCGCCGGCACGCAGCATCTGCTCGGTGGCGCGCCCCTGGTTCATGTCGCGCGCCGCCAAGAGCACGCAACGCTCGCGCATCTGGCTGCAGGCCAACTGCAACAGCGCCTGCATGTAGGGCCAGTGCGGGTCGTTGTCGCCGGACACCAGCGCGTAGTTGATGGACATGCCAGCCGCCTGCGCCATCGGCAGCAGGCAGCACAGCAGCCATATGCTCAACACCCTCACCATGATGGAAGCACCCCGTCGCCCCGATGCCTCCATTATGGCCGCGGATCAGAGCCAGCCCAAGCCGCCCGCCAGCCCGCCCAGCAGCAGCAGCCACAGCGGATTCCAGTTGCGCCGCCAGGCGATCCAGGCCACCGCCAGGCTCACGCCCCAGCCGGCGGCGTCGCGGTTGGCCGCCTGTAGCAACAGGCAGGCGCTGGCGCCGACCAGGCCCACCGTCAGAGGCAGCAAGGCGCGCGCCAGCAGCCGGGCCAGTTCGCCGCCCTGGTTGGCCTCCCACCAGCGGGAGACATAGAAGCTCAGCAGCGACGACGGCAGACACATGCCCAGCATGCAGACCAGCGCCCCGGCCAGGCCGGCCACATGCCAGCCTATCAGGCTGACCACCAGCACATTGGGGCCCGGCGCGGCCTGGGCGATGGCGAACAGCTCGGCGAACTGGCCGGCGCTCATCCAGCCCTCGGCCACCACCAGCCGCTGCAGCTCAGGCAACAGCACATTGGCGCCGCCCACCGCCAGCAGCGACATCAGGCTGAAATGCCACAGCAGCACCAACAGAATCATGTCGCCGCCCTCCCTCTGTTCAGCCACGCCAGCGCCAGCGCCAACGGCGCCGAGGCCAGCAGCACCCACAGCAAAGGCAGGCGGAACACCGCGATGGCGGCGAAGGTGGCGGCCACCACCAGCGCGCTCCAGACACGCCGCTCCAGCCTGGACAGCAAACGCAGCGCCATCGCCAGTAACAGGCCGGCGGCGGCCGCCGCCAGGCCATGCATCACATGCTCCACCAGCGGCAGCTGGCGGTAGCGGCCGTAAACGGAAGCCAACAACAGTACGATGACCATGGGCGCCAACAGCAGGCCGCACACCGCCGCCAGCGCGCCGCTCGGCCCGTGGAAGCGCGCGCCTATCGACACCGCCATATTGACGATATTGGGACCGGGCAGCACCTGGCACAGCCCCAGCTGCTCGGCGAAGTCGGCCTCGGACAGCCAGCGCCGCTTCAGCACCAGCATGCTGTGCGCCTGCGGCAGCACGCCGCCGAAACCGCTGACGCCGATGGAGAAGAAGCCGGCGAACAGCTCGCGCCGGCTGGGAAGAATCAGATCGCTATTCATGCCTTGACACTACTCGCCGCCGCAGGACTATACAAACGAGAAATTCTGACAGGGGCGGTCACCTGCCCTCACAGTTCGCCCAGCCGCTCGGCTATGAAATCGACGAAAACCCGCAGCTTGGGCAAGGGTTGGCGGTCGGCCGGGTAAATCAGGTGCATGGGCTTGGGATCGGGCAGATAGCCGTCCAGCAGCGACACCAGCCTGCCCTCCGCCACATCCCCGGCCAATAACGCCTCCGCCTGCAGCGCGATGCCTGCGCCGGAGAGCGCCAGCTGGCGCAAAGCCTGGCCCTGATTGCACAGGAAGCGGCTGGCGCGCATCCGCAGGCCATGCCGCTGCGCCAGCGCCTCCCAGCCGTCGTCGCGCCGCCAGCGGCTGAAGCCCAGGCAGTCGTGCTCCGCCAGATCGGCCGGCGTCGCCGGCGTGCCGCGCGCGGCCAGATAGGCGGGCGAGGCGGCGATCATCATCCGGTACGGCCGCAAACGCCGCGCCACCATGCCGGAATCGGCCAGATGGCCGATGCGGAACACCGCGTCATAGCCGTCGGCCACCAGATCCACCAGCTGGTCGCTCAGTTCCAGCTCCACCCCGATATCCGGATAGCGCGCCATGAAATCGGCCAACAGCGGCGCCAGCCTCAGCGTGCCGAACGTAACCGAGGCATTGATCCGCAGCACCCCGCGCGGCTGCGCCCGCAGCAGCGCCGCCGCGTCCTCGGCCGCCGCCAATTCGGCCAGGATGGCGCGGCAGCGTTGAAAGTAATGCTGGCCCAGCTCGGTCAACTGCTGCCGGCGCGTGGTCCGCACCAGCAGCTTGCCGCCCAGCCGCGCCTCCAAAGCCGCGATATGCTTGCCGACCATGGGCTGGGACAACCGGTGGGCGTCGGCCGCCGCGGTGAAGCTGCCCTTCTCCACCACCGCGACGAACAATTCCATGCTGAGCAGTCGGTCCACGAGATTAGAAACTCCAAGTTATCAATTTTGTTCATCATAGCGGATTAATCAAACCAGCGAATCCATGCACACTGCGGACATCGCAACCCATAACGGAGAACATCCATGAAGATTCTGCTCGTAGGCGCCAGCGGCACGCTGGGCCGCGCCGTGCATCAAGCGCTGTCCCACCATCAAGTCATCACCGCCGGCCGCGGCAGCGGCGACCTGCGCGTCGACATCACCGACAGCGCCAGCGTGCAGTGGATGTTCGAGCAGGCCGGCCGCCTCGACGCCATCGTCAGCGCCACCGGCAGCGTGCACTTCGCCCCGCTGGCCGAGATGACTGCCGCCGACTTCCGCATCGGCCTGAACGACAAGCTGCTGGGCCAGATCGACCTGGCGCTGACCGGCCAGCATTATCTGAATGACGGCGGCTCCATCACCCTGACCAGCGGCATCATCAGCGCCCAACCCATCCGCCAGGGCGCCAACGCCACCGCGGTCAACCGCGCGCTGGAAGGCTTCGCCGCCGCCGCTGCGCTGGAGCTGGGCCGCGACCGCCGCATCAATGTGGTCAGCCCCAACGCGCTGCAAGAGTCCTGGGACGGCTACGCGCCCTTCTTCCCCGGCTTCGAGCCGGTGCCGGCCGCGCGCGCGGCGCTGGCCTATGTGCGCAGCGTGGAGGGCATCGCCAACAGCCAGACGCTGACCGTGTGGTGATTCCCCAAACCAGGGCAGGAGACAGGCCATGAAGATACTGCTAGTCGGCGCCGGCGGAACCATAGGACGTTCCGTGTCGCAAGCGCTGTCACATCATCAAGTCATCGCAGCCAGCCGCAGCGGCGGGGAGGTCCGCGTCGACCTCTCCGAGCCGTCCAGCATCCGCGCGCTGTTTGAACGCATCGGCAAGGTGGACGCCATCGTCAGCGCGGCCGGCAGCCTGCACTTGGGCTCGCTGACCGAAATGTCGTCCGAGCAGTTCCGCATCGGCCTGGACGGCAAATTGCTGGGGCAGGTGAACCTGGCCCTGATCGGCCAGCACTTTCTCAGCGATGGCGGTTCGATCACGCTGACCAGCGGCATGGGCAATGAAATACCGATCCGACACGGCAGCAACGCCTGCGCCGTCAATGCCGCGATAGAAGGCTTCGTCCGGGGTGCCGCAGTGGAGCTGGCAGCCGGCCAAAGGATCAACGTCGTCAGCCCCGGCGTTTTGCAAGAGTCCTGGGAAGCTCTGAAGGACTTATTCCCCGGCTTCGAGGCCGTGCCGGCCGCCAGAGCCGCGCGCGCCTATCAACGCAGCGTCGAAGGCGTGGAGACCGGACAAGTCTTCAAGGTCTGGTAAGGCCCGGCGCGCGGCCAACCTATACTGCAACAGCCGCCAAACACCGGACGCCGCGATGAAAGCTATCCTGTGGGGCGGGCTGGCGCTGCTGCTATGCCCGCTCTTTCCCCATGCCGAGCCGATACCGGCGTACAGCCAGGCGATAGAGCCCTGGGGCGATCCGGCCAGCGGCGACGGCCTGACGCCGCGCTTTCTCGGCTGGCTGGCCGCGCAAAGCGGGCTGCGGCTGGCGCAGGACACCCGGCCGCTGCCGCGCCTGGTGGAAGACCTGAAAGCCGGCCGCGACGCGCTGGCGCTGATCACCGCCTCGCCGGAGCGCGACGCCTTCGGCCTGGAGCTGTGTCGTCCCGCCGCCATCCGGCTGTCGCTGATCCACCGCCAGGCCAGCCGCCCGCTGCGGCCCGAGGACTTCCGGCGACGACCGGTGGGCATACTGCGCGGCACCCATACGCTGGACGCCTTTCTGACGGCTTCCGCCGCCGCCCCGGTGCGGGTGGCCGACATGCGCCAGGGCTTCGGCATGCTGCGCATCGGCCGGCTGGACGCGATGATGTGCGTGCGGCCCGGCTGCGGCCGCGTGCTGCGCGAACTGTCCTCCCCCGCCGACAAATGGACCGAATTGCCGATCAGCAGCGAGCCGATGGCGGTATACGTGTCGCGCGCCCACCCGCTGGCGCGCGATGCGGCGACGCTGGAAAAACTGCGCGCGGCCTGCGTTTCCGCCGCCGGCCGGCGCGAGATGGCGGCGCTGCTGGCGCGCTACGATTAGCCATGAAAAAACCCGCCGGCCTTCGCAGGCGGGCGGGTCTGCCGGGCATCGGCACGGACCGGATCAGATGTCGGCCTCGACCTCGTTGCCCTTGGCTTCCATCCAGCTGCGGCGGCTGGCCGCCTCGCCCTTGCCCATCAGCATCACGAAAGTGTCCAGCGTCTGCTGCAGCTGGCCCTCGCGCACCCGCACCTGGCTCAGCCGGCGGGTGTCCGGGTTCATCGTGGTGTCCTTCAGCTGCTCCGGATTCATCTCGCCCAGGCCTTTGAAGCGCGAAATGCTCCAGGCGTTCTCGCGCACGCCTTCGCTGCGCAGGCGGTCGAGGATGGCCGCCATTTCGCCTTCGTCCAGCGCGTACAGCTTGCGCGGCGGCCGGGTCTTGCCCTGGCCCGGCACGTCGACGCGGAACAGCGGCGGCTGCGCGATGTAGACATTGCCGTTCTCCACCAGCCGCGGGAAATGGCGGAAGAACAGCGTCAGCAGCAGCACCTGGATGTGCGAGCCGTCGACGTCGGCGTCGGACAGGATGGCGATCTTGCCGTAGCGCTGGCCGGACAAGTCCGGCGCGTCGTTCGGGCCATGCGGGTCGACGCCTATCGCCACGGAAATGTCGTGGATTTCGGCATTGGAGAACAGCTGGTCCTTGTCCGTCTCCCAGCTGTTGAGCACCTTGCCGCGCAGCGGCAGGATGGCTTGGTACTCCTTGTCGCGCGCTAGCTTGGCCGAGCCGCCGGCGGAGTCGCCCTCTACCAGGAACAGCTCGTTGCGCTCGATGTCCTCGCTCTCGCAATCGGTCAGCTTGCCCGGCAGCACGGCCACGCCGGAACCCTTCTTCTTCTCCACCTTCTTGACCGACTTCAGACGGCTCTGCGCCTGGCGGATCGCCAGCTCGGCGATTTTCTTGCCGGCTTCCACGTGCTGGTTCAGCCACAGCTCCACCGGATCGCGGGCAAGGCCGGAAATCAGCTTCAGCGCGTCGCGGCTGGTCAGCTTGTCCTTGGTCTGGCCCTGGAACTGCGGGTCCAGCACCCGGGCCGACAGCACGAAGCGCACGCGGCTCCACACGTCCTCCGCCATCAGCTTGACGCCGCGCGGCAACAGGTTGTGGTGATCGACGAAGCTCTTCACCGCGTCGAACACGCCGGCGCGCAAGCCGGCCTCGTGGGTGCCGCCCACCGGGGTGGGGATCAGGTTGACGTAGCTCTCGCCGCTGGCGCCGTCCTCGAACCAGGCCATGGCCCACTGCGCGCCCTCGCCCTTGGCGAATTGCTCGTGGTCGTCTCCGATATACGCTTCGCCGGCGAACAGCGGCGCCACCGGCTCGTCGTCGCCGCACAGCTCCGCCAGATAGCTCTTCAGGCCTTCCGGGTACTGCCACACCTTCACCTCGTCGCCGCTGGACTTTTCCACCGTCAGCGTCACCGCCACGCCGGGCAGCAATACCGCCTTGGCGCGCAGCAGGCGCTCCAGCTCCTGCATCGAATAGCGCGGGCTTTCGAAATATTTGCCGTCCGGCCACACCCGCACCCGGGTGCCGCTGGTGCGCGGGCCGCAGTCGCCGATGCGGGCCAAGGGTTCGATCACATCGCCGCCCGAGAACACCAGGCGATGCACGCCGCCCTCGCGCTTGACCTCCACTTCCAGGCGGGTGGACAGCGCGTTGGTCACCGACACGCCTACGCCGTGCAGGCCGCCGGAAAAGGCGTAGGCGCCGCCGTCCTTCTTGTTGAACTTGCCGCCGGCGTGCAGCCGGGTGAACACCAGTTCCACCACCGGCACGCCTTCTTGCGGATGCAGGCCCACCGGAATGCCGCGGCCATCGTCCTCCACCGTCAGCGAGCCGTCCTGATGCACGGTGACGGCGATCTTGCGCGCGTAGCCGCCCAGCGCCTCGTCGGCGGCGTTGTCTATCACTTCCTGGCAGATGTGGGTGGGGTCGGTGGTGCGGGTGTACATGCCGGGCCGCTCTTTCACCGGCTCCAGCCCCTTCAGCACCCGTACCGAGGATTCGTCGTATTGTTGGCTCATATTCTTGGTCTTGCTTTATCCGCGACTCGCGCCTGCGCCGCTCCGGCAAGAGCGGCGGGAAAAAAGACAGCGGGCATCGGCCCGCCGTGTGGGTATAGCTGAAACGGCGCCGCCGTCAATGCTCGCTCTGCGCGCCGGTGCGCGCCTGGTAGGCGTGGTGGCTCTCCACGCCGCGCAAAAAGCGCGACAATTCCGACAGCGCCCGCTCGTACACGTCGCGCTTGAATTCGATCACCGCGTCCACCGGCGCCCAGTAATCATTCCAGCGCCAGCCATCGAACTCCGGATGGCTGGTGGCGCGCAGGCAGACGTCGCTGTCGCGCCCGACCAGCCGCAACAGAAACCAGATCTGCTTCTGGCCCTTGTAACTGCCGCGCCATTCGCGGCGTACCCAATTCGTCGGCACCTCGTAACGCATCCAGTCGCGGGTGCGTCCCAGGATCTTCACGTGCTGAGGCAGCAAGCCCACCTCCTCCAGCAGCTCGCGGTACATCGCCGCTTCCGGGCTTTCGCCCGGCTTGATGCCGCCTTGCGGAAACTGCCAAGAGTGTTCGCGCACGCGCTTGCCCCAGAACACCTCATTCCTGGAGTTGGTGAGGATGATTCCGACATTTGGGCGGTATCCGTCCCGGTCCAGCATGGAAAAAACCTGCAATTCGTCTAGTTACCGGAATTTTTGCACATTTCCGTCTGCCTTGCCATGCGCGAAACTCCGGCCCGCCGACACTTTAAAAACTTGAGCGCCGCCGCCCGCGCGCCGCCGTCTCCCCCAAACCAGCCAAACGGTGCTACGATGCGTCGATTGAACGTCATTCAACTGCGCATTCATGGCATTTCTGCTTACCCGACCAACGCTTTCCCGTCTGCCCTGGCTGCCTCTGCGGCCGGAAGACTTCTCCACGCTGCTGCAAACTAGCGAGTTCCGCCTGCGCCTGCTGGCCGGCATCGCCGCCGCCGAGCAACGCATCTATCTGTGCTCGCTCTACCTGGAGAACGAGGAAGCCGGCCGCGAAATACTGGACGCCCTCTACCAAGCCAAGCAGCGCCGCCCAAGCCTGGACATCCGGGTGATGGTGGACTGGCACCGCGCCCAGCGCGGCAGGATCGGCGAAGACCAGTCGCACTGCAACGCCGCCTGGTATCGCGACGAGGCGGCGCGCCGGGAGCTGGACATCCCGATCTACGGCGTGCCGGTGCAAACCCGCGAGCTGTTCGGCGTGCTGCACCTGAAGGGCTTCGTCATCGACGATACCGTCTACTACAGCGGCGCCAGCCTCAACAATGTCTACCTGCACAAGCTGGACAAATACCGTTTCGACCGCTACCACCTGATCCGCAATCCGGAGCTGGCCGACGCGATGGCCGGCTTCATGGCCGAACAGTTCTTCAACGACCCGGCGGTGTTCCGCCTGGACAAGCCGGCGCCGTCCACCCGCAGCATACGCAAGGAAATCCGCCAGCTGCGCGACAAGCTGGTGCATAGCCAATACCGGCTGGCCGGCGGCCAGGCGGCGCCCGATCAGCTTAGCGTCAGCCCCATCGTCGGCATAGGCAAGGGCAACCGCCTGAACCGCGCCATCCTGGACGTCATCGCCAGCACCGAGCGCAAGCTTTTCATCTGCACGCCCTATTTCAACTTCCCCCGCTCGGTGGTGCTGGAAATCAACCGCGCGCTGCGCCGCGGCGTGGAGATCGACATCGTGGTCGGCGACAAGACCGCCAACGATTTCTACATCCCGCCCAAACAGCCGTTCCGGGTGATCGGCGCTCTGCCTTATTTGTACGAGATGAACCTGCGCCGCTTCGCCAAGCGCCAGCGCCAGTTCGTCAACCGCGGCGAACTGCGCGTCCACCTGTGGAAGGACGGCGACAACACCTTCCACCTCAAGGGCATGTGGGGCGACGAGCGCTACATCCTGCTGACCGGCAACAACCTCAATCCGCGCGCCTTCCGGCTGGATCTGGAAAACGCCTTGCTGCTGCGCGATCCGCAGCGCCAGCTGCAGGCTCAGAGCCAGGCCGAACAACAAAGCATCCTGCGCCACACCACCTTGCTCAAGCACTATCGCCAGCTGGAAGACGTCCGCCACTACCCGGAACAGATCAAGAAGCTGCTGACCCGCCTGAGCCGGGTGCGGATAGACCGCATGCTGAACCTGATGCTGTAAGACCTTGCTTCCCAGCCCCGCCGCCGCGGGGCTTTTTCATTGCCCAACGCCGCGCCGCCATATGCTAAAACTACTAAGCATATGCACGCAGCGGAGTTGCCGCATGGCCACCCCCAAGGTAGAAACCCGCAATCTAGACGTCAGCCACGATTACGCGGAAAAATGGCAGCAAGTGCTGGACCTGCTGGCCAGGATAGTCAGCATTCCGGCGGCATTGATCATGCAGGTGCAGCCGCCGCGCATCAAGGTCTTCCTCTCCAGCCACAGCGCCGGCAACCCCTACGAGGAAGACGAAATGGCCGACCTCGGCACCGGCCTGTACTGCGAAACCGTGATGAGCTCCCGCAACGAGCTGACCGTGCCCAATGCGCTGACCGATCCGGACTGGTGCGACAACCCCGATATCAAGCTGGGCATGATCTCCTATATGGGCATGCCGCTGACCTGGCCGAATCAGGACATCTTCGGCACCATCTGCATACTCGACCGCGTCGAAAACGCCTACACCCCCATCTACCGGCAGCTGCTGGCGCAGTTCCGCAGCATGGTGGAGCGCGACCTCAAGCAGATCTACAACGACAAGGCCCGCGCGCAGGAAGACGCCGCCCTGCGCGCCGACGAGGCCGAGCGGGTGCGCCGCGAGTTCGAACTGCTGCGCGCCGGCGAGCAGAAAGCCTTGCGCGCGCTGCGCGAGAGCGAGGAGCGCTGGCACTTCGCGCTGGAAGGCGCCGGCGACGGCGTCTGGGACTGGAACATCGCCAATGGCGAAATCTTTTTCTCCAGCCGCTGCCAGCAACTCTTGGGCTTGTCGCGGCCGGCCGACATCGCCGATTTCCAGCTCTGGCAAACCGGCATCCACCCCGACGACCTGCCGACCGTGCTGGCCGACCTGGCCAGCTATCTGCGCCAACCCCAGGGTTCCTTCGTCACCGAGCATCGCTTCCGCAAGGACCAGGACTGGATCTGGCTGCTGGGCCGCGGCATGGTGGTCAGCCACGACGCCCAAGGCCAGCCGCTGCGAATGATAGGCACCTACTCCGACATCAGCCGCCGCAAGCACGCGGAAGGCGAGCTGCAGCTATTGAACAGCCATCTGGAAGAACGGGTGGCCAGCCGCACCGCCGAGCTGAAGAAAGCGATGCACCAAATCAGCATCGCCGAAAAGCAGACGGCGCTGGCCCGGATGGTGGCAGGCATGGCGCACGAGCTCAACACCCCGATAGGCAACATCCTTCTATGCTCGTCGCAGATCCAGGCCGACGTGGCCGACATCGCCCGCGCCGACGCCGACAAGCAGCTGTCGCGCAAGGGACTGCAGGATTTCCTGCTGAAGGCCGGCGAAACCTGTGAACTGTTGCAACGCAACAGCGAACAGGCCGGCGATCTGATCGGCCGCTTCAAGCAGATTGCCGTCGACCAGCTGGACCAGCCCAAACGCGTGTTCAGCCCCGGCGAAGTCATCGGCCAGCTGCTGAAAGCGCTGCTGCCGCCCGAGCATCACCCGCATCTGCTGGTGGAGATGCACGCGCCGGCCCACCTGATGATAGAAAATTATCCCAGCGCGCTGGAGCAGCTGGTTTCGCACCTGGTCGCCAACTCGCTGACCCACGGCTTCGAAGGGCGCAACCAGGGCTGCATAGCCATCACCATCAGCCAATCGCAGGGCGACATCACGCTGCGCTACGAGGACGACGGCAAAGGCATTCCGGCGGAGTTGCACGGCAAGGTGTTCGATCCCTTTTTCACCACCCGCATGGGGCAAGGCGGCGTGGGGCTGGGCCTGGCGATGGTGCACAATATCGTGCAGGTGATCCTGAAGGGACAGATCCGGCTGGAAAGCGAGCCGGGCCACAACACTGCCTTCATCATCACCTTCCCGCCGAATCCCGCCTGACGGATGGCATGGTTTCGAATGCCGGCCGGATGCAGCCTAGCGCCGCTCAGCCTCGTCCGATTGGCCGCCATCGGCGCGCAGCGGCCTCACCTCTTGCAACAACTGATAATCGACATGGTCGTTTTCTTCTTCGTCGGTATAGATCAGGTCGGCGAAAACATGATTCCAGCGGATATCCAGATGCGAGAAGGTATGACGCGCCACCATGGGCTGGATGGTGGTTTCGTCTATGCCGCTGATGGACAGGATCAACTGCGCCTTCACCGCCGCCAGCGACTCGGCATCGCGCCGATACAGCGGGCTGCGCTCATCCAGCTTGTGCACCAGCGTCCAGCCCAGCACGAACATCGGGTGCTCGTCGCGCACCAGTTCCAGGTCGTAGAGCTTGCGAAACGCCGTCCCTTCCGCCGTAACTTCATGTTGCAACAAACGCAGACGGGCGCTGGCATCGATGATCACATTGTTTCTGGCATTGGCCGCGCGCAGCATCAGCGCCGGCTCGCCGTTCAACGGCCTCACCACCGCTAGGCTGGTGAAAACGATGCGCGCCCTAGGCCGCGAAAAGCGAGCAAAGGTGACGCCGGTGATCAAGGCTATGCTCATCATGCCGATAAAGATTTCCAGCATGGAAATCCAGTGGGTATACAGGGTTTGCGGATGCATGTCGCCATAGCCGACGGTGGCCAGCGTCTCGACGCTGAAGAAGAATGCTCCGAGAAAACCTTGTGGAAACTGGTTGGCGATACCGCCTGGCTGCAACTGGTAAAAGCCGGCGAACAACAGGTTCAAGGCCAGGAAAGCCGCCGCGATGAACAGGTAAAAACGCGGCCAGCTGATGGTCATGCAGTAATGGTATAGGTCATGCAGCGAATGCCGCGGCATGCTGTGGATGAACAGGCTGCGATCGCCCGCCAGAATTCGCCGGACGGGCTTGCTGCTGCGAGAAACCATCGGCTGCCACCTTCCAGTCGGTAAAGGGCTGATTTTGTGCGGGATGCGCGCAGTGGTCAATGGCAA
>NZ_JYKA01000018.1 GCF_001676875.1 Chromobacterium subtsugae | reverse complement strand
GTCCCCTCCCCGAACCCGCGCGGCGACCGTCCGTCGCCGCTGCCCATCCGCCAGTCCCCGCGAGGGGGCGCATCCCGCTGCCCGCCAGGCGCCTGGCGGGCTTTGACTGGGCAGTCGACGTGCCGCTTGCCCGATCGCGGGCCTTGTTTCAACGCTTCAGCTGGTGCGGCTAGGCGCCTGGCTCGCGGTCATTGCCTGCTTGAGCGATTTTTGCAAAAATGCGCGGCAGATGTTTTATGCAATGCATATTATTTGAAATGTCAGATATATCCCTGGGGCGGAAGTCTTGAGCAAATTCAAAGGTGGCGAGTGGCTTCTGTTTGGTGCTATCTGGCTGGTTTGCGCGCTGCTGGTGCTGAGCCAGTGGGCGATGGGTGAGTACCGCAGGCTGCAGGATGGATTCGAGCTGGCTGCGCATCAGGCATACGCGGGCGTGGCGCGCAGGTTGGATCAGAACGAGTCGGTGCTGTCGGCGATAGATGCCCTGCTGTTGTCGCGCGAGCCGCTCGATGCCAAGGCTTTGAGCGCGTTTTCGCGAGAAATGTTGCCGCGCTATCAACAGCTTTATGCGATTGAATTCTTCCGCAATGTCACGGCTGAGAATCGCGGTCCGTTTTTGCGTGAAATGGAAACCCGCTTCGGCGAGACCTTTTATATCCGCGATTTCGACGTGATGGGCAAGCGCAGCTGGCAGCCGGCGCCGGTGCGCAAGCAGTCGCTGGTGGTGTCGATGATAGAACCGGATCTGCCGGCGGTTAGCCCGGTGTTTGGTTACGATGTGCTGGGCGACCCGCATTTCGCCCCGGAGTTGCGCAGGGCGCTGTCCAGCGGGCAAAAGGTGTCTTCTCGTCCCTTTGATTTATACGATGGCGGCGGCCGAGCCTACATGCTGATGCAGCCTTTGTTCCGTCCATCGGCCGAGCCGAGGAGGGCATCCGGCGCGCGCGAGCTGGCCGGCATGGTGGCGCTGGTGGTGTTCTACGACAGATTGTTGCAGTTGCCGGTGGATCAGGGGCTGCCGGGCAGCCTGGATCTGTCGCTATTGCCCAAGGGCGATGGCGTAGAACCTTTGTATCAACGTCTGCACCGCTTTGCCGAGCATGATTGGTGGCCGGTGGTGACGCGGCTGGAGGCGCGGCTTCCTCTGAGCAGCGAGGCGCAGCCTTTCGTGCTTGGCGTGGCCCAGGATGTGCGTTTGAACGACCTCGCCTTGCTGCCGTTATTGCTGCGCGAGCTGTTCATCACCTTGCTGCTGGCGGCGGTCGGCTTGATCTATTCGCAGCGGATGGCCTTGCGGCGGGAGCGCAATCAGGCCGACGAGGAGCTGTTCCTGCAGAGCGAGCGCGCGTCGGTGACGCTGAGCGCGATCCATGACGGCGTGGTGATTCTGCGGCAAGACAGAAGCATCGAGATGGCGAACCCGATGGCGCTGCGGCTGGTCGACATGCCGGCCGAGGAAGTGCTGGGCCAGCCGTGCCACGAGGTGTTCCGGTTGTTGGGCGAGTTGGCGTCGGAGTTCGCCGAAGATCCGATCAGCGAGTGCTTCCGCACAGGCCGCCCGGTGGAACTGGCGGAGCGGATGCAGCTGACCACTGCGCGCGGCAAGGTGCATTTCGTCGAGGGCGGGGTGGCGCCGCTGCTGTCGCGCGAGGGCGTGTTGATCGGCGTGGTATGCGCGCTGCGAGATATGGGGCCGTTGCGCCAGCGCACGGCGGAGGCGCTGGAGGCCAGCGAAACCCGGGTGAAGGAGCACCTGGAAAAGCTGTCGCATGTGGCCAGGCTGCATACCATGGGCGAGATGGCGTCGGGCATCGCGCATGAGCTGAACCAGCCGCTGACCGCCATTTCCAATTACTGCCAGGCGGCGATGCAGCTGCTGGATGGGGTGGAGGACGCGCCGCCGCAGGTGAATTCGGCGCTCAAGCTGGCGGTGGCGCAGGCGGGAAGGGCCGGGGAGATCATCAAGCGGCTGCGGGCGCTGGTCAGCAAGCGGGCGATAGAGACGCGGCTGATAGATGTCAACCAGGTGGTAGGCAACTGCATGTTTCTGGTGGAGTACGATCTGCGCGAGCGCGGCGTGGAGGTGGTGCAGCTGCTGTCAGGCTATTCCATTCCGGTGATGGCAGACAGCATCCAGCTGGAACAGGTGGTGCTGAACCTGCTGTCCAATGCGATGGATGCCCTGCGCGACGAGCCGGCGATGAAGCGCCATGTGATCGTGCATACCCGCCGCGAGGGGCGCAAAGGCATACTGGAGGTGCGCGATACCGGCCGCGGTATCACACCGGACCTGCTGGAGGTGCTGTTCCACCCGTTCTTTTCCACCAAGCCGCATGGCATGGGCTTGGGGCTGTCGATCTGCCAGACCATTGTGGAGCAATACGGCGGGCTGATTTCGGCGGAAAACATACCGGCCAGCGGCGCTTGCTTCCGCATCGAGCTGCCGCTGGCGCTGCAGGCGGAGCGCCAGCTGACCTAGCCGCGCTCGGTCTGGGCGGGCTGGCGCTGCAGCGCGCTGGTCTGGGTGCGCTGGGCGCGCTCTTCGCGCGGGGTGATGTTGAAGTGGTTGCGGTAGGTGCTGGAGAAGTGGGGACCGCTGGAGAAGCCGCACGCCAGGCCGATCTGCACGATGGACTTGCTGGTTTGCTGCAGCAGCTGGCGCGCGCGGCCCAGGCGCAGCTCCAGATAGTACTTGGACGGCACCGTGCCCAGGTACTGCTTGAACAGCCTTTCCAGCTGGCGTCGGGAGACGCCGACGTAGTAGGCGATGTCGTCGGTGGACAGCGGCTCTTCGATATTGGCCTCCATCAGGCTGACCGCCTCGGTCAGCTTGGGCTGGCTGCCGCCGATGCGGGTGGCCAGCGGGATGCGCTGGCGCTCGTTGCCCGGGCGGATGCGCTCCATGCTGAACAGCTCGGACAGCTGGGCGATGAATTCATGGCCCTGCTGTTTGCCCACCAAGTCCAGCATGAAATCGAAGGTGGCGGCGCCGCCGGCGCAGCTCAGATAGCGGCCTTCGCTTTCATACAGATTGGACGTGACGATCACATCCGGATACTCCTCGGTCAGCCGCGAGATTTCGCGCCAGTGTATGGTGGCGCGCTGTCCGGCCAGCAGGCCGGCGCGGGCCAGCCAGTAGCTGCCGCAGCCTATGCCGCCCAGCGTGAGCTTGTCGGTGTTGCAGGCGGCGATGCCCTTGCTCAACTCTTCCAGCGCGAATTCGTTGCCGATTTCATCGGCCAGGATCAGCAGATAGTCCAGCTTGGGCGCGTAGGACAGCGGCAGGTCCACGCCCAGCTTGACGCCGTTGGACAGCTGCACCTGGCCGCCGTCCAGCGACAGCAGCAGAGTTTCGTACAGGCGCTTTTCCGCCAGCAAGTTAGCGTGGGCGAGCACCTCGGACGCGGCGGCGAAGTCGGCCATCGAGGCGTGGGGCAGAAGCAGGAAGCCAAAGCGCAGGGCTTTGCCGGTTTGGGGCGGATGACCCATGGTGTGATTGTCTGTACTCGGTTGGCAAAAAGACCGCCATGCCGGGAGGCCTGGCATGGCGGCGTATCTTGCCGTGCATTGTACGATTTATTTCAGCCGGCAGGCAGAAGAATTGCTGCCGCTTGCTATCGTTTGCAGGCTTATGACTTGCGGGGCGCGAGAAAGGCCAGGTAGCGGCGCTCGGCCCGCTTCATCAGCCAGACCAGGATGAAAGTCAGGCCCAGGTAGATGACGGCGGCGGTGAGGAAGGGCTCGAACGGCATATAGCTTTCGCTATAGATGCGGCGCGCCACGCCGGTGAGGTCGGCCAGGGTCACCAGGCCGGCGATGGCGGTGCTCTGCAGCATCATGATCACTTCGTTGCTGTAGGCGGGCAGCGCGCGGCGCAGCGCCGAAGGCAGCACGATGCGGCGCAGCATCAGCCACTGGCTCATGCCCATCGCGCGGGCGGCTTCGATCTCGCCCCAGTGGGTGTTGCGCAGCTGGCCGGCGATGATCTCGGTGGTGTAGGCGGCGGTATTCAGCGTGAAAGCCAGGATGGCGCAGGCGTAAGCGTTTTGCAGATACTGCCAGGCCCAGCTGTCGCGGATCCAGTCGAACTGCGCGAGGCCATAGTAAATGATGAACAGCTGCACCAAGAGCGGGGTGCCGCGGAACACATAGCCGAACAGCCATACCGCGCCGGACAGAGGACGGTTTTGCGAAACCCGCGCCAGCGCCAGCGGGATGGCCAGCGCCAGGCCCAGCAGCAGCGAGACGCCCAGCAGCTGCAAGGTGAGGATCAGGCCGTCGGTGCTGGCCAGCATCGGCCCGCCGTCATGGGCGCCGAAAAATTCCGGCAGCCGCTCGATAATCAGTTTGGGATCGATCACAGTCCGCTCTCCTTGGCGCCCAGCGAATAGCGCTTCTCCATCCAGTGGAGCAGCAGATTGGACGCGCCGGTGACGATGAGGAACAGCATGCCGACGACGACGTAGACATCGAACGGCTGCTGGGTGGCCGATTTGGCGGCGTCGGCGCGGTACATCACGTCATTGAGGCCGATGACGGAAACCAGCGCGGTGGATTTCACCAGCACCAGCCAGTTGTTGGAAAAGCTGGGCAGCGCGTAGCGCACCATCTGCGGCAGCTGGATGCGGAAAAACACCCGCAGCGGCGACATGCCGTAGGCGAGGCCGGCTTCCATTTGGCCTTTGTGCACCGCCATCATCGCGCCGCGGAAGGTTTCGCTCATGTAGGCGCCGAAGATGAAGCCCAGGGTCAGCACGCCGGCGGCGAAGGGATCGATGTTCGGGCTTTGCCAGCCGAAGTAGCCGCAGACGTCGTTGAGCAGCATCTGCGCGCCGAAAAACAGCAGAAACATCCACACCAGGTCGGGAATGCCGCGCACCACGGTGGAGTAGAGCTCGGCAAGCAGCGTCAGTACGCGCGATTGGCTGGACTTGAACAGCGCGCCGACCAGGCCGAGCGCGACCGACACGATCAGCGCGGTGCCCGCCAGTTTCAGGGTCAGCACGCCGCCTTCGAGGATGCTGGGAAGATAGCCTTGAAGCATGAAGCAATCTCGGAAAAGGGGATTGCCGGAACAGGCGCGCCGGGCGCGCCCGTCCGAGGGAGGATGCCGGGGTCAGCCGCCGTAGATGTCGAAGCTGAAGTACTTGTCCTGGGCCTTCTTGTAGCTGCCGTCCTTGCGGATTTGCTCGATGGCTTTGTTCAGGCGCTCAACCAGAGCCTTGTTGCCCTTCTTGACGGCGATTCCGCAGCCGGGGCCGAAGTACTTGACGTCGGAGTAGTTGGGACCGGCGAAGCCGTAGCCCTTGCCTTGCGGCGTCTTGAGGAATTCCTGCTCGCCGACGGCGCTGTCGACGAAGACGGCGTCCACGCGGCCGGACTTCAGGTCGAGGAAGGATTCAGGCGACTTGGCGTAGGCGACTACGCTGGCGCCGCTCTTGCCCCAGAAGTCCTTGGCGAACTTTTCCTGGGTGGAGGCGCGCAGCACGCCGATCTTCTTGCCCTTCAGGCTGGCCGGGTCCACCTTGGCGCCGTTCTTGGCCACCATGCGGCTGGCGATGTTGTAGTACTTGTGGGTGAAGTCCACCGCCTTCTCGCGCTCGGGGGTGATCTGCATCGACGAGATGATGGCGTCGAACTTGTTGGCGTTCAGCGCCGGGATCAGGCCGTCCCAGTCCTGCGGCACGATCTGGCAGGTGGCCTTCATCGCCGCGCACAGCGCGTAGGCCATGTCGATGTCGAAGCCCTGCGGCTTGCCGTCGGCGCCTTGCTTGGAGAACGGCGGGTAGTTGAGGTCGATGCCGAAGCGCAGAGTTTCCGCCTGGGCGGACAGGGAGGCGAACAAGGCAAGGCTGGCGCTTGCGATCAGGGCTTTTTTCATGATGTTGCTTCTGCTTCTCTATTTGGGCGCGTGGCGCGCAGCGCGCGGGCAACCCGCTTGTAAACCCCGCACCGGAGGCAGCGTTATTGTTCCGATCCGGGCCGTCTTTTGTTTATTGGCGGCCATGGGGCGCCGCCGACTGGAACAACAAGTGGCGGAATTGGTCAATCCCCATAAGCAAGTGCGCACATTCTACCTTACTTTGGTGCAAAAATGGAAATATCATAAAAATCAAATACTTATGCACTAATTGTTGAGTTGTCTACAATGCGCTCTGCAATAGTCTTTGTGTAACAGCCCGTCGCTTTGCTGTAAGGTATCGCGAGGATTCCGCCGGGGTGGATGCCTATGGCGTATTGCCTTCGGAATAGGGCTTACCATTTTTATGTAAGACCATGTCGCATTAAGGAAATCCCGGGCGGGTAGTGCTATCTACAATGCCCCGACAACCTCCCTGCTCACAACAAGAGAAGCTAAATGTCGCTTACCAACAAGACCGAACTGGCAAGCCTGATCGCAGATATTCAGGCCGTAGCCGAGAGCAAGCTTTCTACCAAGGAGACCCAACAACTCGCCGCCTTCTTCCCGATCTACTTCGAAGAGACCGAACACGCCGACCTGCGGCAGTTCTCCTCGCTCGATCTGTTCGGCGCAGCGATGGCGCATTACGAGTTCGCCGGCAAACGCTCTGCCGGACAGGTCAAGTGCCGCATCTACAACCCCGATTTCGAACGCGACGGCTGGCAAAGCACCCACACGGTGATCGAAGTGGTGAACGACGACATGCCGTTCCTGATCGATTCGATCTCCATGCTGCTGTCGCGCTACAACCTCAACCTGCACCTGTTGGTGCACCCGGTGCTGGCGGTGGGCCGCGACAAGAGCGGCGCGCTGCAAGAAATCAAGCGCACCGAAGACCGCAGCTTGCCGCTGGAATCGCTGATCCATGTGCAGATCGACCGCATCAGCGACGCGGCGCTGCTGCAACAGCTGGAAGCCGACCTCAAGCGAGTGATGGCCGACATCCGCCTGGTGGTCAGCGATGAGCCGAAAATGCGCGAAGTGCTGGCCGGCATTGGCAAGGACCTCGCCAAGCTGAAGGGCGAGCGCGCTGTCGAAGCCAAGGAGGCCGTGGCCTTCCTGGAGTGGATGGCCGGCCGCAACTTCCTGTTCATGGGCTATTGCGACTACGACCTGGTCAAGCGCGACGGCAAGGACAGCCTGAAGATCGTCAAGAAATCCGGCCTGGGCATCCTGCAGGACCAGGGCGACAAAGAGTATTCCGCCAGCTTCGAACAGCTGCCGCAGGAGCTGCGCGAGCTCGCGCACCTGCCGCAACTGATCATCCTGAACAAATCGCAGACCCGCTCCATCATCCACCGCCCGGCCTATGTCGACTTCGTCGGCATCAAGCGCTTCAACGACAAGGGCGAAGTGATAGGCGAGCGCCGTTTCCTCGGCCTGTATACCGCCAGCGCCTACCAGATGTCGCCGAAGGACGTGCCCATCCTGCGCCAGAAAGTTGGCGCGGTGATCAAGGGCTGCGACTTCGTCGACGACAGCTACAAGGCCAAGACCTTGGGCTTCGTGCTGGAAAGCTACCCGCGCGACGAGCTGTTCGAGATTCCGGCCGAAGTGCTGGGACCGATCGCCGAAGGCATCGTCAGCCTGCAGGAGCGCCCGCGCGTGCGCCTGTTCGTGCGCGCCGACCGCTACCACCGTTATGTCAGCAGCCTGGTCTACGTGCCGCGCGACAGCTTCAGCACCGAAGTGCGGCTGAAGATCGAAAAAGTGCTGATGAACGCCTTCAACGGCAGCAGCGCCGAATTCAGCGTGCAGATCGGCGACGGCACCCTGGCCCGCGTCCACTACATCATCCGCACCGCGGCCGCCAAGCTGCCGGAATTCCACACCGCCGACATCGAGGCCGAAATCGCGCGCCTGGTGCGCGGTTGGAGCGAAGAGCTGCACCAGCAACTGGTGGAAGCTCATGGCGAAGAGCGCGGCAACGGCCTGTTCAACCGCTATAAAGACGGCTTCCCGCTGGCTTACCGCGAAGAATTCGCGGTGCGCAACGCGGTGCTGGACGTGCAGCATCTGGAGGCCATCGACGCCAGCCAGCCGTTGGCGATGAAGCTGTACCGCCCCTTCCACCGCGGCGGCGCGGCGTTCAACCTGAAGCTGTTCCGCGAGAGCGAGCCGATGGGCCTGTCCGCCAGCCTGCCCATCCTGGAAAACATGGGCGTCAAGGTGCGCGACGAGCACCCGTACTGCGTGAAGCGCGGCGACGGCTCCCAGGTATGGATCAGCGACTTCGGCCTGGATGTCGGCAGCTTCGGCGAGCAGATGGCCCAGGACCAGGTGCAGCATGACTTCCAGGAGTTGCTGGCCCAAGTCTTCGCCAGGCGTTGCGAAAACGACGGCTTCAACCGTCTGGCGCTGGTGGCGGCGCTGGATTGGCGCGAGATTTCGCTGGTGCGCGCGCTGGCCAAATACCTGCGCCAGGGCGGCCTGACCTTCAGCCAGGCCTATATCGAGCAGTGCGTGGCCAACTATCCGGCCATCACCCGCAGCCTGGTTGAGCTGTTCTATGCCCGCCTGGATCCGGCCGGCTTCGACGACGACAAGGCCGAACTGTTGCTGGCCGCCGTGCGCGGCATGCTGGACGGCGTGGCCAACCTGGACGAAGACCGCATCCTGAACGGCTTCCTGGCTGTGATTCTGGCCACCCGCCGCACCAATTTCTGGCAGAAGGGCGCCGACGGCGAGTTCAAATCCTACATTTCGTTCAAGCTGGAATCGAACCAGATTCCGTTCCTGCCGCAGCCGCGTCCGCTGTTTGAAATCTGGGTGTACAGCCCGCGCGTCGAAGGCGTGCACCTGCGCGGCTCCAAGGTGGCGCGCGGCGGCCTGCGCTGGTCCGACCGGATGGAAGACTTCCGCACCGAAGTGCTGGGTCTCGTCAAGGCGCAGATGGTGAAGAACTCGGTGATCGTGCCGATGGGCTCCAAGGGCGGCTTCGTCGGCAAGCAACTGCCGGCGCCGTCCGACCGCGAGGCCTTCCTGGCCGAGGGCATCGCCTGCTACAAGATCTTCATCTCGGCGCTGCTGGACGTCACCGACAACCTGGTGACCGGCCAGATCATTCCGCCTAAGGACGTGCGCCGCCTGGATCCGGACGATCCGTATCTGGTGGTGGCCGCCGACAAGGGCACCGCGACCTTCTCCGACATCGCCAACGGCATCTCGGAAGCCTACGGCTTCTGGCTGGGCGACGCTTTCGCCTCCGGCGGCTCCGCCGGCTACGACCACAAGGGCATGGGCATCACCGCCCGCGGCGCGTGGGAATCGGTGAAGCGCCACTTCCGCCACCTGGGCGTCAACACCCAGGAGCAGGATTTCACCGTGATCGGCATCGGCGACATGGCCGGCGACGTGTTCGGCAACGGCATGCTGCTGTCCGAGCACATCTGCCTGAAGGCGGCGTTCAACCACCTGCACATCTTCCTGGACCCGACGCCGAACGCGAAGAAGAGCTTCGCCGAGCGCGCGCGCCTGTTCAATCTGCCGCGCTCCAGCTGGTCCGACTACAACCGCGAGCTGATCTCCAAAGGCGGCGGCATTTTCGAGCGCTCGGCCAAGTCCATCCCGCTGTCGCCGGAAGTGAAGGCGTGGCTGGAAACCGACAAGGACCAGATGGCGCCGAACGAGCTGATCCATGAGATCCTCAAGGCCAAGATCGACCTGCTGTACAACGGCGGCATCGGCACCTACGTCAAGGCATCGACGCAGAGCCACGCTGACGCCCGCGACCGCGCTTGCGATCCGGTGCGCGTCAACGGCAACCAGCTGCAGGCCCGCGTGGTCGCCGAAGGCGGCAACCTGACGTGCACCCAGCTGGGCCGCGTCGAATTCGCGCTGGCCGGCGGCCGCATCGCCACCGACGCCATCGACAACTCCGCCGGCGTCGACTGCTCCGACCACGAGGTCAACATCAAGATCTTGCTGGGCGCGGTGATGCAGGCAGGCGACATGACGCTGAAGCAGCGCAACGAGCTGCTGGCCGAGATGACCGAGGAGGTGGGCCACCTGGTGCTGCGCAACAACGTGCTGCAGACCCAGATCCTGGCCATCAAGCGCCAGGAGTCGGCGGCGATGCTGACCACCCATGCGCGTATGATCGCGCACATGGAAAAGACCGGCGAGTTGAACCGCGAGATCGAGTACCTGCCGTCCGAAACCCAGATCAACGAGCGCCGCCTGGCCCGCCAGGGCCTGACCGTGCCGGAGATCGCCGTGCTGCTGGCTTACAGCAAGATCTCGCTGGACCAGGCCATCCTGGCCACCGATCTGCCGGATGACCGCGACTTCCTGCCGGTGCTGGTCAACTACTTCCCGAAACCGCTGCAACAGCGCTTCGGCAAGCAGATGGAACAGCATCAGCTGCGCCGCGAGATCATCTCCAACCAGCTGGCCAACCAGATCATCAACCGCATGGGCACCACCTTCGTGTTCCGCATGCAGGAAGAGTCGCCGTTCTCCGCGGCAGACATCTCCCGCGCATGGTGGATCGCCAGCCGCGTGTTCGACGCGGAAAGCCTGTGGGGCCAGATCGAGGCGCTGGACAACAAGGTGCCGGCCGATCAGCAGATGCAGCTGATGGTGCTGGTGCGCACGCTGGTGGAGCGCGTCACCCGCTGGGTGCTGCGCAACAAGCGTCCGTTCGGCTCGGTCAACGCCGTGATCGAACAGTACGCTGCCAAGGTGCAGGGCCTGCTGGCCCAGCTGCCCAAGCTGGTGCCGTCGGAACGCTACCCGGCGGTGGCGGCGCTGGAACAGCGCATCGCCCACGCCAATCTGCCGCAGGCGCTGACCCAGGTGCTGGCGCGCCTGGAGTTCGCCGTGCCGCTGATGGACATCATCGAAATCAGCGAGGGCAGCAAGCTGACCCTGGAACAGGTGGCCGCCAACTACTTCCAGCTGGGCAGCACGCTGCAGCTGGACTGGCTGCGCGACGCCATCACCAGCCTGCCGCGCGACAACCGCTGGCAGTCGCTGGCGCGCTCGGCGCTGCGCGACGACCTGTACCGCGTGCACCGCAACCTGGCGCGCCAGGCTCTGCTGGATGGCGCGGCGACGGAAACCTTCGCGGTGCAGTGGCTGGAGAAGCAGCACGCGGCGGTGGAAGTGTGCGGCCAGATGTTCGCCGAACTGCAATCGTTCAGCGCGCTGGACCTGGCGATGCTGTCCGCCGGCATGCGCGAGCTGAACAACCATCTGCTGGCCTGATCGGCCAAACGGATTTCCGGCCGCGAGGCCGGAGGCGCCAAACGCCGCGAGCTTGCTCGCGGCGTTTTTCATTTCGGAATTTTGTTGTGAAAAGGATATTTTTCAGAATTTAATTTCTGAATTTCATGAAAAACGTTTATTAAATTTCATTCGACTTGTGTATGTTGGCAGGCCCCGCATGCGGTCCGTGGCAGCGGCCCGCGGCGGGACGCCAACATAACAATGGAGCAAGTCAATGAAACTGATTCCGCTGAGCCTGTGCCTGAGCGTCAGCCTGGCGCTGGCCGCCTGCATGTCGGACTCTTCTTCCGTGGGAGGACGAGGCGAAAACAATAATCAGCAGCGCCAGCCCGCGGTGGCGGTCAAGCTGATCGCCTTCAACGATTTCCACGGCAATCTGGAAACGCCCGGCGCCTTGTCGGTGCCGGACCCGGCCAATCCCGGCAAAACCATCAAGGTGAGCGCCGGCGGCGCCGACTACCTGGCGGCCTGGGTGAAGTCACTGCGCGACAAGTCGCCCAATACCGTGGTGGTATCGGCCGGCGACCTGATAGGGGCGAGCCCGCTGGTGTCCGGCCTGTTCCACGACGAGCCGACGATAGAGGCGATGAACCTGCTGGGACTGGACATCAACGCGGTGGGCAACCACGAATTCGACGACGGCCAGGAGGAGCTGCTGCGGATGCAAAACGGCGGCTGCAAGCCCGGCTCCAGCACCACCTGCCGGAACGGCGGCAAGTTCGCCGGCGCCAAGTTCAAGTTTTTGGCCGCCAATGTGCGCAAATCCGATGGCGGCACGCTGTTTCCGGCCTATGAGATCAAGCGCTACGGCAATATCCCGGTGGCCTTTATCGGCATGACGCTGAAGGGGACGCCGGAAATCGTGTCGCCCACCGGCATCCAGGGCCTGAGCTTCCAGGACGAGGCCGACACCGTCAACGCGCTGGTGCCCAAGCTGAAGGCGCAGGGCGTGTCCGCTGTGGTGGTGGTGGTGCATGAAGGCGGCTATCAAAGCGGCAGCTTCAACGACTGCAACGGCATCTCCGGCCCCATCGTCGACATCGTCAAGAAGCTGGACAAGGCGGTGGGCTTGGTCGTGACCGGCCATACACACCAGGCCTACAACTGCGT
Source organism: Chromobacterium subtsugae (assembly GCF_001676875.1). Lineage (GTDB taxonomy): Bacteria > Pseudomonadota > Gammaproteobacteria > Burkholderiales > Chromobacteriaceae > Chromobacterium > Chromobacterium subtsugae. The sequence continues at coordinate 85,205 of NZ_JYKA01000018.1, read as the reverse complement.
GATAGACGGCCGGCGGGTTACCAGCGCCAAGAACTATGGCCAACTGTTCACCGAGATAGACTTCAAGCTGGACCCGGCGACCAAGGGCTTTGTCCCCGGCTCGATCCAGGCGGCCAACCGGGTGGTGAGCCAGGACATCGCGCCGCGCGCGGACGTCGCCAGCCTGATCCAGACCTATCAGGCCTTGGTGGCGCCTATCGCCAACAAGGTGGTGGGACAGGCGTCCGGCCCGCTGACCCGCGCCTCCAACGCCGCCGGGGAAACCACGCTGGGCGATGTGGTGGCCGACGCGCAATTGGCGGCCGGCCAGGCGCAGGGCGCGCTGGCGGCCTTTATGAACCCGGGCGGCGTGCGGGCGGACATTCTGCCGGGGGGCGACGGCAGCGTCAGCTACAAGCAGCTCTACACGGTTCAGCCCTTCGGCAACACCATGATGACGATGGACCTGACCGGCCAGCAGATCGACCAATTGCTGGAGCAGCAGTGGAGCAACCCGGCCCAGCCCAAGATGCTGCAGGTGTCGGCCGGCTTCAGCTACGCCTGGAGCCAGTCCGCGCCGGCCGGCAGCAAGGTCGACATCGCCAGCATCCGCATCAACGGGCTGGCGGTGGATCCGCGGCAGGTCTACCGGGTGCAGGTGAATAATTTCATCGCCGGCGGCGGCGATGGCTTCACCGTGCTGACCCAGGGGGCGAACCGGGTGGGCGGCGGCGTGGATGTCGATGTGCTGGTGGATTACTTCCAGGCGCGGGCGCGGGTGGATGCGCCGCCGCTGAACCGCATCGTCCAGCTGCCCTGACGGTTGACGGGGCCGGGCGCCGCGGCGTCCGGCCTTCAGAACACGTCGATTTCGCCGCCGGCCTGCGGCGCGGCCAGCGAGCCGTCCGCCACCAGCTTCTCGTAGCTGCGGATCTGATCGCGGCCGTGGCTCTTGGCGTAGTACAGCGCGCGGTCGGCTTGCTCCACCAACTGGCCCGGCAACTGGGCAGGGTTGACGCGGGTGTAGCCTATGCTGATGGTGAGATTTTTGACCTGGGGAAACACATGCAGGGCCACCCGCTGGCGAAAGCGCTCCAGCGCCGCTTCCGCCTGCTCGAGATCCGGCGCCTGCAGCAGCAGCGCGAATTCCTCGCCGCCATAGCGGAACAGGCCGTCGTCCTCGCCGAAGCTTTGCTGCATCAGCTGCGCGAGCAGCAATAGCACCTCATCGCCGACCATGTGGCCGTAAAGGTCGTTGACCCGCTTGAACAGATCGACGTCCAGCAGGGCCAGCACGCAAGGGTCAGGCGGGGCTTGCGGGTGTTGCAGCGCGGCGATCAGGCCGTAGATGCGCTGGTCGAACTTGCGGCGGTTGTGCAGCGCGGTCAGCATGTCGCGGTCGGCCTCGAACAGCACGCGCAGGAAGTTCTCGTGTATCCGCGCCATCGCCTTGAGCATGGCGCGGTTGATCTTGGCGTCGCCGGCGGCGTGGATGATCACCAGCGAGGTGATGCTGCCCATGCAGCGCAGCGGCAGGCACATGCCGCCGGGAATGCGGTGGATGCCGTCGCCGCGGTCCAGCTGGTCGAGCAGCTCGTAAAGAAAAACCGGCGGCGGCTGCCAGCTGTCGGCGCTGGTTTCGCGGATGTCCGGCTTGCCGGCGCCGGAGCGGGCCTCCAGCCGGCGGCGGATATAGGGAGCGTTGTTGACCCAGCGGCAGGAGAACAGCTCCACTCGGTCGACGCGCATGACCTCCACCAGGGTGGAGAGCAGGCTGGACTCCAGCATATCCTGTTCGCGCTGCGACGTCAGCTCGACCAGGCTGTCGAGTATCAGTTTGCTTTCGGTCTGATCCGGAAGCGGTGTCTGCGTCATCGGGAGGCTCCTGGGGCGGCGGACGGCCCATCCGGCCATGCGCCCTCGCTTTCCCGATTATAGGCAAGCGCCCGCCGGCGGGCGGGCGCGATCGGACGGACTCAGCCGCGGCCGGTGCTGCCGAAGCCGCCAGCGCCGCGGTCGGATGCCGCGAAGTCGTCGACGAGATTGAAGCCCACCTGCACCACCGGCACGATCACCATCTGGGCGATGCGCTCCATCGGCTCCAGGCGGAACGGCTCTTGGCCGCGGTTCCATACCGACACGAATATCTGGCCCTGGTAGTCGGAATCGATCAGGCCCACCAGATTGCCCAGCACGATGCCGTGCTTGTGGCCAAGGCCGGAGCGCGGCAGCAGCATGGCGGCGAGGCCGGGGTTGTCCAGGTGGATGGCGATGCCGGTCGGGATCAGCTTGGTTTCGCCCGGCTGGATGGTCATCGTCTCTTCGGTGGCGGCGCGCAGATCCAGGCCGGCCGAGCCTGGGGTGGCGTAGGCGGGCAGGTTGTCGCGCAGGCGCGCGTCCAGGATCTTGACGTCGATTTGGGCTGGCATGGTGTTTCCTTGTGATGCGGGGCGGCGCGGAGGCCGCCCGATGGTTGATTCTTCAGCGCCGGCCCAGCAGGGCGGCCAGATGGCGGACGATGGCGGCGGCCACCTCGTCCTTGGGCATATTGGGCAGCGGGTGCTCGCCGGCGTCGTCCAGCAGCACCACCTGGTTGTCGTCGGCGCCCATCGCCTGCTGGGCCAGATTGGCCACCAGCAGCGGCAGTTTCTTGCGCCGGCGCTTGGCCTCGGCGAACTCCAGCAGGTTCTGGCTTTCGGCGGCGAAGCCGACGCAGAACGGCGCGGCCGGCAAGGATGCGACGGTGGCCAGGATGTCTGGGTTTTCTTCCAGTTCTATGACGGGGACCGAAGCGCCTTTCTTGATCTTGTGCTCGCTGCGGTTTCTCACCCGGTAGTCGGCGACGGCGGCAACGCTGATGAAGATGTCGCTGCGGCCGACTTCCGTCAACACCGCCTGCTGCATTTCGGCGGCGCTTGCCACGTCGACGCGGCGCACGTTCAGCGGCGCGGCCAGGCTGGTGGGACCGGATACCAGCGTCACTTCGGCGCCGGCGTCGCGGCAGGCGCGCGCCAGCGCGTAGCCCATCTTGCCGGAGCTGATGTTGGTGATGCCGCGCACGGTGTCGATGGCTTCGTAAGTCGGGCCGGCGGTCAGCAGCACTTTTCTGCCGGCCAGCGTTTTCTCGGCGAAGACGCCTTGCAGCAGCTCGAAGATTTCGTGCGGTTCCAGCATGCGGCCGTCGCCGGTTTCGCCGCAGGCCTGCGCGCCGTTGCCGGGGCCGAACACGGCGACGCCGTCGGCGCGCAGCTGCGCGACGTTGCGCTGGTTGGGCGGATTCTGCCACATCTGTAGGTTCATCGCCGGCGCGACGACCAGCGGGCAGGCGCGGGCGGCGGCCAGCGTGGAGATCAGGTCGTCGCAGGCGCCGTGCGCCAGCTTGAACAGCAAGTTGGCGGTGGCCGGCGCGATCAGGAAGACGTCGGCGCGGCGGGACAGCTCGATATGCGCCATCGCGTTGCTGGGGCGCGGATCCCATAGATCGGTGTAGACCGTGTTGCCGGACAGCGCCTGGAAGGTGGCTGGCGTCACGAAGCGGGTGGCCGATTCGGTCATCACCACTTCCACCTGGTGGCCTGCCTTGACCAGCAGCCGGGTCAGTTCGGCCGATTTATAGGCGGCGATGCCGCCGCTGATGCCGAGAAGAATGCGTTTGGCAGTCATCGTTATGTCTTCGCAAAGCAGCCGTAAACTGGCCATTTTAGCGGATTTGGCGGCGGGATGGTTCTGGCGTCGGCAGATTGTGGCATGTTAATGTCATTGCCTGTTTCTATCTTGTTGGCCTGCAGGCACAAACAATGCTATAGCCAGAGGGAGGATGCGCAATGTCGATTGCCAGTTGGCCCGAATCCGAGCGTCCGCGCGAGAAGCTGCTGCAGCAAGGCGCCGGTTCCCTGAACGATTCCGAGTTGCTGGCGATTTTCCTGCGCACCGGCATCAAGGGCGTCAGCGCGGTGGAGCTGGCGCGGCGCCTGTTGCAGGATTTCGGCTCCTTGTCGCGGCTGTTGACCGCCTCGCTGCCGGAGTTCAAGTCCATGCCAGGCCTGGGCGAAGCCAAGTACGCGCAGCTGATGGCCTGCACCGAGCTGGCGCGGCGGGCCTTGTCGGAGTCGATGCGGATGGGCGACGCGCTGTCCAGCCCGGAGCAGGTCAGGGACTACCTGAGGCTGAGCATAGGGCGGCGCGAGGTGGAAATATTTGTCGTGATATTCTTGACGGCACAAAACCATCTGATCGAGGTCGAAGAAGTATTCAAGGGGACGCTGACCGAAACCAGGGTGTATCCGCGCGAGGTGTTGCGCCGGGCTTTGCGGCACAACGCGGCGGCGGTGATCGTCGCGCACAATCATCCGTCCGGGGTGAGCGAGCCGTCGACTGCGGACAGGGTGTTGACCGATACCCTCAAGCGCGCGCTGGCATTGGTCGATATCAAGTTGCTGGATCACTTCGTGGTGACCGGTGGACACGCGGAATCGTTTGCCGAACGCGGTTGGCTGTAGATGCGGGTTGTCGATGGGATGGCGGTCTGACAGTGCGGCCATCCGGAACGGAGCCTGTGAAGCGTAACTGTCCGTTTGACCTTGTTCCCACCGCAGCAAAAGGAGGCCATCATGAACATCCTGCGTATGCTGAATGAGTCCGACTACATTCAGGTCAACAACCAGTTCGTCAAGCCGGACTTCCATGCGGTTTCCGAAGAATTTTCCGACGACGACGACGTGGTGCTGGAAGCGAATCTGGATGGCCAGGAGCTGGTGTTGACCGTGGCCGACCTGACTGACGCCACGCCGCTGGCGGACGGCGGCTTCTGGCTGGAAGGGCTGGGCTATCTGCGCTTCCTGTCGCAGCAGAACCTGCACTGAATCCCCGCAGCCATTCCCGAAACCAGGCCCGGCCCATGCCGGGCCGTTTCATTTTGGGCGGCGATGGTTTGACCTGCCTCAAATCCGGTTCGCAAGCCTTGATCTAGAGTGACGACGGTTATACGACAGGCATAAATGGACAGGCGGGGTATATATGCAAAAATTCAGAATCGGCATGGTTGGAGTGGGAGAGACGGGCACGCCTTTGCTGAAGCAGCTGCTGGATGCGCCATTTGTGGAGATGGTGGGAGTGGCGGATCTGGATTTGCAGCTGCCCGGCGTATTGCTGGCCAAGGAGCGCGGCGTGGCGGTCACCGACAATTTCATCGAGATCGCGGAGCAGGGCGAGCGGGTCGACATCATCATCGACGTCACCGGCTCGCGCAAGGTGCGCGACGATCTGCGCCGCTACATGCAGTTTTCCGGCAACACCCACACGGTGATCGTGCATGAGCGCGTGGCTTTGTTAATGTTGTCGCTGGGCGCTGGACAGTGGGTGGAAACCCGGCATGACGAGTTAACCTATTGATGCGAAAGGTTTGAGATGTGAGGCCGAGCCGGATTGTCCGGGCGGCTGAACGAGGGGATGCGGGAGGCCTTGGCCTCCCGCTTTTTTATTAACATGTTGGCGTGGGATGTCGCGCCGGCGATCTTGTATGCTGAAAGTGTTATGTGCCCGAAAACATGCCATGGCGATGCCGAGTGGCGGTTGCCGTCGCCAGACTCCGGAGGAAAACAAGATGATGAAGGCATCTTCGAAAATTTTGTTGCTATTGCTCGCCGCGCCGCTCCTGGCCCGCGCGGAGCTGGGGCAGAAGCTAGATGCCGCGCAGGCCGCGAGCGGCGGCAAGCAGATGACCGCGCTCGCGCCGGCTGGCGGCGCCTTCAGCGTGCAGCAGAGCCAGGACGCCGCCGGGCGGCTGATCAAGCAATACGCCGCCGCCGACGGCACGGTATTCGCCGTCGCCTGGAGCGGCGGCAGCCTGCCGGATCTGCAGCAACTGCTCGGCAGCTATTTCCCCGCCTATCGGCAGGCCCAGCTGGCCAACCGCAACGGTCTCAATGTGATGCGGGGGCAGGTCGGCAGCTTCGTGGTGAGCTCGCATGGGCGGATGGGCGCGTTCAAGGGCTTCGCTTACGACAGCGCGCTGTTGCCTGCCGGCGTGACGCCGGATCAGCTCAAATAAGGGGGCGATATGAACAAGATGCTTGCGGGTTGGTTCGCGCTGGCGCTGGTGTTGGGCGGTTGCGGGGGAGGAGGCGGCGGCGGTGGGGCCATTTCGAATGGTAGCAACGGCAGCAGCACGTCCAATAGCGTCGCGATGACTGTCGATACCGGGCCAAGCGGCGCCCAGGGACAGCTGAACATCCCCTATGTGTCGGTGACTGTGTGCGCGCCCGGCAGCGCCAGCAACTGCCAGACCATAGACCATGTGCTGGTGGATACCGGTTCCAGCGGTTTGCGGGTGTTGTCCTCGGTGCTGGGCAGCGGGCTGCGCAGCGCTCTGGGCAGCCAGCAGGTGAATGGCAAGCAGGTGGTGGAGTGCGCCCAGTTCGCCGATGGCTACACTTGGGGGGCGGTCAATGTGGCCGATGTGAAGATGGCGGGCGAGGTGGCCAGTTCGGTGCCGATCCAACTGGTCTCCGATCCGGTTTACACCACGGTGCCTGCCAGCTGTTCCAGCGTGGGGAGCAATGAAGGAAACCTCGCCGGGCTGGGGGCCAACGGCATCATCGGCGTGGGCTTGAACCGGCAGGATTGCGGCAGCGATTGCGCCGGCAACGCCAACAACGGATTTTATTACCTTTGCGCCACCGCGCTGACCTGCCAGCCCGGCACCGTGCCGGTCGCGCAGCAGGTGGCGAATCCGGTGGCCAGCTTCGCCGCCGACAACAACGGCGTGCTGTTGCAGCTGCCCGCCATTCCGGTGACCGGGCAGGCGAGCGCGCAGGGGACGCTGACTTTCGGCATCGGCACCCAGTCCAACAACGCTATCGCGTCGGGGGTCAAGGCTTACCCAGTCTCCAGCGACGGTTTCACCATCACCGGCGTCTACAAGGGGCAGATTTACCCTAGCTTCCTCGACAGCGGATCCAACATTCTGTACTTCACCGACAGCAGCATCGCTACCTGCACGGTGGGCGGCGGCACTTGGTTCTGCCCGGGTTCTCAGCTCAATCTGAGCGCCACCTTGTCGAGCGGCGGCAGCAGCAGCACGGTCAATTTCAGCCTGATCAGCGCCCAAGTGCTCACTCGCAGCAACTACGCGGCTTTCCCCAGCATAGGCGCGCCAATGACCGGCAGCCTGAGCGGCGATTTCGATTGGGGTTTGCCGTTCTTCTACGGCCGCAACGTCTACATAGGCTTCGCCGGCAGCAGCAACAGCCTGGGCAGAGGGGCGATGTATATTTTCTGACATTCGATCTTGCAGCGCAGCACGAAGTTGTCTATAACGCGATTGTCATCACGATGACATCTCCTCTGTCTTTGTGCTTGAGGATAATGGCAAACTGGCCCGGCGAAAGCCCGGGCCTTTTTTTGTTATATGACCATCGTGAAGAGTTAGTTACGCGAATATGTATTCCATGCTAAATTTTTATGCCATTTTAATCATGGAATCGGCGTGAACGCAGCGAAAAAGATACGGCTGCTGCTGGCGCAGCGCGTGGACCAAGAACAAACCGAAGTCTTGCTGCAGCTGGCCGTGGACTTGCAACTGGGCGCGCCTTTCGATTTGCGCCGCCTGTGCCAGATCGATCCGCAGTATTTCGAGCTGGGGCTCGCCTTGCTGAAGGACTGGCGCGCCGGCCATCACATCGCCGCGCGCAGCCGGCTGTTCGAGGACATCCTGGCGCGGGACGCGCGCCTGCAGCGCCGGTTATGCCATTTGGAGGCGCCGGCGCTGCATTGAGCCGCAGCTGCTAGAATGGCTGTTTTGCGCAAGGGAGACCAACATGCTGGCGGACGTGGAACTGGCCAAGGCCTATCGTTTGCTGAACCATGGCCCCACCGTGCTGGTGAGCAGCGCGGCGGGAGGCAGGCGGAACGTGATGGCGGCGGCCTGGGCGATGCCGCTGGATTTCGATCCGCCCAAGGTGCTGGTGGTGGTGGACAAGTCCACCTACAGCCGTGAGCTGATCGAGGCCAGCGGCGAATTCGTGCTGAATATCCCGTGCCGAGCCCAGGCGGCGCAGGTGGTGCGAGTAGGCAGCGAGAGCGGCCATGAGCTGGACAAATTCGCCGCCAGCGGGCTGGAGCCGTTGCCGGCGCGCAAGGTCGGCGCGCCGTTGGTGGCGGGCTGCATAGGCTACCTGGAGTGCAAGGTGGTGCCGGAGCCGCGCAACCAGTCGCAATATGATCTGTTCATCGGCGAAGTCGTCGCCGCCCAGGCCGATGATGCGCTGTTCAGCGCCGGCCATTGGCATTTCGACGACGATCCGGCCAGGCGCAGCGTGCATTACATCGCTGGCGGCGCCTTCTTCGCCACCGGGGAGGCCTTCAGCGTCGCCTGAGCCTGCCGCAAACAAAAAGCCCGTCCATCCGGACGGGCTTTGGTTTTGCCGCGGCGGCTTATTGCCAGTCGGCCAGCGCGTACAGCTTCTTGCCGCGCTTGAGCAGCGTGTAGCGGCCGAACAGGCGCTGGTCCTGGCCGATTTCAAGCTCGATGCTGTCCGCCTTGGCGCCGTTGACGCTGACCGCGCCGCTCTGGATGAAGGTGCGGGCCTCGGTTTTGGACTTGGCGAGTCCGGCGGCGGCCAGCGCGTCCACCAGGCCGCTGTGGCCGGCGTCCAGCTTGACGCAGGGCAGGCCGTCCTGCGCCAGCTGGGCGAAGTCGTCGGCGGTCAGGCTGGACAGGTTGTTGCTGAACAGGCTGTGGGTGATCCGCTGCGCCGCTTCCAGCGCGGCCTGGCCGTGCACCAGCGCGGTGACCTGTTCGGCCAGGATGCGCTGGCCTTCCGGTTTGCCGTCGCGGTTCTTGTCGGCCTCTTCGATGGCGGCGATCTCGTCCACCGACAGGAAGCTGAAGTAGCGCAGGAACTTGTACACGTCGGCGTCGGCGGTGGACAGCCAGAACTGGTAGAAGGCGTAGGGCGAGGTCTTCTTCGCGTCCAGCCAGATGGTGCCGGATTCGGTCTTGCCGAACTTGGTGCCGTCGGACTTGGTCACCAGCGGCATGGTCAGGCCGAACACCTGGGCCTGGTTCAGGCGGCGGGTGAGATCGGTGCCGGCGGTGATGTTGCCCCACTGGTCGGAGCCGCCGATCTGCAGCTTGCAGTCCAGGCGGCGGTTCAGCTCGGAGAAGTCGTAGCCTTGCAGCAGGCTGTAGGAGAACTCGGTGTAGGAAATGCCCTGGTCTTCGCGGGCGATGCGCTGCTGCACCGCTTCTTTCTTGATCATGGCGTTGACCGAGAAGTGCTTGCCGATGTCGCGCAGGAACTCCAGCGCGCCCATGCCGCCAAACCAGTCGTAGTTGTTGGCCATCAGCGCGGCGTTGTCGCCTTCGAAGCTGAGGAAGGGCGCCACCTGGGCGCGGATCTTCTCCACCCAGCTCTCGATGATGTCCGGGGTGTTCAGCTTGCGCTCGGTGGCCTTGAAGCTGGGGTCGCCTATCATGCCGGTGGCGCCGCCGACCAGCGCCACCGGGCGGTGGCCGGCCTGCTGGAAGCGCTTCAGCATCAGGATGGGCACCAGGCTGCCGATGTGCAGACTGTCGGCGGTCGGGTCGAAGCCGCAATAAAGCGTAACCGTTTCCTTGTTCAGCAGTGCCTGCAGCGCGGCCATATCGGTGGTTTGCGCGATGAGGCCACGGGCCTCCAGATCCTGAAGAAGGGCGGTTTGCGTCATTTGACTGAGTCTCCAACACGGTGAAAGACGCCGCGGGCGGCGTCGGAAAAAAACGGCTCCAGCGGGACGACGGCGTCGCCAGGCTGGAGTGGGGAATTCATCTTAACCGAATTTGCGGCCACATGGCGGCGGATTGCCCATTTTATTGCTGAAATGGCGGGGCGGCATCTTGGTGTCCGGGCGGGGATGCGGCAAAATGGATGGATATCCGGGATAGGGAAAGGGTTAAGAATGTCGCAGCAGGTCAAGGTGTGGGATGCGCCGACGCGTTTGTTTCACTGGACGCTGGTTTTGTTGTTCGCGGCGATGTGGTTTTGCGCCGAGCAGGGCGGCGACTGGCTGCAATACCATATCTATTGCGGCGTGGCTTTGGCGTCGCTGCTGGTGTTCCGCTTGATCTGGGGCGTCATCGGCAGCCAGACCGCGCGTTTCTCCAGCTTCGTGCGCGGTCCGCGCGCCATCTTGCGCTATCTGCGGGGCGAATTGCCGGAGCGCGAGGCGCCCGGCCACAACCCGCTGGGCGGCTGGATGGTGGTGGCGATGCTGCTGGCGCTGGCCGCGCAGGTGCTGACCGGCCTGTTCGCCGCCGACGTGGACAGTTATCTGTACGATGGCCCGCTGGCCAAGCACGTGGACAGCGGCGTGGCGGAGGCCGCCACCGGCGTGCACAAGCTGCTGTTCAACGGCCTGCTGGGCCTGGCGGCGCTGCATATCGCCGCCATCGTCGTTTACCGGGTGGTGAAGAAGCAGAACCTGGTGAAGCCGATGCTGACCGGCTACAAGCAAATGGCCGGGGAGAAGCCCAGGCTGCGTTTCGCCCACGGCGCGCTGGCGCTGGCGGCCTTGCTGCTGTCGGCCGGCGGGCTGTATTTCGCGCTGCTGCGCTGAACGCGGCGCGCGCAAACGACAAAGCCGGCGGATGCCGGCTTTGTTTTTTGATGCGCCGGGCGCTTATTTTTCCGGGCCGCGGAAGGCGTCGTGACAGGTCTTGCAGTTTTGCGCCACTTGGCCGTAGGCCTTCTTGATCGAACCGAGGTCGCCGCCCTTGGCGGCGCCGGCCAGCGCATCGACCGATTTCAGGAAGGCGTCGCGGTCGGCCTGGAATTTGGCGGCCTGGCTCCAGACTTCCGGCTTGGCGCGGCTCTTGCCGGTGATGCTGTTCGCCGGGAAGTGCTTGAACGGCTCGGCGGCCAGCGTTTTCATCGCCTCCGCTTGCTGCGCGAACTTGGCCTGGTCGTAAGGCGCGCGCCCGCGCACCGCCATGCCCATCGGCTCGAACGACTGCAGCAGCATCTTCTTGAACGCCTGCGAGCGGATTTCGGCCGGCGTGTCGGCATGGGCGGCGGGAATGGCGATGGCTGCCAGCAGCAGCGCGGTCAGTGTTTTGTTCATGGCATCTCGAATCGGTGGCTAAGCTTGTCGGACGGCGGCGCGTGGCGCCGAACGCCGATTATATCGATGACGGCGGGAAATGGGGGGCCGGGTGGGCAGCCCCGGCCGGATCAATCCTTGCGGAAGTCCTTGTGGCAGGCTTTACAGGTTTGCTGGGTGTCGGCGAAGGCCTTGCGGACCGCGGCGAGGTCGCCGCCTTGCGCCGTCTGCTTCAGATTGGCGGTGGCGGCCTTGTGCCGCTCGATCGCCTTTTGCCAGTCGGCGGGCTTGCTCCAGATTTCCGGGCGCGCGTCGGTGCGGCCGGCGCCGCTGCCGGCCGGGAAGTATTGCCAGGGCTGCTGCGACAGCTGCTCCAGCTTGACGGCCAGCTTGGCGAACTCGTCCTTGTTGTAGGGCGTGTCGCCTTTCAGCATCTTGCCCATCTCGCCGATCACCGGCTTGTATTGCTTGAGCGCGTCCTTGCGCTGGCTGATCGGATCCGCGGCGAGCGCCTGGCCGGCCAGCAGCAGCGCCAGCGAAGCCAGCAACATCTTTTTCATCGAAATTCCCCCTGTTTTGGCATGAAAACGACGCCAGCAGCCTATCACAGCGGGCAAACCGTCAAAACCCGCATTATGTAAATGGTTGAGCAATGGTGATGTTATACAGTAACATTGCCCATTATTCAGCCGGGCCCCCACCATGGATTCCTCCGCCTATCTCGCCGCCGCCGAGCGCCATTGCGCCAGCCGCGGCAGCAAACTGACCGAATTGCGCCGCCAGGTGCTGGAGCTGGTGCTGAGCCGCCGCGGCGTGGTCAAGGCCTACCAGGTGCTGGCCGACCTGCAGCAACAGCGCGGCTCGGCCGCGCCGCCCACCGTCTACCGCGCGCTGGACTTCCTGGTGGAGCACGGCCTCTTGCACAAGGTGGATGCCTTGAACGGCTTCATCGTCTGCGACCACTTCGACTGCCAGCACGAAAGCCTGATCCTGGTGTGCGAACAATGCGGCCGCGTCAACGAGGTGGACGCCGCCGGCGGGCTGGCCAGCCTGCGCGACATGGCGCTGGCCGCCGGTTTCACGCTCAGCCCGCAAAACCTGGTGCTGGCCGGCCGTTGCCAGTCCTGTGCCATCTGAACCGTCGAAAAATCATGAACAAGACCAAAGTCAACCTGTTTACCGGCTTTCTGGGCGTGGGCAAGACCACCGCGCTGCGCCACCTGATCGCCAACCGCCCGCAGCATGAGAAGTGGGCGGTGATCGTCAACGAGTTCGGCGAAGTGGGCATAGACGGCGCCGCCTTGCTCAACGACGAGCTGGCGGTGGCCGAGATCGCCGGCGGCTGCCTGTGCTGTGTGGCCGGCCCGCAGATGACCGCCACCGTGGCGACCTTGCTGCGCCGCGAAAAGCCCGACCGCCTGCTGATCGAGGCCAGCGGCCTGGCCCATGCCGCCGGCGTCATCGACGAATTGCGCGCCAAGCCGCTGGGCGAGGCGCTGGAAGTGGCGGCGGTGCTGACGCTGGTGGACCCGCGCCAGTTCATTCAGCCGGACTATCACCGCCAGCCGCTGTACCGCGACCAGATCTCCATCGCCGACGTGCTGGTGGCCAACAAGATAGACGCCGCCGACATCCCGACCATGGAGGCCTTCCGCGCGCAGGCGGCGGCGTTGTTTCCGCCCAAGTCCCTGGTCGGCGAAGTGCGCGACGGCCAACTGGACGTGGCCTGGCTGGACGCCGAGCGCGCCGCCAAGCCGCGCTACCGTCCGGCGGCGCTGCCGGACAATAGCAGCGCGTGGCAATCGGCCGGCTGGACTTTCGATCCGGAGCTGAATTTCGACGGCGAGCGCCTGACACGCTTCTTCGACGACCTGCCGGCCAAGGTGCCGGGCCTCACGCGAGCCAAGGGGGTGTTCCGCGTGCTGGACAGCTGGGTGTGGCTGAACTGGGCCGCCGGACAGTGGGGCGCCGCCCAGGTGTCCTGGCGCCGCGACAGCCGCTTCGAGCTGATCGCGCCGGCGTTCGAGGCCGACAAGGTGGAAGCCTGGCTGAAGGAGTGCCTGGAATGAGCGGATCGCACTCGCATGGCCATGACCATGGGCACGAACATCAACACCTGACCCCGGCCACGTTGCGGCCGCCGCTCAGCCTGCTGGCGATGTCGGCCGGCCAGCGCGTCGCGCTGACCCTGCTGCCGCTGGCCGGCTTGTGGCTGCTGGTGTGGTGGGCCTTGCAGGAGCTGGCATGAGCATCATCCTCAACAATCTGACGGTGTCCTACCAGCGCCATCCGGCGGTGCACCATATCGGCGGCCGCTTCGCCGACGGCGACGCCACCGCCATCTTCGGGCCCAACGGCGCCGGCAAGAGCACGCTGCTGAAGGCCATGGTGGGCGCGCTGGCGCCGGATTCCGGCAGCGTGGACCTGAATGGCCACCGCCGCAGCGACATCGCCTACTTGCCGCAGCAGGCCGAGATAGACCGCAGCATGCCGGTGAGCGTGCTGGAGCTGGTCGGCACCGGGCTGTGGCACAAGAGCGGCCCGTTCGGCCGGGTGGGGCGCGCCGGCATGGAGCGTTCGCTGCAGGCGCTGGAGCAGGTGGGGCTGGCCGATTTCGCGTTGCGGCCGATCGCCGCGCTGTCCAGCGGCCAGTTCCAGCGCGTGCTGTTCGCCCGCATCCTGGTGCAGGACGCCAGGCTGATCCTGCTGGACGAGCCCTTCAACGCGGTGGACGCCAAAACCACCGAAGATTTGCTGCGGCTGGTGGCGCAGTGGCGCGGCGAGAAGCGCACCGTGATCGCGGTGCTGCACGACGCGATGCAGGTGCGGACGCATTTCCCGCACACGCTGCTGATGGCGCGCGAGGTGATCGCCTGGGGCGACAGCGCCGCGGTCCTGACTGACGACAATCTGCGGCGCGCGGTGGAAACCGCCGCCCACTGGCAGGCCCAGGCGCCGGTTTGCGGCCTGGATGGAGTAAGCGCCTGATGCAACATCTGTACGATCTACTGGTTTCGCCGTTTGTCGAATTCGCCTTCATGCGCCGCGCGCTGGCCGGTTGCCTGGCCTTGGCGCTGGGCTCCGGCCCCATCGGGCTGTTCTTGGTGATGCGCCGGATGAGCCTGATGGGCGACGCGATGAGCCACGCGGTGCTGCCCGGCGCGGCGGTCGGCTTCATGTTCGCCGGCCTCAGTCTGCCGGCGATGAGCCTGGGCGGCTTCGTCGCCGGCGTGCTGGTGGCGCTGCTGGCCGGGCTGGCCACCCGCTTCACCAGCATCAAGGAAGACGCCAGCTTCGCCGCCTTCTACCTGCTGTCGCTGTCCCTGGGCGTGCTGCTGGTGTCCCGGGGCGGCAGTAATGTCGACCTGATGCACATCCTGTTCGGCTCGGTGCTGGCGGTGGACAACGCCGCGCTGTATCTGGTGTCGGGCGTGGCTTCGGTGACGCTGCTGACCTTGGCTGTCATCTACCGGCCGCTGCTGCTGGAAAGCCTGGACCCGGTCTACCTGCGCGCGGTGGGCGCGCGCGGCGCCTGGTGGCATCTGTTGTTCCTGATGCTGGTGGTGCTCAACCTGGTGGCCGGCTTCCAGTCGCTGGGCACGCTGATGGCGGTGGGGCTGATGATGCTGCCGGCGATCACCTCGCGGCTGTGGACCGAGCGCATCGAGGCCATGCTGGCGCTGTCGGTCGGCATCGCCTTCCTCAGCGGCCTGGGCGGCCTGCTGTTGTCCTACCACTTCGAATTGCCGTCCGGACCCGCCATCATCCTGCTGGCCGGCGTGGTCTATCTGCTGTCTTTGCTGTTTGCCCCGGTGGGCGGCGCCTTGCCGCGCTATATCCGCGCCCGCCATCTGGAATCCTGAGGAGAGGAAAAGCATGAAGAAGCTGTTTGGCGCCCTGCTGTTGCTGGGCATGCCGGCGTTCGCGCTGGCCAAGGTGCCGGTGGTGGCGAGTTTCAGCATCATCGCCGACATGACCCGCGAAATCGGTGGCGACCGGGTGGAGGTGGTGTCGCTGGTGGGCCCGGATCAGGACGCGCACGTGTTCCAGCCGTCGCCGGCCGATATCAAGAAGGTGTCCGCTGCCAAGGTGCTGGTCGTCAACGGCCTGGGCCTGGAGGGCTGGATGTCGCGGCTGGACAAGGCGGCCAATTTCCGCGGCGTGACCGTGGTGGCGTCCAAGGGTATCCAGACCCGCCAGGCGCCTGAGGAAGAGCATGCCGAAGGCGAGCACGACCACGATCACGGCGATGTCGATCCGCATGCCTGGCATGACCCGTCGCGGGTGCAAACCTATATCAAGAACATCAGCGCCGGCCTGATCCAGGCCGACCCGGCCGGCAAGGCCGAGTACCAGCGCCGCGCCGCCGATTACGCCGCCAAGGTGCAGGCGCTGGACGACTGGGCGAAGAAGCAGTTCGCCACGGTGCCGGCGGCCAAGCGCAAGATGCTGACCTCGCACGACGCCTTCGGCTATATGGGGGAGCACTACCAGCTGAAGGTGCTGGCGATCCAGGGCGTCAGCACCGAGTCCGAGGCTTCGGCCAAGGGCGTGGCGCAGCTGACGCGCCAGGTGCGCAAGGAAAAGGTCACCGCGGTGTTCATGGAAAACATGAGCGACAAGCGCCTGCTGCAGCAATTGTCGAATGAAGCCAAGGTGAAGATAGGCGGGCAGTTGTACGCCGACGCGCTGTCCAGCCCCAAGGGCCCGGCCGCCAGCTACTTGCAGCTGGTGCGCTACAACGTCGACACCATCATGAAATCGTTCCGATAAGCAGCGCGGCCAGCCGGTACGCGCCCAGTCCCGCCACGCCCAGTCCGGCAATCAGCCGCACTGGGCGTTGTTGCATCCAGCGGCGCAGGCCGTCGGCGAACACCCCCATCAGCAATAGATTGGGCAGGGTGCCCAGGCCGAAGGCCAGCATCAGGCCGGCGCCGCGCCAGGCCGAACCGCTGGCCAGCGCCGAAATCGACGCGCTGTACACTAGGCCGCAGGGCAGCCAGCCCCACACCGCGCCCACCGCGGCGGCGCCCAGCGCGCCGCGTATCGGCAGCATGCGGCCCACCAGCGGCTGCAGCCGCCGCCATATCGGCTGGCCCAGTTTCTCCAGCGAGCCTATCGCCGCAGACCAGCCGGCCAGGTACAGCCCCATCGCCACCAGCAGCAGGTTGGCCAGCGCGTACAGGGCAAGCTGGAACGGGTGCGAGGCCGCCAGGCTGAGGCCGGCGGCGGCCAGGCCGCCCAGCAGCGCGCCGATCAGCGCGTAGCTGCTGATCCGGCCCAGGTTGTAGCCGGCGAGAACGCGCCAGCGCCGCCGGCCGGCGGGGTGGTTCAGGGTGAGCGCGGCGACGATGCCGCCGCACATCCCCACGCAGTGCCCGCCGCCGAGCAAACCGGCCAAGAACAAAATCCAGAAATTCGTTTCAATCATGCCGCAAGCTGCCGACGAAAGCTCTATGGTAACAGAGGGTCATGACGAAGTTGCAGATGGCGGCGGATGGGCTTGCCGTGGGGGTGGCGGCGGATCCGATTGATTCTTTTTGGCATTGTCGAAACAAGCATTCTACAAAAAAGGTTGGATATAATTGTTTTGCCTACTGGCTAAAAGTACAGTTTGCAAAGAGAATGTCCGTCTGGCTGCGGAACGCCGCGCGCGAGCGCCGCGGCGGAATGCGCCGGCCCCGGAACGGAAATGGGAGCGACGCCAGCCATATCAGGCTGGATCGATCCGGACCGGGAGGCTAACGAAG
The DNA here is from genome assembly GCF_001676875.1 of Chromobacterium subtsugae. Lineage (GTDB taxonomy): Bacteria > Pseudomonadota > Gammaproteobacteria > Burkholderiales > Chromobacteriaceae > Chromobacterium > Chromobacterium subtsugae. The sequence continues at coordinate 68,397 of NZ_JYKA01000018.1, read as the reverse complement.
ATAGATGGGGAATACAGTGAGGAACACAATATGGCCAGGTATCTGACACTTGAACGGCTGGGCAAATCAGCCATCATCACGCTTTCCAACCTGCCTGCCAATCTGCTGACGACGGAAAGCCTGAACGAGTTGACGTCCACGCTGCAGGCGTTGAATGCCGATGATTCTGTGCGTTCGGTGGTGATTACCGGCGCCGGCGACGCTTTCTTTTCCGCCGGAGCAGATTTGAAGCAGTTCGCCGCGGGCGACAAGGCCGCGGCGGATATCTTGTTGCAAGCCTTCGCCGACGCGTTGCAGGCGATACGCAGCTACCGCGGCGTCACCGTGGCGGCAGTGAACGGCTATGCGCTGGGCGGCGGCCTGGAATGCGCGCTGGTGTGCGACTACATCATCGCCGAGCGCGGCTCCAAGCTGGGTTTGCCGGAAGCCAAGGTCGGCCTGATTCCGGCCGCCGGCGGCACCAAGACGCTGGCCGACAAGGTGGGCGTGTCCTGGGCCAAGCGCATCATCCTGGGCGGCGAGGTGGTCAGCGCGGAAAAGGCGCTGAGCATAGGGCTGATCGAGGAAGTGGTGGACCAGGGCTTCGCCAAGATCGTGGCGGTGAGCCTGGCCAACAAGGTGGCGACGCAGGGCGCGGCCGCGGTGGCGGTGGCGCGCAAGCTGATCGAAGACAGCCCCAACCTGACGCTGGAACAGCATCTGGCGCGCGAACGCGCCGCCACGCTGGGCCTGGTGGGCGGCGCCGAGCAAGTGGAAGGCGTGGCCGCCTTCATGGCGAAACGCCCGCCCAGCTGGGCGCAGGAGGACGACGACTGATGCGACGCGCAGCCGGCGCGCCGTGATCCAACCGCCTGCCGCACGCGAAGCGGCAGGCGGTTTGTTTTTGAGCGGGCGCGCGAGCCTGTGCTAGCCTAGGCGACATTTGGCATATTCGGCCCCGCGGACGGCAAAGCGGGGCGGCCGTGATGAAACAGCAGGGGAGAGCATGGAAATCTACCAGTTGCGGACCTTTGTCACCGTGGCGCAGCAAGGCCACCTGACGCAGGCGGCCGAGCTGCTGCACCTGTCGCAACCGGCGGTGACCGCGCAGATCAAGGCGCTGGAAGAAGAAGTGGGCATGCAGTTGTTCGAGCGCAACGCCGGCGGCGTCAGCCTCACCCGCGCCGGGCAGGAGCTGCTGCCGGAGGCGCAGGGCGTGTTGGGCGCGGCGCGCGATATCATCAACCACGCGCGCAAGCTCAAGGGCCAGCTGGCTGGCCAGGCCAGAATCGGCGTCACCCTGATGCCGGACATCCTCAAGCTGGGGCCGTGGGTGGCGGCGCTGGTGGAAGCCAACCCGCTGCTGGAAGTGCAACTGAGCCACGGCGTATCGGTCGACGTGCTCAATCTGGTGCGCAAGAAGGAGCTGGACGCCGGTTTCTACCTGGGACGCAATCCCTATATGAACGTCAGCACCGTGCCGCTGCAAACCCTGTCGTTCCGCGTGGCGCTGCCGGCGGCCTGGGCCGGGCAGCTGGACGGCGGCAAGCTCAGGGAGCTGGGCAAGCTGCCCTGGGTCGGCATTTCGCAATTTTCCAGCCTGTCCAAGATCACCGCGGAATTGTGGCGGGAGCTGAATATTTCGCCTAAAAAAGTGGCGGAGAGCGATCATTTGTCGGTGATCCTGGAGCTGGTGGCCTCGGGCGTCGGCGTGGCGCTGGTGCGCGAGGAGGAGGCGCTGGCCTGGCAGGCGGCCGGCCGCGTCTGGCTGGTGCCGGAATTGCGCAAGAACGCCGAGTTGCAGTTTGTCTATCCGGCGGACCGGGCGGGCGACCCGGTGCTGGAAACCCTGTTGCGGGAGCTGCTGGCGGTGTGGCGGCTGCCGCGTCCGCAGTGTGTTGTCTGAGGCGCGTGGCGCGCCCGTTTGACGAGGAGTCCGCATGGCAAGCTGGATCGTCGGAGCGATGGAAACCTATTGCGGCGCGATGGAGCGCGGCCAGCGGCGCTGGCTGGAAGTGCAGGAGGACGCCTGTCGCACCTGGCTGTCGTCCTGGTCGCCCGGTTTTCCGCTGTCCGAGGGTGAGATGGAGAAAAGAATCGACGGCGGCCTGCTGGTGGGGGCGTCGCTGTGGCAGGCGCAGGCCGACACCCAGCGCGAACTGATGCTGGCGGCGGAAAAGCTGCTGGCGGACGTGAGCCGCTGTCTGCGGCAGCAGTTGCCCGATTACGACGCCGCGCCGGTGGCGGCGATGCGGCAGGCGCTGGAAGTGGGCTGGGCGTCCGGCGCGGCGATGTCCAAGGCGTCGCGCCAGGTCGGCTACTTCGCCACCACCAATCTGTCCGCCACGCCGCTGAAGGCGGCGCGCGACATGCGCCGGGTGCTGCAACAGCGCAAAACCTGACGCCGCCGCCGGCCGCGCATGGTGTTGCCGAATCGATGGCGCATCGCCGCGCCATTTCCCCACCTGACATGAGGCGTGAAGTTTGCGATGTTGATCCGAGGCGCCTGCCATTGCGGCAATATCTCGTTCGAACTCGACTGGCTGCCGGAGCCGGCGGCCATTCCGGCCCGGCGCTGCGGCTGCGATTTCTGCCGCAAGCACGGCGGAGTGTGGACCGCATGCCCGGGCGACAGCCTGAAGGTGCGCGTCAGCCGGCCGGAGCGGGTGTCGAAATACCGTTTCGGCACCGCCACCGCCGATTTCCACGTCTGCGCGGTCTGCGGCGCGGTGCCGCTGGTCAGCAGCCGGATAGCAGGCAGAGTATACGCGGTGGTCAGCGTCAACGCGCTGGACGATGCGCCGGTGCCGGTGCTGGAACCCGCGCCGGTGTCGTTCGACGGCGAAAGCGAGGCGGAGCGGCTGGCGAGACGCGCTAGCAGCTGGATCGCCGATGTCAGTTTCCTGTAGCACGCCCATCCTCATGCATATCATTCTGGAAACGATTCCGCCCGACGAGCTGGCCGATATCGAAAAAGCGGCGACGCCGCGCCGCCTGTCGGGCCGGGTGGCGGAGCAGGCCTTGCCGCCGCCCGAAGTGGCGGCGCGCGCGCGGGAGCGCCTGCGGGCCGGCCAGCGTCCGTATTGGTGCCTGCCCTTTTACATGCTGGATGGCGAGGGCCGGGTGGTGGGCGCTTGCGGCTTCAAGGGCGAGCCGCGCGCCGGCCGGGTGGAGATAGGCTACGCGGTGGCGCCGGCCTGCCGCCGCCAGGGCGCGGCGGCTGCGGCGGTGCGCCTTTTGCTGCAGCGGGCGCGCGACAGCGGCGAGGTGGCCGAGGTGCTGGCGCAGGTCAATCCGGAAAACCAGCCGTCGCTGGCGGTGGTGGGCAAGCTGGGGTTTCAGCGCGGCGGCGTGCTGGTGGACGAGGATGACGAGCCCTTGCTGCAGTGTGTCTGGCCAGTCCGCTTCGGCGCGATTTGAGGCCCGCGCCGACATGAAAAAACGCCGCCCGCCCGTGAGGGCGCGGCGGCGTTGCCATGCGGGCGGCAGACTGCGGGCTAGTGGGCGGACTGGGCCGACAGCGCGCGCACTTTGGCCACCTGATCGGCTTCGACCGGGCTGGCGGTGTTGCCCCAGCTCTGGCGCATATAGCTGAGCACGTCGGCGATTTCCTGGTCGGACATCTGCCGCGCGTAGCCCGGCATGCTGTATTCCCACGGCAGATGGCCGGTGCGGACGTTGACGCCGCCTTCCAGCACCACCCGGATCAGCGAGGTGGCGTCGCGCGCCATCACCGCCGAGCTGCCGGCCAGCGCCGGCACCACGTTGTCGTGGCCCTGGCCGTTGGCCTGGTGGCAGGTGGCGCAGTTCTCGAAGAACAGCGCGGAGCCGGTGCGCACCGGCCGCACGTCGGCGGCGCCGGCGCCCGGCAGGCTCTTCAGGTAGATCGCCATCGCCGCCAGGTCGCCCGCGCTGACGTGCTGGGTGCTGTAATGCACCACTTCGGCCATCGGGCCGAAGGCGGCGGTGTAGCGGTTGCGGCCCTTCTGCAGGTATTCCACCAGTTCGTCCGCCGACCAGCCGCCCAGGCCTTCGCGCGCGTCGCCGGTCAGGTTGCCTGCGTACCAGCCCGCCAGCTGCGAGCCGGTCAGGTAGCCTGCCTTCTTGTCGTTCAGCGCCACTTCCTGGAAGGCCGCGCCGCGCGGGGTGTGGCAGGTGCCGCAGTGGGCCATGCCCTGCACCAGGTAGGCGCCGCGGTTCCATTCGGCGCTCTTGCCGGCATCCGCCTGGTAGGCGCTGTCGTCGTGGAAGAACCAGCGCCACAGCGTCAGCGGCCAGCGCATCGACAAGGGCCAGGGAATGTCGCTGTCGCGGTTTTCCTGCGCCACCGGCGCCACGCCGTGCATGAAATAGGCGTAGAGGTCGCGCATGTCGGCGTCGTTGATGCGCGCGAACGAGGTGTAGGGCATCGCCGGGTACAGCGAGTGGCCTTCCTTGGCCACGCCCTGGCGCAGCGCGCGGGCGAAGTCCTCGTAGCTGTAGTCGCCGATGCCGGTTTCCTTGTCCGGCGTGATGTTGGTGGAGTAGATCTTGCCGACCGGGGTGTCCATCGCCAGGCCGCCGGCGTTGGGCTTGCCGTCCGGCGCGCTGTGGCAGGCGATGCAGTCGGACACGCGGGCGAGGTAGGCGCCGCGCCGCACGCTGTCGGTGTCGACATTGGCCTGCGCCGCTTGCGCGGCGGCGGCCAAGAGGGCCGCCAGGCCCAGGGTTTTCATCAATTTCATCGCGGGGTTCCTGTTAGCTCAGCTCGTTGACGGCGCGCCATGCCTGGTCGATGGCGGCGTGGGTGTACGGGTTCCAGTCGGAGTCGGAGTTGGCGATCGTCACATTGCCGGCCGGGCGGCGGGCGGCGGCGATGATGCGCTTGGACTCGTCTTCGTCGTCGTACATCGAGTTGAGGAAGTAGGAATAGCCGTGCGACCAGCGGTTGACGGTGATGGCGGCGATGTCGCGCTGGTGGTCGAAGCCGGTGGGGCCGAGGATGCGCTGCAGTTGCTCGCGCACCATGGTTTCCATTTCCGAGAACGGCATGGCCAGCAGCTTGGCGCGGCCCATCCGCCACTGGGTGCGCGGGTCCAGGCCGGAGCCGGCGATGGTGGGCACGTAGACCATGTGCAGGCACATCGGCTCGGACGGCTTGCGCGGATGCTGGTAGCCGCCGATGTCCACCGGGTAGTCTAGCTTGATGCGGCTGTACGGCATGGAAGGGCAGTACAGCTCGTGCACGCCCAGCTTCATGAAGCTGTCCCAGTTCTTCAGCACTACCTTGGTGTAGACCAGCGGCGCCTTGACGTTCATCGCCAGCGCCTGTTTCTGGTCGTCGGGCAGGCTGGGCATGATGTGCGGGATCATCATGTTGTAACAGGCCATCACGGTGTGGCGCGCCTGCACGCGGCGCAGCTGGCCGCCCTTGTCCAGGTAGCCGATATCCACCGCGCTCTTGCCGTTTTCCACCCGCACCACGGTGCTGTTCAGCCGCAGCCGCACCGGGTTTTCCGGCAGGTCGAGCTTGCTGTAGTCGAAGCGGGCCAGCACGATGTCGTTCATGTCCTTGCCCGGCGCCGCTTGCGGAATCATCTTGCGCACCAGCAGGCGGGCGATGGAGGCGTTGCCGTCCGGGAAGTGGTAGATGTAGGGGTCGCGCAGTTCGGCTTCCGCCTCGGCGCTGATCTTGCCCAGGCCCGCCACGCCGTGGAAGCCCGGCAGGTCCAGATTGCGCGCGTCCAGCGCCGGCAGGCCGTCGATGCCCACCGCCTGGAAGTCGTTGCTGCGCGACTGGAAGAAGCGGATCGCGGTGGCGCTCAGGCCGACGTGGCGGGACAGGTAGGTGCTGTAGCTGATCTTGGCGAGATAAGCCTCGCGCTTGGCCTTGGGCATGTCGCCCAGGTAGTCGCGCTGGCTGGTGTGCAGGGCGATCAACGCGTCGCGGTCCTTCTTCGGCATCGGAAAATCATTGATGAAGTCGCGGATCGGCCGCGCGTTCAGGCGCTTGGGGTCGATGTCGTCCGCCACCTGCAGATAGGGGTCGCCGCCCACCACCTTGTCGGCGCCGAAGTCTTCCTTATTGAAGAACACGCCGCGCGACAGCTTGAGGTCGGGGTAGAAATTGCGGTGGAAGTGGCTGGCCAGGCCATCGATGTCGACGGTCAGCTCTTTCATCAGCGCCAGCGCTTCCTTGCTGAACACGTGCTTGGGCGACTGCAGCGATTCGGTGCCGCCGTAGCCCAGCACCAGGCGATCGCCGACCTTGAACTCGTTGCGCTTGGCGTGGCCGCCGAAGTCGTCGTGGTTGTCCAGGATCAGCACCTTGGCCTGCGGGTGCTTCTTGCGGTAGTAGTGGGCGGCGGAAAGGCCGCTGATGCCGCCGCCGACCACCACCAGGTCGTAATGCTCCTCCACCTTGGCGCCGGAGAGCGAATAGGCGTGGTGGGCGCGGCCCAGCTTGTGGGCGTTTTCGAAGGAGCCGTCGTGATTGCCGCGCAGGCCGGTGAGCGAAGGCGGGTAGTAGCTGGCGCTGATCTGACGGGGCGCGGCACGGAGGATTTCCAGCGGTGTGAGCCCGGCAGCCACCGTCAGCGCGAAACCGTTGAGGAAGTCGCGGCGGGTAATGGACATGGCTTTTCCTGATTGATGTTTGCAATGAATTCGCGGCATCTGTGTGCCGTTTGTGAACGCATTATAACAAATTAACTATTCATTATTTCTAATGTAAACAGGCCTGCGATGCGTGAGCATCGCAGGCCTGTCGGCGGAAGGGAGGGAGGCGGGGTCAGCCGGCGGTTTGCGGCAGCGGCTTCTTCAGCAGGCCCAACAGCAAGGCGGTGACGGCGGTGCCGGCTGCCAGGGCGATCAGATAGCCGCCCAGATGTTCCACCGCGTTGGGAATGGGCAGCACGAACACGCCGCCGTGCGGCACTTTCAGCTGCACGCCCATGGTCATCGAGATGGCGCCGGCCAGCGCCGAGCCGGCCATCAGCGCCGGGATCACCCGCAGCGGGTCGCGCGCGGCAAACGGTATCGCGCCCTCGCTGATGAAGGCCAGGCCCAGCACGCCGGCGGCCTTGCCGGCTTCGCGCTCGTCGGCGCTGAAGCGGTTGCGGAACAAGCGGGTGGCCAGCGCCAGGCCCAGCGGCGGCGTCATGCCGGCCGCCATCACTGCCGCCATCGGCGTGTATACCTGGCTGGCGATCAGGCCGGTGGCGAAGGCGTAGGCCGCCTTGTTGACCGGGCCGCCCATGTCGAAAGCCATCATCGCGCCCAGCAGCGCGCCCAGGGCCAGCGCGCTGCTGCCTTGCATGCCCTTGAGCGCCTCGGTCAGCGCCGCCAGCACGGCGGCCACCGGCTGGCCCACCACGTAGATCATCAAGAGGCCGGTCAGCAGGGAACCCAGCACCGGCAGGATCAACACCGGCTTCAGGCCGTCCAGATGCTGGCCCAGCTTGATCCGGCGGTTCAATTCGCGGGTGCCGTAGCCGGCGATGAAGCCGGCGGCGATGCCGCCGAGAAAGCCCGAGCCCAGGCTGGCGGCCAGCATGCCGCCCACCATGCCGGGGGCGATGCCGGGACGGTCGGCGATGGAGTAGGCGATGTAGCCGGCCAGGATCGGCACCATCAGCGCGAAGGCGGATTTCGCGCCGATCTGGAACAGCGACCAGGCCAGCGTGCCCTTGTGCGCGTCGTCGAAGGCGTAGATGCCGCCCAGCGCGAAGGCGAGCGCGATCAAAATGCCGCCGGCGGTGACGAAGGGCAGCATGAAGGACACGCCGGTCATCAGGTGACGGTAGGGCCCGTCCTTGGCTTTTTCCTGATTGGCGGCTTCGGCGGCGGCCGGGCTGGCGCCTGCCCATGGCTGCGCCTCTTCGATGGCGTGGCGGATCAGCGCCTTGCCGTCGCCGATGGCGGCCTTGGTGCCGCTCTTGAACAGCCGCTTGCCGGCGAAGCGCTCCACCGCCACCTGGGTGTCGGCGGCGATGATGACCAGGTCGGCGGCGGCGATCTCGGCATCGCTCAGCGCGTCTTGCGCGCCGACCGAGCCCTGGGTTTCCACCCGAATCGCGTGGCCCAGCGCCTTGGCGCCCTGGACCAGCCCCTCGGCCGCCATGAAGGTGTGGGCGATGCCGGTGGGACAGCTGGTGACGGCGACGATGCGCAGGGCGCGGCCGGCTTCCTGCACCTGAAGCTGGCCGGCCGGGTCGGCCAGCACCGCGTCCAGCGTGGCGCGGCGCGCGGCGCGCCGGCCCAGGCGGGCGTCGTCCTCTTCGCCTATCAGCAGCACATGGCCGGCGGCGGCGATCTGGCCGGCGCTCAACGCCGGCTGGCCGTCTATCTCGATGTCTATCGGCAGCTGCCGCCGCTGGGCGGCCAGGCGCAGCGCTTCGGCGGCCAGGCGCGCCTGGGTGCTGCGCTCGCCGGAGCGGATGATGGCGACGATGCTCATTGCGTTTCCCCTGTGATCGATGATGGGCGCCGGCTTCAGGCCGCGGCCAGGTCTTGCAGGCGGACCGCGTCCGCCAGTTGGCGTATCTGTTCGGCGGCGGGTAGGTGCGGGCCGACGCTTTGCAGCTTGGCGGCGGCGAAAGCCACTGCCAGCCTGAGCGCGTCGCCGCCGGCCAGCCCTTGCTGGCGGGCGGCCATCAGTCCCGCCACCAGCGCGTCGCCGGCGCCCACCGTGCTCAGCGGCCGCTGCGGCGGCAGGCTGGCCAGCCGCGCGCAGTCGGCGTCGACCAGCATGGCGCCCTGTTCGCCGAGCGACACCACCACCTGGGCGATGCCCCGCCGCTGCAGGCCTTGCGCGCAGCGCGCCACATCCGGCAGCGCGGCCAGCTCGCGGCCGGCCCATTGCGCCAGTTCTTCCCGGTTCGGCTTGATGCAGTCGGGCAGCGCCTCGGGCGGATTGGCCAGCGCCGAGGCCAATGCCGGCCCGCTGCTGTCCAGAAGCACCCACACGCCTTGCCGTTTCAACTGGCGGCACAGCCGGGCCAGGGCGTCCGGCGGCAAGCTGGGCGGCAGGCTGCCGGCCAGCGCCGCGCTGTCGCCGGCGCGCAGCTCTGCCAGCCGGGCGGCCAGCGCCTGCAGGTCGGCCTCGGCGGCGGCCAGGCCGGGCAGGTTGATGTCGGTGGTGCGGCCGGATTTGAGGTCGGCCAGCTTGATGTTGACCCGGCTGTCGCCGGGCAGGCGCAGCATGCGGTCGTGGATGCGCTTGGCGGCGAACAGTTGCTCGAACGCCCCGCTGTTGTCGCGGCCCAGCAGGCCGTGGACGGTGGCCGGCAGGCCCCAGTCGGCCAGGCAGCTGGCCACGTTGATGCCCTTGCCGCCGGCGTTCAATTGGGCGGCGCGCGCCAGGTTGACGCCGCCGGGCAGCAGTTCATCCAGGGTGACGGTCTGGTCCAGCGCCGGGTTCAGCGTGATGGTGTGCAGGGCGGGGCTCATGCCAGTGCCTCCAGCAGCTGGCGCACTTCCTCGGCGCTGTCGCAGGACAGCGCCTGTTCCGCCAGCGCTTGCAGCCGCGCGTAGTCGTGGCGGCGCAGCATGGCTTTGACCGCCGGGATGTCGCTGGGGCTCATCGACAACTCGTCCACGCCCAGGCCGGCCAGTACCGCGGCGCCCAGCGGGTCGCCGGCGCTGCCGCCGCACACGCCCACCCAGCGCTGGTGCGCGGCCGCGCCTCGCACCGTCTGGCGGATCAGCCGCAGCACGGCGGGGTGGAGGCTGTCGGCTTCGGCGGCCAGCTCCGGGTGCTGGCGGTCCATCGCCAGCGCGTATTGGGTGAGGTCGTTGGTGCCGATGGAGAAGAAGTCGACATAGGGCGCCAGCTGGTCGGCCAGCAGCGCGGCGGCCGGCACTTCCACCATGATGCCTATCGGCACCGGCGGCGCGTCCAATTCCTTGCGCACGCCCTCGCACCAGCCCTTGAGCCGGGTGATCTCCTTCAGCGAGCTGATCATCGGAAACATGATGGACAAGGGCTTGCCGGCCTTGGCGGCGCGGTACAGCGCGCGCAGCTGCGGCTCCAGCAGCTCGCGCCGGCGCAGCAGCAGCCGCGCGCCGCGCACGCCGAGGAAGGGGTTGTCCTCGACCGGCAGGTTCAGGTAGGGCACCTGTTTGTCGCCGCCGATGTCCAGCGCGCGCACGATCAGCGGCCGGCCCTGCAGCGCCTGCTGCATGGCCAGGTAGGTCTGGTATTGCTCTTCTTCGTCCGGCGCGGCGTCGCGCTCCAGAAACAGGAATTCGGTGCGCATCAGGCCGACGCCTTCCGCGCCGTTGTTCAGCGCGCCGGCGACCTGTTCCGGCCGGTTGAGGTTGGCGGCGATTTCCACGCGGCGGCCGTCGGCGGTCTGGCCGGGCTGCAGGCAGGCCTGCTGCTGTTGTTGCTGCGCCTCGCGCTGGCGTTGTTGCCAGTCGCGGGCGGAGGCGAGATTGTGCTCGCTCGGGTTCAGGTAGAGCCGGCCGGCGTCGCCGTCCAGGATCGCCGGGCTGCCGTCGGCCACGTCGAGCAGCGCCGGACCGGCGGCCACCAGCGCCGGCAGGCCCAGCGTGCGCGCCAGGATGGCGGTGTGGGCGGTGGGGCCGCCGTGGGCGGTGGCCAGGCCCTTGACGCGGGAGAGATCCAGACTGGCGGTGTCCGACGGCGCCAGGTCGGCGGCCAGCAGGATGGTGTCGGGGCCGAACTCTCCCGGCGCGTTGCCTTGCAGCGATGGGTCCAGCTCTAGCAGCACCCGCCGGCCGACGTCGCGCAGGTCGGCGGCGCGGGCGGCCAGCAGTGGGTTGCCCAATGCCGAGATCTTTTCCGCCAGCCGCTCCACCGCCTGGTGCCAAGACCACTCCACGCCATGGCCGGCCACCATCAGTTGGCAGCTGAGGGTGATCAGGTCGGTGTCGTTCAATAGTTCGGCTTGGGCGCGGAAAATGCCGGCTTCGGCGGCGCCCAGCGTGGCCTGAGTGGCGTCGGCCAGCGCCGCCAGCCGGCGGCGGGTGGCGGCCAGCGCTTCGTGCAGGCGGTCGCCGCCTTCGGCCAGGCTGACCGGGCGGTCGACGATGCGCAGCTGTTCGCCGGCCAGCACGCGCACGGTGCCGATGGCGAGGCCGGGGCTGGCGGCGATGCCGGGCAGCGAAACCGGCTGGCCCGACGGCTGCCAGCCGGCGCGCGGCCGTTGCGCCGCGGCGCGCTGGGCGGCGATGGCGGCGGCGGTCTGCTCGGCCAGGCTGGCTTCGCGCATCGCCCGCAGCAGTTGTTTGAGCCCGTCGGCGGCTTGCGGCCCGCGCGCGGAAACCGTCAGCAGCGCGCCCTGGCGCAGGCCGAGCTGCAGCAGCGCGATCAGGTTTTTGGCGTCGGCGGCCTGGCTGCCGTGGCGCACCTGCAATTGCGCCGGGCTGCGGCGCGCCGCCTCCACCCACAGCGCGGCGGGGCGGGCGTGCAGGCCGTTGGGGTAGTCCAGCCGCCATTCCTCGCACAGATCCAGGTCGTGCGCTTCGGCGTCGGGCGGCAGCGGCGCTTCCGGCTGGGCCAGCGCTGCCAGCAGGTCGGCGCTGTCGGTGGTGGTGAACAGCGGCAGCAGCCGGGCTTCGTCCTGCAGCAGCCGGGTCAGCTGGCGCAGCATCACCAGGTGGTCGTCGGAGCGGGCGGCGATCGCGCACAGCAGGTGGATGCGCTGGCCGGGGTTCCATTCCAGCCCGTCCGGAATCTGCAGGATGGCGACGCCGGTGCGCAGCACCTGGGCGCGGTCTTCGGCCATGCCGTGCGGAATGGCGATGCCGTTGCCCAGGTAGGTGTTGGCCACCGCCTCGCGCCGCAGCAGGCTGTCTATATAGTCCGGGGCGATGCAGCCGGCTGCCTCCAGCAGCGCGCCGGCTTCGCGGATGGCGGCGTCCTTGTCGGCGGGCCGGCAGCCCAGGCGTATCAGTTGGGGATTGAGCAGGGCATCGGACACGGCGCACCTCGTAGGCGGGATCGGTATGTCAGCGATTGAAAACGATTACATTTTTTCTGTCAATTCATTCGTGCCAATAAAGTATGGATATTGCAATGCAGCATGCTGTTGCTGGATTTTCAAGCGCTTGCGCGTCACGCTAACTAGGCGCAGCATGGCGAAAATCAATTGAAAACGATTCCATATGACGACCAGTATCAAGGATGTCGCGCGGTTGGCCGGCGTGTCGGTGGCCACTGTGTCGCGGGTTTTGGGCAACGGGCCGGTGAGTCCGGCGTTGCGCGCCAAGGTGGAAGAAGCCATCGCCGGCAGCGGCTATCGGCCCAACCTGTCGGCGCGGCGCCTGCGCTCGCAATCCAGCCTGACCGTCGGCCTGATCGTGTCCGATATCTGCAACCCTTTCTTCACCGCGGTGGGGCGGGCGGTGGAGGACGCCGCCTATCGCGCCGGCATGCGGGTGATCCTGTGCAATACCGACGAAAACCCGGAGAAGGAAGCGATGTATCTGCGGCTGATGCAGGAGGAGAGGGTGAGCGGGGTGATCCTGGCCGCCACCCGCGCGACCGCGGCGCGGCTGGACATCGCGGCGCTGGGTTTCCCGGTGGTGATGGTGGACCGCGCCGGCCCCGGCGGCGGCGACGCGGTGCTGCTGGACAATGCCGCGGCCGCGGGGCAACTGGTGGCGCATCTGCTGGAGCAGGGTTATCGCCGCATCGGCGGATTGTTCGGCAATACCAGCAGCACCGGGGCCGAGCGGCATGCCGGTTTCGCCGCCGCGCTGGCGCGGGCCGGGCTGGCCGCGGACGCGCGCTTCGCCGCGCCCAGCGCGGCGGCGGCCGAGCAGGCGGTGGCGGCCTGGCTGCGGGAGGACGATCCGCCGCAGGCGCTGATCGCCAGCAACGGCTTGTTGCTATTGGGCGCGGTCAAGGCGGCGCGGGCGCTCGGCGTCGCGGTGCCGCGGCAGCTGGCGCTGGCGGGTTTCGACAACGACAGCTGGACCGAATTGGCGGAACCGGGGATGACGGTGATCGAGCAGCCGGTGGACGCCATCGGCCGCGAGGCGATGGCGATGCTGCTGGAACGCTTGCGGCAGCCGGAGCGGCCGCCGCGCAAGGTGGTGCTGTCCGGCCGGCTGGTGGCCAGAGGCTCCAGCCGGCGCGCGGAATCAGCGTAGCGGGCCGATCAGGCGGGTCAGCGTATCGTCTTTGACGAAGCGATGATGCCAGACGGCGGCGGCGGCGTGCAGGATGCTCAGCCACAGCAGCACGTTGCCCAGCAGCTCATGCGCGTCCTTCAGCTGGCGGCCGAAGGCCGGATCCGGCGCCAGCATGGCTGGCAGCGCCAGGCCGAACAGGGCCACTTCGCCGCCCCTGGCCTGGATGAAGGCGATGCCCAGGATGGGCAGCGCCAGCATCAGCGCGTACAGCGCCCAGTGGCCGGCATGGGCCAGCAGCTTCATCAGCGGGCTGGGGCGGGGAGTGATGCCGGGCGGCGGATTGCCCAGCCGCCAGGCCAGTCTGGGCACGACCAGCAGCAGGACGATCAGGCCGGCCTGGATGTGGGCGTAGCTCAGGCCGCCGCGGACCGGATCGCCCTTGGGGAAGTTGCCTTTGAGTTCGATGAAGACCAGCGCGGCGATCACCGCCAGAGCGCACAGCCAGTGCAGCGCGCGGGCGACGCGGCCGTAGCTTTGCGAGGAATTGCGCAGCATTTCGGTTCCCGGATGCGAGTGGGTCAAGATTCAAGCTTAGCCGGGATGGCTTAAGGACGTTTTAATTCAGGACAAAGATTGCGACGTATTGTTGCGGTCCTGCGCCTGGCGGATCACTTCCAGCTTGTCCGCCGGCCGCCAGCCTTCCGGCTTCAGCACCTTGCCGTCGGCGCGGCGCACCACCTTGCCGTCCACGCATTTGCGCAGATTGGCGTCGTGTATCGCCTCGCACATCGCCTCCAGCGGCAGGCCCTGCGACAGCAGCAGGCCGCACACAACATTGAGCACGTCCACGGCCTCGGCGGCGAGTTCGGCGCGGCTGCGCAGTTGCTGTTCGGGCGATTGCGCCGGCAGCTCGCGATAATCCGCCAGCGCCTGTTTGAGCTCGTCCAGCTCTTCGTCCAGCATGGTCTGCCACATCGCCAGCTGTTCGGGCTGATATTCGGGATGGGAGGGGGAGGGGATGTCGAAGCGCCGCATGAAATCGCGGCGCATCCGGAACAGGTCGCTCATCGATAGACTCCTTTGCAAGGCGTATATTGTGGAGTCTATCGATTAAACCATCAATATATTGTGATTATTGCGCCTGCAGCGCGGCCAGCGCCTGGAAGTAGCCGGGGAAGGTCTTGGCCACGCAGTCGGGGTCGTTGATCACCACCGGCGCGCCCAGCAGCGAAACCAGCGAGAAGCACATCGCCATCCGGTGGTCGTCGTAGGTGTCGATTTCGGCGTTCGGCGTCAGCTCGGCCGGCGGGGTGACGCGGAGATAGTCCGGGCCTTCCTCGACTACGGCGCCGACCTTGCGCAATTCGGTCGCCATCGCCGACAGCCGGTCGGTTTCCTTCACCCGCCAGCTGGCGATGTTGCGCAGCGTGGTGGTGCCGTCGGCGGCCAATGCCGCCACCGCCAGCGTCATCGCCGCGTCCGGAATGTGGTTGCAGTCGAGGTCTATCGCCTTGAGCTTGCCCTCGGCGCGGGCCTCGATCCAGTTGTCGCCGCGGCTCACCGTCGCGCCCATCAATTCCAGCGCCTCGGCGAAGCGCACATCGCCCTGAATGCTGGCGTTGCCGACGCCTTCCACCCGCACCGGGCCGCCGGCCAGCGCGCCGGCCGCCAGGAAGTAGGACGCGCTGGAGGCGTCGCCTTCGACATAGACTTCGCCGGGCGAGATGTAGTGCTGGCCGCCGGGAATCACGAAGCGCTGCCAGCCGTCGCGTTCGACGCGCACGCCGAAGCGCGCCATCAGATTCAGCGTGATTTCAATGTAAGGCTTGGAGATCAGCTCTCCCACCACTTCGATCTCGGCCTGGCCGCCGGTCAGCGGCAGCGCCATCAGCAAGGCGGTGAGGAACTGGCTGGAGACATTGCCCTTCACCTGGATGGGCTGGGCGCAGCGCACGTCGGCCGGGGAGATGGCCAGCGGCGGGAAGCCGGGCTGGCCCAGATAGGCGATGCGGGCGCCGGCGGCGTTGAGCGCGTCGACGAGGTCGCCGATCGGGCGCTCGTGCATGCGCGGCACGCCGGACAGCTGGTAGTGGCCGCCCATCAGCGCCAGCGCGGCGGTCAGCGGCCGGAAGGCGGTGCCGGCGTTGCCGAGGAACAGCTCGGCGTTTTTCACCGGGAAAGCGCCGCCGGCGCCGTGCACGCGGAAGTCGCGGCTGTCGCCCTGCTGCTCTATTTTCACGCCCAGCAGCTTCAGCGCGCCCAGCATGTGGCGGATGTCGTCCGAATCCAGCAGGTCGCGCACCAGCGTGCTGCCGCCGGACAGCGCGGCCAGCAGCAGGGTGCGGTTGGAGATGCTCTTGGAGCCGGGCAGCTTGACGGCGCCGGCGAGGCGAGGGCAGGGGAGCAGGTGCAGTTGTTCCATATTGACGGGGCGCGCTTTATTTTCGGGTGCGTATCGCGGGTTGGACGAAAGGGTGAGCGGACACTGTACCCGCCGCCGCCGCCTGCGCGCAATCGCCGGCCGCGCGAGAACGGCGGCATCCGCTCCCCTGCAAGGCGCCGGCTTGCGCTACAATGCGCGGTTTTACCGGCTTCTTTCGGCGCGCCGACGGAGCCGGTGGC
Source organism: Chromobacterium subtsugae (assembly GCF_001676875.1). Lineage (GTDB taxonomy): Bacteria > Pseudomonadota > Gammaproteobacteria > Burkholderiales > Chromobacteriaceae > Chromobacterium > Chromobacterium subtsugae. Next base: position 52,713 of record NZ_JYKA01000018.1, on the reverse strand, counting down.
TTGAGATTGCAACAGGATCAAACTCCCATGACAGTTCCGGTGATTACCATCGACGGGCCTTCCGCTTCCGGCAAGGGCACGGTGGCCGCCCTGGTGGCCTCGCGCCTTGATTTCCACTACCTCGACTCCGGCTCGCTGTATCGGCTGCTGGCGCTGCACGCCCGCCGCCATGGCATCGCCTGGGACGACGAAGCGGCGCTGGCCGGCGCCGCGATCGTCCTGCCGGTGGAGTTCTCCGACGGCGCGGTGTGGCTGGAAGGCAACGATGTCAGCCTGGATATCCGCGCCGAGGAAATCGGCATCGGCGCGTCCAAGGTGGGGGCGCTGCCTGAAGTCCGCGCCGCGCTATTGCAGCGCCAGCGCGATTTTCGCTTGGCGCCGGGCCTGGTGACCGACGGCCGCGACATGGGATCGGTGGTGTTTCCGGACGCCATGTTGAAGATATTCCTGACCGCCAGCGCCGAGGAGCGCGCCGAGCGCCGCTATAAGCAGTTGATCGGCAAGGGGGAATCTGCTAACCTCCCCAGAATTATGCAGGACATTATCGATCGGGACGCGCGCGATGCCGCCCGGCCGGTAGCGCCGCTGCGCCAGGAGCCGGACGCCTTTTTGCTCGATACCACGGAGCTGACCATAGACCAGGCGGTCGACAAGGTCCTCGGGTGGTTTGAGGAAAGACAGGTTTCCGGCCATTGATTTTTTAACGGCTGTTTTTGCTGCGTTGCAAAAGCCGCCGCGTGTTCAACCCTAACCCCGCACGCCGCAAGGCATGCAACCGAGAGTACGCTTGATGACTACCCTCTCCATGGAAAACTTCGCTCAACTGTTCGAGGAAAGCCTCACCCTGCACGATATGCGCGTGGGCGAAGTGATCACTGCTGAAGTCGTGGCAGTTGATTCCAACTTTGTAACCGTGAACGCAGGCCTCAAGTCCGAGTCCCTGATTCCGGCTGAAGAATTCAAGAACGACCAAGGCGTCGTTGAAGTCGCCATCGGCGACTTCGTCACCGTCGCCATCGACGCGCTGGAAAACGGCTTCGGCGAGACCAAGCTGTCCCGCGAAAAAGCCAAGCGCATGGCTGCCTGGGTTGAGCTGGAAGAAGCTCTGGAAGCCGGCACCATCCTGTCCGGCCTGATCAGCGGCAAGGTCAAGGGCGGCCTGACCGTCATGGTCAACGGCATCCGCGCCTTCCTGCCGGGCTCTCTGGTTGACGTGCGTCCGGTGAAAGACACCACCCCGTACGAAAACAAGCAGATCGAGTTCAAGGTTATCAAGCTGGATCGCAAGCGCAACAACGTCGTGGTTTCCCGCCGCTCCGTGCTGGAAGAAACCCTGGGCGAAGAGCGCAAGGCTCTGCTGGAAACCCTGAAAGAGGGCGCAGTCATCAAGGGTATCGTCAAGAACATCACCGACTACGGTGCGTTCGTCGACCTGGGCGGCATCGATGGCCTGCTGCACATCACCGACCTGGCATGGCGCCGCGTGAAGCACCCGTCCGAAGTTCTGGCGGTTGGCGATGAAGTGGAAGCCAAGGTACTGAAGTTCGACCAAGAGAAGAACCGCGTATCCCTGGGCCTGAAGCAACTGGGCGAAGATCCGTGGGTGGGCCTGTCCCGCCGCTACCCGTCCGGCACCCGTCTGTTCGGCAAGGTGACCAACCTGACCGACTACGGCGCGTTCGTTGAAATCGAACAAGGCATCGAAGGTCTGGTGCACGTGTCCGAAATGGACTGGACCAACAAGAACGTACACCCGTCCAAGGTAGTTCAAGTTGGCGACGAAGTGGAAGTCATGATCCTGGAAATCGACGAAGACCGTCGTCGCATCTCCCTGGGCATGAAGCAGTGCCTGGCAAACCCGTGGAACGAGTTCGCCGACAACTTCCACAAGGGCGACAAGCTGAAGGGCGCGATCAAGTCCATCACCGACTTCGGCGTGTTCGTTGGTCTGCCGGGCGGCATCGATGGCCTGGTTCACCTGTCCGACCTGTCCTGGAACGAAGCTGGCGAAGAAGCCGTGCGCAAGTTCAAGAAGGGCGACGAGGTTGAAGCCGTTGTTCTGTCCATCGACGTGGAAAAAGAACGCATCTCCCTGGGCATCAAGCAACTGGAAGGCGATCCGTTCAACAACTTCGTTGCGATGAACGACAAGGGCGCCCTGGTCAAGGGCACCGTGAAGTCCGTTGACGCCAAGGGCGCCGTAATCGCTCTGGATACCGATGTTGAGGGCTACCTGCGCGCTTCCGAGCTGTCCCGCGACCGCGTGGAAGATGCTCGCTCCGTCCTGAAGGATGGCGAAGAAGTGGAAGCCGTGATCGTTGCCGTTGACCGCAAGTCGCGCAACATCAGCCTGTCGATCAAGGCCAAGGACGCTCAGGAAGAGAATGCCGCGATGAAGAACCTGTCCACCGTTGACAGCGCTTCCGCCGGCACCACCAACCTGGGTGCCCTGCTGAAGGCAAAACTGTCCGGTTCCAACGAGTAATTGCGTCATGACCAAATCTGAGCTGATCGCGCGGCTGTCCGAGAGACTCGCCGAGCGCAATTCTCAGTTGGTCTACAAAGATGCTGAGTTGGCCGTCAAGACCATTCTGGATGCGATGGCCAACAACCTGGCTCAGGGAAGCCGGATCGAAATCCGCGGCTTCGGTAGCTTCGATTTGAACTACCGTCCGCCGCGCGTCGGCCGCAATCCTAAGTCGGGCACCAGCGTCTCGGTTCCTGAGAAATACGTGCCTCATTTCAAGGCTGGCAAGGAACTGCGGGAGCGCGTGGATCTGTCCCTGTTGGAGCAGACCCAGGCCTGATGGCAGTTCTTTGACGCCTGTCGTGCCAAAAGCGCCGCATTTTGCGGCGCTTTTTTCGTATTCGGAGCGCGCGGCGGCTTGGGTTGTGGCTGGCTATCGTTTAAAATTGCACTCCGGCAAACCCATCGAGCGAACCCATGCGATATTTGTTGCGTATCGTCGAACTGGCCCTGTTGTTGCTGCTGGTCGCGGTCACCGTGCAGAACAGCCACGCGGTCGAATTCAAACTGTTCTTCGGCCAATCTTGGTCGGCGCCGTTCATCGTCTTCCTGTTGCTGTTCTTCGTCGCCGGCGCGGTGGTAGGCCTGCTGGCCACTTTCAGCTTCTACCTGAGAACCCGCCGCGAGCTTTCGCAACTGAAGAAAGAGCTGCGCAATCGCCCGCCTGCCAGCAAGGTTGTCAGCGATCCCAGCGACGCCATCGCCGATTGATGGCCGCCTAGCCTGCCGGCCGCGTCCGCGGCCCGGATTCTATTATCCCGAAAGGATTGCTGTTGGAACTCGATTTGTGGTGGCTGCTGCTGTTTCCAGCCTTTTTCGGCCTGGGCTGGTTTGCGGCCCGGGTGGATATGCGCACCGTGCTGAAGCAGGCGAAAGCGGTGCCGATTTCGTATTTTCGCGGCCTGGACGCGCTGGTTGACGACAAGACCGACGTCGCCGCGCAGGCTTTGTCCGAGGTGGCGCGCCAGCAGGGCGCGGCGCTGGAATTGCAGCATGTGCTGGGCAAGCTCTACCGCAAGCGCGGCGAGAACGACCGCGCCATCCGCCTGCACCAGCAGATGCTGGACTCGTCCGATCTGCCCGGCGAGCACCGCGATCTGGTGCGCAACGAGCTGGCGCAGGATTTCCGCAAGGCGGGCTTGGTCGATCGCGCCGAGGAAATCCTGCTGAAGCTGCTGGACGGCAATATGGCGCTGGCGGCGCGGCGGCAGCTGCTCGACATCTACCAGCAGGACCGCGACTGGAAAAAGGCGATTGAAACCGCCCGCGAGCTGCGCAGCGACGCGCATTCCTTCCAGCATGAAGTGGCGCAGTTCTATTGCGAACTGGCGCAGGGCGAGCTGTACCAATCCCATTACGAGCAGGCGCGCCAGTATGTGGCGGAGGCGATCGCCGCCAACCGCAAGTGCGTGCGCGCCAGCCTGATCCTCGGCGACATCGAATTCGCCGAAGGCCATGTCGAAGCGGCGATGGCGGCCTGGCAGGGCATAGAGAAGCAGAACTACGAATACCTGGCGATGGCGGCCGAGCGTCTGTTCGACGCCTATGAGAAACTGGGCAAGCCGTCGGAGGGCATCGCCCTGCTGCGCGGCTACCAGCGCACTTTCCCGCAGTTGGAACTGACCGACCTGCTGTACCAGAAAATCGCCACTTACGAGGGCGAGGCGCGCGCGCTGGAAGGCGTGCGCGAGGCGGTGCACGCGCGTCCCAGCCTGTCCGGCGTCTACCGGATGATAGAGGCGCAGATGGACGAGCTGTCGCCGGAGGGCCGGATGGACGCCGAGGTGGCGCGCGCGCTGATACTCAAACATTCCCAGCGTTTGAGCGTGCATCGCTGCAAATGCTGCAATTTCCGCTCGCGGGCCTTCTTCTGGCATTGCCCCGCCTGCGGCGAATGGGAAAGCTTCACCGCCAACCGTTCGGAAGCCTGACGCCGTCTTGAACTTCGCGCCGCCGCTGACCCTCGGCGGCGCTTCGCACATATAAATAGAATGATGGAGCATGCATGAACCCTTTGATCGCAGCTGCGGATGCGCGGATCGATTCGCCGGTGTTGGTGGCGCTGGATTTCGACAACGCCGCCAAGGCGCTGGATTTCGCCAGCCGGCTTGACCCGTCCGAATGCCGGCTGAAAGTGGGCAAGGAGCTGTTCACCTCCAGCGGCCGCAATCTGGTGGAAACCCTGAGCGCGCGCGGCTTCCAGGTGTTCCTGGACATGAAGTTCCACGATATTCCCAACACGGTCGCCCACGCCTGCAAGGCGGCGGCCGACGCCGGCGTGTGGATGGTCAATGTGCACGCCTCGGGCGGCCGCCGCATGATGGAAGCCGCGCGCGAAGCGCTGGCCGGCTACAGCCAGCGCCCGCTGCTGATCGCGGTGACGGTGCTGACCAGCATGGATGCGTCCGACCTCGCGGAAATCGGCATCGCCGTGTCGCCGGAAGAGCATGTGCGCCGCCTGGCGACGCTGACCCGCGATTGCGGCCTGGACGGCGTGGTGTGCTCCGCGCAGGAGGCTTCGATGCTGAAGCAGGCGCTGGGCCAGGATTTCAAGCTGGTGACGCCGGGCATCCGCCTGGCCGAAAGCGGCAATGACGACCAGCGCCGCGTGATGACGCCGCTGGCGGCGCTGCAAGCCGGCGCCGACTACCTGGTGATCGGCCGCTCCATCACCGGCTCCGCCGATCCGCTGGCCACGCTGCGCCAGATCAATCAAGACATTCAGCAATACCGGAATCAGAAGCCATGAAAGTCACTGTCATTGGTTCCGGCTATGTCGGCCTGGTCACCGGCACCTGCTTGGCGGAAACCGGCTACCAGGTGTGCTGCCTGGACGTGGACCCGCGCAAGATCGAAATTCTGCAAAACGGCGGCATCCCCATTTTCGAGCCTGGCCTGGAAGAGATGGTGAAACGCAACGTGGCCGCCGGCCGCCTGCATTTCACCACCGACGTGGCCGAGTCGGTCGCTTTCGGCGAGGTGCAGTTCATCGCCGTCGGCACGCCGCCGGATGAGGACGGCTCCGCCGACCTGCAATACGTGCTGGGCGCGGCGCGCAATATCGCCCGCCACATGGCGGATTACCGGGTGGTGGTGGACAAGTCCACGGTGCCGGTCGGCACCGCCGACAAGGTGCGCGCGGCGATAGCGGAAGAACTGGCCGCGCGCGGCGCGGCGCTGCCGTTCAGCGTGGTGTCGAATCCGGAATTCCTGAAGGAAGGCGCGGCGATCGACGACTTCATGCGGCCGGACCGGGTGGTGATAGGCGTGGACGACGAGCGCGCCGCCGAGATCATGCGCCGGCTGTACAAGCCGTTCCAGCGCAACCACGAGCGCGTGCTGCTGATGGACGTGCGCTCGGCCGAACTGACCAAGTACGCCGCCAACGCGATGTTGGCCACCCGCATTTCCTTCATGAACGAGTTGGCCAATCTGGCCGAGACCATGGGCGCCGACATCGAGCAGGTGCGGCTGGGCATGGGCTCGGATCCGCGCATCGGCTATCAGTTCCTGTATCCCGGCGTCGGCTACGGCGGCTCCTGCTTCCCCAAGGACGTCAAGGCGCTGGTGCAGACCGGCAAGGAGCACGGCCATACGTTGCGCGTGCTGACCGCGGTGGAAGAGGCCAACGATATCCAGAAGCTGCGGTTGGTGGACAAGGTGGTGGGCCGCTTCGGCAGCGATCTGGCCGGCCGCCGCTTCGCGTTGTGGGGCCTGGCGTTCAAGCCCAATACCGACGATATGCGCGAAGCGCCGAGCCGGGTGATTGTGGACGAACTGACTCGGCGGGGCGCCGAAGTGGTGGCTTTCGATCCGGTGGCCACCCACGAAGCCAGCCGCGTGATGGGCGGCAATGCGCGGCTGCGCTTCGCCGACGATATGATGGCGGCGCTGGAAGGCGCCGACGCCTTGCTGATCGTGACGGAGTGGAAAATGTTCCGGGCGCCGGATTTCGACGCGATCAAGGCCAGCCTGAAGCAGCCATTGATTTTCGACGGCCGCAATATGTACGACCCGTCATGGCTGCGCGAGCAGGGCTTCGATTACCTGGCCATTGGCCGATAAGGGGGCAGAGCTATGGGTTTGATGCAAGAGCTGGAGCTGGATGCCGTCAGGCTGGCGGAAAGCCTGGCGCGCGCGCGGGTGCTGGTGGTGGGCGATGTGATGCTGGACCGTTACTGGTTCGGCGATGTGTCGCGCATTTCTCCAGAGGCGCCGGTGCCGGTGGCCAAGATAGGCCGCAGCGAGGAGCGCGCCGGCGGCGCGGCCAACGTGGCGCGCAATATCGCCGGCCTGGGCGGGAAGGCGACCATTTTGTCGGTGGTCGGCGACGACGAGGCGGCCGGTGTGCTGGAGCGGCTGCTGCGCGATGACGGCATCGCCACCTCGTTCAAGCGCGACGCCAAGATCGCCACCACGGTCAAGCTGCGGGTGGTGGCCAGGCAGCAGCAACTGATCCGCCTGGACTTCGAAGATTCGCCCAGTCACGAGATACTGGCCGACAAACTGCAGGAATTCTCGGCTATCGTCGCCGATCACGACGTGGTGATTCTGTCCGACTACGGCAAGGGCGGCCTGACCCATGTGGCGCGGATGATCGAGCTGGCGCGCGCCGCCGGCAAGCCGGTGCTGATCGACCCCAAGGGCGACGATTACAGCAAGTACGCCGGCGCCACGCTGCTGACGCCGAATCGCAGCGAGTTCAGCCAGGTGGCGGGCTCCTGGCGCGACGAGGATGTATTGGTGCGCAAGGCGCAGAAACTGCGCGAGGAATTGAATCTGGACGCGCTGCTGGTGACGCGCAGCGAAGAGGGCATGACGCTGTTCCGCGCCGACGGCGCGCTGCATCAGCCTACTTTCGCCCGCGAGGTGTATGACGTGTCCGGCGCCGGCGACACGGTGATCGGCACGCTGGGCCTGGCGCTGGCCGCCGGGCAAAGCCTGCCGGTGGCGATGAGCCTGGCCAATGCCGCCGCCGGCGTGGTGGTCGGCAAGCTGGGCACCGCGGTCTGCTCGCAGCAGGAGCTGTTCGCGCTTTGATGGGAACGCCCCGGCAGCTGCCGGGTCCATTCGCTAATGGGGAGGCTGGGATGGCGACACTGACGCCGGCGCAAGTCGAGGCCGTGCTGGAATTCTGGTTTGGCGGGTCCGACGATGCCAGCCTGGCCGCGCCGCGCGAGGCGTGGTTCCGCCGCGACGAGGCTTTCGACGCGGCCATCCGCCAGCGGTTCGCGCCCTTGTGCCGGCAATTGGCCGATGGCGAGCTGGAGATGGCCGACGGCGATGCCCGCGCCGCGCTGGCCTGGCTGCTGGCGGCCGACCAGTTTCCGCGCAATCTGTTTCGCGGCGAGGCGCGGGCTTTCGCTTGCGACGCGGCGGCGCGCCAGGGCGCGCCGCGCGCGCTGGAGCAGGGGCTGGATGGCGGCTTGCCGGCGGTGGCGCGGATCTTTCTTTATCTTCCTTTCGAGCACAGCGAGTCGCTGGCCGATCAGGAACTGTCGCTGCGGCTGTTCGAGGCGCTGGACGCCGAGGCCGGCGGCAATTACCTGGATTACGCGCGGCGCCATCATCAGGTGATCGCGCGCTTCGGCCGCTTTCCGCACCGCAATGCCGCCTTGGGCCGCAGCAGCAGCGCCGCGGAGCTGGAATATCTCGCCGCGCCGGGCGCGGGGTTCTGAATCCATTCATTTTCGGGCCGGACGGCCCATTGCAGAACAAGGACAAACACATGACTATCGTCGTTACCGGCGCCGCCGGCTTCATCGGCTCCAACCTGGTCAAGGGACTGAACCAGCGCGGCATCACCGACATCATCGCCGTCGACAATCTTTCCAGCGGCGACAAATTCCATAATCTGGTCGATTGCGAAATCAGCCACTACCTCGACAAGCACGAATTCCTGCACCTGCTGCTGGATGGCGAATACGAGGGCGAGTTGACCGCCATCCTGCACCAGGGCGCCTGCTCGGACACGATGAATCACGACGGCAAGTACATGATGGACAACAACTATCAGTACACGCTGGCGCTGTTCGACTACTGTCAGCACGAGGAAATCCAGTTCCTGTTCGCCTCCAGCGCCGCCACTTACGGCAAGGGCACCGTGTTCAAGGAAGAGCGCCAGTACGAGGGCCCGCTCAATGTCTACGGCTATTCCAAATTCCTGTTCGACCAGGTGCTGCGCCAGCGCATGAAGGAAGGCCTGGCTTCGCAGGCGGTGGGTTTCCGCTACTTCAACGTCTATGGCCCGCAGGAGCAGCACAAGGGCCGGATGGCTTCTGTCGCCTTCCACCATTTCAACCAGTACCGCGAGCACGGCAAGGTCAAGCTGTTCGGCGGCTGGGACGGCTGGGGCGACGGCATGCAAAGCCGCGATTTCGTGTCGGTGGAGGATGTGGTCAAGGTCAACCTGTACTTCCTGGACAATCCGGGCAAGAGCGGCATCTACAATCTGGGCAGCGGCCGCTCTCAGCCGTTCAACGACGTGGCCGAAGCCGCCGTCAACGCCTGCCGCCGCCATGAAGGCAAGCCGGCGCTGACCTTGGCCGAGATGATCTCCCAAGGCATCGTCGAGTACATTCCGTTCCCGGACGCGCTGAAAGGCAAGTACCAGAGCTTCACCCAGGCCGACATCGGCAAGCTGCGCGAGGCGGGCTACACCGCGCCGATGCTATCGGTCGGCGAAGGCGTGGACCGTTACGTGGATTGGCTGATCAGCCGCCAGGGCTGATCGCCGGGCCACCCATCGGGTGGGCGAAACCAAAGCCGCGCCGTCGCAAGACGCGCGGCTTTTTTCATGCCGCAGCGGATTGCCGGCTTAGCGCCCGGCGTCGTCCTGCGCCAGCCGCATCCGCGCGCGCGCGTCGCGCTCGGCCTGCTGGCGCTGGTTCTGCAGGGTGTCGGAGACGAAGTCCAGGTGGCGTTCGGCAGCCAGTTGGGCCTCGTCCGGCCGGCCGTCGCGTATCGCCTGCCAGATGGCCAGGTGCTGGCCGCGCAGCGCCTCCGCCACTTCGCCGACCGCGAACAGGTTGGCGATATTGTCCTTCACGTGGCGATGCAGCATCGCCAGCAGGCTGCCGGACAGGTGGGCGAACAGCGCGTTGTGCGAGGCCTCCGCCACCGCCTGGTGGAATTCCACGTCGGCTTGGGCCTGCTCGGCCAGATCGCCGCCGCGATAGGCTTGCTGCAGCCGGTCCACGCAGCGCTGCAGCCGCTCCAGGTCGGCCTGGGTGGCGCGGCTGGCGGCGCAGCGCGCCACCGTGCCTTCCAGCACGCGGCGAAACTCCAGCAGGTCGCCGCGCAGTTCCTCGTGCTGGCCCAGCAGTTTCTCCCAGGGGTCGGAGAAGGCGGTTTCCAGTCTGTCGGTCACCCAGGTGCCGCCGCCCTGGCGGCTGGACAGCAGCCCGCGCGACGCCAGTTGCTGGATCGCCTCGCGCAGCGACGGCCGCGACACGCCGAATTCCTCGGCCAGCTGCCGCTCCGGCGGCAGGCGGTCGCCGGGTTTGAGCACGCCGTCGAGTATGCGTTTTTCCAGCTGCTGGACGATGACGTCGGACAGCTTGGGCAGGGAGACTTTCGGATAGGCCATGGTTTGCTAAGATTGGTCTGACCAGATGTCCAAGGATAGCAGAGGCCCTGGCGCCCTGTCATCGCTCATCGCGGCGCTGGCCGGACGCGCCCTCATACCAGCCCTTGCTCGCCTTCACCGCCTTCACCACCAGCAGCATGGCGGGGACTTCCACCAGCACGCCGACCACGGTGGCGAGCGCCGCGCCGGAGTGGAAGCCAAACAGGCTGATGGCGGCGGCGACCGCCAGCTCGAAGAAATTGGATGCGCCTATCAGCGCCGACGGGCAGGCTACGCAGTGCTGCTCGCCGGCTTTCTTGTTCAGCCAGTAAGCCAGCGCCGAGTTGAAAAACACCTGGATCAGGATGGGTACTGCCAATAGCGCGATCACCAGCGGCTGGCGCAGGATGGCTTCGCCCTGGAAGGCGAACAACAGCACCAGCGTCGCCAGCAGCGCCGCCATCGACCATGGGCCTATGCTGGCCATGGCTGCGTCGAAGGCAGCCTGGCCCCTGGCCAGCAGCGCCTTGCGCCACAGCTGCGCCAGGATGACGGGGATCAGGATGTAAAGGACGACCGAGGCCAGCAGCGTGTCCCACGGCACGGCGATGGCCGAGATGCCCAGCAGCAGGCCGACAATAGGCGCGAAGGCGAACAGCATGATGGCGTCGTTCAGCGCCACCTGCGACAGCGTGAACAGCGGGTCGCCGCCGCTCAGCCGGCTCCAGACGAACACCATGGCGGTGCAGGGCGCGGCGGCCAGCAAGATCAGGCCGGCGACATAGCTGTCCAGCTGTTCGGCGGGCAGCCAGGGAGCGAATAGCTGGCGGATGAACAGCCAGCCCAGCAGCGCCATCGAGAACGGCTTGACCAGCCAGTTGATCAGCAGGGTGACGGCGATGCCGCGCGCGTGCTGCTTAAGCTGATGCAGCGCGCCGAAGTCCACCTTCATCAGCATCGGGATGATCATCACCCAGATCAGCGCGCCCACCGGCAGGTTGACGCGGGCGATCTCCAGCCGGCTTATGGCATGGAACAGGCCGGGCGCCAATTGGCCCGCGGCGATGCCGGCCGCGATGCAGAGCAGCACCCACACTGTCAGATAGCGTTCGAACCGGCCCATGGCGGCGCTTTGGGCGGCTGGCGTTGCAGCCGCGTGTTGACGGGTAGCCATGATGTCTCCTCAGATGCCCAAGGCTTCGCGGACGGCCGGCACCAGCCGTTCGCGGATGTCGTCGCGCACGCGGATGAAACTGTCCAAGGGCTCGCCGTGCGGATCGTGGAAACCGACATGGATGCGTTTGACCGGCCGGGGAAACACCGGGCAGCTTTCCCTGGCGTTGTCGCAGACGCTGACCACCAGGTCGATCTCCTCGTGCATCACCGCTTCCACTGGCTTGGGATAAAGATCGCCGGTGGGCAGGCCGGCCAGGCGCAAAGCCTCGATGGCGCCGTCGGCGACCTTGGGCTGCGGCGCGGTGCCGGCGGACAGCGCGCGCGCCAGGCCCGCCAGCTCATGGTTGAGGATGGCTTCGCCCATCTGCGAACGGCAGGAATTGCCGGTGCACAGCACCAATACGGTTTTCAGCCGGCTCATGATTGGTCTTCTCCTTTCGCGCTCGCCGCGTTTCGCGGCGAACAGGCGGACGCGCTTGGCAGGCAGGGCTGGCCCTGGCAGCAATTGCGGGTGAGGAAGCCGAGCAGGGCGTCCATGGTGTCGAATTCGGCGAAATAGCGGATGAAGCGGCTTTCGCGCTCGCTCCGGACCAGCTGGACGCGGCTCAGATGCGACAGATGGAACGACAGCGTGGCGGCGGGCAGGCTCAGCTTGTCGGCAATGGCGCTGGCGATCATGCCCTGTTGGCCGGCTTCGACTAGCAGACGGTAGATCGATAGCCGGGACTCATGTCCCAGGGCGGCCAGGCGTTCGGCGGCGGTTAAAGTTTCCATATTTCCATTATTGTGGAAATATTGATTCAATGCCAGGACATGATGCGCGAGCGACTCCGCTGCGCGCCTGAAAAAGGCGTTTCGACCTGCGAATCGCGCATGATCGCCAGCCGCCTTGGCGCCGCCGACTTTCTCCAGCTAAGCGTCTTAGGCAAGGCCTGTTGATGCGATGCAGGCCGCGCGGCCTGCCGGCGCAGCGTCAGCCGGGTGTCCGCGGCGCTTGGTTTCGCGAGGTCTGTCAGACCGTGTTTTGCGCCATCTTTCTTATTTGCGTGCCTTCCTCTTTTTCCAAAAAAACCACATGGCCAAGTCGGCGCGATTCCGCTTGCCTCATGGACGGCGGCGTGAGCGAGTGATGACAGAGGCGCTTCTGTACGTTTCGGGCGCGCTTGTCATATTGACGAACTCAAGCATTCACTCTAAAGTGAATTTATAAAAATAATTGGTCTTACCAATTTACAAAGGAAGCCATGAAGACGCCTGCCGACGTTTACCTGTTCGGCACCTGTCTGCTCGACCTATTCCTGCCGGAAGCTGGCCTAGACGCCATCGCCCTGCTGGAAGGCCTGGGCGTGCGGGTGCATTTCCCCCAGGCCCAGAGCTGCTGCGGCCAGCCGGCCTATACCAGCGGCCATTCCAAGGAGGCGCTGGCGGTGGCGCGCGCGCAGCTGGGCTGTTTTCCCGAGGACTGGCCGGTGGTGGTGCCGTCCGGCTCCTGCGGCGGCATGATCCAGCACCATTGGCCCAAGTTGTTCGCCGGCGAGGCGGACGAGATGGAGGCCTGCGCCATCGCCGGGCGGGTGGTGGAGTTTTCCGATTTCCTGCTCAACCATCTGGACTGGCAGCCGCAAGACTTGGGCCCGCCCACCAAGGTGGCGGTGCATACCTCCTGTTCGGCGCGGCGCGAGATGAACGTGCACAAGAGCAGCTGGGCGCTGGTCGATAGGCTGCAAAACGTCGAGCGCGTGGTGCAAGACCATGAAGCCGAATGTTGCGGTTTTGGCGGCACTTTCTCCATCAAGCATCCGGACATCGCCGGCGCGATGGTGGCGGACAAGGCCCAGTCCTTGCAGGACAGCGGCGCGGTGGAGTTCGTCACCGCCGACGGCGGCTGCCTGCTCAATATCAACGGCAAGCTGGGACAGTGCGGCAGCGGCTTCCAGGGCCGCCATCTGGCCAGCTTTCTGCTGGAGCGCACCGGGGGCAAGCGATGAGCGCCCGCGCCTCCATCTTGCAAAAGCTGCGCGCCGCGCCGCGGCAGGAGCGCGCGCGGCCGGATTTGGCCGGCCATTTCCAGCATTTCGCGGCCAAGGACGATGAAATCGCCCGCCTGCGCCATTGGGCGGCGATGATGCGTTCGGTGAAAACCGACATTCTGTGGACGCGCGAGGCGGAGTGGGACGCCGCCCTGGCCGACTGGCTGGCCGTGCATCCGCAAGACTCGCTGCTGCTGTCGGACACGCCGCATGGCCGCCGGCTGGCGCGCAGGCTGGAGGGCGTGGACGAAGCGCCGCACATCGTCTGGTTCGACCGCGAAGTCGATGGCTGGAAGGCGGAGCTGTTCGACATCGCTGCCGGCTTCACTGTCGCGCGCTGCGGCATAGCCGCCACCGGCACCCTGGCGCTGTGGCCGGACGAGGCCGAGCCGCGCACCATGAGCTTGGTGCCGCCCTTGCACATCGCCTTGTTCGACGCCGCCACGCTGTACCCGGACTTTTATTCGGCGCTGCAGGGCGAAAACTGGTCCGCCGGCATGCCCACCAACGCTTTGCTGATTTCCGGGCCGTCGAAAACCGCCGACATCCAGCAAACCTTGGCCTACGGCGCCCATGGCCCGCGCGACCTGCTGGTGTTGGCGCTGCTGCCGCCGCATATCGCCATCCATGACGTGGAAGGAGACGGGCGATGAGCGAGAGCAAGATCACCGTTTACCCGTCGCGCGCCTTCAAGGACAACGCCAGACTGGCGCTGACGGATGGCAAGCTGCGGCAAAGCCTGCGCGGATCGATGGACTTTTTGATGGCCAAGCGGTTGGCGGAGTTTCCGGACGAGGCGGAGCTGTCCGCACTGCGCACCCTGGGCGAGGGCATACGCCAGCGCTGCCTGTCCCGGCTGCCGGATTTGCTGGAGCAGCTGGAGGACAAGCTCGCGGCAAATGGCGTGAAGGTGCACTGGGCGGAAACGGCCGAGGAGGCGAACCGCATCATCCACGGCATCGTCGCCGCCCGTCAGGGCAAGCTGATGGTCAAGGGCAAGTCCATGGTCAGCGAGGAGGTGGAGCTCAATCATTACCTGGCGGACCAAGGCGTAGAGGCGGTGGAGAGCGATATGGGCGAGTACATCGTCCAGCTGGCGGGCGAGAAACCCACCCACATCATCATGCCGGCCATCCACAAGACCAAGCAGGACATCGCCAAACTGTTCCATGAACAGTTGCCGGACACGCCGTATACCGAGGATGTGGACGCGCTGATCCAGATCGGCCGCCGCGTGCTGCGCCGCAAGTTTCTGGACGCCGACGTCGGCCTGTCCGGCGTCAACTTCGCCGTGGCCGAAACCGGCACGCTGTGCCTAGTGGAAAACGAGGGCAACGGCCGAATGTGCACCACCGTGCCGGACGTGCACGTCGCCATTACCGGCATAGAAAAGGTGGTGGAAAAGCTGGAAGACGTGGTGCCGCTGTACAGCCTGTTGACCCGTTCCGCCATCGGCCAGCCCATCACCACGTATTTCAATATGATCAGCGGCCCAAGGAAGCCGGGCGAGAAGGACGGCCCACGCGAGGTGCACCTGGTGCTGCTGGACAACGGTCGCAGCCAGGCCTATGCCGACGAGCAGCTGCGCAAGACGCTGCAATGCATACGCTGCGGCGCCTGCATGAACCATTGTCCGGTCTACACCCGCATCGGCGGCCACGCCTACGGCACCACCTATCCGGGGCCGATAGGCGAGATCATCTCGCCGCACCTGATGGGGCTGGAAAACACCCGCGACCTCCCTACTGCGTCCAGCCTGTGCGGCGCCTGCGGCGAGGTGTGCCCGGTGCGCATCCCCATTCCGGAAATGCTGATGCGACTGCGCGAGGAAAGCCAGCGGCCGGCCGGCGAGCGGGTGGCGCATCCGCTGCGCGGCCAGGGCGCGGCGGCCAGCGGCGCGGAACGGATGGCCTGGGCCGGATGGCGGCTGGTCAACGCCTCGCCCAATCTGTACCGGATGTTCGGCTGGGCGGCGACGCGGCTGCGCAAGCACGCGCCCAAGAACCAGCTGGGCTGGACGCAAAACCACCTGCCGTTGACGCCTGCTCCCAAAACGCTGCATGAGCTGCTGCGCGAACGCGAGGCGAACAAGGGGAAATCCGCATGACGCCCGCCCACGCCGATTTTCTGCAGGATTTGCGCCAAACGATGCCGCCGGCGCGCATTTTCACCGACCCATTGTCCACGCTGGCCTACGGCACCGACGCCAGCTTCTACCGCCTGCGGCCGCAAATCGTCGCCCGGGTGGAAGACGAGGGCGAGGTGGCGGCGCTGCTGCGGCTGGCCAGATTGCACCGCGTCGCCGTCACCTTCCGCGCCGCCGGCACCAGCCTGTCCGGCCAGGCGGTCAGCGATTCGGTGCTGGCGGTGCTGGGCGATGGCTTCAACCGCGGCCAGGTGCTGGACGGCGGCGCGCGCATCCGGCTGGGGCCCGGCATAATAGGCGCGCACGCCAACGCGCTGCTGGCGCCGTTCGGCCGCAAGATCGGCCCCGATCCGGCGTCGATCAACACCGCCAAGATAGGCGGCATCGCCGCCAACAACTCCAGTGGCATGTGCTGCGGCACCCGCGACAACAGCTACCACACCCTGCAGGCGATCCGGCTGCTGCTGCTCGACGGCGCCGCGCTGGATACCGCCGATCCGGCCAGCGTGGCGGCCTTCCGCGAATCGCACGCCGATCTGCTCGATGGCTTGGCGCAGCTGTCGCGCCAGCTGGCCGGCGATCCGCAGCTGGCCGAGCGGGTGCGCCGCAAGTATCGGCTGAAGAACACCACTGGCTACGGCATCAACGCGCTGCTGGACTTCGCCGATCCGGTGGAGATGCTGGCGCACTTGATGATCGGCTCCGAAGGCACCTTGGGTTTTATTTCCGAGATCACTTTTCATACCGTGGCCGAGCATCCGCACAAGGCGTCGGCGCTGGTGCTGTTCGACGATCTGGATCGCTGCTGCCGCGCGGTGTCGGCGCTGAGCGCGGCGCGCGACGCTAGCGGCGTGTCGGCGGTGGAGCTGATAGACAGCCGCAGCATCCGCGCGGTGCAGGGCAAGCCGGGACTGCCGGATTTCCTGTATCAGCCGGTGGGGCTGGACAGCGCTTGTCTACTGATCGAGCTGCGGGCGGAGAGCGAAGCCAGGTTGGACGAATGTTCGGTCCAGATAGAGATGCTGCTGGCCGGTTTCCAGCCCAAAGTCTCCAGCGGCTTCAGCCGCGACGCGCGCGAGTGCGAGACCTACTGGGCTTTGCGCAAGGGGTTGTTCCCCGCGGTGGGCGCAGCCCGGCCGTTGGGGACCACGGTGGTGATAGAGGACGTGGCCTTTCCCATCCATCAACTGGCCGATGGCGTGGCCAGGCTGACCGCCCTGTTCGACAAGCACGGCTACGACGAGGCGCTGCTGTTCGGCCACGCGCTGGACGGCAATCTGCATTTCGTGTTCGCGCCCGGCTTCGAAAGCCCGGCCGAGGTGGCGCGCTACGATGCTTTCATGCAGGACGTCAGCGACTTGGTGGCCGGCGAATACGACGGCTCCTTGAAGGCCGAGCACGGCACCGGCCGCAATGTGGCGCCCTTCGTGCGGCAGGAGTGGGGCGACGCCGTCTGGAACATCATGCGCCGCATCAAGGCGCTGTTCGATCCGGAAGGCCTGCTCAATCCCGGCGTGATCATCACCGACAACGACAGGCTGCATCTGGAGAACCTGAAGCCGATGCCGGCCGCGGACGATCTGGTCGACCGCTGCACCGAATGCGGCTTTTGCGAGCCGGCCTGTCCGTCGCACGGGCTGACGCTGAGCCCGCGCCAGCGCATCGTCGCCTGGCGGCGCATCCGTCAGTTGGAACGCGACGGCGAGGGGGCGGAAGAACTGGCGGCCTTGCAAGCCGGCTACCGCTACCGCGCCGTCGATACTTGCGCCGCCACCGGCATGTGCGCCACGCGTTGTCCTGTGGGAATCAACACCGGCCTGCTGATGAAAAAATTGCAGGGCCCGAGCCGGCGTCCCGCCTTGGCCGGCTTCGCCGCCCGCCACATGCAGCTGATGACGGCGGCGGCGAGGACCGGTTTGAAGCTGGCGCATGTCGCGGGAACGCAGCGCTTGAACGCATTGACGCGCCGCCGGCCAGGCGAGCGCAAGATCATTCCGCTGATCCCAGCGGCCTTGCCGCGCGCCGCCGCGCTGCTGCCGAAGCCGGGAGGCGAGGGCGAGCCGGTGGCGTTGTTCGTCAGCTGCGTCAACCGAACGCTGGCGGAAGGCGAGGGCGGCGAGTCCGTCGCGGCGCATACGATCAATCTGCTGCGCCGCGCCGGTTTCGCGCCGGTCTATCCGCCCGGCCATGACGGACTGTGCTGCGGCCAGCCGTTCGCCTCGGCCAATGCCGCGGACGCATTGGCCATCAGTCAGGCATCGTTGAATGACGCCTTGCTGCAGGCGAGCGGGCAGGGCCGCCATCCGGTTTATCTCGACAACAGTCCGTGCGCGGCGCGGGTCAAACAGGCGCAGGCCGAGGGCTTGCTGGACCCGCGCTTGCAGCTGTTCGACGCCGCCGGTTTTCTGGCGGAAAAAGTTCTGCCGCGGCTGAGCATCGTCCGGCGCCTGCCGCAACTGGCGCTGCATATTCCCTGCAGCGCGACGGCGATGGGCGCGGCTGGAAGCTTGAAACAACTGGCCGCCAGCTGCTGCGATGAGCTGACCGTGCCGGATATCGCCTGCTGCGGCTTCGCCGGCGACAAGGGCTTCACCGCGCCGGAACTGAACGCCCACAGCCTGAGGAGACTGAAGCCGGCTTTGCCGGAAGCCTGCCGCCACGGCGTGTCGATGAGCCGCACCTGCCAGATCGGTCTGACCGAGCATGGCGGGATTCCCTATGCCAGCATCGAGGCGTTGCTGGATTTCTGCACCACCCCCATCAACGGCCCGTCATGAAGGCCGCCTTTTCAACGCTGAAGTCAACCTAAGAAACGCCAGCCAGCCCCGCCATGCCGCAACGGTTCCGTTGACCGGCAGGGGAGCGGCTGCGCCGGCGAAACCCGAATGAGGAGAAGCTGAACATGCATGAAATCTGGACCCAGCAGTATTTCCCGGCCGGCGGCCCCGCGCTGTCGGCATTGATGGCCGCGCTGCCCATCGTCTTTTTCTTCGTCGCGCTGGCGGTGCTGCGGCTGAAGGGGCACGTCGCCGGCACCTTGACGGTGCTGATCGCGCTGGCGGTGGCCATATTGTTTTACGGCATGCCCGCCAAGATGGCGCTGGCGGCGGCGGCCTTCGGCTTCGGCTATGGCTTGTGGCCCATCGCCTGGATCATCATCGCCGCGGTGTTCCTGTACAAGATCACCGTCAAGACCGGGCAGTTCGACATCATCCGCGCTTCGGTGTTGTCGGTGACCGAGGACCAGCGGCTGCAGATGCTGCTGGTGGGCTTCTCCTTCGGCGCCTTTCTGGAAGGCGCGGCCGGTTTCGGCGCGCCGGTGGCCATCACCGCCGCGCTGCTGGTGGGGTTGGGCTTCAATCCGCTGTACGCGGCCGGGCTGTGCTTGATCGCCAACACCGCGCCGGTGGCGTTCGGCGCGATGGGGATACCGATCATCGTCGCCGGGCAGGTGACCGGGCTGGATCCGTTCCTGATCGGCGCCAAGGCCGGCCATCAGCTGCCCATCCTGTCGGTGATCGTGCCGTTCTGGCTGGTGATGATGATGGATGGCCTCAAGGGCGTGCGCCAGACCTGGCCCGCCATCCTGGTGGCCGGCGTCTCGTTCGCCGTCACCCAGTTTTTCACGTCCAACTATATCGGGCCGGAGCTGCCGGACATCACTTCGGCCCTGGTCAGCCTGGTGTGCCTGACGCTGTTCCTGAAGGTATGGCAGCCAAGTGAAATCTTCACGTTCGACGGCCGCCGCGCGCCGTCCGCGCGCCAGGCCAGCGGCTTCAGCCTGGGCCAGGTCATCCGCGCCTGGAGCCCGTTTCTGATCCTGACCGCGTTGGTGACGGTGTGGAGCGTCAAACCGTTCAAGGCCATGTTCGCCAAGGGCGGCGCGCTGGAAGGCTGGATCTGGAAGCTGCATGTGCCGGGGCTGGACAAGCTAGTGTTGAAGACGGCGCCCATCGTCGCGCATGACACGCCTTACGAGGCGCTGTATAAGTTCGACATCGTCTCCGCTGTCGGCAGCGCCATCTTCCTGGCCGCGCTGCTGTCCATGGCCTTGTTGAAATTCCGTCCGGCCGAAGGCGCGCGCGCCTTCGCCGAGACCCTGGCCGAGCTGCGCCGGCCGATATTGTCGATAGGCATGGTGCTGGCCTTCGCCTTCGTCGCCAACTATTCGGGCATGTCCAGCACGCTGGCGCTGTGTCTGGCCGGCACCGGCCAGGCTTTTCCGTTCTTCTCGCCGTTTTTGGGTTGGCTGGGCGTGTTCCTGACCGGCTCCGACACCTCGTCTAACGCGCTGTTCTCGGCCCTGCAGGCGGCCACCGCGCACCAGCTGGGCGTGTCGGATGTGCTCCTGGTGGCGGCTAATACCACCGGCGGCGTCACCGGTAAGATGATCTCGCCGCAGTCGATCGCGGTCGCCTGCGCGGCGGTGGGGCTGATAGGCAGGGAAGCGGATCTGTTCCGCTTCACGCTGAAGCACAGCCTGATCTTCTGCAGCTTCGTCGGCGCCATGACCTGGCTGATGGCGCATATGGGGTAGGGCGGATGCCCCGCTGGCGGGGCGATCCGCCGAGTGGCGCATTGTCGCGCCCTTCGCGGGCATGGCCTAGCGGCCAGCCCGCGCTACGGCGCTTACATCTCGCCTAGCCCTTTCCCGGAAGGGAGAGGGCGAGAGAGGAAAATGTATTCAGCCATCCCGCGCCTGCCCCCGCCCTTACCGCCGGTTATTAGATTAGAAATAACGATTTCGCATCTGCTGATAGCCAATCGATATAATGGGGCCAGTTCAGGGAGATTCTTTGTGTACAAGCATCTGGAAGATTTCGTCGGCGGCACGCCGCTGGTCCGTCTCAAGCGCCTGCCGGGCGACAACGGCAATGTGATTCTGCTGAAGCTGGAAGGCAACAATCCGGCCGGGTCGGTGAAAGACCGGCCGGCGCTGTCGATGATCCGCCGCGCCGAGCGGCGCGGCGACATCCGGCCCGGCGACACTTTGATCGAGCCCACCAGCGGCAACACCGGCATCGCGCTGGCGATGGCGGCGGCGATGATGGGCTACCGCATGGTGCTGATCATGCCGGAGAACTCCAGCGCCGAGCGGGTGCAGGCGATGCGCGCCTACGGCGCGGAAGTGATCCTGACGCCGGCCGCGGGTTCGATGCCGGCGGCGATAGACTTGGCGCGCAGCATGGAGGCGGCAGGCGAGGGCCGCATCCTCGACCAGTTCTCCAACCCGGACAATCCGCTGGCGCATTATGAAACCACCGGCCCGGAAATCTGGGAGCAGACCGGCGGCAAGATCACCCACTTCGTTTCCAGCATGGGCACCACCGGCACCATCATGGGCACCGGCCGTTTCCTGAAGGAAAGAAATCCTGCCATCCGCATCATCGGCGTCCACCCGGAGCCGGGCAGCCAGATCGCCGGCATCCGCAAATGGGAAGACCCGTATGTGCCCAAGATCTGCGATTTCGAGCGCATAGACGAGATTCAGCATGTCAACCAGCAGGACGCGGAAGACACCGCCCGCCTGCTGGCGCGGCGCGAGGGCATTCTGGCCGGGCCGTCGTCCGGCGGCGCGCTGGCGGTGGCGCTGCGGCTGGACGCGCAGTTGACCGGCGCGGTGATCGTGTCGGTGGTATGCGATCGCGGCGACCGTTACCTGTCCACCGGTTTGTTTGGCTGAGCCGGTTTATCGCGCGCCGGGCGGGCTCGCTGCGCCGCGGCCTCGCGCTCTATACTGGCAAAAAGTGGGCGGGGGCGGATGCGATGAGCGTTGCGAAAACGGGCGCCAGGCTGTGGGCCGGCCTGCTGCTGGCCTGCGCCGGCGCGCAGGCTCAGGCGGCGCCGCGCGATCTGTATTTCGTCACCCAGCTGTTTCCCCCCTTCATTACCGATAGCGCCGATGGCAAGCTGGATGGCGCTTTGATCGCCATTCTGCGCGAGGCCTGCCGGCGGGCGGACTGGAACTGCAAGGTGCAGGCGATGGTGTGGAAGCGCGCTTTGCTCACCGTCGGCCAGGGCGGCGCCGACGGCCTGGTGCTGGCGCAGGACGCGCCGGAGCGGCGGGCGGTGATGGAGTTGTCCAAGCCGGTGCTGGCCAGCAGCTACGGCCTCTACGTGCAGTCCGGCAGCGCGCTGCGCTACCGCCAGCCCGGCGATCTGGCCGGCAAGACCATGGCGGTGTATGGCCCGTCATTGTCGCAGGCCAGTAGCGAGCGGCTGGTCCAGGGCGTGTCCGGCGTCAGCCTGGCGGTGGAGCTGGACCCGGAAACGGTGCTGCGCAAGTTGGCGGCGGGCCGCTACGGCGCGGACGCGGTGGCGTTCTCCAATGACGACGTAGCCCGCTACTGGATCAAGCGCGACGGCTTGGGGAATGTGCGCAAGCTGGCCGAGGTGAAGCCGCTGGCCTATCTTTACGGCTTCACCCGCAGCCGGTTGAAGCCCGGCATGCTGGAAACCTTCAACCGCGTGCTGGACGACATGTGCCGCGACGGCAGCCTGGCGCGGCTGGCCGCGCCGTCCGGCATCCGGCTGGCGACTTGCCGCTGAATGCGGCAAGGGGCGGTCAAAGCGGTTATCATGCAGACATTCCCTTGCCGCCCGGCGGCGGCGCCAAACGCAGCGCAGAACAAGCATAACCATGTCGCAACACACATTCTCTCCGGACGAGAACGTCCACTGCAGCCCCAAGGACTGGTATCGGATGGCCAGCGAAAAGCCGGGCTTCATCCACGACGAGGCCCAGGCGGCGGCGATAGAGCGGCTGGACAGCCTGTGGCACCAGCTGGTGGATTTCAAATCCAAACGCAACCGTTTCCTCGGCCGCAGCCTGCGCAGCCCGCAAGTGCCGCGCGGCCTGTATTTCTGGGGCGGGGTGGGGCGCGGCAAGAGCTTCCTGATGGACGCCTTCTACGCCTGCGTGCCGTATCGCCGCAAGCGCCGCATCCATTTCCACAACTTCATGGCCGAAACCCATCGCGAGCTGCGCAAGCTGGCCGGCAGCCCGGACCCGTTGCTGGCTTACGCCGACCAGATCGCCAGGGCCACCCGGCTGCTGTGCTTCGATGAATTCCACGTGTCCGACATCGCCGACGCGATGATGCTGGGGAGGCTGCTGTCGGCGTTGCTGGAGCGCGGCGTGGTGGTGGTGACCACCTCCAATTACGAGCCGGACGGCCTGTACCCGAACGGCTTGCAACGGCAGAACTTCCTGCCGACGATAGAGTTGATCAAGCGCGAGCTGGACGTGCTCAACGTGGATGGCGGCAACGATTACCGGCTGCGCGAGCTGACGCGCGAGCCGCTGTTCATGGTGCCGGCCGACGCCGACAGCGAGCGCCGGATGGCGCAGCTGTTCAAGCGCGTCGCCACCGGCGCCGAGCTGCCGCAAAAATCCATCCAGGTGCTGGGCCGCGAGATCGCGGTGAAGCGGATGTCGCCCGGCGTGATCTGGTTCGACTTCGCCGCGCTGTGCGATGGCCCGCGCGCGCAGACCGACTACCTGGAAATCGCCAGCGAATACCACACGGTGTTCTTGTCCGGCATTCCCAGGCTCACGGCCAAGCAGGCCTCGGTGGCGCGCCGCTTCACCTGGCTGGTGGACGTGTTCTACGACAATCGCGTCAAGTTGATCGCCTCGGCCGCCGCCGCGCCGGAGGAGATCTACACCGACGGCGTGCAGGCCGGGGAATTCTTCCGCACCGCCAGCCGCCTGACCGAGATGCAGTCGAAGAGCTATCTGGAGCTGCCGCACCAGTCGATGGCGCAAAGCCACGACCAGCCGCCGCCGGGCGTGGCGCTGTAAGCGCTTAGTTGCGCGCCGGCTGCACATCCAACTCCAGGATGTGGTCGGCGGCCATGATGTCGCGCGCCAGGTCCACCACGTTGATGAAGGTGCGGCGGTTCTGCGCCGAAATCATGAAATTCCACTCGGTACAGTCGGGGCCGGCCTTGATGCTGATGCTTTCGTCGTGCAGTTGCAGGCCGAAAGGCGTCAGCCGGTCGGACAGCGCCTCCACCGTCCAGTTGTGCTCCGGGCGCAGCCGCACGGTGACGAACAGGCTGACCCGGCGCGGCAGCACGTTTTCTATGCGGTTGACCACGGTGACGAAGATCATGCACATCAGCGTCAGCGCGATGGCCGCGGCGTAGAAGCCGACGCCGATCAGGATGCCTATCACCGACGACATCCACACCGAGGCGGCGGAGGTCAGGCCGCTGATGCTCAGGCCTTCCTTCATGATCATGCCGGCGCCGAGAAAACCGATACCGGTCAGCACGCCTTGCGCCACCCGGGTCATGTCCGGCGGCGCGGCGGCCGGCGCGGCGCCGCCGTACCAGTAGCCGGCGTAGCCGATGATGGTGATGGCCGCGGCGGACGCCATGCAGACCAGGCCGTAGGTGCGCATGCCGGCGGCGCGGCCGTTGTACCAGCGCTCATAGCCCAGCAGGCTGCCCAGGCAAAGCCCGCCCAGCAGATTGCCCACCACCAGCAGATTGACCTGCCACTTCGCCGCGCTCCAGTAAAGATCGAACAGTTGTTGCCAGTCCATTTTCAAGCCGTCTCCGTGTATGCTTTTGGAATTTTTCGCGCCGGGGTGCGATGTGCGGACATCATCCCATATCGGCGGCGGCCAACCCAGCGCCATGACGCGATCCTGGAGCCGGATAGGCGGAGATGGATTGTTTTGTGCAGATATTTTCAAGTGGAGATATGTAGTTGATCCACTACATTTTGCTGGGAGCCCCTTTCAATTCGGGCGAAAACTCTGTTATAACTGGATGCTGATTACGTTTTAGCTAAATATTTTCCGCTTTCGCACTGCAATGTAGCGAAGGTACAAGGAGGGCGCATGACTCGGGTGCTGGTGGTCGGCAGTATCAATATGGATCTGGTGGTGACAGCCAAGCGCATGCCGCAGCTGGGTGAAACCCTGCTGGGCGACGGCTTCGCCACCTACCCGGGCGGCAAGGGCGCCAACCAGGCGGTGGCCGCCGCGCGGCTGGGCGCCAGCGTGGCGCTGCTGGGCTGCGTCGGCGACGACGCTTTCGGCCGCGAGCTGCTTGCCCACCTGGCAAGCGAGGGCGTGGATTGCCGCCGCGTGCGAAGCGTGGCTGGCTCCACCGGCATCGCCGCCATCACTGTCAGCGGCGGCGACAACGCCATCCTGGTGGCGCCCGGCGTCAATCACCAGTTGACGCCCGCGGATCTGGACGCCGCCGAACAGGCCTTCATCGACGCCGATGTGGTGTTGACCCAGCTGGAGATTCCGCTGGCGACGGTGCGCCGCGCCGCCGAACTGGCCGCCCGCCACAAGAAGCCGCTGCTGTTGAACCCTGCGCCGGCGGTGCCGCTGCCGGAAGAGCTGCTGCAGCGGGTGGCTTTGCTGACCCCGAACGAGCACGAATTCCTGACCATGCTGGCCCAGCCTGACGCCGATTGGCGCGCGCTGCTGGCCGAGCGCCCCGGCAAGCTGGTGATGACCCATGGCGAGCATGGCGCCTATTTCGCGCTGGCCCGCGGCCAGTTGCGCCATCAGCCGGGTTTTGAGGTCAAGGCGGTGGACAGCACCGGCGCCGGCGATACCTTCAACGGCGCGCTGGCGGCGTTTTTGCCGCTGGGGCTGGAAGAGGCGGTGCGCCGCGCCGCCGCCGCGGGCGCCTTGTCGGTCACTCGTCCGGGCGCGCAGGGAGGCATGCCGACGCTGGCCGAGCTGGACGCTTTTCTGGAGGCGCGGGCATGAAGAAGCATGGCCATTTGAACCGCGACATCGCCCGCATCCTGGCCGGCATGGGCCATACCGACAGCCTGGTGATCGCCGACTGCGGCCTGCCGATTCCGCCCGGCGTGGAGTGCGTCGATCTGGCGTTGCGGCTGGGAGAGCCGGGTTTTGCCGCGGTGCTGGACAGCGTTCTGGCCGACTTCCAGTGCGAGCGGGCGGTATTTGCCATAGAATGCCGTCAGCATAACCAGGCGGTGCAAGACAAGGCCGAGGAAATGGCGCAGTCCGGCGTGGCGCTGGATTTCGTCAGCCACGAGGAATTCAAGCAGCGCTGCCAGGCGGCGCGGGCGGTGATCCGCACTGGCGAATGCGCGCCGTACGCCAACGTGATCCTGCACTCCGGCGTGATTTTCTGAGGAGCAGGACCATGCAAGTGACCATGCGCGGCATCCGCAAGGCCTTCGGGCCGGTGACGGTGCTGGAAAATGTGGAATTCACGCTGCGCGGCGGCGAGATCCACGCGTTGATGGGCGAAAACGGCGCCGGCAAGTCGACGCTGATGAAGATACTCAGCGGCGTGCACCGCGCCGATGCCGGCGAGATTCTGCTGGACGGCCGCCAGGCCGAGCTGCGCGACACCGCGGCGGCGGAAGCGGCCGGCATCGCCATCATTCACCAGGAATTGAACCTGATCCCGCAACTGTCGGTGATGGAAAACCTGTTTCTCGGCCGCGAGCCGTCGCGCTTCGGCCTGATCGACTACGGCCGCATGCGGCGCGAGGCGAGGGCGCAGCTGTCGGCGCTGGGCGCCGAGGGCATCGACCCCGAGCAAGAGGCCGGCAGCCTGTCCATCGGCCAGCAGCAGATGGTGGAAATCGCCAAGGCGCTGGCGCTGAACGCCCGCGTGCTGATCATGGACGAGCCGACGGCGGCGCTGACCGAGCGCGAGATCGACGCGCTGTTCGCGCTGATGGCGCAACTGAAGGCGAACGGCGTGGCCATAGTCTACGTCTCGCACCGGATGGAGGAGATCTTCCGCATTTGCGACCGCATCAGCGTGTTGCGCGACGGCTGCTTCGTCGGCGAGCGCGAGATCGCCGGCACCGATTTCGACGAGGTGGTGCGGATGATGGTGGGCCGCGAGATCGGCGACCGCTATCCCAAGCGTGAAGCCGTTCCGGGCGCGGTGCGGCTGAAGGTGGAAAACCTGGCCGACGAGAACATGATCGCCGGTATCCGTTTCGAGGTGCGCGCCGGCGAGGTGCTGGGCATCGCCGGGCTGATGGGCTCGGGCCGCAGCGACATCCTGAAGACGCTGTTCGGCGCCAAGCGCCGCACCGCCGGCCGCGTCGAGCTGGATGGCGAGGAATTGAAAGTGGCCGCGCCGGGCGACGCCATCGCCGCCGGCCTCGGCTTCGTGCCGGAAGACCGCAAGAGCAAGGGCCTGGTGCTGGGCATGTCGCTGCGCGAAAACGCCACGCTGGTGCATTTGGACCAGTACGCGCGCCTGGGCGTGGTGCAGGCTGCCGACGAGAAGCGGGCGGTGGACGGCTTGATCGCGCAGCTGCGCATCCGCGCCCGCGACGCCGAGCTGGACGTCAAGTCCTTGTCCGGCGGCAACCAGCAGAAGGTGGTGTTCGCCAAATGGCTGGCCAATCCGCCCAAGGTGCTGCTGCTGGACGAGCCGACGCGCGGCGTCGATGTCGGCGGCAAGGCCGAGATCTACCACATCGTCAACCAGCTGGCCGCCGCCGGCGCCGCCATCGTGATGGTGTCGTCCGAATTGCCGGAAGTGCTGGCGCTGAGCAACCGCATCCTGGTGCTGCACGAAGGCCGGCAGGCCGGCATCTTCGACGCCGCCGGCTGCACGCAGGAAATCTTGATGGCGGCCGCGACCGGCGGCGCCGTTCCCACCGAAATCAGGAAACAAGCATGACCCCGCAACAAAAAGCCAATCTGCAACGCCTGGGCCCCTTCATCGCGCTGGTGCTGGTGGCCATCGGCCTGTCCGTGATGAGCCCGGACTTTCTCACCGTCAACAACCTGCTGAACGTGATGCGCCAGGTGTCGATCAACGCGCTGATCGCCTTCGGCATGACGCTGGTGATCCTGCTGGGCGGCATCGATCTGTCGGTGGGCTCCATCCTGGCGCTGTCGTCGGTGTTGACGGCCAGCTTGCTGCAAGCCGGCGTCGACCCTATGCTGGCGACCTTGCTGGGCATCCTGGCCGGCGCGGCGATGGGCCTGTTCAACGGCCTGGTGATCAGCAAGGGCAAGGTGGCGCCGTTCATCGCCACGTTGGCGACGATGACCATTCTGCGCGGCCTGGCGCTGGTGTTTTCCAACGGCAGCCCGATCACCGGCTTCGACAGCGAACTGTTCTCGATGCTGGGCGGCGGCTACATCGCCGGCCTGGTGCCGGTGCCGGTGGCGTGGATGCTGATCCTGTTCGCCGGCTTCTGGTTCCTGCTGAAGAAAACCGTGTTCGGCCGCCACCTGTACGCCACCGGCGGCAACGAGGAGGCGGCGCGGCTGTCCGGCGTCAAGGTCGACAGGATCAAGTTGTGGGTGTACACCGCTTCCGGCGCGATGTCGGCGATGGCCGGCGTGGTGCTGACCTCGCGCCTCAATTCGGCGCAGCCCACCGCCGGCGCCGGCTACGAGTTGGACGCCATCGCCGCGGTGGTGCTGGGCGGCACCAGCCTGACCGGCGGCCGCGGCTGGATCTTCGGCACCCTGATCGGCGCGCTACTGATCGGCGTGCTCAACAACGGCCTGAATCTGCTGGGGGTGTCGTCGTTCTACCAGCAGGTGATCAAGGGCGCGGTGATCCTGCTGGCGGTGCTGCTGGACCGCAGCGGCAAGAAATGAATCCGGCGGCGGCAGCCGCCATCCGCAGTGCAATCTGTCTATATTCTCAAGGAGTTTTGGCATGAAACGCATTCTCACCCCGTTGATGGCCGGCATGCTGGCGTTCGGCATCGCCGCCTGCTCCAAGCAGGGGCCCGGCGCAAGCGGCGGCGAAGCCAGCGCGCCGGCGGCCGCCGGCAAGGCCACCGTCGGCCTGGCGGTGTCCACGCTCAACAATCCCTTCTTCGTGGCGCTGCGCGACGGCGCGGCCGCCGAAGCCGGCAAGGAAGGCATCAACCTGATCACCGTGGACGCCCAGGACGATCCGGCCAAGCAGCAGGCCAGCGTGGAAGACCTGATCCAGAAAAAAGTGGGCGTGATCCTGATCAACCCCACCGATTCCGCCGCGGTGGCCAATGTGGTGAAGGAGGCGACCGCCAAGGGCATCAAGGTGGTGTCGCTGGACCGCAGCGTCAACGGCGCGGAAGTCAGCTCCCACATCGCCTCCGACAACATCGCCGGCGGCATGATGGCCGGCCAGTACCTGCTGGGCAAGCTGGGCGGCAAGGGCCGCATCGTCGAACTGGAAGGCATCGCCGGCTCTTCCGCCGCCCGCGAGCGCGGCGAAGGCTTCCACCACGTGGTGGACAAGAAGGCGGGCGTGGAGCTGCTGGCCAAGCAGCCGGCCGATTTCGACCGCGCCAAGGGCTTGTCGGTGATGGAGAACATCATCCAGGGCAACAAGGACATCCAGGGCGTGTTTGCGCACAATGACGAAATGGCGCTGGGCGCGCTGAAGGCGATCCAGGCGGCCGGCCTGAAGAACGTGGTGGTGGTCGGCTTCGACGCCACCCCGGACGCGGTGGCTTCGGTCAAGGCCGGCACGCTGTCGGCCACGGTGCAGCAGCAGCCGGCGCTGATCGGCCAGTACGGCGTGCAGACCGCCAAGCGGCTGCTGGACGGCCAGAAGGTGGACAAGTTCATCCCGGTGCCGCTCAATCTGGTCAAGCAATAAGCTTCGGACGGGCGCGGGCCGGCGGCAAGCCGGCCCCGTTTTTCCCTATCGCGTTTATCATGTCCCCCCTCGCGTTTCGCGGCAGGTTTCCATGAGCAGCTTCAAACGCCTCACCATAGACGATATCGCCGCGCTGGCCGGCGTATCGCGCACTACCGCCAGCATGGTGCTCAACGGCCATGCCGGCCGCTACCGCATCTCCCAAGCCACGGTGGACCGGGTGGAAGCGGTGGCGCGCGAGCACCACTTCAATCCCTCGCAACAGGCGCGCAGCCTGCGCAGCCGGCGCAGCAGCAGCATAGGCCTGGTGATTCCCGATCTGACCAACTCCACCCACGCGGCGCTGGCGCAGGCGCTGGAAAACGGCTGCCGCGCGCTGGGCTACCAGCTGTTGATGGTGACCAGCGACGAGGACCCGGAACGGGAAAGCGCCGGCATCGGCCAACTGGCGGCGCGCCAGGTGGACGGCATGATCGTGGTGCCGTGCAGCGGCGACGCCGGCCGCTACCAGCCGTGGACCCGGCGCTTGCCGCTGGTTTTCGCCGACCGCCATATTCCCGGCAGCGGCATCCCATCCACGGTCACCGACGCCGCCGACAGCGTGGCCAGATTGCTGGCGCCGCTGCTGGAGCGTGATGTGGCCGAGCTGGCCTATTTCGGCGGCCAGCCCGACCTGTCGGCCAGCCGCGAACGCCTGGCGGGCTATCACCAGGCGTTGCGGGCGCAAGGCATGGCGCCGCAGCCAGGCTGGGTGGCGGAGCGCGACTTCCAGCGCGAATCCGGCTATCGGCTGATGGCTGACTGGCATCAGCGCCACGGCCGTTATCCGCAGGCCTTGTTCACCGCCTCCATCACCCTGCTGGAAGGCGTGTTGTCCTTCATCCGCGAACGCCACCGCATGCGCGAGGCGCCGCGCTACCTGCTCACTTTCGACGATCATCCCTTGCTGGACTGCCTGCCGCTGGCGGTGGACGCCATCCGCCAGGACAGTCAGGCGCTGGCCGACGCCAGCCTGCGCCAAACGCTGGCATTGCTGCATGGCGAGCCTTTGCCGGCGGCCGATATCCGCATTCCGGCCAGCCTGAACCTGCGGCGCTTGGCCGGTTAACGCGGCTCAGGGCTCGGCGTCGTCCGTTTCCTCGCCAAGAAAGTTCTTCAGCATCGCCAGCGCGATGGCGGGCTGGTCGCGCGCCACCCGCAACCCGGCGTTCTGGATGATGACCTGCGACAAGCGCCGGTGGCGGCGGATCAGGCCGGCCGGCAGCCCGTATGGCCGCCAGGGCTGGCGTTTCTGTTCGCGGAAGTCCGGCGCCTGCTGCCACAGCAGCGTGTTCAGCCAGGCGTCCATGCCCAGGTAATTGCCTTCCATGCAGCATTCGCCGTGATAGAGCAGCACCTTGAGCTGATCCAGCAAGCGGGGGAACAAGTGGGAGGAGTCGTCCAGCCATGCCGCCTCGCTCAGTTGCTGCGGCGCCGGCTGCAGCTCGTTGCGCGAACGCGGATCGATGTGCAGCGCCTGATGGGCGGAAGGCTTGGCCAGGTACTCGTCCACGCGCTGGCGGCCATCGCCCGGCGGATGGCGGATATCGTGCTTGTCGCGCCCCGAGCATTGCTGGATGTAGTCCTCGATTTCCCGCGCGCTGCGGCTGGCCTGGCTGCGCCGCAGCGGTATCGGCGAGGCGTGGGCGTCGTGGAAGTCCGCCAGCATTTCCAGCGCGCGTTTTTCTTCCTCGGCATTGATCAGCCGGTGCTGACGGGCGTATTCGATGTGGCTGGGCAGCTGGATTTTCGGCGACACCTGCCCATTGCCCAGGCCCAGCCCCTTCAGCCGGATTTCCGGCTGGCCGCAGCCGTTGCCGTCCAGGATGCAGTTGGCCAGGCGCGCGATGGTGTGGCCGGCCGCGCCGCTGCCGAACAGGTAGAAATCCTGCTGGCGGTAGGCGGGCCAGCGCAACAGGAATTCCTGCAGCGCGTGGTACAGCTGCTGGCAGGCCTCGTCGTGGCTTTCCGGCAGGTAGCGCGGGTGAATCGAAAACGACAGGCCGCGGCCCAGCGGCTGATCGATGACCAGGTAATTGACATGGTGGTGCCAGCTGAACGGATTGCCGTAGACGCGGCCGTTGCCGTCCAGCAGATAGGGGCCGTGCTCGTCGAACAGGCTGGCCGGCGCGCTGTCCCGCGGGTGGCTGTTGACCCACAGCAGCAGCGGCGCCTGGGCAGGGTTGGCGCTGGCTTCGCTGAAGCAGAAATACAGCCAGCCGCCGGCGGCGTCGCCGACCGACAGATAGCCGGCCAACTGGGTGGTCTTGACGACGCCGTAGTTGGGAAGGTGAGTGAGCGCCGCGCTTTCAAACAGAAAGGGATTCGATTGAGCGTTCATGGCCTGTGCCCTCCCTGGCGGGGAAATATCACGGGGTCATTCTGTATTCATCAGTTATAGACGGCGGCGAACAAACTGGCAGAGATGTTTAGTTTAAGAAAAGCGCTGTGATTATTCACAAATTGTTGGAGCTTAAGTTGCGCGCGCGGCGTGCCGCCTTGTGTGGGTAACGGCAGACGATGCCGGTTTCGACCAACCTAGACGGAGCATTTCCATGCTGAGCCTGTACACCAATATCGCCGCACTGAACACCAAGTCCAACATGAACTCCACCCAGAACGCGCTGTCGACTTCGATGACGCGTCTGGGCACCGGCCAGCGCATCAACTCCGCGATGGACGACGCCGCCGGCCTGCAGATCGCCACCCGTCTGGACGCGCAAAGCCGCGGCATGACCGTAGCGATGAAGAACGCCCAAAACGGCATCTCCATGATGCAGA
The DNA here is from genome assembly GCF_001676875.1 of Chromobacterium subtsugae. GTDB lineage: Bacteria > Pseudomonadota > Gammaproteobacteria > Burkholderiales > Chromobacteriaceae > Chromobacterium > Chromobacterium subtsugae. The sequence continues at coordinate 20,860 of NZ_JYKA01000018.1, read as the reverse complement.
CCGCGGAAGGCGCGCTGAACGAAGTGACCAACATCCTGCAACGGATGAAGGACCTGTCCACCGAAGGCGCCAACGGCACCGCCACCGCCAACGACAAGACTGCGATGCAGTCCGAGTACGACGCGCTGGGCAAGGAACTGAACAACATCGTCAGCAACACCACTTTCGGCGGCGAGAAGCTGCTGGCCAAGACCGGCGGCAAGCTGGCCGCGGCGGTGAACTTCCAGATCGGCGCCAGCTCTTCCGAAGTGATGTCCACCGACGTATCCACCCAGATCACCGGGCTGGATACCGCGCTGCAAGCCGCTTCCGCCCAGTACAAGACTCCGAGCGCCACTGCCGGCGGCGAAATCGGTTCGGCCGCCACGATTGACCTGCTGAATACCGCTCTGGACAGCGTCGGCGCCGTGCGCTCCGCCCTGGGCGCCAACTCCAACCGTCTGGACCACGTGGTCAACAACCTGAACAACGTGAACAACAACACGCTGGCAGCCAAGGGCCGCATCATGGACACCGACTACGCCAGCGAAAGCTCCACCATGACCGCCAAGCAGATGCTGATGCAAGCCAGCACCTCGATGCTGAAGCAAAGCGGCAGCATGAACAGCCTGGCCATGTCCTTGCTGCAGTAACCGCAGCCGGCGGCCGCGCGCCGCCACCATGCAAGCCAGTGGGCATCCCACTGGCTTTTTTGCTTTTGACGTTGGCTAAAACGCGCTGCGCAGCTGGCGCGCGCGTCGATTTGTCCATACAAGGCTGGTTGTCGGCCCCGCTGGATGAATATAATTGGCCATTTTTTACGCGTGACGATGAGGATGGCTATGCGAAAGGCCTGGTTGGCATGGATAGGCCTGTGTTTGAGCGCCTGCGTTTTGGCCGATTCGGACCCGGTGGTGCTGACGGTGTCCGGCAAGATAGGGCGGTTCACCGACGCCAAGCGCGGCGTCTACCAGTTTCGCGACAGCGACCTGGCCCGCCTGCGGCAGATGAGTTTCACCACGGCCACCAGCTGGACGCCGTCGGTGACTTTCAGCGGTCCTCTGGTGCGGGACATCCTGGCCAAGGTGGAGGCCAAAGGCGCCACGGTGAGGGTGCTGGCGATCAACTATTACCGTTACGACATTTCCGTGGCGGAGCTGGTGCGCGGCAAGGTGGTGCTGGCGCGGCGCATCGACAACAAGCCGTTTGACGTCGCTCACTACGGGCCGCTGTGGCTGATGTATCCGCTGCCGGACATGCCCGACGCCGACAAGGGGCCGCCGCTGGACGCCAAGCTGGTGTGGCAGGTGGAAGCGATGGAGGTGATGTGACGCTCGCCCGGATCCGAAAATGCGTGCAGGCGCCGTGGTGGCTGGTCGCCTCGCTGCTGTTGCTGTTGCTGGCCGCCGGCTGGAATTTCTACCGGATGGACCGCGCCAGCGAAGCGCTGATAGGCAACGGCAAGAGCGAGCAGCAATATTGGACTGTCGCCCAACTGCACGTGGAGCTGGAGCGGACGCGCGCCGAGCTGATCGGCTACGCGGCCGATGAAAAGCAATTTCCCGACTTGCAGCAGCAGCTGCAGGTGTTGCAAAGCCGTTACCAGGTGTTCGAGGCGCCGGACAGCGTGCTGGTGCACCGGCTGCTCAGCCGGGTCAGCGGTTTCGACGCGCTGGTCGGCGCGCTGGGCCCGTTGCTGGGCGACAAGGCCTGGCCGCATCTGACGCAGGCGCAGGCGCGCAAGATGGTGGTGCGCATCGACGCATTGCGGCCGGTGCTGGCCAATTTCGCGGTGCAGACCCGCGAGGCCGAAGTGACGGCGCGGGTGGCGCGCAGCAGCGCGCTGGCCAGCCAGCGCTCGCAGATGCTGATTCTGCAGCTGGTGCTGTGCGGCGGCATCTGCGGCGTGCTGCTGATGCTGATGCGCTACCGCGAGGTCAGCGATCTGGCCAAGGCGCGCCAGTCGCTGCTGGAGCAGGAGAGGCTGGCGCACCAGGCCACGGTGGCGCTGGAGCTGGATCGCACCACTTTCCTCGGCACGCTGGGGCACGAGATACGCTCGCCGCTGCAATCGATGCAGATGTGCCTGGAACTGGTGGAGCCGGCGGTGTCGCCGCACGGCCCGGCGCAGCTGGCGCTCAAGCGCCTGAAGGCGGGTATGGCCCAGCTGACCTCCCAGGTGCACGACATCATGGACGTGTCGGCGATCAAGAACATGCAGCTGCGCCTCAATCCGGGACGGGTGCGGCTGGCCGGCGCGCTGCGCACCGTGGTCGACGTGATGCAGCCCTTGGCCGACGCCAAGGGGCTGGCGCTGCGCTATGAGAGCGAGGGACTGCCGGAGATGGTGCTGATGGACGAGATCCGCCTGCGCCAGATCGTCGGCAACCTGGTGTCCAACGCGATACGCTACACCGATCAGGGCGCGGTGGCGGTGAAGGCGCGCGGCCAGATGTGCCAGGAGCATCTCGAATTGTGGCTGCAGATCAGCGATAGCGGCATCGGCATCGCCGAGGAGGACAAGCAGCGGGTGTTCCAGCCGTTCAGCCAGGGGCGCAACCGCCGTCCGGGCAGCAGCGGCCTGGGCCTGTCCATCGTCAAGGAGCTGGTGCGGCTGTTCGGCGGCAGCATCGAGCTGGAAAGCGCGGTCGGCGTCGGCAGCGTCTTCACCGTGCGGTTGCCGCTGCGGGAAGTGCAGGAGGCGAGCGCCAGCCGCAGCCTGCTGCTGGTAGACGACGACGAGGTGATCCGGGCATCGGTGGCGCAGTTGCTGGCGCAGGACGGTTTTCAGATCGCCTGCGCGTCCACGCTGAGCCAGGCGGCCGACTGCCTGGCCCGGCAGCGTTTCGACATCCTGCTGTTGGACATGCAATTGGGCGAGGATAGCGGCTACCGGCTGGCGGAGCTGGCGCGCAAGCAGCCGCAGCGGCCGCTGATGCTGGCGATGAGCGCCGACCCCGAGGAATTCGCCGATGTGCGCGCCGCCTGGTTCGCCGCCCGGCTGGACAAGCCCTTCGACGGCGACACCCTCAGGGCGGCGCTGGCCGACCTGCCTTTGTGATCCGGCCTCAGCGCCGCGCGGAAAACAAAACAGGCTCCGGATGTTATCCGGAGTGGAAGTCCTGACAAATTAGGATGCGGGTGAGCCGCAGCGCGGTTTGCCGCTACAGGCCTACTTGTCAGATGTAATAGTGGCATGGCAGCCCACCTTGTGACGCAAGGTGGGTTGTATTGTCAGCGGCTAAGCCTCGCCACGAGCCTCAAGCGCCTTCCGCAATGCTGTCATGAAGCCCGCCGGGAAGATTGATCGTCCCTGCTTGCTTGCACGGCGGCTCCGCTCGCCTCCCGCCCAGCCCAATGGCTGTGTCCTGTTATCAAGGCGCCCAGAACAGGCAGAATCTGCACGGCAAAAGCAGACGCAATGGGTGGGAGCAATGGCATCGGGCAAGCTTTCATCGCCATGTGTTTTTTAATTGTCCGCGCGAAATTATATCCTTCTTTTGCTTTTACTCCCTTCCGCTGCTTGCTTGGACGCACTGTCCGCCAGAAAGCCAACTGACCGGGGTGTCGATTTTCATGATGTGAATCGATGCTGATTTAATTGATATTGCAATTATACTTTTCAATATCATTCTTGATTTAATAATCCAGATAAAGAAAATATATTCTCCATTGGAGGCGAAAAATTCATTTTCAATCCATGGAAACTGCCAAAAAATAAACACCATTCTATTTTTATTGCCAAGCTTGGTGAAGCAACCAAGACAGTCAAATAAATAAAATTACTCAATCATATTAAACTGCGGCAAACATTAAATATTTCCATTTGGATAAAAAACACACTTGAGTTGGCATTGATATGCTATTTGCATTTTATTGTCGCTTCCTCGCTCGCGCCCCCTCATAATCCCATCCGCCAAACGACGATTTTCCGCCTAAGCCTGAAAACACGGTGGCGCGGCATTTCTGTCAGTCAATCAGAGGCTATTGCAGAAAATACTAGCATGGATTTTCAAAAAACAATCAATGCCGATATCGACAATTCTTGTTATTGGATTAAAAGATCGCGACTCACAATGCCATTCTGAACAGGCAAGAATTTATACCCTTCCTTCGCTTGCGATGAAACCAAGAAGACCAAGACATGGCGCAAGGCTGTTTCGCCTTTGGGCGAAACAAGCTAGTGATTGACACACCATCAACGATACGCGGTTGAGCATGCCAGGAAATGTCCGCATGCCAAACCCAGGGAGCGATTCATGAGTAAAGCTTTTTACATCACGGCGGCTCCGGTTGGCGCCGTGCCCAAGTATCTGGACCCGCAAGAGCCAAAATTCATTCCTGGCCTGTTGCTGGATAATCTGGTTCCCAACGATGCGCTGCCTGAAGCGCTGCAATTGTTGAAACGCGAAGGGTGGGAATCCGTAGCCGCCGGCGGCTGGCTATTGCAGGACGGCTATGAGCAAGCGGCGAGCCGAGAAGATATCTGCGCGCTTAGCGCGACTCAGCAGGCGCAAAGCATCAAGGCGCTGCTGGCCGCGGGATGGCGGCTGGACAATGGCGTCTGGCGGCCGCAGCCCTCCGGCCATGCCGCCTCCGCCCGCCGCCTGCCCCGCGCGCTGTTCGATCTCTTGCCCTCACAGGCGCTGGTTCGCCAATTGGTGCAACAATTGACCACGCATGGCTGGGAGTGCGATGAGCGAGGCGATCTGGTTTGGACGCATCCGCGTCTGAGCAGCTATCTCCCGCCGGAAATGGCGGCGGAAATCGAGGCGCAATCGTCCGAGGCCGCCTCCCGCTTCCTCGCTTGCGGGTGGCATGCGAGCGAGGCCGGCATGTGGCAACCGGGCAAGGCGCGCAGCCCGCACCTGCCGATCACCGCGGAGCGCATCGTCGCAGAATCGCTGCACTGCGCGCGCGAAGGCGCCGCGGTCATCCACCTGCATACGCGCGATCTCGCAGACCAGGCCAAGCTGACGATCCCCGGCCTGGGCGCGCCGATCAGCGCCGGCCAGCAACGCAATCAAATCGTGCTGGACCAATACGAGAACATCGTGCCGGCCCTGCGCCTGTCCGCCCCCTCGGTCCTGCTGAATTTGTCCACCAGCGCTCGCGGCGACCGCGCGGCTTCGCAAAGCGCCTTGCGGCGCGCCCACCTGAAGCACTATGCCGGCTACGCGGCGCCGGAGATCGCCTCCCTCAGCCCAGGCCCCGTGGTTTTCCAGACCGGCGGCGGCTATGACAATCCGAATGGTTTTCTTCAGGCGCAGCTCGAGCATTTCCAACATGCCGGCGTTCGTCCGGAAATCGAAGTGTTCAACCACATCATCACCGAAAACGCGGTCACCTTATACCGCCAGCCTCTGCTGGCCAGCGGGGCGCCGGTCTTGTTCATGCTGGTGGCCGGCGTGGACCAGCATAGGCGCGATCCGGTCAGCGGCGAAATGGATGACGACTCGCTGATCGACACCGCTTCCCGCAAACAGATACAGGCGTTTCTGCAGCAGCAGGACACCGTCGCCGCCGCCAAGCTTGCCGCGGAATGTTTGCGTCCCACCGTCAAGCAATTGCGCCAGCATTTCCGCGACTGCCGGATTTCCTTGCTGCTGCCGGGCGCGTTGCATGCCATCCTGGTCGACGTCGCCGTCGCTCTGGACCTGGATGGCATCCGCGTCGGCCTTGAAGATGGGTTGAACCTGATCGATCCCCAAGCGCCCGGCGGCATTCGCAAGGCCCGCAGCGCCGAACAGGTGAAAGCCTTGCGCGAAGAGCTTGAGCGGCGCGGCCATCATGTGATGAGCGCGGAGGAAGTCCGCCGCGACCTGGCCATGCCGCGGCAAACGGCGCGCGCCGCCCAGGCGGAAGCGGCGGAAGCTTAAGCGCACGCCTCATGCCGCCTGCAAGCTTATGGTTTGCGGGCGGCGTCTTTTCCGCGCGCGCGAAGGCGTCGCCGGCCTGCCGGCGGCCGCATCAGCAGCGGGCATGCGGGACGTCGAGAAGGCGACAGCTTATTGCGCGGCAGAAGCGCCGGGCGGCCATCTTAGGGCGTTCTATCCCCCGGCAAGACGGCAGCAAAAAGCCCGCCTCGAGTCAGCAAGGCGGGCTTCAAACAGATGAAAGTCATGGGCATGCAAGCGCATATAAGCTCGGGCGCCTGTTCCCCATGCGGCCGCGGCTCGCTCCGCTTATGCGTGCTCCAGCCCGTTGGTGACCATGTTCTTGATCTGCAGCGCCAGGATGGAGCCGGGCGTCGGCTTGCCGATGTAGTAGACGCCGCGCATCTGCAAGGCTTTGGACAGCTCGCTCTCATGCTCCAGCGCGTAGCCGGTCAGCACCACGATGGGGACATTGGGGTTGTGGCGGCGGATCGCCTCGATCACGTCCATGCAGCTGGTCGGCTCGCCCAGCACCCAGTCCAGCACGAAGGCATCGAAATCCTCGCGCGGCAGCGCTTCCAGCAAATCTTTCGGGTGGTGGTAGGGCAGGGAGAACAGGCCTTGCTGCACCAGGATGGCGGACAGCAGATCAGCGTCATTGTCGTCCAGCACCGCCACCAGCAGGCGCTTGGTGTTGGCGCGTTTGGGCGGGCGGATGGTCAGGTAGGTGACCTCGTAGCCGTCCTCGGCGTCGAACTGGGTGCCGGGGAATACATGCCAGCAGTCGTGAAGGCGCTTGGCCAGCAGCAGCGGCGCGCAGGAGTCGTCGGCCAGCGGTTCGCCGAGCTGGATCCAGCAATGGGCTTCGCCGCTTTGATTGTTCAGATGCAGGATGGCCGGGATCAGCTCATTGTCCACCGGAGTCTGGCTGTGCTGCTGGCTGTGGTCGACCAGCAGGTTGGAAGTCGGCACGTTCAGGTACTGCGCCAGCCTTTCCACCTGGGACAGCTGCCACGGGCTGCTGCCGTTGAGCTTGCGGTAGGCCTGCGAGGTGCTCAGGCCGAGGATCTGCTCGATCAGGCCGGCCTGTTGCGCTTCCGGCCAGCGGAATTGCTCCAGCTGGATGCGTATATTGTCGCAGATGATCTGGTTGGCGGTTTTCAGGTTTGCCATGGGCTTATGCCGTCACATGATATTCATATATGGGATGCTATCACTCATGCGGCCGACATGGGTGGCCAAAGTGTCAGATTTTGCGCATTTTCTTAATTTGCAAATCATGCGTTTGCATTTTCACAACATGCGAAAAATAACATTGGCATTTTATCCGAGAAAGATTCTACCCTGCGCGTATAGTCGGCACGCGGAAAAGACCGTGCGGCAAGCTTTTACGCGGGGATGCCGCTTGGCGCAAAGCGAGGGAGCCGCGCCGGATATCGTGATCCGGCGCAAGAAATGCGACTGGTTCAGCCTAAAGTGCCGGTCAGGCTGACCTGGCGGTTTTCCGGCACTTCGTTGTAGGACAGCACGTTGAGGCCGGGAGCGAACAGCCGGCCGTAGCGCGCCAGCAGCGGGCGGATCTGCGGCATCACCAGCAGCACCGGCGGCTGGCCCATCTGTTTCATCTGATCGCGCACCACCGGCATATTGGCCTGCAGCTGCTGCAGCACGTTGGGGTCGATCGGGAAGCTGTCCAGCTGCGGCTTGCCGGTTTGCTGCGCCTGGCTCAGCGCCGCCAGCAGCAGGTTTTCCAGTTCCGCCGACAGATTGAAGGCGCGGATCTCGTCGCGCGGGCCGGCGATGGCCTGCACGATCTGGCGCTTCAGCGCGCAGCGCACCTCGGCCGCCAGCATGATCGGATCCTTGGTGGTTTCGCTGGCTTCCAAGAGCGCGCTGGCCACCGGCACGATGTCCTTCAGCGATACGTGGTCCTGCAACAGCTGGCGATAGACCTTCAATTGCTGCACCGGCGGCAGCGCGGCGGCCAGCGCCGCGCCCAGCTTGGGCGACAGCGCGGTCAGCCGCTCGCCCAGCGCCGCCACGTCGTCGTGGCGGAACAGCTCGGACAGGTGCTCGCGCATCACCTTGTTCAGGTGGGTGGCCATCACGCTGGCGCAATCCACCACCTGGTAGCCCAGGCCCAGCGCCTTGCTCTTGTCGGCTTGGGCGATCCAGGTGACCGGCATGTTGAAGGCCGGGTCGATGCCGGGAATGCCGTCGATGTCGCCGTAAACTTCCGGCGAAGGAATGGCCATCAGCCGGTCGGCGTAGACTTCGGCCTCGGCCACGGTGTTGCCGGACAGCTGGATCGCGTATTGCGAAGGCTTGAGCCTGAGGTCGTCGCGCAGGCTCACCATCGGCAGCAACAGGCCCATCTGCTCGGACAGGCTCTGGCGCACGCCCTTGACGCGTTTGAGCAGCGGCGCGCCCTGGCCTTGGTCCAGCAGGGCCACCAGCCGGTAGCCCAGCGTGATGCCCAGCACATCGGAATAGGGCAGAGTGCTCCATTCCAGCTCGATTTCCGCCTCGCCCTGCAGCGCCGCCTTGATCGCGGTCTGGTTGAGCGCGCTGGCGGCGACCGGCCGGCGCGCGTGCATGCGCCAGGCCACATAGGCCAGCAGCGCGGCGAAGCCGAGGAAAGTCGGCCACGGCATGCCGGGGATGATGGCCAGCACCAGCATCATGCCGGCCGCGCTCATCAGCACCACCGGCGAGGCCAGCATCTGGCTGCCCACCTGCTGCTGCATGTCGCCGTCGTCGCTGATGCGGGTGACGATGATGGCGGCGGCGGACGACAGCAGCAACGCCGGAATCTGCGCCACCAGGCCGTCGCCTATGGTCATCAGCGCGTACTGGCGGAAGGCGTCGCCCATCGACAGATTGTGCATCAGCGCGCCGATGGCCACGCCGCCGAACAGGTTGATGATCAGGATCAGGATGCCGGCGATGGCGTCGCCGCGGACGAACTTGGAGGCGCCGTCCATCGCGCCGTAGAAATCGGCTTCGGTGGCGATGTCGCGGCGGCGCTGCTGCGCCTGCTCCTGGTTGATCAGGCCGGCGTTGAGGTCGGCGTCGATCGCCATTTGCTTGCCCGGCAGCGCGTCCAGCGTGAAGCGGGCCGACACTTCGGAGATGCGCTCGGCGCCCTTGGTCACCACCATGAAGTTGATGATCATCAGGATGACGAACACCACCATGCCGACCACGAAGTTGCCGCCTATCACCACATTGCCGAAGGCCTCGATCACCCGGCCGGCGGCGTGCGTCCCCTCATGGCCGTGCAGCAGCACCACCCGCGTCGACGCCACGTTCAGCGACAAGCGCATCAGCGTGGTGGCGAGGATGATGGTGGGGAACACCGAGAAATCCAGCGGCCGCCGCGCCGACACGCTGACCAGGATCACGATGATGGCCAGCACGATGTTGAAGGTGAACAGCATGTCCAGCGCCAGAGGCGGCAGGGGCAGCATCACCATGGCCAGGATGGCCAAGAGGAAGAGCGGGGCGGCCAGCTTGTGGCGGCCGATGTCGGCGAGCAGTTTGGTCAGCGAGTTCATGATGCGGGCTTGGGATCGGACAATTCCTGGGGCACGGCCAGTTCCGGCAATATCGGCCGGTTGGCGCGGCTGCCCGTCTGGAAAGCCTTGAGTTGCAAGACATAAGTCAACACCTGGGCCACCGCGCGGTACAGCGGCGCGGGGATCTGCTGGTTGACCTGTGTAGTGTGGTAGACCGCGCGGGCCAGGGGCGGCAGCGGCAGCACGGCGATTTCCAGTTCTTCCGCCTGCCGGCGGATGTACAGCGCCATCTCGTCCACGCCCTTGGCGATGATGAACGGCGCTTCGGCGCGGTTCTCGTCGTATTTCAGCGCCACCGCGTAGTGGCTGGGGTTGACGATGATGACGTCGGCGCCGGGCAGGACCTTGCGCACGCCGCGCTGCGCGATCTGCTGCTGCAGCTGGCGGATGCGCTGGCGCACTTCGGGCCGGCCTTCGGTGTTCTTGTATTCTTCCTTGATTTCCTGCTTGCTCATCTTTTGCTGTTTCATGAACAGGTAGACCTGCAGCGGCAGGTCGGCCAGCGCGAACAGCAGGAACACCGCGGACAGCTTGAGCAGGCAGGACAAGAGCAGGTCGGCCGCGCCGGCCAGCGTGGGCAGCAGCGGCATGCCGTGCAGCGCGAAGAAGTCCTGCAGCGCGGACGAGGCGATGCGGTACAGCAGCCAGCCCAAAAGCAGCGCCTTGGCGATGGATTTGCCGATTTCGCTGGCGTGCTTGGGCGAGGCCAGCCGCGACAGGTGGGCCAGCGGGTTCATCCGCTCGAACTTGGGGCTGAGCTGGGACAGCACGAACACCCAGCCGCCGGGAAACAGGCTGATCAGCAGCATGGTGATCGGGATGACGGCCAGCGGCGCCAGCATTTTCAGCAACAGCAGCAAGGTGCCGCCGAACAGCTTGGACCAGCTGTTCTCCAGCGCGCCTTGGCCGGCAAGCGGGGCGAAGGCCAGCGCGAACAGCTCGCGGAAATCATCCAGCCAGTCCGGCGCCAGCCAGAACATCAGCTTCAGCGCCAGGATCAGGCCCAGCGCGGCGGCCAGGTCCTTGGAGCGCGGCACCTGGCCTTGCTCGCGCGCCTTGCGCAGCCGCTGCGGGGTGGCTTTTTCGGTCTTGTCGCCCTGGCGCGTCTCAGCCATGGCCCAGCTCCAGCAGGCTGTCCAATAGCCGCAGCGTCTGCTCGCTCAGGCTCAGGTATTGCGGCGGCAGCACCTGCATCAGCAGGGTCAGCGTGGACAGGCCGAACAGCGTCACCACCGGGAAGCCCAAGGAAAACAGGTTCAGCGCCGGCGCCACCCGGTTGATCATGCCGAATCCGGCCTGCACCAGGAAGGTGGCGAACACTACCGGCAGCGCCAGCGCGACCGCGGCGGCCATCACCCAGGCCACGCTGCCCGCCAGCACCGGCAGCGCCGCCTGCGGAATGCCGCCGCCCAGCGGCCAGGCGCGGAAGCTGGCGTACACCACCTGCACCAGCACCAGGTGGCCGTCCATGGCGAAGAACAGCAGAGCCGCCAGCAGGTAGAGCAGATTGGACACCACGTCGGAAGTATTGCCGCTGCCGGGGTCGTTCATCACCGCCATCGACAAGCCCATTTGCGAGGACAGCAAAAAGCCCAGCAGCGACAGGATGGACATGGTCAGCTGGAAGGCGAAGCCGAACAACAAGCCTATCACCGCCTGCTCCAGGCTGGCGGCGACGCCGTGCAGCGAAAAGGGGTCGATCGGGGAGTGGGCCGGCATGCCGGGCGCGCAGGCCACCGCCAGCAGCAGCGCCAGGGCGATGCGGGCGCGCAGCGGCACCATGGCGTCGCCGATGAAGGGCGCGACGCTGAAGGCGGCCATCAGCCGGCAGAACGGCCACCAGATGGCCGGCAGCAGCTGCAGCAACTGGGCGAACAGGCCCTGGCTCATCGCCTAGCCCACCTGGCTGGCGGCGCGCTGGAACATGGCGACGCAGAAGTCCATCAGGTAGCCGGTGATCCAGTGGCCGGCCAGCGCGATGGTCAAGAGCACGATCAGCAACCGGGGCAGGAAGGACAGCGTCTGCTCGTTGATCTGGGTGGCGGCCTGGATCAGGCTGACCACCACGCCGACGATCAGGCTGGGCAGCACCAGCAGCGTCACCAGCGTCACCACCACCCGCAGGCTGTCGTTGACGATGTCTACCGCGATGTCCGGAGTCAGCATGCTTCCCGTCCTTCTAATAGGCCTGGATCGACGTGACCAGGGTGTTGACGGTCAGCGACCAGCCGTCCACCAGTACGAACAAGAGCAGCTTCAGCGGCAGCGAGATCACCAGCGGCGACAGCATCATCATGCCCATCGCCATCAGCACGCTGGACACCACCAGGTCTATCACCAGGAAGGGAATGAACAGCATGCAGCCGATCTGGAACGCCGTTTTCAATTCGGACAGCACGAAGGCTGCCAGCTTGACGGTGAAGGCGTGGTCCTCCGGGCGGGCGACGTCGCCTTCGCCGGACAGCCGGGCCACCTGGGACAGCGCGGTTTTGCTGGTTTGCGCCAGCATGAAGCGGCTGACCGGCTTGGAGGCGATCTCCAGCGCCTGCGGCATGGTGATCTTGTCCTGGTCGAAGGGCACCATCGCCTCGTTCCATACTTGCAGCCCCACCGGCCGCATCACCAGCAAGGTCAGGATCAGCGCCACGCCGGTGATCAGGCGGTTGGGCAGGCCCTGCTGCAGGCCCAGCGCCTGCCTGAGCAGCGACAGCACGATGACGAAGCGGGTGAAGCTGGTCATCATCAGCGCCAGCACCGGCAACAGGCCCAGCGCCGTCATCAGGATCAGGATCTGGGTCTTGACGGTGAAGTCCACCGCCGCGCCGCCGGAGGTGGCGGTCAGCAGCTTCAGCGAATCGGCCCAGCCGCAGGGGCTGGCCAGCAGCAGGCCGGCCAGCAGCGGGGCGTAAAGCTTGTACCGTTTCATCAGGCCAGGCTGTCCAGTTCCAGGTCGTTCAATTCCACCACCCGCAGGCCGTAGTTTTCGCCGGACACCACCACTTCGGCGCGGCCGATCACGGTGCCGTTCACCTTGATGTCCAGCGGCTCGCCGGCGAGCTTGTCCAGCTCGATCACCGAGCCCGCGCCGATCTGGCACAGGTCGGCCAGGCTGACGTCGGCGCTGCCGACTTCCAGCGTCAGCTTGACGGGTATCTTGCGCAGAAAGGGCGTCATGTCGCGCGGCGCGGGAGCGGGCGCGGCGGCGGCTTCCGGCTCCAGGCTGTCCAGGATGCCGTCCAGGTCGAAATCTTGTTTCAGGTCCATGCGTAGTCGTCCAGTGCGATGGGGGTCATTCGGTATCGGCGAAGCCGCTCAGGCACAGCTTGCCCTGGCGCTCCGCCACGTGGGCGCGGAACAAGGCCGCGCCGCGCACGCACACTTCGGCTTGCGGCGGCAGCGTCACCGGCAGCACCGAACCGGGCTTCAAGTCGAGGATGGCGCCCAGCGGCAGCTCCTGCTGCAGCAGGCGCGCGTCCAGCCGCAGCGTCAGCCGGTCGCGGAAGCTGCCCGGGGCGCGGTCGCCGGCCAGCTTGCGGCGCTGGCCGGACAGGTTTTGCAGCAGGGTTTCGAAGGCTGACTCGCCCAGGCGCAGGCGCAGCGCGCCGCGCGGCGCGTCGCCGTCGGAGAGTTCGATTTCCAGCTGCCAGGCAGGCTGGCCGGCGAAGGGCTGCGGGCGCGGCTTGTCGCCGTAGGCGCCCGGCGCCTGTTCCAGCTGGAGGATGGCGGCGGCCAGGCGCGGCAGCAGCCGTTCGGCCAGGTTGCGGGCCAGCCGGCGCTCGGTTTCGGTTTCCGCCGGCAAGTCTTCGGCGATCGGCGCGGCGCTGGCGCCGAAGCGGTAATCCAGGATGCCCAGCAGCAGGCTGCGGTCGAAATGGCTGCCCAGCTGCCAGTCGCCCAGCGCGTGCCATTGCCAGCGCAGCTCGTCGGCGGCGGGCAGGTCTTGGCGCAGGGCAGTGATGCGGAAGGCGGCGTGGTAGCGGCGGTTGAGTTCCCGCTCCAGGAAGTCGCCCAGCTCTTGCTGCAATGCGCGGGCGAACAGTGGCAGCAGGTGTATCGGGCGCCCCAGGGTTCGCAGATCCAAGGCCTGCAGGCGGGCGCCTTCCTGCGGCGCAACGATTTTGGCTTTGGGCATGGCGATTTTCGTTCGTGGCCGGAGGCGGTCGGGCAGCCCCCGGCAATTGCTGGGAGTGTGCATCTTACTGGCTGTCCGCCAGTGGTAAAGGGGGAAAATTCACGGTTGCGAATGTGAAAAATACCAACTGAGTAATAAAGCGTTGAGTTTAAAATCCGCCAGCTTGCATGTAAGCATTGCTGGTGGATGCCTGCGCTGGGCGCGCCGCGTTTTGATACCTGTTGATTTAAGGATGTAGTGATGGCCAATCTGGGTTTGATGATCCACGCCGATCGCAGCCAATTGCTGGGCGAGATGGCCAAGCTGGGCCAGGGCGCCGCGGCGGCCCCCCGTCCGGCCGCGGACGACGCGCCGGCCGCGCAAAGCTTCAGCCAGGCCCTGGTGTCGGCGGTGCGCGATGTCGACCAGCAGAACCGCCTGGCCTCGGACAAGATGACCGAGGTGGACAGCGGCCAGAGCGACGATCTGGTCGGCGCGATGCTGATGAGCCAGGAGGCCAGCCTGTCCTTCTCGATGCTGATGCAGGTGCGCAACAAGGTGGTCGGCGCCGTCGACGACCTGATCAAGATGCAGCTGTAAGCCGGGAGGCGACGTGGTCAAGCAATTGCGGAGCGGCTTTGCCGCCGTACAAGAAAAAATGGCCGGCCGCCGTCTGCTGCCGGCGAACGCCTGGCGCTACCTGCTGCCGATGGTGATCCTGGCCATCGGCCTGAGCCTGGCGCTGACCCTGTGGCTGTGGCGCGACGACGCCAGCTACAAGCCGGTGTTCGGCGCGCAGGAAAAGGTCAACAGCGCCGATATGATGGCGGCGCTCGACGCCGACAAGACTCCCTACCGCATCCATCCGCAAACCGGCCAGGTGTTGGTGCCGGAAGACCAGCTGGGCCGCGTGCGCATGCAGCTGGCGGCCAAGGGCGTGGTGGCGCAGCTGCCGGCCGGCTTGGAACTGCTGGACAAGAACGACCCGCTGGGCGTCAGCCAATTCGTGCAGGACGTGCGCTTCCGCCGCGGCCTGGAAGGCGAGCTGGTGCAGAGCATCCTGGCGCTGGACCCGGTGCGCGCCGCCCGCGTGCATCTGTCCTTGCCGCGCAGCACTTCCTTCGTCACCGCCGGCACCGACAAGGGCTCGGCCTCGGTGGTGGTGACGCTAAAGCCCGGCCAGCAGCTGTCCAGCGAGCAGATCGCCGCGGTGGTCAAGCTGGTGGCCGGCAGCGTCTCCACGCTGGACCCGGCGCAGGTGACCCTGGTGGACCAGGCCGGCAATCTGCTGTCCGCCCATGTCGACCTGTCCGACGGCGGCATGGTGGGTTCCGACAACGAGGCGGCGCGCCGCTTCCGCGAGCAGGCGCTGCAGAACGCGCGCGACCTGCTGTCGCCAGCGCTGGGTGCGGGCAACTTCAAGGTGAGCGTCACCGCCGACGTCGACAATGACCGCGTCGAGGAAACCCGCGAGAAATACGGCGAGGCGCCCAAGGTCACCAACGAGGCCTCGCGCGAGGAAACCAGCACCGAGCGGATGGCGCTGGGCGTGCCGGGCTCGCTGAGCAACCGGCCGGTCAACACCGACTCCTCCGGCCCGGCCAATGAAAAGTCCGGCAACAGCAAGAACGCGGTCACCCGCCAGTACGCCTACGACCGCAACATCATGAACATCAAGAAGGCGCGCGGCACGCTGCGCCGCCTCAGCGTGGCGGTGGTGCTGAACCAGGCCGCCGCTCCGAGCAAGAAGGGATGGCAGCCGGCCGAGCTGGCCAATATCGACAAGCTGCTGCGCAACGGCCTGGGCATCAGCGCCGAGCGCGGCGACGTGCTGGCGGTGTCCACGCTGAACTTCGCCGCCCCGGTAGCGGAAGAAGCGTTCTGGCAGCAGCCGGAAACCTGGTTCGAGGGCGCGCGCTGGCTGGGCTACGCGATCGCGCTGTTGCTGGCTTACCTGTTGCTGGCCCGTCCGCTTTTGAAGATCGCCCGCCAGTTGGCGGAGCGCAAGCTGGGCGACTACGCGCCGGGCGAGGTGGACGTGACGCCGGAAGATCCGCTGCTGGACAACCGTCCGCTGCGCGAGGCGGCCGGCCAGCGCCAGGCCGCGCTGGCGGCCGCGCCGGGCGACAGCCCGGTGGTGCCGCTGCTGGAAAATTACGACCTGCCGCCCGCCGGTTCGCCGGTGGACGTGCTGGTGGACCACCTGAAGGTGCTGGCGGCCAAGGAGCCGGAGCGGGTGGCGGAAGTGGTCAAACAATGGGTGCAGAACAATGGACGCAAGCAATAATTTCGCGCCGGAAGCGGCGCCTTACGTCCCCGCGGCGGCAGCCGGCAACGGCCAGATGAGCGCCATCGAGCAGGCGGCGGTGCTGCTGCTGTGCATGGGCGAAGAGCCGGCGGCGGCGGTGCTGCGCTGCCTCAGCCGCGAAGAGCTGCTGCAGGTGACCCAGGCGATGAGCGGCATGAGCGGCATCAAGGTGGACGCGGTCAAGACCACCATGCAGAAATTCTTCGACGAATACCGCGAGCAAAGCGGCGTGCACGGCGCCAGCCGCAGCTTCCTCAAGCGTTCGCTGGAGCTGGCGCTGGGCGGCGACATCGCCGGCAGCGTGCTGGACACCATCTACGGCGACGCCATCCGTCCCAAGATGGCGCGTTTGCAGTGGGTGTCGCCGCAATGGCTGGCCGACCGCATCGCCGCCGAACACGTGCGGATGCAGGCGGTGTTCCTCGCCTTCCTGCCGCCGGCGCTGGCTGGCCAGGTGGTGGACGCCTTGCCGGCCGCCAGCCGCGACAGCGTGCTGGTCAACGTGGCCCGCCTCACCGATGTGGACCGCGAGCTGCTGCAGGAATTGGAAGAGCTGGTCAACCGCTGCCTGGAAAGCCTGCACACGCAAAGCACCGCGGTGCAGGGCATGCAGCAGACCGCCGACATCATCAACCGCCTGCCGGGCGACCGCAGCCGCATGATGGAGCTGCTGCGCGCGCACGACCCGGAAATCGTCGACGAGATCGAGGTGAGGATGTACGACTTCTTCATCCTGTCGCGCCAGACCGAAACCGTGCTGACCCGCATCTGCGAAGACGTGTCGCTGGAGCAGTGGGCGATCGCGCTGAAGGGCGCCGAGCCCGCGGTGCGCGACGCCATCACCCAGACCATGCCGCGCCGCCAGGCGCAAAACTTCGACGCCACCATGCGCCGCTCCGGCCCGGTGCCGAAAAGCCGGGTGGAAGAGGCGCGGCGCGAGATCATGGCCCAGGTGCGGCAATTGGCCGACGGCGGCGAGATCGACCTGCAGCTGTTCCCCGAGGAAGTGGTCGAGTGAAACACTGGCGCCCCTTCCGTTTCCCGCCGTTGATCGACGGCGCGCCGCTGGAGCCGCTGGCGGCGGCCGAGGCGCAGGCCTCCGCCGCCGACGGCTTCCGCCAGGGCATGGACGCCGGCTACCGCGAAGGTTTTGACAGCGGCGAAGCCGCCGGCCGCGACGCCGGCTACCAGGCAGGCGTCGCGCTGGGCCGGCAGGAGGGCGTGGCCGCTGCGCGCGCCGAGGAGCTGGCGCGCTTCTCCAGCCTGGCCGAGCCGCTGGACGCCGCCATCGAGCAATTGCGGCGCTTGTGCCGCGACTATCAGGCCGCCCAGCGCGACGAGGTGGTGGAACTGGTGGCCAAGGTGGCGCGCCAGGTGATCCGCTGCGAGCTGACCTTGAAGCCGGTGCAGATCCTCGATCTGGTGGAGGAGACGCTGGCCGCGCTGCCGGCCGCCTCCCACAGCCAGGGCGAGGTGGAAGTGCTGCTCAACCCCGAAGAATGCCAGCGCATCCGCGAGCTGGCGCCGGAGCGCGCCGCCAAGTGGCGGCTGCTGGCCGATTCCGGCCTGGCGCCGGGCGAGTGCCGGGTGCGCGGCGCCGAATTCGAGGCCGACGCCGGCTGCCAGCAGCGGCTGGCGCATTGCGTGGACAGCCTGCGCGAGCAACTGCAGGCCGAGCCGGCCGCGCAGGGCGAGGCTTAAGCGATGCTGCGCCAGGCGCTCAGCCAGCTGTCGGTGCCGGACGCGCCTGTCGCCACCGTCAGCGGCCGGCTGGTGGGCGTGAGCGGCCTGCTGCTCGAGAGCGTCGGCTGCCCGCTGGAAACCGGCCAGCGCTGCCTGGTGGAAACCGCCTCCGGCGGCTGGCTGCAGGCGCAGGTGGTGGGCTTCAAGCGCGAAGTTTCCTTCCTGATGCCGTTCAAGAAGCCTGTCGGCCTCGCCACCGGCGCGCGGGTGCTGCCGGCGCCGGAAAGCGGCGGCCTCAGCATAGGCGATGGCTGGCTGGGCCGCATTGTCAACGGCCTGGGCGAGCCGCTGGACGACAAGGGCAGGCTAGGCGGCGACGCGCCGCTGGCCGCGCATCCGCCGCAGATCAACCCGCTCAGGAAAAAACCGGTCGACATGCCGCTGGACGTCGGCGTGCGTGCCATCAACGGCATGCTGACCATAGGCCGCGGCCAGCGCGTCGGCTTGTTCGCCGGCTCCGGCGTCGGCAAGAGCGTGCTGCTGGGCATGATCACCCGCCATACCGAGGCCGAAGTGGTGGTAGTGGGGCTGATAGGCGAGCGCGGCCGCGAAGTGCGCGAATTCGTCGAGCACGCGCTGGGGCCGCAGGGCCTGGCCAAGGCGGTGCTGGTGGTGGCGCCAGCCGATGAATCGCCGCTGATGCGGCTGAAGGCCACCGAGCTGTGCCACGCCATCGCCGCCCATTTCCGCGACCAGGGCCGCAACGTGCTGCTGTTGGTCGATTCGCTGACCCGCTACGCGATGGCGCAGCGCGAAATGGCGCTGGCGCTGGGCGAGCCGCCGGCCACCCGCGGCTATCCGCCGTCGGTGTTCGGCCTGCTGCCGAGCCTGGCCGAGAGCGCCGGCAACGGCGAGAGGGGCGAGGGCAGCATGAGCGCCATCTACACCGTGCTGGCCGAAGGCGACGACCAGCAAGACCCGGTGGCAGACACCGCCCGGGCCATTCTGGACGGCCACATCGTATTGAGCCGCGAGCTGGCCGAACGCGGCCACTATCCGGCGATAGACATCTCCCGCTCGGTCAGCCGCTGCATGAGCCAGCTGGTGGACGCCGAGCACGCCGCCGCCGCGCGCGAGCTGCGCGCCGCCTGGGGCCGTTACCAGGAAGTGCGCGGCCTGCTGCCGCTGGGGGCCTACGTGCCTGGCGCCGATCCGGCCACCGACCGCGCGCTGCGCCTGCAGCCCGGCATCGAAGCGCTGCTGCGCCAGGACGCCGCCGAGGCGGCCTCGTTCGCGGATACGCGCGGCCGCTTGCAGGAGCTGGCGCGCGCATGAATACCGCCATCCAGCAACTGAATTTGCTGCTGCAGCTGCGCGAACGCGACAGCCGGCAGTTGGAAACCGAGCTGGCCGGCAAGCGCCGGCTGCAGGAGCGCTACCGCCGCAATATCGCGCGGCTGGAGGAGCTGAACGCCGCCAGCGGCGCCAGCGCCGCCGCCGGGCACCCGGCCTTGGCGCTCAATTGCGCCGGCTACAAGAGCCATCTGGCGGGGCTGAGCCAGTCGCAGCGGCAGGATCTGCAGCTGGCGGAAGCCGACGCCGCGGTCAGCCAGCGCCAGCTGCTGGCCGCGCGCCAGCGTCAGGAGCAGGCGGAGCTGCTGCGCGACCAAAGCCTGCTGGCCTGGCGCGACGAGCAGGCGCGGACCGAGCAGAAGCGCACCGACGAAGCCGCCGGCCAAGCCTGGCTGCGGGGAGCGGCGGGGTGGTGAATATTCACGGTGTTTCAGGGATGGCCGCGCGCGGTCGCCATTGAGTGATGGATACCGTTAGCCGACGAAAGGAATAGCGATGGCGATTGATTTCAATGCGATGCCTCCCAGCACCTGGGCCGACAACCTGGCCAAGAACAGCCTGGGCAATATGCAGACCCAGCTGGACAACCAGACCAAGGCCGCCAAGGCGCGCAGCGACGCGCTGGGGCAGCTGCAAAAGGCGCTGCAGGACTACAAGACCAGCCTGGGCACGCTGACCAACAAGAAGAGCCTGGTGGCGATGAACGCCACGGCGCTGCCCGACGGGGCGGCCACGGTCACCGCCAAGGGCAATGCCCAGCCCGGCAACTACAGCCTGTTCGTCGAGCAGCTGGCCAGCGCGCAGCAACTGGCGATGGGCGATCTGTCCGGCGCCACCGCGCAGGCCGGCGACAAGTTCACCGTCAAACTAGCCGGCGGCGATACCTTCGACGTCTCGATGGCCGGGGCCGACCGCGACGGCGACGGCAAGCTGTCTCCCAGCGAGCTGGCGCTGGCGATCAACCGCGCGAGCGGCAACGGCGGCAAGGTCAACGCCATGGTGCTGAACAACAACGGCGCGAGCCAGCTGGTGCTGTCCTCCGGCAAGACCGGCCTGAACGGCGCCATCTCGCTGGACCTGTCGCAAGTGAGCGACGCCGGCCTGAAAACCGGCCTGTCCGCTTCGCGCCAGCTGACCCAGGCGCAGGACGCGGTGGTATGGCTGGGCGGCAAGGCCAGCGGCGTGCGCATGCAGCAGGCCTCCAATACCTTCGACAACATCGACGGCGTCAGCTTCACCGTCAATAAGGCGATGAAGGACGGCGACGCGCCGCTGCAACTGGCGGTCAGCCGCAGCGACAACGACACCACTGCCAACGTGCAGGCCTTCGTCGACGGCTACAACAAGATCTACAAGGCGATTTCCGACCTGTCGCAGCCGGGCATCAACGGCGCCACCGCCGGCCCCTTCGCCGACGACTCCAGCATCCGCGGCCTGAAAAGCCAGCTCAACGCCATCCTGCGCCAATCCTACGACGGCATCACGCTGGGCCAGCTGGGCATCAGCGCCAGCCGCGACGGCAGCCTGACGCTGGACAGCAAGAAGCTGGGCGACGCGCTGAAGAACACGCCGGACGCGCTGGACCGCTATTTCAACGGCGTCGGCCAGAGCGGCGCGCTCAAGCAAAGCAGCGATTACCTGGATAAGTGGCTGAACTACAGCAATGGCCTGATCAAGCAGCGCAAGGACAGCGCCGACCGCGCGCAGCAGGATCTGAACCGCCGCCAGGACGCACTGCAGCAGCAGTATCAGCAGACCTACCAGCGCTATCTGGCCCAATTCACCCAACTGCAGAACATGCAGACCCAAATGACCCAGACCATGGGCATGCTGGGTTACAACTGAGCAAGAAAGCAGGATCTAGACAGTGGATTACGAAGCCTATCGCAGCTACCACGCGGTGAACCTGGAAGCCCAGACCCACTCCGCCAGCCAGGTCGACCTGGTGCTGGTGCTGTTCGACGGCCTGCTG
>NZ_JYKA01000017.1 GCF_001676875.1 Chromobacterium subtsugae | reverse complement strand
AATTCAAGCCCGTAAATCTCAGGATTTACGGGCTTTTGTTATTTATTTCACAGAATCGTAGCAATCTCACAATTCTCCTCCTCGCCACATTTGGCTTTGCCGTCTGGCGGCCGCTTATCCTGTTGGAAGGATCACGCTTTGCGCGGATTCCACCAGCAAGGGCAGTCGGGCCTGGCCGGTGTCGCCGCCGGGCGGAATCAGGAAGCAATCCAGGCCGTCCCGGCTGCCGTTTTCTTCTATCTGGCATTCCAATACATTGCTTACGTATAGCAGCACGGTCTTTTGCAGCGGCTGCAGTTCTTCGGATAGTTGCAGCAGAATGAAAGGATGGTAGCAGTCGTCCGCCTGGGCCTTGGCCTGCAAGCCGGCTTTGAGAAGCAGGCCGGCGATATGGTCGGCTCGATTGATGAGCTTCTGCTGGGCGTATATCGCGTCCAGCTGGCTGCGGTATTGATCGGCGGCTTTTCTTACCAGTTCGGCGTAAAGGCTCATCGCAATCTCCCATGGCAATGAAGAAGCGGGCGCCGAATGGCTGTTTGGCAGGCGCTTTAGCTAGGTGTAGCTGGAAAAGCGGACGCGATGGACGGTCCGCTTGGCCAGTTTTCCCGGCATGGCGGGAGACGGCCGGCGTCACAGCCGGGCGGCGGCCTGGATGATGGCGGCTTCGCGCTGGTCGCGCAGCGCGTCCAGCCTGGTCCTGGCCGCTGCGAGTATGGCTGGGCTGGCATCCTCGGGACGGCCGGCGGCGAACGGCGGCGCGGGCGCGTATTCCAGCGCCAGTTGCACCGTCTGCGCGTAGTCGGCGCCGGCGATTTCGGCCATCAGGGTCAGCGCCATGTCGATGCCGGCAGTTACGCCGCCGCCGCTGATGATATCGCCGTCCACCACCACGCGCGCCGGATCGGGCTGGGCGCCGAACGCGGCCAACGAGTCGCGCCAGGCCCAATGGCATGCTGCCCGCTTGCCTTTGAGCAAGCCTGCCGCTCCCAGCAGCAGCGAGCCGGTGCAAACCGAAGCGGTGTAGCGGGCCGATGCGGACAGGCGGCGCAATTGCGCGAGAAAGTCCTGGTCCTCCAGCGCGGCAATGGTGCCCAGGCCGCCTGGCACGCATAGCAGGTCGCAGCCGGCGATGTCTTGCAGCCGGGCAAGCTCGGCGAAGGTGATGCCGCTGTCGGTGCGGATATTGCCTCCCTGCGCAGAGGCGAGCACGCAGCGGGCGCCGGGCAGCTGGGCCAGCACTTCGTGCGGGCCGGTGAAGTCGAGCTGGGTGACGCGTGGATAGAGCGCGAAAACGATGGTGAAGGATGGCTGCATGGCGGTTCTCCCTGGGTTTGACCTTGCCATGCTCACCTGCTTATGATTTGGCGTAAATGACATCATTCCACCTTTTCATGCCATGGCCCATCGCATTGCGGTATTGATCTTCCCCGGTTTCCAGCTGTTGGACGCTAGCGGGCCGACCGCGGTTTTCGAAGCGGCCGGGCGTTACCGCTGCGATGCTTACCGGGTGCGGGCGGTGGCGCGGCAAGCCGGCCTGGTGCGCAGTTCCTCCGGGCTGACGCTGCAGGCCGAGGCATGCGATGCCGTCAGCTTGCCGGATACCTTGCTGGTGGCAGGAGGAGAAGGGGTGGCGGCGGCATGCCGCTGCCCGCAAACGCTAGCCTGGATCCAGCGTTGCGAGGCGGCGGGCTGCCGAGTGGCCAGCGTATGCACCGGGGCCTTTTTGCTGGCAGAGGCCGGCTTGCTGGCCGGACGGCGCGCGACTACCCATTGGGCGCACGCAGCCGATTTCGCCCGCCTATACCCGGACACGATGTTGGAAACCGACCGGCTGTTCATCCGCGAAGGCCAGATCTGGACGGCGGCGGGGGTGACGGCGGGCATAGACCTGGCTTTGGCTTTAGTGGCCGATGATCTGGGGGCGGAGGTCGCGCGCCAGAGCGCGCAGCGCCTGGTGGTGTATTGCCAGCGGCCTGGCGGGCAGTCGCAATTTTCCTCCTTGCTGGAGATGCAGCAGCCGGGCGGGCGTTTTGCCGGATTGCTAGACCATGTGCGGCGCAATCTCGGTTCCGCCTGGACGGTGGCGGAGTTGGCCGAGCGCAGCTGCCTTAGTCCGCGCCATTTTTCGCGCTTGTTTCTGGAGGAGGTGGGCGTGCCGCCGGCCAAGGCGGTGGAGCGCTTGCGGGTGGAGGCCGCGCGCGGCGCGCTGGAAAGCGGTGAGGCTTCCTTGCAGCGCCTGGCGCGGCAATGCGGCTTCGGTGAGGTGGAGCGGATGCGGCGCAGCTTTCTGAGGATATTGGGCGCGCCGCCATCCGCGCTGAAACGGTAGGCGGTTGGCCTGCCTGGCGCGGAGTGCAAGTGCTTATTGTTTGACAATGATGGTTTTGATTGTGGCGCGGCGTGATGGAAATGAACATGAAGGATTTTCAGCGTGCCGGCCTCGGTAAGATATGGAATTCCATGCGATTTACCCGTTTTTCGTCGCCGGCATGCCGATCGAGGGACCGAAGGCCCCGCAGATGTCGAGCATGCTGACCAGCATGTGAAATGGCGGGTGAGGATTGGGTTTTTATTTGAATAACATCGCGCAATATCTTTTGCGATCAAGTAAATAGTGTTTTATTGATAAAACATCAAGATGGACGAATAAAGTCGATGCGCATTTTCATTCTCATGGCATCGCAATATTATTTCCTCTTAATACAGTGATTTTATGTTTTCGACATCCGTTGCCGGGAAGCTCGCCAGCCTGGGGCGTCGTTGACAGCGTTTTGCTTTGTCGATAAAGTGCTGGACTTTCTCGCAGTGGCCGAAGCTTTAAAATCAAGCTGTTGCCGCTGAACGAGAAGCCGCTGCCAGCGGCGCGGCTCGTGAAATCCCTCAGGATTGGCGATGCGCCCTGGCAATACGCGAATCCGCTGATTTTTCATGGATTTGCATTATTTAAAATGCATTGTCAGCATGGGCCCTCTGGGCTACAATCGCCTGCTCTGTTGGCCCCGGTGGTGAAATTGGTAGACACAAGGGACTTAAAATCCCTCGGCTTAGGCTGTGCCGGTTCGACCCCGGCCCGGGGCACCATCAAATGGCGGAGCGCGTGGCTTTTCCTGCGCGCATGGCGGATGGCGGCGTGAATCTCGTTGTATTAAAATGACATTGCACGCGACGCCTGTCGTCTAACTGGACAAGTGGCCGGTTGCATCACGCCTCTTGATTGGGCAGCATTTGCTGTCTTTGCATTAATGGATCTAGATAGAAGTTCATGAAGCCAAATACTGAAACGGCACTCGGTGCTGCTCTCAAGTCTGCTGTTCAAAGCCTGTCCAAGAAAAAGCAGACCGAGATGATCGCGGATCACATCTACGGCAAGTTCGACGTGTTTCGCCAGTTCCGGCCGCTGGCTCTGGGCATCCACGAGAGCCTGATCGCAGCCTTGTCGCAGTTCGAGCCGGCGCTGATTTCCCGCGTCGTCGCCAATCACTGCCGCAAGCCGCGCTACCTGAAATCGCTGGCCCGCGGCGGCAAGCGCTTCGACCTGAACGGCAAGCCGCAGGGCGAAGTCAGCGCCGAAGAAAAGCGCGCCGCCGAGCTGCAGATGCAACCGAAAAACCAGCCGGCGGCCGATGCCGCCGTTGCGGAGCCCGTTGCGGCTCAGGTCGAGATGTCCGCCGTAGCCGCGGAACAACCGGGCCAGGCCGAATCCTGATCGCCCCTCGATCCCGACAAAGCCCTGCGATATGCAGGGCTTTTTGCATTTCCGGCACTTGAAAACGCCTGGCCAGCCTCCATTTCACAGGCATTGCCAACCTCTTTTCATTGCCGACCATGAGTGCACAGAAAGAAACCCTGGGTTTTCAGACCGAAGTCAAACAACTGCTCAAGTTGATGATCCACTCCTTGTACTCCAACAAGGAAATCTTCCTGCGTGAACTGATCTCCAATGCCTCCGACGCCGCCGACAAGCTGCGTTTCGAGGGCCTGGCCAAGCCGGAGCTGTTCGAGAACGATGCCGAGCTGAAAATCCGCATCGGCTTCGACCAGGATGCCCGCACCCTCACCATCGCCGACAACGGCATCGGCATGAGTCGCGACGAAGTGGTGTCGCACATCGGCACCATCGCCAAGTCGGGCACCAAGGCCTTCTTCGAACAGCTGTCCGGCGACGAGAAAAAAGACGCCCATCTGATCGGCCAGTTCGGCGTGGGCTTCTATTCGGCCTTCATCGTCGCCGACAAGGTGACGCTGACCACCCGCCGCGCCGGCGAAACCGAAGCCGTCCGCTGGGAGTCGCAAGGCGAAGGCGAGTACACGCTGGAAACCGTGGAAAAGGCCGAACGCGGCACCGAGATTGTGCTGCACCTGAAGGAAGGCGAAGACGAGCTGCTGAACGACTGGAAGCTGAAGGGCATCGTCCGCAAGTATTCCGACCACATCTCCATCCCGATCGAGATGAAGAAGGGCAATAGCTACGGCGAAAACGGCGAAGTGATCGTCAGCGACGACATGGAGGCGGTCAACTCCGCTTCCGCGCTGTGGACCCGCGCCAAGAACGACATCAGCGACGAGCAGTACCAGGAATTCTACAAGCACGTCGCCCATGACTTCACCGAGCCGCTGGCCTGGAGCCATGCCCGCGTCGAAGGCCGCCAGGAATACACCGAGCTGTTGTACATCCCGTCGCGCGCGCCGTTCGACCTGTACGACCGCGAACGCAAGCAGGGCGTGAAGCTGTACGTGCGCCGCGTCTTCATCATGGAAGACACCGAAAAGCTGATGCCGCATTACCTGCGCTTCGTGCGCGGCGTGATCGACAGCAACGACCTGCCGCTGAACGTATCGCGCGAAATCCTGCAGGAAAGCAAGGACATCGACGCCATCCGCAATGGCTGCGTGAAGAAGGTGCTGGGCCTGCTGGAAGATCTGTCGGCCAACCAGCCGGAAAAATACGCTGCGTTCTGGAAGGAGTTCGGCCAGGTGCTGAAGGAAGGCGTAGGCGAAGACCACGCCAACAAGGAGCGCATCGCCAAGCTGCTGCGTTTCACTTCCACCGCGTCGGAAGGCAGCGAGCCGACGGTATCGCTGGCCGACTACATCGGCCGGATGAAAGAAGGCCAGGACAAGATCTACTACATCACCGCCGACACGCTGGCCGCCGCCAAGAACAGTCCGCACCTGGAAGTGTTCAAGAAGAAGGGCGTGGAAGTGCTGCTGCTGGTCGACCGCGTCGACGAGTGGGTGACCGGCTCGCTGTTCGAATTCGACGGCAAGGCGCTGCAGTCGGTGGCCAAGGGCGCGCTGGATTTGGGCGCGCTGGAGGACGAAGCCGACAAGGAAGCGCAGAAGCAGGTGGAAGAGGCGTCCAAGCCGGTGGTGGATAAGGTGCAAAAGGCGCTGGGCGAGCAGGTGAAGGAAGTGCGCGCCACCGCCCGTCTGACCGAGAGCCCGGCATGCCTGGTGGCGGGCGAGCATGACATGAGCGCCCATCTGGAGCGGATGCTGAAGGCCGCCGGCCAGAAGGTGGAAGGCAGCAAGCCGACGCTGGAGATCAACCCGGAGCACGTGCTGGTGAAAAAGCTGGCCGGCGAAACCGACGAGGCCCGCGCCGCCGACTTGGCCCAGGTGCTGTACGACCAGGCGCTGCTGGCCGAAGGCGGCAAGCTGGAAGACCCTGCCTCCTTCGTCAAGCGCATCAACAAGCTGATGCTGGAGCTGTCGGCCTGAGTCAGGCTGAGCCGGAATGACAGGCAAACCGCCCTTGCGAGGGCGGTTTTTTATTGCCATTGTCCTAAGATGGGAATTTCCCAAGCGGATCGCGGAGGACGAAATGAGCGAGATCAGAGCCTTGCCTGGCGCATACCCTTGCCTGTGCTACGACGACGCGGTGGCGGCGCTGGCGTGGCTGGAGCGGGTGTTCTGTTTCCAGCGCCGTTTCGCGGCGATCGAGAACGGCCGGGTTCATCATTCGGAACTGAGCCTGGGCAACGCGGTGGTCATGGTGTCCAGCCCCAATCCCGACCGCAACTGGATCGGCGCCGGCAGCCTGCCTGGCCTCGCCCAGGCGCTATGCGTTTACGTGGCGGATCCGGCCGCGCATTACGCGCGCGCCAGCGCGCAAGGCGCGGAAATCGTGCAGGGGCTGAAAAAAGAGGATTACGGCGCGCACGGTTATCTGGCGCGCGATCTGGAAGGCCAGCAATGGTATTTCAGCGATTATCTGCCGGGCGAATACTGGGAATCCTGAACCGTTGATGCGGCGGCATCCGCGTCATGGCATCATGCCGTTTTCATTACGGGAGCGAGCGATGCCCGCGCTGTTGAAATTCGCCACCGCCGAGCCGCTGCTGCTGCTGATAGACATGCAGCAGGCGGTGGATCACCCCAGCTGGGGGCCGCGCAACAATCCGCAGGCGGAGCAGGTGTGCGCCAAGCTGCTGGCCGCCTGGCGCGAACGCGGCCTGCCTATCATCCATATCCGCCACGACTCCACCGAGCCCGACTCCACTTTCCGGCCGGATCGGCCCGGCCACGCCTTCAAGACGGAAACCTTGCCGCTGGCGGGCGAAACCGTGGTCGCCAAGCAGACCAACAGCGCCTTCATCGGCACCGGCCTGGAGGCCATGCTGCGCGAGCGCGGCTGGCGGGAGCTGGTGGTGGCCGGCGTCAGCACCAGCAACTCGGTCGAGGCGACGGTGAGGATGGCCGGCAATCTCGGGTTTGCGGTCAGCCTGGTCGAGGATGGCTGCTTCGCCTTCGACAAGACCGACTGGCAGGGAAGGCCGCGCCGCGCGGAGGAGGTGCATGCGATGAGCCTGGCCAATCTGCACGGCGAATACTGTCGGGTGTGCGCCAGCGCCGACGCGCTGGCCGCGCTTGGTAATAATGCCGAGGCCGGCCTGTCGTAAGCGCCATGCCAAAAGGCTAAGATGCGCACCCTGTCCGATTTGTCATTGTCATTATGCTGAAATTGACTGCCTCCCGCGATTCGGCTCCCGGAGCGGAGATGGATCTCCATGGTTTGGGCGGCGAGCTGCGCCGGCTGTCCGGGCTGGAGACGGCTGAAGCGGCGGCCGCGCTGCTGCGCCTGCTGGCGCGCTGGGAAGAGGCGGCGCCCAATACCGCCGCGCTGCGCGCATTGCTGCTGGCTGGCGTGGATTTGCAGCGGCGCAGCGAAGACGCCGGCGGCCATGGCGCTTTGACCTGCCCGTTGTGGCGGCGGCTGCATGAGGCGTGCAAACGCTTGGCGGCAGCGGCCGGCGCGCAGCCGGCCGGCTTGTTCGATCATGGCAGGCCGCAGCAGGAGGCGCTGGCGCTGGCTTTTTCCAGCGCCTGGCAATCGCTGCGCGCCCACGTTCTCGGCTATTCGCCTTTGTGCGCCGGGTTTTGGCGCGATTGCCACCGCCTGTTCGCCATGGCGGGCCAGCGCGGCTGGGAGCGGCGCGCGCCCGGAGACGGCGCCGTCGCGCTGGGCGATTGGTACCGGCGCTTGCTGTTGCTGGGCATGAGCGCCAGCAACCGGCTGGATGCCCAGCGCCAGCATCTGCTGCTGGACTGGGTGGAAACATGCGGTTCCGCCTTGAAACTGACGCCTTGGCGCGGCGAAGCGCCGGAACAGCCCTGCTGGCTGGTGCCGGCAGAGGCAGACATGCCCGGACGCTTCGTCGATGGCGAAAGAGAGGCGCCGGGCGACGCGCGCTGGCTGGCAGATGCCGGCCCCGCGCTGGAGCGTCTGCGCGGGCAAGCGGAACGGCGCCGGCAGCAGCTGGGCATGGTCGAATGGCAGATGCTTGCGCGGCTGGAAGCGGAGTGGCGCAGTCCGCCGCAACGCCGGCATCCGCGGCTGAACCAGCGCAACGGCCAGCGGGTGGCCTTGCTGGCGGGCTTCGATGCTTGCTGGCGTCTGGCGCGGGCAGGGCTGCCGCCGGACGCCGCAGAGGCGGCGGATCTGTTGCTGGGCAATCTGAGCGCGTCCGGCATGCGGCTGTGCGGCGATTTCGGCCCGCAGGAGGTGCAGGCCGGCAGCATCGCGATGGTCAAGCGCCGCGGTTTCGGCTGGCAGCTGGGCCTGGTGCGCTGGATCAGCCTGCCGGGCGGCGAGCAGCCGGCCGAGTGCGGGATAGAGTTCGTCGGCAAGCGGCCGATGGCGGTGGAGGCGGCGGCGGTGACCAGCCACCCGGACGGCGGCATGGAAAACGGCCTGCTGCTGCATGGCGAACGCGATTTCCGCCAGCGCGGCGTGCTGGCGCTGGCCGGGCGGCGCTATCAGGCGATGCGGCAGTTCAAGGTGCGCGGCGCCGGCGGCGAATGGCTGGTGCGGGCGCAACGGCTGCTGCAGCAGACCGGTAGCTGCCAGCTGATCGAGGTGCGGCTGGAGGAAACGCTGGCGCGCCGCGACGCCGCATCATGAGCGCGCGGGATCGCGGTAGGGATAACACATCCGCTGGCTGCCGTCGTTTTGGCGGCAGTGGATGCTGATGATCCTGCCGTTGGCCAGGTCCGCCTGCACCGCGAAGGCCGCTTCGTCGCTGGCAAAGCCCAGGCGGCCGCGCGGCGGTGCGATCAGGCGGAAACGGTAGCGGCCGTCGCCGCCGTCGCGGTCGGCGGCGAAGCGCAACGCTTCCCGATGCCCCAGCTCCCGTTCGATGATGCGGCGGCTGACTTCTTCGATCTCGCGCTTGCGCCAGAAGTGGCGGCGGTCCGGCTCCGCCGGCCGCGGCTGATCGGCGGCAAGCTCGGCGACGCCGGGCGCGGAATCGGTGTGGCAGCCGGCCAGCAGGCTCAGCAGGAAAAACAGGCAGGGCAGAAGTGGCGGTTTGTGTGGCGGCACGCTGGCGTTGTCTGAAGGGAAAGCCTGTTGGTGCGCGCGGCGGATGAAAAGTTCAACCGCCGCGCGCGGCGCTAGCTGGTATCCTTGTCGCCATGAATGCCGTGCCCGATACCCCCGCGTCCGCCGATGGCCCCGATTTCCAGCTGACCGCGCCCGAACTGCCGCCCAGCGTGCCGATCGCCCATGTGTTCGGCCAGCCGGTGCTGGAAGTGCCGCAAGACCTGTTCATCCCCCCCGACGCGCTGCAGGTGATCCTGGAAAGCTTCGAAGGCCCGCTGGATCTGCTGCTCTACCTGATCCGCAAGCAAAACCTCGATGTGCTGAACATTCCGATGGCGGCCATCACCGTCCAGTACATGTCCTATATCGACGTGATGCAGCAGGGCCGGCTGGAGCTGGCGGCGGAATACCTGCTGATGGCGGCGCTGCTGATCGAGATCAAATCGCGGCTGCTGCTGCCGCGCCCGCAACTGGACGAAGACGGCGAGCCGGACGACCCGCGCGCCGAACTGGTGCGCAGGCTGCTGGAGTACGAGCAGATGAAGCTGGCGGCGCTGGAGCTGGACAAGATCCCGCAGGCCGACCGCGATTTCGCCTGGCTGGCGGTGCTGGTGGAACAGTCGGCCGAGCAGCGGCTGCCCGATGTCAGCGCCGGCGATCTGCGCCAGGCCTGGATGGCCATCCTGTCGCGCGCCAAACACCACCGCCACCACAAGGTGGAAAAGGACGAGTTGTCGGTGCGCGAGCAGATGAGCTGGATCCTGCGCTATCTGGATGGCCGCGAATACGTGCCGTTCGAGGAGCTGTTCGACATCGCCAAGGGCGTCGCCCACCTGGTGGTCAATTTCATCGCCGTGCTGGAACTGGTGAAGGAGGGGCTGGTGAAGGTGAGCCAGGATGCGCCGTACCAGCCCATCTATGTGCGGATCGCGCTGGCGTGAGCCGGATCCGATTGGTCCTGGCCCAGCAGCCCGCGCCGGAAGACGCCTCCCGCCGCATGCCGCTGCTGCGGCAGTGGTGCGGCGAAGCGGCGGCGGCGGGCGGCCATCTGCTGCTATTGCCCGAGCTGTGGTCTACCGGCTACGCGCCGGAGAAAATGCATGAGGTCCACGCCTGGGATGACGATGCGCCGGACTTGGACGGCGTCGCCCGGCTGGCCGCCGATTTTGGGCTCGCCATCGGCTTCACGTATCTCGCCCGCCGCGGCGGCGCGCTGCGCAACCGCTTGCGCCTCTATGGCGCCGACGGCCGGCTGGCGCTGCAATACGACAAGGTCCACATCTGCGGCTTCACCGACGGCGCCGAAACGGCGCTGCAAGGCGGCGACGGCTTCGTCTGCGCCGATATCGCGCTGGGCGGCGAAACGGTGCGCGTCGGCGCGATGATCTGTTTCGACCGCGAATTTCCCGAGGCCGGCCGCGCGTTGATGCGGCAAGGGGCGGAATTGGTGCTGGCGCCCAATGCCTGCCCGATGCGGGACGATGCCGAGCTGGGCGACGCGCGCCTGCAGCAGCTGCGCGGCCGGGCGCTGGAAAACCGCTTCGCCGTCGCGCTGTGCAATTACCCGGCGCCGCAATACGATGGCGGCAGCGGTTTGATCGACGCGCGCGGCCGCCTGCTGGCCTTGGCGGGAAGCGAGCCGGCCTTAACGTTGGCCGAGCTGGACCTGGCGGCTTTGCGCCGCTGGCGCGCCGAGCAGGACGAAGTGTGGGGAGAGGCCGCCTTGCGGCCGGACTGCTACCGCTGAGCGGCGATCATGTCCTTGTCATCGCCGTGCTATGATTTGCGGCAATGGCCCATTGCGGAGATGAGGATATGGCGCAGCATCAAGCGGAAGTGATCTGGCGGCGCGGCGAGCAGGATTTCCTGGACCGCCGCTACAGCCGCAAGCATGTGTTGAAGTTCGACGGCGGCGCTCAGGTGGCCGGATCGTCGGCGCCGCAAGTGGTGCCGCCGCCGTATTCCGACCCGGCCGCGGTGGACCCGGAAGAGGCTTTCATCGCCGCCTTGTCCAGCTGCCACATGCTGTGGTTTCTGGATATCGCCGCCCGCGCCGGTTTCCGCGTCGACGAATACCATGACGTCGCCGTCGGCGAGATGGGCAAGAACGAGGCCGGAAAGGCCTGGGTGGCCAGGGTGACGCTGCAGCCCGGCGTCTCGTTTTCCGGCGACAGATTGCCGACGGCCGAGCAGTTCGAGCAGCTGCATCACGCCGCCCATGCCGAATGCTTCATCGCGCATTCGGTGAAGACCGAAGTGCTGTGCCGGCCCCGGCTGGCCTGATTGCGGAGATTCCCATGAAAAAACTGTTGATCCTGCTGACGCTGCTGTTGGGCAGCGCCGCCGCGCTGGCCGGCGATTGGCCGTACGACGAAAAGGCCGACGCCCAGGCGGAATTGCGGCAGACTCTGGCGGCCGCGCAGCAAAGCCATCTGCCGGTGCTGCTGATCCTGGGCGCCAACTGGTGTGAGGACTGCCGCGCGCTGGACGCGGCGCTGAAAAGCGGGAAGAGCGCCGAACTGATCGCGCGCGCCTTCAAGGTGGTGAAGGTGGATGTCGGCAATTTCGACCATAACCTCGACATCGACGCCGCTTACGGCCACCCGATCGCCAAGGGCATTCCGGCCGCGGTGGTGCTGTCGCCGGACAACAAGGTGCTTTACGCCACCCGCGCCGGCGAACTGGCCGACGCGCGCCGGATGAGCGAAACCGGCATTTATGAATTTTTCGAACGGGTCAGCCGTCAGGCCGCGCAGTAAGACGGTGGCGTTTGACGATACTTTTCGCCTTAGCGCCCACGCGGTGATCACCGACGCCGCCGGGCGGGTGCTGCTGCTGAAGGCGACCTACGGCGACCTGGCCTGGGGTCTGCCGGGAGGCGCGCTGGAACCAGGCGAAACCATTCATGAATGCGTGGCGCGCGAGTGCCGCGAGGAACTGGGTTGGGAAGTGTCGCCGCGCTATCTGAGCGGCGTCTATT
Source organism: Chromobacterium subtsugae (assembly GCF_001676875.1). Lineage (GTDB taxonomy): Bacteria > Pseudomonadota > Gammaproteobacteria > Burkholderiales > Chromobacteriaceae > Chromobacterium > Chromobacterium subtsugae. Next base: position 86,245 of record NZ_JYKA01000017.1, on the reverse strand, counting down.
ACCACAGCGCCTACCATTCTCAGGCCTTCGTATTCCGCTGCGAGGCGCCGGCGGGCACGGAGCCCAGGCTGAGTGCCGAGCATTCGGCCTGGCGCTATTTCGCGCTGGACGAGCTGGGCGCGGTGCAGCGCCGCCGGGTGGAAGACTGCCTGAACTACGCCGGCGCGGCGGTCAGCGGCCGCTTCTAAGCGCTCAGGCGCTCCAGTTCACCCAGCCGGTTTGCCAACTGGCCAGCACGATCAGGCCGAAGGCGATGCGGTACCAGGCGAATACCGCGAAGCTGTGCGTGGAGATGAAGCGCAGCAGCGCGCGGATGGCCAGGAAGGCGAACACGAAGGACGCTGCGAAGCCGACGGCGAACACGCCGATATCGTCGGCGCTGAGCGCGTCGCGGTGCTTGAAGAGGCTGTACAGCGAGGCGGCGCCCAGCGTCGGGATGCCGAGGAAGAAGGAAAACTCGGTAGCCGCCTTGCGCGACAGGCCGAGGAACAGCCCGCCGATGATGGTGGCGCCGGAGCGGCTGGTGCCCGGTATCAGCGCCAGGCATTGGCACAGGCCCACTTTCAGCGCGTCTTTCAGGCTCAGATCGTCCACCGTTTCCACCGCTATCTTATGCTCGCGCCTCTCCGCCCACAGAATGATCAGGCCGCCGACGATGAAGGCGATGGCCACGCACACCGGGTTGAACAGCGCGGCCTTGATCTGCTTGGAAAACAGCAGCCCGGCGATTGCGGCCGGGATGAAGGCGATGACGATGCCGAGCAGCAGGTTGCGCTCGCCGCCTGGACGTGCCGCGCCGGCCACGGTGTGGCCTATTTTGGCGCGGTATTCCCACACCACCGCCAGCATCGCGCCCAGCTGGATGAAAATCTCATAGACGTCGCGCTTGTCCTTGTCGAGGAAATCCAGCAGGTCGCCGGCGAGGATCAGGTGGCCTGTGGACGAGATGGGCAGGAATTCGGTGATGCCTTCCACCAGGCCCATGATCAGGGAATGCAACAGCAGGATGGGGTCCATTGCGCGCTCGCGGGGATGAGAGTGGCGCGATTATAAATGCAAATGGCAAAAATCGGGCGGTTTGTGCTGGGCAGTCTCCTCTGATCGTGCAAATGTTGCGGGAAAAACGATGCCGCGCCTAAGGGCGCGGCGTAAAGAGGAGAGCATTGTGATTTACAGCCGGAAGCGGGTGGTCACGTTTTGCAGATTGGCGGACAGCGTGCTCAGCTGGCTGGAGGTGGTGGCCAGTTCCTGCACGGTGGCGTTGTTTTCCTCGGCCATCCGCGACACTTTTTCCATGTCCTGCGCCAGGCTCAGGCTGGTGCTGCGCTGTTCGGTCAGCGCGCCGGTGATGCTGTGGATGGTGCGCATGATGGTGTCGGCGCTGTTTTCTATCTCGCGCATCGAGTGCGAGGCCTGCTCGGCGGTGCCGGACACGCCTTCCACGCAGTCCAGGCTCTGGCCCATGCTGTGCACCACCTGGCCGACGCCTTGCTGGATCGAGCCTATCATCGTGGTGATTTCCTGCGCCGAGGTGGTGGTGCGCTCGGCCAGCTTGCGCACTTCGTCGGCCACCACCGCGAAGCCGCGGCCCATCTCGCCTGCGCGCGCCGCTTCTATCGCCGCGTTCAAGGCCAGCAGATTGGTCTGATCGGCGACGTCGCGGATCACCGTGACGATATTGCCTATCTGCTGCACTTCCTTGGTCAGGCTGTTCATCTGCTTGGCGGTGTCGTCTACCGAGGTAGTGACGAAGCGTATCTTGCCCACCGACTCCAGCACTTCGCTGCCGCCGCGGTTGGCCAGCTGGCCGGCGGTCTGCGCCTGCTCGGATGCTTCGCTGGAATTGTCGGCCACCTGGTTGATGCTGACCGTCAGCTGTTCGATCGAGGCGGCGGCGGAGGTGGTGGCTTCCGCCTGGGTCTGGGCGCCGGTGGCCACCTGCTGCGCCATGCCGGACAAGGCGCGCGCCGAATCCGACACCTGGTGGGCGTTCTCCTGGATGCTCAGCACCACCGCGCGCAGGCCCTCGCGCATTTCCTGGATGTCGCGGGCGATGACCATGGCTTCGTCGCGCGCGTCGGGGATCGGTTCGGAGACGCCGGACAAATCGCCTTCGCGGATCTGATGCACCAAGCTGGCCGACTTGCGCAGCGGCGAGGTGATCAGGTCGGAGATGAACAGCGCGACGGCGATGGCAAGCAATAGCGAAACCAGAGCGGTGGTGAGCAGGATGTTGATCGCCTGCTGGCTGGAGTCCTGCGCGATGTCCATCGATTTTTCCAGCCGGCCCTGCTGCCGTTCGCGCAGCGATTGCAGCGCAGAGATGAAGGCGTTGTTGGCCGGCGCGAACTTGCCGTCCAGCAGCTCGCGCGCGGCGTCGCTCTGGTGGCTGCGCATCAGCGCGTACAGCGGTTCGAACAATGGGCGTTGCTGGTTTTGGGCATCGCGGATCTTGGCGAACAGCGCACGGCCTTCGGGTTGGCCCAGCAGCGGCTCCATCTTGTCCAGATCGGCCTGGTTGGCGGCGCGGATGGCGTCGACATTGCGGATGTGGCGCTCTATGGCCTGGGGATCGCGGGCCAACACGCCGTCACGCACTTCGCGGCCGATTTGCAGCAGGTTGAGCGACAGGCGGTTGGACAGCACGATCTTGGGATAGCGGTCCTCCTTGATCTCGCTGACATTGTTCTGGATGGTGACCAGCTTGCTATAGGCGATGAGAACCACGGCGCAGAGCAGCAGGATCAGCAAGGCGAAGCCGCTGAGAAGTTTTTGGCGCACGGTAAGCTGATGCAGCATGCGTGTCTCCCGAATGCATTGCGTAATTACATATAAATAGTTCTAGATCATCGCATTGTGGAAGTTCATACGCATAAACGCGTATCGGGAGCGGGGGAGGAGCCGGCGGCGGCCGGCTCCGGAGGGGGTCAGGCTTGCAGCGAAGCCTGCAGGCTGGCCGCGTAGTCGGCTACCTGTTGCAGCAGCTGCCGTTGGGCGGCGGAAAGGTCGGATGCCTGCAACGCCGCCAGCTCCTCATGGAAGGCCGGGGCGGCGCGCTGGAGGCGTTCCCGGCACCACTGCCGCCAGCGCGCCTGATCGGCGCCGGACAGCGTGGCGGGGAAGTTGCGGGCGCGGTAGCGGAACAACAGCTCGGTGAGCTGCGGATCTTCGAACAGCCCCATTTCGCCGGCCAGTTGCAGCGCCGACAGCCGGCGCATTTTCTGCAACACCTTGCGGTCGTTGTTGGAAACGAAGCCGCCGTACAGGTTTTCGTCGACGTCGCGCGCTTCGCCGGCTTCGCGCTGGAACACCCCGCGCCACAGCGGCGCGAGGTCGGGCAGCGCGCGCGCGGCTTCAGCGTGGCGCGCGATGGCGGCCATGTCCACGCCCCAGCGCTCGGCGCGTTCCGCGCTCAGCACTTTGAGGTTGGCCACCACGAACGGCGACTTGTTGATGTGTATGGTCTTGATCGGCAGCCGCGCCACGCCTTCGGGCAGGTCTTCGCCGCGGCTAAATAGCCGTTGGCGCATGGCTTCCGCCGTCAGGCCGCGCAGCTCGGCCGGGTCGTGCGCCAGGTCCCAGACGATGACTTCGTTGGCGTTGGTCGGGTGGGCCGCCAGCGGCCAGACCACGGCCAGGTTGCCGCGTTCCGCGCCGTACATGCCGGAGATGTGCAGCACCGGCTTCGGGGCGTGCAGCGATAGCTGGACCTTGACCGCGTCTTTCTTGCGCAGTGTCAGGTAGTAGTCGAACAGCTTGGGCTGGCGCTGGCGGATCAGCCGCGCCAGCGCGATGGTGGCGCGCACGTCTGACAGCGCGTCGTGGGCGGCTTCGTGCGCCAGGCCGTTGGCGGCCGACAGGTGCTCCAGCTTGAAGCTGGTCCGGCCATCCTCGTGTTCGGGCCAGACGATGCCTTCCGGGCGCAGCGCATAGGTGGCGCGCACCAGATCCAGCAAGTCCCAGCGGCCGCAATGGTTCTGCCATTCGCGCGCGTAGGGGTCGATCAGATTGCGCCAGAACAGGAAACGGGTGACTTCGTCGTCGAAACGCAGCGAATTGTAGCCGACGCCGATGGTGCCGGGGGTAGCCAGCTCCCGTTCGATCACGCCGGCGAATTCGTGCTCGTCGACGCCGCGCTGCTGGCACAGCTGCGGGGTGATGCCGGTGAGCAGGCAGGCCTGCAGCGTCGGCAGGTAGTCGGGCGCCTGCCGGCAGTACAGCATCACCGGCTCGCCGATTTCGTTCAGTTCGGCGTCGGTGCGGATGCCGGCGAATTGGGACGGCCTATCCCGGCGCGGCACGGCGCCGAAGGTTTCGTAGTCGTGCCAGAAGAATGTGTGATTGGACATGGGCGGGGCGGCGTACGGTGAAGCCGCCATTGTCGCATCGCCGCCGCCGGTTCAGCCAGCCGGACGGGCTTATTCCATCCAGGCCGGCTTACGCATTTCGATCAGGGCGAGCATGCCTTCGCGGCCTTCGTCGCTCATCCGCACCGTCAGGCTGTGCTCTATGCACTGCTGCATCACCTGCGGCGTGATGTCGTGCTGGCCGATCTCGCCTATCAGGTGCTTGGCGGCGCGCATCGCCGCCGGGCTGTTGAGCAGCAACTGGCCCTGCATGTGTTCGACCGCCGCGTCCAGCTCGTCGTTTTCCACCACCTGGTGGATCAGGCCCAGCCGCTTGGCCTTGCCGGCGTTGAAGCGCTCGGCGCTGATGCAGTAGCGGCGGGTGGGGCGTTCGCCTATCGCGCGGATCAGGTAGGGCGCGGCCAACGCCGGAATCTGGCCGAAGCGGACATCGGACAGGCTGAACAGCGCTTCGGACACGCTGATGGCGATGTCGCAACAGGCCACCAGCGCCATGCCCAGGCCGAAGGCCGAGCCCTGCACTCTGGCCAGCGTGGGCTTGGGCAGGGTGTCCAGGGTGTGCAGCAGGCGGGCGGTCTGCTGCGCGTAGCGGTTGAGCTCGCTGGCGGAAAACTGCGACAGCCGGCGCAGCCAATCGGGGTCGTGTCCGGCGGAGAAGCTGATGCCCTGGCCGGTCAGGACCACCGCCCGCACGTCGTTGTCCTCGGCCAGGGTTTCCAGCGTGGCGGCCAAGAGGCTGATGGTTTCGTCGTCCAGCGCGTTGTGCAGGTCGGCGCGGTTCAGCGTGACGGTGGCCACGCCCTGTTTGTTGACGCTCAGCAATACGGCTTCGTTGCCCATGAGTTCTCCCCCTGATGGATGGCCGCGTCAGCGCGGGCTGAATTGAATGATGCCGCGGGCGAAAGCCTCCACGGCTTCGATGTGCAGTACATGGCCGGCGCCGGGAAGGATTTCCAGTTCGGCGTCCGGAATCAGACTGTGCAGCAGCTTGGCCTGGTACAAGGGCGTCAGCCGGTCTTCGTCTCCGACCAGAATATGCACCGGTAGTTGCAGCTCGGGCAGCCAGGTGCGGGCATCGTGCTGGCGCACGCCGTCGATCAGGCGGATCACCGCGTCCCAGTCCACCATGCCGGCCAGCATTTTCAGATCGTCCAGCATCGCGGCGTTGCTGGCCAGAAAGCGGCTGGAAAACAGCCAGGGAATGCTGACCTGGTAGCGCAGGTCCAGTCCGCCTTGCTGATTGGCGGCGATCCAGCTGTCGCCGATATGGCCGTTGACGCTGTCGGCCCAGGCCAGGGTGCCGGCGAGAAACAGCCGGCTGGCTCGTTCCGGGTGGCGATGGACGAAGTGCTGCGCCACCATGCCGCCGTAGGACAGGCCCACCAGGTAGACCTGTTCTATCCCCAGCAGCTCCAGCAGGGCGGCGGCGAGGTCGGCCTGCTCGGTCAATTGGTAGTACTCGGCCGGCGGATGGTCGCTCTGGCCCTGGCCGAGAAAATCCATCCGCAGCAGGCGGAAGTGGGGCTCCAGCTGCGGCAGCATCAGCGTCCAGCCCACCGTGGACATGGTGATGCCGTTGAACAGCAGCAGTGTCTGGCCGCCATGGCCGCTTTCCTCATAGTACACCTGGCGTCCGTCTATCTGGGCGTACGGCATGGCAAGCTCCTGTTTCTGGCTGCGGTGCTATTCATTCTAGAACCCGTCCGGCATCGCTGAACAGGTGGGGCGCGCAAATCGCGCGATGTAATGTCTTTGACATTTTTCTGGCTTAGATTATCTCGTTCGAACGAAATCAGGCTGTTTTCCCAAGATCATGCAAAGTTGCGTCGAGCCGCTCCTGTCCCCCGGGGCGGCGGGCTGGTGTCAGGAGCTGGAGGAAATCATAGGCAGGCGCAGGCTGCAGCCGGTATTCCAGCCTATCGTCGATCTGGACGCCGGCAGCATACTGGGCTACGAGGGCCTGATACGCGGCCCGTCCGACAGCGCGCTGCATTCGCCGATGATGTTGTTCGAGGCGGCGGAGCGCTGCCGGATGACGCTGCCGCTGGACCTGGCCTGCCTCAGGGCCTGCGCCGAGCGCTTCGCGGAACTGGCGCTGCCGGGCCTGCTGTTCGTCAACCTCCACCCGGAGACGTTGTTGCTGCAAGGGCAGCGACCGGCTTCCATCCTGGGATTTCTCGGCCAGATCGGCCTGGACAGCAAGCGCGTGATCCTGGAGTTGACCGAAACCCGGCCAAACGGCGGCTATCTGGCGCTGCGCGAAGTCACCGCCGCCTGCCGGCAGGGCGGCCTGCGCATCGCCTTGGACGACCTGGGCGAAGGCTTCTCCAATCTCAGGCTGTGGTCGGAGCTGCGGCCGGATTTCGTCAAGCTGGACAAGCATTTCGTGCAGAACATCCATCTGGACCCGCTGAAGGAGCAGTTCGTCCGCTCCATCGCCGACATCGCCCGCCAGTCCGGCGCGCTGCTGGTGGCGGAGGGGATAGAGTCGGCGGCGGAGCTGCGCACGCTGTGCCGGCTGGGCGTCCGCTACGGCCAGGGCTATCTGCTGGCCCGGCCCCAGGCCAATCCCGCCCACGCGTTGCCCTTGCCGGCGCACGCGCTGCCATGGGCCGGCAACCGCCGCCAGGGCCTGCGCAACCAGCCGCTGGCGCGCGACCTGCTGCTGGAGGTGGCGCCGCTGGAGGCGCGGGTGCCCAATGAAACCGCTTACCGCCGTTTCGCCGACCACCCCGACTGTTTCGCCATTCCGGTGGTGGAGGATGGCGTGCCGGTGGGGCTGCTGCGCCGGCACCACCTGCTGGAAAGCTTCGCCAAGCCGTTCAACCGCGAGCTGTACGGCAAGAAGCCCTGCCACCTGATGATGGACAAGCAGCCGTTGGTGGTGAGCGCCGACTTGAATGTGCATGAATTGTCCAGCCTGGTGGTGGCGGCCGAGCAGCGCTATCTGGTGGACGGCTTCATCATCACGGAAAACGGTCGCTACCTGGGCATGGGCACCGGCTTCGCGCTGATGCGCAAGATCACCGAGCTGCAGCTGTCGGCAGCCCGCTACGCCAACCCGCTGACCGGCCTGCCAGGCAATGTGCCGATCAACGAGGCCATCGACCGCCTGCTGGGCATGAAGACGCCGTTCGTCGCAGCCTACGCCGACCTGGATCATTTCAAGCCGTTTAATGATTTATACGGCTATGCCGCCGGCGACAGCCTGATCGAACTGGTGGCCCACCTGTTGCTGGAGCATGCCGACCCGGAACGCGATTTCGTCGGCCACGTCGGCGGCGACGATTTCGTGGTGCTGATGCAGGCGGACGACTGGGAGGCGCGCCTGCAATGCGTGCTGGAAGCGTTCGGCCGGCTGGCCGCGCCGCATTTTTCCGACCGCCACCGCGAGGCCGGCGGCTTCGAGGTGGCGGCGCGCAACGGAGAGACAGTGTTCCAGCCGCTGACGACGCTGTCCCTGGGCGTGGTGCGGGTGAAGCCGGGGCAGTTCGGCAGCCATCACGAGATCGGCGCGGTGACCGCCGAGGCCAAGAAGCAGGCGAAGAAAATCCCCGGCAACAGTCTGTTCGTCGAAAGACGCCAGCCCGCCGCGACGGTTGCCGGCTGCCGTTGCGGCCTGGCCGAGGGCGGCGGCTGAGGCGGGAAAACGACAGCGTTGTCAGACAATTACTACGGCAACTATCTCCGCCACTTGTCAAATTTATTAAACATGGCATAGGCTGTCCCCAAAAGCCGCCGCATCCGACGACGGCCGCGCTGTCCGCAGGACGGCAGATAAAGAGGAGACATCATGGCCCGTTCCATTCGTTTGCTCGCGCCGTCCCCGCCGCGCCTTCCCGCTCGCTTTTCGCTTAACTTCGTTGCATCTTTATCAGGCAGGGCTGGCCGTGCTTTGCCATGCTGGTAGCGCGTAGCCCGTCGCTGCCCGCCGCGGCATAGCCCGTTTCTTGCCCGGTTCCATTCATTCGCAGGCCGCGTGCCATCCATCGGCATCGCGCCTGCCCGGGGTTAGAGTTGGAGGGAGTCAGATCATGTCGGAAGCCATTGCGGCCACGAAACACGTAGCAGCCATTCCCGCCGTCGGAGCCGTTTCCGGCGTCAGCGGCAACGAGGAGGCCCCGTATCTGAAGATTGCCGGGGTGGTGAAGAAATTCGGCGAACACCTGGCGGTGGATCACATCGACCTAGATATCCGCAAAAAGGAAATCTTCGCCCTGCTGGGCAGCTCGGGCTGCGGCAAGTCCACGCTGCTGCGCATGCTGGCGGGGATGGAGACGCCAAGCGCCGGCCGCATCATTCTTGACGGCCAGGACATGCATGGCCTGCAGCCCTACCAGCGCCCGGTCAACATGATGTTCCAGAACTACGCGCTGTTTCCGCACATGACGGTGGAAGAGAACGTGGCCTTCGGCCTGAAGCAGGACAAGGTGCCGAGGGACGAAATCGCCGAGCGGGTGGCGAAAATGCTGGACCTGGTGCAGATGCGCAAGTTCGCCGGCCGCAAGCCGCATCAGCTGTCCGGCGGCCAGCAGCAGCGGGTGGCGCTGGCGCGCAGTCTGGTGAAGCGGCCCAAGCTGTTGCTGCTGGATGAGCCCCTGGGCGCGCTGGACAAGAAGCTCAGGCAGCAGACCCAGCTGGAGCTGGTCAACACCATCGAGGCGGTCGGCGTCACCTGCATCATGGTGACCCACGATCAGGAAGAAGCGATGACGATGGCCAGCCGCATCGGCATCATGAGCGAGGGCAAACTGCTGCAGGTGGGCACCCCGACCGAGATCTACGAATACCCGAATTGCCGCTTCACCGCCGAATTCATCGGCGAGACCAATATGCTGGAGGGCGCGGTGGCGGTGGACGAGCCGGACTTGGTGGAGATCCATTCGCAGGAGCTGGGCGGCGTGATCCGCATCGAGCACGGCATCACAGGCCCCAAGGGCATGCACGTGTGGGCCAGCGTGCGGCCGGAGGACGTTCGGCTGGACAAGCAGCCCTTGCCGCCCGGCCCCAACCGCGCCGCCGGCACGGTGCAGGATATCGCCTACCTGGGCAGTTATTCCATCTATCACGTGAAACTGGCGGGCGGCAAGGTCGTCAAATCCATCGTGCCGTCGTCGCGCTGGTGCGACGCCAATGAAACGCCGCCCACCTGGGGAGACCCGGTGCATGTCAGCTGGCGCTCCGACGCGCCGGTGGTGCTGACCCAGTAACACGCCTGCCTGTCCGGCCCCGGCTTGCCGGGGCCTATCCGCAATCGACATCGAGGAATCCATGCTGCGCTTCGCTCATCAGCCGCATCCGCCATCCTATTACGCCGCCACCGCCCACGCCTGGGATCCGCAGCCGCCGCTGCGCGGCGAGGCCAGCTGCGACGTATGCGTGGTGGGCGGCGGGCTGGCCGGCCTGTCGGCGGCGCTGAACCTGCGCGAGAAGGGTTTCTCGGTGATTCTGCTGGAGGGCTCGCAGGTCGGCTTCGGCGCCTCCGGCCGCAACGGCGGCCAGGTGATCGCCGGCTATGCCGGCGATATCGACGGCATCCGCCGCCAGCTGGGCGACGAGGCGGCGCGGGCGCTGTGGGACATGTCGGTGGAGGCGGTGGAGATCATCGACGAGCGCGTGCGGCGCCACGCCATCGCCTGCGACTGGCAGCGCGGCTACGTCAACGTGGCGGTGAAGCCCCGCCATCTGCGGGAATTGGAAGACTGGCAGCGCGAGGCCGAGCAGCGCTACGGCTATGGCGGCCAGCAGCTGTGGGACCGCGCCGCGCTGCGCGGCAAACTGGCCAGCGAACGCTACCAGGGAGGGCTGTTCGACCCGCGCTCCGGCCATCTGCACCCGCTCAACTATACGCTGGGCCTGGCCCGCGCGGCGCTGGGGGCCGGCGTGGCCATCCATGAGCAGACGCCGGCACTGCGCATCGAGCAGGGCGACGCGCCCAAGGTATTCACCGAGCACGGCGTGGTCCGCTGCCGCCAACTGGTGCTGGCCTGTAATTCCTACATCGGCGCGCTGGCGCCGCAGCTGGAGCGGCGCATCATGCCGGCCGGCACCTATGTGATCGCCACCGAGCCGCTGGGCGAGGCGAGGGCGCGCGCGCTGATCGCCGACAATATGGCGGTGTGCGACACCAATTTCGTGCTCGACTACTACCGGCTGTCGGCCGACCACCGCTTGCTGTTCGGCGGCAAGGTCAGCTATTCCGGCCATGAGCCGCGCGACTTGGCCGGCGCCATGCGCGCCGACATGCTGCGCGTGTTCCCGCAGCTGGCGGACGCGCGCATCGATTACGCCTGGGGCGGCTTCTGCGACATCACCGCCAACCGCGCGCCGGACTTCGGCCGCTTGTCGGGCAACGTCTATTACCTGCAGGGTTTCTCCGGCCACGGCGTCAACATCACCGGCCTGGCCGGCAAGGTGGTGGCGGAGGCCATCGCCGGCACCTCGTCGCGGCTGGACCTGTTCGGCAAGATCCGCCACCGCGACTTTCCCGGCGGCAAGTTGTTGCGCACCCCGGCGCTGGTGTTAGGGATGGCTTACTACCGGATGCGGGATTATCTGTAGACAGCGCCGGCGTAGGCGTTATGTCTGAAGCCCGGGCATGCGAGAGTGTGCTCGGGCTATTTACTTACTGCTTGTTTGCTGGAACATAATTGCTGGTTTATTTGCGGTATTGTGCTGATTTTTAAGAGTTGAATTTTTAGGGGTGTAGGTCGAGCTGGGCTTGATAGGCCCGACGTTTATCGCGATGTATGGCGATTAGTATTTATGGGGGGCCTGGGTTTTCTCGGTAAACGTTGGGCTTCATTTTATTCAGCCCAACCTACGGCCCTTGGGTTCGTCATATCTACGATTTACGCGTTGGCCAAAGCAAGCTGTGGATACAGATGGCCGCATGGTGTTTGAATGCGATTCAGGTCGCGGTCGTATTGATATAGAGAAGAGCTGGTTGAGCCTTGATGACAAGGGGCGACATTATTTGCTGGAATGGGCAGAGATTCATGATATTGATTTCTGCTATGGATCCAGAGCGAGCAAGCCGAGATTGATCATCGAATTGAAAAAGGCAGCAACGCCTAAGCTTCAGCCGCCGGAGGCTAGGCAAATAGAAATTTTGGCGATGGGTTGCAAGGTCGATGCGCAATATATTTGCCAAGTCCTGAGGGCCTTTCTTGTTGAGCATGGACAAACGCAACGGGCTGACAAGGCCGTTTGACTCTGCGCATCTTGGGGTGATCTGGGACGCGGCAGCTGTGAAGCCTGATGTTTGCCACAGCAGTGTTCCTGCAGCAGGCAAAATGAATCATGTCCAATCGTGAGCCAGACTGTATCGCTGGCCAGGCCCACTGTGCGATGACGCATGTAGGCGCAGAAGTCTATGCGCGTCGGCAGAACGCCCGGCAAGGCCGGGCTTCTTCCCTACAGGGCCTGTTTCAGAAAGCGAATGACCGATGGCGCCAGCGTTGGCGACAACGGCTGCGGCGTTGCGCCGTAGGAGGCTTGATGCTGCGGATCGTCGTCGCGCAGCAGGTGATTCATGCCGGGGATGTTTTGCAGCAGGCTGTCCGGCTTGGCCGCGTGCAGCGTTTCGCCTTCCGCCTTCGGCACCTGATGGTCGGCGCCGCCCTGCACGATCAGCGTCGGCGCTTTCAGCGCGCGGATGGCCTCGGTGGGAGTGTAGCGGAACCACGAAATCAGATAGGGCTGGATGCTGGGGCGGTACACCACCAGCAGCGGGCCTGGAACGTTGTCGGCTTCGCGGCCCTGCCGCAGCGCTTGCAGAATCCGCTCGCTCTGCTTGGCCAGATCTTCCGGCAGCCGCGGCGCCAGCTGGGCTCGCAGGAAATCGGCCGCGTTGCGCGCCGGGCCGTCCAGCGAAACGAACGCGGCGGCGTTCTGCTTCTGCGCGGCCAGCATGCCGATCAGCGAGCCTTCGCTGTGGCCGATCACCGCGACCTTGGAGAAGCGCGGGTCGGTTTTCAGCTTGGCGATCCAGCCGGCCGCGTCGTCCACATAGTCGTCGAAATGCAGCGCCGCCTCGTCCAGGCCGGCGGCGCGGCTTTCGCCTATGGCGCGTTTGTCGTAGCGTACCGAAGCGATGCCGGCGTCGGCCAAGGCCTGAGCCAGCTGTTTCAGATAGCCGCCGCTGCCATAGGGCAGGCCGGGATTGTCGCCGTCGCGGTTGGTCGGGCCGGAGCCGGCGATGATCAGCGCGACCGGCGCTTTGCCGGGGGGCTCCGGCAACAGCAGCGAGCCGGCGATGCGGCCACTGGCGGTATCCAGCGCGATGGGCAACTCGTTCGCGGCCAGGGCGGGCCTCGCCAGCGCGGCAAGCAGAACGGCGTAAGGGAGTAGACGCATGATGGGCTCCTGCAGGGAAACATCCATCATATGGCGCGGGGTATTGCTACGTCATGAAGCGTCGCCGCCGCAGACGCCGGCCGTGGCTGCGGCGCGACAATCTTACTGCCCGCGCATGAACAGCTTGTCCAGGTCGCGCATGGTCAGCCGGCTCCAGGTGGGGCGGCCGTGGTTGCACTGGCCGGAGCGCTCGGTGGCTTCCATGTCGCGCAGCAGCGCGTTCATTTCCGGCAGGGTCAGCTGGCGGTTGGCGCGCACCGCGCCGTGGCAGGCCATGGTGGCCAACAGCTCGTTGCGGCGTTCGGTCAGCACTTGGGTCAGGCCGAACTCGCGCACGTCCTTCAGCACCGCTCGCGCCAAGTCCACCGGATCGCCATCCTTCAGCCACACCGGCACGCCGCGCACGGCGATCTGCGTCGGCGACAGCGGCGCCAGCTCCACGCCCAGCCGTTTCATCTCTTCGCCGTGCTCGTGGGCGGTGGCCACTTCCATGCGGTCGGCGGCGAACGATACCGGCAGCAGCAGCGGCTGCTGCGGGATGGCGTCCGATTCCAGCGCGGTTTTCAGCCGTTCGTAGACGATGCGCTCATGGGCGGCGTGCATGTCCACCAGAATCAGCCCTTCGGCGCATTGGCTGAGGATGTAGACGCCGTGCAGCTGGGCCAGCGCGAAGCCCAGCGGCGGGATGCCGTTTTCGTCGTGCGCCGGCATCGCCAGCATCGCCGGGTGCGGCAGCGGCGCGGCGGGGGAGGGCATGGCCGGCTCGGCGCGCGACAGCGCCCGTTCTTCCTCGCGCAGGCCGCCGAACATCTTGTCGTAGACGCCTACGGCCTCGCGCGCGACGTTCAGCGGGATGGACTGCTGTTGATGATACTGGAAAGCTTGCGGCGCCGGCGCGCCGGACGAGGCCGGCCGGGGCGCGGGGCTGGCGAACAGCGGGGCCGACTCGCCGCGCGGCAGCTGCGGCGCGGCCGGTTCCGCGCCTTCCACCTGCACCGTCGGAGCGGCGCCGGCGCTGGTGCCGGCCAATGCCTTGTGCACGCTGTGGAACAGGAATTGGTGCACGGCTTGCGATTCGCGGAAGCGCACTTCGATCTTGGTCGGGTGCACGTTGACGTCCACGCCGGACGGCTCAAGCGTGAAGAACAGCGCGTAGGCCGGGTGGCGGTCGTGGTGCAGCACGTCGCGGTAGGCTTGGCGCAGCGCGTGCTGCGCGGTCTTGTCGCGGACGAAGCGGCCGTTGACGTAGAAGTACTGGGCGTCGCGGCTGGCCTTGGAGTAAGTGGGCGAGGCGACGAAGCCGGTCAGCGCCAGCGGGCCGGCCTGGCTGTCCAGTGGAATGGCGGCGGCGACGAAGTCCTTGCCCAGCAGCGCGGCCACGCGGTCCTCGGCGCTTTGCGACGGCAGCCGCCACGCTACCTTGCCGTTGTGGCGCAGCAGGAATTCGACATGCGGATGCGCCAGCGCGATGCGCTCGAAAGTGGCCACGCAGTGCGCGTACTCGGTGTTTTCGCTTTTGAGGAATTTGCGCCGCGCCGGGGTGTTGAAATACAGGTCCACCACTTCCACGCTGGTGCCGTGCGGATGTGCGGCCGGCTCCACCGGGTGCAGCGTGCCGTCTATCGCGATGATCTGGTGCGCGTGATCGGCGTCTTGCGGCCGGCTCACCAGCGTCAGCCGGGACACCGACGCCACGCTGGCCAGCCCCTCGCCGCGGAAGCCCAGCGTGCCCACCGATTCCAGGTCGTCCAGCGAGGCGATCTTGCTGGTGGCGTGGCGATCCAGCGCCAGCGGCAGATCATCCGCCGCGATGCCGGCGCCGTTGTCGGTGACGCGGATCAGCTTGATGCCGCCCTGGGCCAGATCCACGCTGATCCGCGTCGAGCCGGCGTCCAGGCTGTTTTCCAGCATTTCCTTCAGCGCGGAGGCGGGGCGTTCCACCACTTCGCCGGCGGCGATCTGGTTGACGAGGTGGTCGGGCAGGCGTTGGATGCGTTTCATGGGCGGCGTTGTGGCGTGGTATCAAAGCGAAAGGCCGCCCTTGGGGCGGCCTGGTCGATTTTACTACGGATTACGACCTGGCGGCCGCGCGCTTGTGGCGCGCGAATTCGATGATGGCCGGCAGGAAGGAGACGAAGATGATGCCCAGCACCAGCAGTTCCAGGTTCTTGCGCACGAAGGGCAGATTGCCGAAGAAGTAGCCGGCGTAGACGAAGCTGGCCACCCAGATCACCGCGCCGGCCACGTTGTAGATGGTGAACTGGCGGTAGCCCATCGCGCCGATGCCGGCGACGAAGGGGGCGAAGGTGCGCAGGATGGGCGCGAAGCGGGTGAAGATGATGGTCTTGCCGCCGTGGCGCGCGAAGAAGGCGTGGGTCTTGTCCAGGTAGTCCTGCTTGATCAGGCGCGGGTAGCGCTGCAGCAGCGCTTTGCCCAGGTAGCGGCCTATGGTGTAGTTGGCGGTGTTGCCCAGCACGCCGGCGACGATCAGCGTGGCGGTCAGCGCGTGCACGTCCATCTTGCCCATCGCGGCCAAGGCGCCGGCGACGAACAGCAGCGAGTCGCCGGGCAGGAAGGGCGTCACCACCAGGCCGGTTTCGCAGAAGATGATCAGGAACAGGATGGCGTAGATCCACGGGCCGTAGTCGGCCACCAGTTGCGCCAGGTGGGTGTCGATGTGCAGGATGAAATCGATCAGGAATGTCAGAACTTCCATGAGGGTTCCAGTGCGTATTGCGGGGTGGGCGGGACAAAAAACTGGCCGGACAAGGCCGGCCAGTCGTTCAGTGGGCGGAGGTCAGACTACCGCTTCCTCTTTTGGTTTCACCGGCTTGATCATGTGCTCGCGCGTCACGCCCAGCCACAGCGCGATCGGGCTGGCCACCAGCACCGACGAGTAGATGCCGAACAGGATGCCGATGGTCAGCGCCATCGCGAAGCCGTGCAGCGCCGGGCCGCCGAAGACCAGCATCGACACCACCATCATCTCGGTGGAGAAGTGGGTGATGATGGTGCGGCTCATCGTCGAGGTGATGGCGTTGTCGATGACTGAGGCCACCGCCTGGCCGCGCATGCCAGGCTTGCGGAAGTTTTCGCGGATCCGGTCGAACACCACCACCGACTCGTTCACCGAGTAGCCCAGTACCGCCAGGATGCCGGCCAGCACGGTCAGCGAGAATTCCCAGCGGAAGAAGGCGAAGCAGCCGAGGATGATCACCACGTCGTGCATGTTGGCGATGATGGCCGCCACCGCGAAGCGCCATTCGAAGCGCAGCGCCAGGTAGGCCATGATGCCCAGGCACACCAGGATGACGGCGGTCAGGCCGCTGGACACCAGTTCGGCGCCGACGCTGGGGCCGACGAAGTCCACCTTGCGCAGCTGCACGCTGCTGTCGGCGGCCTTGAGCTGGCCCATCACCTTGTCGGACAGTTGGGCCGAGCTGGTGCCCGGCTTGTTCGGCAGGCGGATCATCACGTCGCGGCTGCTGCCCAGGTTCTGCACGGTGGCTTCGCCCAGCTTCAACTGGTCGACGGTGTCGCGGATCTTGTCCAGGTCGGCCGATTGCTGGTATTGCACTTCCAGCACGGTGCCGCCGGTGAATTCCACGCTGAAATTCAGGCCGCGGGCGGCCAGGAAGAATACCGCCACGATGAAGGTCACCAGCGAGATCGCCGTGGTGAGCCTGCCGTAGCTCATGAACGGGATGTCCCGTTTGATGCGGAAAAGCTCCATGATTTAGCCCTTGTTTTCCGGTTTCCACACCTGGCCGATGGCCAGCGAGGTCAGTTTGCGGCGACGGCCGTACCACAGGTTGACCAGACCGCGCGAAACCAGCACCGCCGAGAACATCGAGGTCAGGATGCCGAGGCAGTGCACGATGGCGAAGCCGCGCACCGGACCGGTGCCGAAGATCATCAGCGCCAGGCCGGCGATCAGCGTGGTGACGTTGGAGTCCAGGATGGTGGCCCAGGCGTGGCCGTAGCCGGCCTGGATCGCCGAGTGCGGCGGCACGCCGTTGCGCAGCTCCTCGCGGATGCGCTCGTTGATCAGCACGTTGGCGTCAATCGCCATGCCCAGCGCCAACGCGATGGCGGCGATGCCGGGCAAGGTCAGCGTGGCCTGCAGCGCGGACAGGATGGCCACCAGCAGGAACACGTTGATCGCCAGCGACAGGCCGGAGAACACGCCGAACAGGCCGTAGTACAGCACCATGAAGGCGACGATGGCGGCGAAGCCCCACAGCGTGGCGTGGAAGCCCTTCTCGATGTTTTCCTGGCCCAGGCTCGGGCCGATGGTGCGTTCCTCGATGATGTTCATCGGGGCGGCCAGGGAGCCGGCGCGCAGCAGCAGCGCGGTGTCGTTGGCTTCGGCGGCGTTCATGCTGCCGGAGATTTCCACGCGGCCGCCGCCGATTTCCTGGCGGATCACCGGCGCGGTCACCACTTCCTTGCGGCCCTTTTCCACCAGCACCATCGCCATGCGCTTGCCGACGTTCTCGGCGGTGAGCTGGCGGAAGATGGCGGCACCGGCGCTGTCTAGCGTGATGCTGACGGCGGGCGCGCCGAACTGGTCGAAGCTGGGGTTGGCGTCGTTGATGTTGTCGCCGGTCAGCTCCACGTCGTTCTTCAGCAGGATCTTGCTGTGGCCGCGCGAGCTGACGTCGTCCAGCAGTTCGTAGCCAGAGGGAACGTTGCCGTTGACGGCGTCGCTCAGCTTGCCTTGGTCGTCTTCCACCATGCGCACCTGCAGCGTGGCGGTGCGGCCGATGATGTCCTTGGCGCGGGCGGTGTCCTGGATGCCGGGCAGCTGCACCACGATGCGGTTGGGGCCCGCCTGCTGGATGATGGGTTCGGTGGTGCCCAGCTCGTTGACGCGATTATGCAGCGTCATGATGTTCTGCTTGACCGCGTCGCTCTGGATCTTGGTGATTTCTTCCGGCTTCAGCGTCAGCAGCAGGCGGTTGCTGGCGTCGTCGGTTTGCACCGCCAGGGTCGGCAGCGTGCGGTAGGCCACGTCCTGCGCCGATTTCAGCGTGTCGCCGTCGCGCAGCTGCACTTCCAGCGTATTGCCGTTGCGCTTGATGGCGCCGTAGCGCACCTGCTTGTTCTTCAGCTCGCGGCGCAGATCGCCTGCGTAGCGTTCCATGGTCTTGTCGGTGGCGGCCTTCATGTCGACTTCCAGCAGGAAGTGGACGCCGCCGCGCAGGTCAAGGCCCAGGAACATCGGGTTGGCGTGCAGCGCGGTCAGCCAGGCGGGGGAGGCCGGCAGCAGGTTCAGCGCGATGATGTAGTTGTCGCCCAGCGCGTGCTGGATGGCGTCGCGCGCCTTCAACTGGGTGTCGGTGTCCTTGAAGCGCACTTTCAGGCTGTTGGCGGCGTCGAGGAAGACGCCGTCAGGACTGATGTTCTGCGCTTTCAGCGCCTCTTCCACCCGCGCCATCACTGCGGTGTCCACCGGGACGGACTGGCGCGAACTGGAGACCTGCACGGCGGGGGTTTCGCCGTAGAAGTTGGGCAGCGTGTAGATCGCCGACAGGATCAGCGCCACCACGATGACGAGGTATTTCCAGAGAGGGTAGCGGTTCATGTTCTAGTTCTGGGGAGGGAAATGAACAGGCCGCCGCGGACGATGTCCGGGGCGGCCGGGGCTTGCTTACAGGGACTTCATCGTGCCTTTTTCCAGCTTGGCGCTGACGGCGCCGCGCTGCACGGTGATTTCCACGCCGTTGGCGATTTCCAGGGTCAGGTACTGCTCGCTGGTTTTCGCCACGCGGCCGACGATGCCGCCCTGGGTGACGACTTCATCGCCCTTCTGGATTTCCGACAGCATCTTCTGGGTTTCCTTCATGCGCTTCTGCTGCGGGCGCACCATCAGGAACCAGAACAGCACGAAAATCACGATCATGGGCAGGAAGCCCATCAGGTCGAAACCGGCGGGGCTGCCGCTGCCGGCGGCGAAGGCGGGGGAGATGAACATCAGGATGACTCCTAGTTGTTATGGCTGCTGATTCAAACAGGGCATTGTAGCCATGCTCCATGGCTTTTCCAACCATGGAGCGCGGCAGCGGCGTGGGACCGTTTCCGGCGCCGCCTGGTTCCCTGCTTTAATTAATTGACGCCGCGCGCGCGGTTGGCGGCGAACTCCAGGCGGAAGTCCTCGAAGCGGTCGTCTTCGATGGACTTGCGCACCTGGCGCATCAGTTCCTGGTAGTAGAACAGATTGTGGATGGTGTTCAGGCGCGCGCCCAAAATCTCACCGACGCGGTGCAGGTGGTGCAGGTAGGCGCGGCTGAAGTTCTTGCAGGTGTAGCACTCGCAAGCCTCGTCCAGCGGGCGCTTGTCGTCCTTGTAGCGCGCGTTCTTGATCTTGACGTCGCCCCATTGGGTGAAGATCCAGCCGTTGCGCGCGTTGCGGGTCGGCATCACGCAGTCGAACATGTCGACGCCGTTGGCCACGCCGTGCACCAGGTCTTCCGGCGTGCCCACGCCCATCAGGTAGTGCGGCTTGTCGGCCGGCAGCATGTCCTTCAGTTCAGTCAGCATTCGGTACATTTCAGGCTTGGGCTCGCCCACCGACAGGCCGCCAATGGCGATGCCGTCGAAGCCAACCTGCAGCAGGCCTTCCAGCGACTCCTGGCGCAGGTCGGTGTACAGATTGCCCTGCACGATGCCGAACAGCGCGTTCGGGTTTTTCAGGTCGTCGAAGGCGCGGCGCGAGCGCTCGGCCCAGCGCAGGCTCATCTGCAGCGATTTCTGCGCGGTGGCGTGGTCCACCTGGCCGGGCGTGCATTCGTCCAGCTGCATCACGATGTCCGAATTGAGCACGGTCTGGATTTTCATCGAGATTTCCGGGCTCAGGAACAGCTTGTCGCCGTTGATCGGGCTCTGGAAGGTGCAGCCTTCCTCGGTCAGCTTGCGCATGTCGGACAGGCTGAACACCTGGAAGCCGCCGGAGTCGGTGAGGATGGGGCGGTCCCAGCCTATGAATTCGTGCAGGCCGCCGAATTGCTCGACGATCTCAAGCCCGGGGCGCAGCCACAGGTGGAAAGTGTTGCCCAGGATGATCTCGGCGCCGATATCCTTGAGCTCGACCGGGCTCATCGCCTTGACCGAGCCATAAGTGCCCACCGGCTGGAAAACCGGGGTTTCCACGGTGCCGTGGTTCAGTTCCAGCGTACCGCGCCGCGCGCCGCCGGAGGTCTTGTGTACGGTAAACTTCAGCATTCTGGATATGTTTTTTTAGCAAAATCAGTCCGCTAGTATACAGGAAGCGCGGCATGTGCGGCGCATCTGGAAAATTGTTCTTGCCAAGAGAGGCGCCTTTCTTTATTATTCATCACTCGACGACAGGCACGTAGCTCAGTTGGTTAGAGCACCACCTTGACATGGTGGGGGTCGTTGGTTCGAATCCAATCGTGCCTACCAAATTCAATGCATGGAGTTGCCAAGTGAATTTCTTGCGAACTACCACCACCCGACATACTCACCAAAGCTGAGCCTTGCGGGTTGTACCATGCGAAAAAGAAGTGCGGCTCAGGCCGCACTTTTTTTTACCCTTTTTTCTGAATTCGTTTTAGATTCGATCACACAAAATACTCGCCCTCGTTGGAGTTGATATGCCAGACATTCGCTTGCCGGACGGCTCTATCCGTTCTTTCGACAAACCGGTAACGGTCCATGAAGTGGCCGCCTCCATCGGCGCCGGCCTCGCGCGCGCCGCGCTGGCGGGCCGCGTGGACGGCAAGCTGGTGGATACCAGCTTCCAGATCGACGGCGACGCCGATCTGGCCATCATCACCGACAAGGACGCCGACGGCCTGTCCGTCATCCGCCACTCCACCGCTCACTTGCTGGCTTACGCTGTCAAGGAGCTGTTCCCGGAGGCGCAGGTGACCATCGGGCCGGAGATCGAAAACGGCTTCTACTACGACTTCGCCTACAAGCGTCCGTTCACGCCGGAAGACCTGGTCGCCATCGAAAAGAAGATGGCCGAACTGGCCAAGAAGGACATTCCGGTGGAGCGTTACGAGCTGCCGCGCGACGAGGCCATCGCCTACTTCAAGTCGATCGGCGAGGCGTACAAGGCCGAGATCATCGAATCGATCCCGCAGGGCGAAGTGCTGTCGCTGTACCGCGAGGGCGAATTCACCGACCTGTGCCGCGGCCCGCACGTGCCGTCCACCGGCAAGCTGAAGGTGTTCAAGCTGATGAAGGTGGCCGGCGCCTACTGGCGCGGCGACAGCAAGAACGAGATGCTGCAGCGCGTCTACGGCACCGCCTGGGCCAAGAAGGAAGATCTGGAAGCCTACCTCTATATGCTGGAAGAGGCGGAAAAGCGCGACCACCGCAAGCTGGGCGTGCAGCTGGACCTGTTCCACCTGCAGGACGAAGCGCCGGGCATGGTGTTCTGGCATCCGAAAGGCTGGCAGCTGTGGCAGAGCGTCGAGCAATACATGCGCGACAAGCTGAACCGCGAAGGCTATAAGGAAATCCGCACCCCGATGATGATGGACGCCCATCTGTGGGAGCGTTCCGGCCACGCCGCCAACTACCGCGAGAACATGTTCATCACCGAATCGGAAAAGCGCGACTATGCGGTCAAGCCGATGAACTGCCCGGGCCACGTTCAGGTATTCAACAGCGGCCTGCGCTCTTATCGCGACCTGCCGCTGCGCTACGCCGAATTCGGTTCCTGCCACCGCAACGAGCCGTCTGGCGCGCTGCATGGCATCATGCGCGTGCGCGGCTTCGTGCAGGATGATGGCCACATTTTCTGTACCGAAGACCAGATCAACCAGGAGGCCAAGGACTTCCACCGCCTGGTGATGGAAGTGTACGACCGCTTCGGCTTCGACAAGGTGTCGATCAAGCTGGCGCTGCGTCCGGAAAAGCGCATCGGCGAAGAGTCCACCTGGGACAAGGCCGAGGAAGGCATGCGCGAGGCGCTGCGCGCCTGCGGCGTCGAGTGGGAAGAGCTGCCGGGCGAGGGCGCTTTCTACGGTCCCAAGATCGAATACCACATCAAGGACGCGCTGGGCCGCTCCTGGCAGTGCGGCACCCTGCAGCTGGACTTCATGCTGCCGGAGCGCCTGGATGCCGAATATGTGGCCGACGACAACAGTCGCAAACGCCCGGTGATGCTGCACCGCGCGGCGCTGGGCTCGCTGGAGCGCTTCCTCGGCATTCTGATCGAAAACCACGCCGGCGCCTTCCCCTTGTGGCTGGCTCCGGTGCAGCTGGTGGTGATGAATATCACCGAAGCGCAGGCCGATTATGCTGTTGAAGTGGCCAAATCTCTTGAGAAACAAGGCTTCCGTGTTGCGCTTGACTTGAGAAACGAGAAGATCGGCTATAAAATTCGCGAACACAGCCTGCAGAAGTTGCCGTATCAGATCGTGATCGGCGACAAGGAAAAGGCAGGCGGTCTGGTTGCCGTGCGCGCCCGGGGCGAAGATCTGGGCCAGCTCACGCTGGATGCGTTCATCGCGCGCCTCAAGGCTGAGATGCCTGAGGCCTGATCCAGCGGCGGCATACTCATCATTTATTAGGAGATTTCAGCTATAGCTCAGGAACGCGAAGCACGGATCAACGGCGAGATTACCGCTCGTGAGATTCGTCTGGTAGGTAAGGAAGGTGAGCAGATTGGCATCGTCAGTCTGCGTGAAGCAATGGCTCTGGCCGAAGAGGGTGATGTGGACCTGGTGGAGATTTCCCCGACCGCTCAGCCTCCGGTGTGCAAGCTGATGGACTACGGCAAGTACAAGTACGAAATGTCCAAGAAGCGCCACGAAGCCAAGCAGAAGCAGAAACAAGTTCAGATCAAGGAAATCAAGTTCCGTCCGGGCACCGACGATGGCGATTACAACGTCAAGTTGCGCAACCTGGTTCGTTTCCTGACTGAAGGCGACAAGGCCAAGGTCACTCTGCGCTTCCGCGGTCGTGAGATGGCGCACCAGGATATCGGCCTCGCGCTGCTCAAGCGCGTGGAAGCCGATCTGGCGGAAGTGGGCACGGTGGAGCAGTTCCCGCGCCTGGAAGGCCGCCAGATGGTGATGATGATTGCACCGAAGAAGAAATAATCGGTATAATCGTTTTTCCGACACGGCAGACTCAGCTCTGCCGTGTCGGTTTTGTAGGTCGGCAACGATCTGCTCAAAAGCGTGACGCAGTGGTTTCAAGAGCTTTCGGGCCACCCTGTGTCTAATCTAAACAAAATTCAGCAGGAGCATTTCCATGCCGAAAATGAAGACCAAGTCGAGCGCGAAAAAGCGTCTCAAAGTACTGGGTGGCGGTGGTTTCAAGCGTGCACACGCCTTCAAGCGTCACATCCTGACCAAGAAGACCACCAAGAACAAACGCCAGCTGCGCGGCACCTCCATGGTGGACGCGACCAACGTGGCGTCTGTTCGCGCAATGATGCCCTACGCTTAAGGAGACCTGAAATATGCCACGCGTAAAACGCGGTGTAACCGCACGTGCTCGTCACAAGAAAATCCTCGCACTGGCGAAAGGCTATCGCGGCCGCCGGAAGAACGTCTATCGCATCGCCAAACAGGCGGTGATGAAGGCGGGCCAATACGCCTACCGCGACCGTCGTCAGAAAAAGCGTCAGTTCCGTCAACTGTGGATCGCTCGTATCAACGCAGCTGCCCGTGAAAACGGCCTGCCGTACAGCAAGTTCATGAACGGTCTGAAGAAAGCCGGCATCGAAATCGACCGCAAGGTCCTGGCCGATCTGGCCGTGTTCGAAAAGGCCGCTTTTGCGCAGATCGTCGAAAAGGCGAAAGCAAGCCTCGCTGCTTAATCGTCTGGACGGATCTAAAGGGAGGCTTCTGCCTCCCTTTTTTTTGCCATCGGCGCCCTGGCGCCGCAAGAACGCTGATTAGACCGGGTGCGGCAAGCGCCTGCTGTGGTCAGCCTTCTTTTCGCATACGGTGTGGAACACGATGAACAACGTCGACGCGATTCTCCAAGCCGGCCAGGCGGCAGTCGCCGCCGCGGCCGATCTGATAGAGCTCGAGCAGGTCAAGGCGCGCTACCTTGGCAAGAGCGGCGAGCTGACCGAACTCCTCAAGCAACTGGGCAAGCTGGCGCCGGAAGAGCGCAAGGCCGCCGGCGCCACCATCAATCTGGCCAAGCAGGCTTTTGAAACCGCGCACAACGACAAGCGCGATCAGCTCAACGCCGCCAAGCTGGAAGCCCAGCTGGCCGCCGAGGTGCTGGACGTGACGCTGCCGGGCCGCGGCCTGGTCGGCGGCGGCCTGCACCCGGTGGCGCTGACGCTGGAGCGCATCGCCGGCCTGTTCCGCACCATGGGTTTCGAAGTGGCCGACGGCCCGGAAATCGAAAGCGATTTCTACAACTTCCAGGCGCTGAACATTCCGGAAAACCATCCGGCGCGCGCGATGCAGGACACGTTCTACGTTGAAAACGGCGACGTGCTGCGCACCCATACCAGCCCGATCCAGGCGCGCTTCATGGAAAGCCATCGCCCGCCGATCAAGATCGTCGCGCCGGGCCGCGTCTACCGCGTGGATTCCGATGCGACCCACTCGCCGATGTTCCACCAGATGGAAGGCCTGTGGGTGGATGAGGGCGTGTCCTTCGCCGACCTGAAAGCGGTGGTCACCGACTTCCTGCGCCGTTTCTTCGAGCGCGACGATCTGCAAGTGCGTTTCCGTCCGTCTTTTTTCCCGTTCACTGAAACTTCGGCCGAAATCGACGTGCTCGACGAGCAGGGCCGCTGGCTGGAAGTGGGCGGTTGCGGCATGGTGCACCCGAATGTGTTGCGTATCGCCAACATCGATCCGGAAACCTACACCGGCTTCGCCTTCGGCATCGGCCTGGATCGTTTCGCCATGCTGCGCTACGGCGTCAACGACCTGCGCCTGTTCTTCGAGAACGATCTCAACTTCCTGAAGCAATTCAACTGATCGCGCACGGAGCCGACTATGCAATTTTCCGAACAATGGCTGAGAAGCTGGGTCAATCCGGCGCTGACCACCGATGAACTGTCCCACCTGCTGACGATGGCGGGTCTGGAAGTGGAAGAAACGCAAGCCGCCGCGCCGGCGTTCTCCGGCGTGGTGATCGCCGAGGTGAAAGAGTGCGTCAAGCACGAAAACGCCGACCGCCTGCGCGTGACCAAGGTTGACGTCGGCAGCGGCGAGCTGGTGCAGATCGTCTGCGGCGCGCCCAATGTCGCCGTCGGCGTGCGCATTCCCTGCGCGCTGCCGGGCGCGGTGCTGCCGGGCGACTTCAAGATCAAGCCGACCAAGATGCGCGGCGTGGAATCGGGCGGCATGCTGTGCTCCGGCAAGGAGCTGGGCGTGCCGGATGATGTGGACGGCCTGATGCTGCTGCCGGACGACGCGCCGATCGGCCAGAACATCCGCGAGTACCTGGGCCTGGACGACCAGCTGTTCACGCTGAAGATCACCCCCAACCGCGCCGACAGCTTGTCGATCCGCGGCATCGCCCGCGAAGTGGCGGCGCTGACCGGCGCCGAGCTGCGCCCGGTGGCGATCGAGGCGGTGAAGCCGTCCATCGATGACGTGCGTCCGGTGAAGATCGAGGCGCGCGAGGCCTGCGGCCGCTACCTGGGCCGCGTGGTCAGGGGCGTCAACGCCGCCGCGGCGACGCCGGCCTGGATGCGCCAGCGCCTGGAGCGTTCCGGCCTGCGTTCGATCTCCGCCATCGTGGACATCACCAACTACATCCTGCTGGAGCAGGGCCAGCCCATGCACGCTTTCGACCTGGCCAAGGTCGAGGGCGGCATCGCCGTGCGCATGGCGCGCGCGGGCGAAAGCCTGCTGTGCCTGAATGAGAAGACTGTCGAGCTGAAGCCGCATCATCTGGTGATCGCCGACGACGCCAAGGTATTGGCGATGGGCGGTTTCATGGGCGGCGAGCACAGCGGCGTCACCGCCGCGAGCCAGGACATTTTCCTGGAGTCGGCGTTCTTTGCGCCGGCCGCCATCGCCGGCCGCGCGCGCGAGCTGGGCTTCGGCTCCGATTCGTCCTACCGCTACGAGCGCGGCGTGGACTTTCAGCTGCAGCGCGAGGCGATCGAATGCGCCACCCGCCTGGTGCTGGACATCTGCGGCGGCGCCGCCGGCCCGGTGGTGGAAGAGGTTGCCGAGCTGCCGCAGCGCCAAGAGGTGAAGCTGCGTGTCGCCCGCGTGGCCAAAGTGCTGGGCGTGGCGCTGAGCGCCGAGCAGATCGCCGACATCCTGTCGCGCCTGAGCCTACCGCACACGCTGGAAAACGACGTGTTCACCGTGCAGGCGCCATCGTTCCGCTTCGACATCGAGATCGAGGAAGACCTGATTGAGGAAGTGGCTCGCGTTTACGGCTACAACAGCATCCCGTCCGACGCGCCGCGCTCCGGCATGAGCATGCTCAAGCAGCCGGAAGAGCAGCGCCCGGTAGACCAGCTGCGCCACTTGTTGGCGGCGCGCGACTACCAGGAAGTGGTCAGCTACGCCTTTGTCGACGAGCGCTGGGAGCGGGATTTCGCCGGCAACGACAAGGCCATTCGTCTGCAGAATCCGATCGCCAGCCAGATGAGCGTGATGCGCTCGACGCTGATCGGCGGCCTGGTGGACACCTTGGCCGGCAATATCAATCGCAAGCATCCGCGCGTGCGCTTGTTTGAGGTGGCGCGAGTGTTCCTGCGCGGCGAGCAGGGCTTCGAGCAGCCGGAAAAAGTGGCGGGCCTGGCCTGGGGGCCGCGCCTGGCCGAGCAGTGGGCGGCCAAGGCCGAGCGCGTCGATTTCTTCGATGTGAAGGCCGATGTCGAGGCGCTGCTGCATCCGCTCAAGGCGGAATACCGCAAGGCGGCCCATCCGGCCTTCCATCCCGGCCGCTGCGCCGAGGTGCTGGTGGATGGCAAGCTGGCCGGCGTGATCGGCGAGCTGCACCCGCAATGGGTGCAGGCTTACGATCTGCCGAGCGCGCCGGTGCTGTTCGAGCTGGATCTGGCTTGCGCCATCGCCCGCGACCGCATCAAGGCCAAGCCGGTGAGCAAGTTCCAGCCAGTGCGCCGCGATTTGGCGCTGGTGGTGGACGAGCAGGTGACTGTGGCGCAGCTGATGGCAGCCTTCGCGCCGAAACGCGCGCAAATTGTCACCGATATCGCCTTGTTCGATGTGTATCGTGGCAAAGGCGTGGCGGAAGGCAAGAAGAGTCTGGCCTTTAGCGTGCTGATGCAGGACAATAGCCGCACTCTGACCGACGAGGATGTGGAGCCTGCGCTGCAGGCGCTGCTGGATGCCGTGTCGGGACTGGGCGCGCAGCTGCGCGTTTGATTATGAAGTGAGCGGGGAGCCATTGATGGCTGCCCGCCGTTTGCTGCTTAGAAGTTTGAGGGGAATGTCATGACTTTGACGAAGGCTGAACTGGCCGATTTGCTGTTTGACCAGGTAGGTCTGAACAAACGCGAAGCCAAGGACATGGTCGAGTCGTTTTTCGAAGAGATCCGGCTGGCTCTGGAGTCGGGAGATTCGGTGAAATTGTCCGGTTTCGGCAATTTCCAACTGCGCGACAAGCCGCAGCGTCCGGGACGCAACCCCAAGACTGGGGAAGAGATTCCCATCACCGCGCGTCGTGTGGTAACGTTCCACGCAAGCCAGAAACTCAAGGGAATGGTTGAGCAATACCATGCTAACAAGCAAGGCTGATCTGCCGTCAATTCCATCCAAGCGTTACTTCACCATCAGCGAAGTCGGCGAGCTGACCGGTGTGAAGCCGCATGTATTGAGATATTGGGAGCAGGAATTTTCCCAGCTGCGTCAGGTGAAGCGGCGCGGCAATCGCCGTTATTACCAGCATCATGAGGTTTTGCTGGTAAGGCGCATCCGCGCCTTGCTTTACGACGACGGTTTCACCATACAGGGCGCGCGCCAGCGCTTGGGCATGGGGGAAGTTTCCGAGCGTCCGATCACGGCGCAGGAAGTGCGCGCCGAATTGGAATCCATCCTGAATTGGCTGGATTCGGGTATTGGCAAGCCATAATAAATCGGTTAGAATACGTTTCTCTTGAGTCGGGGTGTAGCGCAGCCTGGTAGCGCACCTGCATGGGGTGCAGGGGGTCGGAAGTTCGAATCTTCTCACCCCGACCAAACTAAATCTTTAGTTATCAAGAAATTAGCTCTGCTTCGGCAGGGCTTTTTTATTGCCCCCGTTCTGATAATGTGGGGATTTTGTGGGGTTGTGGCATCAGGCGGTTTTCCTTCTTAGCATGGTGGGGGAGACAAGCTGTCGTTGATTTGTTTCTCTTACCCTTTCTGCCATTGCGATCAGGTGCCCGATTTCGGGGGCAGAGTAGTGCGTCGTAACGCTCTTGCTCTGGTGGCCTAGTAAGACTTGTCTATCTTCAAATGGTACGCCTGCGACCCTTAGCCGGTGTCCGAAAGTGTGTTTCAGATCATGTACCCGGATCGCAGCAAAGCCGGGATTCGCTTTTCGCCAATATTGCTTGGTGAACTCTTCTGCGGCTCTTTTCCGTGCTTTTCTCCAAGCGTGTCCGTTCATCCTCTCGATGTTATCATTTTCTCCTGGTTGTTTATTTTCGTGGAATGGGAATACGTATATAGGGTGCGCTCCTCTCATTGAATCGATGATCCCTTTCGCAACTGTATTAAGCACGACAAGTCGATCTGTTCCATTTTTTACACCTGATTTTTCAGTTCTGCCGCCAAATGATGCGGGGATAAGAAATACACTGGTTTTTAGCTCTGGTATAAATATTTCCCATTCCCATCTTAAATGGCAGACTTCTTTTTCACGACATCCGGTATTTACTTTGAATAATGCCATTCGTGCCAAGTGATTAGGAAGTTGTGGCATCAAAAGACGTTGCTCTTCCCAGCTCATGGGGTATGGATCGCGCTTTTCTTTTTTTTCATCTAGCTTTGATATTGATGGTGCAGTCTCCAGCCAAGTCATACCAAATTCGTCACGCCATTTTTTTGAGGCTAGATTCAATATTCGAATTACTAGTTCAATTGCGATATTGATTGTTCTGTTTTTAACACCTTTTCCATTTTGAAATTTTAATCTCCCATTCTTTCTGTCATTCTTAAATTTTTCCAAAGTCCCATCATGTATTTTGTCTAATGTTAAGTCGCCAATGTAAGGGTCAAGGAATTTTAAGTGCATGGCAACATCTCCTATGCTAGGCATGTCTTGATTGTCTAATAAATACTTGGCTGCAGCTTGCCTCCAATGTCGTTTAGGCCGTACCCCATATATTGTAGCTTGGCGAATTTGATCTAGTTTATGTATTAAAAACTTCTCCGCCTCTTCCCGGTCGTCAGTGCCAGTGCTTTCTCGAAGTCGTCCATACCCTTTGATCTGTTTATCAATGTGCCAGATATTATTTCGCAGAGTAAGTCCGGAGATTGTTTTTCTTGCCATGATCTTTTGTCTTGTTTGATTTTTATTTGATTTTGTTGATGACTGGTAATGTTATCTGTGCTGTGGTTTTCCCCGTTAATTTTTTCCTTTTTAAATCATCTATCCATGAGTCAAGATCTATTCTGTCGTAATGGAAAATTTCGACAGGGCTGTTTTTGCTTCTAGGCTCAAAAATGGGAATTTTTGGAACATGAGGCATGACTATTTTACGGAATGTTTTGTCACACATTCCAACGTATGCGGCAGCATCTACTTGTTTCATTAATCTCGGTGTAATTGTGATTCTGCTTGTCATTTTACTGTCAGCTATTCTAAACTCTTGATTTCCGCGATGCAGGTGAGTAGGCGCTTGTTGAATAGTGCTGTGAAAGTAGCCCGCGATGGCGGGCTGTTCGTCACATTGAGTTTGAAACGTTGCGAGAAATGCTGAGCATAGTGTCACAAATGACTAGCACGGCCCATGGCTCACTGTGGATATAAATATCTCCTGTTGTTGCTGAGTAATTCATTGGAAGGTTTCGTTTTGTGGCTAATGCCTTTGCCACATCAGGACGAACCCCCCTTGTTATGGCGGTTATTCGAACATGTGGGCCGGCATTTGTCTGTAGATGTGCATCCATATGTTCGATATTGGTATGAGGTTGGCCTTGAATTTCAAGAAGTAGCTCTTTTATCAAGGCGAAATGCCGTAGAATTTCAGGTATTGACTTTTCCAGATTTCGTGCTTGCTGCAGAATGTCGTCTTGAATTTTCATTAAATGTATTCCGAATGATAAGTGCAGCTAATCGATGACTATCGCTCTATTTCTTCCAGTACATAGAGGTCTTCCCATTCCTGCTATGCTGGCGCTGTACGTGCAATGCACCAATGGCCATCAACTTGGCGATATCACGTCTTGTCTGGTCGGCATGCTCGTTTGTGGTTTGTGCGTGCAGCTGGGGAAAGGTATATCTCTGGCGCGAATCCATGGCGTCAAAAAGCATCAGCTGCCTTTGAGTCATTTTGACGCGTAGTGGATTGGTGAAGCCGCAGGCCAACAATTGCGACATCATTCCCTGCAGCGGGAGGATGCTATGAGATCGGGCCATCATGCGGCCAGTTCTTCCGGCAGTCCTTGCGTCAGGATTGGCTTAATCTGCTGCAGATAGTCAGCCCATATCATTTGCAGCCGGTGCTTGGGCATGATTCCCCATTCCGGGCTTGTTAGAGCTTCGGCAAAGGTCTGGCCTTTGATGCTCAGTTCTGCGATATCGCGGCCGGCCAGATCGGCATTCGGGCGGTGCAGCGTGACAATGCCGGCGATGCGCTCACGGTTTTCGTGATAGACGCTGGAGTCCCGGAATCTGCGGCCGTTTCGTTCTACCGGACCAAAATGTTCGTTTTCCCAAACGATAATAGGGGCTGACGTGCTGTCTAGTAGTGCCGTTAGCCCGTCTATGGTGTCGTCCATCGCCTGGCCGCCGACAAGTACGGTATGAATAAATACGCGGCGGCCTGCCGCATTAAGTACGTCAATAGCGCCTGTTTCTGCGAGGTAGCCCGTAGCGGGAATGAATGATGTGGCGCCGTTGTCGATGACTGCGGGGCCGTCATGCTCAAGTAACCACTCAACCATGGTGTCAAACTGGCGGCTGTTGATTTGGTTATCCTGGTTCAGGATATCCAGCCCTCGCGCTTGCAAGGCAGGGAAATGCATCAGGGTTTTGTTGACGGGATCGGTATCGACTCCCAGCGGACGAATGCCAAAAATGGCCCAAATAGCTTGGGCGAGAAGGCTTGTGATGTGCGACTTGCCTACGCCGCCCTTGCCTTGAAGCGTGATGTGAGTGTCGTTGTATGTCATGGGTTCACCATTTTGTTTTTCCGTCTCTGAATTTCCCGTAGTCAAAGCGACCTGATCGGATTGACTGAGGCGTGGTCTTGGCGGCCGGCGTGGCTGTGATGGGCATATTGGCCGCATTGGCCGGGGTGTTTTGGGTTGCTTGGGCATGGGGTGCTTTCTTGCCTTCCTCGCGGCGGCGTTCACGATAGAGCGCGTTCCGGAATTCAACGTGGCTCATGTGCAGGCCATCGGCCGCCAGTGCCTCGATGATTTGGGCGTGCCTGACTCCGCGTTCTATTGCCGCATTGATTTGTGGCAGGAGGTTGCGGAATCGTGCCGCTTTGCTCTCGCCTGTTCCTGCTAGAGCCGCAAGCAACTGGTTGGCGTCTGGTTTGCTCATGGGGGCTAACGAATGGCTCACATCCCGCTAACGGGGGCGCTCACAACGCGCTAACAAATCGCTAACGGATGGTGATGCGTGCTAACGGAAGTGAGCGTAAAAAAACGGCTGGTTAATCCCAGCCGTTGGCGGTGTCGGCGCGCAGGTAGATCCGTTCTGCGCGGTCGTTGATTCGTTGTTTTGTGCGGTTCTTGCGGGTGGCTATTTCTGTCGGTAGGCCCGGAGGAGCCAAGACGCGCAACAACTGTTCGCGTCGATGCATCTGCCGCACGATGTAATGGCGTAGGCTCATTCCATTTCGTCAATCGCTTGCGATAGCTCTGCAATGGCTTCATTGAGCCAAGAGAGCGAGGAATCCAGATTGTCGGCCATGGCTTCCAGCGATTGGCCGTGAGCGGATCGCAATTGGTTTTCCGGCATGTCGCTGATGGCCTTGAGGGCCTCGTTGAGTTTGGCTTGCAGCTGCTGTTGCAGCGGCTCAAGCCTTTGCTTGAAAGCTTCTAGTGATGACTTGTCCTAGTGGTGCATTTTTAGTTCTCCTTGGGTGTATCCGGTAATGTCCTGCATGCAGGGCATTACCAATTACAGGCTTGCCCGCGATGGCGGATCAGAGTTCGCGGATGCTGTTGATCATGCTGGCCACCACGGTGCAAGCCAGGAATTACCGCGTCGAAATGAGAGCGGTGTCTTTGCGTTTTGTTAAAGAGCGGTGAGTCAACGGAATGAACTTTAGTAAAACACTAAAGCTATGTCAATAGTGAAACACTAAATTTTTAGTGCGAGACGAAACATCTGCTAGTGAGACGTGGTGGGGAGGGAGCTATCAGAATGGCAATGTGCTAGGATTAGCAGTTTTTTCGTAGAGGTAAGATGTATGGAACTATTTGTTCTTATTGCGGGTTTTGTGTTGGCATATCTGGCTGCTAAGAACCGTGGCCGTTCAGCGTGGTGGTGGCTGCTGGGGTGGGTGGGTGTTGTGTTTGTATTGGTATTGCCATCGCTCAAGACAGACCCGGAAGCGCCGCATCCTGACACTCATGTTCGCTGCCCTGAGTGTCGTGAGCTGGTGAGGATGGATGCTAGGAAGTGCAAGCATTGCGGAAATGGTTTGAGGCCAATGCAATAATTTTGAAGTTAAGTGCATCAGACATAGTGCTCTCTCGTGTACTCTTATGTTCGGCTTTGTCTAAAAGCCAAATGTTTGAATCCAAGGGTTGCATCGTTGTAAAATGGGGCATCGATTTGGGTTTCTTGCAAACCAGTATTTTTGCGATTCAAATATCATTGCTCGGTTAATTAATCCAGCCCCCATAATTGTAAGCTCGCAATTGTCTAGCCCTGCAATAAGGCAGGTACTAGGTGATATGGGCATAATGGCTTGATTTATAGATGCATCAGGAACTATAAATTCAACTCCTATGGGGGATTTTATTATCCCCCATTTCAATTTTTCCGCGCCTAATGTTAGCTCAATATCCATCGCTCTTTGTATGTTGATGCCTGAGAATACTCTGCCTGCAATTGTTCCATTCGATTGAATGTAAACTATCCCCTTTTTTCTAGTACCTCCTTTGAGTCAATTGATAGCTCCCTTTCGGGAGTTACTAAGTTGATTTTGACATCTGCTATTGGATTGCTCGCTAGCTTACATCTATATTTCCATAGTAGGTACATGTGAGTAACTGTTAATTGATCTTCAGTGCACATAGCTCGAATAAGGCGGGAGTTTATTTTATCAGCAAGGTTCTGAAAGTTTGATTCTATATCTTTGCTGACTACTGTTTCGGTGCGATGGTCCCAGGCTCTGTTTGCACAGAATAATGAATTATTTGGCTTAAGATCAATAAAAATATCTTTAGTGTTTAATTTGACTTTGACGGCTTGATTTTCATGGCAAAATCGCTCAATGCTACGCAATGGCAACGTGTGCTGTTTTATTGTGAGTTGGTGGGGATTGGTCCGGCGGGGGGGGGTATCAATTGTCATTTGCTGTTCCGATTATTTAGTGTTTGCGCTATTTATTGTAGGGCCTGTTCGTATAATTTAAGCCGGCTATAATTGCAAGCCTTGCTGAATGGTTTCATCTTGCTGAGTGTTGCTGATTATTGCATTGCTTATAATTCTGAGAAACGCATCTTTTGAAGAGGTTGCCTCATCGAGTAAACTTCGTTTGTATAGTGAGTAATAGAGTGCAACAGAATAGGCTTGGCAGTTAATAGAGCGTTCAGGGTTAAATTCAATGTCAGTAAATGCAGAGTATTCTAGAAGCGACTCAGCAATATCAGTCCTTTTTTTAAGTGCATTGATGTAAAGCCAATCATAGAATGCAGTTAAAGGCTCAAGCTCCCATTCGATACCATAAAACCTGAACCCTGTTAGCCGGCCAGATGTACGTAGACGTTCATCTTTTTTTGCCTCTCGGGACGTTTTGAAAAAGATATCGGTGTATGGGCCGCCTTGTTCAAATACTTTGCTTCCTTGAAATGCACATTCAACACTGAACGTATGGTTGTGTTTGATTGTGGTGAAGGTTAAATTAAATGCACTTAGGGATTCTCCAAGTGGAGTGAGTGATTTGCTGGAAATTTCTAATATTTTACTAAGGCTATGTTTATTGCAAGCAGCTTTATGTAAGGAGTTAATGGATTTTTGCTTTTGCGATACTGCCAAGCCAGGAAACCATTCGAAATCAATAAAATCAGTTTTTACAAAGCTTTCACCTGTCAAGGTTGGGATGAATATCGGTCTTTTTGCCATGATTGAGCTTACCTTACATATGAACGAGATGCGAAAAAACTTTTCCCAGGGTTACAAACTATTACTTCCTTACCTTCTAGTAAATGCTGATATTGACTTTTGATGTTGTGGTTATCAAATCCGACGCCAAATATAAGTTCTGGTTCAATAGTTTCAAATACTAAAACTTCTGCTTGAACATCTGTTGGGTCATAAGGTTTTAATCTTTGATCTCTTTCCTCACCTATTTTGTCAAACATGCCCCCAAAAGCCTCTGGGGTTTTTAAGTGATTTATATCTTGCTGTGCTATTTGTGCAGTAGCTGCATTATGTTTGCAAAAGGCGCAGTCCTTTGTCCATAATACTGATCTTTTTATTCCTAATACAACCCAGCCTACATCAGGATTGTTTTGCCTGTATTTGAAAAACATACTTGAGTTGGGGAAGGAGATGGAAACAGATGTTGCATCGAGATGCCCGTCTAAACGTAGCTCGTCATTTATAGCAGGATTTATTTCTAATAATTCTGCTTGATTAATTGAGAGCAATCCATTTGTCAATATTGATTCTAAATTAGTAACGCGAGTGAAGTGTATTAAATATGGGATTTCAATATATTCTGCATATGATTTAATGATTGCGCTAGTCATGATAAACCTTGTAGGGTGAGTTTAAAATGGACTTTTATATGGGAGGTTGAAGTTGATTGTCATTCGTATGAAAATAAGAGTCATTTGTGATGAAAAATGACAATTAACTTGAAGTTAGCATTGCATTTTGAAGCAGTCAATGAGAGTTTGATTAATGTTGAAGTTAGTTTCATGGTGGTAAACGACGAACGGAAAGCAGAGCATTGAAAGGGGAGAGGCAGGTTAACGTTGTACGAACGTCTATCTATAATTTCAGGTGTATGTATTGAAGGGGTGGTGATTGAGGGATGTTGGTATGTCACCTGAAATCTTGAGGATGGTCCGGGAAGTGCCTTCTTTGGCCATGGCACAGATGGTGCCGTTGCAGCGAGGATTGTTGGCATTAGAGGATGAGGATGACGTTAGGGCCTTCCTGATGGGAGTTCAGCTTTGTCTGCCTGGACAGCCTCCAATCTTGTTGGCGCAAGTGTCGGGAAACAAAGGATTGTGGTCCCGTCCTTTTTCGGTCTCCCTGGGCTGGTCAGATGCCTGGCTAGAACTCTATGGTTCGCAAACATTCCACGAGGTAGACCCGGTTTTCAATGGGCCTGTCGGCGCGCCAATCATCTGGTCTGAGTTGCTGCTGAGGCGCCGTTCAACGGATGGTAGGAAGATGACCAGCTTTCGGTTGGCTTGTAAGCGCCATGGCATGACGCATGGGCTTTCGTATATTGCTGAAAGAGGGGAGAACCGAGTAATCGTTTCGGTAGTGGGAGAGGCCGCAGAATATGACTACTATGCCCGCCAGCTGTTGACCATGTTGTTGCCATCACTAGCGGACATGGCGGTTCGTGTGCTTACTCGCAATGCACGAATGGCTAATTTTACCCCGCGTGAACGTCAGATTTTTGACTGCTTAACAACACAAGGGCTGACGCAGGTGGAGATTGCCGACCGCCTTGGTTTGGGGTTGAGTACGGTGAAAGTACATCTTAAGAACATGCGAGAAGCCCATGGGGCAAGAACATTGGCGCATTTGGTGCATCTACTTCGGACAGAAGACGCAGCATGATAGAGGACGAACCTAGGTGAAATTACTTATATAGACGAACGTCTAATACAAACTGTTACAAGTGAAAGGTATAGTTCTGCCTTCACCTTTGTAACGCGTCAGGTTTGGAACAAAATGACTAAAAATAAAGATAATCATAAATTTATTGCTGAAGTAAGGATTAAGCTGAGGGAAGATGGCAGTCTTCTAGTTGAGGAGTGGGGAGATGCGCCCCGCATCTGGCATGGCTTTACTTTGGCAGGGGGCTTGTTGTCCAAGCTATTGGATAGGGGTTAGCTCTGTAATGAGTGTTGAATGAAAAAGCGGCCAAGTGGCCGCTTATTTTTTATCCAACTTGTCCGCCAGTATCCTCAAGAATGCGGCAACACTTTGAGTTCCTTGGTCAGCAATCCATTCTGCAAACTCATCGAGAGTGACTAGCTCGGTTGTCTTGTCTGGAGGGGTTGCTGCAGGTGCTAGCGGGGTCGCGCTCGTGACGATTGTCAGCGTCGGTTGAGCATGTGTTGCTGCGTGGCATGTATCCATCCATCCGCGCGGAAGATCCAAATTCTTCTCAATCTTACGCGCCAATGCGTCGCCTACATTTGCGGGATGCTTGTCACTCAGAATCTGGCTGAGGTAAGCGGGAGACGTTTGAACGGTATCCGCGAACTGGTTGGCGGTTTCGAAACCGGCGATCAGCTCTTGTAGATTCTGTAAGCGAATTTGTTTGTTATCCATGCCTAGATGATGCGCGACTTTAGCGTTTTACGAAATGAGTGTGCAACTAAATTTGTTGCGTAAAATTTAGTGAAACACTAAACTTGCACCATGAAACTTCGCAACTATCTCAAAAAGCTTGATGCCGAAGGCCGGGCACGCCTTGCTGAAGAGGCCGGCATCAAGCCCATCTACCTGACTCAGATCGCTGGAGGTGCAGAACCTTCCCCTTTGCTTTCCGCGCGACTACAGCGCATCACCGGGGGGATTGTGACGGTCTATGAGTTGCGGCCATCAGATGCCTTGGAGATTTGGCCCCTTGCGTCTGCCTGAGCTTCCCCGCGTCCCGCAGTCCAGCGTGGGACGCTTCCGCCGGCATGCCCGGTGTTTTTTCTTCTGTATGTAGTAGCCATAGATTCTCATGTTATATGACTATGGCGCGCACTACATCCACATTTAACATATTTGTCATGATTCTAGATATTCACGAAACCAGCCCATCCAAGAGGGGTGGACAGGATGCAGGCATCGATGCGCGCGGTTGACATGCTGTTGGCGCAGCTGGATTGGCAAGCGCGAGTCGCAAAGCCAGGATGCAAAGCCAAGCTGAGGCGCCGTCACATCGATTTACTTTAGCGTTCGCTAGAGCCGGATCAACGGAGGCGAGATGATGCCATGGCAGAAAGAAAGCGGTGATGTAATAGCAGATGCTGCCTATATCGTGATGCTGCCCACGAAAAGGGCGCAGCGACGAGAGCTAACGCGGTTGGGACGGGTACATGGTGAAGGGCATCGCTTGACTGTGAAGCGGGCCATTAAAGAGGGCTGGCTCGCAGTGGAAGCGAAGCTAGCGCCTTTGCCGATTGAACATCACGAAGACCCTAGACGGGCAGCGTTGGCTGCTGTGGGGGGAAGGGGGGCGTATGAAAGTATTGTTGACGGAACAGGAGCAGGCGGCTTTGCTTTCCTGCAGCCTGGAAGCTTTCCGGCTCTATTTGGCCGGACTGCGTCCACGCGTGGACATTCGAACGGGTATTGTTGGCAGGGGCTACCCGATTAGCCGCAGCGTGCTCGCTATACATTGTCAGTACGTCCCGCCGCGCGGTAGCAGGCGGCCGGCGTGGATGCCCTCATTGAAGCAAATAGATGCTTTGTTGGATGAGCTGGAAAGAGTGGGCTTGATCAAGCGAGCAGCTACTGTTCAGGAGTTCAAAAAATTGGTCTTGAAGCTACCGCTTTTAGTGCGTCTAGGTGATGAACAGGACATGAGCAGGAGTGCAGGAGGTGGGCAGCGTGATATCTCTGAAAGTCAGGCAGCGCAAGGCTCTGAACCATCTTTGATTGCTGTTGATCAGGATGAGGGCGGACAGTTTGAGGCGGACATATCTGAGAATAATAATAAATATATACATATCGCGCGCGAAGGGGAGTGTTGCGAGCAATCAATGCGTTTGGCGGCAGCTGCCACACGGCTTGGTGTGCGTGTCGGTGGTGCCGCCAATCCTGCGGTACTGGAGTGGGTAGAGGCGGGTGTCACCCTTACGCAGCTTCGGCAGGCTATTGACCGAAGCCGGGGCTATATCGCAGCGGGTAAGGTGATTTCGGCCAAGTATCTTTCGAAAGTTCTGTGGTCGATTCGAGAGGAGGAAAAACCGTCTGCAGCCCGTTCAGTAAGCGGTCGGCCGCTTGAGCGTAAGGTGGGCCGAAATGATCCGGCTTGGAAGAGTATTCCAGCCCCGGACCCTGAAAAGGTGGTGCCGGTTTCGGGTAGCGTGGTGGGCGGGGATGAGGGGGATTGGCTTGATTGATGCTGTGCAGTATTTCCCTCGCGTAGCGGGATTTCGAGGGCTTGCCAAAATATCGGCACGCTGCCAAAAGCATGGAGAGTTTGAGGCGGCTGTATTATCTGGAGTCGAGCCGAGATGCCTACGCTGTGAGCTTGAGATAGAAAGAGAAAA
Organism: Chromobacterium subtsugae; assembly: GCF_001676875.1. Taxonomy (GTDB): domain Bacteria; phylum Pseudomonadota; class Gammaproteobacteria; order Burkholderiales; family Chromobacteriaceae; genus Chromobacterium; species Chromobacterium subtsugae. The sequence goes on along the minus strand of NZ_JYKA01000017.1, from coordinate 47,784 downwards.
GCAAGTGGCCAGTCAGCAGAAAGCCACAATGGCACGCTGCGGCGTGCCGGGTAAATTTCGAAATGCCAAATTTCGGGACTTATTGGAAATTTGTCATGAACAAGTGGCGGTATTGAATGCTTTTAAAAAATGGGTAGTAAAAGTTGGCAAGGATCGAAATGCTGGTAATGTGGTGATGATGGGATTTACCGGCACGGGAAAAACACATATGGCCAGCGCGGCGGTATTAAATCTTATTGCGCATCGTGGCTTGAATGTTTGCTATGTGACATCCGATCAGATGAAAACGGAAGTGTGTGAAACATGGGGAAAAGCAGGGAGGAGCGAAAGCATTGAGTTGAATCGATTTGCTTCTTATTCAGTATTAATTATTGATGAAGTGGAATTGTTGGATGCCAATGGTCATGGTTTGCGTGTTTTGAATCGGGTAATAGATATGCGGTCTGCCGAGGGTTTGCCTACGGTCTTTATTAGTAACCAGACGCAAGAGCGGCTGTCTGAAATTGTCGGCCCGCGTGCGGCAAGTAGGATGTATGAAAATGCTTTGGTTTTGCAATGTTATTGGGAGGACTTTAGAAAGCGGCATTTTGTAAAATAACCAAGCCGCCATGATAAAATAACAGGCTAAAAGAAAGCCCGACGGTGATCGGGCTAGGGAATTTCTTCGCTGGGTTTTTGAGGGTTTGGCTTTGATTAAGGAAGTGGACGAACTGCTGTGGAAATGGGGGGCTTGGGTTGATCAGCGAGAAGCTAATGGCTTGGGCTATAAGATGTCGATCTTGAATGAAGCAATGGCACAAGCGGGAACCGAGCATCCAGAGCGTAGGGGCGCGCGGCAGACGTTTGATAATGAAAAGTTGTTGCTGGTGGATCAGGTCTTATGCAGAAAAATCAAGGCGGATACAAAGGGGTTGATTGATCGCTACTACAGAGGGCGCATAGGCGGTGTGACTGCTGTACAGGCTGTGGACCTACCGCGTCGCCGAGTGGGGGCGGTGACGGCACAATTTGCTGATTCTGCAGGCGTCTCTTGCCGGACAGTTGAGCGCTGGATGCATAATGCGCAAGTAGAGTTCCAGCTTGCCATGGCGTCTGTGACGCATCGAGTGCGGCAAGTTGGGGTGGTCGGTGTGGTGTGTGAGTTGGAGGCGATTGCTGCCAATGAATGATGATCGCTTGACACATCATGTCGGACTTGTGTAAATTTAAGCTACTCTTGAAACAATTGCGAGTAACGAAACCCGAGGCAAAGCCCTCGGGTTTTTTGCTTTCTGCGCCCCGGCCATCTGGTCGGGGCGTTCCTATTTGTGGAGCCGCTATGCCTGTCGCACCTTCCCGCCCTTGCCGCTACGCGATGCAGGGCTGTCGCCAGATGGCCGCGCCGGGTAACAGCTGCTGTCCGGACCATGCATCCCATGTTCGTCGGGTGGCGGATCAGCGGCGGATGTCGGATGAAACCGTGGCCAAGGTCCGGCGCTGGTATCGGCAACGCATCTGGTTCGCCCGGCGCGATGCCTGTCTGAAAGCGGCGCTCTATCGCTGCGCCACGCCGGGATGCGTGAACCGCGCGACCGATTGCGACCACATCCGGCCGCATCGTGGCGACTGGTCGCTGTTCATCGAGTCGTCCAATCATCAGGCGCTTTGCCATTCCTGCCACTCGCGCAAGACCGCGCGGGAAGACGGCGGGTTCGGCAACCGGCGGCGCGAGGTCGGCCAGGGGGTAGGGGGGTGAAATCCTTCCGCCCGACCGCCTGGCCAAGACCGCGTGCCTAACCGCGCTTTTCTCCACGCTGGATTTTCATAGGGGGGGGTCTAAATCCCCCCAACAAGCCCCGAAAGGGGCTTTTTTGTTTTCTGTCGCGCTCAACTAGCTGAAAGGCTCTGAAATGGCCGGAAAAGCCCCTTTGCGAGCGGGTTCCGGCGTGATGCCCAAACCGCCCGCCTTTTTGACTTCGAAGCGTGGCCGCGATGTCTGGAAATACACCATCAACGCACTGGACAGCGCTGGTCTGGACTGGACATCCGCGCTGCTGCAGATCGCCTTGTTAGCGGACAAGGTCGATGACTGGCGGACGCATGTCGAGGAATTGGACCGCTACGGCCATCGCTACGACGAGGACGCCAACGGCGGTTCGCTGGAAACCGATGAGTCCCGCGCCGAGCGGCGGGCGCGGGGCGAGGTGATGAAAGACCTGGATGAAGGCGGCTTGACGGTGATGGCCGCCGGCCAGGTGCGCGCCCTGGATCGGATGTTGACGGCGGACTTATTCGCCTCCGATCCGTTCGCGGTGATGGACCAGCTGGGCGAGGGCGGCGCCAATTTGCCGAAAAAACCGCCCTGGTCGATGACCAAGGCGGAAGCGCGTGCCTGGCGCGAGATACAGCCGCTGCTGCAGGCGTCGGGCTTCGACTATTCGTCGGCGGGCATCGCGCTGGGCCTGATCTGCGCGGCTATTGCCGACTGGCAAGCCTGCAAGCAGTGGATTTTGGACAATCGGGGCAAGATTTTCGCGGCGGCCAAGGAGACTGGCCGCCGGTATGAAGTCAGCGCCAGCTACAACCGGGCAAAGATCGCCAAACAGATGCGCGAATTGCTCAAACGAAATGGAATGACGGTGGCCTCATGCGCAAGAACCAAGGCGCTAAGCAAGGGGCGGGTGATCAGCGAGGACTTGGCCGAGCTGCTGGGGTACATCAACGACAGGCCGGATTGATTCCGGCCTGTTACGTTTTACAGCCGTGGGATCAGTACGGCGTGGACGTGCTGGAAGGCCGCATCAAGGTCGGCCGCTATGTCCGGCTGGCGGTGGAGCGGCATTTCCGCGACCTGCAGCAGCAGGAAGCGCGCGGCCTGGTCTGGCGGCCAGAGATGGCCGCCCATGCGCTGGCCTTTTTCCCGCGCTACTGCCGCCATTTCGAGGGCGAGTGGTCGGGCCAGCCGGTGGAGCTAGCGCCATGGCAAGCGTTCTGGATCGCGGTCGAGTTTGGTTGGTACAACCGGGACGGCCGGCGCCGCTTCCGCACCTTTTATGAGGAGGTGGCGCGCAAGAACGGCAAGTCCACCAAGCTGGCCGGCCTGGGCCTGTATCTATTCGCCGCCGACAAGGAGGCCGGCGCGCAGGTCTACACGGCGGCGACGAAGCTGGAGCAGGCCAAAATCACGCACGCGGCGGCGGAAATGATGGTCGCCAAGTCGCCCGCCCTGCGCCAGCTGGTGCAGAACCACAAAAACAAGCTGTGGATACCTGGCACAGCGAACAAGTTCGTGCCGCTGGGCGCGGACGCCAAAACCCTGGACGGCTTGAACGTACATGGCGCGATTATCGACGAATTGCACGCGCATCCCTCCCGCGACCTATGGGACGTGATCGATACCGGGCGCGGCGCGCGGCGCCGCAGTGTGATGCACGCGATTACCACGGCCGGTTTCAACCAAGAGGGCAGCATCTGCCTGGAGCAGCGAAATTACCTGATCCGGATTCTGGAAAATCAGGGCAAAGACCCGGCGCTGGAGGACGACAGCTTCGGTGGCGTGATCTACACGCTGGACCCGGAGGACGATTGGTTTGACGAGTCGGTATGGTGCAAGGCCAATCCGAATCTTGGCGTTTCGTTGTTCTTGGAAGAGTTGCGCACGCAGGCGCAAAAGGCGCGTGTGGTGCCGACCGCGCTATTCAACTTCCTGACCAAGCGCCTGAACATCTGGACGCAAGCGGTTGATAGCTGGATTTCCCTGGACGAATGGGACAAGGGAACAGCCGCGGTCGATCCTGAGTTGCTGCGGCATCGGCGTTGCTTCGGCGGCCTGGACCTGGCCAGCAAGACGGATATTGCCGCTTGGGTGCTGCTGTTCCCGCCTGAGAAGCCGGGGGAGCCATGGCAGGTTCTGCCGCGTTTTTTTGTGCCGGCGGACAACATGCTGGCGCGTGACAAAAGCGACAGGGTTTCCTATTCGACTTGGGCGCGGCAAGGCTACATCACGGCCACCGCCGGCACGCGGATCGATCAGGAAGTGATCCGCGCCCAGATCCTGGCCGATGCCCGGCAATTCGATCTGCAGGCCATCGGCTTTGACGAATGGAACGCCGGCAAGTTGGCTACCGAACTGACAGAAGACGGGCTGCAGTTGGTCGCGCTGTCACAGAATTTCCAAAATCTGTCCGACCCGACGAAAGAGCTTGAAGCCCTGATCAAGTCGCAAGCGCTGGCTCATGGCGGGCATCCGGTCCTGCGCTGGATGGCTGGCAATGTGGTGGTGCTGCGGGACTCCAATGACAACTATCGCCCGAACAAGGGCAAGTCGAGGGAGAAGATCGACGGCATTGTGGCATTGGTAATGGCATTGAATCGGGCGCTGTATCACGCCCCGGCGGGATCGTTCGTTTCCGCCTACGAAGACGAGGTGTGCTTGTGAGTAAGTTGGACTATTTGACGTTGCTGGTCGGCCTGGCCGGCGTGGCGGCGGTGACGGTCGGCATGTCGCTGTTGCATGCGGCGGCCGGTTGGATGGTGGGTGGCGGTTTCGCGTTAGCCTGGTCGTGGATGACGGCGCGCAGCGCGGGAAGGGCGCGCTGATGTTCATGTCACAGCAGTTTGGCCAATCTGCGGCATCGCCCGATCCGGGCTGGTTATCCAGCCTGCTGGGCGGCGGCGCCCGGAGCGCGGCCGGGGTGGCGGTATCGCCGGACAAGGCGCTATCGATTACCACGTATCAGGCATGTATTACCACGCTGGCCGAGTCGCTGGCGCAGCTGCCGTGCGAACTGTATCGCCGCAACGGCGACCAGCGCGAGCGGGTAACGGATCATCCTGTTGCCCAGCTGCTGCGCCAGCCCAACGGCTGGCAAACGCCGTTCGAGTATACCGAAGGCGCGCAGATCGCTGCCGCGCATGATGGCAACGCTTATTCCTACATCGAGCGCGACGAGGCCGGGCGGCCGGTGGCGCTGTTGCCGATGGAAGCCGGCAAGGTGGCGGTGCTGCGCGGTGCGGATTTGATGCCGTATTACCGCTTTGACGGCCAAGAGCCGATGCCGGCGCATCAGGTCCATCATGTGCGGTGGTTTACGCGCAATGGCTATACCGGCATCAGCCCGGTGCAGCTGCATTGCGATAGCCTGGGCCTGGCGCTGGCGACGCATGGCCACGCCAGCGCGGTTTTTGCGAATGGGACGCACCTGGCCGGCGTATTGGAGCGGCCGGCGGTGATCGGCGGCCAGGATGTGAAGCCGCTGAGTGCGGAACGGGTGCTGCAGATCAAAGCGGCGTGGAAGAGGGAGTACGCCGGCCGGGGCAACGCGATGAAAGTCGCGTTGCTGCAGGAGGGTATTACCTTCAAACCGCTTTCGATGACGAATGCCGATGCCCAACTGATCGACGCGCGTAAGTTGTCTGCCCTGGAGGTGGCGCAGATTTTCAAAATGCCGCCACACAAAGTCGGTCTCTTGGACCGGGCGACAAACAACAACATCGAGCATCAGGGCATCGAGTATGTGATCTATTGCCTGATGCCCTGGATCAAACGCCACGAACAGGCCCGCATGCGCGACCTGTTGTTGCCGTCCGAACGTGGCGAGCTGTACATCGAATTCAATGTGTCCGGCCTGCTGCGCGGCGATACGCAAAGCCGTTATGCCGCGTATGCGATTGGGCGGCAATGGGGCTGGCTGTCTGCCAACGACATCCGGCGCTTGGAAAACCTGCAGCCTATCCCCGGCGGGGATGTCTATATGCAGCCGCTCAATATGGTGGACACGCGCGGGGCATCACTGCAGGGCAAGCCTGATGCTCGCGCTCTGGTGGAGATTGATCGCATCCTGGCGTAGCCCGCTAAATATCTATTTCCTATCTTCATAATATTTTCCCGAGTGTTATAGTTATTGTAGGGTGGTTGTCGTCTTATTCCTTCGAGCTGGCGAATTCGATATGCTGGTACGTTGGTAATAGTCATTTTTTAATTTCTCTCTAGGAAGTGGGAGCAAAGGCAAGATGATGGGAAAACACGAGCCAGTGTACAATATATACACATATTTTGAAGGGGGAGAGTTGCGAGCGATAGGTATCAAGCCATATTATCGGAAAGGCGGGGATCAGAAAAAACTAGCCTTTTTGCGCGAGCGTGCCACGCTGGACTTTTCATCTGTACAACGTGTGCCGTTAGTGCCGCCGATGCCTCAAGAGGAATACTTTGCAAGACAGCGAATAGGAAATACTCTTGAGATTTTTGAACCACTTCTTGCTTCAGTTGGAGCGGGGCGGACGCCGTTATTTTGTATTACTCCTATTGTGGATGGTGTTCCAAAGATCGATATGAGCGTACCGATGGGGCCTCTAGATATGTCAGGTGTGCCTAATGATGCAGTGGGTGGCGGGGAGATGGATGATTATCTGTTCAAATATTTAGATAAAGAGGCCGGCACGTTTGATATGCCGGCTCTAATTAATGACGATTACTTTAAAGCAATACGATTGCTTTTTAATAATCGGCATTATGTGTCATGCTTAAAATTATTAATGTCGTTTCTGGATACCATCGCTTATGTTGAATTTGGCGATCGACCTCCGCGCAGTACGCCCGTATTTATAGATTGGCTGCGTGCATTTTCCGCCCCTGGGTTGGCTGGGGCAACGCCAGAAGAGTTATGGGAGTTTCGAAATAGTCTTTTGCATATGTCGAATCTAGAATCGCGTAAGGTTTCTGAGGGAAGTGTTGCCCAGTTAATGCCTTATGTCGGAAGTCAAAATTGCTTGCCTAGTGTGGACCCAAAGAGAAAGCACATTAGCTTCAAAGATTTGATTGAAGATGTGGGTGATGCAGTTGAGAACTGGATTAAGACATATAATAAAGATCCAAAGAAAATGGTTACGTTTATACAACGCTATGATCTAGTGGTATCTGATGATCGCTGGGCGACTGCGATTGTGAAATCTGCTGAGGGGTAATTAATTATTTATTTAATTTCTATCATTAAGTTTGATTTGGTGACAGATTCATTATTGGTATTGATAGGACTTCGCCCGTTTTTGTAACCAGCCCGCCGCAAGGCGGGTTTTTTTATGCGGGAAGGTAAGGCATGCAGCCAATTGACTCGGAACTGGCGCGGGAAACCGGCGAGCAAATCATCGAGGCGGTGAGGGAGGGCCGCTGCGACGTGATGGATTGGGAAAACCCGGTCAGCGTCTGGGGGCCGAATGAATGAGCTGGCTCTTTTCGCGGGGGCTGGTGGCGGAATACTCGGTGGCCACCTGTTGGGATGGCGCACCGTCTGCGCCGTTGAGCGTGATGCCTACGCCGCACAAGTTTTGGCGCAACGACAAACCGATGGATGCCTCGCGCCTTTCCCAATTTGGTCTGACGTGTGCAGTTTTGACGGAAGACCGTGGTCGGGACTTGTTGACGTGGTATCGGGCGGCTTCCCTTGCCAGGACATCAGCGCGGCAGGACGGGGCGCCGGCATCGAGGGCGAGCGGTCGGGACTATGGGCCGAAATGGCAAGAATTATCGGTGAAGTACAGCCCCGATTCGTCTTGCTGGAAAACTCACCTTTGCTTGTGGGCCGAGGACTTGCCCTGGTCGTCGGTGATCTTGCCGAAATGGGGTTCGATGCGGAATGGGCTTGTCTATCAGCATCCGACCTTGGCGCGCCCCATAAGCGGGATCGGATCTGGCTCGCCGCTGTGGCAAACCGTGGTCGCGGACGATGCGATAGAGCGGGCGGCGGGCAAGTGGAACAGCCGGGGAGAGCCGAGGCTGAGCGCGCAAGTGAAGCTGTGGCCGACGCCGACCGCCTGCGCCAGCAAGGGGACGTCGCCCGGCTCGCTGATCCGGAAGACCGGCGCCAGCCGAGAAAGGGACCGGCTAGACCATGCGGTGATGGCTTCGGACCATGGCCAACTGAACCCGGAATGGGTCGAGTGGTTGATGGGGTGGCCCATCGGGTGGACCGGATTAAAGCCCTTGGCAATGGACAAGTTCCGCGCGTGGCAGCGGCAGCATGGGCCTGCCTGGGGCCAAAAGCCGCCTAGCCCTACCTGCGAAAAGAGCCTTGCAGCCCGCAAGGATCAGAAAGAGAGAGACAACACATGAACGTTTCCAACTACACGCCGCCGGAGGCCGTGATCGGCGGCCAGGGCGGCAGTCTGCTGGCGGCCGTGCTGATCGGCGCATTGTCCCGCCATCCGGTGGCGGCCTCGTTGCCACAGCTGGCCACGCCATCGGCAAAGGCTGGCCAGTGAGGGGGCAATTCCTGCTGTCGCAGCTGTTCAATCAGCCGCACATGGTATTGCCGGACGTACTGCATGAGGCGGTGGCCTGGGCCGGAGAGCGGGCCGGCATCGAGTTGCGCCAGCTGGGCGTCCACGTCGCCGCCGCGCTGCAGCCCGCAGCCTGGCGCGATGACGGCGGCCGGGCGTCGATGGCCAACCTGGCGGAACAGCGGATGCAGTCCGCCCAGCAAACGGGCCTGCTGGTGATCCCGGTGCAAGGGCTGTTGGTGGCGCGCGAAGCGAACGTCAATCTGTGCGCCACGCAAACCAGCTATGAAGGCATCCGCAGCCAGATACAAGCCGGGCTGAATGATCCGCGTGTTAGCGCCATGGTGCTGGAGCTGGACAGCCCTGGAGGCGCTGTCGTCGGCTGTTTCGAGCTGGTGGCCGACATCGAGGCGGCCAAGGCGGTCAAGCCGATTCACGCCCTGGTGCATTTCAATGCGTTTTCCGCCGCCTACGCCATCGCCTGCGCCTGCAGTGATATCACGCTGTCCGAATCGTCGGGGGTGGGGTCCATCGGGGTGATCATGAAGCATGCCGACTTCAGCCAGCAGCTGGCCAGCTCTGGCGTAGCTGTCACCACGTTTTACCGGGGTGCGCGCAAGAACGACATGGCCAGCGATTCGCCGTTGTCAGACGACGCCCGCGCGGCGGTCGAAAAGCGCATGGACGCCTATTACGACAAGTTCACCGGAGTGGTGGCGAGCAACCGCGGCCTTTCCGTCGCTGCGGTCAAGGCGACCGATGCCGGGCTGTTCTTCGGCGCTGAGGCGGTGCTTGTCGGCTTGGCCGATCGGGTGGAAAGCCAGCAATTGGCAATCAACCGGCTGGCCGCCGAGGTGGCCGCGAGCCGGTCGCCGCCGCTTGCGCCTTCCCGGCGCGCGACCGCCGCCGCGATGGCGATGGCCGCCCAGCTGTAACCCAACGCAAACCCAACATACCGCGCCTTCGGGCGCGTTTTTCATTTCAGCCGCTTCCCGTGGCTTTTTTTACGTCTGGAGTCTGGATGTCCGTAGTGCTTGAGTTGAAAAAACGCCGTGCCGATCTGTCCGCCGCTGTGAACCAGCTGGCCGCCCTGGAGGCGACCGGCGCCGCGCTGAACGCTGAACAGGTGGCCAGCATCGACGCGATGCAAAAAGAGTTTGACGACATCGGGGCCAAGATCGCCCGCGCTGAAGCCGCCGAGCGCATGACAGCCGCCACGGCGCAGCCGGTGGACAGCTCGCAAGGCCCGCGCGCTGGCGCGGCGCCGATCCACGCGACGCCGGCCGCGCCGACCGTGAAGGGCGGTGGCATGGCGCGCATGGCGGCCGCGTTGATTGAGGCGCAAGGCAATTACCGTCAGGCCGCCAACATCGCGGATGAGCGCGGCTATGGGCAGGAAGTGGCGGCGGCACTGAATACCGGTTCGCCATCTGCCGGCGGCGTGCTGGTGCCGGCCAATATGGCGCGCGAAGTGATTGAACTGCTGCGCCCGAAAACCGTGGTGCGCAAGTTGGGTGCGCGCTCGCTGCCGCTGAACAACGGCAATTTGACGATTCCGCGCCTGCGAGGCGGTGCGACGGTCGGCTATATAGGTTCCGACAGCGACGCACCCGTAACCGGCGCGCAGTTCGATGACTTGAAGCTGTCCAGCAAGAAAATGGCGGCGCTGGTGCCGATCAGCAATGACTTGCTGAGCAATGCCGGCATCAGCCCGAACGTGGATCAGCTGATTGTCGATGATCTGACATCGTCGGTGGGCGCGCGCGAGGACAAGGCGTTTTTGCGCGACGACGGCAGCGGCAATCTGCCCAAGGGTCTGCGCCATTGGGCGCTGGCTAATAGCGTGTTTACCGCGCCGGATTTGGGGGCCATCGATGCGACCGCGCTGCAGGTGCTGGAAAACTTCCTGAACAAGCTGATTCTGGCGCTGGAGGGGGTAGACGCCAACATGACAATGCCCGGCTGGGTAATGTCGCCGCGTACCTTCCGTTTTCTGGAAGGCTTGAAGGACATGAAGGGTAGCAAGGTCTATCCGGAACTGGCCGGCAAAACCCTGAAAGGCTACCCAGTGGGGGTAACGACGCAAGTCCCGAACAACCTGGGCAAAGACGGTGACGAGTCCGAGCTGTACTTCGCGGACTTTGGGGATTGCTTCATCGGCGAAGACCAGTCTCTGGTAATCGACTTCTCGAAAGAGGCTACCTACAAGGATACCGATGGCCAGATGGTAAGCGCTTTCCAGCGCGACCAGACGCTGATCCGCGTGATCGCCAAGCACGATTTTGGTCCGCGTCACCAAGAGTCGATTGCGGTCGGCGTCGGCATCAAGTGGGGCAAGTAAGCACAGTTCAAGGCTCGCTACGGCGGGCCTTTTTGCATTTGAAGGGTACAGCATGATTGCAGTGAAGTTCGTGAAGCCGTATGGCATTTATACGCCGGGCGACATCGCTGGTTTCGAAGGGCAAGCCAGGGTCGATGAACTGATTGCGCGAGGCATGGCCGCCTTGGATGACGAGGACGGCGAAGGCGAGCCGGCGCCGGGTGAAACCAAGCCGGTGGCCAAGAGCAAAGCCAAGGCGCAACCGGGCGGCGTGTAATGGCCGCCGAGGTGATCCGGCGCAGCCCGGCGGCGGTGCTGACGCTGGATGAGGTACGGGAGCAGTGCCGGATTGATGCCGATTTGACCGACGATGACATGCTGTTGCAGATGATCGAGCGCGCGGCCGTGGCCAGCGCCGAGGCCCGGATCGGTGGGCCGCTGTTGCTGGCCGAATGTCGCGAAACGCTGGATGCCTGGCCGGGCCTGCCCTGGTTGTATCTGGATATCGCGGGCGGGCGCGAGGTGGTCGCCATCGAGGCGGTGCAGCAAGGGCAGCGCCGGCCGCTGCCGCTGGACGCCTTCCACATCGAGCGCGGCGAGCGGCGTTTGTGTATCAAGCCGCTGAAAGGCTGGCCGGCGGTGGACCCGTTGCCGGGAGCGATTGCCATTGTCTACCGCGCCGGCTTCGCAGAGGCCGGGCAAGACGTGCCGGAGGATGTGCGGCAGTGGCTGCGTTTCCGTGTGGCCACGTTATACGCCTACCGTGAGGAAGTCAGCGCCGGCAGTGTGGTGGCGTTGCCTGACAGCTTGGTGGACAGCCTGATTGCCCATTACCGGCCGACGGAAAGCCCGCTATGAACGCCAGCATGCTGAATAACCGCATCCGGTTAAGTCAGCCCATCAAGTCGCGCCAGCCGTCCGGCGCGGTGCGGGAAGCCTGGAGCGAGCCGAAGCCGGTACACGCCAAAGTGGACTACCTGGCCGCGCGAACCTATACGGCGGTGCTGGCCGAGCAAACCGGCTGCAGCGTGCGCGCCACCATTCGGCGCCGGCCGGTGGCGCAAGGGTGGCGGGCTTGGGTGGATGGTCTGCCGTTGAAGGTCAAAACCATCGAGCCGCACAAGGACCGGGGCTATCTGGTGCTGATGCTGAAGACCGACGATGGCAACGGTTGAGGTGCATGGCCTGGATCTGGTGATGCGCCATCTGGACGCGGTGCCACGCAACCTGCAGCGCAAGATTTTACGGCGCGGGTTGAGGAAGGGAGCCGCCCTGGTGCGCGATGAGGCCCGCCGCCGGGTGCGGCGCCGATCCGGCGTGCTGGCCAAGTCCATCACGGTCGCCAGTTCGCGCGGCAGCGGCCAGCGCGGCGCGGTCGCCTACAAAGTCGGCTTGCGGTCGCGCGCCTGGTACGGCCGTTATCTGGAATACGGTCACGTCAAACGAGGGAGGGGGAAAAAGATCGCAGGCGGGGAACGAAGACGAGCCGCGACGCGGGAAGCCTTGAAAGGGGCGGGGCAATTTGTCCCGCCCTATCCATTTATGCGGCCCGCCGCCGACAAGTTGCCAGCTGCCTTGGGCGTGGTGGCGGACGAGGTGTGCGGCGCGCTGATCAGCGGGGAGTTGTCGAGTTGATAGGGGCGGTACTGGTGGAACTACTGGCCGCGCCGGAAGTGGCTGCCCTGGTCGGGGATCGGGTGTACCCGGTGCATTTGCCGGACGAGCCGGTTTTGCCGGCGATTGCCTATCAGGTGTTGGATGAGAAGCGGCAGCAGATCGCGCGCCGGCCATCTGGCCGCGTGCGCAGCCTGGTGCAATTGTCCATCGTCGCGCCGGATTATGATGCCGCCTACTCGGTGGCATGGGTGATCCGGCGGCGCCTGGAGCGCTGGCGTGGTCAGGCCGGCGGGGTACTGGTTTACGATACATTGGAAGAGGCGTTGCAAGACGTTGGGGATGGTACGCCGCATGTGGTGGCGATGACTTGGCGCATTCACTGGAAAGAGCAATGAGCAAGATTGAAGCCCTGATGCGGGCAATGGAAGAGGCATTGAAGAGCGCGACGCCGGCAGCGGATCGCGTCAGCCGCGATGTCGAGAAGGGTTACAGCTTTGGCGAGTTTCCCGCAATCGTGCTGCATCAGCTGCGCGATGCGCCGCTGTCCGGCAGCCCGGTTGGTTACGAGTACCGGCAGTTGTCGGTGGAGTTGGAAATTCAGGCGGATGGCGATGAGCCGCACGCTGCTTGCGATGGCGTGTTGGAGGCCGCGCATTTGGCCCTGCATGAAATGCTAACGGGCGTACAAGATCTGCAGCAAGGGGTAATCGATTGGGACTATGACGAGGAAAACCCTGCCCTAGGCGTTTGCCGTGTGCAGTACTTGCTGACTTATCGGCGGAGAGAGGAGGAGTTGTAAGCAGAAAGTGAGCTGTTGAGATGTATTCTTAACATCTTAACTTGACGTATTGTTTCTAGTGTCGCCAACAAAACATTAGGCTATCACTTGTAAATCGATGATCTGTCATGTGCGTCATTGTGAAATGATATAATTTCTGCCAGCAGGTCTTAAAGATACAGAGTAAAATCATTGTGAGTTTTTCATGCGCATTTTCTTTGTCGCGAGTAATGATTTGGACGGGGTGAGGTCTTTCCCATTCGTTAGCGAGAGGGTGATGTTGCACCTTTCTATTGTGTCGTGTTAAATGTTTCGCATGGCAATAGGTCTAAGTTTGATTTTTAATAATGAAAGCTTGCAATGATTGATTCGGATAGTCTGGGAAATAAAGGCGAAAAGCGGTTTGGTGAACTTTGTGCCGATGCAGGATTGTTTTGTAATGATTCTTCTGATCGTGACAGAGCGGGATGGGATTTTATAGTTAACTTTCCAGAAAGCGAGGAACGTAAAGAGTCGTTGGATAATCGAATTGCCCCTCTTTCTTGCTATGTGCAAGTTAAAACTATTTGGAGTAAAGGGGGGGAGGTAAGGTTGAAATTAAATATGGCTGAAAGGCTTGCGAAAGAGCCTATTCCATCATTTATATTAATATTCAAGGTGGATGTGGATTTGCAGTTTTCAAATGCATATCTTATTCACATTTATGATGCAAGATTGGCAGCTATTTTGAAAAGGCTGCGCCATGAGCACGCTAAGTGCGATGGAAAGTCATTGAATAAGAAAGTTATTAAATTTTCTCCTTTGGAAGAGGAGACTATCCCTATTTCTGGGAGCGGGTTGCGTGAGGCAATTATTCGATGTGTAGGTGGGGACATCGATCGATATGTGGAGAGTAAAAAGCAACAGCGGCTATCTGTTGGTTATGATGAGCGGCCTGAGTCAATAAAAGTAACTTTCCAGGGTTTGAGTGATGCGGAACTTCTTGATGTGTTTCTTGGCATAAGAAAAGATGTGCCAGTTTTGAATTTTGAATCTGCAGAGACTAGGTTTGGCATTGCAATTAAAAATATACCATCTGATAGCGGTCGGATAACAATAGAGCCGAATTCATTAGGTAAATGTAAGGTTTTAGCTCGCCCGCCTAATCGTATGGGGGGGATGGCAATTCTGTTTGGCGATTTCTACATGACTATGAAAGTGGGGAGTTGTCAGAAAGCAATTGTAAGAAGTAATATATTCACTATTGAAATAACTGACCTAGATGCTAGTTGTCATGTTAAATTTGAATATTCTACTTATGGGAAAATGTGTGATCTATCGGAGTGGGCGAATTTTCTGCAGCTAATCCTGTTGCTGAATAGAGATGATGTAATGGTCGAGATACATCCGCCAAAATCAAAAAAACCACTTGAAATTAAATCTTCTTATTTTGATTTGAAGCCTAGTGGGGATAAGCTTGATGCAGTCATGCATGATATCTTCATTGTAAGGAGCTTGGAGAGTATATTTTCTTTCATCGGCTTGAGTTCACGACCATTGATCAAGCTAGAAGATATTATTGGAAGTGCAAATTCAATTGCAATGGTGGCGGCGCTGATGGACAATGTAAATCCAAATCTTAATTTGGATTGTGATTATTTTGGTGCTGTCAAAGATATTGATAAAGAAATTATTGTTGCATCAAGATTTTATGTTGGTGAGATTTTAATGGCGTATTATGCTGTTGTTCTTGGTGTGAGTGTTGATTCGGTGGAGGGAGAGGTTGGTTATGATGTGTTTGAGTTCAAGAGCGTTGTAATTTTAGACAATGTAGAGGAGGCGTTTGAAGAGTTCTTGAAAAGCATTCGATGTCAAGAAAATATTGATCAAGTAGTGCTAATTTAATACCTTCTCTATTCCGTTACTTTTTAGCCAAGGCCTGCAGATGCGGGCTTTTTTTGTGCCTGGGAGAAATGATGGCATTGAACAGTAAGCGGGTGGCGATTATCGCCAAGCCGGAAAGCAAGGAAGGCGTGGACGCGGTGCCGACTGGCGCGGCGAATGCGATTCTGGTGGCCAGCCCCAAGGTGACGCCGTTGGATAGCGACCGTGCGGAACGCAATGTGGTGCGGCCCTATTTCGGCAATGCGGAGTCGGTTGTTACCGGCGTGCGCATGAAAGCGGAATTCGAGGTCGAGTTGGCAGGGGCCGGCGTGGCGGGCGCGGTCCCGGCCTGGGGCGTGCTGCTGAGGGGCTGCGGGTTTGCGGAAACTGTCGCCAAGGACGCCAGCGCGAGCTATGCGCCGATTTCGGGCGGACATGAGTCGCTGACCCTCTATTACAACCTGGACGGCGTGCAGCATAAGCTGTTGGGCGCCCGTGGGACGGTATCGCTGGATCTGCAAAACAAGGCGTTCCCGAAAATGAAATTCGTGTTTACCGGCGTGCATGGCGGCATTGTCGATGCGCCCGCGCCGGCGCTGAAGCTGACGCCGTTTCAGACGCCGATGCCGTTTGACGCGGCGAACGTGGCCAGCTTCTCGCTGTATGGCTATAGCCCGGCAGTGCAGAGCCTGTCGCTGGACATGGCCAATGAGGTCAAGCATCGCAGCCTGCCGGGCGGTGTGGAAAGCGTGCTGATTACCGGCCGCAAGCCATCTGGCAGCGTGCAGATCGAATCGACGCGGGTGGCGGAAAAAGACTGGTTTGCGCTGGCGCGCACCGCAGAGCGCGGCGCGCTCGCCCTGGTGCATGGCAAGACGGCCGGCAACATCATCCAGATTGACGCCACGGTCAGCATCGGCAGCGCCGACTACGGCGACAGCGACAACATCAGCATGACCACGCTGCCGCTCGCCCTGTTGCCTACCAACGGCGACGACGAAATCAAAATCACGGTTCGATAAGGAAACCCATGTTCAAGATCGCCAATAGCGGCACGGTGCGCGTGCCGGCTGAAATCCTGACCCGCACCGAGTCCGGCGCGGAAAACAAAGTCTCCATCCAGTTGACGGGCCGCCTGCTGTCACAGCCTGGCTGGGATGCCCTGTTCGCCAAATACGCAGGCGAGGCCGGCGCGGGCGAGCTGTCCGAGGTCTACCGCCAAAACGCGCGCCTTTACGCCGAGGTGTTCACGGCATGGGATGGGGTAGCCGATACAGACGGCCAGGTGCTGCCGCTGTCGCAGGCGGCGCTTGAGGCGGCCTTGCTGTCGGTGGACGGGCCGCAGGTCAATGCCGCGCTGCAACAGGCCGTCCATGAACTGCGCTTCGGTGCCGTCCGAAAAAACTGATTGAGGCGGTGCGCTGGCAGTTTGGCGAGCGCGCCGCCACCCGGTCGGAGGATCGGCAAGCGCTGCTGGCGGCCGGCGTGCCGCTGGAACAAGCGGACGCGATGTTGCCGGCCCGGTGCGACGTGGAGGCGTTCGCATTGCTGCCTGACGCGCTGCCGGCCTGGCGCGTGTGGCAGGCGATGCAGACGCAATGGCGGGTCGGCCCGGCGGGGCCGTATGGGCTGGACTATGCGGCGCTGCCTGTGGTGGAAAGGCGGGTCGGCCTGCCGGCGGCGCAGCGGGCGGAGGTGTTCGATTGCCTGCAAGAGATGGAACAAGAGGCGCTGCGCTTGATGGCGAAGAAAGGGGCGTGACGTGGCTGCGCAAAATGTAGGTTCGCTGGTAATCAATCTGGAAGCGCGAGTCGCCCAGCTGCAAGGCGACATGGCGGCGACCAAGCGAGTTGTCAGCGATGCAATGGATACCGTGGAGCGCGACGCCAAGCGCGGGGCCAAGGCGCTGGAAGACGCGGCCGGCAGCGCCGGCCTGCTGGCCAGGGCTGGGGCGGCGATTGCGGGCGGCTTTGCGCTATCCGCAGTGAAAGATGGCGTGGTGTCGGTGGCGGCGGCGCTGAACCAAGCGCAGATTGCCAGCGAGCGGCTGCAAAAGTCGCTGTTCTATGCCAACGGTGGTGACGTGCGGGCGATTGCGTCGGATATCGAATGGCTGAGGCGGCAGGCATCCGGGCTGGGCCTGGACTTCGCGCAAGCGTCCGCGTCCTATGCGCAGTTTGCCGGCGCGGTGAAAGGCACGCCGCTTGCGCCGTATGCGCGCCAGGTGTTCGACTCGCTGTCTACGGCCGCCAGCGCATTCGGCTTGTCGGCGGAGACGGCGCAGGGCGCGATGCTCGCCCTGGTGCAAATGTCGGCTAAGGGTGTCGTGTCCGCCGAAGAGTTCCGGGGCCAGTTGGCCGAGCATCTGCCGGTGGCGACGCAGGCGGCGGCGCGCGCCCTGGGCGTGACGACAGGTGAGTTCAGCAAGATGCTGGAAAGCGGCCAGTTGCTGGCCGCCGACTTCCTGCCCAAGTTCGCCGCCGAGCTGAAGCGCATGAGCGCGGACGCGGCGGCGTTCGGCGGCGAGACGCAAAAGGCCAGCGCCAATTTCGTCAACTCGTGGGAGGCGATGAAAACCGAGGTGGCGCAATCGGGCATTGCCTCTTTCATTGCCGGCCAGCTGGCCATCCTGACGGATGCATTTGACGACGTGTCCGAGTCGATGCGGCGGGCGCGCAAAGAGGGTTCAGGATTCTGGGGGCAGACGATGGCCGGCGGCGGCGCGGTGATGCGCTTTCTGAATCCGGTGAATGCGCTGCACTACGACGCGCAAAGCGACAACGCCCGAATGGCCCAGCTGAAAGAGCGTATCAAGGAGGGGCAGGCGGGTCTGTATGAGTATTCGTTTTCGCAGACGTTGGCGCAAAAGCAAGCGGGCCTGGCTGCGATGCGGTCGGAGCTGGCCGAGTTGGAGAAACGCGCCAAGGCGGCGACAACCGATGCCGCCGCCGGGGCCAAGGCTGCGGAAGCCAAGGCGGCGGCGCGCAAGGATGCCGAGGCCCGCGCGAAGAAGTACGCGGACGACGATTCCCGCCTGAATGACCGTGAGGAGTTCGACAAGAAGGTCAGGAAGGAAGAGGAGGCGTTCAAAGGGGCCGTGGTCGGTTTGGAGAAAGGCAGCGCGGCCTATCTGGCGGCGGAGCGCGCGCATCAAACTGCGGTGAGCAAGCTGCGCGACGACTTCGACAAGAAGCAAGCCGCCGAGCGCAAGCGGGCCGGCGCGCAGGGCCGGCGCGAGGATGCCGCTATCGACGCGATGCAGCGCGAAATCATGGGTGTGGAAAAGCTGTCAGCCGTCGAGCGCGCGCGCTATGAAATTGCGGAAGGCAAGTATGCCGGCTGGAGCGCCGCCAGCCAGGCGCGCTTGCTGGCGCTGGCGGCCGAGCTGGACGCCACCCGCCAAGTGCGCGCGGAAAACAAGAAGTTCCTGGATGAGCTAAACCGCGATGTCGAGCAGTACGAGACGCATCAGCGCGATGTGGCCAGGCGCTTGCGCGGCGGCGAGTACGACAACGCGGCACAGCGCCTGCAGAGCGAGCATCGGGAGCGGTCGCTAGATATCCAGTACAACGCTGGTTTATCGGACCAAGAAAAGCAGCAGTATGGCCAACAGGAAGACCGCCGTAACGAAAGAGCGGTGGACGCCCTGCGCAGCAGCGAGCGCCAGGGCATCGGCCTGCAGTCCGAAGAACAGCAACTGCGCGACCAGTACGACCGTCGCCACCAGTTGATCATGGACGCCACCACGCTGAGCGAAACCGAACGGGCCGACTACATCCGCCGCAATCAAGAGCAGTTGAACCTGGATTTGATGAACATGGAGCGCAACCGCGCGTCCGCGATGCTGTCGAGTTCCAGCCAGCTGTTTGACGGACTGGCCGGCCTGGCGGCCACCTTCAAGGGCAAAAACAGCGGCATCTACAAGGCCATGTTCGCCATGAGCAAGGCATTCGCCATTGCCGATTCCGTCATCAAGATTCAGCAGGCCGTGGCGACGGCCGCCGCATCTGCGCCCTGGCCGGCGAACATCGGCGCGATGTCGTCGGTGGTGTCGGCAACGGCCGGCCTGGTGTCCACGATAGCCAGCACGAACTTGTCGGGCATGGCGCATGACGGCATCGACAATGTGCCGCGTGAAGGGACGTGGTTGCTGGACAAGGGCGAGCGCGTGGTGGATCGCCGGACAAACGGTGATCTGAAAGACTTTCTGACCCGCGTCAATGCCGCACAGAGCGCGCCCGCCACGCCGGCCCAGCCGGTCAAGGTGGTGGTCAACAACCTGGCTCCGGGAACGGCGGCCAGGACCGAGGAGCGTCAAGGCGCGGGCGGCGAGCGTGAAATTCTGGTGCTGGTGGAGCGGGTGATAGACAACAAGCTGGCGCGGTCGATGCGACCGGACGGTGACATTTACAACTTTGTGAGGGGGTAGGCATGGCGGCGGAAACCTTCGGCTGGACGCCGCTGTTTGGCGGTTCATCGTCGATCCGGGCGCGAGTGCGGGAGGCCAAGTTCGGTGATGGCTATGTGCAGCGCGTGCCGGGCGGCATCAATACCATGCCGCGCAGCCGCAAGCTGTCGTTTGCGGGGGATGCGGCGATGTGCGACGCCATCGAGGCGTTTCTCATGCGCCATGCCGGCGCGCGCTGGTTCTGGTTCGCTTATCCGGGCGCGGCGCGCTGCAAAGTGCGTTGCGAGGAATGGGACCGTTCCTATCTGGCCGCCGGGGATGAGGTGGTGAGCGCGGCATTTGAACAGGTATTTGATCCGGGGGAGTGATGGGAGAGATTCACGCAGAAAAACAGCGCCTGGTGCCTGATGCCCTGGTGCAGCTGTTCGAGATACGGCCGCCGGCCGGCGAGACAATGCAGCCGCTGCGCTTTACCACCAGCGGCAACGGCCAGGCAGTGACGTTTCAGGGGCTGACCTATGAGCCGTGGGCCATCGAGGCCACCGGCTTTGAAAGCAGCAACAAAGGCGCGCCACGGCCGCGGCTGTCGGTCAGCAATATTGGCATGCTGCCGGATGGCAGACCGATGCGCGGCATCTTCACGGCGCTGGTGATGCAGCATCAAGGGTTGGTCGGCTGGGAGGTGGTCCGGCGGCTGACGCACGCCAAGTTCTGCGCTGGCGGCGAGCTGGCGGCCTTCCCGGAAATGCACCCGGAAGAAATCTGGCTGATTAACCGGCGCGAGGCCGACAACGGCGATGTGCTGACATTTGAGCTGCGCAGCCGGCTGGACCTGGCCGGCAAGCGCGCGCCGGGCGTGCTGGTGACGCGCTATTGCCCGGCGCATGTGGTCTACCGTGGTCCGCATTGCGGCTATCAGGGCGAAGCGATGTTCGATGCTAACGACAGGCCGGTGATGGACAAGCGGCTGGACAAGTGCGGCAAGCGGCTAAGCAGCTGCCGCTGTCGGGCCAATCTGGCCAACTACGGCGGCTGCCCTGGGATGAGACGATATAACTAATATTTCGCCATAGCTGGGAGTGTGTTTCTTTGGTTTTTCTATGTTGATTGGCGTTTTGTTGCAAGGGTGGTAGTGATTGTTGCGAAGCACAATGACGTTGCAGTAATATGACAAATGGCATGAATTAAAGATATTAACAAGCATGCCGAATGTCTAATTCTGTGATGGAGAAGTGTAGTGGGAATGATGATTGATGCTGCGCGCAATAATTTTAGTGGCAACTTACTGGCAGGTAATGGCACAGGTGCCGCTGCTGGTGGGGTGCAAGGTACTCAGCAAGGAAGTGCGGTTCAAAACCAGAGCCAAAATGCTGGTTCGACAGCGACTCCCTCTGTGGTAGTGTCGCTAAGCGGGATGAAGCCAATTGAGGAGCATACGTATGCTCCTCCAAGCCCTACCGTTGCTCAAACAGGGAGTACAGGCAGCGGAGACAGTCAAGCGCCGGTTGCGCGTCACAATCCTGCTTTGACTCCGGCCGTATTGGCTGCGCTTGCAGGCATGAAGCCAATTGTCGAATATGCTCGCCCTCCACAAGGTTCTACTCCTGCGGCGAGCCCTGCATCCACTCCACAAGCTGGCGCGGCTTTGACTCCTGCTGCCATTGCGGCGGCCAATGGGGCCAAGCCAACTGCTGACTTGGTTTCTACGGTTACCCATGCGGTTAGTTCTGCAGTGGATACCGTTATCGATAAGGGATATGTTTGTGCTGGCGGTGCCTATGGGGTGGCAGTAGGTGTCTGTGCTGATACGCATGGGACTGTCGTGGTACAGGTCGGGGCCGGAACTCAGGGGGTTTCACTAGGGGCTGGTTTGGCTTTGAATGGTGATACGGCAAGCCATCTCGCTGGATGGTCTGTTACTGCGATTGCCCCAAATTATACTGGGATCACTTATTCTCCTGGAAATCCCGGCATAACATCTGTTAATGTCGGCATGCCGGGAGCGAGTGTAACTTACGGGTTTCCAATAGAATCGAGCAAACCGTATGAGTTTCATGTCGCACCGCCAATGAATTCCAATCCGAATCAGTGTACAAAATCAGATTATGAGCACACAACTGGATTTTCACTTGGTGCACTTGGCGATGCTGGTGATTCTGTCGGTCCAACTGCCCCGCCGGTTGATATGAGTGATGATCGTGGCTCTGGGCGTCATAAAGAAGATGACATGATGGCTGAGGCCTAATTTTTAAGAATGGCTTTGCGCGTTTTTAGCGCGCAAGGCTATAGCAAGGTGTTTAGCGATGTGGGTACAAAAAGTAGTGCCGTATTTGTTCATGATTCCCTTTGTATATTACATTTACTTTGAAACCATGCGAAGGGATAGAATTGCGAGGGAGATGGCCGATCAGTGGTTAAAGACCAATCACCCTGGTTGTGTTATTAAGTCGATGAAAACCTCAAAGTTGGGTGCTCCCATTGCAGTGGTGATGCAAGTTTACACACCCAAAGATGAGGACTTTGAGATCAAGTTAAAGGTGGGTACTGTCTTTGGAGGCATTTTTGCTGAAAAAGTAAAGGTTGTATACGTCAGAAAGATTAAGCTTGATTCTAAGCAAGAGTAAGTAAAGGATTTAAGGCTGAGCGATGTGCTTAGTGTGATACGTGTGTTTCTTTTAGGTTTGGCCGCATTTTGCGGCCATTTTTTATGGCTGGCATTGGGGTGGCGGGAGTTTGTGTGGGAATTCAAGCTGGCGAGAGAGTACGTATGTTAAAGAATGTAGTGTTTTGTATTTGATATTGATCGTTGAGAAATAAATATTTTGATGGTTTTGGGTTGATTGAGAATAATCGGGACAGCTTTGCTAATTATGGTTGCTGCCCCGAAATGCACAAGTGAAACTAATTCATATTAGCTCTTTGAATTAGGGCCGGCTGACTCTTTTTTGATCGGTGCAAAGGATGTAAGGGCCGCCAGAATTGGCTTTTCGATATGCCTGCATGAGCAGGATTTGGCTTTTTGCATTGTTGAAGCCCATGAAGATCAGCTCGATGTCGTAATCATTTCCGGGGTAAGCCCCTTCATTGTCACCAAAGTAATGATCTCGGTTCAGATCGACTGTGTAGGATAGGGGGTGGTCTGAGCCGAGCGGCGGGCAGTGGACTATGATTTGGATGTCGGAAAAGCTGGAGGCATTTTTGCCGCTGAAAGTATCTTGGTTCTGGGATGTCGTGAATGGCGCAAGTCCCATGGCAAGAGTTCTGGTGTAGGTGTTGTCGTGCTTGTTCAGAATGTTGAAATCGGCAGGAACGCCCAAGCAATTCACGATATTGAGTTGGCCCATTATTTTCTCCAGGAAGTTTTCATATTGCTTCAGTTGATGTTGTTTGGCAGAGTTTAAGCTACTGAGGCATATTTCCTCCTTCAATAGTTGAAATTGTTTTGAATTTGGAGTGATTTTATTTTTCCACGGCGAATATTCGTAGCTGAAGAGTTTCACTTCACTTAATGCATCTATGAGTTGATTTCTGGCCGCTTTATGCGGCCTTTTTTTATGGGCAATGCAATGACAGCAACAACCGAGCAAATCGCCGCGATGCTGGCCTACGCGGCGGCGGCCGGCGACCTGGAAGCCTGTGGCGTGGTGCTGGACTCGGGCCGGGTCTATCCCTGCCGCAACCTGGCCGACGAGCCGGCGCGGCAATTCAGGATTGACCCGGTGGACCACGCCGCCGCCGAGCAGCTGGGCCGGGTAGTCGGCATCTGGCACAGCCACCCGAACGCGCCGGCCGAGCCTAGCCCGGCGGATAGGGCGATGTGCGAGCGCACGCGCCTGCCCTGGCACATCGTCAGCCATCCCGGCGGCGATTACCGCTATATCGAGCCGTGCGGCTATCAGGCGGACTACCTGGGCCGGCCGTACTGCTATGGCGTGTTCGACTGCTGGGAACTGGTGCGGGACTGGTACGCGCGCGAACGCGGCGTGTCGCTGCCGCGTCCGCCGGGCGCGGAACGGGACGGCTGGTGGAGCCGGGGGCTGGACTTGTTCACTACGGCGGCTGAGGCCGCCGGTTTTGTTTGGGTCGATGATGAGCCGCAGGCCGGCGACGTGCTGCTGATGCAGATACAGGGTGCGTTGCCGAATCACACGGCGTTATGGCTGGGCGACGGCCGCATTCTGCATCACCTGCGGGACCGGCAGTCGGAAACGCACATTTACGGCGGGTATTGGCAACGGGCGACCGTCAGACGGGCGAGGTATCGACAATGAGCAATAGCACTTTGCGGATGATCCGCCTGGGCGGCGTCCTGGGCGAGCAGTACGGCCAGGCGCATGAATTGGCGGTGTCGTCGGCGGCGGAAGTGGTGCCGGCGCTCAATGCGCTGTATCCGGGCTTCAACAACGCGCTGCGCGCCCTGGACGAACAGGGCATGGCGTTTCGGGTGACGGTGGCCGACAGGACGGTTTGCGAGCAGGAACTGACGCTGGTTTCCAGCGGCGACATCCTGATTATGCCGGAAGTGGTCGGGGCCAGCGGCAACCAAGTCTTGGGCGGGGTGCTGATCGTGGTGGGCGCGTTGACCTGGGCGTTTGGCGGCACGCAGCTGATGGCGGTGGGCGTCGGCCTGATGCTGTCCGGGGCCATGATGATGCTGACGCCGGTTCCGCGCCTGGACCAGTCGCAGAGCGAGCAGCAGCAGGGCAAAACCAGTTATCTGTTCAACGGTGCGGCCAATAGCAGCGCGCAGGGCATGCCCGCGCCCTGGGGCTGGGGCCGGCATCGCGCGGGCGGCATCATCATTTCGGCGGGCATCAGCGTAGAGGACATGCGGTAAATGGACAGGGACATCAGAGGCGCGGGCGGCGGCCAGAAAGAGCCGCGCCGGCCAGTGGAGGCGTCGGACACGCTGCAGTCGCTGGCGACGGCCAGGGTGCTGATGCTGGTGGGGCTGGGAGAAATGGGCGGACTGGTCGATGGCGACCAGTCCGTTTTCTTTGGCGGGGTGCCGCTGCAGGACCGCAACGGCGCGCGCAACTTCGAGCGGGTGCGGGTGGAACATCGGGTCGGCACGGCGGCGCAAGCGCCGATGGCCGGCTTTGACGAGATCGAGACGGAATACGCGGTCGGCGTCGAGGTGAAGGCTGGCGACGGCATCGTGCGCAGCATCGACAATCTGGACGCCACGGCGGTGCGGGTGACGGTGTCGGTGCGGGGGCTGCTGGCGGTCAACGACGACGGCGACACCAACCCGACGGCCGTGACGATGGCGGTAGACCTTCGCGAGCCGGGCGGGGTGTGGCATCAGGCGCGGCAAATCGACATCGTCGGCAAGACGCGCAGCAAATACCAGAGGTCTGTCCGCGTCGATCTGCCGCCGGGCGGGCCGTGGCAAGTACGGGTGCGGCGGGTGACGCCGGACAGCACGACGCAAAAGCTCATCAACGCGACCGAGTGGGACAGCTACACCATGCTGCAGTCGATGCGGCTGAGCTATCCCGGCTACGCGCTCTTGGGCGTGGAGTTCGACGCCCGGCAGTTTTCGTCGCTGCCGGAAATCACCAGCGAGTGGCGGCTGTCGGTGCTGCAGGTGCCGAGCAACTACGACCCGGCATCCGGCACGTATGCGGGCGCGTGGAACGGCACGTTCAAGCCGGCCTTCAGCAGCAACCCTGCCTGGTGTCTGTACACCTTCGCCACTGATGCGCGCTTCAATCTCAATCTGCCACCGGACGGCGCGTGGAAATGGGACTTGTACCGCATCGGCCAATGGTGCGACCAGCTAGTCAGCGACGGCATGGGCGGCCTGCGCCGCCGCTTTGAAATGCACGGCTACCACGGCGACGGCGCGGACGCCTGGAAGGTGCTGCAGGACATGGCGTCGGTGTTCTGCGGCAAGGTGGTGCCGAGTGCCGGCGGCATCCGCGTGGTGGCCGACATTCCGGGCGACCCGCCCGCCAAGCACTTCACGCCGGCCAATGTGATCGACGGCCAGTTTTCCTATGCCAGCACGGAACAGGCTGACCGCTACACGGTGGCCAGCGTGTCGCTGGTGGACCCGGAAGACGGCTGGAAGCGGGGCATTGAATACGTCGAGCACGCCGAAGGCCTGGCGCGCTACGGCTACCAGCCGGCCGAGGTGGTGGCGGTGGCCTGCACCAGCCGCGCGCAGGCGCAGCAGCTGGGCCGCTACATCCTGGAGACGGCGCAGACGGAAACCGAGCTGGTGACGTTCGCCGCCGGCCTGTATGGCGTCGATCTGCAGCCGGGCGAGCTGTTCACGGTGTTTGACCCGGTGGTGGCCGGCCGGCGCGTGGGCGGCCGCCTGCTGGAAGTGAAGGGGAAGGCCGTGACGCTGGATGCGCCCGTGATGCTGGACGAGGGCGTCAGCTACAGCCTGGAATGCCCGATGCCGGACGGCTCGCTGGTGCAACGCGGCGTGGTGGTGACGCCGGGCGAGGCGGCCAGTCTGCGC
This sequence comes from Chromobacterium subtsugae, assembly GCF_001676875.1. Classification (GTDB taxonomy): domain Bacteria; phylum Pseudomonadota; class Gammaproteobacteria; order Burkholderiales; family Chromobacteriaceae; genus Chromobacterium; species Chromobacterium subtsugae. Next base: position 22,067 of record NZ_JYKA01000017.1, on the reverse strand, counting down.
CTGGTGGCTCCCTTCCCGGCGCAACCGGTGGACGGCGCAACCTGGGCGCTGATCGGGACCAATCTGCAGCCGACGCTGTGGCGCTGCGTCGCCAAGCGCGAGCGGGAGCCGGGCATCTACGAAGTGAGCGGCCTGCAGCACAACCCGAACAAGTGGGCGGCGGTTGAACAGGGCATCCGCATCGACGCGCCGCCGGCATCCAGTCTGCCGGACCCGGCGCAGATGCCGGCGGTGTCGGCGGTCAGCATGCGCGAAGTGTCCTATCTGACCGGCGACGGCCGCCGCGCGGTGCGGCTGGAAGTGGACTGGCCAGGCGTCAATCATCCGTATCTGCGCGGCTACGTGGTTGGCTACCGCCAGGACGGCGGCAACTGGCTGGAGCTGCCGGAGCAGGCGGCCAACCATGCCGAGTTGGAAGGGCTGCAGCCGGGGCAATGGCAAGTGCGGGTGTCCAGCGTGTCGGCCATCGGCCTGCGCAGCATCCCGGCGCTGGCCAGCATCGACGCGCGCGGCCATGTCGCGCCGCCGCCCGCGCCGGCCCTGTCGGCGACCGGCGCGCCGATGGCCATCAACCTGGCGTGGACCTATCCGCCGGGCGTGCCTGAGCTGGTGCGCGCCGAGTTGTTCTATTCCGCTGATCCGCATGACGGCAACCCGGCCAGGCTGGCGGACCTGGCCTATCCGGCGAACAGCTTCATTCATCAGGGCATCGGCCTGGGCGTGCATTACTACTACTGGCTGCGGGTGACGGACAGCTGGGGCAATGTGTCCGCGCCGGCCATGGCAGACGCGGCGACCATCCGCAATCCCGAATTGCTGCTGCAGCAGCTGCAAAACAGCATCGGCGGCGGCCAGCTGGCCGAGGAGTTGCGCCAGCCGCTGGAGCGTCTGCCCGACATCGCCGCGCAGGCCGACGAGGCCGGCAAGTTGGCGGTGTCGGCGGTGGAAACCGCGCTGCAAAACGTGCTGGCCAGCGACCAGCTGGGCGATGTGCAAACCCGGCAATTCGCCATCGCCCGCCGCGACCTGAAAACAACCAACGAGGCTTTGAAGTCGGAAGCGACGGCGCGGGAAGTGTTGGCGGCCAAGCTGGGCGACACGCAGGCGGCGCTGATCGAGGAGCGGACGGCGCGGGCCGAGGCGGACAGGGCGCTGGCCAGCGAGGTCAAGACGCTGAGCAGCCAGACGGCGGGCGACCTGGCCACGGTGCGCCAGGAACTGCAGACGGCGACCGGTGAGAATGGCGCGCTGTCCAAGCGGCTGGACCAACTGACCGCCAAGCATGAGACCACGCAGGCCGGTTTGCTGCAGGAGCAGACGGCGCGGGCCGAGGCGGACAAGGCGCTGGCCAGCGACGTCAAATCCTTGACCAGCAAAACCGATACCGGCCTGGCGGCGGTGCGCGAGGAACTGCAGGCGGCGACCGGGGCGAGTGGCTCGCTGGCGCAGCGGCTGGAAACGCTGTCCACCCGCATCGGCGACAGCGAAGCCACCATCCAGCAGCAATCCAAGAGCGTGGACGGACTGCGGGCGCAATGGTCGCTGCGCATCACCCGCACGGCCAACGGCAAGACCTTCGCCAGCGGCATGGGCTTGAGCAATGGCGAGCAGGGCAGCGAGTTGGCCGTGTTGGCCGACAAATTTAGCGTCGCCCAGCCGGACGGCGAGAACGCGCGCCAGGTGTTTACGGTGGGGTCGATCAACGGCCGCCCGGCGGTCGGGGTGTCCGGGGATTTGCTGCTGGATGGCACGCTGAGCGCCAACAAGATCGCGGCGGGGGAGATCCGCGCCGAGGTCGGGCTGTACGCGGCGGCCATTCGCGGCGGTTACATCAATATGGGCGGCGGCCAATTCGTCGTGGACAACAACGGCAATGTATCCATCAGCAGCGGGCGCAATGGCGCGCGCACGGAAATTACCAACCGGGCTATCCGGGTATTCGATGAAAACGGCGTTCTACGCGTTCAGATAGGAGATTTGGCGGCATGAGTGTTCATGGTTTGGTGGTGAAGGATGCCGGCGGGCGCGTCACGATGCATAGCGATGCCCTGTCCGGCAGCCTGGTGGACGTCATCAGCCTGACCGGCGGCGTGGGCGAGCGGCATTACCCGGAGTTGCGCGGCTTCGCGCTCAACACGCTGCAGATTTACGGCGCGACGGTCGGCGGGCCAGGCAAGCGCATGCATGCGGTGTCGCTGGACTATGCGCCAGGCTATCCGCTGCTGCGCTGGTGGCCGCAAACTGGCGACGTCGCCGCGACAACCCTTTACGTGTTGTCGGCGCGATGAGCTTCGGTTTCATGGTGTCAAACCGCAATGGCGGCATTGTGGTGAGCGACCGCACCTATTCCATGGTGTATGTCGGCCTGGCCGAATTTTCCGGCGTGACCGGGGCGGCGCTGCCGGTGTATCCGGGGCGGGAGGATATCGCCAAATGCGGCACGACGATGTGCTACTACGTCAACAATTGCCCGTTTGAGCCGCTGCCCTTCATCCGGCGCAATGCGGGCTGGGCGGGCATTGTCGGCGTCCAGCCGGCGGGGCTGAATCGCTGGGAAATCACGGTGGTGGTCTACCCGGCCAATCCGCCGCAAATCCTGGTGTTTTGTCGGACGCCGAATACCGGGCCGGCGGGGCGCTGGGGCATGGTGCTGCGCGGCCCGGATGGCTCGCTGCGCTATGACAGCAACCGGCAAAATCTGGTGCTGGCGGACATTCTCAATCATGCGCCTGGCGGCATTTACCCGTGGGAAAGCATGTGGAACTGCACGACCGTCACGCCGCTGCGGGTGAATAACCCGAACCTGGCGTTTTGTTATTCGGCGACCGGCAAGGCAACGACCGACAACAACTATTGGAGCTATTACTTTTTGCTGGTGGCGCGGCTGTCGGATGCGGGGTTTGAAACCAAGTATTCGACGATAGCCAAGGGCGCGCAGGTCAGCGCCGGCTATTACGACCACGTCCCGCAAGCGGTGATGGTGATCGACGCCAGCCTGTACATTTAGGGGGATGGTAGTGTACTTGGTCTAAAGTGAATCAAGGCTAGTGTCGTAAGCTATTGCGGGCTAGCTGCATGGTTAGGGAGTTTGGGGCGCATAAAGAATGATCTGCATATAGGTGCTGTGATTGATGCCCATGGGAAACTACCACTGAGAGGCGGCTGGAAATGAAGTTAGTAAAGAAATTTTCAAACTCACTTACAATTTTAAGTTTGATTGTGTGGGTGCTTTTTCTTGCGGCTGCTATAACTGCTGGATTTATTCTGATAAATTGGCGACCGCCTGATGATTTAACTGACCAAGGTTTTAATCATGTATTAGATATTTTCAAATTCCCACTGACATGTTTGGCTAGTGTGTTTGTGGTGATGACTGTCAGGGTTGCTGTTGCTGCATTATTAGCCTCAACCCAGCAAAGTGTAGCTGCAACGTGGTTGCTTATTCAATCTGGTTTTTTGGCATATGTGAAGAGTGACCGGCGTATGTACATTGCGTCATTGCAAGCAGATCCATTTTTGGATGATTTTAGCGGTGTGACTGATAATGATGTGATGATGGGGGTGATTTATATGAGTCCGCAAACCACGCTTCGTCGCTTATTTAGTAATGTAAATAAAATTGATGGCCTGGAGCCTCAGGTTAATCCTTTTGTTTTGAAAAAGCTTGATGATCTAGAAGTTTTATATGATCGTATCAAGCAGGAATTGGCGGGAGGTGAGTCAGCATGGCTCGTTACGCTTGCTGATATGGCTGTGCTAGTTCGAGGGCTGCGCATATATCTCGCAGTAAAGTCTGCAACTATGGACGGTTGGAAGTTTCCGCCGGTTCTTCAAAGTGGAGCATTGGAGCGTAAGGCCATGCCGGCGTTTGAGAGGAAAATACTTACATCAATCACTTTTGGTATGAAACTGGAGTTATTGTGTTTGGCAGATGTTTTTCATTTTTGCCAAGCACTAGAATTTAAGACGCATAGTGTAGTGAAGATGGCTGTGGGTGTCGGTAAGATTGGAAGTGATTTGTGTAGCAGAAGTGGTTATTCTGATGAGAAGTATAGGATTGAGGATTTGTGGGTAGATCCGCATAGGATTCAAGGGGAAAAGATTAATATTTAACTTAAAGTGCATTGGTTTGGTTGAGGCGTGATAGGCAAAGACTTTTAGTATTTACTTTTTATGCTTGGCTAGCAGTTAGTCGTGATTCCACCCGCTTCGGCGGGTTTTTTTATGGGCGTAGGAAATGGCAACAGAGGTTTCGTGGTATCGGGTCGGGCAAATCAGCGTCGCGCCCGGCGGCCTGGTGGTGAAGGGGGCGGCGACCCACTGGCGCGGCCAGGTCAATCCGGGGGATATCCTGATCGGCCCGGATGGCCGGCTGTATGAAGTCGCCGAGGTGGACGAGGGCGGCGAGGCGCTGACGCTGCGGACTCCCTACCTGGGCGATATGGCGGCCGGCGCGCCTTACGCCATCGTGCGCAACTTCACTGGCTCGCCGCTGGGCCAGGTGGCGGCCGAGCTGGCCAAGATGCAGCGGCGCTGGCTGACCACGCTGGCCGGCTTCCGCGATGTGCTGCTGAGCGAGGAGCCGCAGGCGACGCTTTACGACGAGCTGGGCGGCGCGCATGCGGTGATGTCCTGGCCGGCGATAGACAAGGCCGTTAAGGCGGGGCTGGCGTCCATGGAGGCGGCGCGGGTGATGGTGGTGGACAACTCGGGCGAACTGATCGCCAGCCGCACGGCGGCGGGGGCCAGCGCCAAGGCCAGCGGCGACAGCGCGGCGGCGTCGGCGGCCAGCGCCAGCGCCGCCAAGGCGAGCGAGGACGCCAGCCGCAAGAGCGCGGATTTCGCGGCGGCGGCGCAGGAGCAGGCGGGCGGCCATCGGCAGGCGGCATCGGCGGCGGCCAGCGCGGCGGCGCAGTCGGAAAAAAGCGCGGCGGCCAGCGCCGGCATCCTGTCGAGCGCGGCGGCAGCGGTGGAAGAGGCGCGCAAGCTGGTGAATGGGCTGGACGCGCGTTTTGCGACGCCCGCGCAAGTTGACGCGGCGCTGGCGCGAGTGGTGGACGGCGCGCCGGGCCAGCTGGACACGCTGCGCGAGCTGAGCGCCGCCCTGGGCAATGACAAGGACTTCGCGGCCAATATGACCGCACAGTTGGCCAAGAAGCTGGAAGCCGGCGACCTGTCCCGCGTCGGCCTGGGCGGCAATGCGCAAAACATCAGTGCCGGCGCGATGACCGACAAGCGCCCGAATGGCTTCTACCACGTCCAAACCGAGACGGTGACGGGCGGCCCGGCGGGCGTGGGCAATGGCATGCTGTTGGTGAACTTCCTGAGCGACAAATGGGGCGTGCTGACCTATCGCGCCTGGGGCGGCGGCGTCTATGAGGCCCGGCTCGAAAACGGCGTGTGGTCGAGCTGGGCGCGGCACTGGCACAGCGGCAACGATGCGCCGCTGTCGCTGTTCCGGGGCGAGCTGGACGGCAAGGCCGATCTGAACACGCTGCAGCAAAACGGCTGGTGGTGGCAACGCGCGAATGCCGCCGCCGCCAGCGGCGCGAACTACCCGTGCGGCGATGCCGGCGCGCTGAGCGTGTCCAACGCCGGGAACATGACGTTCCAGCAGTATCAAACTTTCAGCACGGAACGGCCGCGGCTGTTTTTGCGGAGCCGGTACGGCGAGGCGTGGGGGAAGTGGCGCGAGGTCTGGCACAGCGGCAACCACGGCGCAGGGTCCGGCCTCGATGCCGATACCCTGGACGGCCTGCAGGGCGCGGACCTGCTGACGGTCAGCAGCGACCAGACCGTGGCCGGCGCGAAAACGTTCGCCCAGCCGATCCGGGCGAATGCGCCGGGCGGCAGCTGGGACAGCTGGGCGGGCGCGGCGCGCGGCCCGGCGCTGCAGCTGAATTGCCCGGACGCGGCGCAGGCCTACGCGGTGTGGCGGGCAGGCAAGCCCGGCGGCGAGCAGCTGGCGGCGCTGGACGTGCGCGCGGGCGGCGACAAGCCGGCGGCGGCCGTGCTGCACCTGGCCGGGGAGGGCGTGGCGGTCAATGCCCACGCCTGGACCGGCAACGACTACGCGGCGGCCGGCAACATCCAAGCCGGCGGCCGGCTGGTGAGCGGCGAAATCAACGCCAACGCCACGGGCGGAACCGATATCGGCGTCGAGGTGCGCAACAAGCCCGGCAGCGAGGGCGACGACGGCATGGCGGCCATGGGCTTCCATTGCCAGGGCAAGTTCGGGGTCAAGCTGGGCTTGCGCGCGGATGGCGTGTTCGGCCTGGGCGGCTGGAGCGCCAGTTCCTGGCGCTGGTACGTCAACGCCGCCACGGGCGACATGACGGCCGCCGGCAACGTGACGTGGTTTTCGGATAGGCGGCTCAAGACCGACATCGAGCCGATTACGGATGCCCTGGGCAAAGTGTTGCGGCTCAATGGCTACACCTTCACCCGGACGGATACCGGCGCGCGCCAGGTGGGGCTGATCGCGCAAGAGGTCCAAGCGGTCCAGCCGGAAGCCGTGATTGAAGCTGCCGACGAAAACAAAACCCTGACCGTCGCTTACGGCAACCTGGCCGGCGTGTTCGTGGAGGCGATGAAGGAACAGCAGCGCCACATCACGCGGCTGGAGGCCCGCATTGCCCAGCTGGAGGCCGCCGCATGACGCTGCCGGTAAATGGGACGCTGTCGGCGCGGGAAGTGAATGTCGAGGTCAGCCGGCCTGGCGCGGCGCTGGGCAACGCCGGGGAGCCGGTGTTCCGGGCGCTGGCGGAGGTGGGCGACAGCGGCAGTTATTCGGCGATGGCGTTTTACGGCAAGAACGTCATCAAGCCGCTGACGGCGGCGCTATCCACCTATCTGGACGAGTCAACATTCGTCGTGGGCATCGGCCGGCCACGGGTGTATGTCGAGGTGACATGCACGCCTGGCGGCGGCGTGCCGCCGTATGCCTACGCCTGGGAGATGCTGTCCGAAGATCGCGGCCATCCGTTTTATTCAGGCGAGGCGACCAATAAGATTTTGTTTTCGGGCGACCCGAAGGGCTATGGCTCAACGTGGCGCTGCCGTGTAACGGATAGCCAAGGAAAGGTGGCGTATAGCCCCGTCCTGACGTTGGTATTTAAATACAGAAAGTTGGGTTAGTGATGCAAGAGCATGAAAAGGCGCTAGCGGCGCTGGTGGGGGTGGGGGCCGCTATCGGGCTGGGCAAGCTGCTGGTGAGCCAAGAGCAAATCACGGCGCGCTTGGCGGTGGGGCGCGCCATCCTGGGCGGCGGCACTTCGACGGTGGCCGGCGTGGCGCTGACGCAGTTTCCAGAAATGCCGCTGCCTGCCCTGGTGGGGATCGGGGCCGGCATCGGCATTCTGGGCGCGCAGTACCTGGAGGCGTGGTTAAAACAGCGGGCCGACAAGATCGGCAGCTGAACGCAGTACAAGGCATTTATCAATCTGAGGCCCGCGCAAGCGGGCTTTGTCGTTTCTGAGGGAGTGAAGGTTATGGAATTGGTGCAAGTCGCAATCAGCCAGCTGGGCGTGGAAGAGCAGCCGCGAGGCTCCAACGATGGGCCGAAGGTGCGCCAGTACCTGCAGGCGGTGGGGATCGGGTTTCCGGCGTCCTGGTGCATGGCGTTCGTCTACTGGTGCGCCGAGCGCGCGGCGGCCGAGTCGGGCGCGGCCAATCCGCTATTGAAGACTGGCGGCGTGCTGAAACAGTGGAATGAGCGTCCGGCGCTGCGGGTGAGCGCGCCGCAGCCTGGCGACGTGTTCATCATGGATTACGGCAAGGGGCTGGGGCATACCGGCATCGTCGAACGGGTGGACGGCGACAAGCTGCTGACCATCGAGGGCAACACCAACGCCAGCGGCGGGCGGGAAGGCTACGCCGTCTGCCGGCGCGTGCGCAGCGCGAAACTGTGCAAGGGGTTTCTGCGGGTGGGGGTGTGAGCGTGCTGGAAGGGCGTTTAAAGGCCGCTGGCGGCGTGGTGTTGCTCGCGGCCTGGCTTGGGTCGGCTTGGTGGGCGTATGGCCATGGCGTGGACGTTACGCGCCGGGAATGGGCGCTGGCCGATGCGCAGCGCGGCGCGACGGAAGCGCGCGCCGATCTGGCCGGCTACCGGGCGGAGGTCGAGCGCCTGCAGGCGCTGTCGGTGCTGATCGAAAACAAGCTGGAAGCGCTGCGCCAGGCGCAGCCGAAAATCAATGAAAGGTATAACCGTGTTGTCGAGAAAAGCCCTTTGCCCGCTGATTGCCGCCCTGGTCCTGAGCGGCTGCGCGAACTCAACGCCGCCATCGAGGCCGCAAACACCGCCCTTGCCGGCCAACCTGGCCAGGCCTTGCCCGCATCTGGAGCCGGTGACGGTGGATAGTTGGGATGCGGTGGGGCGGGGGTATATTGCTATTGCGATGCAATACGGGGTGTGTGGCGTGCGATCTCTTCGCTAGCTTGGTAGGTAAAAAAATGCCCTGCGCTGCAGGGCATTCTTCGTAGAGCTTGGTGGGTTTTCATCTTCTGCTTTCGGATTCACGTTTTTAGTAATCTATTTGAATTGTGTTAATTACTTTGGTAGGGAAAATTGCTTATGTAGAATTTTTTTAAGGGGGGTAGAGTTAATGAAATTATTTATCTTTATTTTCTGTTGTCTAAGATTGAGTAATTAACTAAATAGTCTGTTGCGTGTTTTATCAATTCCTCACGAATAGATTGTGATGCCTCCCAGTTGTCAGAGCGGATTCCAGCTAGTCCCATATATATATTCAATCCTTGATGAAATACTTTCTTGTTGCTCTCTATTTTATTAAGCATCAATGCCTTTGCGATTATTGTACATACAAACTGTCGCCAGCTTAATTTTAACCATCGAAAATCTACACCGAATGAAATTAATTCCGAATCATTAAATGAGCGCGAAAAAGGGACTCTTCGGCCTTTTAGCTGTAGCTTATTTGTTTTTTGAGATATTAAATTTGCAACTACAGTAGCATCGCCATCAAAATTTTTTGAATCGCAATATATAACAATTGCATCGCATCGATTTGCTACTCTTTCATTCATTATCATTTTTATGGAGGTTGCCGGTGAGTTGGCAAAGGTGTCAAAAATTACGCGTAGAATCTGCTTGTTAATTTTTGATGAAGAGGTGGATATATAAACTTTTTCACTAATGTCCCATCTTTTTTCCGTACCTACTTTTCTCCAGACTATCCAATCTTTCCTTGATCTATATACTTCCATGATTCCTAGTGAACTTAGTTCATTCTTTATTTCTTTCGAAAATTCTTTTACTGCATTGGAGACTTTGGCGGAGCGCATGCCTCTCGAGCTTTTGCCGAAGTATAGCCTTTCCATTATAAGTCTAAAGTCATTCCCTTTTTTTGCAGCCTTCTCTATAAATCGTTGATGGAACTCATCATATCCTCTTCCTGCTAGTTCGAAATTTTTGAATACGATATAAAGGAAATCAAAGGTAGATAGTTGTTGTTGAGCATTGAATACTAATAGCCAACCATTAGTTATCATAGTCAACAAGAGCGAGACTGATTTTTCTGGTGTTCTTGTAGAAGAATTTGAAAGGATTCTCAACATTTCTTGCAGGCGAGTGCTTTTGTTTTCTATAAGGAGTTGAGCAATATCGCTGCTGACCTGCTGTCGAGATGAAACTACACCATTTAATAGAATGATATATGGGTTTTCGTCTGAATTGCGTTGTATTTTTTTTGCAAGAGATGATATTCGATTTTTCCCATAGTCATTCTCTACCTTGCTTAGATATGCGCTTGCACTTGTTATGGATAGGTCTGGGTTTGTTTTTAAGGTAAATTCATTTTCAAGAAGAGTAATGGCATTAGACGGATATTGACATTGCATTCAGTTTTCCTCTCAGCTTAAATCCATTCTTTTCGAAAAAAACTACACTGTTATTTAATGCTTCTAAGTAAATAGAGCTAGCATTTGCTTCAGTGATGAATTTTTTAACAAGCTTGCTTCCAATGCCGAGCTTTGTCGAATTGACTCTAGTGATCACTTCTGCGATCCATGCGATTTTATAGTGATCGGTGTAGCCTCTTAAAAATCCAAGAACTTTCCCATCTGAAATTGCGATTAATGTTACCCCTGTTCCAATGGCTGTTTTTAGGGATTCAGCAGAGAAATCTGAATTTTCTCCCCAGCCATTTTCAATGTAAATTTCAATCATCTGTAAGACAGTGCCGGAGTCTATTTCGACCCCCTGTATTATTTCAAAATCCATATCATCACCATTTCAATTTCAAACGCAAATTGATATTTCACTTAATGGTCGGGTCAAGAAAGTTTATGTGTCAGATTGACTCTTATCCAATTGGCTATTTCTTTATTTTTCAACTGTTCCAATTGGTCTAGATTTGAAATGGAAGGGCTGGAGATTATATTATTTAAGTACTCATTTTTAATTAAATATTCCAACGGATCAACCAGTGGGGTTTTTAATAGGAGGTGGTATATTAATGATGCAACGGAATATAATTCAGATTGAAATGTTTTTTTTAATGTTTTCTTTTTAAGCCATGCATTGGCAACATCCGGAGGGCAGTAAAATAAAGTAGCTACCGGATTTTCCTCTCTGGTAACTTTAATGTCTAGTCCTTCAATTTTGCAATCGAGCCGCGCCCATTCAAAATCTACTAGGAAGACTTCTCCAGATGAATCAACAATTATATTGTTCATGCTGACATCGCCATGAAACATGTTGACTGCATGTAATTTTTTGTAGCAGCTGATTATTTTTTCGGAAATTTTATATCTGTCTTGTAGGCTTTCTTTGAATAGTGATGGTAAGGTTAATCCTTCTATATATTCACAACAGAGCGTGCCTGCCGTCGGGTCATAGCTAATAAATCCTGGAGAGATTGCTAAGCTATTTTCTTGTATGTACTTTAAAGAATTTGCTTCGTTTTTAAGTCTGCAACTTAATTTGTCGTCTAATATTCTTTTATAAAAGAATTTCCCTTCTCGCCATATGTCATACTTTATGCTGTACTCTCTTCCTCTTTCAAAGGAGTGACGCACTGCTCCTCTTTTTGTCACTATCCGCTTTGCTAATAGTTTCCTATGTATCTCTTTTAAGTTTTCAGGAAGTGATTCAAGAAATTTATTTTCCGACTGTAAGCAATTCGTTTCATACTTACTTAGTAATTCATCAAAATAAATAGCTGAATTTCCAGTTAAAACTGTGACCGGTATCTTACCGTTTTTATCAATCAGAAATACTGCACCTCGAGTAGGGATTTTTGCATTATTTATAGTGTTTAATTCTGCGGGAGAAAGATCTGTTTCCTTCTTTATAAGAATGCTGGAGTGTATTTCAAATGGCATGATATGTGGGTGGGGCAGACAAGAGTGATCCAAATTAAATAGCCAAGAGGGAGTGGCTCCCCCCTTGGCTATAAGCCTTTACTTACTGCATGGTATCCATCACATCGCAGGTACCGGAACCTCCACACTTGGTTTCAGCGAGACTACCGCCAGCAACAAACTCCAAATCAGCAAGGGACAGCTCAATGATTTCGCTATCAATAAACGAAGACATTGTTGCAGCGGACAAGCTTTCTTTTTCGAGCATGATTTTTCCTTGAAAATATCTGAAATATCAAAGCGAGCTATTAAAACAAAATTTGCCATAATTTTGGCGGTATTTATTTGACATTAAAAAAAATTGAATGTCAACAATTCTTGAGTGCGCAATGGGAGGAGGGTTAACTTGTGGGGTGAATATATTGGTGAGATTTATTTGAATTAAAACAATAAGCATAGTGTAACTCGACCATAAGGAACTCCTAAATTATTCTCATTTTGGTTCGAGCGTGACGATTTATTTGAGGGTCGCTAGCGCGTGATCTCTTTTCACTAACATGTCAATTAATGAAAACACCCTGCAGCGCAGATTTTTAGAGGTTGCGATATGTTGAAATGCGAATTTATTCTACATGGATAGTTATGCGTAAAAAAAACTGTCCTTTGGGACAGTTTTGATGGTGTGTGAACAGGTTCTAGGCATAAGGCGGAAAGCTGTGTAGGTGGTCAAATTGCTTTCCCAGTGTGATTGTGGCAAATTGATTATGCATAATGTACGCAGTTGATTTGTACTTTATTGAACAGTCCACACGAAAAGGAGCTGGCTGTGAATCCTCCGTATTCATTCAAAAATTTCACCGAGCTGGAACTATTTATTGATCAGCTAGAGAGTATCGGCCAAATGGCGGGTGCCAAAGACATTCATCATAACTTTCTATATGTGAATGAGAGTTATGCTGACTTTCATGGAATATCGCGAGATGACATTGTAGGTCAGAAATCTGAGAATATGCCAAATGGAATTTCTGTGCTATCAAAGCTCTTGTTTGAGCAGGATCAGATTGTTTTACATAAGCGGAAGAGGATTATTATGGGCAGCATACATCCTCATCGAAGTGGTGATCCGAGAGCATATAAATTCAGAAAATTTCCAGCACTGATAAATGATAAAGATCCAATCATTCTCTTCGCTGGTGAGGATCTAACTTGCGACACAACCTTTTGGAGTGAGATATTGTGTGGCATTGAGCCAATGGTAAAGTTTGAAAAGTTGGTTGCTGCATCATTCAATCAGTTGCAAGAGCAAAAAGAAATAAAAATCCCACTTAATGAAAGTGAGCTATCTGTTCTTTGTCTCTTGCTTCGCGGAGTTCCTGTTAAGCGAATTGCTGGCCTTTTTGATCTTTCTACGCGTGCTGTTGAAAATAGAGTGGAGTCACTGAAAGATAAATTCGGGGCATTGAATCAACAAAATTTGATCGATGTCGCAAGGAGGAAAGGATATCAGTCTCTTTTATCGCGTGCCATTTTTAAAGAACATATGACTTACAATCTCTTGGTAGAGTGATATGAAGCTCAGTAAAACCATTCTTATCGTTCTTCTATCCACGGGTATTTTTGGCTTCAACTATGTTGCCGCTAAAGTTAGCTCAATACATATTGATCCGCTAGAAACAGCAATGCTGAGAGTGGTTTTTGCTGCGCTGCCAGCCTGTTTGTTCTTGCGACTTAGCAAGAAAGAGGAATATCGCTATGTGCTGCTTTATGGGCTAGCGTTCGCCTTTGGCTTGTTTCTGTTTTTTAAAGGACTTAAGACAGGGATTGATACTGGAATTTCTTCCGTCATTATGCAGTCTGGCTCATTGTTTACGGCTGTTGGCGGGATTTTTTTCTTAAAGGAGAAGTGGAATAAATTTAATATTATTGGCTGCTTGATTGCGGGGCTTGGGATTTACTCTATCTCCAAGATCAAGGGAGGAGGGGTAAATGTTGCTGGAATTGCTTTTGTGCTAGGGTCAGCCTTTAGTTGGACATTTGCTAACTTAGCCGTTAGGTTGTCCAGAACTGAGCGTCCATTGGCCTTTGTCTCCTGGGGGAGCTTGGTTTCTGCAGTTATTTTCTTTGTAATTAATATTGTAGCTGGAAAGTCCATTATGGATACGGTGTTGCGGATTGATCAGCAAACCTGGATGGCTATCGCTTTTCAGGGTTATGTGACAACATTGATTGGCTATGGTCTTTGGACGCTGTTGTTGAGTCAAAACCAGCTAGTCTTAAGTGCCCCTAGTTATTTACTTGTTCCTGGCTTTGCGTTACTCTTTTCTCATATTGTTCTAGGTGAGGTTGTTACAGCAGAAAAGGTGTTTTTCTCTCTTATTGTTGTAATAGGTATTGTCGTTAATGCAAGTTCTCAGAGCCTTGCTTCGCTGGAAAGAGAAAAGAAAAAAGCTGCAATGCTAACATAGCTGTATTGCTTTGATAAGGTGGTTCTCCCCCCTTTTTTTAATAATTGAGATAACTACAATGGCCATATCAAAACTTTGACTTGTTGGGGTTTAGATATGGCCGATTCAGAACTATTGTCATTGGAAAATTTTCAACCAGAATTTTGTAAGATTGTTGCCGATCATATCCAGAAAGATTTAAATCCAGTAGAGTGGGAGCAGTTGTTGGTGCTTGCACAAACTGGTATTCCTCATTCTCCAGAACTATCCTTCATGGCTTTTGATTCCATAGAAGGGCGAGTTCGTCATTTGTCCTTTGTAGAAAATATCTCCCCATTGGAGATGCTTTCTACCCCTCATTTTTATCAGCGGCTGCAAGTTATCGGGAAACTATATGGGCAGCCTGTTTGCTACTATGCGGGGTGTGGCATCTATCAGTGGAGCCTAACGCCTAGTGGTGATTCGCTTTGCTTCTGGCTTACATATCCCGCTTACCCTCCGGGGTGGCCAGTAGGAGAGGAACTGGATTTGCCATTCCCACGCCAAGGGTTTGATTCGTATTCAAAGTATTTGATGTGAGTGGTCTGGATGAGTAAGAAGAAGGAGGGCCGGCCTCAAAGCTGGAAATGGATTTGAAGAAGGGTAGGAGGAGGCGGAGGCGGGGGACGTAAATGGATGCTGTAAAAAAACAGCCACAGGTTTGTGGCTGTTTCATTAAAGTTTGTACGCAATGCTCTTCACTTATGCATCTTGCCCTGCTGGAATCAGGGCGTTGTTTTCTACCCCTTGGGGCCGCTTAATGCGGCCTTTTTTTTCCTCACGCTTGAAGGCGGGAGGGAACTCCAGCATACCGCTGTCCGCGCGGCTAGGCAACCATCAAGAGATTCATTTTCGTTGCGGTTTAGTTCACGTTTAAAGCTTGTTAAGCTTAATCAAGATTAAGCGAGTCTTAAAGGCTCTGAAGTTGGTCACGGAACTTTATGCCAAGCTGCATCATGTCTTGCTGATGAGTCTTTTCTAGTTGATTAGTCGATAGTCCTTGGTCTTTCAGAATGGCTTTTTGGTTTTCAAAGACCATATTGCGTATCCTGACTTGCTCATTGTAATCGTGAGCTAGCTGATCCTGGCGAGCTTTTAGTGTGTCGCGCGCGAGGAAATCAATTGAGCTGGTCGTTTTCGCATAGCGTTCGTAGCGGCCTACGAACGTTGCGCGCTGATGGGCATGTCCGCCAATCTCGCGGCGGGTATTTGTCATTGCAGATGCGACCGTACCGCCAGCGCCATCTCCTTTGACCAGATCGGAATAGTCGCTATCCGTCACAACGGGATAATTTGAGCTGTCAATTTTCTTGGGATCGTCTGAGTCGCCTGGCGCGCACTTGGCTAACTTCTGTTCGAATGGGCTGAGTTTCTTCGGCGTTAATCCGATTGCGGGATTGTATATGACGCTCTTGCTCTTGTGCCTTGCATCTGCGATACGTTGTTGTCGCTGCCATGCAGTTGTCGGGCCGATCATATAAAATGAGGCATGCGAGTCATGAAGATGTTGATCAAAGAAATCATGAACATCCTTCGGAACGGGTTGCTTACCCTCTTCCGATTGCAGCCGCAATAGCTCAGCAGCTTCATTAACTTCGCTTTCTACTATGCGCGCTCTGGATAGGTCACCTTGCCAATCTTTTTCACTGGCGCGCATGTCCTCTAAGTCTTGCTTGTCGGAGCGCGAGCTGCGCTGTGTAGCCCCTTTGCTAAGCTGTTGGATGCAATCTTGCTGCATAAACTGCGGGCTAGTCGCAATGCGCCAATGCCAATATTTTTTCAAATGGGCATAGAGTGCATCTTCTACCATGCGGCCGCCTGCGTTGGCCCATGCCATATAGGTATTAAAACGTTTAATGAGAAGTGGGTCAATTTCAAAGTCTTGTGCGGCAGGATCTCTTTTTAGGGCTGAAAGAGAGCGAAGGGGAACGCCTGCAGCTCTTGCGTCGTTATACATATTGAGCAAAGCTATTTGACTTAGAAGCTTTCGTCTATGGCCTACGGCCTTCCCTTGGTCGCCAGGGCCATAGCCACCGCCTACGTCAGAATGCGAGCCAGGGTAAACAACTTCAACTGCATTTAGGGGCATGCTGCCATCTTCATGCCGAATGCTGGTTAACGGGAAGGAGTAACGCACTTCATGCGAGGCCACATAATGGCGGCACTGTTTGGTGAAGCTGGTTACTTTTAACATGTCCGGCGTAGCCCAGCTGTTTTGACCATCTACGACACCATTGGCTGAGCGACCTGGTGCTCTCCCTATCCCTGGTGTTGAGTGTGCCATCCCGACGGAAGCAACAGTGTCAAATATTCCTAAGAAATAAAGACGAATCGGGACGCATCCGGCAAATAACCAAGTATCGCCCTGACGTTTGCAAGATAGCTCCAGCCAGCGGCAAAATACTCTAGCTAATGCGGCTCCGCGTGAGAAACCGAACACGGCAATGTTGACGATCTCTATTTTGGGCGTATTTTTATTATTTCCTATGTTGAGTGCTAGTTTTTTTTGAACTGCATCAAGTGAGGAGAGGTCAGGGAATCTAGGATTAGGATTTCTATCTTTAGCTACTCTTAGCTCTTTTTTAAAATCTTCCGCGGTGAATAGGCGCTTTCCATTAAATGCAAGAGATATGTCATTGCATAATTGATAGTATGCATAACTTAGCCTGGCTTGGCCACCGGCAGCCATGGATAACCCCATATCTGATGGTTCATTTTCGTTGATGTCTTTAAAAATAGTCCCCACGCCTTGCATGTAATGGGTGTAATGGTTTGCCTTTTGATCATCAATTGCTGTTTCATATAGTGAAACAATATTTGAATGATCGCATCGATATCTTGGTTTTCCACTATTTACTGCGTCTACTAAATCTCTGTCGCGGTTGTTATTTGTTCCATCGAAAAAGAAGTTTGACCATATGTTAGTCTTGCAGCTTGGCTCGGTTTTTTTATTGACATTGTTGCCAAGCTCAGCTTTTGTTTGAAAGCGTGCAGCTTTTTGAGTGGTGCTTTCTTTTTCAGGTGCCGGGCAGCTAGCATTTTGTACACTCATTTGGATGCATCCTTTGGCTTGATGCTGCCCTGAGGCCATATCCCCTCTAGTGGCCTTGGGCCATCTTCTATAAGTGTGCCAAATTCCTTATGGGATGGATGTTCTTTATGGAATAGGGACATGTTTTCAACGTAGATTCTAGCATCATCATTTGGCAATAAAACAACCTGTACTTCGGCCATCGTCTTCCCATCGTAGGGAGGGATGGTTACAGTTTTGCTCTTGGTTGTTAGTATAAATCCTCCGCTTGCATCTCTTTTTTCGCACTCTGGAGTGTCGTGTATGCAAACACTTCTCTCCCATTGAAGCTTTACGGATGTTCCTGGTTTGTATTCTCTTGGTAAAGTAATTGAACCTGCCGTTCCGCCGCCTTCATTTACTCTTGGGCCACCGACCCAATGTCCATCCGCCCACACCATACTAATGTCGTGATTTGTATAGTTATATGCGCCGACCGGAACGGCGAGCATTTCATCTTTGCATCCGGTTAGTATGGCTATAAAAGATATTATGAATAGAATACGCATTTATCTGTCCAAGAGTTTATTCTGATAGTGCAGCTGTAAGGAGTTGCCCCTTGCGGGTTCGATTCCAGAACTCTTGCCATTCTGTTTCTTGATGGAAGCTATCACCCTGCTCAAATGCAAGTGAGGCAAAAAGGGCTTGGCTCGGTTCATCCTGAATGCCGTAACTGCTCATCGCTTCAGCCAGCTGGCTAAGACGCAGATGGAGCGATGCCGGTGTTTCGTCCTGGGGCAGCTCCACTTCATAGTGTGCGAGGATCGGCGGGAGCATGTCCGGCCGGGCGCGGTCCATCATTCTATCGAATTGCGCTTGCGTAAACTCCAACGGTTCCCACGGCGCCGGAATCGTGGGTGTGTCGCGCAGGGTGGCCGCCTCCCATTCGCCAGTGCGGCCGATCCAGCCCCAGCGGGCGACCTGGGAGGCGAGCATCGTCAATTGCTCGTCGGACATCAGCGGCAGCACGTTGGCTAGTGTGTGGGTGTCGGCAAAGCGCAGCAGCAGCTTTTGCCCGTCGTCGGTGCGGAAGTCGCTGAGCCAGTGCCAGAACGCGCTATCCGGGACGGCATGGCGGAATTCCACCACGCTGAGTAGTGGGCGGCCGGACGTGATGGCCAGCCATTCCGGCCACCACTCTTGCAGATGCAGCGGCTCTGTCCAAATTAGTGGGCCGAAGTCTTCCAGCGCATCCATCGGGGTGTCATCCAGCGCGCGCTGCCAAGGCTGGCGGCGTTGCAGCCAGCGCTTTTCCTTGGCGTCGAGCTGGCTGCCATCCATCAGCCAGCAGTAATGGCCGTTTTCGTTTATGGCCATCCATTGATGCAACTGCGGCAGCAATTCCGGGGCGTGGCGATTCTGCAGGAACATGGCTTAGGCTCCGGGCGTGGTGGTGGCGACCGGGCTGCGCGCGGCCATCGCTTTCAGTAGGCAGGGGATGCAGACATTGTTGGGGAACTGCGGCAAGGGCGGCCCCATCTGATCCGGCCCGCTCCAGTCGTGTTTGCCGGCCTTGATACTGACGTTGCCAGGCGCGTGCAGTTCGATCTTGCCATCCTTGATCCAGACATAGGCGCCGCCGCTGGTCAGCAGGATTTCTTGCTTGGCGTTGGCGTGGATCTTTTGCTTGGCCGATGTGATGGTCAAGTCCTGGTCGGCGGTCAGTTCCATGGCGTCGCTTTGCGCCTGCAGCTGCACCTTGCCTTTCGCCGCGATCAGCTTGAACGCCACCTTGTCCTTGACGCCCGCGACGAACAGACTGATATGCATGCCGACATTGTGCAGCCAGCGCCGGCCGGTGGTGTGGTTGCTGTCGCGCTGGGCAATCAGATCCAGATTTTGGCCGGCGGCCAGGGTCTGGCTCTGTTCGGTCAGGCTGGCGATGCCGGCCGGGGCGGACAGGATGATAACGGGCTGCTGGCCGGGAACCTCGCCGCCGCCGTTGGTGTTGGTGCCGGCCTCCCACGCCTTCAACGCGCTGGCCAGGTGCGCCAGGTGGCCTTTTTCTTTTATGCCGTCCTTGGCGTTGTCCGGGGTGATTTCGTCCGGGCCGGTTTCCATGGCGTCGGCCAACTGGCCGGCGGCGGTTTCCGCCAGCGCCTGGCTGAGACTCTGCGCGGCGTCGAGCTGGCTTTGCGCATGTTCGCGCGCCAGTTGCTTCCCGCCTGCGCCGTTCTGCGCCTCGGTGGACAGTAATAGGCCGTGCCCGGCGCGAATGGCTCCGTGGTTGTCGGTGCGCAGTTCGAAGCCTTCGCCGCGTGGCTGGGCCATGCCGTCGCTGCGCGGGTAGGTCAGAAAGCCTTGATTCAGCTGTGTCTTGCCCGGCTCGCTGGACAGCTTGGCGCGGACTTCGCCAGGCGTGTCGTCGAACAGCAGCTCGTTGTAGCCGCCGCCCTGGTGCTCTTTAGACTGGATGCCGGAAAGCGTCTTGTTGGCTGGCAGGCTGCCGGCGCCGCTGAATGTCGGCGTGCGGTGGCTGCCGTTGTACAGCATGCCGGTAATCAAGGGGCGGTCGATATCGCCCTCAATAAAGTTGACCAGCACTTCCTGGCCGATGCGCGGAATGAACTGATGCCCCCACGCCGCGCCGGCCGAAGGCATGGCCACGCGCAGCCAGCAGGATGACTTGTCGTCCATCCCCGCGCCGATGGTCGGGTGTTCGTCCGGCCGCTGCCAGTGGAATTGCACTTTGACGCGGCCGTGCTCGTCGGTGTGGACCTCTTCGCCGGCCGGGCCGACCACGGTCGCGGTTTGGGTGCCTAGGCTGGTCGGCTTGGCGTGCGGGGTGTCGGCATAGGCCGGCGTCAGCGGGATGCCGCGCCGTTGCGCCTGGAATTCGGTCTGATAGGGCGCGGTCGTCGAGTCTGCCGCCTGCAGGCCCAAGCCGGGGGCAATGGCCTGCAGCTGCTGGGATAGGTCGCCCGGCAGGTTGTTGCGGGCCTGGATGCGTTGGCCGGTGACGACGAATTCGCGCTGTTCCGCGCTGTCGCCCTGGTGCGCCGGGTGGTCGTCCAGCCGGAACCACGCGCCGGCCTGCAGGCCGCGCACCGCACCGAAACCGGTGAAGGTCTTGGCCTGCAGGTCGTGCGCCTGCTGGCGTAGTTGGGCGTAGCGGCTGAGCTGGTCGGCGTCGCTGGCGTAGTAGAGGCCGGGGGCGTCGTAATGGTTAAGGCTGCTCTGCAGCGCCTGGCCGGCCTGTCCCTGGTCCACCTGGCTTGTGTCGCCGCTGTGGCTGGTGCGGGTGGGCTGGTAATCGTAGCTGGCCAGCGCCACGCCGCCGGCGACGATCTGGCGCGCGGCCTGCCAGTCGGTCAGGCCGTCTTGCTCCTCGGTGGCGTCGGCGCGATGGAAGCGCACGCTTGGCGCGCTGCCGGCGGGCAGGCTGAAGGCATCATCAAACACGACAAGCCGCACCTGGGGGCTGTCACCATCGACGTGTTCGAAGCGCCAGGCGAAACCCTCCTCATGCATCAGCCGCACGATGAAATCGAAGTCGTTCTCTCTATATTGCAGGCAGTAGCTGCGCGAAGGCTGGGCGGCATCCACCTTGATGTCCAGCGTCTGCACGCGGGCAAAGGCCGGATTGGCGGCCTGATGCTCGCTGATGATCTGTTTGATGATGTCAGGCACCGTCATGTCCTGGAACACGCGGGAAGTCCGACGATGGCGCAGCAAGGCAAAGGGTGGCTCCACCGTGAGGCCGTAGCGGGCAAAGCCGCCATCGCTGCCGAGCAAGCGCGCCTGGCTGATCACGCCGCAGCGCACGTCCTCGCCGCCTTCGGCATTCATCAGGCCGATGCGGGCCGGGTGGCCTAGCAGGGACTTGAGTTCAATCTGGCCATCCGGCGACAGGCAATCCAGCTGGAAGCGGTAGGGGCGGGATACGCCTTCCTCGCCGTCCAGCGTCTGCGGCAGCAGCTGTTCCGGGCCGGCGGCGTCGCTGGCGATGGCAAGGGTGATGTGGCGGTTATTTTGGGAAAAGGCTGAGGCGAAGCTGGCGAGAAGTGCGGTGATGTCCATGGTTCTTCCATGTGCGCGCCTCTGTTTGGGGCGCTTGTGCGACTGCAACATAAGTGAGAAGAACGAAGGATAACCGTTTTATTGATATGGATGTGTTGGGCTGAGACTGTCCATTTGGACAGGTTTGGCTTGCAAATGACGAGGTGTTTGCCCTCTGTTATGATAAATGAGTTCTTCTTGTATTGTGCTGATGGGTTGCCTAGCCATATCTTTGGAAACCGAAATTACCATCGTTATCAGGAAAATTTAGAAAAGGAAGTGTTATGCGGAATGGTCTGATAAATCTTGTCTTTGTTTTTGCAACGGCTAGTTCGCTTGCTGATGGTTTGCCAGAAGTCAAAATTTTTAAAGTCGATGTTATTAAGGAAAAGGCAGGATTTTCTTTGGGAATGCCAGCGGATGAAGTCAGTATTTCAAATGTCAGGCGTGCAGATAACCTGACTGTAAAATTTAATGCCCAAGCAAAAGGCAGAGCATTCCAATGCTATTACACAGGCGCGGGAGAGGTGAGTAGTGATGCATTGTGCTCGCCTCTTGATGGTCAGCCTATGCCTGCTAGTATGCCCGTCAGTCCGCTCTATCATTAATCTCAGATTTCTACCTGTAATTTAATAATTAAGTTTTGTTAGGACGCATGTGGCAATTGATTACTCAAAAACTCAGTCCATTCTTAAGGATGAATTGATAGATTACGGTGCTGCTGTTGAGTTTGTGGCAAGTCATGCTGATGCAGCTGCTTTTGCTTTTTTCCCATCTCATCGAAATGGGAAGGTTGTAGGCGGAACAGTGTTTGCTATCACTAGTCAAACAGAGGAAGTGTCAGACGAACATTGGACGTTAGAGACTTTTGGGGGCTTGTTTCACAGTAGTAGTGGCGAAGAGGATACTTTATGGCCGGAAGACCTGGAGGAATTAGATTTTCAGGGAATTTATGGAGTAGATTTTCGCAGGCTTAGATATAAGATAGTAGTACGGGGATTGGTTTCCCGTGCATCTAGTATGGAGACGCAATGTTCTCTTGGAATATTGCACCAGTATGATGGCGATATTGAACTAAACCCGGCATTTGGTTTGTGCGTACCGGATGATTGGGAGAAGTGGCTGAGTATGCATCTGCCAGTTAATTGAGTGAGGATTAAAGATTATAAAAAAAGCGCCAACGACGCTTTTTA
>NZ_JYKA01000016.1 GCF_001676875.1 Chromobacterium subtsugae | reverse complement strand
ATTACAAGAAAAACGCCCAGCATGAAAATGCTGGGCTTTTTCTATTTTCTTCCATCGCATTCAGGCCGCCTTTTCCACGGGAAGCGGCTTGAATGCCGATTCATGCAAAACGGGATGCAATGCATCCCGTTTTTTCATTTTCCGCGCGGTGCGATTTCAGAAGTGGTGATTCAGCTCCAGCCAGGCCTGGCGGCCGTAGGGTAGGTAGGTGCCGACCGGATAGAACGGCGAGCCGTCGCTGTAGTCTTTCTTGATGAAGTCCTGCAGGTTGTTGACGATCAGGCCTAGCGAAGTCTGCTTGCTTAGCTGATAGCCTAGGCTCAGATTGGCCAGGATGGTGGGCGTCAGGTAGCCGGTTTGGGCGTTGTTGGGCACCTTGCCGTAGCGCGTCAGTTGCAGGGTGGACGACCAGTTGCCGATGCTCCAGCCCAGGCTGGCGCTCAGCTTGTTGCGCCAGTCGCTGTTGCTCAGGTCTTGCAGCCTGTCCTGGGTGGGGTCGCCGGCGAATTGCTGATAGGTGAAGGTCAGCACCTGGGAGTAGCTGGCCTGCAGCTGGAAGCGGCCCCATTTCGCGGTCCGCCAGCGCAGCTTGCCGTTCAGGTCTATGCCGCTGGTGCGTTCGTTGGCGGCGTTGATCGGATTGGTCAGG
Source organism: Chromobacterium subtsugae (assembly GCF_001676875.1). Lineage (GTDB taxonomy): Bacteria > Pseudomonadota > Gammaproteobacteria > Burkholderiales > Chromobacteriaceae > Chromobacterium > Chromobacterium subtsugae. The sequence goes on along the minus strand of NZ_JYKA01000016.1, from coordinate 102,354 downwards.
ATCTGGTTGATGGCGCCCGGGTCCAGCACGGCGTTGGCCGGGTTGCGCTGCACCCGTCGCAGCGCGTCCTGGCACAGGCTGGAGTTGCTGTCCAGCTGGCCGCTGCGGCAAGCCGCCTCGTCGCGCAGAATCTTGTCCTGATCCAGGTCGGTCACCAGGTCGTTGATGCTGATGTTCCAGTAGTCCAGCGACAGGTCGGCGTCGGCGCTGGGCGACCAAACGAAGCCGAAGCCGTAGGATTTGCCGTTTTCCGGCTTCAGGTCCGGATTGCCGCTTTTGACGAAATTGGCTGTCAGGTCCTTGTAGTCGCAAGTGGCGGTGGGCTGGCCCGCCTGCTGGCAGCGCCAGTAGTCGGTCACGCTGGGATAGTAGCCGCGGCTTTGCGTCAGAAACAGGTAGTTCATGTCCGGCGCGCGGAAGCTGGTGGCGTAGTTGCCGCGCAGCAGCAGCGTGTCCAGCGGGCGGAATTCCAGGCCGCTGCCATAAGTGAACTTGCCGACGCTGCTGTCGGCGATGGCCAGGCGGTCGTAGCGGCCCGATAGGGTGACGTTCAGGCGCTTATGCAGCGGAATGAACAACTCCGCGCCGGCGGCTTGGCGCGCGCGGGTGCCGCCGGCATGGCTGCCGGGCGAGGCTCGATAGAACACGCCTTGCCCCAGCTGGATGTCGGGATCGTTGCTGAAGCCCTGGCTGCCCCATTCCAGCGCCCCGGCCAATTTGACCGCGCCTGCGGGCAGCTTGAACAGGTCGCCGCTGCCGCTGAGGCTCAGCGCCTGCAGCCAGGACTTGTCCTGCTCGAAGCTTCTGCCGACGATGCTGTTGAATTGGGCCGGCGTGATCGGGGCGGCGAAGTGGGCCGCGTTGGGCGCGTAGATGCCTATGCCGTTGCTGTCGGTGCCAAGCTGCGGGCCAAGGAAGAAGCTGTCCACGTTGGATAGCAGCCTCGGCGCGGCCTGCTGGCTGGTGTAGATCGAGGCGTTGTACGCGGCTTCATAGTTCCAGCTGGTGCCGGGCAGGTCGCCGCGCACGCCGAAGGTGAGGTTGGCGGACAGGTCGTCCCATTTGCGGTTGTAGACGGTGGCGCCGCCGATTTCCTCCGGCGCCAGCCGTCGGGTCCATTGCTCGTATTGGCCGGTGTTTTGGTTGAGGAAGTATTGGCTGGATCCGCCCAGCGAAGTCCAGGCCGGGCCGCGGGTGTTGTTTTCGGTGTGATTGAAGCCGAGCAGGGCATCGCTGAACAGCTCGGCGTGCTCGTTGAGCTGGTAATTGGCGCTCAGGTAGCCGTTCTGGCTCTGGTTGGCGGTCTGGATGGTCCAGTAGTCCGGGCTGGCCTGGCCGCTGGCGCAGACCACGCCGTTGCCGGTCCGGCTATTGATCGTGTAGGGGCGGACGCTGCCGTTGAACAGGCTGGAAAAAGCGCTGCAATCGCCTGCGCCTATGTATTTCCCCTTGTTCGGCCCCTGTTTGATCTGTTGCGACCAGATGGTGGTTGGGGCGGAGCCGTCCGAGCTGTTGTCGGCCATGAAGCCGCGCTGGTTGCTCCAGATGGCGTTGCGCTGGCTCAGCTCCAGCCCGTAGACCAAGCTGAGTTGATCCCAGCTGTGGCCGCCGCTCAATTGCAGCCTGCCATTCTCGCCGCCATGGTGCTCGCTGGCGCCGACCTTGACGTTGACGTCCACGCCATCGGTCTTCTTTTTCAGGATGACGTTGACCACGCCGGCGATGGCGTCGGAGCCGTAGATGGCGGAAGCGCCGCCGTTGAGGATTTCTATCCGGTCTATCATCGCGGCCGGAATATTGGCCAGATTGACGAAGTTGACCGAGCCGTCGTACGCCGTCGGGTAATCGGCGACCCGGCGGCCGTTGATCAGCGTCAGCGTGTGGTTGGGCCCCAGGCCGCGCAGGCTGATGGCGTTGGCTGCCGGTGTGAAGGTGTTGCCGAAGTCGGCGCCCTGGGTAAAGCCGGTGTTTTGCGGCAGGCTGTTCAGCGCGTCGTAGACATTGGTGTAGCCCTGTTTTTCGATGTCGCTGCCGGTCAGCACGGTGACGCTGGTCGGGCCTTCCTGGGCGGAGCGGGAAATGCGCGAGCCGGTAACGGTGACGCGCTCCAGCGCCGCGCTGTCGGCATCGCCGGCAGCGGCCATCGCCGGAACGGCCGCGAGGCCGAGCAAGGCGGGAATGACATATGTGTTTATCTTGTGTTGGATTCTCACAGAAATTCATCAGACAGGGTCTGATCCCATAGAAATTTCGAAGAATACAATCTAACACCATGTCATTTTCATGCTTTCAAGAAAAATAGAAGTATTAATGCTTTAGGCATATATGCCGGCGACAGGGTGTTGCATCTTTGCCGGGAGGGTTGAAGGGCGGCGCTTCCTGACCGCTCGGCGGAACGTCAGACCCTGCTGGCGGCGCGGGCTTGGCTCAGCAGCATGGCGAATCTGTGGGCGACGCCGGCATCGTCGCTGCTGGCGACATTGAAGCGCATGAAGCGGCGCGCGTCGGGATTCCGGCTGAACAGCGTGCCCGGCGCGAGCACCAGATCTTGTTCCAACCCGCGTTGCGCCAGTTCTTCCGCATCGATGCCGGCGGGAAGCCGCGCCCAGATGAACATGCCGCCGTCAAAGGAGTGGGCCGGCTCGCAGCCGCTCTGCCGCAGCCACTCGGCCACCCGGGAACCGGACTCCAGCAGGCGAACCACCAGGCGATTGCGGTGCTTGCCGTAGCTGCCCTCGGTCAGCATGCGGCAAAGCAGTTGTTCCAGCAGCTCCGACGTGATGCCGCCGCTCATCAATTTCAAATGGCACAGCTTGGCCGACAGGTCGGGCGTGGTCACCACGTAGCTGGCTCGGGTGTTGGCGCTCAGCACCTTGGAAAAGCCGGAGAGGTAGCTGACATGATCAAAGCCGGCCAGGGCGGCCAGCCGCGGCGGCGGCGAGCTGTGCAGGTCGCCGTATAGGTCGTCTTCCACGATGTGGCAGCCGTATTGCTTGGTCAGCTGCAACAGGCGGTAGGATTGGGCGGGTGTGAAAGAGTGCCCGGTGGGATTGTGCAGCAGGGAGGTGGTCAGGTAGATGCGCGGCTTTCGGGCGGCCAGCAGCGTTTCCAGCTGATCGAAATCGATGCCGCCGGTGTTGCGGGCGATGGTGACGACGCTGGCGCCATGCAGCGCCAGATTGGCGTGAAAGTTGAAATAGCAGGGATCGTCCAGCAGCACGGTGTCGCCGGGGCGCAGCAGCAGGCGCAGCAGCATGTCTATCGCTTGCACGGTATTGGCGGTAGTGACGATCTGTTCCAGTTGGACGGTCATGCCTTGCAAGCTCAGCCGCTGCTGCAACGCTTGCCTCAGCGGCAGATAGCCGGCCGGGCTGCCGTAGCCGGATATCCTCAGCAGCGGCGAACGCACGGTTGCGCGCATCGCCTGGCGGTAGGCGTCGGTATCCAGCCAGCTTTCCGGCAGGTGGCCGCTGCCGGGGCGCATGGCGCCGTTGTCGGCTATCAGCGAGCGGCGCAGGATGCTGATCAGGTCTTGCGGCATCAAGTCGGCCAGCGGCGCCGCAGTCGGCGCCGCATTGAGCGGGGAGACGAAAAAGCCCCGGCCTTGCCGGGATGACACCAGATGGCAGCCGCGCAGCCTATCCAGCGCGTCGATGACCGTGAATTTCCCAACTCCAAATAGGCGCGTCAGCTCGCGGATCGATGGCAGCTTGCTGCCCGCAGGGATGGTGCCCTGCAGGATGGCTTCGCTCAGGGATTCGACGATTTGCTGAACCTTGGGACTGCCTGGATGAAAGGCGATCGGGGAGATTGGCATCGTGGTCCTTTTGACTTTGCCGGGGATTTTACCGGTAAAGTCCTGTCATTTGAAGCCAGGCTTTATCTGTTATGAATCAATCCCGAGACCTATTCTGTGCGCATGTGATCGCTGGTGGACTGCTTCGTCTTGTCTGGGTCAATTCTGAGTAGGTCATTAAAAATCTTTAGCTAAATATTTTCCGCTGCAGTACGTGGGAGAAATTAATCAGATCATGTGGAGCGTTATACCATTTGAATGGTATTCGTTCTTTCAGGCGTGCATGATAGCTGTGTTTTGATCTAAAAGTAACGCTTACTCAGAATTTATTCTACTTCGTGTGAATTTGGGGTTTGTGGTTAATCTGATTTGCGGAGATCAATCGGTTGGCGGGTTGAAATTAATAAAACGAGGTGAGCAATGAGTACGCAGGAGCTTAACTTAACAAGCGAGCTGGCAAGGCTTTTGTACTATGCGGCTCACGTTGCAACTACGATTCGGCAGCGCAGCGAGAAAATAGATAGCCGGGGCTGTCGCTTGCTGAATGGCAAGGGTATTTTTCAGCTGGCTGATGCTTTGCATAATTTTGACCTGTTGGGGCATGCTGTCCTGACTAATAATCCAAGAGCAATGTTGCGAGTTTGCAATTTGCTGCTAAAGGATTATCAACGCTATATTCAACGCTATGCGATTCCGCTTGATGATACGAAGACTTCCGGGTTTGGAAAGCCTGGGATTCATATGGTGGATTTGCAAGAGGGAGTGAAAATCATTACAGAAATACAAACCAGAGTTAGACTTTTAACTAAAGCAGCATGTGTGAGTTAAGATGAAAAGATTGGATTTACTTCACCGGCACTCAGAATTTGGCAGCCAAAACATACTACCCTTTCTACCCTTTCCCCATTGCCATGCATGGGGTTTTTTTCAAGCTTACCATTTTGAGAGGCAAGTGCAGCAATTTTCTTATTTCCTTATTTTCTGCGCGACGACGACGTTCAGTCCTGGTCCCATGACGGTTTTCTTGATGAGTCTTGGGTTGAGGAATGGATTGCGTAGCTCCATTCCCGCGCAGTTGGGTGCTTCGGCTTCGTACCTGGTTTCCATTTTGATATTCGCCATCGGCTTGTCCGAACTGCTGAAAAACGACCCGTTTGTCATGAGTGCGATCCAGATCGCCGGCGTGGGCTATATTCTTTACCTCGCGTATCGGCAATGGACCAGCAAGGGCGTGCGGATGGAAGTGGCGGGTTTGTCGAGTGATATGAGATTCGGCCAGTTGTTCATCAAGGGCATGCTGACCGGATTTTCGAATCCCAAGACGATTCTGATGTTCAGCGCGGTATTCCCGCAGTTTGCCGGGCGGGCGGGCAGCCGGGCGGCGGACATCGCCATCCTGGGGCTGACTTTTCTGCTGCTGCAGTTCGCCAGCGGGTGTTCCTATTGTTATTTCGGGCAGCGGATCAAGCATGTGCTGGATCAGCCGAGAAGACAGCGCCTGATGCAGAGGATCACGGCGGTGCTGCTGCTGGGCGTGGCGGGAATGCTGGTGAATAGCTTTGCCGCCTAGAACGGCGGATCGGGAATGAAGAAGGCCCGTCATGCTGAGATGACGGGCTTTCTTTTCATTCTGGCGTCCCCACGGGGAATCGAACCCCGGCTACCGCCGTGAAAGGGCGGTGTTCTAACCGCTAAACTATAGGGACTGAAACTGTGGTGCACCCGGAGCGATTCGAACGCCCGACCCTCTGGTTCGTAGCCAGATACTCTATCCAACTGAGCTACGGGTGCAGCTTTGGCGTCCCCACGGGGAATCGAACCCCGGCTACCGCCGTGAAAGGGCGGTGTTCTAACCGCTAAACTATAGGGACGCTGATTTTTGGTGCACCCGGAGCGATTCGAACGCCCGACCCTCTGGTTCGTAGCCAGATACTCTATCCAACTGAGCTACGGGTGCACTGCCTTGCGAGACGTTGTGTCTTGCGAGGAGGTGAATAATATAGAGGGCCATTTGGCCTGTCAACACCTCGTGGGACTTTTTTTTGCAAAGCCGGTAAACTGGCCCGCAATTGCTGTCGCGGCCTTCCAACATGGCCTGGCGAATGGCATGTCCGGCGCGCGGCGCCGCACGACTGAAAGCGATGGATAGATTGAATACCCTGTTTGAACAACCCTGCGCCATCGTCGATCTGGAAACCACCGGCGGCAATATCAGCCGCGACCGCATCACCGAGGTGGGGGTGATCCTGATCGACGGCGAGCGGGTGGAGCGCCATGCCTGGCTGGTCAATCCCGGCCAGCCGATTCCGCCGTTCATCGAAAACATGACCGGCATCAGCAATGAGATGGTGGCCGCGGCGCGGCCATTCGCCGAACTGGCCGAGGAGCTGCTGGCGCGGTTGCAAGGCCGCCTGTTGTTGGCGCATAACGCCCGCTTCGACTACGGGTTGCTGAAGAACGAATTTCGCCGCCACGGCCTGCGCTTCCAGACGCGGGCGCTGTGCACGGTCAAGCTGTCGCGCCGGCTGTATCCGCAGCATTTCAAGCACAGCCTGGATAGCCTGGTGGCGCGTCACGGCATAGACATGCCGGAGCGGCACCGCGCGCTGGCCGATGCCGAGGCGGTGTACCGCTTCCTGCGGATCGCGGAAGGGGAGCTGGGACAGGGGCGCCTGGCGCATGAGGCGGAGCAACTGTTGTCGCAGCCGGCCGAACTTGGCGATCTTGCGCCGCAGTTGCAGCAACAGATCGAGGAGCTGCCTGATTCGGCTGGCGTCTATGCGCTGTTCGGCGCGGCGGGCGAGGCGCTGTATGTCGGCCGCGCCGCCAATCTGTACCGCAAGGTGCTGGGGCATTTCGCCAAGGCCAAGCCCGGACACAAGAGCCACGAGGTGCGCATCGACGAGCCGGTGGCGCGGGTGGAGTGGCGGGAGAGCCTGGGCGAATTCGGCGCGCATCTGCAGGAGCTGCAGTGGCTGCGCGCCTATCAGCCGCTGCATAACCCGCGCGCGCGGATGTTGAGCGAGGCCTGTTCGCTGCAACTGCGGGTGGAGGAGGACGGTTTCGCGCGGCTGCGCGCGGTGTCGGCGCAGGATATCGATTTCAGCCGCACCACCGATCTTTACGGCCTGTTCCGCCACGCGCGCGAGGCGCGCAAGGCGCTGGCGCAGATCGCGCTGGCGCAGGGGCTGTGCCAGGCGGTGCTGGGGGTGGAGCAGGTGACCAGCCGCAAGGGCGTAGCCTGCAACGCCTACAGCCTGAATCGCTGCCGCGGGGCCTGCGTCGGCAAGGAGGGCGCGGACAGCCATAATCTGCGCCTGGTGTCGGCCTTGCAGCGCCTGAAGGTCAGGCAGTGGCCGTTCGAAGGGGCGGTGGCGGTGGTGGAGCGCGACGAGGTGTGCGGCGACGTGGTCGAGCATCTGTTCGACCGCTGGTGCTACCTTGGTTCGCGCCGCAACGGCGGCGAACTGGATGGCGAGCCGGCTTTCGATCTGGACTACTACAAGTTGCTGGAGAGCGAGCTGCGCAAGCCGGAGCGGGAACTGGCGGCGCAGTGAGCTGACAGCGCAAAGCCAAAAGGCAAGCCCCCCTGGCTTGCCTTTTTTGCGAGCTAACGCGGTAGCGGTTTATTCATGCATCGCCAGGAAGCCGCGCAGCCGGCTTTCGATGATGCGCGGGTTTTCGCCGTTGGCGATGGCGACTATGCCCTCCACCACCAGCTCTTTCATCGCCAGCTCCGACGCCACCAAGTGTTTGAGCTTGTTGCCGACCGGCAGGAAAAACAGGTTGGCCGAACCGACGCCGTAGACGGTGGCGACGAAGGCCACCGCGATGCCGCCGCCCAGCTTGGATGGGTCGGAGAGGTTTTCCATCACGTGGATCAGGCCCAGCACCGCGCCCAGAATCCCCATGGTCGGCGAATAGCCGCCGGCCGATTCCCAGATCCGCGCCGCCTGCTTGCGGGCGTGCTCGAACATGCTGATTTCCACGTCCATCACCGCGCGCAGCGTGTCCGGCTCGGTGCCGTCCACCAGCATCTGCAGCGCTTTCTTGGTGAAGGGATCGCGTTGCTGATTGATCACGCCTTCCAGCGCCAGCAGGCCGCCCTTGCGCGAGGTCTGGCTCCAGTTCACCACTTCGCGGATCATTTTCTCGTGGTCGAAATTGGGCGGGCGGAAGATCCAGCGCACCATGCGCAGGCCGGCCATGAACTGCTTGGGCGTGCTTTGCAGCATCACCGCGCTGGTGGTGCCGCCGATGACGATCATGAAGGCGGTCAGCTGCATCAGCGAGCCGAGGCTGCCCCCTTCGATGGCCTGGCCGGCGACGATGGCGGTCAGGCCCAGGATGATGGCGATAAGACTGATCTTGTCCACAAGGTGTTTCCGTTATTGATCTGGTCTGAAGCCCGGCATCACGCAAACCGGGCCTTCCCTTACAGCCAGTCTTTCAGTTTTGCCCGCAGCCTGGCGATGGCCTGGCTGTGCAGCTGACAGACCCGGGACTCGGTGACGCCGAGCACCGCGCCGATTTCCTTCAGGTTCAGCTCCTGCTCGTAGTACAGCGCCATCACCAGCTGGTCGCGCTCGGGCAGGAATTTGATCGCGCTGATCAGATGCTGGCGGAAGCTGTCGTCGGCCAGCGTCGCCAGCGGGTCCGGCGAATCGTCGTCGGCGACGTTGGCCACCGGGTTGTGCGGGTTCTCGTCGTCGCTGGCGAAGTCCTCGAAGTGTAGCAGGGTGGTGCCCTTGCATTCTCCCAGCATGTCCTGGTACTGCTCCAGCTCCACGCCCAGCTCGGCGGCGATTTCCGACTCCAGCGGCGCGCGGCCGAGCTGCTGTTCGAGCCGGGCGATCGCTTCTTCGATCTGGCGGGCCTGGCGGCGCGCCTGGCGCGGCAGCCAGTCCTCGCGGCGCAGTTCGTCCAGCATCGCGCCGCGGATGCGCTGACTGGCGAAAGTTTCGAACATCACGCCCTGCGCCGGGTCGAACTGGCGCGCGGCTTCGATCAGGCCGATCATGCCGACCTGGATCAGGTCGCCCAGATCCACCGAGGCCGGCAGCCGGGCGATCATGATGCTGGCCAGTTTGCGTACCAGCGGCGCGTGGGCCTCCACGTCTATCTCGACGCTGGGGGCCGCATTGGCGTAGCCCGATCGGCGAAAGGACGGGTTCATAGGGGTTTGGCTCCATCTGCCTCGGCCCAGTCGCGCGAGGCGGCAATCAGCAAGTCCATGTATCCGGTATTGTCACGTGTGGTTTCCGGCGCGTCCCAATGCAGCAGCACCGCCGCCAGCTGGGAAAACGCCGCGGCGGCCTCGCTGTCGGGGAAGGCTTCCATCATCGGACGGTGCAGCGTCTGGCTGCGGCGCACGGCGCTGTCCTGCGGCACGAAGCCCACCCAGCGCAGCGACACCGTCAGGAATTCGCTGGTGACGGCCGACAGGCGGGTGAACAGCTCGCGCGCCTCGTCCAGATGGCGCGCGCGGTTGATCAGCACATTGAAGCGCTGGCGGCCGTACAGGCTGGCCAGGCGCTTGATGTTGGCGTAGGCGGCGGTCAGCGATTCGGCGGCCGGGGTCAGCACCAGCACCAGGTTGTCGGCCACGCTGGCGGGGATGGCGTCCAGGCCGGGGTTGGGCACGTCGATCAGCAGCGCCGAGGCGTCGCGCTCCTGCGCGCCGAATTCGCTGCCCAGCCTGAGCCACAGTTGGGCGGAGAACAGCGCGCGCTGTTCCGGCCGCGCATAGAGATTGACCAGCTGTACCCCCTGGCGCGAGGTGATCATCATGTCGTCCAGCCCGCCGGCGTTGACCACCTGGCTTTCCAGCGTGGCGGTGGCGGGGACGCCCAGGCGGCGCGTCTGCACCTGCCCCAGGCAACAGTCTACCACCAGCGGCCGCAGCCCGGCATAGGCCAGGCCCAGCGCCAACTCGGTCACCACGGTGCTGGTGCCGGAGCGCTCCGAGCCGATGAAGGCGAAGCTGGGAGCGCGGTTCTGCTGCGCGGCGAGCAGGCGGAGGCTGGCGGCTTGATCCGTCATCGCGTTCACAGCCATCCGGCCTGAGCCGCCTGCATGATGGGCAATTCATCGGCCTGCAGCGAAAACGGCGAGCCTATCTGCTGCGCGCGCATCGCGCGGTCCACCAGGAAGGCGGCGTTGGCCGAGTGCAGGTCTTCCGGCACGCGCTGGCCGTTGGTGATGAAATACAGCTTGAGCCGGTTGCGGATGATCACATCCAGGCTGGGACCTTGCGCCACCGCTTCGTCTATCTTGGACAGGATGCAGCCGGCCAGGCCGTCGCCGCGGTAGCGTTTCACCACGTCTTCCAGCGTATGGCCGTCGGTGTTGGCGGCCAAGAGCAGCAGCCGCTCTATCGGCCGGCCGGCGGTGCGCAGCATGTCGATCTGCGCCAGCACGCGCGCGTCGCGCTGGCCCATGCCGACGGTGTCGATGAACACGATGTGGCGGTTGGACAGGTCGGCCAGCGTCAGCTGCAGGTCGCCCTCGTTCTGGATGGAAAATACCGGCACGCCCAGGATCTTGCCGTAGATGCGCAACTGGTCCTGCGCGCCGATCCGGTAGCTATCTGTGGTGATCAGCGCCACGTGCTGGGCGCCGAAGCGCATCGTCGCGCGGGCGGCCAGCTTGGCCACGGTGGTGGTCTTGCCGACGCCGGTGGGGCCGACCAGCGCGAAGATGCCGCCGCGGTCCATCACCTCGCGGTCGGCGTCGGCGCATTTCAGATTGTGCACCAACGCCGAGCGCGCCCATTTCACCGCCACTTCGGCTTGGTATTGCGCCGGCATTTTTTCAATCAGTTGGCGGATCAGCTGCGCGGAGAAGCCCATCGCCAGCAGGTGCTTGAACAGCTCGATGCGATTGGGCGCCTTGCCCTCCATGTCGGACCAGGCGAAGCTGGCCAGCTGGCTTTGCAGCAGGCTTCTGAGCAGCTTGATCTCGTCGCCTATCTGTCTGAGTTCCTGCGCCATTTGTTCCGGCTCCTCGCCATTGGCGTGGGACAGCGTCGGCGGCGGCGACGCCGGCATTTGCGGCGGCCGCGCCGCCGGGCGCGCTTGGGCCGGCTGGGGCGCGGCGGCTGGACGGACCGGTTGCGCGCTTTGGCGCGGCGGGGCCTGCGCCGGCTCGGGCGGCGCGTAGACCGGCTCCATCCGCGGCCGAGGGGCGCTTTCCAGACGCGGCGCCGCCGGGCTTTCCAGCGGCTCCACCGGCATCGCGTAGGTGCGGGCGATGGCGCGGTTCACCGCGCTGCCGTTGGGCGGGATGGGCGCGGGCTGCTGCGGGCGGTTCACCGCCGGCGGCGCGTTGCGCGGCGGGTGCTTGCTGCTGGAGGTGGACAGCGTGCTGGCCAGGTTGGCGACGTCGGCGTCGGCCACCGCCATGATTTCGACGCCGCCGCCCATGGTGGGCCGATTGGACAAAATGAGGGCGTCCGCCCCCAGTTCTTCGCGAACTTGCCTGAGTGCGTCTCGAGTGGTCTTCCCGAAGAACTTTTTCACCACCATTATTGATTAGCCCTTAGCCCTTGCTGCCGCCGATTACCGCAATTATACGAATGGATTTATTGTCCGGAATCTCATTATGCGAAATCACACGCAGCTGCGGCAATGCCCGGCGCAGGAAACGCGCCAGCAGCGGCCGCAGGCCGGGTGCGGTCAGCAGTACCGGATTGTAACCCTGAATCTCCACCTGTTCGGTCTGTTGCGCCGCGCTGGACAGCAGGTTTTCCGCCAGGCCGGGCTCCAGTCCGCCGCCGGCCTTGGACTGCACCGCCTGCATCAGCACGTTTTCAAGCTGAGGCTCCAGCGTCATCAGCGGCAGTTCGGCTTCGCCCGGGAAGAGCTGCTGCACGATCACCCGCGACAGCGCGGTACGGACGGAGCCGGTCAACTCGTCCACATCCTGGGTGACGCCGATATGGTCGGCCAGCGTTTCCACGATGGTGCGGAAGTCGCGGATGTGGATGCCGTCGTTCAACAGCTGTTGCAGCACTTTCTGCAGCGTGCCGACCGGCACCACCTTGGGCACCAGGTCTTCTATCAGTTTCGGCGATTCCTTGGCCTGGTGGTCTATCAGCGCCTGCACTTCTTCGCGGCCCAGCAGCTCGGCTGAGTGGGTTTGCAGCAGGTTGGAGATATGGGTGGCCACCACGGTGCTGGCATCCACCACGGTATAGCCCAGAGATTGCGCTTCTTCCCGCTTGCCGGCCTCTATCCATACCGCCGGCAGGCCGAAGGCTGGGTCGGTGGTGGCGTTGCCGGCGATCTCCTTGCTGACCCGGCCGGGGTTGATCGCCAGGAACTGGCCGATATAGGCCTCGCCCTTGCCCAGCTCCACGCCCTTGAGCAGGATGCGGTAGGCGTTGGGCTTGATTTCCAGATTGTCGCGGATGTGGACCGGCGGCACCAGGAAGCCCAGATCCTGCGCGATCTTCTTGCGGATGCCGCGGATGCGGCGCAGCAGCTCGCCGTCCTGGGTACGGTCCACCAGCGGAATCAGCCGGTAGCCCACTTCCATGCCGAGCTGGTCGACGTGCTGGACGTCGTTCCAGCTGACTTCCGCGCCTTGCTGCTCCGGCGGCGCCGGCGGCTGGGCGGCCTGCTGTTCGCGGGCCAAGTCGCGCAGCCGGCGTTGCTCCATCATCCGGGCCAGGAGCAGCAGCGCGCCGGCGATCAGCAGGAAGGACAGATGGGGCATGTTGGGGATCAGGCCTATCATGCCTATCACCGCCGAGGTGATGTACAGCACCTGCGGCTTGGTGAACAGCTGGGTCAGGAACTGCTCCGACATGTCCTGTTCGGTGCCGACGCGCGACACCACGATGCCGGCGGCGGTGGAGATGATCAGCGCCGGGATCTGCGCCACCAGGCCGTCGCCTATGGTCAGCAGCGTATAGGTTTCGGCCGCCTGGCCGGCCGGCAGGTCGTGCTGCACCACGCCGACGATCAGGCCGCCGATGATGTTGATCAGGATGATCATGATGCCGGCCATCGCGTCGCCGCGGACGAATTTGGAGGCACCGTCCATCGCGCCGAAGAAGTTGGCTTCCTCGGCGATGGTGGAGCGGCGCTTGCGGGCCTCGTCCTCGCCGATCAGGCCGGCGTTGAGGTCGGCGTCGATCGCCATCTGCTTGCCCGGCATCGCGTCCAGGGTGAAGCGCGCCGACACTTCGGCGATCCGGCCGGCGCCCTTGGTGATCACCACGAAGTTGATGATGGTGATGATGACGAACACCACGATGCCGATGGCGACGTTGCCGCCCACCAGGAAGTGGGAGAACGATTCGATCACCTTGCCGGCGGCGTCCGGGCCGGTATGGCCTTCCAGCAGCACTACCCGGCTGGAGGCGACGTTCAGCGACAGCCGCAGCAGCGTGGTGACCAGCAGCACCGAGGGAAAGGACGAGAAATCCAGCGGCTTCCTGACATTGATGCCGACCAGCAGCACGATCACCGACACCGCGATGTTGAAGGTGAAGAAGATGTCCAGCAGCACCGGCGGCAGCGGCAGCACCATCATCGTCAGGATCAGGATGATGAGCACCGGCCCGGCGAGCTGGGAGATCTTGAGGCTGCGGAGGATCTGTAGGATGGAGTCCATGCTGGCTTATAGGCTTTCTTCAGGCGCCGAATCTTGCGGACGTTTGCTGTAGGGGTCAAGCTCGGCGGGCACTTCCAGCTTGTCCGGGAACACCGGCGCGAGGCCGCCGACCGCCTGGTATTGCTGCAGCTGGAAGATATAGGCCAGCACTTGCGCCGCCGCCGCGTATAGCGGCGCCGGAATGTCCTCGCCCAGCTCGGCGTTGAAGTACAGCGCCCGCGCGAAGCTGGGGGAGCGCATCACCGGCACATGGCTGCCCTTGCCGGTGTCGACGATTTTTTCCGCCAGCTTCAGCGAACCCTTGGCCACCACCTGCGGCGCGCGCATGGTGTCGTCGTATTTCAGCGCCACCGCGAAGTGGGTCGGGTTGGTGACGATCACGTTGGCCTTGGGCACCTCCTGCATCATTCGCTTGCGCGCCGCCTCGCGCTGCATCTGGCGGATGCGGCCCTTCACTTCCGGCGAGCCTTCGGCTTCCTTGTATTCCTGCTTGACCTCTTCCTTGGTCATGCGCAGCTTCTTGTAGTAGCTCCACAGCTGGTAGGGCACGTCTATCGCCACCAGCAGGATCATCGCCGAGGCGACGATGAAGAAGGTGTGGATGATCAGGTCGGTCATCTTCAGGATGGCCGATTCCAGCGGCATCGCCAATAGACCGATGACTTCGCCGCGCTCGCGCCAGATGTACCAGGTGGCGATGCCGCCTATCAGCAGGCTTTTCAGAATGGCTTTGAAGCCTTCGGTGACGGCGTTCAGCGAAAACAAGCGCTTGATGCCGGGCAAGGGGTTGAGCTTGCCGAAATTGGGGCCGATCGCTTTCAGCGTCAGGTTCCAGCCGCCTACCAGCATCGGCGTGAACAGCGCCACCAGCGCCAGGCCGGCGAAGAACGGCGCCAATTGCCACAGCGCGCCGAAAATGGCTTCCTTGAAGCGCAGCAGCACCGGCTCGGTGCTTTGCACCGTGCTCTGGTCGAAGGTCAGCAGGTGGCGCATGGTGTCGCCGAGGAAGGTGCCGATCTTGCCGCCCAGGTTCATCAGCAGCGATACCCCGGCCATGGTGACGGCGAACGTCGACAACTCCCGCGAGCGGGGGATGTTGCCGTCTTCCCGCGCCATGGACAGCCGTTTGGCTGACGCGGGTTCGGTGCGTTCGAGGTCGGAATCTTCTGCCATGGGCTCGCTTTAATAATGCTTTTGTCTTGATTTTAAACTGAATGGTAGCCTATGCCGGGCTGTTCCGGCCAGCGCCGCAGCCTCGCTTGCCGGCGGCGCAGGCGGTACAATGCAGCGATTATCGATGGGATCGCCAACATGCAACAGTATCTCGACCTGATGCGCCATGTGATGGAGCATGGCCACGACAAGGCCGACCGCACCGGCACCGGCACGCGCTCGGTGTTCGGCTACCAGATGCGCTTCAACCTGGCCGACGGTTTTCCGCTGGTCACCACCAAGAAGTGCCATCTGCGCTCCATTATCCATGAACTGCTGTGGTTCCTGTCCGGCGACACCAATATCCGCTATCTGAAGGAAAACGGCGTGTCGATCTGGGACGAGTGGGCCGACGAAAACGGCGACCTCGGCCCGGTGTACGGCTACCAGTGGCGTAGCTGGCCGGCGCCGGACGGCCGCCATATCGACCAGATCAGCCAGCTCCTGGGCATGATCAAGAAGAATCCGGACTCGCGCCGCCTGATCGTATCGGCATGGAACCCGGCTTTGGTGGACCAGATGGCGTTGCCGCCGTGCCACAGCCTGTTCCAGTTCTACGTGGCCGACGGCAAGCTGTCCTGCCAGCTGTACCAGCGTTCGGCCGACATTTTCCTCGGCGTGCCGTTCAATATCGCCAGCTACGCCTTGCTCACCATGATGGTGGCGCAGGTATGCGGGCTGCAGGCCGGCGATTTCATCCACACGCTGGGCGACGCCCACCTGTACAGCAACCATCTGGAGCAGGCGCAATTGCAATTAACGCGCGAACCGCGTCCGCTGCCGACAATGAAGCTCAATCCGGCGGTGACGGATCTGTTCGCCTTCCGTTTCGAAGACTTCGAGCTGCAAGGCTACGACCCGCATCCCCACATCAAGGCGGCGGTGGCGGTATGACGGCGCAGAACAAACCGCGGCTGACCCTGGTGGCGGCGATGGCGTCCAACCGCACCATAGGTGTGGACAACCAGCTGCCCTGGCATCTGCCGGAAGACCTGAGGCATTTCAAGGCGGCCACGCTGGGCAAGCCGGTGATCATGGGCCGCAAGACCTGGGACTCCATCGGCAAGCCGCTGCCGGGCCGGCGCAACATCGTGGTGACCCGCCAGGCCGATTGGCGGGCGGACGGCGCGGAAGTCGCCCACTCGCTGGAGGAGGCGCTGGCGCTGGCCGGCGCGGTGGAGGAGGTGTGCCTGATCGGCGGCGCCGAGCTGTACCGGCAGGCCATCGCCGTGGCCGACCGCTTGTGCCTGACCGAAATCGCCGACGCCTACGACGGCGACGCCCACTTCCCTGAATTTTCCGCCGCCGACTGGCGGCAGGCCTCGCGCGAGGAAGCGGTCAGCGCCGGCGGCCTGGCTTACGCCTTCGTCAATTACCTGCGGCGCTGAGCCGCGGCGACAAAAAGCCGCCGGTTTCCAACTGGAAGCCGGCGGCTTTTTTCATGGGCGGCGGGCGCCGGCAAGCGGTGGCTTAGCGGCGGCCTTCCAGCGCCTCGGCCGCGGTTTGCGCCAGCTGGCTGTATTCCTGGCCGAAAGTGGCCACCATTTGCTTGAGCCGGCTGGTGTCGCGCGCGATCAGCGTCTTCAGCAGGCTTTCCAGGAAACGGTAGGTGTTGTCCATCTGGCTCTTGCCGGCGCGCAGTATCGCGTACAGGCAGCGCTGGGTCAGCGGCAGCATGTCGTTCAGGGTATCGGTCAGGTAGCGGTTGTCGGCATGGTTGTACAGCGCCGACAGGAATTCGATGCCGTGCTCGTAGAAGGCCTGCAGGTCATCGCGGCGGTTGTCTTCCTCCAGCTGGGCCATCAGCTCGATGAAGCGCGCCAGGTCGTCGTTCTGCCAGCCGGCGGCCAGGTTTTGCGCCACCCGGTCCAGCAGCAGGAACCACAGGTCGAAGAAATCGCGCACGTCGCGCGCGCCTATGCTGGCCACCACCGCGCCGCGGCGCGGGAAAATGTCCACCAGATGGCGGCGCTGCAATATCAGCAAGGCCTCGCGCACCGAGCCGCGGCTGACCTCCAGTTCGGCGGCGATCCGCAATTCCTGGATGCGCTCGCCCGGTTGCATGTCGCCCTGGATGATCTGTTTGCCTAGGTATTGGGCGATCTGCTCGGTCAGCAGGTCGTTGGCCTTGAAAGTCATGAATCATCTCCGGAAAGCGTTTTTTTCGTTTTCATAAGTATTGTACGGCATGGCCATGCAGGATTGTCCGGCAATATTTTGTTGGTCAGCCTGTTTGTATCCAAATGCCGCGGCCAAGCCTGGCCCGCGGCACTGCCATGCCGCCGGGCGCGCGTCGAGCCGCCCGGCTTGGGGCGGCCATGATATCAACCAGAGGGTTAAAACGCATGTTTTGATGTTGTGTTGACGGGGTGCCCTGGATTTTTATGCTGTTTGACACGCTTTTTGCGAAAAAGCCTGCCTGAGGGCAGAAAAAGCCAAACTTGGACGCGGAATGAAGAAAGCCCGGCGCGGGGCCGGGCTTGGCGGAGTCGGTCCCGTTTCAGGCGGCCGGCAGGCGGGTGGCCATCAGGTAATTGACAGCGGTGTCGTCGTTCAGCGAGTAGATGCGGGTGAGCGGGTTGTAGCCCATGCCGCTCAGCGTCTGCAGGCTGAGGCCGGCATGGCGCGTCATCCGGCCCAGCTCCGACGGCTTGAGGAAGCGCGCGTATTCATGGGTGCCGCGCGGCAGCATGTTGAGCACGTACTCGGCGCCGACCACGGCCAGCAGATAGGCCTTGGCGTTGCGGTTCAGCGTGGAGAAGAACACCCAGCCGCCCGGCTTCACCAATTGGGCGCAGGCGCGCACCACGCTTTGCGGATCGGGCACGTGCTCCAGCATTTCCATGCAGGTCACCACGTCGAAGGCGCCCGGCATCTCCGCTGCCAGATCCTCCACCGCCACGCAGCGGTAGTCGATGGGCACGCCGGACTCCAGGCTGTGCAGCTGCGCTACCTTCAGCGATTTCTTGGCCAGGTCGATGCCGGTCACCTGCGCGCCTTTTTGCGCCATGCTCTCGGCCAGGATGCCGCCGCCGCAGCCGACGTCCAGCACTTTCTTGCCGGCGAGGGAGGCGTGGCGGTCGATGAAGTCCAGCCGCAGCGGGTTGATCTCGTGCAGCGGCTTGAATTCGCTGTCCTTGTCCCACCACTTGTGCGCCAGCTGGCTGAATTTGTCGATTTCGAGTTCGTCTACATTGCTCATGCGTTTACTTCGCCAGGATGCGGTTGCGCCAATCGTCGGCGCGGGTTTTCAAGTTGGATTCGTCCAGGGTGGTCAGCTTGCGGCCGGCCAGCAGCGCGCGGCCCTTGACCCAGACGTGGCTGACCTGCTCGCGGCCGGCGGCGTACACCACGTGCGAGATCGGATCGAAGGCCGGCGCGGTCTCCAGCGCCGACAGGTCGATGGCGATCAGGTCGGCGTCCTTGCCTTCCTTGACCGAGCCGGTCTTGTCGGCGATGCCGAGCGCGCGCGCGCCGTTCAGCGTGGCCATGCGGATGGCGGCGGCGGCCGGCACCGAGGTCGGGTCCAGCGTGCCCACCTTGGCCAGCAGCGCGGCCAGGCGCGTTTCCGCCAGCATGTCCAGCTTGTTGTTGGAGGCGGCGCCATCGGTGCCGATGCCGACCGCGATGCCGGCCTGCAGCATCTTGGGGATGGGGGCGATGCCGGAGGCCAGCTTCATGTTGGAGGCCGGGTTGTGGGCGGTGGAGAGACCGTGCTTGGCCACCAGTTCGATCTCGGCGTCGTTCAGGTGCACCATGTGGGCGGCCACCAGGCGCGGCGACAGCAGGCCCAGCTGCTGCAGGCGGGCCAGCGGGCGCTGGCCGTGTTCCTTGACGCTGTTGTTCACTTCGTCCGCGGTTTCGTGGATGTGGCAGTGGATCAGCATGTCTTCTTGCTCGGCCAGCGTCACAACCTTGCGGAAGGTGTCGTCCGATACGGTGTAGGGCGCGTGCGGCGCCAGGGTGAAGGTGACCAGGTCTTCGCCCAGGAACTGGCTGCGTTCGGCCATGCCCTTGGCGATGTAGTCGTCGGCGTTGGCCGCGTAGTTGGTCGGGAATTCCAGGATGGAACAGCCGACGAAGGTGCGCATGCCGGACGCCAGGCCGGCGCGCGCCATCGCGGCGTTGTAGAAGTACATGTCGTTGATGGTGGTGGTGCCGCCGCGTATCATCTCGCCCATCGCCAGCAGCGCGCCGTCGAACACGAAGTCGTCGTGGACGTGCTTGCCTTCGGCCGGCCAGATATGGTTGGTCAGCCAGTCCATCAGCGCCTTGTCGTCGGCCAGGCCGCGCAGCAGCGTCATCGCCGAGTGGCCGTGCAGGTTGACGAGGCCGGGCATCAGCACGTGATCGGGCAGCTCCAGCCGTTCGTCCGCATCCAGGCCGGCGGCCTGCGCCGCTGGAATAATGGCGGCAATCCTGCCATCCTTGATCGCGACTGCGTGGTTTTCCAGGACTTCGCCGTCAGTTTCCACGGTGATGATCCAGCGGGCGGAGATAATCTTTTCATAACGTGACTGCGGCATGGTTCATATCCTGAATGCTTGGTCAAAAAGTGTCGTGGATTTTAGGCCCAGCGGCAAGGCAAGGCAATGCGCGGCGCCGATTCCTTAATATCCGCCGCGCGCCGGCCGCGGATGTGCTTGAAAATGGCGAGGAGCGATGACTGGTGAATATTCCGGCCAAAAGCCGGCGGCGGCCGGTGTATACTGCTGATTGCACAAACGAATTCAACTCAGGGCATTCGATCACCGACTTTTCGGCGAACAAAGACTAGCGCGACATGGCTCAACAAGCAGACGATAAATCCACCGCCAGCTCTGGCTTGAATCTGAGGGATGTGTTTCTCATCGCCGTGATACTCGGCTTGCTGATTCCGGCCTCCATCATCAGTTATCTCAGCTTCAACATTCAGAAGGACAACCTGACCACCCAGCTGGAAACCGACCAGCGCCGTCTGCTCGACATCGTCGCGCTGGGCATGCAGGAGCCGCTGTGGAACCTCAGCCGCCAGGCCGGCAATCCGCTGATTTCGTCGGTGATGGAAGACCCGCGCGTGATTTCCATCCGCGTCACCGACACCCAGTCCAACCAGGTATTCCTGTCCTCGGTGCGCAGCGAGCGCCGCATCGGCAGCGTGTCCTACGTCGAGAAGCCGGTGATCTACCGCGGCGAGGCCATCGGCCAGGTGACGATGGAGTTCGACAACGAGAACCTGGCCATCGCGCTGAGCAACCAGGTGAAGAACATCCTGATGATACTGGCGGCGCAGCTGGTGCTGTCCATCATGCTGATCATGAGCATCCTGCACTCGCGCTTCCTCAGCCCGATGCGGTTGTTGACCGAGCAGGCGCGGCTGTTGGCCGAGCTGAAGCTGGATACGCCGTTCGAGTGGTCGCGCCGCGACGAGCTGGGCCGGCTCGGCACCCACCTGGAGTGGACCCGCTCCGAATTGAAGCGGCTGGTCGACGAATTGCGCGCCAAGACGCTGGCGCTGGAGGCCGACATCGCCCGCCGCCGCGAGGTGGAGGACGCGCTGCGCCGCTCGGAGAACAAATACCGCGAGCTGTTCTGGTCCAATCTTGACGGCATCGTCATCAGCTCGCTGGACGGCCAGGTGATAGACGCCAACCCGGCCTTCCTCAATCTGATGTGCTACAGCCTGGACCAGCTCAAGCAGCAGAACTTCTGGAGCCTGGTGGCCGAAGAGAGCGAGGCGCTGGAGCGCTTCAACCTCGACAACAAGGTGCTGCGCTTCGGCTATTGCGACGAATTCGAAGCCACCTATCTGAACCGGTTCGACAACCAGGTGCCGGTCAGCGTCAAGACGGTGGCGATGCGCGACGCCTTCGGCCGCATCAACGCGGTGTGGCGGATGGTGCGCGACATCTCGGAAAAGCGCGCCGCCGAAGAGCGGGTGCAGCTGGCGGCCAAGGTGTTCGAAAATACCGTCGAAGGCATCATGATCACCGACGCCGACCGCCGCATCCGCAGCGTCAACCGCGCCTTCACCGAAATCACCGGCTACACCCAGCACGAGGTGCTGGGGCAGAAGACCAGCATCCTGTCGTCCGGCCGCCACGACCAGCCCTTCTACGACCAGATGTGGCAGGCCATCGCCGAAGACGGCTCCTGGCAGGGCGAACTGTGGAACCGCCGCAAGAACGGCGAAGTGTATCCGGAATGGCTGGCGATAAACGCGGTGCGCAACAGCCTGGAGGAAATCACCCATTACGTGGCGATCTTCAGCGACCTGACCGAACGCAAGGCCGCCGACGAGCGCATCCAGTTCCTGGCCCACTTCGACGTGCTGACCAGCCTGCCCAACCGCATGCACATGCAGGACCGCGTCGAGCTGGCCATCCACAACGCGGTGCGCGACAACCAGCGGCTGGCGCTGCTGCTGCTGGATCTCGACCGCTTCAAGACCGTCAACGAATCGCTGGGCCACTCGGCCGGCGACACCTTGCTGCAGGTGGCGGCCGACCGCATCCGCACTGTGCTGGGGCCGGGCGAAATGCTGGCGCGCCAGGGGGGCGACGAATTCATCGTGCTGCTGCCGCTGGTGTCCGATCCGGGCGAGGCGGCGCTGGCGGCCGAGCGGGTGCGCGAGGTGTTCGCCAACCCGATCGAGCTGCACAACCACGTGATCACCATCACGCCGTCCATCGGCATCAGCGTCTATCCGGACGACGGCCGCGACTACGAAACCCTGGTGCGCAACGCCGACGCGGCGATGTACCACGCCAAATCGTCCGGCCGCAACAGCTACAAGTTCTACACCGCCGACCTCAACGCCCGCGCCCGCGAAATCCTGGCGATTGAAAGCCAGCTGCGCTTCGCGCTGGAGCGCGACGAGTTCGTGCTGCACTACCAGCCGCAAGTGGAGATGCAAAGCGGCCGCATCGTCGGCGCCGAGGCGCTGATCCGCTGGAACCACCCGTCGCTGGGCCTGCTGGGCCCGGTGCGCTTCATCCAGGTGGCGGAAGAGCGCGGCTTCATCGTGCAGATCGGCAACTGGGTGATCGGCGAAGCCACGCGCCAGCTGGTGGCCTGGCGCCAGGCCGGCCTGCCGGAGCTGACGCTGGCGGTCAATCTGTCGGCGCTGCAGTTCCGCCAGCCCGATCTGGCCGAACAGCTGCAGCACGCGCTGGCCTCCAGCGGCCTGCCAGGCCACGCGCTGGACATCGAGGTGACCGAGAGCATCATCATGGAAGACGCGCAGGCCACCATCCAGACCATAGACAATATGAAGAACATGGGCCTCCGGCTGTCGATCGACGACTTCGGCACCGGCTACTCCAGCCTGTCCTACCTGAAGCGCTTCAAGGCCGACAAGCTGAAGATCGACCGCTCCTTCGTGCGCGACATCCCGCAGGACGCCGACGACAGCGCCATCGCCCGCGCCATCATCAATATGGCCAAGAACCTGAACATGCAGGTGGTGGCCGAAGGCGTGGAGACGATGGAGCAATGGCAGTTCCTGGAGCAGGAGGGCTGCGATTTCGTCCAGGGCTACCTGATCGCCAAGCCGTTGCCGGCCGACGACTTCGCCGCGCTGCTGACGCGCGACAGCCTGCTGCCGCAAAGCTGACGCCGCCAGCCATCCGTCCCCGGCCCGCGGCTAGCCCCGCGGGCTTTTTCATGGCTGAAAATCACGTTCGGAACCGGTGAAATCGCGCTGGCCTGGCCGCAAATGCTTGCCATACTCAGTTAAGACCTATCGGATGAATGCGCATGGGAGGGCGGATGACGGCGCGCAAGAACGGGCTGACCTGGGTGGTCACGTCGGCTTATGCAGTGATCGCTTCGATCTGGATCATCGTGCCGGATGTGCTGGTGGACACCGACCGCGCCATAGGAGGGGTGGTCGGCGGCCTGGCTTGGGACGGTCTGTTCACTTTTGTCTCGGCGGCCTTGCTGTATCTTGCCTTGCGGCAATTGCCGGAAGAAAGCCTGTCCAAACTGGCCCCGCCTGGCCGCTTGCCGCGCTGGCTGGCCGCGCGCCCGCGCCATCAGCCGGCGGCGCTGGCGCTCGGGTACGCGCTGTTGACTTTATTGATGATGACCATGCCGGATTGGCTGCAGAGCGGCATGGCGAGTCGGCAGTGGCAAGTCAGGCTGACCCTGTGCTGGGACGCGCTGTATGTGGCGGCCACCGCCATCCTGCTGTTCCATGGCTTGCGCCGCTTGCGGCGGCCCGGTGATGAGGTGGCCGGACGCCGGCACGGTTCCGACTATTTGTTCGCCATCGTCAGTTCGCTGCTGGTCATCGGCATGCGCGCGCAATTGCATCCGGAGTTCGGCAAGCACCACCGGATGCTGCTGTTTCTGATACCGATAAGCCTGAGCGCCTTATTGGGCGGCGTGGGGCCGGGCTTGCTGTCCACCGGTCTGATCACCTCTGTCATCGGCTACCTGTTTTTCACCTCGACGCCGGATATGGCGGGCAGCCCGATGTCGTTTCTGCTGTCGCTCAGCCTGTTGGCGCTCAATGGCGTGTTGCTCAGCCTGGTGAGCGAAATCCACCTGCAGGGGAAAG
The DNA here is from genome assembly GCF_001676875.1 of Chromobacterium subtsugae. Lineage (GTDB taxonomy): Bacteria > Pseudomonadota > Gammaproteobacteria > Burkholderiales > Chromobacteriaceae > Chromobacterium > Chromobacterium subtsugae. The sequence goes on along the minus strand of NZ_JYKA01000016.1, from coordinate 79,183 downwards.
CGAAGCTGGAGGCGGCGCTGCGCCGGCAGAGCGCCGACGCCGAAGCGCTGCGGCAGAGCGACGAGCGTTTTCGCGCGCTGTTCGAGGGCAGCCCGGTGGCGATGGCGATCTCGCGATTGGCCGACGGCCTGCTGGAGGAGGTGAACGAGGCTTTTCTGGATATGTTTGGTCTGGAGGAACAGGCTGTGCTGGGGCGCACGACGGGCGAGCTGGGCATCTGGCAGGACGTCGCCGACCGTCAGGCCATTGTGTCGGCATTGCGGGAGCAAGGCTGCGTGCAAGGCGCGCCGGTGGCGCTCCGCCGCTCCGACGGCAGCGTGCTGTATGCGCTGCTGTCCTTTCGCCAGGTGCGTTTCGGCGGGGGCGAGCATATCCACGGCGTGGTGCTGGATGTCAGCGCCCAGCATGCCGCGCAGCAGGCGCTGCTAAGGATCGAGCACGAGTTCCGGTTGCTGATCGACTCGATCACCGACTACGCTTTTTTCCTGTTGTCGCCGGAGGGCCTAGTGCTGAACTGGAGTAACGGCTCGCAGGGAATCAAGGGGTATACGACCGAGGAAATCGTCGGCCGTTCTTTCGATTGTTTCTATACCGCAGAAGACCAGGCGGCAGGCGTGCCGCAACAATTGCTTGCCAATGCGGCGCAGCAGGGCCGCGATGTGCACGAAGGCTGGCGGGTGCGGCGCGACGGCAGCCGTTTCTGGGCGCGCGCCATCCTGTACGCGATCCGCGGCGACGACGGCGAGTTGCAAGGCTATGCCAAGGTGACCCAGGACCTGACCCTGCAGCAGGCGGCGGAGCGGGAGCTGCGCGACAGCGAGGCGCGCTACGCCGGCATGATACGTTCGGCGATGGATGGGGTGATCAGCATAGACGCCGGTCAGCGCATCACTTTGTTCAATCCGGCGGCCGAGCGGATGTTCGGCTACAGCGTCGACGCGATGCTGGGTCAGCCGCTGGACCGCCTGTTGCCGCCAATGTTGAGCGAACTCCACCGCGGCAAGGTGGAGGCTTTCGGCCGGGGGATGGCGAGCAGCCGGCGGATGGGCGGCCAGGGAAAGATCCAGGGCATGCGAGCCGGCGGCGAGCTGTTTGATCTGGAGGCGTCGATTTCGCGGCTGGAGGTGGCGGGAGAGCGCAGCTACACGGTTATCCTGCGAGACGTCAGCGAGCGCGAGAACACGTTGGCCGAGTTGCGGCGCCACTTGCAGCAGCTGGAATCCATGAATGAGCTGGCGCGCGCCATTCTGGCAGCCGGCATGCCGGAACAGGTGGCGCAGCTGGGCCTGCGCTATTTGCGGCGCCTGCTGCCGTTCTGGGGCGCCACCGCGATGATCGTCGACTGGGAGGCGGGCGCTACCCGGGTGCTGGCGGTGGAGCGCGAGCCCGGCGCCAGCTACGATCCCGGCCAGCGGCTGACGCTGATCAGCTACGGCCTCGAGGATCTGGAGAGGCTGAAGAAGGGGCTGGTTTGCCGGGTGGATGATCTGGACGCGCTGCCAAGGCGCTCGTCCACGCTGGAGAGGCTGCGTCTGCAGGGTATGCAATCGTATATCCGCATTCCGCTGATGGCGGCTGGCGAGTTGCTGGGCATGATGAATCTGGCATCGGACAAATTGGGCGCGTTCAGCGAAGCGCAGCAGGAGGTGGCGGACGTATTCGCCCAGCAACTGGCGATCGCGTTGCAGCAGTCGCTGCTGCGTCAGAGCGTGGAGCGGCTTGGCAGGGTGTACCGGCTGCTCAGCCGCGTCAATACGCTGATCGTGCGCTGCCATCAGCGGCGGGAGCTGTTCGACGGCGTGTGCCGGATCGCGGTGGAGGATGGCGCTTACCGCATGGCCTGGATAGGCGTGATGGATCCGCAAAGCGGCGACGGCGAGGTGGCGGCTTTTTGCGGCGAGGACGACAGTTATCGGGCGCTGATCCGCCTGAGCGCGCGCGCCGATTCGCCGTTTGCCGACAGGCCGGCTTGCCGGGCGGTGCGCGAACAGGAAATGGTGGTATGCAACGATGTGCAAGCGGACCCCTCTTTGCGGGCGCTGGCTCGGGATCTGATGGCGCGCGGCCTGCGCGCGGTGGCTTGCCTGCCGATCGTGACGGATGGACGGGCGCAGGCGGTGCTGGCGCTGTTTTCCGAGGCAAGCGGCGCTTTCGATCGCCAGGAGGTGCAGCTGCTGCGCGAGTTGTCCGGCGATATCGCCTTCGCGCTCAGCCATATCGGCCAGACGGAGCGATTGGACTACCTGGCCTATTACGACAGCCTGACCGGCCTCGCCAACCGCGGGCTGCTGGCGGAGCGGCTGGCGCAACGCATCACCGACGCGGCGGAGCGCCGCTTCGCCATCGCGTTTCTCGATCTGGAGCATTTCAAGTCCATCAACGACGTGTTCGGCCGCGTCATTGGCGACCAGGTGCTGCAGCGTTTCGCCGACCGCTTGCTTCGGCATGTGCAGGATGCCTCGCAGCTGTCGCGCATCGGCGCCGACCAGTTCGCGCTGATCCTGCCGCAGGCGGGCGGGGAGGAGGAGGCGGCCCGCCAGGTGCAGAAATTGCAGCTTGAATGCCTGGACGCGCAGATGGAGATAGGCGGCGCCGAGCTGCGGCTATCGGCCAAATTCGGCATCGCCATGTATCCGGACGATGGCGCGCAGGCTTCGGATTTGATGGAGCATGTCGAGTCGGCGCTGAAGCGGGCCAAGGCCGCCGGCGCCAAGAGCCTGTTTTACCGGCAGGAGATGACCGAACGGGCGGCGGCGGCGCTGGAACTGGGCAATCTGCTGCATGCCGCGTTGGCGCGCGGGCAGTTCGAGCTGCACTACCAACCCAAGGTCGAGGCCAACAGCCATCACTTGGTGGGCGTGGAGGCGCTGCTGCGCTGGCGCCATCCCGAGCGCGGCCTGGTGTCGCCGGAACAGTTCGTGCCGCTGCTGGAGGAGCTGGGCCTGATCGTGGAAGCCGGTCGCTGGGCGCTGGAGCAGGCGGCGCGCGACCATCGCGGCTGGCGCGAAGCCGGGCTGGCGTCGCCGCGCGTCGCCGTCAACGTTTCGCCGCGGCAGCTGGGGCAAGCGGATTTCGTGGCGATGCTGGCGGAGGTGCTGGCGCCGTACGGCGCCGACCACGGCATAGATCTGGAGATCACCGAAAGCCAGATCATGGAGGATGTGGACGGCGGCATCGCCAAGCTGCGCGAGGCGCGCGAATTGGGCGTGGCCATCGCGGTGGACGATTTCGGCACCGGCTATTCGTCGCTGGCCTATCTGGCGCGGCTGCCGGTGCAGGCGCTGAAGATAGACCGCTCCTTCGTCATGGGCATGCTGGACGAGCCCGAGTCGATGACGTTGGTGGAAACCATCATTTCCTTGGCGCACGCGATGCAGTTGGAGGTGGTGGCCGAAGGCGTGGAGAACGCCGAGCAGGCCAGGGTGCTGGCCGGCCTGAATTGCGATGTGCTGCAGGGCTACTGGCTGAGCCGCCCGCTGTCCGCCGACCAACTGGCGGACAAGCTGCGGCAGGAGCGGCGCTGGGCCAGCCCGCTTAAGCGCGGATGACTCAGAACGCGTAGCGCGCGCCTATCGACGTGGTGTAGCGCGGCGCCAGCTGCACGCCGTTGACGTGCTGGTACAGCGGCAGTTGCACGAAGCCGTAGACCGAGGCCCGCCGGGTGAGCGGCACGGTCAGGCCGGGGCTCAGGTAGACCAGCGTGCCGCCGGTGCTGACGGTGTCGGCGTTGTCGCCGGCGTCGTGTCGCACGTAGCGGGCGTTGAGCTGCAATTGCGGCATCCAGCCGGAGAAGCCGGCATAGCGCACGCCCAGGTTCAGGTTGACGCCGGTGCCGGGCCGGTACTGGTTGGCGCTGTCCAGCGCGCTTTGCACGGTGGCCTGGGTGAAGTAGCTCCAGCTGCGGCCAAGGTCGCCGTAATAGTAGGCGCCGACGATGGCGTCGGTGGTGCCGGTGCCCGGCTGCAGGCCGCGGTCTATCGGCGCGGCGGCGCCCGGATTGGCCGGATCGGTGGAGACGCCGGTTTCGCTATGGCTGCCGGTGGGCAGCTTCAGGCCGAACAGCAGGCCGAAATTGCGCGCGGCGGCGAAGCCCTGATAGCGGCCTATCACCTTGATGTCGCCAAGGCCGGAGGTGCTGGAGTCGTACGCGCCGCCGCCGCTGGCCGCGTTGGCGCCGTCGGAGCCGGTGCCCAGCGTGCTGTGGCTGCGGTCTATGTACGGGACCTGCACATTGACGCCCCAGGCTGGAGAGAAGGCATAGTCGAAACCCAGCGTCAGGTAATTGTTGCGGGTGTACTGCTCCACTTCCTGATTGCCCTGGTTCAGCTGGCTGGCGGCTGCTGGCGTGATGGTGCCGCTGCCGCTGCGCAGCTGGTTTTGGTTCAGGTAGTCGTAGCGGATATCCATTTTCAGCCCGGGCTGGGTGGCGAAGCCCTGGCTTTCCCAGTCGGAACTGAGCGTGCAGCCGCAACTGGCGCAGGCCAGCGCGGATGCGGAAGGCGCCAGCAACAGCAGCGCGGGCAGCAGGCGGCGATGGACAGCATGGCGAGTCGGCATGGTTTTCCCCCTTTTTAGATGTCATGCGCAGCGAAAGTATGCGCATCTGTTCCAGCGCCGGCCTGCGGCAAAACGCCGCACTCCCGCCGTCGGCAGCGGCGGTTTGGCATGAACTCGGCGATGGCGGCGCGGATTGGGCGCGATGCTTCGGCTTTGGCGCGCTGGCGGCGGGTTCATGCCAATGCGGCGTGGTTAATTTCTATGAAGCGCGCGCCGTCCGTACGATGAAAAGCCGGACGGCCGCCAGCTGGGCTGGGCGGCGGTCCGGCTGGACGGCGCGGCGGGGCTTAGCGGTCGCGCGGGTAGTCGCGATGTTCGTCGCGATGCTCTTCGTGGTGGTCGCGGTGCTCGTAGCCGTCATGATGCGGGAAATGGCGCTGCTGGTAGTGCGGCACGTAGACGCGGTTGTACCAGTCGTCGCGGACGAAGAAGACTCGGCGGCCGCAGGCATGGTATTCGCGGCAGTGGCGGTCCCAGTGCTTCATGTGGCCGGGCGGCACCCGCAGGTACAGCGGCGGCAGGCCGACTGGCACCGGCTGTATGATCACCGGCTGCGGATAGACCACTTGCGGCGGCGGGTAGCCGCCGATGTCGATCTGGCCGTAGAAGCCGGGCTGGCCGACGCTGATGGAAACGCCGACATCGGCGGCCTGGCTGGGCAGGCTGGTCAGGGAGGCGGCGATCAGCGCCGCGGCTGTCATCACGTGTTTCATGGCATGCTTCCTTTTGTTGGAACGCGCATTGCGTATGCTTGCACTATGGCGGCATTTTGTTTCGCAGCCGCAAAGAAACCGCGACGACTGATTGCTGTTTGTATCTGTTCATAACCGTAACAGCATGTACGGCGGCGCGGCCGCGCCGGCTTTTAGGGATGGGGGACGGACACGGCGGCGCTCGACCCGGCCCCGGGCGGGGCCGGATGCGGCTCAGCGCGACAGGTGGGGGCAGACGGCGGTGCCGCCCGCGCCTTCGGCGATGGCTTTTTCAATGGCTTGCGACAGCAGGTCGCGCTTGGTGGACAGCGAATAGATGTTTTCCTTCTCGGTCTCGGTGCCGTGCGGCGAGAACACCATCTCCGCCATGATGCGGTCGCCGACGATGCGGCCCAGCAGCGCCTGGGCGTCGTCCACCGAATGCGGCGTCTCCGAAACAATCATGTGGGTTTCGCGGCGGTCTTCGTCCATGAAGGCGCCGATGATCTCCTCGTGCGCGCTCTCCTGCGACAGCGTCCACAGCGCCGACACCACCACGTAGAGATCGCGCCACCGGTCGCCCAGCATCGCCTTCCATTCGCGCAGCGTGTCGGACATCACCCGCACCTGGTTCTGCGCGGCGGTGGTCTGGTTCAGCACGATCTGCGCGGTGAGCTTGCGCGAGTAGTGGCTGAACTCCTCCATATCGTAGCGGCCGCGCTCCAGCGTGTGGCGGATGAAATGCAGCGACGCGTGCAGGATCTCGCGGTTGGCCTGCCTGATGCCGGCATCCGGCCATTCCAGCTCGTCCAGATGGTCGTGCACATGCTGGATCTGGTCATGGTAGGCGGCCAGCGCCGGCGCCCACTGCTGCAGGGTGGAGTCGCACTGGTAGGCGGACAGGATGGAGTAGATGCCCAGCGGAATGTGCGAGATCGCCTTGCACTGGTCGTAGATCGGACAGACGTTTTCCTTGACGTGGCGGATGTCGGGATTCACCACCAGCGTGTAGCGGCCGCCGTCGAAGGTGGATTCGGCGAACAGGATGGGATAGATGTTGCGGCCTATCGCTTCGATATTGGCGGAATAGTTGGCGCGCATCGCGGCGTCGATGTCGCGGACGAACTGGAAGCACTGCCTGGCCCGGTCGCCGGCGGAATAGGCGTAATGCTTGCTGGTGTGCGGGTAGCCGTCTGCGGGATGGATGGTCATGGCGCGGGATCCTTTGCATGGTGGTGGCGGCGACGGAGGAGGCTGGCCCGGCTGGCCGCCGGAGCCGGGCAAAAGGGCGAGGGTGGGCGATGTTAACTGGAGTGTAAGCGGCGGCTTGCGGATTGTTATCGGCGTATCTACCTAGGGCGAATACGGGGTGGGCGGGCCGGGAGGCGGGCGGACCTGTCCCTTGTGCTGGGGGCCGGCCGGCGCGGATGCGCGATGCTCTGGTTTTGTCCGGGAGCGCTGCGCTCCCGCCATCCGGAGCGAGTTCGATATGCCCATTCCATTCGCGCTTGATGCGCGGCGCGCGCTGTCCGTCGGCGCGCTGCTTTGCCTGGGGGCCTGCCAGGACGGCAAGCCGCAATCGGCGGATCTGCAAAAAGCCGAAACGCTGCGCCCGGCCGATGCCCGGCTGGCCGAAAAGTACGAGCGCTCCTGCCTGGGCTGCCATGGCGCGGCGGCCAGCCAGGCGCCGCTGACCGCCTTCGCCGCGGCCTGGGCGCCGCGGCTGCGGCAGGGCATGCCGGTTTTGCTCGCGCACGCGCGCGACGGTTTCAAGACGATGCCGGCGATGGGGTATTGCAACGACTGCAGCGACGAGGAGCTGCGGCGCCTGATCGTCTTCATGGCCGGCGCGGCGGCGGGAGCGCGTTCATGAAGCCGGCCGCCGTCACTCGCCGCCGCTGGCTGCAGCTGGGCGGCGCCGCCATGCTGGCCGGGCTGGCGGCTCGCCCCGGCGCGCCAGCCGCGGCCAAGCCTGCCGGCGCTTATCTGTGGCGCAGCTGGAGCGGCCTCAACCAGTGCCGGGCGCAGGCGCTGGCCACGCCGGCCGACGAAGCCGAACTGGCGGCGCTGCTGCGCGGCGGCGGCCCGCTGCGCTGCGTCGGCTCCGGCCATTCGTTTTCGCCGCTGGTGCCCACCGGCGGCCGGCTGGTGTCGCTCGACCGGATGTCCGGCCTGAAAACGCAGGACCAGCAGGCGCTGACCGCCACCGTGCTGGCCGGCACCCGGCTGTCGCAGTTGTCGCGCCAGCTGGATGGCCATGGCCTGGCGCTGCGCAATCTGCCGGACGTGGACGCGCAGACTTTCGCCGGCGCCATCAGCACCGCCACCCACGGCACCGGCGCGCAGCTGCCGGCGCTGCATGCCGACGTGCTGTCGCTGCGGCTGCTGACTCCGGCCGGAGAGGCGCTGGCATGCAGCCTGGAGCGGCAGCCGGAGCTGCTGCAGGCGGCGCGGGTGTCGCTGGGCTGCCTGGGGGTGATAGTCGAGGCCGGCATCCGGGTGGTGCCGGCGTATTCGCTGCGGCGCCGGCTCTGGCTGAAACCGGTGGGCGAGATGCTGGAGGCGGCGCCGGAACTGGCGCGGCGGCACCGCCATTTCGAATTCTTCTATCTGCCCTTCACCGGTTACGCCGCCGCCATCACCCACGACATCAGCGCCGATGGCGCGGTATCGCATCCGGATTCGCAGGATGAAGACATGCTGCGCGAATTGCGCCGGCTGCGCGACTGGCTGGGCCGCGCGCCCGAGCTGCGGCGCTGGGTGGCGCGCAAACTGATAGACCCGGGGCTGGTCGAGCAGGCGCGGGACAAGTCCTGGCGGCTGCTGTCCACCGCCAGGCCGACGCGTTTCAACGAGTCGGAATGCCATGTGCCGCGCGAGGCCGGCATCGCCTGCGCGCGCGCGGTGATCAGCCGGCTGGAGCGTCGCAACGAGGTGTTCTTTCCGATGGAGTTTCGCTTCGTCCAGGCCGACGACGCCTGGCTCAGCCCCTTTTACCAGCGCGACTCCTGCTCCATCGCCGTGCACGCGGCGGCCGGCGAGGCTTGCGATTACCTGGTGAGCGACATCGCGCCCATCTTCCGCAAATACCAGGGCCGGCCGCACTGGGGCAAGCTGCATGCGCACCAGGCGGCGGATTTCGCCGCCCTCTACCCGCGCTGGAACGACTTCTTGCAGCTGCGGCGTGAGTTGGACCCGGACGGACGGCTGCTCAACCCGCACCTGCGCCGGGTGTTCGGGATAAGGACATGAAGCGGCCGCAGTGGAGCCGGCGCCAGCTATTGGCCGCAGGCGGCGCGGCCGGCGCGGCGGCGTTGCTAGGTTCGTTGCGCCCCGGCGAGCGCGGCAGCCCGCACGATGGTTATTTCCGCCAGTTGTCGGCCGCGTTGCGCGCGGCCGGCATCGCCACGCCGACGCTGGTGCTGGACCGGGAGCGGCTGCGCGCCAACGTCGGCCAGGTGCTGCGCAATCTGAACGGCCGCATCCCGCTGCGGCTGGTGGTGAAATCGCTGCCGTGTCCGGCGCTGTTGCGCGAGGCGGCGGCGCTGGCCGGCACTCGCCGGCACATGTTGTTCAGCTTGCCGCAGCTGTTGGCGATGGCGGAGGGCGACCACGACATTTTGCTGGGCAAGCCGCTGCCAGCCGCCGCCGCGCTGGCCTTCTACCGCGGTTTCCCGCCCGGCGCTTTTCAGCCCGAGCGGCAGCTGCAATGGCTGGTCGACACCCCGCAACGGCTGGCGCAATACCGCGAGCTGGCGCGGGCGCAGCGGCTGCGGCTGCGCGTCAATTTCGAGATAGACGTCGGCCTGCACCGCGGCGGCATCGCCGGCGGCGACGAGATGCGGGCGATGCTGGACATCCTGCGTTCCGAGCCCCGGCTGCAATGGGCCGGGTTGATGGGCTACGACGCCCACGTCGCCAAGCTGCCCGATCTGCCCGGCCTGCGCGCTCGGGCGCACGCCCATGCGCGGCAGGCGTACGCCGGCTTCGCCGAGCAAATCAAGGCCTGGCCGGGGCTGATGGCCGGCTCCGGCAGCCCTTGCTTCAATGCCGGCGGCTCGCCGACCTACCGGCTGTACGACGGCTCCGGGGTGGAGAACGAGGTGGCGCTGGGCTCGGCGCTGGTGAAGCCCGGCGATTTCGACAGCGCGCTGCTGGCCGACCTGCTGCCGGCCTGTTTCATCGCCGCGCCGGTGCTGAAGGCGTTGCCGCGTTTCCAACTGCCCTACGGCGTCGAGTGGCTGGGCGGGCTGCTGCGCGCCTGGGACGTCAACGCGCGGCGCGCCTACTTTCTCTATGGCGGCAACTGGCTGGCCGATCCGGTTTCGCCGCCGGGGCTGGCCGGCAGCGCGCTGTATGGCGCGTCGTCGAATCAACAGGTGTTGCTGGGTTCCGGCCGGCAGGCGCTGAAGGTCGACGACACGGTGTTTTTCCGCCCGCGCCAGAGCGAGGCGGTGCTGCAGCAGTTCGGCGCCATCGCCGTGTACCAGGACGGCCGCATCGTCGAGATGTGGCAGCCGTTTCCGGCGACGGCGTGACGGTGCCGCCAGCGGCGCTTTGGATTATCATCGGGCGCTGGTTTCAGCCGGCTGGCGGCGATGAAGGGGAGGGCGGTTTTGCCTGATTGGAAAGCGTTTGCGAAAAAACTATTGTGGCTGACGGTCTGCGCCGGCCTGGCGGCGTGCCAAACGCCGGAATCGGCCAAGCGCAAGCTGGTTTCCGCCACCTTCGTCAATGTCGATCCATCCTCCCAGGTGCTGTTCGCCAGCTTCGACGGCAACAGCGTGTGCAGCAGCAGCGGCGACACCTGCAGCGTGTGGCTGCCCGAGCAATGGCAGCCGGGTCGGCGCGCCATCGTCAAATGGACGCAGGACCCCAGCCCCGAACGCAATGCGGATGGCAGCAAGCGCCCGCCGTACGGGCCGGGCGGCACGACCACCCGCGAGCTCGATCACTGGCGCGATATGCATGACAACAACCGCGTGCTGCTGGCGCTGAATGTCGAGGTGCCGCGCTACGCCAGCCCGTATCATTTGGAGCTGGTGTTCCTGCCATGCAAGCGCGTCGCCGTGCTGATCGACGCCGCAGACATTCGCCGCGTGATGGGGAATTTGCCCGGCGGCCAGGCGTATGAGGCAGAAATCCGCCGCCGCTTGGGCGCGGCCGGCGATTGCCAGCCGCCGCGGGCCGGCGAGTGACAGGGAGCTTGGGCGAGGAATGAACATGCGATTCGGATGGGTGGTTTGGTGTTTGACGCTGTGGCTGACCGGCTGCGCCGGCTGGCCGGCGGATGGCGGCGGCTATATCGTGATAGCCGACAAGGCGATCGCCCCCGGCGAGATCGGGGTGGGCGGCGCGGCGATTTCAACCGACCCCGAGGTGTGGATCCGCGATGTCTATTTCAACGGCTCCTACATGATGGTGGTCAACCGCTACGCCGGCGAGCAAGAGAACGCCGACGTCTACGATATCCGCGACAGCAAGTCGTTCAACGGCTCCACTTTCCAGCGCATCCACACCGACACCTGCTGCTACGGCCTGCCCCGGCAGTGGCGCCCCGGGCTGCAGGCGCTGGTGGAGTGGACGCAGAGCCCGGCGCGGCCGGGCGGGCAGCCGCAGGCGCCCACCCCGCACCGGGTATTGTTGAACTTGCCCAAGTACGACGATCCGGCCTCATTGCGGCTGGTGTTCCTGCCCTGCGGCGACCTCACCGCGGTCATCGATTACCAGCTGCGCGCGCGGGTGTTCCTGACCGATCCGCCGAAGGGGCCGGCCGAGCTGGCCAGGCGGCTGGGCGGCCGGACGCGCTGCGAGGCGGGCGGCTAATCGCGGATCGCGTCGGGCAGCGCGGCGCGCATCACCTCCACGAAGCCGCGCAGCCGCGCCGGATAAAAACGGCTGTACGGATACACCAGGCTGACCGGCAGCGGCGCGGCCTGCCAGTCCGGCGTCAGCTGGATCAGGCGGCCGGCGGCCAGGTCTTCCGTCATCACCCAGGCCGAACCCACGCCGACCCCCAGCCCCATCAGCGCCGCGCTGCGCAGCGCGTACAGGCTGTCGGTGCTCAGGCGCGGCTCTATCGGCAGGCGTGCCTCTTCTTCGCCGTCGACGCGGCGCAGGCGGATTTCGTGGCGGTAGTAGGTGCGCAGCGCCAGCCACGGCAGGCCGGCCAGCTCGGCCGGGGTTTGCGGGATGGGTCCGCCCGCCAGCAGCGCCGGCGACGCCACCACGATGCGCGGCACTTCCGCCAGCTTGATCGCCACCAGCGACGAATCGGTCACCTCGCCGACCTGGATCGCGCAGTCTATGCCGGCGGCGATGAAGTCCTGCGCCGCGCTGTCGTCGTGCAGCAACCACTCCACCTTCATGCGCGGATAGCGCTGCAGATAATCGGCCAGCGGCCGTACCAGCCTTTCCTGGCCGAAGGCGTGCGGCGCCACCACCCGCAGCATGCCCTCCGGCTCTTCGCGCGCGCCCCTGAGGTCGGATTCGAAGGCGGCCCAGCCGGCCAGCAGCTCCTTGGCGCGGGCGAAGCAGCGTTCGCCGTCGTCGGTCAGCCGCATGCTGTGGGTGGAGCGCTGCAACAGCTTCATTCCCAGCGATTTTTCCAGCGCCTGCAGCCGGCGGCTGATGGTCGGCTGGGTGGTGCCCAGTTGCTGGGCCGCCGCCGACAGATTGCCGGCCTCGACGATGCGGACGAAGGTCTGCATCAGTTCCAGCCGGTCGCCGGCGCTGGCCGGCAGGCTGACGCCCGGCTGCGGGTACAGATCGCTGATGATGGGTTTTTTCATACGTAAAATGTATAACAAATCTGCGCGGCGGCCCACTACCATCGCAGCGCGGCGGCATGCACACTGCGGGCATTCGTGAAACGGAGCCCACCCCGATGACTTCCATCCAAAAAACGCATGACCAGATTTTGGCCGCCGCGCCGTCGCGCGCCGACCAGCCTGGCAAGGCGCTGACTTTCCTGCTGGCCGCCGGCGCGGGGCTGTCGGTGGCCTCGTTGTATTACAGCCAGCCCATGCTGGGCATTCTGGCCGCCGACATTGGCGCCGGCAGCCGTGAGATCGGCCTGGTGCCGACGCTGACGCAGCTGGGCTACGCCTTGGGGATTTTGCTGCTGGCCCCGCTGGGCGACCGCCACGACCGGCGCGCCATCATCCTGGCCAAGGCGGCGCTGCTGGTGCTGGCGCTGCTGGCCTGCTCAATGGCGCCTTCGCTTCCTTGGCTATTGGCGGCCAGCTTGGCCATCGGCCTGACGGCCACGCTGGCGCAGGACATCGTGCCGGCGGCGGCTACCCTGGCGCATGAACAGCGGCGCGGCAAGGTGGTGGGCACGGTGATGACCGGCCTGCTGATGGGGATCTTGCTGTCGCGGGTGGTGAGCGGCGTGGTGGCCGGGCACTGGGGCTGGCGCAGCATGTTCATGCTGGCGGCCGGCGGGGTGGCGCTGATCGGCGTGTCCGCCTGGCTGTGGCTGCCGAAGTTCGCGCCGACCACGGCCCTGCCTTATCGCCAACTGCTGGCTTCGCTATGGGCGCTGCTGCGCCGCCACGCCAGCCTGCGCCAGGCGGCGCTGGCGCAAGGCTTGCTGTCGATGGGCTTCAGCGCCTTCTGGTCCACCTTGGCGGTGATGCTGCACGCGGCGCCGTTTCATCTGGGCAGCGCCGCCGCGGGGGCGTTCGGCCTGGCCGGCGCCGCCGGCGCGCTGGCCGCGCCGATGGCCGGCCATCTGGCCGACCGCCGCGGCCCGGCGGTGGTGGCCCGGCTGGGCGCGGGGCTGAGCGCGCTGTCCTTCGCCGCCATGTGCCTGATGCCGCTGCTGGACCCCGTCGCCCAGCTGTGGCTGCTGGGCCTGGGCACCGTGGGTTTCGACCTCGGCGTGCAGGCTTCGCTGATTGCGCACCAGACCATCGTCTACGGCATCGACCCCGGCGCGCGCAGCCGCCTGAACGCGGTGCTGTTCGTCAGCGTGTTCATCGGCATGGCGGGCGGAGCGGTGTGCGGCAGCATGTTGCTGGCGCAATGGGGCTGGCTGGCTGTGACCACGCTGGCCGCGCTGCTGGCGCTGGCCTCGCTGGCGGTACGCTGGGGGCGCTGGCAGTAAAGCGAGCGGCGGGGGAGGGCCGGCGGCGCTTAGGCCGGCAGCTCCAGGCCGTAGATGATGAAGCCCTTGTTCTCGCCCACTTTGTCGTACAGCGCGCGCGCCGCGCGGTTGCTGTCGTGGGTTTGCCAGTAGACGCGGTTGCAGCCGCGCGCGGCTGCCTGCCGATACACCGCCTCGATCAGCGCGCGCGCCGCGCCGCGGCCCCTGGCCTCCGGCGCGGTGAACAGGTCTTGCAGATAGCAGACGTCCGCCAGCCGGGTGGTGCTGCGGTGGATGACGGTGTGGACCAGGCCGATGATGCGGCCGTCTTGCTCGGCGAGCAGCGCGTCCACCGGCTCGGCCGGGTCGAAAAAGCGCGCCCAGGTCTGCGCGGTGATGGCCTCCGGCAGCGCGGTGTCGCCGGCGCGGCCGTAAAACGCGTTATAGCCGTCCCACAATGGCCGCCAGCCGGCGTAATCGCCTGTTTGCGCGGCTCTGATGACAAAATCCTGTTTCATGCGATACCTCAATCCCTGGTGATGGGGTTGGCCAGCCTGGCGGCGTCTGCGCGGACTGTGCGCCTGATGATCATTTTAATGCAAAAGGAATGCCGCAGGCTGGCGAGGTGGACGGCGCCGCGCGCCGGGCGCGCAAAGCCGGCATGAGTTTGCTACCTTTGTAGAAAGGGGGCGCGGCTTCCTTTCTCCGCGGGCCGTGCTTGCGCGCAAGCTGGGGGCTGCGGCCGGCAATCAGCGGCATGTTCAGGCAGGCGCGATCATGGCAAGCACGACAGATCTCCCGCAACACCCGCCTTCCGGGTCCGGCTCCGCGCCCGATCCCGGCCAGCCGTTCACCCTGCCGGATTTCATCCAACTGCGCGCCGACGGCTTTTTTGTCGCGACCGAGCTATTGAGCGGCGCCGAAGCCTTCCGCCAGGCGATAGACCAGATCTTCGCCGCCGGTTTTTTCCTGTCCGGCCTCGATTACCCGAAACTGTGTTACTACCTGTACGACTTCGATGCGGCCAACGCCGGCCCTGGGCAGCGGATCGCGCAATGCATCCTGTCTTTCGCCGAGGAACGGCGCGCGCTGTATCACGCGGTGATCCAGGTGGAGGCCGGCGTTGAATACCTGTTCGAGCAGGTGTTCCTGACCAGAAACGTCGCGACGCCGGTCTACGGCCGCGACCCGGCGGGCCAGCCGATGGTGGTCGGCCAGCGCGAAGAGTCGCAAACCCTGCCTTCCCGGCTGGAGTTCGACGAGATGGTCGCCCATCTGTGGCAGCAGGGCATCCGCTTCGGGCTGAACCGCGCCGTCATCGACGACTGCCTGGCCCAGCGCAAGGTGGGGCGTTTTCTGATCGCCTGTCCGCAGCCGCCGGTGCCCGGGGTGGACGCCGGCGTGCAGGAGAAGACGGCGGCGATCCGCCGCGACGACCACCCGCGCAAACTGTCCGGCGGCCGGGTGGACCTGACCCAGTTCCAGAACCGCTACCCGCAAATCAAAGCGAATACGGCGCTGCTGATGAAGACACCTAGTGTGCCCAGCCGGCCGGGGCGCGGCCTGGACGGCTGCGTGATCCCCATCGCCGCGCCGCGCGATTTCGACCTGGCCACCCTGGCCGGCGAAGGCACCGAGGTGCGGGAGATGGAGGGCCAGGAGTTCATCGTCGCGGTGCGCGACGGCTTTCTCAGCATCGACGCCGAAACCAACCAGATCGCCATCGTCGACAAGATCGTCAACCGCGAAGGCGTTAGTGTCCGCACCACCGGCGACCTGGCCTTGCAGGGCGACGAATACGAAGAGCACGGCGAAGTGCAGGAGCGCCGGATCGTCACCGGCAAGAACCTGACCCTGTGCAACGACGTGTACGGCACGGTCCGCTCCACCGGCGGCCGCATCCTGTTGAAGCAAAACCTGGTGGGCGGCGCCGCGCTGAACGACGACGGGCCGATCAGCGTCGAGGGCATGGTGTCCAACGCCCAGGTGCGCGCCGAGCGCGGCGACATCACCATCCAGCGCGCGGAAAACGCGCTGGTGATCGGCCGGCAGGTGCGCATCGCCGAGGCCAGCCGCTGCGTGATCGTCGCCGATGAAGTCGATATCGACAGCGCGATGGGTTGCGCCATCGCCGCGAAGTCGGTGCGCATAGCCCGCGTCGGCGCGCGCGCCAGCCAGGAGACGGCGATTTCCATCTTGCTGCCGGACTTGTCGGCTTTCGCCGCCCGGCAGGACTGGCTGGAAAAGCGGCAGCAGGAGGGGGCGCAGAAAACGGCGACGGCGCAGCAGGCGGTGGCGGCGCTGATGGGGGATGAAACCGTCAAGCGTTACGTGGGCCTGGCGGCGCGGCTGAAAAAGGGCGAACTGCAACTGTCGGCCGAGCAGCAGGCAGGCTGGAAGCGGTTGTCGGAACAGGCCGCCCCCAAGCTCAAGCAGCTCAACCAGCTGAACGCGATGCTGAAAGCGCTGCAGGACGAGCAGGCCGACTTCCGCAGCCAGGTGGGCGCGCTGGCCGAGGAGCGCAATGACGCGATTTCCGGCATACGCTGCCGACTGGAGGAGCTGAGCGGCGAAACCGTGGTGCGCTCGCTGATTCGTCCGCTCAACGCTCCGGCGCTGGCATCGCTGCCGCTGGAACAACTGCGCACCCGGCTGCGGGCGGCCGACGACCAGACCAAGGAGTTGTTTTCAGACAGCAGCGGCTGCTTCACCTGGCAATACTCGGCGCGCTTCGCCAGCCCTTGACGCCGGCCGCCTGGCCTCACAGCGTGTAGCGTTTGACCGCCTCGTTCATCGCCAGCACCGCCTTGTCCAGCTGTTGGGCGGTGGTGGCGGTTTGCTGCGCGGCCGCGCTGGACTGGGTGGCCATCTGGGCGATCTTTTCCACCTGGTTGGCGATGCTGTTGCAGGCATTGGCCTGTTCGCGGATGGCGTCGGTGATTTCGCTGACCATCTGCATGGCGGTGCCGGATGATTTGCCTATTTCGCCGATGGCTGTCATCGCCTCGTCGGCGCACACCACGCCGGAAGCGACCAGTTGCTGGGTTTCGCTCATCCGGCTGGTGGTTTGCCGCGAGGTGTCGGTGACGCCGCGTATCACTTGGTCGATCTCGCTGGTGAGGATGGCGGTGCGCTCGGCCAGTTTTCTCACTTCATCCGCCACCACGGCGAAGCCGCGCCCGGTTTCGCCGGCGCGCGCCGCTTCTATCGCGGCATTCAGCGCCAGCAGATTGGTCTGATCGGCGATGTCCTTGATGCTGCCCACCGAGTTGGCGATGCGGCTGTTTTGCGCCTCCAGTTCGGTGAGGCTGGTATTGGCGTGGCCGACGGTATCGGAGATGGAACGGATTTCCTCCACGGTCTTGGCGATCACCTGGTGGCCGTTGCCGGCGTGGCGGCTGGCCTCTTCGCTTTGCTGGTTGCTTTGCTCGGCGCGATCGCCGACGTGGTTGATGCTGACGGTCAGCTGCTCCATGGTGGCGGCGATGAAAGCGGAGGCCTGGTTCTGGTTTTCCGCCGCGGTCTGCACGTGGTTGGCGGCCTGGCCGAGGTCGGCGCTGTAGCCCGCCACTTTGCCGCAGTTGTGCAGGATGTCGCGCAGGCTGTGGCGGATGCGCTGCACCAGCTGGTTGAAGGCGGCGGCGGTATTGCCGATTTCGTCCTTGGCGTTATGCACCTTGACCTGGCGGGTGAAGTCCAGGCGCTCGCCGATCTGGTTCATCGCGTGGTTCAGCTCATGCAGCGGACGGGTGATGGATAGGTAGGTGCGCAGGCCCAGCGCCCCCAGCAGCAGGGTGAGCACCGCGGTGGTGGCCAGCGTGATGACGCGGGTGCTGCCGATCAAGGCCTGGGCCTCGGCCACTTCCTTTTCGACATAGCGCTTGTTGTAGTCGATGTGGGCGCTGATCGCCTTGGTCAGCGCATTGCCGGCCGGCGTCACCGCATCGGCGCGAATCTTGAGCGCGTCTTCCAGATTGTTGCGCTCCGCCGCTGCCAGCATAGGCTGCATTGCCGCGTAGTATTGGTCCAGCAGGCGGCCATCGTCGTTGAAGTGCCCGCGGTCTTCATCGTCGTTGATCATTTTCTGGTATTCGCCCAAGGCCGCCTTGGCGCTCTGGTAGGCGTCGCCGACTTTGCTTCTGGCCGCGGCGCGGTCGGCGGCGGTGGTGGAGGTCAATTCGTGCAGGCCGGCCAAGCGCAGCGTTCCCACCGCATTGCTGAACTGCCCTAAGTTAATCAGGCTGGGATAGTCGACGTTTGCGAAGCTGGTGGCGGTGTCGGCCAGCTGGGACTGGGTATGGAGGCTGTAAGCGCTGATGCCGATCTGGGCCAGGATGGAGAGCAGAATCAGCAGAAGGATTTTCTTGGACACAGTCATGGCGATGAGTTCCGTCAGTAGGCTGGCTGAGATTTGAGTATTAGTGTTGTTTTTTATATTTCCCCCTTTTTTGAATAAAAACTAAGTGTAAATACGGATTATTTTCAATAGCTTATGATGGTTTGCCATATGTCGGAGGGAGAGGCTTGGCATGAATCGATAAAATTAAGCGTAAATACGAATGATTCGACATTACCAATAAGAAGGCGTCTTAATTTGATTCGCAATGCGTGGAAATATCGCGCGGTTGATTATTTCCGATTGGATCACGGCGACTGCGGGGCGGAATGGCGGCTAGAAAACACGGCGGGATGGCGCAGGCCATCCCGCCGTCTGCGGCTAGTTGGGGCCGGGGCAGGCCGTGCTCTGGCCGTTCAGGCCCTGGGCCTGGATGGAAAACGAGGCGGTGCGGCGGCTGCCGGAGCTATTGATGGTGATGACGTAGATGCTGTCGAAGTCCGATCCCGACCAAGCCGGAATATTGGCGGATTGGTTGAGGTTGGCGAAGATCTGCTTGGCCAGCGTGACGATCTTCTTGTGCTCCCAAGCCACGAACACGGTGGAGCCGGCATAGTCGGAGGCCAGCAGCCGCGAGGCCAGGTCGGCGGTCTGGGTGAAGCCGTAAGCGGTGTTGACCGGCAGGCCCAGGCTGATGGCGGTGGGCTCTATCGTCGCCAGCGGCCGCACATAGTAGTAGTTGGCGCCGGAATCGGACACCTGGGTGGCGGGATCGGGCGCGAAGATGGCGTCCGGCGCGCCGAAGGCGCTGGTCAGCACCCGCGGCAACGCCAGCGCGCGGTTCAGGCCCTGGCAGGTCAGCTGGCCGAGGCCCTGGTCCGGTTTTTCGCCGTGGCGGATCATCACGATGGTTTCGGTGGCGGCGCTGGCGTGGGCGGCTAGCAGCAGCAAGGCGGCCGGGGCAAGGCGGCGCATCCAGGCCGCGAATGGCATGTTCATTGAACGTCTCCTGGGGGTGGGCAATCGCGCGCGCCTGGTGCATGGCGCGTCAGCCGGCTATTTATAAAGCCGATAGATGTCATTGGCATTAATCGACGAGTGGAGAGCCTGCCGCTGACGGTGAGGCCGGCAGGAAAAGCGTGCTCATGGCCAGGCGATGCCACGGCGTTGGAAAGGCTGCGAATGAAAACAGCCAGCGGGCGGACTGGCTGCTGATTGGGGCTGACAGACCGGATGTGGACGGGCTATGGGCTTGTTAGCCTTGCGCCGGCCCCGGCTTCTTCGGCAACTGCGGATTCATGTAGTCCCAGGCCGCGGCGCTGGCCACGTGAAAATCCAGCTTGGGCGCGTAGCGCGAGGTGTCGTGCAGCGTGCCGGCCTTGATGCCCAGCAGGCCGGGCATGGCGCTGAATCTGGCGAACAATTGCGAGCCGCAGTTCGGACAGAAGCCCCGGCTGTGGGTATTGCCGCTATCGGCGGTGGTTGCGAAGTATTTGGCCTGGCCGACAATTTCCACCGCCGCTTCGGGAAAAACCATGGCCGGAATATAGGCGCTGCCGGAGCTGCGCTGGCAATCTAGGCAGTGGCAGTTGCCGGTGAACAGCGGTTCGGCGGCGGCGGCATACTGGATTGCGCCGCACAGGCACTGCCCGGTGTATTTCTCGCTCATCTGCATCTCCATGTGGCGCCAAGAAGCGCAGCCGCGCGCGGCGCGGCAACCCGGCAGACTATATCGATTTGGAATTGACGTGTGAAGCGCTTTGACCTGCCGCTTGCGGGGCAGGGCGGCAGGCGCATGGCGGGATTGGCGTACCGGCTTCACCACCGGCGCATCGGAATGATGCTCCCGCCACGGCCCGCCATAGCTTGCGCGCGGCATGGAGTCCGCTGCGCGGACGATGTTTAAGTGCCGGTTCCGCCCGGCAAACGGGAAAGGGGGCTGCGCGGCCAGCCCCCTTTCGACCCCAGGCCGCCCCAGCAGCCCGCGAAACCCCGGCCAAAAAGCGCCGGGCGAGGAGCCGCCGGAACTAGCCGCGCGCGAATGTCGCGCGGCGTCGAACCGCCGGCGTCTTAAAACCCCGCCCAACGCTTTTTGCCCGGCGCGTGCTGAAGGGGAATAGGGCGCATCGTATACGTTTTAATGTTTGTGCGAGATATGTAGGGCTTACAGCACGCGGGTGAGCAGTGTCAGCGACTCGTGCATGCGCTTGCCCAGCGGCATCAGCAACTCGGTGATACGGCTGGAGGGCTGGCGGGCGTCGCAAGCGTAGGGTGCAATACCCGGCTTGAAACGATTGGATGCAGCCATTGTTCAGCCGGGCATTGCACCGCCATATCGCAGTGAATCGCATTGCGGTGGAACTCCCGGCTTTGCCGGGATTCCACCCTACAAAATCCGTCGAATCAAAAACAGCCTGTCGCTGGGAAGCGGGCAGGCTGTTGGCTCATGGAGCAGGGCTTACAGCACGCGGGTGAGCAGCGACAGCGACTCGTCCATGCGCTTGTCCAGCGGCGACAGCAACTCCGTGATGCGGCTGGAAGGCAGGCGGACATCGTCGCCCAGGCAAGCCAGCAGCTCGATCACGGATTGCAAACCCAATTGGCCATGGGCGAGGTGGCAGATGGACTCCACCACCGCCTGCTCGATGTCGTGGCACAAATGCGCCACGCGCGCGGCCGGTTCTCTGACCTTGGCTTGATCCTTGCCGGCCAGTTGCTCTTGCAAGGCGGCAAAGGCTTCGTGCAGCCGGGTCATGGCCAGCAGGCTGGGCGGATGGGTGGGGACTGGGTTGTGCAGCAGCCAACGGCTGCGGGCGGGGTGGCGGTTTTTCAGGGAAAGCGCGAGATGCGATGAACTGCGGGTGATGCTAGGCATGGCAAAACCCTCATTTTGATTGAACGTTGTCGTGGTCGGGTGGGCAACGTTCTGCATGTGGTCAAGACAGAGCGGGAGCGGCAAAGCGCCGTAGATCACGGAATGGGAATTTTCTGCATAAGCACCCCCATGTGTGGCTGGCAAAGCAGCGCATAGCACATAATGAGTGTCATGAAGATATCAATAACAATCAAAAAGTCACTTATAGTTAACATTTTGCAAATCATACCGTGTGGCTTGAGCGCTAGCAAGCGCTGATGCTATCGGGGTATGGAAAACACAACAAAACCCTTAACCGCCCGCGCGGTTTTCGCCCGCAACCTGCGGATTGCCAGACGTCTGCACGATGTGTCGCAGGAGGCGTTGGCTTTGCAGGCGGGGATGAGCAGAACCTATGTGTCAGAGATCGAGCGCGGCGAGCGCAATGTCTCCATCGACAATATGGGAGCATTGGCCGACGCCTTGGGCGTGGCGCTGAGAGACTTGGTTGACCCGGAGATGTTTGGCGGCTTGCTGGATAAGGCGAGCAAGTAGCGGGCGGTTTGCCTGTGATGTGCTTTTGGGAATCCGCTGCGCGGATGATGATTTGGGTTGCCGGGGCTGCCCGGCGGCAGGGAGGGGATATTTGCCTGCTCTATGGCCTCACTCGGTATCCCGGCCACCCTGCAAGCCTGGCCTGCGGCTTCCCGCCGGTTCCCGTCAGACCCGAGGCGCGGCTGAACTCGTCCTGCGCTAACGTCGCGGGACTCAAACAGGCAGCCGCTTAAAACCTCGGGCCTGCCACCCGACGGCAGGCTTGAAGGGGATGGGGCACGTCGCAAACGTGCTTGTTTCTCGTCTGCCAGTCCACACTACCGTGTGGATATCTCAGAACTGCTGACCAAGATTCCTACAGGCTTGTCTTCCTCCATGTCATGGAGAGCTTCAAACTTGCTGACATGATGAATGAGTTATGCTGATGTTGTATCATCTCAATGTCTTTGCTTTTTGCTGGTTGTAGAGTCGAACCAACTTGCCCCTATCCCATCAGCGCAAGCCGACTCCGAAGCCCTTTCCAAGGTTTTAAGCCGCCGTTTGTTTGAGCGGGGCGACGTTAGCGCCCCGCGAGTTCGGCGGCGCCTTGGAAAGGGCTTTGGAGGCGGGGTTTCGCAGCGCTGTTGGGTCGCCTTTTCTTTCGTCCATTTCTTTTGGCGAAGCAAAAGAAATGGACCCGTCAAGCCGGGCGGAACCGGCATTAAAGGATCAGTCCGCGGAGCGGACACCAAACAAATATATATTATGTGGTTAATGTTATAGTTAGAGCGGTATAGTTTAATTGATAGCTTTTGCGTAAAGGTTGCGGTATTTATTTTATAGAGGCTTTTTTGTTATGATAGAGGGCATAGTTAAAAAGTATAATGATGGGGTGATTGATGATGATGGCTTGTTTCGCAGCCTTTTTTCGGCTCATTTTTTGATTGATATTTATCAGGCGAAATATAAAAATAGTTCCGCAAAAGGTATTGATAGGATTAATGGCTTTCAATTTTCATCGAGGGCTGCTGCGGAAATATATTTGGCTTGTGAGAAAAGTATAAATGGGACGTATAGATTTTCTCCTTACTTAGAGGTTCTTAAGGTAAAAAATAGAGAAAAGCCACCCAGATTAATTTCCGTTCCAACAATACGCGATAGAATAATTCTTTCCCAGCTAAATAAGTTTCTGTCGATAATCTATCCTGAAAGAGTTACTAGGAACATCGCAAGCGTATATATTCGGGATATTTCTGGAAAGTTAGCTGAGCTACCTATGGATTCCACGTGGGTTTGTGGGGCAGATATTGTTACATTTTATGATGATGTAGATATAAGTAGGTTGATTGCACTGCTTTCTCGCCGTATTAAATCGAAAATTGCATTGAAACTGATTAAGAGCTCTTTGGTTACTCCGACGGTTCCGAAAAATTGCTCTAAAAATTTATATCATAAATATAAGAGGGCGTGTGGAATACCTCAGGGTCTTGCTATATCAAATATATTGTCATCTATCTATATGCAGCCAATAGATGATGGTATGGTGGGGATGGGTGTTGGGTATCATCGGTATGTAGATGATGTGTTAATGTATGGTGAGAGAGATAGTGTGGAATTTGCATTTAAATCCTTGAAAAGGAGGCTTCAGACTAGGGGGTTGAAACTACATCCCTTAAGTTCAGAAAAGACACACTTTGGAAGGCGATGCGAGCCATTTTTATACCTTGGATATCGTTTTGATGGTGATACTCTCACGGTTAGGCATGCCACAGTTGAAAGGTTTTTGCAGTCCATTGCAGCAAAGTTTAGTGATTTTAGACATAATAAAAGTAAAAGACTGGAAAGATTAAGTTATTTAAATTCAAGCAGGTTAAAAGATATATTTGTTTCTGAGCTAAATGAGAAGGTGGCTGGTGCTATATCAGATAATAAAAGATATGGTTGGATTGCATATTTTAATCAGATAAATGATATGAGTTTGCTGTATAGAATTGACAATGCGATTAGTAATTTGTTTGGCCGGCTTGGTGAGTTTGATTTTACGGCCCCACCCAATTTGAAAAAATTGTCTAGAGCATACTGGGAGATGAAGTTTAACCCGACAGGTGGCTATGTTAAAAATTATGATTCAATTGTTAGTTTGGTTGATAAGTTAGAATTTTTAGTAGCGAGGGGTAGAGTCGCACCAGATGAGTCTTTGAGTGATGAGCAAATAGAAAGCCGATTTCAAAGCTATAAGAGGTTTGTATTGTCATCAATGCATGCGGATGAAGGGGTTGTGTATTGATGAGATTGTAGTAGAATAGCTAAGCAGACCTCTCAATGCATGCGCATACCTCTCGATGGACTTTAGTTGCATTGGGGGCGGAAGTGAACATTACCTGATTCTAGGTCCGTAAAATCGGAACCTTCCACTATAAATTTTGTGGGAGAGGATATAATAGATTGTATTGGAGAGGTCTGCCCTAAATAGGCAGGAGGCGCATGAAAGACAGTTTGGAAGAGCTTCGGAAAAAGGCTTGGCGTACTGCTAGTGCTAGGTATAATTCTGCGAGGCGAATACGGCGAAAAGATATATTTTCAACGTTAAGCTTATCTTTATTCTCAGCTTCTATTATAGCGGTTGCATTTATACAGAAGATTTTTGTCATATCAGGTTCTTCTTTGGATAATTATCTGACTGCTATTTCTGCTTGTCTTGGTTTGTTGATTTTGGTATTGACACTGGTTGAGTGGGCGGGGGGGAGTGGAGTTAAGGCTGATGCTCTTTATCGAAATGCAGAAGAGCTTAATGATTTTCAAACGCGTATTTCAATCATTGTCGAGTGTGAAAAAAAAGCTCCTTCTCTCACAGTGGAACAGTATGAGAAGCTAGCTTTAGAATACGCTAAGATTCGTACCTCTTGCTCATATAATCATGAGCCAGTCGATGATACCTACTTTATTAGTAAGCATAGATTTTCAGATGAATTTAGAAAGTCGGATAATGTTCCTGCAATGACATGCTTTGAGTCATTTTGTGCTACTTTGGCTTGGAAGTTTGCAAGTACTTATTTTTACATCTTGACTTGGGTTGTATTTGTTTTTTTAATTTTTTTCTCCTGTCACTTTGTTGGGTGGAAATAAAACCCAAGGTATTTTTTAAATATAAATAAAGCCGCCCACCTTGCAGTGAGCGGCTTTCTCTTTAGCCCAATGTCAACTCGCTAAAGCTTACTCCGGACGCATGTGCGGGAACAAGATCACATCCCGGATAGACGGCGCATCGGTCAGCAGCATCACCAGGCGGTCGATGCCGATGCCGCAACCGCCGGTCGGCGGCAGGCCGTATTCCATCGCGCGGATGTAGTCGGCGTCGTAGTGCATCGCCTCATCATCGCCGGCATCCTTCTGGGCGACTTGCGCCTGGAAGCGCGCGGCTTGGTCTTCCGGATCGTTCAACTCCGAGTAGCCGTTGGCGTGCTCGCGGCCCACGATGAACAGCTCGAAGCGCTCGGTCAGGCCCGGCTGGGTGTCGGAGCCGCGCGCCAGCGGGGAGACTTCCACCGGGTAGTCGATGATGAAGGTCGGGTTCCACAGCAGCGACTCGGCGCATTCTTCGAACAGCGCCAGCTGCAGGCTGCCCAGGCCCGGCGCCGGGGGCAGCTTGCCGCCCAGGCGCTTGATCTCGCTGGCCACCCAGGCGGAGTCGGACAGTTGCGCGTCGGTGTATTGCGGGTTGTAGTGCTTGATCGCTTCCACGATGGTGAAGCGGTCGAACGGCTTGCCCAGGTCCACTTCCTTGCCTTGGTAGCTCACGGTGGTGGCGCCGCAGGAAACCAGCGCGCATTCGCGGATGATGGTTTCGGTCATCTCCATCATGCGCTGGTAGTCGCTGTACGCTTCGTAGAACTCGATCATGGTGAACTCGGGGTTGTGGCGCGTGCTCATCCCCTCGTTGCGGAAGTTGCGGTTGATTTCGAACACGCGTTCCAGGCCGCCCACCACCAGGCGCTTCAGGTACAGCTCCGGGGCGATGCGCAGGTAGAGCGGCATGTCCAGGGCGTTGTGGTGGGTGACAAACGGCTTGGCCGACGCGCCGCCCGGAATCGGGTGCATCATCGGGGTTTCCACTTCCAGGTAGCCTTCGCCCACCATCACGTCGCGCACCTTCTGCACGATCTTGGAGCGCTTGATGAAGGTGTCGCGGCTTTCCTCGCTCATGATCAGGTCGGCGTAGCGCTGGCGGTATTTGGTTTCCTGGTCGCTGATGCCGTGGAATTTTTCCGGCAGCGGACGGATGTTCTTGGACAGCATGCGCACTTCACTGGCCTGCACCGTCAGTTCGCCGGTCTTGGTCTTGAACAGCACGCCCTTGACGGCGATGATGTCGCCCAGGTCCCAGCGCTTGAAGTCGGCGTAGACGTCTTCGCCCACGTTGTCGCGGGAGATGAAGGCCTGGATGCGGCCGCTCACGTCCTGCAGGGTGGCGAAGCTGGCTTTGCCCATCACACGTTTCAGCATCATGCGGCCGGCGACGGCGACTTCGATTTTTTCGGCTTCCAGCGCTTCCGCTTCTTTGGCGGCGTGGTCGTCCTGCAGCGGTTTGGCGAAGTGGCTGCGTTTGAAGTCGTTGGGGTAGGCGATGCCTTTTTCGCGGATCGCCTGCAGTTTCAGGCGGCGTTCCGCCATGATCTGGTTTTCGTCTTGGCTTTGCGCCGGTGCTTGTTCGTGATCAGACATGATGACTCCGTGCCGGGTTGGGTTCCTGCGGCAAAACAATAAAAACGGCTTGGCCGGCTCCCGCGGGGAGCCGGCCGGTTTGGCTTAGACGCCGTGCTTCAGGCTGGCTTCGATGAAGCCGTCCAGGTCGCCGTCCATGACGCCCTTGATGTTGCCCACCTCGTGGCTGGTGCGCAAATCCTTGATGCGGGACTGGTCGAACACGTAGGAGCGGATCTGGTGGCCCCAGCCCACGTCGGTCTTGGTGTCTTCCAGCGCCTGCTTGGCTTCGTTGCGCTTTTTCAGTTCCAGCTCGTACAGCTTGGCGCGCAGCATCTGCATCGCCTCGTCGCGGTTGCGGTGCTGCGAACGGTCGTTCTGGCACTGCACCACGGTGTTGGTGGGGATGTGGGTGATCCGCACCGCCGAGTCGGTTTTGTTGATGTGCTGGCCGCCGGCGCCGGAGGCGCGGTAGGTGTCCACGCGCAGGTCGGCCGGGTTGATGTCGATCTCGAAGCTGTCGTCCACTTCCGGGTAGACGAATACCGACGAGAACGAGGTG
Organism: Chromobacterium subtsugae; assembly: GCF_001676875.1. Classification (GTDB taxonomy): domain Bacteria; phylum Pseudomonadota; class Gammaproteobacteria; order Burkholderiales; family Chromobacteriaceae; genus Chromobacterium; species Chromobacterium subtsugae. Next base: position 52,858 of record NZ_JYKA01000016.1, on the reverse strand, counting down.
TGGCGGCGGGCGTTGGAGTCGAACGGCGACACGCGCACCAGGCGGTGCACGCCCACTTCGGTGCGCAACAGGCCGTAGGCGTATTCGCCTTCGATCTTCAGCGTGGCGCTGGTGACGCCGGCCACTTCGCCTTCGGACACTTCCAGCACGTCCACCTTGAAGCCCTTGCGTTCGGCGTAGCGGGTGTACATGCGCAGCAGCATGCCGGCCCAGTCCTGGGCTTCGGTGCCGCCGGCGCCGGCCTGGATGTCCAGGAAGCAGTTGTTGGGGTCCATCGGGTCGTGGAACATGCGGCGGAATTCCATCTTCGCCACTTTCTCTTCCACGCCTTCCAGGTCGGCTTGCACGGCGAGGATGGTGTCGTCGTCGTCTTCGCTCTTGCCCATGTCGAACAGTTCGCGGCTGTCAGCGAGGGTGGCGTTGATGCTGTCCAGCACCAGCACCACGTCTTCCAGCTGTTTGCGCTCGCGGCCCAGGTCCTGGGCTTTTTTCGGATCGTTCCAGATATCCGGATCTTCGGTGAGGCGGCTTACTTCTTCCAGACGGTCTTTTTTGCCGTCGTAGTCAAAGATACCCCCGAATATCGGCGGCGCGGGCGGCCAGGTCTTCGATCTTGGCCGCGATTTGGTTCAGGACTTCAACTTCAATCATGCTCTACTCCAAATGGCAGTCGATGGTAATCAATAAATGCAAATGCGGAATGGCGGTTTGACCAAAGACAAAAAGCGCACCTTGCGGTGCGCTTTCTTCGATCCGGCTCGGGTATCAGCCAAACAGGTGAGCGATGGCTGCGCGCTCTTCTTCCAGTTCGGCCAGGGTCAGGTCCATCCGCTCGCGGCTGAACGCGTCGATTTCCAAGCCTTCAACTCGTTTGTATTCGCCATTTTCGCATACTACCGGCACGCCGTACATCACGCCTTCCGGGATGCCGTAGGAGCCGTCGGACGGCACGCCCATGGTCACCCATTTGCCATTGCTGCCCAGCACCCAGTCGTGGATGTGGTCGATGGCGGCGTTGGCGGCGGAGGCGGCGGAGGACAGGCCGCGCGCTTCGATGATGGCGGCGCCGCGCTTGCCCACGGTGGGCAGGAACACGTCGCGGTTCCACACGTCGTCGTTGATCAGGGTTTTAACCGATTGGCCGTCGATGGTGGCGAAGCGGTAGTCGGCGTACATGGTCGGCGAGTGGTTGCCCCATACCGCCAGCTTCTCGATCGAAGCCACCGGCTTGCCGGTTTTGGCGGCGATCTGCGACAGCGCGCGATTGTGGTCAAGACGCAACATGGCGGTGAAGTTTTTCGGGTCCAGATCCGGAGCCGACTTCATCGCGATCCAGGCGTTGGTGTTGGCCGGGTTGCCGACTACCAGCACCTTGACGTCGCGGGCGGCGTGGTCGTTCAGCGCCTTGCCCTGCACGGTGAAGATGGCGCCGTTGGCTTCCAGCAGGTCCTTGCGCTCCATGCCCTTGCTGCGCGGGCGGGCGCCGACCAACAGGGCAACCTTGACATCCTTGAAGGCCACGTTCGGGTCGTCGGTGGCCACCATGCCGGCCAACAGCGGGAAGGCACAGTCTTCCAGCTCCATCATCACGCCCTTCAGCGCGGTTTGGGCTTGCGGCAGATCCAGCAGATGCAGAATGACCGGCTGGTCCTTGCCCAGCATTTCGCCACTGGCGATACGGAACAGCAGGCTATAGCCGATCTGGCCGGCAGCGCCGGTTACGGCAACGCGAACGGGGGCTTTCATTGGCGGACTCTCCTTTGACTTATCCGATAATGAGCTGCAGATGTTGCCCTGCAGTATAGGTGTGGCCTGAGTGTATCACGGCTGTTTATCGATTTGGACTAATCAGTCAAGAATATGGCATCAAACGCTCGTTTAAGTCTTGTGTCTTATATAAGACTTGCCTTTACGCTTGATTTGTTTGGTGTTAAAACACAGACCATGACGGCCAATACCCTGAAAAGACAGCCGCTTTATGCCCAGGTCAAACAGCGGCTGCTGGAAAGAATGGGCGAGGGCGAGTGGCAGGCGCATGAGGCGCTGCCCAGCGAATGGGAGCTGGCTGGCGAGCTGGGCGCGAGCCAAGGCACGGTGCGCAAGGCCTTGTCCGAACTGGAGGCCGCCGGCCTGCTTTACCGGCAGCAGGGGCGCGGCACCTATGTGGCCCCGGTGCCGGGCGACTGGGGCGACGCGGCGCTGCTGACGCCTGGGCTGTTCGGCGAGCAGCCGGACGATCTGGCGCGGGAGTTTTTGGGCCTGTCGCGGCTGAACGCCAGCGAGGACATCGCCGACGCGTTGCAATTGCGGCGCCTGGCGCCTTTATTGAGAATTCGCCAGCTGTGGCGCTGGCACGGCGCGCCGGTGGCGCTGGACGACGTGCTGCTGCCGGCGGAAAGATTCGATGGCATGGAAGCGCGCTGGCTGCGCAATTCGGCCGGCGTCTACGCCACCTTGCAGCAGCGTTTCGGCGTGCGCGTGCGCGTGCGCAGCGAGCAGTTCCGCGCCGAGATGCTGCCGCGGGAAGAGGCGGGGCTTCTGGGCGTGACCGGCATGGTGGCCGATGTGCCGGCGCTGTGCCTGCTGCGCTTGTCCGAAGGCATGGACGGCAGTCCGCTGGAATGGCGGCAGCGCTACTGCCTGACGCACCAGCTGGCTTATACAGTGAAACACGGCTGAAGGCTGGCCGCTTTGACGCAGATTAAAAGACTCGGAAGCAGTACGGGGTAGTCCGAGATTTGTTAGAATCCCCGGCGCATATTGCAAATGAATCGTCGGCAATGTGCCAGGTAAAGGCAGGCATCGCCCGACACAAGGGCAGAGCCGGCCGGGCGGCCTCCCGTGGTGGGCGGTCGCCATGTAACCCTCTTGGTCACAAAAAACATCCAAGGAAAGCCTTATGCAGAAGCAAAGACCGAAGCATCTGGACTTGGCCAGGATCAGACTGCCCGTGCCGGGCTTCGTCTCCATCCTGCACCGGGTCAGTGGTGTGGCGCTGTTCTTCTCCCTCCCGCTGTTGATCTATCTGCTGCACGGTTCGCTCAGTTCGGCCGAATCGTTTGAAACCTACCGCGCCGTGGTCGCCCACCCGCTGATGAAGCTGGTGCTGCTGGGCCTGATCTGGGCTTACATGCATCACTTCTGCGCCGGCATCCGCTTCCTGTTTCTCGATATTCACAAAGGTCTGGAACTTGAGACCGCCCGCGCCACCGCCAAGACCGTGCTGGTCGTCAGCCTGGCGCTGACCCTGGTTCTGGGAGGCATCGCTCTATGGTAAACCGCAATGTTGTCGGCGCCGGCTACGGCCTGCGCGATTGGGTGATGCAGCGCGTCACCGCCGTGGTGATGGTGATCTACACCGTGGCCCTGGCGTTGTTCCTGTTGGCGCTGCCGTCCGGCTATGAAGGCTGGAAAGACCTCTTCAGCCATACCTGGGTGCAGGTGCTGACCCAGACCACGCTGCTGGCGCTGTTCCTGCACGTATGGGTGGGCATCCGCGACGTGTGGATGGACTATGTGAAGCCGGTGGGCATCCGCCTGGCGCTGCACATGTTCACCATCGTCTGGCTGGTTTCCTGTTTCATCTATTCCGTTAAAGTGGTTTGGGGGCTGTAATGGGTATTCCTGTTCGTCATTTTGATGCGGTAGTCGTGGGCGCCGGCGGCGCCGGCATGCGCGCTGCGCTGCAACTGTCGGAAGCCGGCCTGAAGACCGCCGTGCTGTCCAAGGTTTTCCCCACCCGCTCCCATACCGTGGCCGCCCAGGGCGGCGTGTCCGCTTCGCTCGGCAACTCCGAGCCGGACAACTGGCACTGGCACATGTACGACACCGTCAAGGGTTCGGACTGGCTGGGCGACCAGGACGCGATCGAATTCATGTGCCGCGAAGCCCCGAAAGTGGTGGTGGAGCTGGAGCACTACGGCATGCCGTTCGACCGCAATCCGGATGGCACCATCTACCAGCGTCCGTTCGGCGGCCACATGTCCGACTTCGGCGAAGGCAAGCCGGTTCGCCGCGCTTGCGCCGCGGCCGACCGCACCGGCCACGCGATGCTGCACGCGCTGTACCAGCGCAATGTGCGCGCCAACACTCACTTCTTCGTCGAGTGGATGGCGCTTGACCTGATCCGCGACGCCGAAGGCCGCGTGCAGGGCGTGGTCGCCATGGAAATGGAAACCTCGGAAATCGTGGTGTTCCAGGCCAAGGCCACCTTGTTTGCCACCGGCGGCGCCGGCCGCATCTTCGCTTCCTCCACCAACGCCTTCATCAACACCGGCGACGGCGTGGGCATGGCGGCGCGCGCCGGCATCCCGCTGGAAGACATGGAATTCTGGCAGTTCCACCCGACCGGCGTGGCCGGCGCGGGCGTGCTGATCACCGAAGGCGTGCGCGGCGAAGGCGGCATTCTGCGCAACGCGCAGGGCGAGCGCTTCATGGAGCGCTACGCGCCGAACGCCAAGGACCTGGCTTCCCGCGACGTGGTGTCGCGCGCGATGGTGACCGAGATCAACGAAGGCCGCGGCTGCGGTCCGAACAAGGATCACGTGCTGCTGGACATCACCCACCTCGACCCCGAGGTGATCATGTCCAAGCTGCCGGGCATCCGCGAGATCTCGATCAAGTTCGCCGGCGTGGACCCGATCAAGGCCCCGATTCCGGTGGTGCCGACCTGCCACTACCAGATGGGCGGCATCCCCACCAATTACCACGGCGAAGTGGTGATCCACGGCGAGGCGGTGCATGGCTTCTACGCCGCCGGCGAATGCGCGTGCGCGTCGGTGCACGGCGCCAACCGCCTGGGCACCAACTCGCTGCTGGACTTGCTGGTATTCGGCAAGAGCTCGGCCAACTCGATGATCGAATTCATCAAGCAGCATCCGGAAGACCTGCCGGAGCTGGCTATGGCCGACGTCGAGCGTTCGGTCGCCCGCGTCGCGCGTCTGGACAACCAGACCAACGGCGTGCAGGTGCACGAGGCTCGCGCCGCGCTGCAGCGCACCATGCAGGCCCACTGCGGCGTGTTCCGCTTCAAGGACATGCTGGCCGAAGGCGTGGAAAAGATCCTGGAAGTGGCCGACATGGTCGCCAAGACCGAAATCGGCGACAAGTCCAAGGTGTTCAACACCGCCCGCATCGAGGCGCTGGAGTTGGAGAACCTGATCGAAGTGGCTAAGGCCACCATGGTTTCCGCCAATGCCCGCACCGAAAGCCGCGGCGCCCACGTCCGCGACGACGCGCTGGACACCGAGGCCACCCCGAACGGCCGCGACGACGTCAACTGGCTGAAGCACACGCTGTGGTTCCGCGACGGCAACCGCCTGGAGTACAAGCCGGTGAACATGCAGCCGCTGACCGTGGACACGATCAAGCTGAAGGCCCGCACCTACTAAGGGTTGAACCAGAGATGACTACCGAAACCATCAAATTCCGCATCTACCGCTACAACCCGGACCAGGATGCCAAGCCGTACATGCAGGACATCAGCGTGGAGATGGACGCCACCGAGCACAAGCTCTTGGACGCGCTGGTCAAGCTGAAGATCAAGGACGACACGCTGAGCTTCCGCCGTTCCTGTCGCGAAGGCGTCTGCGGCTCCGACGCGATGAACATCAACGGCAAGAACGGCCTGGCCTGCGTCACCGACTTCCGCGGCCTGAAGCAGCCGATCGAGCTGCGTCCGTTGCCGGGCCTGCCGGTGGTGCGCGACCTGATCGTGGACATGGCGCAGTTCTTCAAGCAGTACCACTCGATCAAACCGTACGTGATCAACGACACGCCGCCGCCGGAACGCGAGCGCCGCCAGTCGCCGGAGGACCGCAAGGAGCTGGACGGCCTGTACGAGTGCATCCTGTGCGCGTGCTGCTCGACGTCCTGCCCGTCGTTCTGGTGGAACCCGGACAAGTTCGTCGGCCCGGCCGGCCTGTTGGCCGCCTACCGCTTCATCGCCGATACCCGCGACGAAGCCACCAGCGAGCGTCTGGACAATCTGGAGGACCCGTACCGCCTGTTCCGTTGCCACACCATCATGAACTGCGTCGACGTCTGCCCGAAGGGCCTTAACCCGACCAAGGCGATCGGCAAGATCAAGGACCTGATGGTCAAGCGCGCGGTATGACGACTTACGATCCGATAGAACTGAAGCGGATGCGCTGGCGCTCGCGCCGCGGCCTGCTCGAACTGGACCTGGTGCTGGAGAAATTCCTGGCCGGGCCGTTCGGGCGGCTGGCCCCGGCCGAGATCGAGGCCTACCGCCGTCTGCTGGATCTGGCCGACACCGATTTTCTGGATATCGTCAGCGGCAAGGCCGATCTCGAGGATCCGGAAGAGATGGCCATTGTGGCGATCCTCCGATCGCTGTAAGGCCGAAACCACTCCAACAACAACGATATAAACCGACTGGGAGTATTGCTGTGGAAACTAATCGCAAAGTCACGCTCAGCTACAACGAGGGTAAGGACTCCATCGACCTGCCGGTCCTGGGGGGCTCGCTGGGTCCGGACGTCGTAGACATCCGCTCTTTCGGCAAGACCGGGATGTTCACGTTCGACCCGGGCTTCCTCGCCACCGCCAGCTGCGAATCCGGCATCACCTTCATCGACGGCGACCTCGGCCATCTGTACTACCGCGGCTACCCGATCGAGCAGCTGGCCGAGAAGAGCGACTATCTGGAAGTGTGCTACCTGCTGCTGAACGGCGAGTTGCCGACCGCGGCGCAGCGCAAGGAATTCGAACGCGGCGTGATGCGCCACAACATGCTGCACGACCAGCTGATGAGCCTGTTCAAGGGCTTCCGCCGCGACGCGCATCCGATGGCCGTGATGGTGGGCGTGGTGGGCGCGCTGTCCGCGTTCTACCATGACTCGCTGGACATCTCCAATCCGGAACACCGCCGCATCTCGGCCCACCGCCTGGTGGCCAAGCTGCCGACCATCGCCGCCCAAGCCTACCGCTACAACAAGGGCCTGCCGTTCTCCTACCCGAAAAACGGCCTGAACTACGCGGAAAACTTCCTGCACATGATGTTCTCCACCCCGTGCGAAGAGTACAAGGTGAACCCGGTGCTGGCCCGCGCGATGGACCGCATCTTCACCCTGCACGCCGACCACGAGCAGAACGCCTCCACCTCCACCGTGCGTCTGGCCGGCTCCTCCGGCGCGAACCCGTTCGCATGTATCGCCGCCGGCATCGCCTGCCTGTGGGGCCCGTCGCATGGCGGCGCCAACGAAGCCGTGCTGAAGATGCTGGACGAGATCGGCTCGGTGGACAATGTGGCCGACTTCATGCAGGGCGTGAAGGACAAGCGCTACAAGCTGATGGGCTTCGGCCACCGCGTGTACAAGAACATGGACCCGCGCGCCGCCATCATGAAGCAGACCTGCGACGAAGTGTTGAAGGAACTGGGCCTGGGCGACAGCCCGAAGTTCAAGCTGGCGATGGAGCTGGAAAAGATCGCCCTGAACGACCCGTACTTCATCGAGCGCAAGCTGTACCCGAACGTGGACTTCTACTCCGGCATCGTGCTGTCCGCGATCGGCATCCCGGTTTCGATGTTCACCCCGATCTTCGCGCTGGCCCGCACCGTGGGCTGGATCGCGCACTGGAACGAGATGATCGGCGACCCGGGCATGAAGATCGGCCGTCCGCGCCAGCTGTACACCGGCGCTCCGCGCCGCGACTTCGTGGAAGTGGCGAAGCGCTGATGTGAAACACCAGGGTTGGTTGAAGCGGGGGCTTCAGCCAGCCCTTTTTTACAGAGCGCTGGGGCAAGGCCGCCTTGCCCAAGCGCTTTGAGTGAATGCTGCAACGTAAAGACAAAGGGTAGCCAGATCATGATGCAATCCATGTACAGCCATTCTTACCTGTTCGGTGGGAATGCACCGTTCATCGAGGAGCTGTACGAACAGTACCTCGCTGACGCCAATTCGGTTCCGAACGAGTGGCGCGACTACTTCGACAAGCTGGCGCAGGCGCCGGGCGCCGCCGAGCGCGACGTGCCGCACCAGCCGATCCAGGAGTCGTTCATCCAGCTGGCCAAGAAGCCGCTGTCCGGCCAGCGCAGCAGCGCCGCCGCCGACTGGGACGCGATGCAGAAGCAGGTGGGCGTGCTCAAGCTGATCTCGGCCTACCGCGTGCTGGGCTCGCGCCAGGCCAACCTCGACCCGCTGAAGCGGATGGACCAGCAGACGCTGCGCGAACTGGATCCGGCCACCCACGGCCTGACCGACGCCGACATGGCGGTGCAGTTCAACGTCGGCTCGCTGGTGGGCCCGCAGAAGCTGCCGCTGTCCGACATCCTGGCGCGCCTGAAGCAGACCTACTGCGGCAATATCGGCGTCGAGTTCATGCACATCACCCAGTCCGATGAAAAACACTGGGTGCAGAAGCGCTTCGAGGGCGACCTGTCCACCCCGCGCTACGACGCGGCCAAGAAGCAGCGCATCCTGAAGCAGATCACCGCGGCGGAAACGCTGGAACGCTACCTGCACACCAAGTACGTCGGTCAGAAGCGCTTCTCGCTGGAAGGCGGCGAATCCGCGATCGCGGCGCTGGACCACCTGATCCAGAACGCCACCGCGCAAGGCGTGCAGGAACTGATCATCGGCATGGCCCACCGCGGCCGCCTGAACGTGCTGGTCAACACCCTGGGCAAGCAGCCGCGCGACCTGTTCGCCGAATTCGAAGGCAAGGCCGCCCAGCAGATGGCTTCCGGCGACGTGAAGTACCACATGGGCTTCTCGTCCGACATCCCGACCGCCAATGGCCCGATGCACGTGTCGCTGGCGTTCAACCCGTCGCACCTGGAAATCGTCAACCCGGTGGTGGAGGGCTCGGTGCGCGCGCGCCAGGAGCGCCGCAAGGACGCGGAACGCAAGACCGCTGTTCCGGTGCTGATCCACGGCGACTCCGCCTTCGGCGGCCTGGGCGTCAACCAAGGCACCTTCAACCTGTCGCAGACCCGCGGCTACGGCACCGGCGGCACCATCCACATCGTCATCAACAACCAGGTGGGCTTCACCACTTCGGACACCCGCGACATCCGCTCGACGATGTACTGCACCGACGTGGCCAAGATGATCGAAGCGCCGATCCTGCACGTGAACGGCGATGATCCGGAAGCCGTCTGCTACGTGATGCAGGCCGCGCTGGATTACCGCATGACCTTCAAGAAGGACGTGGTGATCGACCTGGTGTGCTACCGCAAGCTCGGCCACAACGAAGGCGACGATCCCTTCCTGACCCAGCCGATGATGTACAAGAAGATCGCCAAGCACCAGGGCGTGCGCGCGATGTACGCCGAGCGCCTGGTGCAGGAGGGCGTGCTGAAGGCGGAAGAAGGCGACGCGCAGATCCAGGCCTACCGCGACGCGCTGGACAAGGGCGAGCATGTCGAACAGACCGCGCTGACCAACTACCGCCGCGAACACGCGCTGGACTTCAGCCAGTACCTGGGCACCCACTGGGCGCACCCGACCGACACCTCGCTGCCGCAGGCCGACATCCAGCGCCTGACCGACAAGTTCACCTCGCTGCCGGAAGGCTTCAAGCTGCACCCGACCGTGCAGAAAGTGCTGGCCGCGCGCAAGGCGATGGCCGCCGGCGAGCAGAATGTCGACTGGGGCATGGCAGAGACGCTGGCCTACGCCAGCCTGGTGACCAACGGCTTCGGCGTGCGCATCTCCGGCGAAGACTCCGGCCGCGGCACCTTCAGCCACCGCCACGCGGTGCTGCACGACCAGAACCGCGAGCGCTGGGACCAGGGCGCCTATGTGCCGCTGCGCAATATGTCCGACAACCAGGCCGATTTCCTGGTGATCGACTCCATCCTGAACGAGGAAGCGGTGCTGGCCTACGAATACGGCTACGCCTGTTCCGCTCCCGACCAGCTGGTGATCTGGGAAGCCCAGTTCGGCGACTTCGCCAACGGCGCCCAGGTGGCCATCGACCAGTTCATCTCTTCCGGCGAGACCAAGTGGGGCCGTCTGTGCGGCCTGACCACCATCCTGCCGCACGGCTACGATGGCCAGGGCCCGGAGCACTCCTCCGCCCGCCTGGAGCGCTGGCTGCAACTGTGCGCCGAGCACAATATGCAAGTGGTGATGCCGTCCGAAGCCGGCCAGATGTTCCACATGCTGCGCCGCCAGGTGCTGCGCCCGTACCGCAAGCCGCTGGTGATCTTCCTGTCCAAGCGCCTGCTGCGCTTCAAGGATTCGATGAGCCCGATCGAAGACCTGACCAGCGGCAGCTTCCGCCCGGTGATCGGCGACGCCATCGTCAAGGATCCGAAGAAGGTCAAGCGCGTGGTGCTGTGCGCCGGCCAGGTATATTACGACCTCGCCGCCGGCCGCAAGGAACGCGGTCTGGAAGATGAGATCGCCATCGTCCGCATCGAGCAGCTGTACCCGTTCCCGACCGAGCAGGTGGCCGCCGAGCTGGCGCGCTACACCCAGGCCAAGGAAGTGATGTGGGTGCAGGAAGAGCCGCGCAACCAGGGCGCTTGGTACCAGATCCGCCACCGCCTGGAAGGCCTGTTGTCCGCCAAGCAGCAACTGTCGTTCGCCGGTCGCCCGTCGTCGGCGTCGCCGGCGGTCGGTTATATGAGCAAGCACGTCGCCCAGCTGAAAGCCTTCGTCGAAGAAGCGATGTCGGTCGCCCGCTGAGCCTACGAGAAAGTCAGGGACGGCCGGCCGCCGTCCCGCCATGGAGAAGAACATGCTGATTGAAGTCAAAGTCCCGCAACTGCCGGAATCCGTATCCGAAGCCACGCTGATGAGCTGGCACAAAAAGGTCGGCGAATTCGTCAAGCGCGACGAAAACCTGATCGACCTGGAAACCGACAAGGTGGTGCTGGAGCTGCCGGCCCCGCAAGCCGGCGTGCTGGTTGAGATCATCGAGCAGGACGGCGCCACCGTGGTGTCCGGCCAGCTGATCGCCAAGATCGACACCGCAGCCCAAGCCGGCGACGCCGCTCCTGCCCCGGCAGCCGCCGCTCCGGCAGCCGCGCCGGCTCCGGTTCAAGCCCCGGCCGCCGCGCCGGCGGCAGGCGCCGCCGCCATGCCGTCCGCCGCCAAGCTGGCCGCCGAAACCGGCGTGAACCTGGCGAATGTCGCCGGTTCCGGCCGCGACGGCCGCATCCTGAAGGAAGACGTGCAAGCCGCCGCCAAGCCGGCCGCCCCGTCGCAAGCCGGCCCGGTGTCCTCCGGCGCGGCGCTGTCGTCGACCCCGGCCGCCGTCAACATCGCCGGCATCCTGTCCGGCCGTCCGGAGCAGAGCGTGCCGATGTCGCGCCTGCGCCAGCGCGTGGCCGAGCGCCTGGTGATGAGCCAGCAGACCAACGCCATCCTCACCACCTTCAATGAAGTGAACATGAAGCCGGTGATGGACCTGCGCAACAAGTACAAGGACAAGTTCGAGAAAGAGCACGGCATCAAGCTGGGCTTCATGGGCTTCTTCGTCAAGGCTGTGGTTTCGGCGTTGAAGAAGTACCCGATCGTCAACGCCTCCGTCGACGGCAACAACATCATCTACCACGGCTACTTCGACATCGGCGTGGCGGTAGGCAGCCCGCGCGGCCTGGTGGTGCCGGTGATCCGCAATGCCGACCAGCTGAGCCTGGCGGACATCGAGAAGCAGATCGCCGACTTCGGCAAGCGCGCCCAGGAAGGCAAGCTGACCGTGGAAGAGCTGACCGGCGGCACCTACACCATCTCCAACGGCGGCACCTTCGGTTCGATGATGTCCACCCCGATCATCAACCCGCCGCAATCGGCGATCCTGGGCATGCACGCCACCAAGGAGCGCGCCGTGGTTGAGAACGGTCAAGTCGTGGTGCGCCCGATGATGTATCTTGCCCAGTCCTACGACCACCGCATCATCGACGGCCGCGAAGCGGTGCTGTCCCTGGTGGCGATCAAGGACGCCATCGAAGATCCGGCCCGCCTGATCCTCGACCTGTAACGACAAGGGCCGGCGCGAGCCGGCCTGTCTGAATCTGCAAGAACGGAGCGAGAATGAATCTGCCTGACTGGTTTTACGGCGTGGCCTCGGTGCTGGCCGGCGTGGTGCTGCTCTTCCTGACCTGGAAGAAGCATCAGCGCGGCGTGCGTGAGGACAGCTACAGCCGGGTGGGCAAGATCGTCATCGCGCTGTTCATGATCGCTTTCGGGGCCTTGCTGTTCAAAGTCGGCAAGGCCTGATCCCAAGGGAATACCATGAGCCAACAGTTTGATGTGGTAGTGATCGGCGGCGGCCCAGGCGGTTACGTTGCCGCCATCCGCGCGGCCCAGCTGGGCTTCAGCGCCGCCTGCGTAGACGCGTTCAAAAACCCGGAAGGCAAGCCCAGCTTGGGCGGCACCTGCCTGAACGTAGGCTGCATTCCGTCCAAGGCGCTGCTGCAGTCGTCGGAAAACTTCCACGCGGTGCAGCATGATTTCGCCAAGCACGGCATCAGCGTGTCCGGCGCCAAGATGGACGTCGGCCAGATGCTGGCCCGCAAGACCGACATCATCACCAAGAACGCTTCGGGCATCAGCTTCCTGTTCAAGAAGAACAAGGTCGCCAACATCCACGGCCTGGCCGCCTTCAAGGGCCGCCAGGGCGACAAGTGGGTGATCGAAGTCACCGACAACGGCGCGGTGGTGGACACGCTGGAAGCCGGCCACGTGATCGTGGCCACCGGCTCCAGCCCGCGCGCGCTGCCGGGCCTGGCCACCGACAACCAGCTGGTGCTGGACAACGAGGGCGCGCTGGCGCTCTCCGCCGTGCCGAAGCGCCTGGGCGTGATCGGCGCCGGCGTGATCGGCCTGGAAATGGGCTCTGTCTGGAAGCGTTTAGGCGCTGAGGTGACCATTCTGGAAGCGATGCCGACCTTCCTGGCGGCCGCCGACCAGCAGATCGCCAAGGAAGCCTTCAAGACGCTGACTAAAGATACGGGCCTCGACATCAAGCTGGGCGTGAAGATCGGCGAAGTGAAGGCTGGCAAGAAGAGCGTCACCGTCAATTACGAATTGAACGGCGAAGCGGTGAAGGCCGAGTTCGACAAGCTGATCGTCTCCATCGGCCGCGTGCCGAACACCCAGGGCCTGGGCGCCGAGACTGTTGGCCTGCAACTGGACGAGCGCGGCTTCGTCGCGGTGGACGAGCACTGCCACACCAATCTGCCCAATGTCTGGGCGATCGGCGACGTGGTGCGCGGCCCGATGCTGGCGCACAAGGCGTCGGAAGAGGGCGTGGCCGTGGCCGAGCGCATCGCCGGCCAGAAGCCGCATGTCGATTTCGGCGTGATTCCGTGGGTGATCTACACCTCGCCGGAAATCGCCTGGGTCGGCAAGACCGAAGAGCAGCTGAAGGCCGAGGGCGTCGAGTACAAGAAGGGCACCTCCGGCTTCGGCGCCAACGGCCGCGCGCTGGGCCTGGGCCAGGCGCAAGGCACGGTGAAGATCCTGGCTTGCGCCAAGACCGACCGCATCCTGGGCCTGCACATGATCGGCCCGATGGTGTCCGAGCTGGTCAGCGAAGGCGTGGTGTCGATGGAGTTCAAGGCCGCCAGCGAAGACTTGGCGCGCATCGTCCACGCCCACCCGTCGTTGTCCGAAGTGATCCACGAAGCCGCGCTCGCCGCCGACAAGCGCGCGTTGCACGGCTAAGTTGCGCGGGAACTCGGCATGACCCTGACCATGCATCTGGCTATCATCGCGATATTGCTGATGGTGGGCTCGCTACTGTGGGCGGTGAAGATCGCCTTTGACGAAGCTGGCGCGCTGGATGGATTGCATGGGGTTGTGCTGCTTGTGGCGGCGCTTGGTTTTCCCTGTTCAGTATTCATCTGTTCAGAGAAGGCCAGGAGCCGCCTGCCGATGCCACTGGGGGTGGCGCTTGTCGGAGTTCTCTTGTTATGGGGACTGACAAGATGGTAAAACGTGTTCCCGCAAAGTGATGGCTGCCGCAAATGCGGCGGAAGCAGATTAGGATGGGGCGTGTCCCCGTCTGATTTCCAATAAAGGAAACCATAGATGAACCTGCATGAATACCAAGCGAAAGAGCTGCTGAGCCGTTACGGCCTGCCGGTGCAACAAGGCATTCTGGCCAAGTCGCCGGAAGAAGCGGCTGCCGCTTACGACAAGCTGGGCGGCAAATTCGCCGTCGTCAAGGCCCAGGTGCACGCCGGCGGCCGCGGCAAGGCCGGTGGCGTCAAAGTGGTGAAGAGCCGCGAAGAAGCCGCCGAAGTCGCCAAGACCCTGATCGGCACCAACCTGGTGACCTACCAGACCGACGCCGCCGGCCAGCCGGTGAACAGCGTTCTGGTCTGCGAAGACATGTACCCGGTGCAGCGCGAACTGTACCTGGGCGCCGTGGTGGACCGCGGCAGCCAGCGCGTCGTGTTCATGGTTTCCACCGAAGGCGGCGTGGAAATCGAGAAGGTGGCTGAAGAAACCCCGGAAAAGATCATCAAGATCGAAGTGGACCCGCTGGTCGGCATGCAGCCGTTCCAGGCGCGCGACGCCGCGTTCGCGCTGGGCCTGTCCGGCGCGCAAGTCGCCGCGTTCTCCAAGCTGATGCTGGGCTCCTACCAGGCCTTCGTCGAAAACGACTTCGCCCTGTTCGAAGTGAACCCGCTGGCGCTGCGCGAAAACGGCGAGCTGGCCTGCGTGGACGGCAAGATCAACCTGGACTCCAACGCCCTGTACCGCCACCCGGAACTGCTGGCCCAGCGCGACAAGAGCCAGGAGAACGAGCGCGAAGTGAAGGCTTCCGAGTTCGACCTGAACTACGTGGCCCTGGAAGGCAATATCGGCTGCATGGTGAACGGCGCCGGCCTGGCGATGGCCACCATGGACATCATCAAGCTGAAGGGCGGCCAGCCGGCCAACTTCCTGGACGTGGGCGGCGGCGCCACCAAAGAGCGCGTGATCGAAGCGTTCAAGCTGATCCTGGCCGACACCTCGGTGCAAGGCGTGCTGATCAACATCTTCGGCGGCATCGTCCGCTGCGACATGATCGCCGAAGCGATCATCGCCGCCGTGAAGGAAGTGAACGTGACCGTGCCGGTGGTGGTGCGTCTGGAAGGCAACAACGCCGAGCTGGGCGCCAAGATCCTGGACGAATCCGGCCTGAAACTGACTTCCGCCCAGGGTCTGAACGACGCTGCCGAGAAGATCGTCGCCGCCGTCAAGGCCGTGGCCTGAGACCCGCACTGAGCTGAGGAATACAAAATGAGCGTATTGGTAAACAAAGACACCAAAGTGCTGGTGCAAGGCTTCACCGGCAAGAACGGCACCTTCCACGCCGAACAGGCGCTGAAGGTCGGCACCAAGGTCGTAGGCGGCGTGACCCCGGGCAAGGGCGGTTCCGAGCACCTGGGCCTGCCGGTGTTCAACACCATGAAGGACGCCGTGCGTCAGACCCAGGCCGACGCCTCGGTGATCTACGTGCCCGCAGCCTTCGCCAAGGATTCCATCCTGGAAGCCATCGACAGCGGCGTGAAGCTGATCGTCTGCATCACCGAAGGCGTGCCGACTCTGGACATGCTGTACGTGAAGAAGGCCGTCGACGAAGCCGGCATCCGCCTGATCGGCCCGAACTGCCCCGGCATCATCACCCCGGGCGAGTGCAAGATCGGCATCATGCCGTGGCACATCCACAACCCGGGCCGCATCGGCATCGTGTCCCGCTCCGGCACCCTGACCTACGAAGCCGTGGCGCAAACCACCGCGCTGGGCCTGGGCCAGTCCACCTGCATCGGCATCGGCGGCGACCCGATCCCGGGCACCAGCCACATCGACGCCTTGCGCCTGTTCCAGGATGATCCGGACACCGACGCCATCGTGATGATCGGCGAAATCGGCGGTTCCGCCGAGGAAGAAGCGGCCGAGTTCGCCAAGTCCTACGTGACCAAGCCGGTAGTCGGCTACATCGCCGGCGTCACCGCGCCGAAGGGCAAGCGCATGGGCCACGCCGGCGCCATCATCTCCGGCGGCAAGGGCACGGCGGAAGAGAAGTTCAAGGCTTTCGAGAAGGCCGGCATCGCCTACACCCGCAGCCCGGCCGAAATCGGCAAAACCATGTTCGAACTGCTGAAAAGCAAAGGCATGATCTAAGCCCGGTTTTCCTGGCCTGAGCGAAAACACCCCGCGAGCGATCGCGGGGTGTTTTTTTATTTAGCGCCTCGCAGCGCGCGGGTACGCCAAAGGCGATGCCCGCGGGGACGCAGGCGTATCAGGCGAAGCGCGCGCAGGCGCGCTCGAACGGCGACTGGAAGCGCGGGCTGACGTAGGGCGTCAGCAGATACATCAGGCTGCGGCAGCCGGACTGGATCAGTTTTTCCAGCTCGGCCGGGCTGGCGTTCTGCTTGATGGTGTTGATCCAGCCGGTCTGCACCATCTGGAAATGCTGGACCAGGTGCTGCAGCTGGCTGTCGTCGCCTTGCAGCATGCCCTGTTCGCGCAGGCGGGCGAACAGCTGGGCCAGCTTGTCGCTGAGCTGGCCACGCGAAATCTGCTGGTGGTTCTCGGCCAGCGTCGGGTTGACGCAAAACAGGCTGGGCAGGCTTTGCGGCAGGAAGCGGAAGCTCCAGATGTGGCGCAGCGTCTTTTCCATCGCGCCCACCATCGCCTCTATCGAGTTGCAATGGTTGATGGCGGCGGACAGTTGTTCACCCATGCCTTTCACGTAGCGCTGGTACAGCTCATTGACTATCTCTTCCTTGTTGCGGAAGTGGTAGTAGAGCTTGCCGGTGCTGATGTTCATCCGCTCGGCGATGTGGTTGGTGGTGATCACCCGCTCGCCCTCCTGGTTGAACAGCTGCAGGCTGGCTTCGATGATCTTGTCAAAGGTCGGCGATTGGCTGCCGCTTTTACGCATGATGATTCTTCCTGATGACACGGACACAGTCGGGAGCCGGCGCTCACATCCGCTTGCGCAGGCAGGCGATGGCAGCGGCCAGGCCCAGCGCGATGCCGCTTTCCAGCCGGAAAAAGTCCAGGCAGGACAGCAGCGTGGCCTGCCGGGCGAGTTCGCCGGCCAGCACTCCCAAGCGTTGAGTATCGCTCAATTCGGGCATCAATTGTCGCATTTGATGCAAAACCTCGACAAACTGTGGCGTATTCCAAGAAAAATTCTCGCCCAGCCGGCTGTAGTGCAGCGCGTTGCGCGCCTGCAGGAACACGGTGGCCAGCGCCACGCCGGCGGAGATGGACACCTGGCGCACGATGTTCTTGGTTTGATACGCGTGGCCGAAGGCGGCCGGCGCGATGTCGCGGAACGCGCGTTGCGCGGTGGCCATGATGAACAGCGACATGAAGCCGCCGTTGAGCAGCAGCGTCAATGTCAGCCGCAGCTGGCTGGCTTCGGCGTTCAGCGCGCTCATCCGCCAGCCGTACAGCGCCAGCAACAGGCAGCCGCACAGCATGGCGGCGGCGAGGCTGGGCGGGCGGCGCGAGCGCAGCAGGACGGCGTACAGCAGGGACGCGGCCATGCCGGCGAAGAAGCTGACGGCCAGCAGCGCGCCGCTGGTCGGCACGTCGAAGCCCAGCGCCTGGATGGCCACCGCCGGCAGGATGTAGCTATTGGCCGAAACCAGCAGGTAGCAGCAGGCGTAGCAAAACAGACCCAGCAGGTAGCCCGGCTGCTTCAGCGCCCGCCAGCGCTCGCGGTCGCTGGCGCCGCCGGGATGGCGCAGGCGCAGGGCGGCGCAGCAAGCCAGCGCGGCCGCCAGCAAACCCAGCAGCCATTGCGGATGGCCGAACAGCTGGTAGGGCAGTTGCTGGATCAGCCACTGCAGCAGAAAGGCCGCAGCCACCAGCCAGATGAAAGCCGCGGGGTGATAGCGCGGCGCTTGCGGCGCCGGCGGGCGCAGGGGCAGTTGCCGCGCCGCCCACCAGGCGGCCGGCAGGCAGGGCAGGATGGCCCAGAAGATGCCGCGCCAGCTGCCGGCGCGCAATATCATGCCGCCCAGCAGCGGCCCCAGCGCCGAGCCGAGCAATAGCGCCTGGCCGAAGGCCACCAGCCCGGCCGCGCGCCAGGCCGGGGGCAGCTGGGCAGCCTCCAGCCTGGCGGCGGTGAAGAAGGCCGCGCCGCCCAGGCCCTGCACTGCCCGCCCGGCGATGAAGGCGGCCGGAGTCTGGGCATTGGCGGCCAGGAGCGCGCCCAGGCCGAACAGCAGCAGGGAGATTTGCAGATGGCGGCGCGAGCCCAAGCGCTCGACGCACCATTGGTGGTTGAACAGCGCCACCACCGCGCACAGCGCGTAAGCCATGGCCGCCAGGCTGAACTCCTCCGGCCCGGCGCCGACGCCGCCCATCACGTGGGAGGAGGCGAAATTGAGCATGCCGTTCTGCAGGAATTCCAGCCAGGCGATCAGCATGATGGCGAGCAGCCGCGGCAGCGGGCGGGCGGAGGGGGCTTGGGACATGAAGGCGAATCCGGCGATGGGGATGCGCCCAGTGTAGAAAGCCCGATTTATTTAATAAAATCGATGTTTTTCATCTAAAATATTACTGTGAATAATATTGATGCGGTCCAGCTGCGCAAGCTGGACCTGAACAGCCTGGTGGCGCTGCATGCGCTGCTCAGTACCCGCAGCGTCAGCCAAAGCGCCGAGCGGCTATGCCTGGGCCAGCCGGCGGTCAGCCACATCCTCAAGCGTCTGCGCGCGCTGACCGGCGACGAACTGTTGTGCCGACATGGCCGGCGCATGGAGCTGACGCCGCTGGCGGAGGCCTTGCTGCCGCCGCTGGAGGCTTGGCTGGAGCAGGGGCAGCGGCTGTTGCGGCCGCAGGTTTTCGATCCGGCCGCGCTGCGGGCCGAATACCGGCTGGCGATGCCCGATTTGCTGGAGGCGGCCTTGCTGCCGGCGCTGATCGTCGCCCTGCAGGCGCAGGCGCCGGGATTGAGCCTGCAAGTGGTGGCGATGCCGGCCGGCGAGGTGGAAGACGCGCTGGAGCGGAGGCGGATAGACGGCGCGATAGGCTATTTTCCGCATGCCTCCGCGCGGCTGGGCCGGCAGGCGCTGTTCGTCAGCCGCTTCGTCTGTTTCTACCACGCCGCGCAAATCCGGATGCCGCAGACGCTGCGGGCCGAAGACTTGGCGCGGCCGCCGCACATCCATACTTCCTACGCCGGCGACAGCGCCAGCTTGGTGGATGATTATCTGAGCGGGCAGGGGCTGAAGCGGCGGGTGATCGCCTCCACCGCCAGCCTGTTGGCGATTCCGGCCGTCCTGGCGCAGCTGCCGGCGGTGGCGGTGCTGCCGGACCTGATCGCCGGGGTGTTGCGCAGGGGAGACAACGGCCTGGCCGCGCAGCGGCTGGCCGACGCCGAATTGCAGATCGGCATCGAGCACTTGTGGCATCCGCGCCGCAATGCCGATCCGCTGCAAAACTTCTTCAACGCGCTGGTGCGGGATCAATCCGCGCGGCTGGCCGAGCGCTGGCAGCAATCATTCGGCGATATTTTCTGAGTAATTTGATTTAAAGACCGCAATATTATTTAAATATAATGTTATTTTTAACGATGCATGTTGTTGGCTATGACGGATAATAGCCCTTTTATCAGCATCGGCTAATCATCTTATGCGCTCCATCCGACACAAGCTCATCTTGCTGACGGCGGTTTCCATCCTGGTCGCCACCCTAAGCGTCGCCATCATCGCCTGCCTGAATATCCGCAACCACGCTTACGACGAAGCCAAGCGCGAAGTCACCCAGGTGCTGCAACTGCAGGGCGGACTGGTATCGGAATGGCTGGGCGTGCGCAAAAGCCTGATCAGCGCCAGCCTGTCGAAGGCCGGCGATCCGCAGGCCAGCTACTATCTGCAACAGATCGCCAAGGGCGGCGGCTTCAACATCATCTACGCCGGCCATGGCGACAGCGGCGAGATGTTCTACTCTGTGCCGGGCCGGGTGAAGCCGAGCGCCGACTATCAGCCGGCGCAGCGCCCCTGGTATCAGCAGGCCAAGGCGCAGGGCGGGCTGATCGTCACCGATCCGTATAAGGATTCCGAGCCGGAAACCAAGGACAAGCTGGTGATCACCATCGCCGACAAGGCGCAGGGCCAGGAGATCGTGGTCGGCGGCGACATCCTGATCGACAAGCTGGTGAAGTCGGTGCTGGACATCAAGCTGGCCGGCGACGGCCATGCCTTCCTGCTGACCCGCCAGGGCAAGGTGATCGCCTATCCGAAGCCGGGCCAGGAGTTGAAGCCGGTGAGCGAGCTGATCCCGGCGCTGGACGACAACCGCTTCCAGCAATTGGTGGCCAGCGGCGATGTGACGCCGATGGAGATCGATGGCAAGACCTTCCTGGTGGACCTGCGCCAGGTGGAAGGCACCGATTGGGTGCTGGGCGTGGCCGCCGACGAAGACGCGGTGCTGGCGCCGGTGACCCAACTGATCTGGCTGATCGCCGGCGGCGTGGCGGTGGTGCTGCTGGTGCTGGTGGCGCTGAGCTCCGGCTACCTGACCCGCCTGCTGCGCGGCCTGATCCAGGTGCGCGACGCGATGCGTGAAATCTCGCAGGGCGAAGGCGACCTGACCCGCCGCATCGAGGTGCATGGCGAAGACGAAGTGGCGCAGACCGCCGAGGCCTTCAACCAGTTCGTCGGCCGCCTCAACGGCATGTTCCGCGAACTGCGCGGCGAGGCCGAGCAACTGGCGCACGGCGTGATCGAAGTGGGCGGCGCGGTGAAGCAGGTGGCCAACGATTCGCACCGGCTGGCCGACATCTCCAGCTCCAATGCCGCGGCGATCGAGGAAGTGACCGTCAGCATCTCGCACATCGCCGAAGCGACGCGCGAAACCGACACGCTGGCGCGCAACACCGGCGAGCATTCGCGCGAGAGCGCCGGCGACATGCAGCGCATCAGCAGCGAAATGGAGCAGACCAGCCAGGCGGTGGGCGAGCTGTCCGGCCTGCTGGCGTCGCTGGAGCAGCGTTCGCAGGAGATATCCAAAATCACCAATGTGATCAGCGACATCGCCGACCAGACCAATCTGCTGGCCTTGAACGCGGCGATCGAAGCGGCGCGCGCCGGCGAGCAGGGCCGCGGCTTCGCGGTGGTGGCCGACGAGGTGCGCAAGTTGGCCGAGCGCACCGGCAAGGCGACGGTGGAAATCAGCCAAATGGTGGAGAACATTCTGTCCGAAACCGGCAAGGCGGTGGGCAATATGCAGCGCACCGTGTCGGCAGTGGATACCAGCGTGGACCTGACCAGCCAGGCGCGCGGCCGCCTGATCGCCATCAGCGACGCGATGCAGCAGGTGATAGACAAGATCGGCGACGTCGCCTTGTCCACCAGCGAGCAGCACAACGCCACCACCGCGATGGCGCAAAGCACCGAATCCATCAATAACCAGATACTGGATTCCGACTCGGCGCTGCAAGGCGCGATGCAGACGCTGGAAGCGTTGAATCAGCTGGCGCGCAGCATGCAGGGCGCGTTTGGCCGCTTCAAGCTATAAAGACCAGGCAGGCGGATTTGCCGCGCCGGCTGCGGCCGGTGTGGCGAAAATGCCATGTCGGGTCACTATTATTGGTATGACAATCAGGCTGTTCGAGTATTTGTGTTTTAATCTATCGCGGTATTTGTAAGCGTTGTTTACAATCCCCCGGTCTAAAAACGCCAACTCGCCAAACGACAGTCTATCAAGCTCCAGGCATGGACTTGGCCCCCAGCGATGCGTGGGCGGTTTGCTGCGAAAAGGGCCTGGCGCACCGGCCCTGTTTCGCGCGCAGCGGGTTGGCAACAGTCGATGAGAAGCTGATTGCCATGAAATCCATCCGTAGCAAGATCGCCCTGCTGCTGGCGCTGGCCATCCTGGTGGCTACCTGCAGCACCGCCGTCAGCGCCTATTACAAATTCCGCGACAGCCTGTCCGACAGCGTGGATACCCAACTGGACCTGGCCATCACCGGCCAGCAGCGCTTCGTGTCGGCCTGGCTGGAACAGCGCCGGCAGATCATCTCCAGCGCCTTGCGCCACGGCAACGAAGCCGATCCCACTCTCTATCTGCAGCAGCTGGCCGAGGCCGGCGGCTACACCCAGCTCTTCGTCGGCGACGGCGACACCAAGGGCATGGTCTACTCCATTCCCGGCAAGCAAAAGCCGACGCCGGAGTACGATCCCGCTTCACGCGGCTGGTTCAAGATGGCCAAGGCCAGCGGCCAGACCATCGTCACCGCGCCTTACCAGCCGGCCAGCGCGTCGATCAAGGATCTGGTGATCACCATCGCCCAGGCGCTGCCGGGCGGCAACAAGGTGGTCGGCGGCGACATCGCCATCGGCCAGTTGGTGAAGTCGGTGCTGTCGGTATCGCTGCCGGGCAACGGCTTCGTGTTCCTGATGGGCAAGGATGGCAAGCTGATCGCCTACCCGAAGGCCGACACCGCGCTCAAGCCGCTGTCCGACCTGATGCCCGGCATGGACGCCGACCGCATCGGCAGCCTGCTGGACAAGCAGCAACTGGCGACGGTCGAGCTGGAGGGGAGCAGCCGGTTGCTGCGCCTCAGCTCGGTGGCCGGCAGCGACTGGGTGCTGGGCGTGGTGGTGGACCGCGAATTGCTGGACGCGCCGCTGCGCCAGATGATGGTGGACATGCTGCTGGCGCTGCTGGCGGTGCTGGCGCTGACCCAGCTGCTGGCAGGCGCCTATCTGCGCCGCCTGCTCAAGGGCCTGCTGCAGGTGCGCGACGCCTTGCGCGAGATCGCCCAGGGCGAAGGCGACCTGACCCGCCGCATCGAAGCGGCCGGCGACGACGAAGTGGCGCAAATGGCCGAAGCCTTCAACCAGTTCGTCGGCCGCCTGAACCGCCTGTTCCGCGAATTGCGCAGCGAGGCGGTGCAGCTGGCCGACGGCGTGATCGCGGTCGGCGGCGACGTGGAGCGGCTGGCTGAGGATTCCCACACGCTGGCCGACATTTCCAGCTCCAACGCGGCGGCGATCGAGCAGGTGACGGTGAGCATCTCGCACATCGCCGACGCCACCCGCGAAACCGACGAACTGGCGCGCGACACCGGCGCCAACTCCCAGGCCAGCGCCGAGGAGCTGCAGCGCATCAGCGGCGCGATGGCGCGCACCAGCCAGTCGGTGGGCGAACTATCCGGCTTGCTCGCGTCGCTGGAGCAACGCTCGCAGGAGATCTCCAAGATCACCGGCGTGATCAGCGACATCGCCGACCAGACCAATCTGCTAGCCTTGAACGCGGCGATCGAAGCGGCGCGCGCCGGCGAGCAGGGCCGCGGCTTCGCGGTGGTGGCCGACGAAGTGCGCAAGCTGGCCGAGCGCACCGGTTCGGCGACGGTGGAGATCGGCAAGATGGTGGAAAACATCCTGTCCGAAACCGGCAAGGCGGTGGGCAATATGAACAGCACCATCGGCGCGGTGGACAGCAGCGCCGCGCAGACCGAGGCGGCGCGAGAGCGGCTGGTGGACATCACCCGCGCGATGCGGCAGGTGGTGGAGAAGATCGGCGACGTGGCGCTGTCCACCGGCGAGCAGCATAACGCCACCACCGCGATGGCGCAGAGCACCGAATCCATCAACAACAAGATTCTGGATTCCGACGCCGCGCTGCAAAGCGCGCAGCAGACGCTGAAAACCCTGGACGGCGTGGCGCGCAGCATGCAGGAGGCCTTCAGCCGCTTCAAGCTGTAAGCGCTTGCCGATGTCTTGCCCAACCCCGCTGCCGTCAGGCGCGGGGTTTGGTTTTGGGCGGCGCCGTCGACGCCGGCGGCAGCGATGGCGGATTGCCGGCGCTGGCGTTTTCGCGCAACAGACGTGACAATGGCCGAATCTGCTAATCAGACGAGGCAAACGATGAAGAAGCTGTGCTTACCGCTGCTGGCTTTGCTGGCGGCCGGCTGCTCGATGATTCCCACCCAGCAGGGCTATGCGCAAAAGGTGTACCGCTGGCAAGGCCGCGACGTCAACGAACTGCTGGCCGAGTGGGGCGCGCCCAGCAACAGCCTGAAGATGCCCAACGGCAACACGCTGTATGCCTATGTCAAGGAAAGCACCCAGCAGCAGCCGCTGACCCAGAACACCCGCTACGAGCCCGGCACCAAGCTGAGCGTGACCGACAGCAACGGCCAGACCAAGGTGGTGGAAACCCCGGGCCGTTGGGTCAGCGACGGCGTCAGCGGCGGCGGCACCATTCACTACAAGTGCACCACCAATTTCGTGGTGGACAAGAAAACCCAGGAAGTGCTGAGCGTCAGCTTCGACGGCAACGACTGCGTGGCGTTGCCGCGCCAGTGAGGTTTAGCGGCCCCGGGCTGGCAGCTTCCATTCGCCCTTGTTGTCGAAGGGCAGGGTGGCCAGGCCGTTCAGGCCTTGCAGCTCGCCGCGGATTTGGTAATCCAGCTTGCCGTCGGGCAGCTTTTGCCAGTTGGCGAGCTGACGGATCCAGGCGGCCAGCGAGGTGTGAACCTGCAGCGGCACCAGGCTCTCGCCCTGGGCCGGCACGCTGAAGGCCTGGTTGCTGGCGCCGCCGCCCAGTTTTTCGCCGCCCAGCATAAGTTCGAAATTCAGCCCGCTGGCGCTGAGCGGTATCGGATTGGGGTTGCGGATGCGCAGGGTTACGGTGAAGTTCTGTTCGAATAGCGTGCTGTTGCCGGGTTCGATATTGCTGAGGCCGACTTGCGGCTTCTTCAGGCCCAGCGAGCCGCAGCCGGCCAGCAGCAACATCAGCAGGGTGGTGGCGATCCATTTCATGGCGGTATGTCCATCTTGAATGAGGCGATGCCGCATTTTACCGGCGCGGCGTGTGATTCTGTGTAAACGAAGTGTGCCGGATTGTCAGGCGGCATGCGCCCAAAAGAAACAGGCCATCTTGCGATGGCCTGTTTCTTTTGGGGCTTGGCGCGGCGAAAAAGCCTCGTCGGCGTCTTGGCCGGCGCGAGCCGCGAGCGGCGATGGCGGAAGATCGGCTTCCAGATTCCAGTCTTGATCCAGTTCGGCCCATAGCGCCTGTTTTTGCGATTGGCGCTGGCCGGAGCGGCTGCGGCCGTGGGCGCCGCCCTTTTTCAGGATGGCGGCGCAAGCCAGCGGATTGCGCGGTTTGATGGTGTGCATGTTTGTCTCGGTGTGGAAGCGCCGGATGGCGCGAGCGGCGATTGTCCGCCTGCGCGGCCCGCGGCGTCAATCGGGCAAGCAAAAAGCCGCCCTTGGGCGGCTTCATGGCTTGGCGCGCGGGGCCGTCACACCATCAGGCTGGCGACCTTGGTGGTGATGATGTCCACCGCCGGATCATTGGCGCCGTGCGGCAGGATCACGTCGGCGAAGCGCTTGGTCGGCTCGATGAACTGGTTGTGCATCGGGCGCACGGTAGACAGGTATTGCTCGATCACGTTTTCCATGGTGCGGCCGCGCTCGGCGATGTCGCGTTTCAGGCGGCGGATGAAGCGCACGTCGGAATCGGTGTCGACGAAGATCTTCAGCGACATCATTTCGCGCAGCGCGGCGTCGTACAGCGGGAACAAGCCTTCGATCACGATCACCGGCGCCGGCTGCACGGTGATGGTCTGGTCGGAGCGGGTGTGGTTGGCGAAGTCGTACACCGGCATCTCGATGGCGCGGCCGTTGCGCAGATCGTCGATGTGCGAGATCAAGAGCGGCCAGTCGAAGGCTTGCGGATGGTCGTAGTTGGTGCCGAGCCGTTGTTCGAAGGTCAGGTGGCTCTGGTCGCGATAGTAGTAATCCTGGATGATCACCGCCGCCATCTCGGAACCAATGGTTTCCAGCACCTTGTTGGTAACCGTGGTTTTGCCGCTGCCGCTGCCTCCGGCCACGCCAATGATGAAGGGGGTGCTCATGTCGGATTCCTCGGTGTAATGAAAAAATAAAAAACGCGCCATTCTAATGACTTATGGCGCGTTGTTCCACTCGATTTGCGACAGAATTGACTAAGCTTGCCGCTGCCTTTCCTGGCGGGCAGCCCGATACCATTCCTGCATGGCGGGCAGCGACAGGATATGGCGGACGTAGGCCTGCGATACCGGCGGCAGCTTGACGTTGTAGGTTTCGAAGCAGGTGCAGATCGGCGCGAAAAACGCGTCGGCGATGGAAAAGCGGCCGAACAGGAATTCGCCGTCAGCCACATGCCGCTGTCTATGCTCTTCCCAGAGCGACACGACGCGCGCGATGTCCGATTCCACCGCGGGCGAAGTTTCGTAGTCTATTTGCCTGAGCGAGATGTCCATCGACAAGGAATGCCGCAAAGCGGCGAATCCGGAGTGGATTTCCGCCATGATGGACCGGGCGACGGCGCGCAGCTTGCTATCGTCCGGCCATAAGCCGGCGGCGGGGAAACACTCTGCCAGGTATTCGCAGATCGCCAGCGAGTCCCAGACCCGCAGCTTGTCGTCGACCAGCACCGGCACCTTGCCGGCGGGGTTGGCGGCGAGAATGCGGGCCTTGCTGTCGGATAGGTAAAGATCGATCTGCTGTTCCTTGAACGGTTCGTCCAGCATTTTCAGCACCAGCCAGGGGCGCAGCGACCAGGGCGAGAAGTTCTTGTTGCCTATGACCAGCGTGAACATGTCCACCTCCGCAGGGCTATCCGGCCATTTGACGCCAATTCCCGGGCGGGAGCAAGAGGCGCGCCGGGCGGCCCCTTGCGCCAGATCATCGCCTAGGCAAACTGCAGATGCCGCGCGAGCAGATGCTGAATGTGCTGGTAGTCGGCCTGCAGCGTGGCCTGGTCGTCCGCGGCGAGGTGGACGATGCCCAGCGAGCTGCTCAGATCTATCGTTTTCGCCAGCGTATCGCCTACCTTGGGTTTCAGGTTGTAGTTCACCACGCTGGCGATCCGCGACAAATGTTCCGGGAAGTCGAATGCCGTCACGACGCCGGCCTGGCTGGACGACAGGAACAGCTGCAGCCCATGCTTGCGGATCTGGTAGCGCTGGCCGATGCGCTGCAGGAAGGCGTCCGGCCGCAGATAGCTTTCCAGGGTCAGCGTGATCTGGTCATGGCTCAGGCAAAGCTGGTTGAATTCCGGATCGACGCCGCCGCTGATGCGGGAAGCCACTTCCACCAGCACCGGCCCGTCCGGCGTGATGATGACCTCGGCGTGGGCGGGGCCATAGCGGATATCCAGCGCGTCCAGCACCGTGAAGACGTAGTCGCGCAGCAGCGCGTATTCTGCCGAGCCGCTGTCGATCAAGTGGTTTTTGTCGTAGATGTAGGCATAGCCGGAGATCCGGGTCTTTTCGGCAAACCAGATATCCGTTATCAGGTGCCGGCCGTCGCGGCTGACGGTGTTGACCATGTACTCCTTGCCTTGCAGGAAGCTTTGCACCAAGACCGCCTGGTTGATCAGGCCCATATTGTTCTCGGCGCCCATCACTTGATCGAAGGCGTGGGCCAGTTCCTGTTCGGAATGGCAGAAGAACACCCCGTTGGTGCCTGCGCTGTCCAGCGGTTTGAGCACCAGCGGCCATTGCTGGCCGCGGGAAAACGCCAGCGCCTCGTCTAGGCTGGCGGTGCGGCAATACGATGGCACCTTGACGCCGGCGGCGGACAGGACATCCGCCATGACCGATTTGTCGCGCCGCGCCAGGCTTTTCGCGATGCCGTTGCTGCGCAACTGGAAGCGATGGCTGAGCTGGTCCGCCAGCAGCACTCCGGGCTCCACGCCCGGCAGAATCTCCTGCAGTTCCGCATCCAGTTCCTGCGCCAGCTCCTCGATGCGCCGCGCGGTGGCGGCGAGGTCGCCGTGATGGATCAAGGCCGCATCGTAACGATCCAGCTCGGTGAGCTTCAGCCGCGGCAGCGGTTGGGGGGTGCCGAGCAGGTGCGCGCACAGATAGCCCTGCTGCTGCAAGTAGTGGCGGAAGTGGCGGGCGGGGCCATAGGCATCCACGATAATGACGAGTTTGTTGCGTTGAGGCATGGGCAACTCCTTATTGTTTTGTGGAAGTGCGGAAGCGTTTC
Source organism: Chromobacterium subtsugae (assembly GCF_001676875.1). Classification (GTDB taxonomy): domain Bacteria; phylum Pseudomonadota; class Gammaproteobacteria; order Burkholderiales; family Chromobacteriaceae; genus Chromobacterium; species Chromobacterium subtsugae. Next base: position 24,933 of record NZ_JYKA01000016.1, on the reverse strand, counting down.
CGTCGCGGCCGCGCAAAGCGTCCGTCAGCGAGCCAGGCCCGACCGGGCCCGGCGGGCCGCCGTGGCAGGTGAGGCCGTCAGGAGAACAGCCACTCGTCCTTGCCGAACAGGCGGCGTGAGTGCAGCCCGTTCTGCTGGTTTTGCCGGATGAAACGGTCCGACTCGATGATTTGCAGCGCTTCCGGGGAGTAATTGATGTTCATGATGTAGTTCAGCCAGGGCTCCTCTCCCATGGAGTAAACGTAGGCATGCTTGGCGCCTATGCTTTCGATGAGCGCGCTGGCTTTGGCGCAGTCGGAGCCGGACAGCGTGCGGCTGCGGGTGGCTTCCTTGTCATAGCTGCGGGTGATCAGCGGCCCGTACAGCCAGTGGATCGGGCCGCCGTCGCACTCCATGCCGATGAAGACGACTTCTATCTCGCCCAGCTTGCGGAACGAGCGGCGGTAGACATCGCCGTCGAAATTGTTCAAGTCCGCGCCGGCGAAGTAGGAGCGGCCATGCAGGCGGACGTTGTAAACCAGCTTGGTCTGGATATCCAGTTCGGCGTGCTCGCCGATGAACGGTATGGCGGTGATTTCGCCATGCGGCAGCGGCACCTGGTCCATTTCCTCCAGTTCGATCACATTGGCGAAGCCCATGTGCTGCAGGATGCGCTTCAGCGACGGATCGACCAGGTCGCCGCGGTTGTTGCGCGGCACCACGATGTTCTTCACGCGGTGGCGGATCTTGAGCAAGGTCTCGATGGAGAAATGGTCCTGGTGGGCATGCGTGATCAGCACGTAGTCGATCTGATCCGGCAGGTCGCTGTAAGTGAAGCGCTCGATCTCGGCCGGGTAGTCATAACTGATCAGCGGGTCGATCAGGATGGCGGTGTCCTTGCTCTCGATCAGCAAGCAGGCGTGGCCGTAATAGCGCACTCGCACGCCTTCGCCGTCGTAGCGCTTGTGGCGGGTGGCGATCGGCTCGGTGCTGAAAAAGCGCAGCAAGGAGTCCAGCTGGGAGGGATCGAGCTGCAGCTGGTCCAGCAGCGTCTGCCGCTCAATGCCGTGCTGGGTGGAGCGCTGGATGTCGTCGATGATGGACGAGGCGAACGGCAGCGGCAGAACGAGATTGTCCGCGGTTGACAGCACCGGCGTGCCGAGGATGAAAGGACGCCGGTCGGAGTGGATCTGGGAGAAGGCGATGGCCTGCGGCTGGGTGGAGTAATAGTCTTGCCACACCAGTGATTCGTAAAACTTCAGGCCAGGCTGGAAGTCGAGGTTGTATACCAGCTCCAGCAGGCCCTTGACTGCCGGCTGCAGCGAGTCGTACAGCGGCTCCAGGGTTTTCCCGGCGGGCTCCAGCACTTTTTGCGACGCGTCTTCGATGCCTTCCGCCAGCGCGATCAGGTCCTGGCATTCGTCCAGGGTCTTGTTCAGCAAGCGCTCCACATCGCGGGCAAAGGAGCCGTCCAGCTGCACGACTGGGCCGCCTTCGAATTTCTGGTTCTTGACCTGAGGCTTGCTGCCGGTTTCGACAAAGCGCTGCATGATGCGCAGATGGCGGTTTTTGATGTGCATGGATGCGGTCAGCGGGCTCATCAGATGCGACCATGCGTGCCAGTTCCACAGCAAGGGTTCGAGGATGGTATTGGGCTTCAAATACAATTTCGACATTTACGGCATCCTTTGCGACGATAAGAGAATCATCCGGGGCCGCCGAGCCCGCATCGTCTTGACACTGCGGTCTGGCGAGTCGCCTGGCTTGGCGCCAGGCGTTCGGAACGGTCAGTTTTTCTGCATGGCCCAATAGGTGCCCAATGATACGAGCAGCCAGGTGGCCAGCGCGGCGCCGATGGCGGCGGCGGAAAGGGCGGCGATATTGCCATACAGTTGCATCAATACCACCAGCACCGGCATCAGCGGCGAGATGATGGCGACGCGCAGCGGATCCAGCTTCTTCAAAGCGATCTGCAGCAGGATCAACGGCACCACCACGAATACCAGCGTGGTTTGCAGGATGGAAACCGCCAGATCCTGATTGAGCGCCACCTGATGGCTGGAGAAACCGATGACGCCGGAAATCAGGATGGTGAAGTAAAAACGCATGCACATCACATCGATGATGCCGAAAGCATTCGACATGATTCTTTTGGTCAGGATGTTGTTGACCGAAGTGGCGATGCCGGAGAGCACGCAGCATAGCAGCGAGAGCGCGATTTGCTGGTGAGGCGTGCCAGGGATGCTGTTTTCGCCTTGCCAACTGCGGTAGGAAAGGAAAACGATCACCGCGAACAGGGCCAGGCTGGTGACCACCAGCTTGTCCGGCGAGCGCTGTTTGAGAAACAGGCGGGTAATCAGGGCGGTAGCCAACGGATTGATGCCGAGAATCATGGTGGCGACCAAGGTGGGCTGCAGATAGGTGAGCGGGTAGATCATCAAGCCCCAGCTGGCGAAGCTGCTCAGATTGATGGCCAGCACCGGGCCCTGCACGCGTTTTTCGCGGATGCGGCGCCAGAGGGATCCGAGATGGCGCGCGTTGTAGGACAGGAAAATGGCTGTCGCCAGCGCGAAAGTGAAAAAGCAGACGATGAAAGGACTCAGCCGCTGGCTGACTTCGCCGGTCAACAGCATCGAAAAGGCGGTAACCAGGCACCATCCGTAAGCAGCGAGGTATCCCATGAAGATAATGCTTCCTTAAGCGGGCGGCGCGGCAGGCGCCGCCCTGGTTGTCATCATGCGCGGCCGAGGAGGATGTTCAGCATGCGGCGCAGCGGCTCCGCTGCGCCCCACAGCAGCTGGTCGCCGACGGTGAGCACCGAATAGATAGGCTCTTGTCCAAGCGACATTTTCTTGTAGCGGCCGATGCCCACCTTGAGCGAACCGCTGATCGCGGCAGGGGTCAGCTGCGTGACGCTCTGCTGCTTGTTATTGGGCACGTAGCTGACGAACGGATGCGCGTCCTTCACCAGTGCGGCGAATTCCTGTTCATTGACCTCGCGCTTCAACTTCATGGTGATGGCCGCGCTGTGGCAGCGGATCACGCCGACGCGCACGCATAGGCCGTTGACCGGAATCGTGCCGGGCGCCAGGCCGAGAATCTTGTTGGTCTCCACCTCGCCCTTCCATTCCTCGCGGCTATTGCCGTCGCCAAGATCGCTGTCGATCCAGGGGATGATGCTGCCCATCAGCGGCGCTCCCAGCGCTTCGGTCGGGAGCTCCGGGCTGGAGATCAGTTCGCAGACGCGTTTGACCAGCGGCAGAATCGAATCCTGCTTCGTCAGGCCTTCCTGCTCCAGGCGAGAGCTGATGTAGCCGCTCTGGGCGATCAACTCGCGGACCTGTTTGGCGCCGGCGCCGGAGGCGGATTGATAGGTCATCAGGCTCATCCATTCGATCAAGTCGGCCTTGATCAGGCCGGCAAGGCCCATCAGGCTCAGCGTGATCGAACAGTTGCCGCCGACAAACAGTTTGAGGCCATCTTGAATGGCTTGGTCAATCTGCGGACGGTTGACCGGGTCGAGGATGATGCAGGAGTCTTTGTCCATGCGCAGCGCCGAGGCGGCGTCGATCCAGTAGCCTTGCCAGCCGCTGGCCTTGAGCTCCGGGTAGATTGCCTTGGTGTAGTCGCCGCCCTGGCAGGTGATGATGATGTCCATTTCCGCCAGCGATCGGATATCGTTGGCGTCCTTCAGCAGGTGGGTGGCGCCATGGATGGCGGGACCCGCGGCGCCGGCGTTGGATGTGCTGAAAAAGTGAGGATCAATGCCATGGAAATCGTTCTCTTCCTGCATGCGTTGCAGCAGGACCGAGCCGACCATGCCTCGCCAACCGACCAAACCAACTTTCTTCATGAGCCTGTTTCCATTCAAGTTAGGGTGTTGCGAATTATTCAACTCAACTTCTTATACCTCAGCACCCGATCGACTGTCATTAGTCATCGGGCGCCGGGCAAAGTTATTTATAAGAAATATTCATTGAGCCGAGTTGCATGATCGGCAACGCTAACCATCATCCTCATCTGGCCATGCAAGTCGCGTCGTAGCGGTGGCTGATTCGTCCGCGGATCACATCGCAATAAAACGCGAAGTACGAGGTTTCCACGACTTGCAATTGCGGCTTGATCAGCGCGTTCAGCTTTTTGACGTTGCACATGGGCACGCCTTGGTGAAAGTGATGGGCGGTGTGGGTGTGGTTGCCGTTCACGTACCAGGCGATGATGGGGTTGGTGCGGATGGTGCGGGTGTTTTCCAGCACATCGGGCGCGGTTTGGGTATTCAGCCCGTAGTGTTCGGGCATCTCGATCATGAAGTGGGCGCCTTCGGCGATGATCAGCGTCGGCAGCCACCAGGCCAGGGCGAATAGCCAGGTGTGGAAATGCAGCGAGGCGATCACGCTGGCAATGAAGGCCAGCGCGTAGATCAGATACTCCTGCTTGATGTGGCGTTGGGCTTCCTCTTTGGCGACCCCGGCTATCGGCTTGCCGGTCAGGGCGGCGGCCAGGATGTTGAATACGCGCTTGTAACGGTTCAAGTCGAAGAAGGCGATGGCGAAGCCGGTCAGCGAGTTGAGATCATTGAAGCGGTAGTCGAAGTGCTCCAGATTGCGTTCCGTGCCAAGGTAGGCATGGTGGCGCAGATGGTCGTAGCGGTAGTGCGAATGGGAGCTGAACATGAATACGCCGGCGAGAGCGCCGAACAGACGGTTGAGCTTCACCGACTTGAAGGCGTGGCAGTGCAGGCATTCGTGCTGCAGCTCGATCAGGTGGGCGTAAATCAGGCCGTTCAGGAAAAAGCCGCCAACCGCCGCCAGTATCGAAACGGTGGTGACGGGTGTGGTCAGCGCGTACCAGATGCCGTACCAGCCCAAGGCGATCAGGGCGAAGGCGAACAGGATTTTGGCGGTGAACAGGGCGGGGCGCTTAACGAAGTATTCGCGCGGCAGGTTGCGGCGCAAATCCTGGCCCTTGACCGGCGCGAGCTGCACATCGGTGCTGCCTTCCAAATCGCCGGCCAGAAGATCGTATGCGGTCGTATTCGTCGTACTCACATTTGCTCCTAAAGTGACAGCGTTTCCTGAACCTGAACTCTCCGCGAGGGAGTGGGGGAAACTGAGTTGGGCCATGCAAAACTAAGTTGCGGGTGTGAAACCGGATCCGCCGGGCAACAGTCTCCCCGCCGCCGGCGATGCCTGGCTTGCCGGCGGCTCATAGGCAAGCTTGGCGCTTGCCTGGAAAGGGAGGGGTTGTTGGCGGCTGGGCGGGCTCAACGCTCCAGAGGCAGGTCGCGCTCGTTCTGCGTCATCTGCTCCAGGGTCTGGCGTTCCCGAATCTTGTGATAACTGCCTTTGCCGGCGCGGCAGACCTCGGCGGCCTCCGGATAGGAGTTGAAATTTTTCACGCTCATGCTGGCGGCGTAGCCGCCGGTGCGTTCCACCACCAGATAGTCGTTGATTTCCGCGCGGGCCAGCGGCACCGGCGTGAAATCTTCCGTATTGCCCGCTACCGGCGTCAGGCTGTCTCCGGCGATGCAGCAGTGGCCGCAGACCATCTGCGGAGTGACGTCATGGGTTCCCAGCGAGCCATCCTTCTTGACCACGACCAATGGGTGCAGCGCGCCGTAGTAAGACGGGCGCATCAGTTCGGTGAGGCCGCCGTCAATCTTGATGAAGCGATAGCCATCGCCGCCGGTGTTGACCACGTCGATGACCCGGGTGATCAGTGAGCCGGCCAATGCCATGGCGAAGGTGCCGGGCTCCATTTCCAGATGCAGTTGGCGTCCGGTTTCGCGGTGGAACTGCTCCAGCGAAGCGCTGATGCGAGCGCCTACCGCGTGGTGATCGTATTGGGGGTCGCTGTTCAGCGCGGTGACCTTGTAGCCGCCGCCCAGGTTCAGATGGGTGACGCCAGGCGCGCGGGCGCATAGTTCCAGCGCGCGATTGACCGTTTTTTCCAGGATGCCGGAATCATGGCCGGAGCCGATGTGCAGGTGGATGCGCTTGATGGAAAGGGAATAACGCTCGGCCAGCGCGAGGGCTTCGTCAAACTGGGCGTACCACAGGCCGAAGCTGGAGTGGTCGCCTCCGCTGGTGAGCTTCTTGACCAGGCCGGAGCCAAAGCCCGGATTGATGCGCAGGGAAACCTGGCCGCCCGGGAATTTCTCGCCGTAAGCGCGCAGCTGCTGCAGCGAGCCGGCATCGAATTCCATCCCCGCTTCGCACAGTTCTTCCCAGCCTGCGGACACCTCCTGCGCCGTGATCAGGATTTTGCTCGCATCAATGCCGGCATTGACGCAGCGGCGGGCTTCCCACACCGAGCTGACATCGAACGAGGCGCCCAGCTGGTTGAAATAGGCCAGGATGGCGCGAGTCGGATTGGCCTTTACGGAATAGCGCACGGTAAGGCCGTACGGCGCCGGTATTTGGCTGAAGTAGTCGTAGTTTCTCTTGATGGTGTCCAGATCGTACACAAAAAGAGGCGTGCCATAGCGTTCTGCCAGATGAGGGATTTCTTCCGGCGACAAGAATTTCAATGCTTCAACTGTTTCCACAGAGGTTCTCCGCTTGCGTCACTATGAATTTGTCATTTTAGACAATGTTTGACATTGGTCAATCCAAATTAATATTTATTTTGGATTTTTTAGAGAGCGGATTCGGCGCGCAGGAGCGGAGCGCGAGCGCTGACGCTGCCGGAGGGCGGGGCGGGAGTCGGCTGACAGGAGAAACTTGGGTTGGTGGCGTGGCTGTGGCGCATTGCGCGATGCGGAAAGGGGAGTGTCGAGCGGGAAGGGAAGGCGCCGGCGCGAGCTATGGCTGGGGCGGGGAGCCCCGCTCGCGGCCGGTCAGGAGGATGGGATTATTCCGCCTCGTCTATCCAGGCTTGCTGGATGGCTTCCAGCACGCGTTCTCCGCCGCGGCTGTGGTCGTCATCGAAACCGGGCAGCTCCACCACCCAGTTGTGCAGGTCGACGAAGCGGACGGTTTTCGGGTCCACTTCCGGATGGGCATCGGCCAGCTCGATTGCGATGTCGTTGACGTCGGTCCATTTCATTGCGCGTCTCCTGGCTCAGTGATGTTCGCGGGCGTGGTTGATGGTGTAGCGCGGAATCTCGATCACCAGGTCCTCGTCGGCGACGATGGCCTGGCAGGACAGGCGCGACTGGGCTTCCAGGCCCCAGGCCTTGTCCAGCAAGTCTTCTTCCAGTTCGTCGGCCTCGTTCAGCGAGTTGCCGCCTTCGCGCACGATGCAGTGGCAGGTGGTGCAGGCGCAGGACATCTCACAGGCGTGCTCGATCTCGATGTCGTGGGCCAGCAGCACGTCGCAGATGCTCTGGCCGGTTTCGGCGTTGTCTATCACGGCGCCTTCCGGGCATAGGTCGGCGTGGGGCAGTACGATGATGCGCGGCATGGGGGCGTATCCTTACAAATCGGTAATCTTGTGGCCCTTCAGCGCGCGCTGGATATTGCGGTCCATGCGGCGGGCGGCGAAGGTTTCGGTGGCGTGGTTGAGCGCGGCGGTGGCCTCGTTGATGCGGCGGGTCACATTGCCGGCGATCGCCTGGGCGATGGCGGCGACCGCGGTTTCCACCTCGGCGCGCTCGGCGTCGGAGAGCAGGTCGCCGTCGGCGGCCAGCGCGTTGCGGGTGGCTTCCGCCAGGCTGTCGGCGTCGACGATGGCTTCGCGCAGCTTGCGCGCTTCGATGTCTTCCTGCACATGGCTCATCGATTCGGTCAGCATGCGGCTGATCTCGTCGTCGGACAGGCCGTAGGACGGCTTGACCTCGATGCTGGCCTCCACGCCGGAGGTTTGCTCGCGCGCGGTGACGGCCAAGAGGCCGTCGGCGTCCACCTGGAAAGTGATGCGGATGCGCGCAGCGCCCGCCACCATCGGCGGAATGCCGCTGAGCACGAATTTGGCCAGGCTGCGGCAGTCGGACACCAGTTCGCGCTCGCCCTGCAGCACGTGGATCGACATCGCGGTCTGGCCGTCCTTGAAGGTGGTGAAGTCCTGCGCGCGCGCCACCGGGATGGTGCTGTTGCGCGGGATGATCTTTTCGGTGAGGCCGCCCATGGTCTCGATGCCCAGCGACAGCGGCAGCACGTCGAGCAGCAGCCACTCGTCGTCCTGCTTGTTGCCGGCCAGCACATTGGCCTGGATGGCGGCGCCCAGCGCGACAACCTTGTCCGGGTCCAGATTGGTCAGCGGCGCGCGGCCGAAGAAGTCGGCGACGGCTTTTTGCACGTGCGGCATGCGGGTGGCGCCGCCCACCATCACCACGCCTTGAATGTCTTCGGGCGTGATCTTGGCGTCGCGCAGCGCCTTGCGCACCGGCAGCAGCGTCTTGTCCACCAGCGTTTTGGTGATGGCGTGCAAGGTGGCTTGGTCCAGTTCCAGATCCAGCGTCTGGCCGTCGGACAGTATCGCGGTGATGCGGGTGCCGGCGTGGTCGGTCAGCGCTTCCTTGGCTTCGCGGGCGCGGGTGTGCAGCAGGCGCATGTCGTGAGCGGACAGGCCGGACAGGCCGGCGCTTTCCAGCACCCAGCAGAACACGCGGTGGTCGAAGTCGTCGCCGCCCAGCGCGGAGTCGCCGCTGGTGGCCAGCACTTCGAACACGCCGCGGCTGAGCTTGAGAATGGACACGTCCAGCGTGCCGCCGCCCAAGTCGTACACCACATAAGTCCCTTCGCTGCCGTTGTCCAGGCCGTAGGCGATGGCGGCGGCGGTGGGTTCGTTCAACAGGCGCAACACGTTGAGGCCGGCCAGGCGGGCCGCGTCCTTGGTGGCCTGGCGCTGGGCGTCGTCGAAATAGGCGGGCACGGTGATCACCGCGCCGGTCAGCTCGCCGGCGAGGCTCGCTTCGGCGCGGACCTTCAGCGCGCGCAGGATGTCGGCCGACACTTCCACCGGGCTCTTCACGCCGGCGCGGGTGTGCAGTTGCACCATGCCGGGGGCGTCGACGAAGCGGTAGGGCAGGCTGCCGGCGTCTTTCAGGTCGGACAGGCCGCGGCCCATGAAGCGTTTGACCGAGACGATGGTGTTGTGCGGATCGCGGTTTTGTTCGCGCTGCGCCTCGTAGCCCACTTCCGGTTCGCCTTCGTCGACGTAGCGCACCACCGACGGCAGCAGGCTGCAGCCGTGCTCGTCCGGCAGCACGACGGCGGAGCCGCTTTTTACGGTGGCGACCAGCGAGTTGGTGGTGCCCAGGTCTATGCCCACGGCCAGACGGTGTTGATGGGGAGCGGCGGAGAGGCCGGGTTCGGCGATTTGCAGTAGAGCCATGTCGTGGTGGTCTTTGTGTCGTTGCTCAGGGCGGCGTCGCGGCCGGTTTCAGTCCAGCAGGCTTTCGATGGCGTCGCCGATTTCCTGGTCCAGCTTTTCCATGAATCGCAATTTTCGCACCAGAACCGTGGCGCCGTCCAAGTCGGCGCGGCTGTCCAGCGCCTGTGCCAGCGCCGCCTGCAGTGCATTGGCTTCGGCGCGCAGCCGGCTGGACAGCGCTTCCAGCCGGGCGAGGTCGCGGCGGGCATCGTCTATGTCTTCGCGCCACTCCATCTGGGCCATCAGGAAGTCGCCCGGCATTGCGGTATTGCTCTCTTCCTGGGTGTCCACGCCGGACAGTTGCAGCAGGTAGCGGGCGCGCGACAGCGGCGATTTCAGCGTGCGGTAAGCCTCGTTGACGCGGGTGGACAGCATCAGCGCGCTGCGCTTCTCGGCATCGGGGCTGGCGGCGTAGCGGTCGGGATGCACTTGGGCCGCGGCAGCGCGCCAGGCGTTGTCGAGCAGGGCGCTGTCGATGGCGAAGCGGCGCGGCAGGCCGAACAGGCTGAAGAAGTCTTGGCTGAAATCGGTGTTCATCAGGCTTCCAGAGAGGCAGGGGGCTGGGCGGCCGGCAAAAGCGCAAGGCGGAGGATGACGCGTGCCGCGCCAACGCTCCGCCCGGCCGCGAGGGGTCAGACGTTGAAGCTCTCGCCGCAACCGCACTCGTTCTTGACGTTGGGGTTGTGGAACTTGAAGCCCTCGTTCAGGCCTTCCTTGGCGTAGTCCAGCTCGGTGCCGTCCAGGTAGGCCAGGCTCTTGGCGTCGGTGAAGATCGAGACGCCGTGGCTGTCGAAGCGCACGTCGTCGTCGCTGGCGACATCGACGAATTCAAGCTTGTAGGCCATGCCGGAGCAGCCGGAGGTTTTCACGCCCAGGCGCACGCCCAGGCCTTTGCCGCGCTTGGCGATAAAGGCGCTGATGTGGGCGGCGGCGCGTTCGGAGAGAGTAAGTGCCATGACCGTTCCCCGGTTTACTTGCCGTGTTTCTGTTTATAGTCTTCCACCGCGGCCTTGATCGCGTCTTCGGCCAGGATGGAGCAGTGGATCTTCACCGGCGGCAGCGCCAGTTCTTCGGCGATGGCGGTGTTCTTGATGGTCAGCGCCTCGTCCAGCGACTTGCCCTTCACCCACTCAGTCACCAGCGACGAGGAGGCGATGGCGGAGCCACAGCCGTAGGTCTTGAACTTGGCGTCTTCGATCACGCCGTCCGCGCCCACCTTGATCTGCAGCTTCATCACGTCGCCGCAGGCCGGCGCGCCGACCATGCCGGTGCCGATGCTGTCGTCGCCTTTGTCGAAGGAACCCACGTTGCGCGGGTTCTCGTAGTGGTCCATTACCTTTTCGCTATATGCCATGTCTTTTCTCCTGCGGGCCGCGGCGGTTGGAGTTGCCGCGGCCGATAATCCGTTATCGGCTCAGTGGGCCGCCCATTGAACGCTATTCAGGTCCACGCCGTCCTTGAACATCTCCCACAGCGGCGACAGCTCGCGCAGCTTGCCGATCTTGGACTTCAGCAGGGCGATGGTGAAGTCGATCTCTTCCTCGGTGGTGAAGCGGCCCAGCGTGAAGCGGATCGAGCTGTGCGCCATCTCGTCGTTGCGTCCCAGCGCGCGCAGCACGTAGGACGGCTCCAGCGAGGCGGAGGTGCAGGCCGAGCCGCTGGACACGGCCAGATCCTTGATGGCCATGATCAGGCTCTCGCCTTCGACGAAGTTGAAGCTGACGTTGAGGTTGTGCGGCACGCGCTGGTCGATGTCGCCGTTGATGTAGACCTCTTCCATGTCCTTGATGCCGTTCCACAGGCGGTCGCGCAGCATGCGGATGCGTTCGCATTCGCCGTCCATTTCCTCGCGGGCGATGCGGAAAGCTTCGCCCATGCCGACGATCTGGTGGCTGGCCAGGGTGCCGGAGCGGAAGCCGCGCTCGTGGCCGCCGCCGTGCATCTGCGCTTCCAGGCGCACGCGCGGCTTGCGGCGCACGTACAGCGCGCCGATGCCCTTGGGGCCGTAAGCCTTGTGCGCGGACAGACTCATCAGGTCCACTTTCAGCGTGTTCAGGTCGATCTTGACCTTGCCCGGCGCCTGGGTGGCGTCGACGTGGAAGATGATGCCTTTTCCGCGGCAGATTTCGCCGATTTGCGGAATATCCTGGATCACGCCGATTTCATTGTTCACATACATCACCGACACCAGGATGGTGTCCGGGCGGATGGCGGCCTTGAAGGCCTCCAGGTCGAGCAGGCCGTTTTCCTGCACGTCCATATAGGTGACTTCGAAGCCCTGGCGCTCCAGTTCGCGACAGGTGTCCAGCACCGCCTTGTGTTCGGTCTTGACGGTGATGAGGTGCTTGCCCTTGCTCTTGTAGAACTGGGCGGCGCCCTTGATCGCCAGGTTGTCGGACTCGGTCGCGCCGGAGGTCCAGACGATTTCCTTGGGATCGGCGCCAATCAGCTTGGCCACTTCCGCGCGCGCGTTTTCCACCGCTTCCTCCGCTTCCCAGCCGAAGCTGTGGCTGCGCGAGGCGGGGTTGCCGAACTTCCCGGTCAGGTAGGGAATCATTTTTTCGGCGACGCGCGGGTCCACCGGCGTGGTGGCAGAGTAATCCAGATAGATCGGCAGCTTGGGCTGGCTCATTTGCATAATCTCCACAAGATTTCGGGGCGCTTACAGGGCTCGGCTGGCAGCGGCAAGGTGAGGGGTGCTACAGCTATCGCGCTTGTCCTGCACCACGCTGGTCTCCTTGGCGTGCTGCTCGGCGACCAGGCTGGCCAGGCTCACCTTGGAGAGGTAGTCGAATATGGTGACGTTGAGGTTGGTCCACAAGTCATGGGTCATGCAGCGCTGGCTGCCGCGGCAGTTTTCGCGTCCGCCGCACTGGGTGGCATCCACCGGTTCGTCCACGGCGACGATGATGTCGGCCACCGTGATTTCGTGCGTCTCCTTGGCCAGCGTGTAGCCACCGCCGGGACCGCGCACGCTGTCGACCAGCTCGGCGCGACGCAGCTTGCCGAACAGCTGCTCCAGATAGGACAGCGAGATGCTTTGGCGTTCGCTGATGCCGGCCAGCGTGACCGGGCCGCCTTCCTCGCGCATGGCGAGGTCCAGCATGGCTGTGACGGCAAAACGTCCTTTGGTGGTGAGGCGCATGATGTTTTTCGTTCCGGTGGGTGGTGGTACTGTACGGATTATACCCAATATCCGACTAAATTAGTCAAGTATTTGTCAGGCGCAACCGCCACCGCATGCCGCAAAGTCGAGCATTTTACTAGGTTTAACTTGTTGCGGGCTATGGATTTCTTACTTTTTGCGGGGGCTTGTGTAAAATCGCGGCAATATTCGGCCGCATAGGCTGGCCGCCATGTTTGCTCCCGCGCCCGCGGGTGAAAAAGGACAAATCAACATGCATAAGGTTGTTATCAGCGGGACTGGCCTGTTCACCCCGCCCCATGCCGTCGGCAATGCCGAGCTGGTGGAGGCGTTCAACGCCTACGTCCGCGACTTCAATGCCGCCAACCGGGCGGCCATCGACGCGGGAGAGGTGGCGGAACTGGCCGAATCCAGCGCCGAATTCATCGAAAAGGCCTCCGGCATCAAGCAGCGCTTCCTGATGGACAAGGGCGGCGTGCTGGATCCGGCGCGGATGGCGCCGCATCTGCCGGAGCGCGGCAATGACGAATTGTCGCTGCAGGCCGAGATGGCTGTGGCCGCCGCGCGCCAGGCGCTGGAAGCCGCCGGCCGCGCCGCCGCCGACATCGACATGGTGATCGTCGCCTGCTCCAATATGCAGCGCCCGTATCCGGCGATGGCGATCGAGGTGCAGCAGGCGCTGGGCATCGCCGGCTTCGCCTTCGACATGAACGTCGCCTGCTCGTCCGCCACCTTCGGCATCCAGACCGCGGTCGGCGCCATCGCCACCGGCCAGGCGCGCGCGGTGCTGATGGTGAACCCGGAGATCTGCTCGGCCCACCTGAACTTCCGCGACCGCGACAGCCACTTCATCTTCGGCGACGCCTGCACCGCGGTGGTGCTGGAGCGCGCCGACGCGGCCACTTCGGCGCAGCGTTTCGAAGTGCTGGGCTGCAAGCTGGCCACGGTGTTCTCCAACAATATCCGCAATAACTTCGGCTTCCTGAACCGCTGCGACGAGGCCGGCGTCGGCCAGCCGGACAAGCTGTTCATTCAGCAGGGGCGCAAGGTATTCAAAGAGGTGTGTCCGATGGTGGGCGAGCACATCGTCGCGCATCTGGGCAGCCTGGACATCGCGCCGGAGGGCGTGCGCCGTTTCTGGCTGCACCAGGCCAACCTGGCGATGAACCAGCTGATCGCCAAGCGAGTGCTGGGCCGCGAGGCCGACAATGTGGAGGCGCCGGTGATTCTGGATCGTTATGCCAACACCAGTTCGGCCGGCTCCATCATCGCCTTCCATCTCCATTCGCATGATCTTGCGGCTGGGGATGTCGGCGTCATTTCTTCTTTCGGCGCGGGCTATTCCGTCGGGTCGGTGGTGCTGAAGAAGCGATAGTCCGCCGCCTTGGCTGCCGCGATCGCGGCTGCCGTCCGCATAAAAAAGCCAGAGGGCGCTTGTCAAAAGCGCCCTCTGTGCATAATGTATCCCCCACCAGCCAAGTCTCAAGGCTCAGGTTGACTATCAGAAAAAGACTTTAACGGTCTGTACAAAGGAAAAGGGAAACATTATGCAAGCTTTCAAGAAGCTGCTGGTTGCTGGCGTGGTCGCGGGCTCTTCATTGGCGGCGCATGCCGCGGGTACTCTGGTGTTCTGCTCGGAAGGCAGTCCGGCGGGTTTCGACCCCGGCCAGTACACGACCGGCACCGACTTCGACGCCTCGGCCGAAACCGTATTCAACCGGCTGGTGCAATTCCAGCGCGGCGGCACCAAGGTAGTGCCGGGCCTGGCCGAAAAATGGGATGTTTCCGCTGACGGACTGTCCTACACCTTCCATCTGCGCAAGGGCGTGAAGTTCCAGACCACCGACTACTTCAAGCCGACCCGCGATTTCAACGCCGACGACGTGCTGTTCACTTTCAACCGCATGATCGACAAGAACCATCCGTTCCGCAAAGCCTACCCGACCGAGTTCCCGTACTTCTCCGACATGAGCATGGACGTGAACATCGTCAAGATCGAGAAGCTCGATCCGTATACCGTCAAGTTCGGCCTGAAAAAGGTGGATGCCGCCTTCGTGCAGAACATGGCGATGAGCTTCGCCTCCATCCAGTCGGCCGAGTATGCCGACAAGCTGCTGAAGGATGGCAAGCCGCAGCTGATCAACCAGCAGCCGGTCGGCACCGGCCCGTTCATCTTCAAGCGCTACCAGAAGGACGCGCAGATCCGTTTCGTCGCCAACAAGCAGTACTGGGACAAAGTGGATGGCCCCAAGGTTGACAACCTGGTGTTCGCCATCACCACCGACGCCTCGGTGCGCTACCAGAAGCTGAAGGCCGGCGAGTGCCAGATCACCACCTTCCCGCGCCCGACCGACATCCCGGCGATGAAGGCGGATCCGAAAATGCACGTGATCTCGCAAGCAGGCTTCAATCTGGGCTATCTGGCTTACAACGTCCGGCATAAGCCGATGGACAAGCTGGAAGTGCGCCAGGCGCTGGACATGTCCATCAACAAGAAGGCCATCCTGCAAGCGGTGTACCAGGGCGCCGGCCAAGCCGCGACCAACCCGATGCCGCCGACCCAGTGGTCGTACAACAAGAGCCTGAAGGACGCGCCGTACGATGTGGCCAAGGCCAAGGCGCTGCTGGCCAAGGCCGGCTACCCCAATGGTTTCGAGATCACCTTGTGGGCGATGCCGGTGCAGCGCCCGTACAATCCCAACGCCAAGCTGATGGCCGAGATGATCCAGTCCGATTGGGCCAAGATCGGCGTCAAGGCCAAGATCACTTCCTATGAATGGGGCGAATACATCAAGCGCTCCAAGGCGGGCGAGCATGATGCGATGCTGATCGGCTGGACCGGTGACAACGGCGATCCGGACAATTGGCTGAGCACCCAGCTGGGCTGCGAGGCGCTGAACGGCAACAACTTCACCAAGTGGTGCTACAAGCCGTTCGAAGACCTGATCCAGAAGGGCAAGACCACCGCCAACGTCGCCGAACGCACCAAGCTGTACATGAAGGCGCAGGAGATCGTGAAGCAGCAACTGCCTTACACCACCATCGCGCACTCCACCGTCAACCAGCCGATGCTGAAGTCGGTGCAGGGCTTCAAGGTCAGTCCGTTCGGCATGAACTCCTTCTACGGCGTCAGCATCAAGTAAGGCTGGCCTGAAAAAGGCGTTATTTCAGAACGAGGCGGCGGGGAGCTCGCTCCCCGCCGCCTGGCGACAAGTGTAGGCGTTGACAGCCGTCCGGCAGAGAGGGCGCCGGCGCCGACATGGCAGTATCTGCACAGGAATGGAGTGGAACGCGGGAGGGGCGGCTTGCAGCCGGCTTGACCTGCGTCAAGCCGCGGGAAGAGGGACGCTGATATCGTTTTCCTCGCCGCGGCAGTGGCTGCAGCTAAGGCTGGTGGGTGGTTTAGTTGCCTGTCCGCTGCCCGGCACCCTTTTTTCTCCCTTCGCCGAGAGGCGATCCGTTTTCCTTTCCTGTGTCGATTCCTTGCACGCGATGTCTGGGTTAGATGGCGCGCGCGGCGTTCGAGGCCGCGCCTGCGTCCAGGAGAGGTTTATCCATGTTTGCATTCATTCTGCGGAGGCTGGGCCTGCTGGTGCCCACCTTCTTCGGCATCACGCTGCTCACGTTCGGCCTGATCCGCATGATTCCCGGCGACCCGGTGGAAGTGATGGTGGGCGAGCGCACGCTCGATCCCAAACTGCACGCCGAGGCGCTGCATCGTCTGGGGCTGGACAAGCCTTTGTACGCGCAATATTTCGACTATGTCACCAACCTTCTGCACGGCAATCTGGGTGAATCGCTGGTGACCAAGGTGGGCGTCTGGACCGAGTTCAAGACCCTGTTCCCGGCCACGCTGGAGCTGGCGCTGTCGGCGCTGTTGTTCGCCGTCGTCTGGGGCTTGCTGGCCGGCGTGCTGGCCGCGATCAAGCGCGGCTCGCTATTCGATCACGGCGTGATGGGCATTTCGCTGACCGGTTTCTCGATGCCCATCTTCTGGTGGGGCCTGATCCTGATCATGTTCTTCTCGGTCAAGCTGGGCTGGACGCCGGTGTCGGGCCGCATGGACCTGATGTTCGACATCCATCCGCGCACCGGCTTCATGCTGATCGACAGCTATCTGGCCGAGATGGCCGATCCGGAAGGCAACGCCGGCGCGTTCAAGAGCGCGCTGAGCCACCTGATCCTGCCGTCCATCGTGCTGGGCACCATTCCGCTGGCGGTGATTGCGCGGATGACCCGCTCGTCGATGCTGGAAGTGCTGCGCGAGGATTACGTGCGCACCGCGCGCGCCAAGGGCCTGTCGCCCGCCCGCGTTATCTTCATCCATACGCTGCGCAACGCGCTGATCCCGGTGCTGACCGTAATCGGCCTGCAAGTGGGCACGCTGATGGGCGGCGCGGTGCTGACCGAGACCATCTTCTCCTGGCCCGGCATCGGCAAATGGCTGATCGACGCCATCGCCCGCCGCGACTACCCGGTGGTGCAGAACGGCATTTTGATGGTGGCCACGCTGGTGATCGTCACCAACTTCATCGTCGACATCCTGTACGGCATCGCCAACCCGCGCATCCGTCACGCCAAGTAAGCAGGGACGCATTATGAGCCAAACCAAGCAAAACGCGGCCCCGGCCGACCTGGCGCTGTCTTATCCGTCTCCGCTGAAGGAGTTCTGGCAGGGCTTTTCCCACAACAAGGGCGCGGTCGCCGGCCTGATCTTCGTGCTGTTCATCGTCGCCTGTGCGCTGTTGGCGCCTGTCATCGCGCCGTACAGCCCGATCGAGCAGTACCGCGACCACATGCTGACCCCGCCGGCCTGGGAGGCCGGCGGCAGCGTGCAGTTCCTGTTCGGCACCGACGAGTTGGGCCGCGACATCCTGTCACGCTTGATCCACGGCGCCAGACTGTCGCTGTTCATCGGCCTGATGTCGGTGCTGATGGCGCTGATCCCCGGCGTGGTGCTGGGGCTGTTGGCCGCCTTTTTCCCGAAGGCGCTGGGCGCTTCCATCATGCGCTTGATGGACATCATGATGGCGTTGCCGTCCCTGCTGCTGGCGGTGGCCATCATGGCCATCCTCGGCCCCGGCCTGACCAACGCGATGATCGCCATCGCCACCGTGTCGTTGCCGGCTTACGTGCGGCTGACCCGCGCCTCGGCGATGACCGAGCTGAACCGCGACTACGTGGTGGCTTCGCGGGTGGCGGGCGCCGGCCTGTTCCGGCTGATGTTCGTCACCGTGCTGCCCAACTGCATGGCCCCGCTGATCGTGCACGCCACCATGAGCTTTTCCTCGGCCATTCTCGAAATCGCCGCGCTGGGCTTCCTGGGCCTGGGCGTGCAGCCGCCGACCGCCGAGTGGGGCACCATGCTGGCCTCGGCCCGCGATTACATCGAGAGCGCCTGGTGGGTGGTGACGCTGCCGGGCCTGACCATTCTGCTGTCGGTGCTGGCGATCAACCTGATGGGCGACGGCCTGCGCGACGCGCTGGATCCGAAGCTGAAGCGCGCCGCCTGAGGATAAGAAACATGAGTCTGTTGCGAATCAAGAATCTGTCGGTGGAGTTCGGCGCCGAGAAAAATCCCTTCCGCGCGGTGGAGGGGCTGGACCTGACTGTGGCGCAAGGGGAAATCGTCGGCATCGTCGGCGAGTCCGGCTCCGGCAAATCGGTCACCATGATGGCGATGATGGGCCTGTTGGAAGGCCAGGGCCGCATCGTCGCCGACGAGCTGAGCTTCGACGGCAAAGACTTGCTGACCATCTCCGCGCGCGGCCGCCGCAAGATCGTCGGCAAGGATATCTCGATGATCTTCCAGGATCCGATGACGGCGCTGAATCCCAGCTATACCGTCGGCTACCAGATCATGGAAGTGCTGAAAGTGCACCAGGGCCTGCGCGGCGCCGCCTTGAAAGCGCGCGCGCTGGAACTGATGCAGCAGGTGGAGATTCCGGCCGCGGCTTCGCGGCTGGACGCCTATCCGCACCAGCTGTCCGGCGGCATGAGCCAGCGCGTGGCCATCGCGATGGCCATCGCCTGCAACCCCAAGCTCCTGATCGCCGACGAGCCGACCACCGCGCTCGACGTCACCATCCAGGCCCAGATCATGGAGCTGCTGGTGAGTCTGCAGAAGAGCCAGAACATGGCGCTGATCCTGATCACCCATGATCTGGCCGTGGTGGCCGAAGTCGCGCAGCGCTTGGTGGTGATGTACGCCGGCCAGTCGGCGGAGGTGGGCGGCGTGCCCGGCATTTTCCGCCAGCCGGCCCATCCGTATACCGAGGCGCTGTTGTCGTCGATTCCGGAGCACAGCAAGGGCGCGCGCCGGCTGGCGACGTTGCCCGGCATCGTGCCCGGACAATACGACCGTCCGAGCGGCTGCCTGTTGTCGCCGCGTTGTCCGTATGTGCAGGAGAACTGCCGCAGCCAGCGGCCGGGACTCACGCCGCAGCCGAATGGCGCGGTGCGTTGCCACTACCCGTTGCTGGCCAAGGAGAAGCAGCATGACTAGCGTTTTGCAAGCGCGGGACCTGACCCGTTACTACGATGTGGCGCAGGGCTGGCTCAAGCCCAAGGCGCAGGTGAAGGCGCTGGGCGGCGTATCGTTCGAATTGTCGGCCGGCCGCACGCTGGCGGTGGTCGGCGAGTCAGGCTGTGGCAAGAGCACGCTGGCGCGCCAATTGACGCTGATCGAGCAGCCGACTTCCGGTTCGCTGATCCTCGACGGCCAGGATGCGGCCAAGGCCGGCGGCGCCGAGCTGAAGGCGATGCGGCGCAAGGTGCAGATGGTGTTCCAGAACCCGTACGGCTCCCTGAATCCGCGGCAGAAAATCGGCGACCAGCTGTCCGAGCCGCTGCTGATCAATACCGAGCTGTCGGCGAAGGAGCGGGAAGAGAAGGTCAGGGGCATGATGGCCCGCGTCGGCCTGCGTCCGGAGCACTACTTCCGCTATCCGCACATGTTCTCCGGCGGCCAGCGCCAGCGCATCGCCATCGCCCGCGCGATGATGCTGAACCCCAAGATCGTGGTGGCGGACGAGCCGACCTCGGCCCTCGACGTATCGATCCAGGCGCAGGTGTTGAACCTGTTCATGGACCTGCAGGAAGAGTTCAACACCGCCTATGTGTTCATTTCGCACAACCTGGCGGTGGTGGAGCACGTGGCCGACGACCTGATGGTGATGTATCTGGGCCGCGCGGTGGAGGTGGGCGCCAAGGACCGCGTCTACGACCGGCCGCTGCACCCGTACACCCAGGCGTTGCTGTCGGCGACGCCGTCCATCCATCCGGAGGACCGCCGCGTCAAGATCAAGATCGAGGGCGAGCTGCCCAGCCCGCTCAATCCGCCGTCCGGCTGCGCCTTCCACAAGCGCTGCCCGCATGCCAACGAGCGCTGCAAGAGCGAGGTGCCGCAGCTGCGCGAGCTGGATGCGCGGATGGTGGCCTGCCACCGCGCCGAGGAGATCAACGGCTAGGCCTTGGCCCTGCCGACAAGCAAGCCCGCGCGGTCAAGGCGCGGGCTTTTTTCATTTCATTGTCGTAAGCGCGGGCGTACACTGGCTTTCCCACCACTGACGGAGGCTTGCCATGCATGTGTATCCGTATCTCAATTTCAACGGACGCGCCGAAGAGGCGCTGCAGTTCTACCGCGAGGCCTTGAACGGCGACATCGCGATGCTGATGCGTTATTCGGACGCGCCGAAGGACACGCCGCCGATGGGCGATATCGACCCGAACTGGGTGATGCACGCCCGGCTGGCGTTCGGCGCCAATGTGCTGATGATTTCCGACACCGACCGGCCGGCGCCGCCCAGCCAGCAGATTGTGCTGTCGATCAACCTGGACGGCGACACCGCGGCGGCGGAGAAGGCTTTCGCGGCGCTCAGCGCCGGGGGGCAGGTGACGGTGCCGCTGGGCAAGACTTTTTGGAATGCGCTTTTTGGCTGTTTTAGTGATAAATTCGGCGTCAACTGGATGATCAACTGCCAGTTGTGACAGAATTTTGACAATGTGGGCGGTGCGGCGCCGTTTTGCCGCATCGCACAAATATTCCTTTACCCTCCCGCCTTCGCAAGATACATTCGCCATGGAACTCATGCCAAAATCCAAAGGAAAACGTCAATTGAAGAGAGCCGTGTATGCCGGAAGCTTCGATCCGGTGACCAATGGCCACCTGTGGATGATTCGCGAAGCCGTGGAACTGTTCGACGAACTCATCGTGGCGGTCGGGGTGAACCCGGACAAGCACTGCACCTTCGATGTCGAACAGCGGGTGGGGCTGCTGCGCGAAGTCACCGCCGGCTTCAGCAAGCTGCGGGTGGACGTGTTTGAAAACCAGTTTCTGGTCAACTACGCGCAAAGCGTGGGAGCCAATTACATCGTGCGCGGCATCCGCACCGCCAGCGACTATGAATATGAACGCACGATGCGCTACATCAACTCCGACCTGCACCCGGACATCACCACGCTGTTCCTGCTGCCGCCGCGCGAATACGCCGAGGTGTCGTCCACCATGGTCAAGGGCCTGGTGGGGCCGCGCGGCTGGGAAGGGATGATCCGCCAATACCTGCCGGAGCCGGTCTATCGCAAGATGCTGGCGATGTATTCGCAGCAATAGCGCTTATAATGCGGTTTTGAATCACCAGCCGCGCCAGATTCGTCTGGCGCGTTTGTTTTGCCGTCTCGAGGATAGCCATGCAGGATGTCAGCGCCTTCGCCAACCGTCTGGCCAAGAATTACAAGCATTACGCCAAATGGGCGCGCCGCCAGGGGCTGGACGCCTGGCGCGCCTACGACAAGGACGTGCCGCAGTTCCCGTTCGCGGTCGACATCTACGGCGGCAAGGTGCATCTGCAGGAGTACGACACCGGCTGGGAAATGGCCGACGACGACTACCGCGCCTGGATAGACGCGGTGGTGGCGGCTATCGAGCAAGTGACCGGCATTGCCGCTGCCGCCGTCACGCTGAAGAACCGCCGCCGCCAGAAGGGCGTCAGCCAATACGAAAAGGTGGGCCGCGAGGGTGACGATTTCATCGTTGAGGAATTCGGCCAGCGCTTCATCGTCAATCTGGACCGCTATCTGGACACAGGCCTGTTTCTCGACCACCGCAACACCCGCAAACGGGTGCGCGAAGAGGCGGCAGGCAAGCGCTTCCTCAATCTGTTCGCTTATACCGGCAGCTTCACCGTCTACGCCGGCGCCGGCGGCGCGGCGTCGTCCGAGACGGTGGACATGTCCAATACCTACCAGGACTGGTCGCGCCGCAATTTCGAGCTGAACGGCCTGGACTCGTCCCGGCACAAGCTGGTGCGCGCCGATGTGTTCCAGTATCTGGAAGAGGCGGTGGACGCCGGCAAGCAGTTCGATCTGATCGTGATGGACCCGCCCACCTTTTCCAACTCCAAGAAGATGCGCGACATCCTGGACGTGCAGCGCGACCACGTCTGGCTGATCGACTACGCGATGGCGCTGCTGGCGCCGGGCGGCAAGCTGTACTTCTCCAACAACCTGCGCAGCTTCGCGCTGGACGAGCGTCTGCGCGGCGATTATCAGATCCGCGATATCAGCGAGCAGTCGGTGCCGGAAGACTTCCGCAACCGCAAGATCCACCAGTGCTGGCAGATCAGCCGCGGCTGACGAACGCATGCCGCTGATTGTAAAAAGTTTTTACGCGAACTTTTTCTCCGCTTCCGCTCTCCTATAAGAAAGCGCGTTTCCGCATGGAGTCGCCGACCAGCCAGCCGGCGGCCTTCGCGCCGCCTCGCCGCGCCAGCGGCGGGATGTGGAGCGCCTCCATGCCTTCCTGATTCATCGGTTTGTCTGCGCCGCGCCGCGGACGCGTTTTCGCTCGAAAACGATAAAGGGAGAACCGATGATCCAACTCGACTTCTACGGCACGCTGGTGGCCGCCTCGCTGGTCCTGCTGCTGGGGCGCAAACTGGTCGCCCATAGCGGCGCGCTGCGCACCTACAATATCCCCGAGCCGGTGGCCGGCGGCCTGCTGGTCGCGGCCGCCTTGCTGGCCTCGCGGCAGTTTTCCGGTGTGGAGGTGCGCTTCGACGCCTCGCTGCAAACGCCGCTGATGCTGGCCTTCTTCGCCGCCATCGGCCTGACCGCCAACCTGGCCAGCCTGAAGCAGGGCGGCAAGTCGGTAGGCATCTTCCTCGGCGTGGTGGTGGGCCTGCTGTTGGTGCAGAACACCTTGGGCGTGGCGGTGGCCAGCGCGCTGGGGCTGGACCCGCTGATGGGCTTGCTGGCCGGATCGATCACCTTGTCCGGCGGCCATGGCACTGGCGCCGCCTGGAGCGGCACCTTCGCCGACAAGTACGGCTTGGCCTCCGCCGCCGAACTGGCGATGGCTTGCGCCACCTTCGGCCTGGTGCTGGGCGGCCTGATCGGCGGGCCGGTGGCGCGCTTTCTGGTCAAGCGGGTGAATACGCCGGGCGCCGAGCACAACGCCGATCAGCCGCCGCAAGGCTTCGAGCAGCCGGACGCGCAGCGGCTGATCACGCCGCATTCCTTCATCGAAACGCTGGCATTGATCGCGGTCTGCCTGCTGGGCGGCACTTTTCTCGGCGGCCTGCTGAAAGGCACGGCTTTCGAGCTGCCGACTTTCGTCTGCGTGCTGTTCGTCGGCGTGCTGATCAGCAATGGCTTGGCGGCGCTGGGTTGGTACAAGGTTTTCGAGCGCGAGGTATCGGTGGTGGGCAACGTCAGCCTGTCGCTGTTCCTGGCGCTGGCGCTGATGTCGCTGCGGCTGTGGGACCTCGCGGCGCTGGCCTTGCCTATCTTCGCCCTGTTGCTGCTGCAGACGCTGGCGATGGCTTTGTACGCCGTGTTCGTCACCTTCCGCGTGATGGGGCGCAACTACGATGCCGCGGTGCTGGCGGCCGGCCATTGCGGCTTCGGCCTGGGCGCGACGCCCACCGCCATCGCCAATATGCAGGCGGTGACCGAGCGCTTCGGCCCCTCGCATCTGGCCTTTCTGGTGGTGCCGATGGTGGGCGCTTTCTTCATCGACATCGTCAACGCCATCGTGATCAAGCTGTACCTGGCTTTGCCCTTCGTCGGCTGAGCGGGCTATCGGCCGGATTGAAAAATACAACCGGCGCGATCGCTTGCAATGGCCCGGGGCCGCTCATATCTTGATGGCAGACAGCCCGCCGCTGGCGGGCCACCCGATTACGAAAGAGAGCCGCCATGTCTTATATCAACCTCACCGCCGACAATTTCAACGCCAATATGAGGGAAGAAGGGTTGGTCATCCTGGACTTCTGGGCGCCGTGGTGCGGCCCGTGCAAGATGTTCGGCCCGGTGTTCGAGGCGGCGGCGGAAAAGCACGCCGACATCGTGTTCGGCAAGATCAATACCGAAGACGAGCGCGACCTGGCCGCCCACTTCAATATCCGCTCCATTCCGACGCTGATCGCCATCAAGGATGGCATCATGGTCTTCAACCAGGCCGGCGCGATGATGGGCGCGCAGTTCGAGCAGTTGCTGCAGAGCCTGCGGGACTTGGACATGGACAAGGTGCGCGCGGAAATCGCCAGCCAGCCGGAATGACAGGCCGGCGGCGCGTGCCGCCGCGATGTGAGAGGATGGGGCAGTGCGCGGGCGCATTGCCCTATTCTTATATCTGGAGCAAAGCCGGGTGGCGCATCCGGCGGGGAGGTCGTCATGAAACGTTGGGGATATCTGCTGTTGCTATGGGGGCAGGCCGCCTTGGCCGCGTGCCCGCCATTGCTCAATTACAAGGTGCCGGGCTTGATGGGCGGCGAGATCAATCTGTGCCAGTACGCGGAGCAGCCGGTGCTGGTGGTCAACACCGCCAGCCATTGCGGCTTCACGCCGCAGTTCACCCAGCTGGAGTCTCTATATAAGCAATACGGTCCGCGCGGCCTGGTGGTGATCGGTTTTCCCAGCAACGATTTCTTCCAAGAACTGGATCAGCCCAGCGAGATCGGCGCGTTCTGCCAGGCCAATTACGGCGTGACCTTTCCGATGGCCGGCAAGGGCCACGTGCGCGGCGGCGACGCGCAGCCTTTCTTCAAGGCGTTGATCGCCGCCACCGACGACGCGCCGGTGTGGAACTTCCACAAGTACCTGATCCTGCCGGGCGCGAGCAAGGTGGTGAGCATCTCCACCCGCACGAAACCGGACGCGCCGGAAGTGGTGGACGCTTTTCTGCCCTATCTGAAGCCGCCGGCCGCTCCCGCGCAGCCTTGAGGCCGCGTAGCAGGGCACGGAGTGCAGCGAAAACGCCGCGGATCGCGGCGTTTTTCATGAAGAGCTGAAATTCTTTTTGTGTCATATTGATGGTTTATCAATGGTTTGCGTGTTCTTCCGCCATCTTTTTGCATTTTTTGTGGCGAAAGGTGTTGACGGGTGTGGGTCCCGGGCGTATAGTTCGCCTCCTCAGCTGACGCAGCGAACGAAACAGCGGAAACAAAACAGTTCCGGTGATGACGACGCAGCGATCGGCACCGCTCTTTAACAGG